>NZ_JRUD01000007.1 GCF_000802425.1 Pseudomonas flexibilis | reverse complement strand
GAGGGGGAAAAGAGGGGATATACACGTAAGGGGTTGTGTGCAGCGTCATATGTGTATAAGAGACATGTCCAAGGTGATCGTCGCGATCAACAAGGACGAAGAAGCGCCGATCTTCCAGGTGGCCGACTACGGCCTGGTGGGCGACCTGTTCGAGGTCGTGCCGGAACTGGAAAAGCTGGTCTGATCCAGTCGCTTCGGTAACAGGAAAAACCCGCTCCTCGGAGCGGGTTTTTTGTTTGTGGTATGCGCGAACCGTAGATACGTCTTGCCCCCTACGTTGCAAGCGCGCCAGCGTAGGGCGGACAACGTTGTTTTTTTGTCCGCCACCCTAAGCCCTGGCACTGGTGCGCAGCGGTAGGGCGGACATCGTTGTTTTATCCGCCTCTCCAGGCCCGGCCCGGCCCGGCGCGCAGCGGCGGACAGGTAAAGCGTTGTCCGCCCTACCTTCTGGAGCGGCGTATCGCCCCGGACGCGGCGGCAGGCGCAAGCCGCGTCGGACCGATAGGGCGGTCGGCGCTTTTCCGGCCGCCGATGCGGCTTCCCCGAAGGTCTGTCCGGCCCAGGCACGACGTTTATCCGGCCGCCAGGCGCTGGCACGGCTCGGGCGCAACCTGCCACCGGCACCATGGTCTACCGGTTTCGGCGTCCCCGCCGCATCGCTACTACCAAGGAGAACACCCCCATGACGCGTCATCGTTCGGGAAGTCTGCTGGTTGGAATGCTGTTGGTTGCACTGCTCGGCCTGACCGGCTGCTCCACATCGCCCCCCGACGGCATCACGCCGGTCGCGCCGTTCCAGATCGAGCGCTACCTGGGCAAGTGGTACGAGATCGCCCGGCTGGATCACCGTTTCGAACGCGGACTTTCCAACGTGACCGCCACCTACAGCCTGTGGCCGGACGGCGAAGTGAAGGTCCTCAACCGGGGCTACAACGACAACAAGGGCGAGTACGAAGAGGCGGAAGGTGAAGCCCAGTTCATCGGCTCGGAGAACGTCGGCTCGCTGAAGGTCTCCTTCTTCGGCCCCTTTGCGGGTGGTTATCACCTGGTGGCGCTGGACCAGGTGAACTACAGCTGGGCCCTGGTGGCGGGCGCCGATCGGGATTACCTGTGGATCCTCTCCCGCGACAAGCAGCTCGACCCCAAGATCCAGGAGTACCTGGTGCGCCAGGCGGCGCTGCTGGGCTTCGACGTCTCGGAGCTGATCTGGGTGCGCCAGGACCGCGACGACGCCTGACTCCCGGCCCGCACCGTCACCTCCCGTAGGGTGGTCAACGCCCCGCGTTGGCCACCACCGGCAGTCGTGCCAGCCCATGCAACAAGGGCATCACCACCGCCCACACCCCCGCCAGCACCAGCAGACTCGGCAGCAGGCCCCACGGCAGGCCAACACCGGCCAACTCGGCGCCGGCCAGGTAGGACAGCGGCCCGCCAACCGCACCCAGCAGGCTGGCCCGCCACCAGGGGCGCGCCGTCCAGGCCAGGCAATGGCGCAGCGTGGTGGCGAACAGCGCCCAGAGCAGCGCCAGCCACAGCGGCGCGACCGGGGCGCCAGCGCCGAAGTCGAACAGCCCCAGGTTGAGCAACGCGCTGTCCAGCAGCCAGCCGGCCAGCATGGTCAGTGCAACCAGGCGCCATTCGCCGCGCGTCGGCGCGATCCACAGCAGGTGCACCAGCAGGCAGGCGACGGCGACCAGCAGCAGCCAGGGCCGCTGCGCGCCCAGCACGCAGGCGAACCAGCCGAGCTGGAACAGCCCGGCATTGACCAGCACGTGCGCCAGCGGCATCAGAACCCCCGCGCCAGCAGCGGCTCGGGACGCGCGGCGGGCTTGGCCAGCAGCAGTTGCGCGGCGCCGATGCTGCGCTCCAAGAAGCCGCCCTCGCAGTAGCACAGGTAGAACTCCCAGAGCCGGTAGAACTGCTCGTCGTAGCCCAGCTGTTCCAGGCTGTGGCGGGCGCGGCGCAGGTTGTCGTGCCACAGGTGCAGGGTGCGCGCGTAGTGCAGGCCGAAGTCCTCCATGTGGTGCAGGTTCAGGTCGGTGTCGCGGCCGACGTTCTCCAGCAGCACCTGCAGCGAGGGCAGGGCGCCGCCCGGGAAGATGTAGCGCTGGATGAAGTCCACCGAGCCCTTGGCCTGTTCATAGCGCTGGTCGCGGATGGTGATGCTCTGCAGCAGCATCAGGCCGTCGTCCTTGAGCAGCCGCGCGCACTGGCGGAAGTAGGTCGGCAGGTAGCGGTGGCCGACCGCCTCGATCATCTCGATGGACACCAGCTTGTCGTACTGGCCCTCGAGGTCGCGATAGTCCTGGAGCAGCAGGGTGATGCGATCCTGCAGGCCCTGGGCCTCGATGCGCTGGCGGGTGTACTCGTACTGCTCGCGCGACAGGGTGGTGGTAGTCACCCGGCAGCCATAGTGGCTGGCCGCGTACAGCGCCATGCTGCCCCAGCCGGTGCCGATCTCCAGCAGGTGGTCGTCGGGCTGCAGGTCGAGCTTCTCGCAGATGCGCTGCAGCTTGTAGAGCTGCGCCTGTTCCAGGCTGTCCTCGGCACTGCGGAACATGGCCGCCGAGTACATCATGGTCGAATCGAGCAGTTGCTCGAACAGCGCATTGCCCAGGTCGTAGTGGGCGGCGATGTTCTTGCGTGAGCCCCGGCGGGTGTTGCGGTTCAGCCAGTGCAGGCCGTGCAGCAGCGGGCGGCCGAGACGCGCCAGACCACCCTCCAGACCGTCCAGCACGTCCAGGTTGACGACGAACAGGCGGATCACCGCGGTGAGGTCCGGGCTGCTCCAGTAACCCTGCATGTAGGCTTCGCCAGCGCCGATCGAGCCGTTGCCGGCCACCATCGGCCAGAACGCCTCGTCGTGCACCTGGATTTCCGCCCGCAGGTGGGCATCGGGTTGGCCGAACAGCTGGCGCTCGCCGGCCTCGACCAGGGTCAGCTGGCCGTGGCGCAGGTGCGCGAGCTGGCGCAGCAGTCCGCGTTTCAGCAGGCCGGCCCCCAGGCCGTTGGCCAGCAGGCCGTTGCGCGGGGAAGTCAGGTCAGGGCTTTTCATGGGCGGACTCCTGTCGGGCGGTGCGCTGGTCACCGAGAGCGGATTGGTGATCGAAGATCGGCGTGCGCTTGATCAGCAGGCGCAGCGCCTGCCAGTAAATGCCCAGCAGCGTCTTGCCGGTCATCCAGGGAAAGGCCAGCAGGTGGCGGTGCAGGCTGGCGTGGTCGAGGGGCTCGCGGCGCAGGCCGAGGCCGGCCTCGAAGAGTTTTTCCTCGCCGCGCCAGTCCTCCATGTGGACGAGCAGGCGCTCGTCCGGGCGCGAGAAGCGCATGCGGTACTCGAGGTCGCGAGGCAGGAACGGCGAGACGTGGAAGCTCTTCGGCACGCGGTGGCGCAGCTCGCCCTCGCCGGCCGGGAGGACGTAGTAGTAGCGCTCGCGCCACGGCGTATTGCTCACCTCGCAGAGGATCGCCGCCAGGCGGCCGTCGGCCTCGTGGCAGAAGAAGACGCTCAGCGGGTTGAACGCCAGGCCCCAGCTGCGCGGCTGGGTGAGCAGGCAGACGCGACCCTGCGGGCGGTGGCCGAGCGCCGCCTCGACCCGCTCGCGCACCGCGTCGATCAGCCGTTCGCCGTGGCGGGTGTGTTCGGGCAGGTGATCGGTTTCGCGGAAGGCGAAGGGCGCGAGGCGCGAGCGCCCGGCCAGCGGCGACAGGCCGAGCACCTGCTCTTGCTCGTCGAGGTCCAGGTAGAGCATGCCGATGCGGTAGCGGAAGGCATGCGCGCGCGGGCTGAAGCGCCGGTGGCTGACCCAGCCATGGTAGAGCGCGCTGTTCACAGCGCCTCCCCGAACGCGGCGGCCACGCGCAGGGCGCTGACCACGCCGTCCTCATGGAAGCCGTTGGCCCAGTAGGCGCCGCAGTAGTAGCTGTGCCGCTCGCCGAGCAGTTCCCGCCAGCGCTCCTGGGCGGCCAGTCCGGCGAGGCTGTACTGGGGGTGGGCGTAGGTGAAGCGGGCGAGGATGCGCGCCGGGTCGATGGCGGCGGTCTGGTTGAGGCTGACGCAGAAGGTGGTGTCGCTGTCGATGCCCTGCAGGATGTTCATGTTGTAGGTGACGGCGGCCGGCTTGTCGGCCGGCCCGCCCAGGCGATAGTTCCAGCTCGCCCAGGCCAGGCGCCGCGCCGGCAGCAGGCGGGTGTCGGTGTGCAGCACCACGTCGTTGTCGGCGTAGCGCAGCGCGCCGAGAATCTCGCGCTCGGCCTCGCTGGGGTCGGCAAGCAGCGCCAGGGCCTGGTCGCTGTGGCAGGCGAACACCACCTTGTCGAAGCGCTCGCGCCCGGCGGCGCTGTGCACGGTCACGCCGTCGGCGTCGCGCTCGACGCGTTGCACCGGGCAGTTCAGGCGAATGCCTTCGGCAAAGCCCGCGCTCAGCGGTTCGATGTAGCTGCGCGAACCGCCTTCGATCACCCGCCATTGCGGCCGATCGTTGACCGACAGCAGCCCGTGGTTCTTGCAGAAGCGCACGAAGAACTGCAGCGGGAAGTCCAGCATGGCGGCCAGTGACATGGACCAGATCGCCGAGCCCATGGGCACGATGTAGTGGTCGATGAAGCGCGCGCCGTAGCCATTGCGGCGCAGGTAGTCGCAAAGGGTCATGTCGGCGGGGATGCGCTGCTGTTCGAGGTCCTGCAGTGCCTGTTTGTTGAAGCGCAGGATGTCGCGCAACATGCCCCAGAAGCCCGGCGACACCAGGTTGCGCCGCTGGGCGAACAGGCTGTTGAGGTTGTGGCCGTTGTACTCCAGGTCGCTGCGCGGATCGCGCACCGAGAAGCTCATCTCGGTCGGCCGCGAGGCCACGCCGAGCTGGTCGAGCAGGCGGATGAAGTTCGGGTAGGTCCAGTCGTTGTAGACGATGAACCCGGTGTCGATGGCGTAGCGGCGGCCGTCCACCGTGACATCCACGGTGTGGGTGTGGCCGCCGAGCCGGGTGTCGGCCTCGAACAGGGTGACGCTATGGCGGCGGCTGAGCAGGTGGGCGGCGGTCAGGCCGGCGATGCCGCTGCCGATCAGTGCGATATTCATGGGGTGCGATCTTCCGTGGCGGTGCGGGCCATGCGCTTGCCCAGGGCAAGCTGCAGGCGTTGGGGTAACAGGGCGAGCAGGCGCAGCGTGGCGATGAACGGCGCCGGGAAGGCGATCTCCAGGGGCCGGCGGTCCAGGCGCGCGGCGATGTGGCGGGCGGCCTTGTCCACCGGCCAGCGCAGGGGCATGGGGAAATCGTTCTGGCGGGTCAGCGGGGTGTCGACGAACCCGGGGCTGACCAGGGTGACGTCGATGCCCTCGGCGGCCAGGTCGACGCGCAGCGATTCGCACAGGTAGCGCAGCGCCGCCTTGGAGGCGCCGTAGGCCTCGGCGCGCGGCAACGCCAGCCAGGTCACCGAGCTGCCGACCGCCACCAGGTGCGGGCATTCGCCGCGGCGCAGCAAGGGCAGCGCGGCTTCCAGGCAGTAGGCCACCGACAGCACGTTGGCGCGCATCACCCGTTCGATCAGCGCCGCCTCGAAGCGGCGTACTTCCAGGTATTCGCAGGTGCCGGCATTGAGGATCACCTGGTCCAGCGCGCCCCATTCCTCGGCGATGCGTGCGCCGATGGCCGGCACCTGTTCGGCGTCGCCCAGGTCGCCGGGGACCACCAGTACCTGTCCCGGCCAGCGTGCCGCCAGCTGTTCCAGCGGCTCCGTGCGCCGGGCGCTGAGCGCCAGCCGGTGTCCCCGGACCAGCAGTTGTTCGGCCAGCGCGGCCCCGATGCCGCTGCTGGCGCCGGTCAGCCAGATACGTTTCATGACAGCCTCCGTTTCAGCCAGCCGATCAGCGTGCCGAGCACTGGCAAGTGCTCGTAGAGCAACGCCCCGGCGTCGAAGTAGTCGCGATGCAGGTACACGCGGCCCTGGGACCAGCGCAGGTAGGAACAGCCGTCCACCTCGATCGGCGCGCCGCCGCGCAGGCGCGGGTGGCGGTAGCGCATGGTCCAGCGCAGGTAGCCGGCGCCGGCGGCGCTCTGCTCGAAGCCGTGGAAGTCGAACTGCAGGTCCTGCACATTGGCGTACAGCGCGGCGAAGTAATCGCGCAGCGCGGCCAGCCCCTCCACCCGGTGCAGCGGGTCCTGGAAGCGGATGTCCTCGGTGTACAGCTGGCCCAGGCGGTCGAGGCTGCCGGCGTCGAGGGCGGCGAAGCGTCTGGCGAAGAGGGGCAGGAAGTCACTCATGGTCGGTCTCCCGTGATGGCAGGTCGCGGAACGCGGCCAGCGCCCGGGCGCGGCTGGCGGCGAGGTCCACCAGCGGACGCGGGTAATTCGGTGCGCCAAACAGGCCGCCGAGGGCGGCGGGTTCGTGGATGGCGCGGTTGTCCAGGTGCGCCAGTTCCGGCAGCCAGTGGCGGATGAAGCGCCCGTCCGGATCGAAGCGGCGCGACTGGCTGATCGGGTTGAACAGGCGGAAATAGGGCACCGCGTCGGTGCCGGTGGAGGCGCTCCACTGCCAGCCGCCGTTGTTGGCGGCCAGGTCGCCGTCGATCAGCTGGGCCATGAAGAAGCGCTCGCCGGCGCGCCAGTCGATCAGCAGGTTCTTGCTGAGGAACATGGCCACCAGCATGCGCAGGCGGTTGTGCATCCAGCCGGTGGCGGCGAGCTGGCGCATGGCGGCATCGATCAACGGAAAGCCGGTACGCCCGGCCTGCCAGGCTGCCAGCTCCTCTGGAGCATCGCGCCAGGGCAGCGCCTCGGTTTCCGGGCGGAAGGCGCGGTGCCGGGAGACGCGGGGAAAGCCGACCAGCACGTGCTTGTAGAACTCGCGCCACAGCAGCTCGTTGATCCAGGCCACCGCGCCCGGCTGGCCGCTGGCGAACTCGCCCTGGTTGGCGCGCAGCGCGGCGTGCAGGCATTGCCGGGGCGACAGCACGCCGGCTGCCAGGTAGGGCGACAGCTGGCTGGTGCCGGGCAGGGCGGGCAGGTCGCGGCAGCGGTCGTAGTCGGCCAGGTGTTCATCGACGAAGCGCTGCAGGCGGTCGAGGGCGTGGCCTTCGCCGGCCGGCCACAGCTGGCGCAGTGTTTCGTTCGGCCGTGCGAAGCCGGCCACGCTGTCGGGCAGCGAATCGCCCTCGACCGCCAGCGGCGCCTGCGGCTGGGGACGCGGCAGGCAGTCGGGCAGGGCGTCGTGCAGGCGCGCATGGGCGACCTTGCGGAACTGGCTGAACACCTTGAAGTAGCCGCCGGAGCGGGTCAGCAGGCTGCCGGGCTGGAACAGCAGCTGGTCCAGATGGCGCTGGAAGCCGACGCCCTGGGCGGCCAGCCGGTCGGCCACCGCCTGGTCGCGGGCCGCTTCGTGCAGCCCGTACTCGTCGTTGACCTGCACGCAGCCGATACCGTGCGTCTGGCACAGCTCGGCCAGTACGGCGGGCGCGGCGTCCCAGCGTTCGGCCTGGCGGATCAGCAGCGGCACGTTGAGGGCGTTCAGCTGCAGGCGCAGCTCCGTCAGGTTGCGCAGCCAGAAGTCGATCTTGCAGGGTGCGTCGTCATGGGCACACCACTGGCCGGGGGTGATCAGGTAGACCGCCAGGGTCGGCCCGGCCGCCAGGGCGGCGTGCAGGGCGCGGTTGTCATGCACGCGCAGGTCGCTGCGCAGCCAGATCAACTGGCGCATGGTGCACCTCCACCGAGCAGACCCAGGTGGTGCAGCTGTCCCAGGGCCTCCAGCGGATCGCCCGACACGTGCAGGTTGCCCAGTTCCTGCAGGGCATCCGGATGAATGGCCACCGCCGGACCGCAGAGCAGCCGGGGGCAGGCGATGTCGTTCAGCAGTTGGCGCAGCCGGGGAAGACCGAGCGGCTGGTCGCCGCACAGCAGCACTGCGCGAGGATTCAACTGGTGTACCGCGACCGCCAGCTGCGGCGGCGGCACCGGCCAATCGAGCACCTGCACCGGGCACTCGGCGTCGCTGGCCAGCCAGGCGCACAGCCACAGGTCCGGCTCCATGGGCTGCTCGCCCAGGTTGAGCATCAGCAGCGGCGCGCCGCCGTGCTGGCGGTTGCAGTGATACAGGCGCGCGCCCAGCTTGCTGCGCAGCCAGGACAGGAAGAACACCTGCTCCAGCTGCGCGCCGGGCTGGCGCCAGCGCCGGCGCAGGCCATCGAGCAGCGGCAACAGCAGGTGCCGGCACAGGGTGGTGGCGGGATAGAGCGCCATGGCGCGGTTGAAGCAGTCGTCCAGGGCGCGCTCGGCCAGCTCCTCGATGCAGCTTTGCAACTGGTTGCGCCGTTCCTGCCAGGAGGTGTCTTCCAGAGGCTTGGCCGGACGCTGTGCATCCAGCAGCCCCTTGACCTGGCCCACCGCCACGCCACGCTCCAGCCAGTCGAGCACCTGGCGGATCTGCTCGACCTGCGCGTGGGAGTACAGCCGATGGCCTTTGGGGGTGCGCTGCGGCAGGATCAGCCCGTAGCGGCGTTCCCAGGCGCGCAGGGTGACCGGGTTGACGCCGGTCAGCCGGGCCACGTCGCGGATCGGCAGCAGCTCGGAGGCGCTGCCTGGGAGGTCGAGGGTCTCGTTCATGGTCACAGGGTGTTGCGCAGGCTGAGGTCTTCGGGATGCGGCTGCAGGTAGGCCTGGTCCGCCAGGTAACCGTCCGGGTGGTGACGCAGGTGGTGCTTGAGCAGGGTCAGCGGCACCACGAGCGGGATCTGTCCCTGGCGGTAGCGCTCGATGAGCTCCTGCATCTCCTGGCGGTCATGGGTGCTCAGGCTGCGCTTGAGGTAGCCGCTCAGGTGCTGCAGCACGTTGCTGTGGCTGCCGCGGCTGGCGGGTCGGCGCAGCGCCGTCATCAGGGCGCTGAAGTAGCGCGGGGCGAAGGTCTCCAGCGGCTCGCGGTTTTCCGCCAGCATCCGGCCAAGGTCCCGGTACTGCGCGCGGCTGGTAGCCATCAGCTGGTACTTGTAGCGGGCGTGGAAGTCGTACAGCGCGCGGCGGCTCAGTCCGCCGCGCAGCAGGCGCTGCCAGGCGGCGTAGACGTAGACGCGGCTGATGAAGTTCTCGCGCAACACCGGGTCGTTGAGACGGCCGTCTTCTTCCACCGGCAGGTCCGGGCGGGCGTCCATCAGTGCGGCGGCGAACAATCCGCGTCCGGTGGCTGCGGCGGGCTGGCCGTCGTCGCGGTAGACCTTGACCCGCTCCATGCCGCAGGACGGCGACTTCTGCATGAGGATGAAGCCGCACAATTCATCCGCCTCGGCGGCCACCTGCCGGCCGTAGGCGCCCAGGGCATCGCTGACATCCAGGGCGGCGTTGCGCGAACCCACCGCGCGAGGCTGCTCGGGTTCGCCCACCAGGCGAATCGCCTGGCGCGGGGTGCCCAGGCCGATGGCCACTTCCGGGCACACCGGCACGAACTGGAAATGCCGCGCCAGCACCTCGCTGCACAGGCGCGACTCCTTGTGGCCACCGTTGAAGCGCACTGGCTGGCCGAGCAGGCAGGCGCTGATGCCGATCTTGAGAGTGCCGAGGGACGTGGTCATGGGGAACCTCATACATGTACAGCGTGGTGTGACTTGTACAGATTTGATCTCAGAATAAGGTTTTTGTTGTACATGTCAAACTTTCTGTATAACTTTGTTGTACAGTTTTCGCCGCCCCGCTGTTCCAGGAGAACGCCATGCTTCTTCGCTCCGCGCTTGCTGCCTTGCTGCTGCTTCCGCTACTCGGTCTGGTCGGCTGTTCTTATGCGCCGCCCAAAGGCGTTGCCGTGGTCAGCCCGTTCGAGCTGCCGCGTTATCTGGGCACCTGGTACGAAATCGCCCGCCTGGATCATTCCTTCGAGCGTGGCCTGAGCAACGTCAACGCCCGTTACCGCCAGCGCCCGGATGGCAGCGTCGAAGTCATCAACCGGGGCTATGACGAGAAGCGCCGCCGCTGGCAGGAGGCGGTCGGTACGGCGCGCTTCATCGGTGCGGAGAATGTCGGCTCGCTGAAGGTGTCCTTCTTCGGGCCGTTCTATGGCGGCTATCACCTGGTGGCGCTGGATCAGCAGGATTACCGTTGGGCTCTGGTGATGGGGCCAAACCGCGATTACCTGTGGATCCTGGCCCGCGACAAGCAGCTGCCGGCGGGCGTCCGCGAGCGCCTGCTGGCGCACGCGGCCAAGCTGGGCATCGATGTCTCGCAGTTGATCTGGGTCGGGCACGATCGTGACGACGCCTGACGGGCTGGTGGCGCCGACGCCCACACGGGAGCGCTTCGTCGACTCCGTGCCGCTGGGCATGTGTGTGCTCGATGAGCGGGGTTGCATCCTGCAGGTCAGTCCCGGGCTGCTGGGTTCGCTGGGTTTCCGCCCCGAGCAGTTGATCGGTCAGGCCTTCGGCCCGCTGCTGCCTCATGGCATGCGTCTGGCTCTTGTGCGTGGCCATCGGCAGCTGATCGAGCAGGGCGGGGTGCTGCAGGGAGAATGCGTGCTGCTGGACGGACAGGGCCACGCCCGGGCGATGCTGCTCGAAGCCTGCCGCCTCGACGCGGACGCTGGCGATCGGCGGGTGCTGGTTGTGCTGGTCGACATCGGCGCGCGCAAGGCGCGCGAGCGCGAACTGCAGGAGCGCAACCGGGTGCTGGCGCGCATGGCCGCGGCCGACAGCCTGACCGGCCTGTACAACCGCCGGCGCACCCTGGAGGTGTTGCAGCGGCTGTTGCGTGCCGCGAACCGCTACCAGCGGCCGCTGGTGGTGGCGATGATCGACCTGGACGACTTCAAGGGGGTCAACGACCGGCACGGCCACGTGGTCGGCGATGAGGTGCTGGTTGCCTTCGCCCGCCTGCTCAAGACCCTGTCCCGCGACAGCGACTGCGCCGGGCGCATCGGCGGTGAGGAGTTCCTGCTGGTCCTGCCGGAAAGCGACTGCGACGGCGCCAGCCGTCTGCTTGACCGCTTGCGCGAGGCGTGCCAGTCACTGCGTTTTTCCGCGCCGGGGCTGCGCATCAATTTCAGCGCGGGCCTGTATAGCCGCCGGCCCGGCGATGCCATTACCACGCTGCTGCGCCACGCCGACCAGGCGCTTTACGCGGCCAAGCGCCAGGGTCGCGCCCGACAATGCGTCTGGCCGACGGACTGAGCGGCGGCCCGTTTCTCCGTTTTCTCTTTTCTCCCTACCACCCCTTCGGACTCTCATCGCATGAGCGAACAGCCATCCCTCCCTCCCTGCGCCTCCTGCCGGGACGGTCAGGCCCTGGATTTCGATTTCAGCATGGCCTTCCAGCCCATCATCGACCTGCGTGACCGCAGCCTGTATGCCTACGAGGCGCTGGTGCGCGGCACCGACGGCAGCGGGGCGGCCAGCGTGCTCGCCCGGGTCAACGACCAGAACCGCTACGCCTTCGACCAGGCCTGCCGGGTCAAGGCCGTCGAGCTGGCCGCCCGGCTGGGTATGCCCTGCCGGCTGAGCATCAATTTCCTGCCCAACGCGGTCTACCGGGCGGCCACCTGCATCCGCGCCACCCTGGCGGCGGCGCGGCGCTTCGGCTTTCCCACCGAGCGGATCATCTTCGAGATCACCGAAAGCGAGCAGCTGGTGGACAAGGCCCACCTGAAGGAGATCATCGACGAGTACCAGCGGCAGAAATTCATGACCGCCATCGACGACTTCGGCGCCGGCTATTCCGGGCTCAACCTGCTGGCCGAGTTCCAGCCCGACATCATCAAGTTGGACATGGCGCTGGTGCGGGGCATCGATACCGACCCGGTGCGCCAGGCCATCGTGCAGGGGATTCTCGGCGTGTGCCGGGTACTGGGGATCGAGGTGATCGCCGAGGGCATCGAAACCCCTGGCGAGCTGCGCCAGTTGCAGGCGCTGGGTATTCATCTGTTCCAGGGCTACCTGTTTGCCCGGCCGGCCTTCGAGGCGCTGCCGCAGGTGAACTGGCCGGCGCCCTGACGCCGGCCGCAGCGGATCGGCGCCGGGTCACTGGCGCTGATCGAGGGTCTGGGCGAACTGTCCCACCGCGTCGACGACTTTCTGGGCGCCGTGCTGGATATCGAGGATCACCGTGCCAGCCTGGTTGGCCAGGCCCACGCCCTGTTCGGCTTTCTGGGTGCCGGCCTGCATGCTGCTCACCGCCTGCCGGGCCAGCTCGCGGTTCTTGTTCACCACTTCGCCGATGGCCACCGTCGCTTCGCTGGTGCGCCGCGCCAGGTTGCGCACCTCGTCGGCGACCACGGCGAAGCCGCGACCCTGGGCCCCGGCGCGGGCCGCCTCGATGGCCGCGTTGAGGGCCAGCAGGTTGGTCTGTTCGGCGATGCCGCGAATGGCATCGACAATGCTGCCGATCTCCTCGGACTGCTGACTCAGCGCGGCGATGCTGCGCGCCACCTGCTGCAGTTCATCGGCGATGCTTTGCACCACGCCGACGGTCTGCTGCACCACCGCAGCGCCCTCGCGGGCGTGCTGGTCGGTCTGTCGGGAGGTTTCGAAGGCAAGCCGCGCCGCCTGGGATTCCGCCTGTCGCTGTTCCACCCGGCGGGTCAGATCACTGGCGAACTTGATCACCCCGTACAGTTGGCCATGTTCGTCGTACAGCGGGTTGTAGGTGGCCTGCAGCCACACGGTGGCGCCCCGGCTGTCGCGCCGGCGGAACAGTCCGGACTGGAACTCGCCGCGCTGCAGTCGGCTCCAGAAGGTGCGGTAGGCCTCGCTCTGCACCTCCTCGGCTTCGCAGAAAAGGCGATGGTGCTGGCCGCGCAGGGCGTCCAGGCGATAGCCCATCAGCTGCAGGAAGTTCTCGTTGGCGTTCACCACCTGGCCTTGCAGGTCGAATTCGATGATGGCCATGGAGCGGCTGGCGGCTTGCAGCACGTTACTGGCCGACTGCGCCTCGCGGGTGCGTGCCGTGACATCGCTGGCCAGCTGCAGGATGCGCTGCACCCGGCCGTCCGCATCGCGCAGCGCCACATGGCAGACGTCCAGCCAGCGGGGCTGGCCGTCGCGGGTCTGATAGGGCAGCAAGGCTTGGCTGTTCCGGCCCTGGCGGACCTCCTGCCACAGTCGGGTGAAGGCCTGCCCCTGTGCATAGACGGGGTGCAGCAGGCTGCGTAGCGGGCGGTCGCGCAGGGTGCCCGGCGCGTAGCCGAGCGTTTCCAGATAACGCGGGTTGGCATCCAGGATCTCGCCGTTTGGACTCAGGGTGACGATTGCCAGAGCCTCGTGGACGGCGGCGCGTTCCGCGGCCAGCTCGGCCTGTTGTGTCTGGCTTGCATGCAGGGCCTGTTGCAGAGTGCGGTTACGCATGAACATCGCATGACTCCTGGGGAGGGCGGGGAAGGTGCGGATGAACGCCGAACCGCACGCGCGGGGCGGAGAGAAACGCTCCACCTGTGAATGCGGCAAAAGTTATACAAAAAGCTGTACATGTACAAGTGAGAAATGGCTATAGGCCATATGGTCAGCAAATATTGGCCTTGGGTTGGGGAAACTTGTACACGAAGGGCAAGCGGCCGGCGCGCAGATGAGCGCCGAGGAGGAGGGGAATCAGGAGCGTTGGCCTAGGTCCCGGTTGCTGTTTCCCTTGCTCGGTCAAAAGCTGTACGAGACGGCGTTGTGTATCACTATCGCGGTTAGTGGTGTGCGCGGCGACGCAATACCGGCCGATCATCGCCAGCCGATGGTCCACCGCCGACTGTCGCGAAGCTCGCGCCAGTCGAGGCGCTGCGTGCGCCCGCTGTATACCGCCTGCAAGTCGATCTGCAGCGGTGTGCCGTCCTCGTCACAGATCAGCTCGGTGACCAGAAAATGCTTTTCGCGGTTCTCCGGCTGGCAGGCGGTCCACTTGGACAGCCTGAGCTTGCGGGGATTGAAACGGTTCATGAGCGCTCCAGCAGCTGCAGCGCCGCGTCCCGGCCGCTCAGCCAGGCGTCTTCGACGCGTCCCGACCGGCACCAGTCGCCGCACGCATACAGACCGGCCTCCGGGTCCGCCAGCACGCCCGGGCTCAGCGGCTGGGCAGGCCGGGCATAGATCCAGCGGTGGGCGAGGCTGAAGTCGGAGGGCGGCAGCGGACAGTCGATGGTGGCGGCGAACGCATCGTAGAGGCGGGCGATGACCTGGGTGGCGGGCAGCTCACGGTGCCGTTCGCTCCAGGCGCTGTCGGCATGCAGCACCCAGCTGTCCATGCCGCTGTCGCGGCCGGGTTTGCTGGACGTGCGGGCGAGCCAGTCCAGCGGCGCGCCGCGCACGAAACAGGCTTCAACGGCGCTGGGCAAGGGCTGGCGGAAACCCAGCGCAACGGTCCAGGTGGGGTGCATCGATACGCTGGCGGCGCGCGCCGCCAGGCTCGGTGCCGCGCCGAGCAGGGCGCTGGCCTGGGGCGCCGGTACGGCGACGATCACCTGGCCGAAGGGTCCGTGGCGGTTACCGTCCGTGTCGAGCAGATGCCAGTGGCCGGCGCTTGCCGCGACCTCGGTTACTCGACAGTTGAAGCGTACCGGCAGATCACCCAGCAGAGCTCGGGTCAGGGCGCTCATGCGCGGGGTGCCGACCCAGCGCTGCGTGTCGTTGTCGACACGCAGCAGGTGCCCGTCCTGGTGGCGGTATAGCGCAGGTGTCCAGGGGGCGACCCAGCCGGCGGCCTGCCACTGGGCGACGGCCGCCTGAAAGTGCGCGTCGCGGGCAGTGAAATACGGCGCGCCGATATCCAGATCGCCGATGCTACTGCGCTTGCTGGCCAGCCGGCCGCCGCTGCCACGGCTCTTGTCGAACAGCTGTACGGCACGTCCTGTCTCGGCCAGGGTGCGCGCGGCGGCAAGACCGGCGATGCCGCTGCCGATGATGGCAATCGGATTGTTCTGCATGGGCAACCTCCTGGGTAATGCCAACAGGCTAGCCCGAGCTTAAAAGCTGTACAAGTGTTCGATTGTGTACAAGAATCTCCGGCCGTTGCGGCGGGTGTGTGCGCACGGCGAACGCCGGCCTGTGCTCCCTGCGCTGCCGCGCCTCTTTTCTCTCGGCTACAGGAACATTGCATGACCGATCACGCTCTCGTGCTGGTGAACCTCGGTTCACCGGCCTCCACCGATGTGGCCGATGTGCGCCGCTACCTCAACCAGTTTCTGATGGACCCTCATGTGATCGATCTGCCATGGCCGCTGCGGCGTCTGCTGGTGTCGTTGATCCTGCTGCGTCGGCCGGCGCAGTCCGCCGAGGCCTATGCGTCGATCTGGTGGCCGGAGGGTTCGCCGCTGGTGGAAATCAGTCGCCGTTTGCAGCAGGCGATGCATGCGCACTGGCAGGGGCCGGTGGAACTGGCCATGCGTTATGGCGAGCCGTCCATCGAGCGAGTGCTGCGTCGCCTGGCTGACCAGGGCTGTGAGCGGGTAACCCTGGCGCCGCTCTATCCGCAGTTCGCCGACAGCACCGTGACGACGGTCATCGAGGAGGCGCGGCGGGTGATCCGTCGCCACGGCCTGCGGCTGCGGCTGTCGATCCTGCCGCCGTTCTACGATCAGCCGCTGTACCTGCAGGCGCTGACCACCAGCGCCAGGCCCTATCTGGACGAGGGCTTCGACCACCTGCTGTTGAGCTTTCATGGGTTGCCCGAGCGCCATCTGCACAAGCGCGACCCCTCGGGCAGTCATTGCCTGAAAAGCGCCGATTGCTGCCAGCGGGCAGAGGGCGCGGTGCTTGCCACGTGCTATCGCGCGCAATGCCTGAAAACCGCCGAGGGCTTCGCTCGGCTGGCCGGGCTGGCCCCCGAGCAGTGGTCGGTGGCCTTTCAGTCGCGGCTGGGGCGGGCCAAGTGGATCGAGCCCTATACCGAGGCACGCCTGGACGAGCTGGCAGCGCGTGGGGTGAAGAAGCTGCTGGTGATGTGCCCGGCGTTCGTCGCCGATTGCATCGAGACGCTGGAGGAAATTGGCGACCGCGGCCGCGAACAGTTTCTCGCCGCCGGTGGCGAGGAACTGCGCCTGGTGCCCTGCCTGAACGACCACGAGACCTGGGTGGCGGCGCTGGCCGAGCTGTGTCGCCAGGCGCCCATGGAACTCTGAGGCTGGCCTACGGCCGGGTGGGCGGGGGCTTGATGATCTTCATCACCCGGCGGGGCGGGGTGTTTCAGGCGTGGCGCTCAGCCAGTTGGCGCTTCAGCTCGGCGACTTCGGCTTCCAGCTGGCGGACCCGCTCGGAGGCCTCGACCTCGACGCTGACGTCCTTCTGGATGCCGATGAAGTAGGTGAGCTGGTCGGCCTCGTTGAACACCGGGGTGATCGACAGTTCATTCCAGAACGGCGTGCCATCCTTGCGGTAGTTGCGGATGATCTGCCGGCACGGCTGGTTGGCGCGGATCGCCTCGCGGATCGCCTGCAGGCCTGGCTGGTCGCGGTCGCCGGACTGCAGGAAACGGCAGTCCTGATAGAGGATGTCGTCCACCGCGTAGCCGGTCAGGCGCTCGAAGGCCGGGTTGGCATAGATGAGGATGTTGTCATCGCCTTCCTGTTCGGCAACCACGATGCCGTCGTTGGAGGCTTCGATGACCAGTTGGAGCAGTTTGGCGTTGATCATGGGGGCGGGTTCCGCAGGTTTTCGCGGCATTCTAGAGCAACCAACCGAGGAAGGAACCCTCTGCTTTTTCCGGGTTGTTAGCAACGGTTACCCCGTCGATGCCTTTGATAGAATGCCGCGCATCCGACCAGCCCTGGTTCCGTCATGAACGAACTCTCCAACGCCATCACGCCCGACGCCGAAGCGCAGCTGCTGCCCATCCGCGAGGTGGTGCGCCTGACCGGCGTCAATCCGGTCACCCTGCGCGCCTGGGAGCGCCGCTATGGGCTGATCCAGCCGTTGCGCACCGAGGGTGGTCATCGCCTGTATTCGCCGGCCGATGTCGAGGCAATCCGCAGCATCCTCACCTGGACCGAGCGCGGCGTGGCGGTCAGCAAGGTCGCGCAACTGCTGGAACGCGGCGCGAACAGCCGGGCCCAGGCGGCGGCAGTGGTCGAGCCCCGGGCCGGGGAGTGGGGCGAGTGGCAGGCGCGCCTGCGCGAGGCCCTGGCCGATTTCGACGAGTCGCGCCTGGAACAGCTGTACGGCCAGGTGTTTTCCACCTACCCGCTGTCGGTGGTGTTCGAGGACATCCTGCTGCCGCTGTGGCGCGAGCTGGCGCGCGGCGAGGCGTTCGGCCAGACCAGTCGCTGGCTCTTCCTCGACGCCTTCCTGCGCGCCCGGGTACTGCAACGTCTGCAACTGGCGCACCGGCCGGGCGAGCAGGCACTGCTGATGGCCGCGCTGCCCGGCCAGTGCCGCGAGCTGGAGCTGCTGGTCGCCGGCCTGCTGCTCAATGGCGATGCCGGCACCGTGCGCCTGTTGCCGCTCGGGCAGCCACTGGATGAGCTGAGCCTGGTATGCCAGGCCGTGCACCCGCGCGCGCTGGTGCTGTATGCCACGCTACCCCCGGACGAGGCCTTGCGCCGCCAGTTGAGCAAACTGGTGCTGGCGCTGGATTGCCCGCTGGCGCTGTGTGGTGAAGGGTCCGAACTAGGGCGTGACAGCCTGGCCGGCACGCCCATCGCCTGCCTGGGCACGCCGGGTCCGCTGATGCAGCGCCGCCTGGCGCAGTTCCTGGCCGGGCATCTGGATACCTGAGACGGGTTGGGTTGCGGAGCCTGTCACCCTCTCCCCCGTCCCCTCTCCCGTCAAGGGAGAGGGGAGACAGGTGGCGCCGCCGCTCAGTGCTTGGGGCTGTTCTCGGGCAGCGCCAGCAACTGCTTTTCCATGTTCCAGTCGAACGGCTCGCCGGCTTCCTCGGCGGCGTAGCGGCGCTCGTCCAGCTCCTGGTACAGGGCGATTTCCTCGTCAGGCATGTAGTGCAGGCAATCTCCGCCGAAGAACCACAGCAGGTCGCGCGGCACCAGGTGCGCCACCTGCGGGTAGCGGTGGAATACCTGGCAGATCAGGTCCTGGCCGAGGGGGCGATCTTCAGGCACGTGCGGCAGGGATTCGAGCAGATCGTCGAAGCGCTCGAGAAACAGCGCATGGCTGTCGTCGGGAATCTGCTCGGCCTCGCCGAGGGCGATCAGGATGCTGCGCAGGTGGGCGAGCAGGGCCAGGTTGTGGTCGAGGTAGGAAGTGGCCATGGGAAACCTGTCTGTCAAAAGGGCGCGGGAGTATACCCCCACCGCGCCATGCCTTGAAAAACACGCCGTTCAGCGCACCTTGCCGTCGCTGGGTTGCAGGGCTTCCGGAGCGAAAGCGTCCACGTCGATCACGCGCCGGCGCGCCGTTTCCGCCTCGCGCAGCGCCTGGGCCTGGGCCTCGTTGAGCACGCCGTCGGCCACTGCGGTCTCAAGCACGTCGCCACCCCGCGCGGGGTGCAACTGGCCTTCGCGCACGGCGCGCTGCAGCACCTTGCCGATCGCCTCGCTGGATTGCACATGACGCCACGCATACTCCAGTGCGCCCAGCGCCTGGGATTCATCCTCCGGCAGGTAGACGCCGTCCAGCAGCCGCGCCAGCGCCGGGTCGGCCAGCGGCGCATCGAGCATCGCCGCCAGCTGGGCTTCCAGGGCATCCGACGGTCCCTTGTGGCGCAGGCCGAGGGGGAACACCAGCACCCTTAGCAGCATGGCCAGCGGTCGGTTGGGGAAGTTGTCCAGCAGTTCCGCCAGGGCGGTTTCGGCGCAGCGTAGCGATTCCTCCAGCGCCCAGCGCAGCAGGGGTTCCTGTTCCCTGGGATGGCCGAGATCGTGGAAGCGCTTGAGTGCCGCCGAGCCCAGGTACAGGTAGCTGAGAACGTCGCCCAGGCGCGCCGACAGGCGCTCGCGGCGCTTGAGGCTGCCGCCGAGCAGCAGCATGGAGGTGTCGGCCATCAGCGCGAAGGCGGCGGCCAGGCGGTTGAGGTGGCGGAAATAGCGGCGACTGACGCCGTGTCCCGGCGCGGCGCTGAACAGGCCGCCGGTGAGGCCGAGCAGGAAGGCGCTGGCGGCGTTGCTGACCGCGAAGCCCGTGTGCTCCAGCAGCACCCGGTCGAAGGCTTCCAGGGTGGCGTCGCTGTCCTCGGCAGCGGCCAGTTCCATTTCCTTCAATACGTAGGGGTGGCTGCGGATGGCGCCCTGGCCGAAGATCATCAGATTGCGCGAGAGGATGTTGGCGCCTTCCACGGTGATGAAGATCGGCGCGCCCTGCCAGGCGCGGGCCAGGTAGTTGTTGGGGCCCATGATGATGCCCTTGCCGCCGTGGATATCCATGGCGTGGGCGATGCATTCGCGGCCGCGTTCGGTGAGGTGGTACTTGAGCACGGCGGAGAGCACCGAGGGCTTCTCGCCCAGGTCCACGGCGCGGGCGGTGAGTACCCGCGCCGCATCCATCAGCCAGGCGTTGCCGGCCAGGCGTCCCAGCGGGGCCTGGATGCCCTCGAAGGCGGAAAGCGGCACGTTGAACTGTTCGCGGATGCGCGCGTAACGGCCGCTGGCGTAGGCGCAGGTCTTCGCCGCGCTGGTGCCTACCGCCGGCAGCGAGATGGAGCGACCCACCGACAGGCAGTTCATCAGCATCATCCAGCCTTTGCCGAGCATGGCCGGCCCGCCGATGATCGCGTCCAGCGGCACGAACACATCCTTGCCGGCATTCGGGCCGTTCATGAAGGCCGCGCCCAGCGGCAGGTGGCGCTTGCCGATGTTGATGCCGGCCAGGTTGGTGGGGATCAGCGCCAGGGTGATGCCCAGCTCGTCCTGTTCGCCCAGCAGATGGTCCGGGTCATAGGCCTTGAAGGCCAGGCCGAGCAGGGTGGCCACCGGGCCGAGGGTGATATAGCGCTTCTCCCAATTCAGGCGCAGGCCGAGCACTTCTTCGCCCTCCCATTGCCCGCGGCAGATGACGCCGCTGTCCGGCATGGCGCCGGCGTCGGAGCCGGCCAGCGGGCCGGTGAGGGCGAAGCAGGGGATTTCCTCGCCACGCGCCAGGCGCGGCAGGTAGCGCTGGCGCTGTTCGTCGGTGCCGTAATGCAGCAGCAGTTCGGCCGGGCCAAGGGAGTTGGGCACCATCACCGTGGAGGCCAGGTCGGCGCTGCGGGTGGCCAGCTTCATGACGATCTGCGAATGGGCGAGGGCGGAGAAGCCCTTGCCGCCGTATTCGCGCGGGATGATCAGGCCGAAGAACCCCTGTTCCTTGATGAAGGCCCAGGCTTGCGGCGGCAGGTCCATGCGCTGGCCGATGTCCCAGTCGCTGACCATGGCGCACAGCTGCTCGGTGGGGCCGTCGACGAAGGCCTGCTCTTCTGCGGTCAAGAGCGGCGCGGGTACGGCCAGCAGCTGGTTCCAGTCCGGGCGGCCGCTGAACAGCTGGCCGTCCCACCACACGGTGCCGGCCTCGATGGCGTCGCGCTCGGTGTCCGACATGGGCGGCAGCACGCCGCGGAACCACTGCAGCGCGGGTGCGCTGATGCGCCGCCGGCGCAGGTCGGGCATCAGCACCGGCAGGGCCACCGCCAGCCAGAGCAGGGCGAGGATCAGCATCAGCCCGCCGGGGGCCACCTCGGTGAGCGTCATGGCGACCAGGTATACGGCCACGATGATCAGGCTGGTCAGCGCCGGCAGGCGCAGGTGGGCGAGCAGCAGAATGCCGAACAGCAGCACGAGTAGCCAGACGGCGAGCATGGGTGTCCTCCGGGTCGGTAAGCGTCCGGTTCAGCATAGGCGTTCCAGACGCGCCGAATGCTACCGGTCTTGCATTTGTCGACTGTCGCCCCCATCTGTGCCGGTTCTTCCAGAAACGCGTGCGTGCCTTCCTATGAGTTCCGCCCTGTCCATCCGGCAGCTGACCAAGACCTACGGCAATGGCTTCCAGGCCCTGCATGGCATCGACCTGGACGTCGCCGAAGGCGACTTCTTCGCCTTGCTCGGCCCCAACGGCGCCGGCAAGTCCACCACCATCGGCATTCTCTCCACCCTGGTGACCAAGACCTCGGGTTCGGTGCAGGTGTTCGGCCACGACCTGGACCGTGACCCGGTCGGCCTCAAGCGCTGCCTGGGCGTGGTGCCCCAGGAGTTCAACTTCAACCAGTTCGAGAAGGTGTTCGACATCGTCGTCACCCAGGCCGGTTACTACGGCATCCCCATGCGGGTGGCCAAGGAGCGCGCCGAGCAGTACCTGACCCAGCTGGGCCTGTGGGACAAGCGCAACGTGCCCTCGCGCATGCTCTCCGGCGGCATGAAGCGCCGGCTGATGATCGCCCGCGCGCTGATCCACCAGCCGCGCCTGCTGATCCTCGACGAGCCCACCGCCGGCGTGGACATCGAGCTGCGCCGCTCGATGTGGAACTTCATCACCGAGCTGAACCGCCAGGGGGTGACCATCATCCTCACCACCCACTACCTGGAGGAAGCCGAGCAGCTGTGCCGCAACATCGCGATCATTGATCACGGGCGCATCGTCGAGAACACCAGCATGCGCGGCCTGCTGCAGTCGCTGCACGTGGAAACCTTCTTGCTCGACCTCAAGGAAGCGCAGCTGCTGGCGCCGGAGCTGGACGGCTACCCGGCGCGCCTGCTGGACGGGCGTACCCTGGAGGTGCAGGTGGAGAAGGAACAGGGCATCACCAACCTGTTCGGCCAGCTACAGCGGCAGGGCATCGAGGTACAGAGCCTACGCAACAAGAGCAATCGCCTGGAGGAACTGTTCGTGTCCCTGGTGGAGAAGAACCTGAGCAAGGTGGCGAAATGAACGAGCTGCGTCCCAACCTGATCGCCCTGCACACCATCGTCTACCGGGAAGTGCGGCGCTTCCTGCGCATCTGGCCGCAAACCCTGCTGCCGCCGGCCATCACCATGGCGCTGTATTTCGTGATCTTCGGCAACCTGATCGGCGCGCGCATCGGCGAGATGGACGGCCTGCCCTACATGGACTTCATCGTGCCGGGGCTGATCATGATGTCGGTGATCACCAACGCCTACAGCAACGTGGTGTCGAGCTTCTTCGGCAGCAAGTTCCAGCGCAACATCGAGGAGCTGATGGTGGCGCCGGTGTCGCCGCACATCATCCTGGTCGGCTACGTGGCCGGCGGCGTGCTGCGCGGCCTGGGCGTGGCACTGATCGTCACCGTGCTGTCGCTGTTCTTCACCCAGCTGCAGGTGCACCACCTGGGCGTGACGATCCTGGTCATCCTGCTGGCGGCGACCATCTTCGCTCTGGGCGGCTTCATCAACGCCGCCTATGCGCGTAGCTTCGACGACATCTCGATCATCCCCACCTTCGTGCTCACGCCGCTGACGTACCTGGGCGGGGTGTTCTACTCGATCCACCTGCTGTCGCCGTTCTGGCAGAGCGTCTCGCTGGCCAACCCGATCCTGCACATGGTGAATGCCTTCCGCTACGGCATCCTCGGCGTATCCGACATCCACATCGGCACCGCCATCGGCTTCATGCTGCTGGCCACCGCCGTGCTCTACCTGTTCTGCATCCACCTGCTGAAAAGCGGGCGCGGCCTGCGCCAGTAAGCGGCCGGGCGGTGCCGATCCGCGTGGCCGCGCTTATACTGCGCGGCCCGTTTTTCGTCAGGTAACGCCATGCATCCGGCCGAACATTCGCCGCTGGGCAAGTCCAGCGAGTACGTCGACCACTACAGCCCCGAGCTGCTGTACCCCATCCCGCGCGCGCCGAAGTGGGCGGAGCTGGGGCTGCAGGCCGGCCAGCTGCCCTATCAGGGCGTGGATTACTGGAACTGCTACGAGCTGTCCTGGCTGCTGCCGTCCGGCAAGCCGGTGGTGGCCATCGGCGAGTTCGCCATTCCGGCCGATTCGCCGAACATCATCGAATCCAAGTCCTTCAAGCTCTACCTCAATTCGCTGAACCAGACGGTGTTCGCCGATGCGCAGGCGGTGCGCGAAGCGCTGCGGCGCGACCTGTCGGCCGTGGCCGGCGCGCCGGTCGGCGTGCGGGTGCGCAGCCTGGATGAAGTGGGCGAGGAGGGCGTGGCCCGCTTGCCGGGCCGTTGCATCGATGACCTGGACGTTGAAGTGACTGGCTACGACCATCCGCGCCCGGAACTGTTGCGCTGCGACCCGCAGCGCCAGGTGGAGGAATGCCTGCACAGCCACCTGCTCAAGTCCAACTGTCCGGTCACCGGCCAGCCGGACTGGGGCAGTGTGGTGGTCGATTACCAGGGCCCGGCGCTGGATCCGGCCAGTCTGCTGGCCTACCTGATCAGCTTCCGCCAGCATCGCGACTTCCACGAGCAGTGCGTGGAGCGCATCTTCCTGGACCTGCAGCGCCTGCTGCAGCCGCGGCGGCTGACCGTCTACGCGCGCTACGTGCGCCGCGGCGGGCTGGACATCAATCCCTACCGCAGCAGCGAGGCGCCGCAGGTGGACAACCGCCGGCTGGTGCGCCAGTAGGCGTCAGATACCCATGCTGACCAGACTCTGCATGATGTTGCGCAGGGTGCCGGCCAGCGTGGGGTGGCTGACCTCGAAACGCTCCACGGCCAGGTTGATGCCGTCCACCAGCGTCTCGTCGGCAGGCGGCGGGCTCTGCAGTGCCAACTGGGTTTCGATCTGCTCGATCAGCGCCTGAATGGCGCCGCGCTCGTCGGCGTCCAGCGGTGGCGTCTGTTCGAGCTGGTCGCGCAACTGTTCGAGCTGCTTGCGAAGTTCCTGTGCGGGCATGGCGGTACTCCCTTGGTCCATCGCCCGCCGGACGGCAGGCGTTGCCCTAAAGATAAGGCAGTGCCCGGCAGTTCGCCTGTGACACGGGGTATCAGGGTTTTTCACCCTTGGCCCGTCGCTTGGCCAGGTCCGCCAGGCAGCTGGCCAGGTCGCCCAGGTCGTCGATGACCGAATGCGCACCCAACTGGTACAGCTCCAGGGTGGCCACGGTACGTAGCGACTTCTGTTCCAAGGGCGTCAGGCTCTGCCAGTCCAAAAGGCTCAGCCCGCACTGACTGCCGCTGGTCGCCAGGCCGATGGTCCAGAGCCCGGCGCGCAGGCCGGCCTCCAGCAGGCGTGTATCGCTACATACCAGAACGCTGCCTTCCAGGTGCGGAATGTTCAGTTGGCTGAGCGCCTCCCAGCAGGCGTCCGGCGCCGGCCAGGGGCGGGTCTCGGTGCCGGGAAATCCCGCCAGCCAGCCCGGCAGGCGCGAGGCCAGCGCCTGGCAGACGGTATCCGGCAACTCCTCAAGCCAGGCGCAGGGCACGCCCTGGCGGTGCAGGGTTTCCAGGGTGGCCAGCGCATTCGGCGTGGGCTGGGCTCGAGCCAGGGCCTGCTCGCGCAGGTCGGCCTGGGCTTGCCAGTCCTGCACCCGGGCGGCCCGTTCCAGGCGGCTGCTGAGGGCCAGGTTGCCCAGGCTCACGCGTGGCGCCTGGAGCGGCTGCCGGGCTTGACGTACCACGTATGCACCATGGTCGACCAGACATCCGGACAGGCCGAACAGCACGGCGGTAAACAGCTGTGGGCGGGCGCTCATCATGCGGTTCCTCTTTGCTTGAGAGGAGCAGGCTAGAGTTGCCCGGTGACGGTTCGATGACGGAGGGGGCGTCTCAGACAGGCGGTGCTAACAGCGCGCGCAGGCCGGGCGGCACCGGCACCGAACGGTTTGCCGCATGCTCGATCCACACCAGCTTGCAGAAGCCTTCCCCGTACAGGATGCCCGGCTCCGCCTCGGTATACAGGCGGTGTTCCAGGGTCAGGCTGCTGCGACCCAGCGCGCCGGCATACAGCTCGACGACTACCGTGGCCGGATGGACCACGGGACGCAGGTAGGTGTGCTGCACTTGCAGCACCACCGGACCTTCCGGCCCATGGTCGATGTCCATGGAAAGACTGGCAAACCAGGCGATGCGTGCCTCCTCCAGATACTGCACATAGCGGGTGTTGTTGACGTGGCCGTAGCTGTCCATGTCGCCCCAGCGTACCGGGATGCGGCAGGCGTGCAGCAGGCGAGGGGTGTCGGACGCGGACATGGGGGTGCCTCTCTGTGGGGAACTGGCCGTATACTTCGCCGCTTTGCCGGCTCCGGCGCGTCTGGAATCGGGTTTCCGCCGGTTGGCGGGGGCGACACACTACGAATCTCGAGGAGGTACTGCAATGGCTGTTTTCGCCGTCGGCATGTCAGTGACGGTCCGTTGCCTGGCGGTCTGTGCTGTCCTGGCGTTGCCATTACAGGCGGCAGCGCAGGCTCACGAGGACGATCCATGGGAAGGCTTCAACCGCTCGATGTTCGCCTTCAACGAGACCTTGGACACCTATGCGCTGAAGCCGCTGGCCAAGGGGTATCGCACCGTGACGCCGGACTTCCTGGAAACCGGCATCGGCAATGTCTTCAGCAATGTGGGCGAGGTGCGCAACCTGACCAACAACCTGCTGCAAGGCAAGCTGCACGCGGCGGGCGTGGATACCGCGCGCCTGCTGTTCAACTCCACCTTCGGGCTGCTGGGTTTCTTCGACGTGGCCACGCGGATGGGCCTGCAGCGCAACGACGAGGACTTCGGCCAAACCCTCGGCGTCTGGGGGCTGGGCAGCGGGCCGTACCTGGTGCTGCCGTTCCTGGGGCCGAGCACGGTGCGCGACGGCCTGGCCCGCTTCCCCGACAGCTACAACGGTCTCTATACCCATCTGGACCACGTGCGTACCCGCAACCAGTTGCTGGGTCTGGATGTAGTGGATACGCGGGCGAGCTTCCTGGACGCCGAGCGCCTCATCCAGGGCGACAAGTACACCTTCCTGCGCAACGTGTACCTGCAGAACCGCGAGTTCAAGGTGCGCGACGGCATGATCGAGGACGATTTCTGAGCCTGGCCATAGCCCTTTGGGCGTACGCCCGCAAGCTTGAATCGCCTGTCGGATGGGAGTACCGTCTGCGCCGTGTCGAGAACTCCCTATACTTCGCCGTGCTTCCGCCGGCCAATCAGTCCATCGCATCCGGCGCCGTATGCCTGGAAATCCCATGCACAATCCCAGTGCCAAACTGCTGATCATTGATGACGACGAGGCTGTGCGAACCAGCCTCGCGGCTTATCTGGAGGACAGCGGATTCACGGTCGCGCAGGCCAGCAACGGGCATCAGGGCCTGGAAATCTTCCAGCAGGAACACCCGGACCTGGTGATCTGCGACCTGCGCATGCCGCAGATCGACGGCCTGGAGCTGATCCGCCGCATCGGCGAGCTGAACGATACCGCTCCGGTGATCGTGGTGTCCGGGGCCGGCGTGATGAACGACGTGGTCGAGGCCCTGCGCCTGGGTGCCGCCGATTACCTGATCAAACCCCTGGAAGACCTGGCGGTGCTGGAGCACTCCATCCGCCGGGCCCTGGATCGCGCGCGCCTGCGCCACGAGAACGCGGTGTACAGCGAGAGGCTGGAGGCCACCAACCGCGAGCTGCAGGCCAGCCTGCACCTGCTGCAGGAAGACCAGGACGCCGGCCGCCAGGTGCAGATCAGCCTGCTGCCGGACACCCCTTGGACGGCGGACGGCTTCAGCTTCTCCCACCAGATCATCCCTTCGCTGTATCTCTCCGGTGACTTCGTCGACTACTTTCGCCTCGACGACCGGCGCATCGCCTTCTACCTGGCCGATGTTTCCGGGCATGGCGCCTCCTCGGCGTTCGTCACCGTGCTGCTCAAGTTCATGACCACGCGGCTGCTCTACGAGTCGCGGCGCGGTGGCAAGCTGCCCGAGTTCAAGCCCTCCGACGTGCTGGGTCACATCAATCGGGGCCTGATCAACCTCAAGCTCGGCAAGCACGTGACCATGCTGGGCGGGATCATCGACCTGCCCACCGATCGGCTGACCTACAGTATCGGTGGCCATCTTCCGCTACCGGTGCTTTACCAGAACGGTCAGGCCGAATATCTGCAGGGTCGCGGCCTGCCGGTGGGGCTGTTCGAGGAAGCCACCTTCGAGGACCGCGAGATCCAACTGCCCGAGGCGTTCAGCCTGACGCTGCTCTCGGACGGCATTCTCGATCTTTTGCCGGGTGAGACACTCAAAGAAAAGGAGGCTGCGTTGCCCAGGATGATTGGCGCGGCAGGTGGAACCCTGGAGGGTCTGCGACAGACTTTTGGATTGAATGAACTGGGCGACATGCCGGACGACATCGCCCTCCTGGTACTGAGCAGGAATCTTGAATGAGTAACGGCAAGATCCAGTTTGCCGAGCAGGAAGGCACCTTCGTACTCAAGTTCATCGGCGAGATACGCCTGACCCTCTGCTCCGTGCTGGATTCCACCATCGAACAGATCTTCTCTGCGACGAACTTTTCGAGCATCGTCATCGACCTGATCGACACCCGCAGCATCGACAGCACCACCCTCGGACTGCTGGCCAAGCTGTCGATCCTGTCGCGGCAGAAGGTCGGGCTGCTTCCCACCCTGGTGACCCGCAACCCGGACATCACCCGGCTGCTGCACTCCATGGGGTTCGATCAGGTGTTCAACATCGTCGACCAGCCGCAGATCACCCCGGAAAGCCTGCGCGACCTGCCGTGCCAGGACGTCTCCGAGGAGGAAGTGCGCCACCGGGTGCTGGAAGCCCACCGCATCCTGATGAGCCTCAACGACTCCAACCGCCAGGCGTTCCGCGATCTGGTCGAGGCGCTGGAACGCAGCTGAGTCGGGCGGGGCATGAAAAAGGCGATGCCGGTTGCATCGCCTTTTGTCGTTTTGCCGGGAGGCGGCGCCTTTCCGGCCGCCGAAGGCGCTCACGGCCTGGCCTTGAGTGCCCGCTCCTCAAGGGTGGCCAAGGCTGCGCCTTGACCACCCTACGAAACCCCAGGCCTCAGCCGCGCAATAGGGCTTCCAGCTTCTCCTGATCCCGCGCAAACAGGCGAATGCCCTCGGCCAGCTTCTCGGTGGCCATGGCATCTTCGTTCAGCGCCCAGCGGAACGCGCTTTCATCCAGCACCTGACGGGGTTCACCGGCGGCGCCCGGTTGTAGCTGGCGCTGCAGCGGGCTTTCATCCTCGGACAGCTTCTGCAGCAGCTCCGGGCTGATGGTCAGGCGATCGCAGCCGGCCAGCGCCTCGATCTGCCCCAGGTTGCGGAAGCTGGCGCCCATCACCACCGTCGAGTAGCCGTTGGCCTTGTAGTAGTCGTAGATGCGCGTCACCGAGCGCACGCCCGGATCTTCCGCGCCCACGTAATCGCGGCCCTCGGCCTTCTTGTACCAGTCGTAGATGCGCCCCACGAAGGGGGAGATCAGGTACACGCCCGCATCGGCGCAGGCCGCCGCCTGGGCGAAGGAAAACAGCAGGGTCAGGTTGGTCTGGATGCCGGACTGTTCCAGGCGTTCGGCGGCGCGGATGCCTTCCCAGGTCGCGGCGACCTTGATCAGTACCCGCTCGCGGCCGATGCCGGCCCGATCGTAGAGATCGATCAGGCGCTCGGCGCGGCGCTGGGTGGCTTCGCTGTCGAAGGACAGGCGGGCATCCACCTCGGTGGAGATGCGCCCGGGTATGACCTTGAGGATCTCCCCGCCTACCGCGACGGCGAAATGGTCGCAGGCCAGGCCGGTATCGCCGCCAGCGGCCCGCGTGGCGTTCTGCAGCAGATCGGCATAGCGGGGCAGGGCGGCCGCCTTGAGCAGCAGTGACGGATTGGTGGTGGCGTCCACCGGCTTGAGGCGAGCGATGGCATCCAGGTCGCCGGTATCGGCAACCACGGTGGTGAAGGCTTTCAACTGGTCCAGCTTGGAAGGCATGGGGCACCTGCGATGACTTGAAGAAACGTCGTCCCTGACGCGGCGGTCGCCGCACGGAAAATCACAGGAGGATAACAGAGGCCCGGGGACGCGCCAGGACGCGGGTCAATGGATAGCAGGCATTTTGTATCGCTGCCCTTGATTCCTGCGCCGCCGCCCGCATTAATCAAGGCTTATTCAATAACGGGGAACAACCCATGGCGCTGGTGGACGACATCCGCAACGAAATTGCCGAACTGATCGAGTCGGCCGAGGAAACCAAGGGTCACGCCGAGAACTATCTCCGTCAGCCGGACGAGGAGGAGCATGCCGAGGAAGACCGCGATCGCGCCGCCGCCGTCATCCAGCGCATGAACGAGCTGCTGGCGGCGCTGAAGGCCGTCGATCTTGGCGAGGCATCGGTGGAAGAGGTTTCCAACCTGATCGACAGCACGGAGCTGGCTCTCGACCAGGCCGACGAGGCGCTGGACGAACTGGGTCTGTAACGCGCGCGTAGGGTGGTTGACGTCGTTTTCGGCCACCGAGATGCCAACATCGAATGGCGGCCGGTACCACGCCGACCGCCCTACGCACAGCGGCGGGGTTTACCGTCCGGCCAGCACGTCGATGGCCTGATCCAGCAGCCCCAATGGATCGTCGGTCTTTTGCACGTCCACCGACAGCAATTGCCGGAAACGCCGCGCCCCGGGGAAACCCTGGGCCAGACCCAGCGTATGACGGGTCACATGGTGCATCACGCCGCCCTCGGCCAGATGCCGTTCGATGTAGGGGCGCAGGCGCGCCAGCGCCTCGCTGCGACTGATCACCGGCGCCGTGCTGCCGAACAGGCGCTGATCCACCTCGGCCAGCAGGTAGGCGTTGTGATACGCCTCGCGGCCGAGCATCACCCCGTCGAACACCTGCAGGTGCTCCTCGCAGGCCTCCAGCGTCTTGATGCCGCCGTTGAGCACCAGCTCAAGATCGGGGAAGTCCCGCTTCAAGTGCGCGGCCACGTCATAACGCAGCGGCGGCACCTCGCGGTTCTCCTTGGGCGACAGGCCCTCGAGAATGGCGATGCGCGCATGCACGGTGAAGCTGCGGCAACCGGCCTCGCTGACCTGACCGACGAAATCGCACAGCTCGGCGTAGCTGTCACGGCCATTGATGCCGATGCGGTGCTTGACCGTCACCGGAATCGACACGGCGTCCTGCATGGCCTTCACGCACTCGGCCACCAGCGCCGGATGCGCCATCAGGCAGGCGCCGATCAGGTTGTTCTGCACCCGATCGCTCGGGCAGCCCACGTTCAGGTTCACCTCGTCGTATCCCGCCGCTTCCGCCATCTTTGCGCACGCCGCCAGCTCAGCCGGGTTGCTGCCGCCCAGCTGCAGGGCCAATGGATGCTCGCACTCGTCATAGCGCAGGAAGCGCTGGGCATCGCCATTCAGCAGGGCGCCGGTGGTCACCATCTCCGTGTAGAGCAGGGTGTGACGCGAGAGCTGACGGGCCAGGAACCGGAAATGGCGATCAGTCCAGTCCATCATCGGCGCGATGGAGAAACGACGGCTCAAGGGCTGCTGGGAGGCTGGGGTTTTTTCCACGATACGACCGCACTGACACTGAAAAGGAAAACGACGGGCGCCAAGGCGCCGAAGGGCGCGCAGTATACAGGGGCGAACGCGGTTCGAGTCCGCGTTCAGTTCAATGGCTTCCAGCGCGGGCAGCTGCAAAATGGCGGCGGCGCATTACCTGTAGGAGCGAATTCATTCGCGAGCTTTTAGCGTCGGCCCGCACGAAAAGCTTCGCGCTCCCTCAGACAAACTCCGCCGCCGCCACCGCGCTGGACCACGCCCACTGGAAGTTGAATCCGCCCAGATGGCCGGTCACGTCGACCACTTCGCCGATGAAGAACAGCCCCGGCAGCGTCTTGCACTCCATCGACTTGGATGACAGCACATCGGTATCCACCCCGCCCAGGGCTACCTCGGCGGTGCGATAGCCTTCCGTGCCGGACGGCTTGACCACCCACTCGTGCAAGCCCTGGGCAAAGGCATCCATGTCCGCGCCGTTCAGTTGCGCCAGGGTGTGATTGGTCCAGGGCATCGACGCCAGCCAATGTTCGGCGAATTTCTGGGTCGTCAGCTCCGCCAGCCAGTTGCGCAGCAGCACCTTGGGCCGCTGATGCTGTGCCTGGCGCAGGCTCTGGGCCAGATCCTGGTCGGGCAGCAGGTTGATGGTCAGCGCATCGCCTTCTTCCCAGTACGACGAAATCTGCAACATCGCCGGACCGCTCAAGCCGCGATGGGTGAACAGCATGTCGTCGGTGAAGCTCTTGCCCGGCACGCTGACGTCCACCCGCAGCGCCGTGCCGCTCAACGCGCTGCACAGCGCCTTGTGCTGATCGGTAATGGTGAATGGCACCAGGCCGGCGCGAGTGGGGTACACCGGCAGCCCGAACTGACGGGCGAGCTCATAGCCAAAGCCACTGGCGCCCAGGGTCGGAATCGACGGGCCGCCGGTGGCAATCACCAGGGATTCGCAGCCCAGCTGCTGGCCGGCGGCGCGCAACTGGAAACGGCAGCCTGCCGTGCTGCTGGACTCGATGCGGGTCACCTCGGTGTCCAGGCGAATCTGCACGCCGTACTGCTCGCATTCGCTCAGCAGCATGTTGAGGATGTCGGAGGCCTTGTGGTCGCAGAACAGCTGGCCGTCTTTCTTCTCGTGGTAGGCAATGCCGTTGCGTTCCACCAGGGCGATGAAGTCCCACTGGGTGTAACGCTTCAATGCCGATTTGCAGAAGTGCGGGTTATGGCTGAGGTATTTGTCGGGCGCAATAAAGTAGTTGGTGAAGTTGCACCGGCCACCGCCCGACATGAGGATTTTCTTGCCGGCCTTGTTGGCGTGGTCCAGCACCAGCACCTGGCGCCCACGCGCGGCTGCGTTGGCCGCGCACATCAGACCGGCCGCTCCGGCACCGATGACAATAACTTCGAACTTCTGCAGCATCGTTGCCCTACTGAAATGACCTGCCAAACAAGCGGCGCGCATTATGCCACGCCGTCCAGGCGCCACGACGCGTCCTGACCGGTGAGACACAGGCCGCGCGCTCCATGGATAATCCCGGCGATCCGTTGGCCGCCCGGAGCCTGACATGCTGATCCCTGATGCGCTTTCCACCGCCCTGCGCAAGGCCCGCCACCTGGTGGTGTTCACCGGCGCCGGGGTGTCCGCCGAGAGCGGCATTCCCACCTTCCGCGATGCCCTGAGCGGCCTGTGGGAACGCTTCGATCCCGCCGAGCTGGCCACGCCTTCGGCCTTCCGGCGTGATCCGGCGCTGGTCTGGGGCTGGTACGAATGGCGCCGCATGAAGGTGCTGCAGGCCCAGCCCAACCCGGCGCACCGCGCCATCGCCGCGCTGGCCGAGCGGGTGCCGAAGCTGACGCTGATCACCCAGAACGTCGACGACCTGCACGAGCGTGCCGGCAGTCGCGACGTCATCCACCTGCACGGCAGCCTGCATGCGACGCGCTGCTTTGCCTGTGCCCGTCCCCACGCCCTCACCGCAACGCCCGAGGAGCCCGCCGAAGGCCGCCGCCTGGAGCCACCGCGCTGCCAGCACTGCAACGGCAAGGTGCGCCCCGGCGTGGTCTGGTTTGGCGAGGCGCTGCCGGAGGCCGCCTTGCGGGCTGCCTTCAAGGCGGCCGGAGAATGCGATGTACTGCTATCGATCGGCACCTCCGGCGTGGTGCAACCGGCGGCGTCGATTCCGCTGCTGGCGCTGCAGGCTGGCGCGACCGTCGCGCACATCAACCCGCAGCCCTCCGGTCAGGGCGGTGCGCGGGAATTCTCGCTCGTCGGTGCGGCGGGGGTGGTGCTGCCCGAGCTGCTGGGCCAGCTGGATGCCCGCTGAATAACAGCCGCTCGAACGCAATATCCGGACGCAAATGCACCACGTCGCGGTGGCGCTCAGGCTTTACTCTGACTGCCATTTTCTTCGGAGGACGCGCGATGAACACCCGAGGTTTACTCGACCAGTTGCTCAAATCCGGTCAGGAACTGCTGCAGAAGCAGGGCGGTAGCCTCACCGGCAAACCGGCAATCGGCGGGCTGTCCGGTAGCACGGGCGCAAACAACGGCTTGGGCGGCCTGCTGTCCGGCGCCGGTGGCGGCGCCCTGGCTGGCGGCGCGATGGCCCTGCTGCTGGGCAACAAGAAGGCGCGCAAGCTGGGCGGCAAGGCCCTGACCTATGGCGGCCTGGCGGCGCTCGGGGTGCTGGCCTACAAGGCCTATGGCAACTGGCAGGCTCAGCAGGGCGCGGCGCAGCAGCGCGAGCCGCAGACCCTCGACCGGCTGCCGCCGGCCCAGGCTGAACAACACAGCCAGGCGATCCTCAAGGCCCTGGTGGCGGCGGCCAAGGCAGACGGGCATGTGGACGAACGCGAGACGGCGCTGATCGAAGGTGAGTTCGCCAAACTGGACAACGACCCCGAGCTGCAGCGCTGGCTGCACGCCGAGCTGAACCAGCCGCTCGACCCGGCCGATGTCGCCCGTGCCGCCCGTACGCCGGAAATGGCCAGCGAGATGTACCTGGCCAGCGTCCTGATGGTGGACGAGGAGCACTTCATGGAGCGCGCCTACCTCGACGAGCTGGCCAGGCAACTGAGGCTCGATCCGGCCCTCAAGGCCGAGCTGGAGCGGCAGGTCCGCCAGGCCTGACACGGACGCCTGCGCGCAGCCTGACGAAATGAGATGGAGGCATTCCAGTGATGAGTCGGGGCAGGGGGGCTACCCATGGACTCGCCGGAATGCCTCGCTGGGATGGGTGTCACCGGGCACGGTTCGGGGGGGACGACCCGGCCCGTTGACACCCGCTACGCCGCGGCTCGGAGTTCAGCCGCCGCGAATCAGTTGCCCCGGTAGGTGGAGAAACCGTAGGGGCTCAGCAGCAGCGGAATGTGGTAATGGGGCACGGTGCCGTCCACTTCGAAAATCACCGGGACTTCCGGGAAGAAGGTGGCGGTCTGGTGCTCCTTGAACCACTCGCCGGTCTTGAAAGTAACGCGGTAGGTGCCTTTTTCCAGCGACTTGCCTTCCGGGAACAGGGCAGGAATGCGGCCCTGTTCGTTGGTGTCGCCCTGGTTGAGCAGCTTCCAGTTCTTGCCGTCCTGCTTTTCCAGGGTCACGTTCACGTCAGGCGACGGCAGGCCGTTCTCCAGGTTCAGGACGTGCACGCTCAGCGGGTTGCCGGCGGCCAGCGCGACGCTGGTCAGGCTGCTCAGGACGGCACCGGCACACAGGGTTTTCAGCATATTCATCGGGTAACTCCAGGTCAGAGGGTTTGGGTCAGTACTTTCGAGATGGCCTTGTTGGCACAGGCCTCATCCATGTCCGCACCGCCGGCGCCGGCCACACCGATGGCGCCGATCACGTCGTTGCCCACTTTCAGCGGCACACCGCCGCCCAGCAGCAGAAGCTCGTTGAGGGTGTTGAGGTTGGCGGCGTCCGGGTTCTTGCGCGCGCCCTCGGCCAGCATCCGGGTCGGGGTCTTGGTGGACAGCGCGGTGTAGGCCTTGCGCTGCGCGGCGAGGGTGTTGTGCGGGCCGACGTTGTCAGCCCGCTGCACGGCAACCAGGTTGCCGCCGCGGTCGACCACCGCCGCCACGGCGTTGCGGCCTTCGGCCTTGCAGACGGCCAGGGTTTCGGTCAGCAGGGCATTGGCCAGCGCCAGGGTGACATCGGGGCGCTGCGCGACATCCTTGGGGGCGGCCCAGGCGGCGGTCGAGCCCACGGCCAGGGCAATCAGTGACAGGGTGGCACTACGAATCAACATGCGGGTCTCCCGGTTAAGGCTCGGTTGAGCAGATGCCGGCCATGGTGCCCGGGTCCTGCGCACAGACGCATTGCGCGCCAATTACGGATTTGTAATGGGCCTGCGGCGCGGATCTGTTTAGGCTGCGCGCCTGAGCAGGAGGGTGACGATGCGTATTCTGGTGGTGGAAGACGAGGTAAAGACCGCGGATTACCTGCGCAAGGGGCTGAGCGAGTCCGGCTACCACGTGGACGTGGCGCTCAATGGCCTGGACGGCCAGCACCTGGCCCAGGAATTCGAGTTCGACCTGATCATTCTCGATGTCATGCTGCCCGGCCTGGATGGCTGGCAGTTGCTGCAGATCATCCGCCGCAAGCAGCAGACCCCGGTGCTGTTCCTCACCGCGCGCGATGCCGTGGAAGACCGGGTGAAGGGCCTGGAGCTGGGCGCCGATGATTACCTGATCAAGCCGTTCTCCTACACCGAACTGCTGGCGCGGGTACGTTCCCTGCTGCGTCGCGGGCCGCCCCGCGAGCTCGACCAGTTCCAGGCCGCCGACCTGCACATGGATGTCCTGCGCCGCAAGGTCACCCGCAACGGCGAGCGCATCCTGCTCACCAACAAGGAATTCGCACTGCTGCACCTGTTGCTCAGCCGCGAGGGCGAGGTGCTGTCGCGGGCGCAGATCGCCTCGCATGTCTGGCACATGAACTTCGACAGCGACACCAACGTGGTGGACGTGGCCATCCGCCGCCTGCGCGCCAAGGTCGACGACCCTTATCCGCTCAAACTGATTCACACGGTGCGGGGCATCGGCTACATGCTGGACGTGCCGGTATGACGCTGTGGCCCCGCTCCCTGAGCCTGCGCCTGGCGCTGATGTTCGCCCTGGCCAGCGTGCTGCTGCTGGGCGTGATCGGCTTCTACCTCTACCAGTCCCTGCAGCGCGAAGTGGCCTGGCGCGACGACCAGGCACTGCTCGGCCGCCTGCAGCGCATGCACGCGCTGATCGACGACAGCGACAGCATCGAGGCGCTGCGCAGCCAGCCGCATCTCTACGAGAACATGCTGGGCAATCGCGACAACCTGCTGTGGATCATCAACGCCCGCGGCGAGCTGCTGATCGGCATCAACCCCACCGGCGTGCCGGTGCCGGCGTTGCCGCCCGCCCCGGAGGCGCGCCTGGGCGACGTGCCGGACAGCGAGCTGCGCGTGGCCTGGCTGGATGTGACCCGTGGCGATCGTCGCCTGACCATGATCGCCGGCAAGCGGCTGAGCGAGCGTGAAAACATGCTCGGCGCCTATCGCCTCAAGCTGTGGATCGCCCTGTCCTTTGGCGCCGCGCTGGCCTTCGTACTGGGCTGGCTGGTCAGCCAGCACGGCCTGCGCCCCGTGCGCCAGCTGGCCGCGCGCGCCGCCGCCATCGATGTGCAGCATCTGCACCTGCGGCTGGACGAATTCAGGGAGCTGAGCGAACTGAGCGCCCTCAGCCAGGCGCTCAACCAGATGCTGTCGCGCCTGGAAGCCGGTTTCGCCCAGCTGTCGCGCTTCTCCGAAGACCTCGCCCATGAAATGCGCACGCCACTCAGCAACCTCATGGGGCAGACCCAGCAGGCGCTGGGCCGCGTGCGCTCGGCGGAGGAATACCAGAACCTGCTGGCATCCAATCAGGAGGAATACGAACGCCTGGCGCGGATGATCGACAGCATGCTGTTCCTTGCGCGCACCGAGCAGTCCAAGGGGGCGCTCCAGCGCGAGGCCATCGACCTGCAGCTGCTGGCCGCGCAGCTCTGCGACTACTTCGAAGGCATGGGCGAGGAGCGCGGCATCCAACTGATCAACCAGGCCGCCGGCGAACTGCATGCCGACCCGCAACTGGTGCGCCGCGCTCTGGCCAACCTCATCGCCAACGCCCTACGCTACGCGGCCGCCGACACGCCGGTGGTCATCAGCAGCAGCCGTGAGAACGGCGCGCTAACCCTGCACGTCGACAACCAGGGCGAGCCGATTGCACCCCAGCACCTGCCGCACCTGTTCGAGCGCTTCTACCGCTGCGACCCCTCCCGCAACCAGCCCGGTGACTCCGGCGGCCTGGGCCTGGCCATCGTGCGCTCCATCATGCAGGCCCATGGCGGGCGGGTAGAGGTGCGCAGTGATACGGACGGGACACGGTTCAGCCTGATCTTTCCGGCGGGTTGATGATGGCCGAGCCGGCAACGCCGGTTCGCCAGGCCGGAGCTGCCGGCGGTTGTCTTGACGGGCTGCGCACGACACGAGAGTCTGCGCCCACAACAAGAACAACACCGGAGCCACCATGTCCGCCTTCGAGCGCCGCTGTTTTGTCGTGGCCGTTGCACTGGGGCTGATCTACCTCGTCCTGCTGCCCTTCAAACCCTATCCCTTCAGCTGGCTGCTCAAGCCCATCCCCATGCTGATCTTCGCTGTGCTTGCCTGGCGCGCCCATCCTGGCAAGTCGGGTTTCTTTCTGGGGGCGGGCTTTGTTGCCGCAGCGGCTGGCGACTTGTTCCTCGACTACGGCGACCGGGACGGACTCTTCATCCAGGCGCTGGGCGCCTTTCTGATCAACCAGCTCGCTTTCGTCGCCGGCTTCGCCGTGCTGGCTAAAGGCAAGCCCTGGCTACGCTGGCGGATGCTGCCCGTCACTCTCTACAGCCTGCTACTCGCCGTGTGGCTGGTCCCCGCCGCCGGGGCCTACCAGCTGCCTGTCGCCATCTACCTGCTGTGCCTCTATGTCATGGCCCTGATGGCCTGCCGGGTTGAGGACAAACCGGGGCTGCTATGGCTCGGTGCGATGCTGTTCGTGATTGCCGATTCGCTGATCGGGGTCAACAAGTTTGCGCAGCCGTTCGCGTATGCAGTTCCGGTGATTGTGAGTTGTTATTTTGCGGGGCAGGTGTTGATTGCGGTAGGGGTTATAAGGGAAATAGCGAGTTGAATGAGATGGGGGGTTGCCGAGTGGTTAACTCTATTTCTAACTGTGAGTGTAATTTTTGGGCTGTGATGGCTGTTAAGTCCGCATCTTCTATTGCGGCACTATTGTCACACCGCCTAATCTAAATATTAATCAAAGGAAAAGTGTTTCACTGATGATTGATTTTCTTTCCGTTAATAAAAAAGCCGTTCTTCTTGTTTTGGTTATGGCGGCAGTCTTGCATTCTTTTAAGTTCTATGGCGACTGGGGAAGTTTCTTTGGGGTTATGGCGGTCCAGCTTTGGTTTGCTAGGGGGGGTGTATGCGTTCCTCGCGGGAGGTGTGATTCATATCGCTCCTGGTAGGGTGTTACCGGATGCAGATCCGGTATTTAGAAGGTTCATGGGCCTTTTTGTTTTTCTGCTGTATGTTTTCGTATTTTTTTGGTAAGGAACTATAGGAAATAAATCCGTCCCCATTTTTTGTTATGGCCTGTCGGTGGAAGAAGCCCGACCTGCTATGGATCGGCGCGTTGCTGGCCGTGATTGCCGATTCGCTGATCGGGGCCTACAAGTTTGCCCAGTCGTTCGCGTATTCATTTACGGATTGTGGGTTGGGAAAATACCTATATCGCTTTGTAAGTTTGCAGGACGACGTGGTTCTCCAGCGCATCGCCGAAAGTCCGCATCAAGACGATGGTTTCAGTCGTTATCTCGTCTAACTCATTGAGCTCCACTAAGGTGCTTTCACCATGAGCAATGGCATTTCGGCGCTTTAAGAGAATAACGTCTATGAACGTACATTTTTCGGCAAAAATCTCTGCAGACAACCCACATACCAGGCAAATATCGGTTAAGACTTCAAAATTAAGATTGGATTTTGTGTTGATTAGGTCCTCATTTACACGGGTGAAACGGACGTCTGCGGAGTTCAGGATTTGATCAACAAGGTCGCAGCGGTCTGCGATGTTGGCTTTTGTGGTAGATAAAGCCGCCAGTCGCGGCAGAAAGTAGTTCCGAAAAAATTGCCTGTTGAGATCCCCATACTGAAATTTTCTCAATGCGATATGTTCTAAGTACTTCTTTGCAGAGAACCTGATGTAGCCTTCCCAATGAGCGTAGCAGATGGCAATTAATGCTCTGAGTAGAACTCTCTGCACGCCCTCGTCGCCACGTCTGATCGCCGCTTTGAGGTCCGATATCTCTTTGATGCGCCAGTTACGGTCTTCAATAATTTGCGCAGAAAAATGGGCTTCCGTATAAGGCTTGCTCATGGGCGGAACCATTCCTCGCCGAATGGTACAGTGCGTTGAATGCGGGTTGTTCCGCGCAGCCCAGAAGAAGAGAATGCCGCAACCTGCTGTTGCTCCCAGAAACTCTCGATTTTCTCCTTGACGAAGGTTTTTGAGGGAGTAGGGCCTAATGCGAGGATCGCGGGGAGGTTTCGGGCCACACCAACGGCAATAGCCTCTAAACCGACTAGCCCAACCTTTCCAACATAAGCACCATTTTGAAAGCGCCGAAGGGCGTTGTTTCCTGCGACTTCATCTAAGAGCTGGAAAGTCCGATTGATTAAGTCGGCTGCAGTCGCATGGTTTCCAGCTTGCGCCAAGGTTACGATGCCTTCGTCAATGTACTCCTCGACGTCAAGCCGACCGTCATACGGCACCTGCGTATGGACTAGAAAGCGTACGGCCATTTCCATATGCCGCTGTCTTTCTGACTGCTCTTCGCTGATCGATACCACACGCTTGAAGGCATCCTGCTCAGCAGAGTTTTTCACCGCGCGGAAATAATCTTTACTAATCATCAGCATGATGCAGTTCCGAAGCTCCTGAGCATTCGCCTGAGTGCCTCCGGCATTTAGTCGCTGGAACAGATCATACTTGGTCTGATCGTCGCTTGGGCGCTTCAGGATTTCGACTCCGAGCCGACCTCTGCGGATGGCGAGCTGCTGGGTCTTGTCGATAGGCCTTTGCTCTTGCATCGGAACATCAATTAATTCTGAAGTTTCCCATACGGCGTTGTGAAGCGAGGGTAAATACTTAGTCGCTTCAAGGACTGACGGTGGGTTAATTTCCCCGTCTGGACCACGCAGGCGCCCCATAAATTCGAGGATTGTCGAAACGCGCTGCAAGCCGTCAATCAGCTCCCAGCTTCCGTCTTCCGTCTCAAATACAAAGATGGAGGGCAAAGGAATTCCAAGCAGTAGTGACTCGATCAGTTTTGACTTTTGACCGACATCCCATCGGAACAAGCGCTGAAATTCAGGATCAATGATGATCTCGCGTTCGTCGTACATGCTGACGATCTCACCAACTGACATTTGATACGCGTCCGTCCGGACGTGCCGTTGAGCATCTTTGATCTCATTTGAAAGCATTTGATGGTCCGTTCAATATAATTTGTATATGAGACTATAGCTGACCATCAGCACAGATGGGCAGCCTCGAGCATTGCAGCTAAAACTCTGAACTGGGCTTAGGAAAATATGATGATCACCAATAAAAGAAAATAGTATCCGCTATTGGTCGATTCCTGCCGTTAACGATAGGGGCACTGCAGCATACTGCTCGCCCTGCGTATGGCCAGCTGGCGAGCCCGCTTTGCCCCCTTACAAACTCCGCACCTTGAAACTCCGCCCCTTGATCTTCCCCGCCTGCAACCGCAACAGCGCCTGATGCGCCACGCTGCGTTCCACGGCCACGTAGGCCTGGTTGTCGAACAGGGCGATCTTGCCGACCTGGTCGCCGGTGAGGCCGGCGTCGCCGGTGAGGGCGCCGAGGATGTCGCCGGGGCGCACCTTGTCCTTGCGGCCGCCGCCGATGTTGAGGGTGATCATCGGCGGGCGCAGGCGTTCGGTGGCGTTGTTCTTCAGGCTGTCGAGGTTCTTCCAGTTCAGCGGGCGCTGTTGCAGCTCCTCAATGGCGCTGGCGCGCTGGGCTTCGGACGGGGCGACCAGCGACACGGCCAAGCCTTTTTCGCCGGCGCGGCCGCTGCGGCCGATGCGGTGGATGTGCACTTCAGGGTCGCGGCTGAGTTCGACGTTGATCACCAGGTCCAGGCCGGCGATGTCGATGCCGCGCGCCGCCACGTCGGTAGCCACCAGAATGCTCAGGCTGCGGTTGGCGAACAGGGTCAGCACCTGGTCGCGGTCGCGCTGTTCCAGGTCGCCGTGCAGGGCGGCGGCGCTCAGGCCGCGTTCCTTGAGGAAGGCCACCAGCTCGTCGCACTGGATCTTGGTCTGGCAGAAGGCGATGGTGGAGGTGGGCAGCAGGTGGTCGAGCACCTTGGCCACCGCCTGGTAGCGCTGGCTGGCTTCGACTTCGTAGAAGCGCTGCTCGATCTGCGCGTTGTCGTGCTGGCTTTCCACTTCCACGCGGGCGGGTTTCTTGAGGAAGCGCGCGGCCAGTTGTTCGATGCCTTCCGGGTAGGTGGCGGAGAACAGCAGGGTCTGCCGACGCGGCGGGGTCTGTTCGATGATGGCGGTGATGGCATCGATGAAGCCCATGTCCAGCATGCGGTCGGCTTCGTCCAGTACCAGGGTGTTGAGGCCGTCGACCTTGAGGGTGCCCTTGGCCAGGTGTTCCTGAATGCGGCCGGGCGTGCCGACCACCACGTGGGCGCCGTGCTCCAGCGAGCCGATCTGCGGGCCGAAGGGCATGCCGCCGCACAGGGTCAGCACCTTGATGTTGTCGGCGGCGCGGGCCAGGCGGCGGATTTCCTTGGCCACCTGGTCGGCCAGCTCGCGGGTGGGGCAGAGCACCAGGGCCTGGCAGCCGAAGTAGCGCGGGTTGAGCGGGTGCAAGAGGCCGATGCCGAAGGCGGCGGTCTTGCCGCTGCCGGTCTTGGCCTGGGCGATCAGGTCCTGCCCTTGCAGGATCAGCGGCAGGCTCTGGGCCTGGATCGGCGTCATGGCGGCGTAGCCCAGCTCGTTGAGGTTGGCTAGCATGGCGGCGGAAAGCGGCAGGGAATTGAAAGCGGTGGTCACGACGGCGGCCCGAAAACAGCGGAAAGGCGCGCAGTGTAACAGGGCGCGGCGCTGCGCCGTCGGGTGCGCACGCGCGTCGGCTCGGGTTACGCTGCACGGCACGACCCCGGAACCGGTCAGGCAGGCATGAACGACACGATTCTCGAACTGGATTCCCTCGGTCCCCTCGCCGAGGGCGTGCGCCTGGAGTGCAAGCTGGCCCAGGGGCGCCACGGGCAGGGCGAGCTGCCGCGCGATTTCTGGCCGACCTATTCGGCGTTCGCCAATACCCAGGGCGGCGTGGTGCTGCTGGGCGTGCGCGAGCATGACGGCCGATTCAGCGTGGCGGGCATACCCGAGCCGCAGCGGCTGCTGCGCGAGCTGCTGGACGGCCTGGAGAATCCCGCGCGGGTGAGCGTCAACCTGCTGGGCGAGGATGACCTGCAGCTGGTGCGCATCGACGGCAAGACCCTGCTGCGCGTGCGTATCCCCGAAGCGCCGGCGGCGCTCAAGCCGGTCTATCTGAATGGCGACGTGCTGAACAACACCTACCGGCGCGTCGATTCCAGCGACATGCGCCTGACCCCGGACGAAGTGCGCACCTGGCTGGCGGCGACCACGACACACTGATCCCGCTCCGCGCGTCTCTCGGGGCTGGCTTTGCCCGCGCGCCCTCGCCACACTGGCGCCTTTTTCGTTGAGGAGTTGTCGTGTCCAGGGGTGTGTTGCTGTCCGTCACGGCCTCGGTGCTGTTCGCCGCGCTCTATTACCTGTCGACCCTGCTGGTGCCGCTCAGCGGCCAGGAGGTGTTCGGCTGGCGCGTGTTGCTGACCTTGCCCTGCCTGCTGCTGTTCATGGCGCTCGGCCGTGACTGGACTGCCGTGCGCGAGCTGGCCGCTCGGCTGCGGGGTCGGCCGTTGCTGCTGCCGCTGCTGATGCTCAGCGCCGCGCTGTTCGGCGTGCAGCTCTGGCTGTTCCTCTGGGCGCCCATGCAGGGGCGCGGCCTGAATGTCTCGCTCGGCTACTTCCTGCTGCCGCTGACCATGATCCTCACCGGGCGCGTGCTGTTCGCCGAACGCCTCAGTCGCCTGCAGCAGCTGGCCACGCTGTTTGCTGTGCTCGGGGTGGGCAACCAGCTGGTGAATGTCGGCGGGCTAGCCTGGGAAACCTGGCTGGTGGCGCTGGGTTATCCAGCCTATTTCGCCCTGCGCCGGCGACTGGGCACCGATCACCTGGGCGGCATGCTGTTCGACATGCTGCTGATGCTGCCGGTGGCGCTGTGGTTCGCCTGGGCGGGCGGGCAGCTGCCGGGGCATTTCGCCGAGGCGCCGCGCCTGTTCCTGCTGGTGCCGCTGATGGGCGCGCTGAGCGCCTGGGCGCTGATCAGCTACCTGCTGGCCAGCCGCTACCTGACACTCGGCCTGTTCGGCCTGCTCGGTTATGTGGAGCCGGTGCTGCTGGTGGTGGTGTCGCTGCTGCTGGGTGAGCGCATCCAGCCGGGCGAATGGCTCACCTATATCCCGATCTGGGCAGCGGTGCTGGTATTGGTGCTGGAAGGGGCCCGCCATCTGTGGCGGCGGACCCGGCAGTAGAGCGGTTATCCACGCGGATCCACAGGGTTATCCACAGGGGGTTTGGCGGCTGTGGGGCCGTCGCCGGCCCGCGTGACCAGCACCTGGTCGATCCGGTAGCTGTCCACGTCGACCACCTCGAAGGTGTAGCCGCCCCAGGTCACGCTGTCGGTGCGCTTGGGCACCCGGCGCAGCATGGTCATCAGGAAGCCGGCGAGGGTTTCATATTCCTCTTCGTGGGGCGTGCTGTCGATGTCCAGGGCGCGCTTCACATCCTGCATGGCGGTGACGCCGTCGATCAGCCAGGAGTGGTCGTCGCGGCGCACGATCTGCTCCTCGTACCAGGGCGACACCAGGTCGCCCATGACGATGCTCATCACGTCCTTGAGGGTGATCAGCCCGACCACCAGGCTGTATTCGTTGACGATCAGCGCGAAGGTTTCGCCGGTCTGGCGGAACTGGCGGAGCATTTCCGCGAGGGTCAGGCGGTCCGGCACCACCAGCGGCTTGTGCACCAGTGACGGATCGTTGAAGGCGATGGGCTGGTTGTTCAGCACGCGCTGGAACAGCTCCTTCACGGTCACGTAGCCGACGATGTGGTCGATGTCGCCATCGCAGACCGGATAGTGGGAGTGGGGCTCGCTGGCGATGCGGGTACGGATGTGCTCCTCGGTGTCGTCCAGCAGGAAGTAGAGGATGCCGTCGCGGTGCGCCATGGCGCTGGGCAGGGTGCGGGTCTCCAGCTCGAAGACATTCTCGATCACCTGCTGCTCGCTGGCGGCCAGCGAACCGGACAGGGCCCCGGCCTGGGTCAGGGCGAGGATGTCGTCGGGGGTGACGCTTTCGTCGCGCTGGCGTGGCAGGTTGAACAGCGCGATCAGCCCGCTGACCACCCACGCATAGAACACCACCAGGGGTTTGAACAGGGTGTTGAGCACCTGCATCGGGCCGATCACCAGGGTCGCCAGGCGCTCGGGAATCGCCATGGCCACCTGCTTGGGAATCAGGTCGGTGAAGACGATGAACAGCGAGGTGGTGAGCACGAAGGAAACCGTGAAGCCGATGGCGACCGCCTGGTCGGCCGCCAGGTGGTTTTCCAGCAGCCGGGTGAAGACCGGGGTGAGGAAGCCCTGGCCGACGATACCGCCGAGGATCGCCAGGGCGTTCATGCCGATCTGCACCACGGTCAGGTAATGGCCGGGCGCCGTCTGCACATGGATGACGCGCTGCGCGTTGTGGTTGCCCTCGTCGACCAGCTGGCGCAGTTTCAGGGGGCGCGCGGCGGCCAGGGCGATTTCGGCGATGGAGAAGAAGGCGCTGGCCAGGATGATGCCCGCCAGCAGCAGGAGGCTTTGGGTAACGCTCATATACAACAGCTCTGAAAAGACGAGGCGCGAGGGTAGCACGCCGGACATGCCCGTTTGGTGGCGGGCATGTTCCCTTCAACCCCGGTAATAGCGCGGCGCAACGAAGGGCATCTTGCTGACGGTCATGGCCACCGGCTTGCCGCGCACCAGCGCCTGGACGGAGGTGCCCAGGCCCGCCAGGTGGCTTTCCACATAGCCCATCGCCACGGGCGCGCCGAGGCTGGGGCCGAAGCCGCCGCTGGTGATGCGACCGATCGACTGTTCCTGATCATCCACCAGCCGGGTGCCTTCCCGCACGGGAATGCGTTCGGCCGGCAGCAGGCCGACGCGCCGCTGCGCCACGCCGTCGCGCAGTTGCTGGAAGATGCGCTCGGCGCCCGGGAAGCCGCCGGCGCGTGCGCCATCCGGACGGCGGGCCTTGGAGATCGCCCAGCTCAGGCTGGCCTCCACCGGGGTGGTCTGGGTGTCCATGTCATGGCCGTACAGGCACAGGCCGGCTTCCAGGCGCAGCGAATCGCGGGCGCCCAGGCCGATGGGCTGCACCTCCGCTTCGTCCAGTAGCCGGCGTGCCAGCGCTTCGGCATGGGCGGCCGGCACGGAGATCTCGAAACCGTCCTCGCCGGTATAGCCCGAGCGGCTGACGAAGCAGGCATGGCCGAGCAGCTCGACGCGGGCGATCTGCATGAAGGTCATGCCCGCCACGCTCGGCGCCAGACGGCTCAGCACCGCGGCGGCCCGCGGTCCCTGAAGGGCGAGCAGGGCGCGGCTGTCGAATAGCGCCTCGATCATGCAGCGCTCGGAAAGGTGGCGCTGCAGGTGTTCCAGGTCCTGCTGCTTGCAGGCGGCGTTGACCACCAGCAGCAGGCGCTGGTCGCCCAGGTTGGCCACCATCAGGTCGTCGAGGATGCCGCCGTTCTCATCGGTAAACAGCGCGTAGCGCTGCTGGCCCACCGGCAGATCGAGGATGTCCACCGGTACCAGGGTTTCCAGCGCGGCGGCGGCCTGAGCGCCGTGCAGCACGATCTGCCCCATGTGCGAGACATCGAACAGCCCGGCTTGTGCGCGGGTGTGCAGGTGTTCCTTGAGGATGCCGGCGGGGTAGTGCAGCGGCATTTCGTAGCCGGCGAACGGCACCAGTCGGGCGCCGAGTTCCTGATGCAGCGCGTGCAGCGGGGTGTAAGCCAGGGTCATGCGATTCTCCTTGAGTAGGGTGGCCTGCACGAGGCGCATTCGGCGGCCGGGAAAGCGCCGACCGCCCTGCGTAACGGCGTGGTGGACGGTACGTAACGGCACGTAACCGGACTCAGGGTGGTCAACGCGTGCGTTGACCACCCAGCAACCCGCACCGAGCGCCATCAACACTCGATGATGTTCACCGCCAGGCCGCCCCGGGCGGTTTCCTTGTACTTGCTCTTCATGTCGGCGCCGGTCTGGCGCATGGTGGCGATCACCTTGTCCAGTGATACGTAATGGCGCCCGTCGCCACGCAAGGCCAGCCGCGCAGCGTTGATCGCCTTGACCGCGCCCATGGCGTTGCGTTCGATGCAGGGAATCTGCACCAGCCCGCCCACGGGGTCGCAGGTCAGGCCCAGGTTGTGTTCCATGCCGATCTCGGCGGCGTTCTCCACCTGCTGCGGGCTGCCCCCGAGCACCTCGCACAGCGCGCCGGCGGCCATCGAGCAGGCCACGCCGACCTCGCCCTGGCAGCCCACCTCGGCGCCGGAGATCGAGGCGTTTTCCTTGTAGAGCATGCCGATGGCGGCGGCGGTGAGCAGGAAGCGCACCACGCCATCCTCGCTGGGCGACTGGGCGAAGCGCATGTAGTAGTGCAGCACCGCCGGCACGATGCCGGCTGCGCCATTGGTGGGTGCGGTCACCACCCGGCCGCCGGCGGCGTTTTCCTCGTTGACCGCCAGCGCCCAGAGGTCCACCCAGTCCAGCGCGTTGAGCGGGTCGCGCAGCTGCGGCTCGGCGGTCTCGCTGAGCTGACGGTACAGGGCGGCGGCGCGGCGGCGCACCTTGAGGCCCCCGGGCAGGATGCCCTCGTGACGACAGCCGGCGGCCACGCAGGCCTGCATCACCTGCCAGATCTCCAGCAGCGCCGTGCGGGTCTCGGCGTCGGATCGCCAGACGGCCTCGTTGGCGGCCACCAGCGCGCTGATCGGCTGCGCGTGTCGGGCACAGAGTTCCATCAGCTCGCGGCCACTGTGGAAGGGGTAGGGCAGCTCGGTGCGGTCCTCGACGATGCGCCCGGCGCCGGCGGCGCTTTCATCCACCACGAAGCCGCCACCCACCGAGTAGAACGCGCGCTCGCGCAGTTGCAGGCCACTGGCGTCGAAGGCGCGGAAGATCAGCCCGTTGGGGTGGTAGGGCAGCGGCTTGCGGATGAATTTCAGCTGTTCGCGTTCGTCGAAGGGCAGCGGGTGAGCGCCCAGCAGGCGCAGTTCGCCACGGCTGCGGATGTGCTCCAGCCGGTCGGGAATGCTGGCGGTGTCGATGCGTTCCGGCTGCTCGCCTTCCAGACCGAGCAGCACCGCCTTGTCGGTGCCGTGGCCCCGTCCGGTGGCGCCCAGCGAGCCGTAGAGTTCGACCTGCAGCGACGCCGTGGCGCCCAGCAGGCCGTCGTCACGCAGCCCCTCGGCGAAGCGCGCGGCGGCGCGCATCGGCCCCACGGTATGCGAGCTGGAGGGACCGATACCGATCTTGAACAGATCGAGCACGCTGAGGGCCATGGACGTTACCCGGGCAAGGGACTGTTTTCAGTGTAGGGCCACGCTACTGGTAAGCCTCCACCGGCGGGCAGCTGCACACCAGGTTGCGGTCGCCGTACGCGTTGTCGACGCGCGCCACCGGCGGCCAGTACTTGTGTTCCGCCAGCTGCGCCACCGGGTAGACGGCCTGGCGGCGCTCGTAGGGGTGCGGCCAGTCGCCGGCCAGTTCGGCGGCGGTGTGCGGCGCGTTCTTCAGGGGATTGTCCTCGGCATCCAGGTCGCCGCGTTCGACGGCGGCGATTTCCTCGCGGATGCGGATCATCGCCTCGCAGAAGCGGTCCAGCTCGGCCTTCGACTCGCTCTCGGTGGGCTCGATCATCAGCGTGCCGGGCACCGGGAAGGACATGGTCGGCGCGTGGAAACCGAAGTCGATCAGCCGCTTGGCCACGTCGTCGACGCTGATGCCGCTGCTGTCCTTGAGCGGCCGCAGGTCGAGGATGCACTCGTGGGCCACCAGCCCGTGGCTGCCGGTGTAGAGCACCGGGTAATGGGGCGCCAGGCGCCGGGCGATGTAGTTGGCGTTGAGGATGGCCACCTGGGAGGCGCGGGTCAGGCCCTCGCCGCCCATCATCTTCAGGTACATCCAGGAGATCGGCAGGATGCTGGCGCTGCCGTAGGGTGAGGCGCTGACCGCGCCGTCGCGGCGTTCCAGGCAACGGTGTCCGGGCAGGAAGGGCGCCAGGTGCGCCTTGACGCCGATCGGACCGACACCGGGACCGCCACCGCCGTGCGGAATGCAGAAGGTCTTGTGCAGGTTGAAGTGCGAGACGTCGCCGCCGAAGCGCCCCGGCGCGCACAGGCCGACCATGGCGTTGAGGTTGGCGCCGTCGATGTACACCTGGCCGCCGTGCTGGTGGACGATCTCGCAGATCTCGCGGATGCCTGCCTCGAACACGCCATGGGTGGAGGGGTAGGTGATCATCAGCGCGGCGAGGCGCTGGTGATGCGCCTCGGCCTTGGCGCGCAGGTCGTCGATGTCCACGTTGCCGCTGGCGTCGCAGGCCACCACCAGCACCTGCATGCCGGCCATGCTGGCGGTGGCCGGGTTGGTGCCGTGGGCCGAGGCGGGAATCAGGCACAGGTCGCGCTGCGGCTCGCCGCGACTCTGGTGATAGGCGCGGATCGCCAGCAGGCCGGCGTATTCGCCCTGGGAGCCGGCGTTGGGCTGCAGAGAGACGGCATCGTAGCCGCTGACCGTGCACAGCAGCGCCTCCAGCTCGGCGGTGAGCTGCCGGTAGCCCTCGCTCTGCTCGGCCGGGGCGAAGGGGTGCAGGCCGGTGAACTCGCGCCAGGTGATCGGCAGCATCTCGCTGGCGGCGTTGAGCTTCATGGTGCAGGAACCCAGCGGGATCATGGCGCGGTCCAGCGCCAGGTCCTTGTCGGCCAGACGTCGCAGGTAGCGCATCAGCTCGGTTTCCGAGTGGTAGCGGTTGAACACCGGGTGTTCCAGGAACGGCGTGTGGCGCAGCAGACCGGCGGGCAGGGCGTCCGGCGTGTCGGCCAGTGCGGCAAAGTCCGGCAGGCGCTGGCCGCCGTGGGCGAACACCGCCCACAGGTGCTGCACCAGCGCCGGCGTGCTGGTTTCGTCCAGGGCGATGCCCAAATGCTGGTCGTCGATCTCGCGCAGGTTGATCTCTTCCTCGCGGGCGCGCTCGAGCAGCACGGCGGTGTCATCGCCGCTGGCCAGGCTGAGGCTGTCGAAGAAGTGCTGCTGCTCCACGCTGTGGCCCAGCTCGCGCAGGCCGGCAGCGAGGATGGCGGTCAGCCGGTGAACCCGTCGGGCGATGGCCTTCAGGCCCTGCGGTCCGTGGTAGACCGCGTACATGCTGGCCATGTTGGCCAGCAGCACCTGGGCGGTGCAGATGTTGCTGGTGGCCTTCTCGCGGCGGATGTGCTGCTCGCGGGTCTGCATCGCCAGGCGCAGCGCCGGCTGGCCGTGGCGGTCTACCGACACGCCGACCAGGCGGCCGGGAATGTCGCGCTTGAAGGCTTCGCGGGTGGCGAAGAAGGCCGCATGGGGGCCGCCGAAGCCCAGCGGCACGCCAAAGCGCTGGGCGCTGCCGATGGCCACGTCGGCGCCGAACTCGCCGGGCGGGGTGAGCAAAGTCAGGGCCAGCAGGTCGGTGGCCACCGCCACCAGGGCATTGGCGGCGTGCAGGCGCTCGATCCACTCGCGGTAGTCATGGATATCGCCGTGGCTGGCGGGGTATTGCAGCAGTGCGCCGAAGAAGGTCGACGGGTCGTCCAGGGCCAGTTCGTCATCCACCACCACCTCGATGCCCAGCGGCGCGGCGCGCGTGCGCAACAGGTCGAGGGTCTGCGGATGGCAGCGGCGGGAGGCGAAGAAGCGGTTGCTGGCGCGGTTCTTCGACAGGCGCCGGCAGAAGGTCATGGCCTCGGCGGCAGCGGTGGCTTCGTCGAGCAGCGAGGCGTTGGCCACCGGCAGGCCGGTGAGGTCGCTGACCAGGGTCTGGAAATTCAGCAGCGCCTCCAGGCGACCCTGGGAGATTTCCGGCTGATAGGGCGTGTAGGCGGTGTACCAGGCGGGGTTTTCCAGCAGGTTACGCAGGATTGGCGCCGGCGTGTGGGTGCCGTAGTAGCCCTGGCCGATGCAACTTGTGAACACCCGGTTGCGAGTGGCGATCGCATGCAGCTCGGCCAGCGCCTCGGCCTCGCCCAATCCCTCGTCCAGCGGCAAGGGTTTCTCCAGGCGGATGCCGGGCGGCACCACGGCGTCGGTCAGTGCCTCCAGCGAGGCGTACCCCAGCGTCTCAAGCATGGCGCCGAGTTCGGCTTCACGCGGGCCGACATGGCGGGCGATGAATTCGTTGCGGGTTTCCAGCGGGTGCGACGGGGTCATCGGCGGTTCCTTCTGCGGCACGGCGGCAATTGCCAGAGAGTGTTGACCCCGCGCCGGGGTGCGTCCAGTGGCCGAAGGTCGCTGCCGGGCGCCGAGTTAATACCACCCCTACATATCGCCTGGTGGTTATCCGCAACCCCCGTGCGGGGGCGGGCGGCGCTTAGCTGCGCCGCAGGCTCAACAGCACAATGCCGGTCAGAACCAGGGCGCCGCCCAGCAACTGGATGCCGGCGAGCATCTGGTCGAGGATCAGCCAGCCGAGCAGCAGGCTGGCCACCGGTTCGATGTTCAGCACCGGCGTGTTGTGGGCCATGTCCAGGCGCGGAAACAGCACGAACAGCAGGCTGAACGCGCTGCCATACAGCACCGCCAGGGCGGCCAGCGCGAACCAGCCGGAGGTGCTGGCGGGTTGAGTCAGCCCGTCGGGCATCAGGCCGCCGGCACCGATCAGCGCGGTGGCCAGGAACACCACCAGCATGGTCAGCAGACTGCGCAGCGCACCAGGCACCGCGCCGAGCTTGTGGTCGGTGATCCACAGCGCGCCGGCGAAGGCGCAGGCACCGCAGAAGGCGAGGGTCACGCCCAGCAGCCAGTCGCCGTCCACCGGTGCGCCGCTCAGCAGCACGGGCACGTTCAGTGCCAGCACCAGGCCGAACAGGATCACGCCCATCAACAAAAGTGTGCGCCGGCCCGGCGCCGGCCCGCCCAGCAGCCAGGTGAGCAGGGCCAGCAGGATCGGGAAGGCATTGGCCACCAGCAGCGCCAGGGCGACCGGAATACGCGCCACCGCCGAATAGAGGCACAGGCTCTGCGCCGCGATCAGCAGGCCCAGCAACAGTTGCCAGCCTGCGCTGCCGGCGGGCAGCCGCCAGCGTTGCCGCTGCACCAGCAGCAGGGTGGTGAGCACCAGCAGGGCCAGCCCGGAGCGGAACAGGATCGCCAGCAGCACACCGGCACCGGCGTCGAACGCCAGGCGTGCTGCAATGTGGTTGGAGGCGAAGGTGCAGGCCAGGCAGGCAAGGATCAGCACGGCGGTCGGGCGGCTGAACGGAACGGCGGAAGTCGGCATGGAGAGGGGTGGCAGGCAGCGGCGGGAGGGGGAAGGGGCGAGCGAGCATACTCCAGTGGTGGTGGATGGGAAGAGTGGTCGGTTAATACCACCCCTGATGTGCGGCTTGGAGAGTGACCGCAACCTCCGTGCATCTCGGTTCAACAGGGGTTGGAGGAGGGCTCGCGATTCGGCTGCAACCCGCGCGATCCGCCGGCGGAGGTCACCTTTTCCGCTGCTGGCCCTGTGATACACTCCGCCGCTTTGCAGAGTCGCCGCCGCCGTCTGCCCGGGTCGTTTCAGGTCCGCCGGGCTGCTTTCGCGAGTGCGCAGTCCAGCTACAAGGAAACCCATGACGTTGAAGGGGTCGAACGATCGGGTCCGGCGCAGGTGCCGTCACCCCCTGGCTCACACCTCCGGCCTCCGGGCGGGGTCCGCTATCGCGAACGGGGAACGTTCATGCGCCTGAAGTGCATCAAGCTGGCCGGCTTCAAGTCCTTCGTCGATCCCACCACGGTGCACTTCCCCAGCAACATGGCGGCGGTGGTCGGCCCCAATGGCTGCGGCAAGTCGAACATCATCGACGCCGTGCGCTGGGTGATGGGCGAAAGCTCGGCGAAGAACTTGCGCGGCGAGTCGATGACCGACGTCATCTTCAACGGCTCCAACACCCGCAAACCCGTGACCCAGGCCAGCATCGAGCTGATCTTCGACAACTCCGACGGCAGCCTGGTGGGCGAGTACGCCGCCTACGCGGAAATCTCCATCCGCCGCCGGGTGACCCGCGACAGCCAGAACACCTACTTCCTCAACGGCGTGAAGTGCCGCCGGCGCGACATCACCGACATCTTCCTCGGCACCGGCCTGGGGCCGCGCAGCTATTCGATCATCGAGCAGGGCATGATCTCCAAGCTGATCGAGGCCAAGCCCGAGGACCTGCGCAACTACATCGAGGAAGCCGCGGGCATCTCCAAGTACAAGGAGCGCCGCCGCGAGACCGAAAACCGCATTCGTCGCACCCAGGAAAACCTGGCACGCCTGTCCGACCTGCGCGAGGAGCTGGAACGCCAGCTCGAGCGCTTGCATCGCCAGGCCCAGGCCGCCGAGAAGTACCAGGCCTACAAGGCCGAGGAACGCGAGCTCAAGGCCCAGCTCACCGCCATGCGCTGGCAGACGCTGAACGAACAGGCCGGCCAGCGGGAAAAGATCATCGCCGACCAGGAAGTCGCCTTCGAGGCGCTGGTCGCCGAGCAGCGCAACGCCGACGCCAGCATCGAACGCTTGCGCGACGGCCACCACGAACTGTCCGAACGCTTCAACCAGGTACAGGCGCGCTTCTATTCAGTGGGCGGCGACATCGCCCGGGTCGAGCAGAGCATCACCCACGGCCAGCAGCGCCTGCGCCAGTTGCAGGACGATCTGCGCGACGCCGAGCGGCAGCGCCAGGAAACCGAACAGCACCTGGGGCAGGACCGTGCCCGTCTGGAATCCCTGACCGAAGAGCTGGCCATGCTCGAGCCCGAGCAGGAAGCCAGTCTGCTGTCCGCCGAGGAGGCGCAGGCCGTGCTGGAGGAAGCCGAGGAGGGCATGCGCGGCTGGCAGGAGCAGTGGGATGCCTTCAACCAGCTGAGCGCCGAGCCGCGCCGCGCCGCCGAGGTGCAGCAAGCGCGCATCGTGCAACTGGAACAGAGCCTGGAACGTCTGGCCGAACGCGAGCGCCGGTTGCGTGACGAACATGCCCAACTGGCCGCCGATCCGCAGGACGCCGCCATCCTCGAGCTGAACGAACAGTTGGCCGCCAGCGAGCTGCAGCTGGAAGAGCTGCACCTGGAAGAGGGCGCCCAGCAGGAGCGCCTGGAAGCGCTGCGCAATGAACTGCAGCAGGCCACCCAGGCCCAGCAGCAGGCGCAGGGCGACCTGCAGCGCCTCAACGGGCGCATCGCCTCGCTGGAAGCCTTGCAACAGGCCGCGCTGAACCCCGGCCAGGGCGTCGCCGACTGGCTGAAGAGCCAGTTGCTGGAACGTCAGCCGCGGCTGGCCGACGGCCTGCGGGTGCGTACAGGCTGGGAGCTGGCGGTGGAAACCGTGCTCGGCGCCGACTTGCAGGCCGTGCTGCTGGAAGATTTCGATGGCTGCAATCTGTCCGCCTTCGGCCAGGGCGAGCTGCGCCTGTTCAGCCCGGCCGATAACGCCGCGCGCCTGCCGGGCAGCCTGCTGGAGCTGGTGGAATCGCCGGTCGATCTGGCGCCCTGGCTCGGTCGCGTGCGCCCGGTGGAAAGCCTCGACGACGCGCTGCTGCAACGCGCCCGCCTGCAGGATGGCGAGAGCCTGATCAGTCGCGACGGCTACTGGGTCGGCCGGCATTTCCTGCGCGTGCGGCGTGCCGGCGAAGCGGAATCCGGCGTACTGGCCCGCGCCCAGGAGCTGGAGGCGCTGCAGGCCGAGCGCGACGAGCACGCCGCCGAGCTGGAAACCCTGGACGCCCGTCTGCAGCTGTTGCGCGACGAGCAACGCGAGCTGGAGTCGCAGCGCGAGCAGGTGCGCCGCCGCAGCCAGGACGAGACGCGGCGCCTGGGCGAGTTCAAGGCCCGGCTGTCCGCCCAGCAGGCGAAGGTGGAGCAACTGGCCCTGCGCCGGCGCCGGCTGGATGAGGAACTGGTCGAGGCGACCGAGCAGGCAGCCATCGAGCAGGAGCAGCTCGGCGAAGCCCGCCTGCATCTGCAGGATGCCCTGGAGGCCATGGAGCAGGACGGCAGTCGCCGCGAGGAGCTGCTCGCCAGGCGCGAGGCCCTGCGCGAGTCGCTGGAACGTGCCCGCCAGGATGCCACGCGCCACAAGGACCACGCCCACCAGCTAGCAGTGCGCATCGGCTCGCTGCGCGCCCAGCACGAATCCACCCGCCAGGCGCTGGAACGCCTGAGCCTGCAGTTCGAGCGTGCCCAGGAACGCCGCGAACAGCTGTCGCTGAATCTGGAAGAGGGCGCGGCACCGCTGGAAGAGCTGCGCATGAAGCTGGAAGAGCTGCTCGACCAGCGCATGGCCGTGGAAGAAGAACTGCAGCACGCCCGCCTGGCCCTGGAAGATGCCGACCGCGAGCTGCGCGACGCCGAGAAGCGCCGTAGCCAGGCCGAGCAGCAGGCGCAACTGCTGCGCGGGCAGATGGAGCAGCAGCGCCTCGACTGGCAGACCCTGAGCGTGCGCAGCAAGGCGCTGCAGGATCAGCTGCAGGAAGACGGCTACGAGCTGCACGCGGTGCTGTCCATGCTGCCGAACGACGCCAGCGACAACGCCTGGGAAGCGGCGCTGGAACAGCTGGCGGGGCGCATTCAGCGGCTGGGGCCGATCAACCTGGCGGCCATCGACGAATACCAGCAGCAGTCCGAGCGCAAGCGCTACCTGGACGCGCAGAACGACGATCTGGTGGAGGCGCTGGACACCCTGGAAAACGTCATCCGCAAGATCGACAAGGAAACCCGCACCCGCTTCAAGGACACCTTCGACCAGATCAACAGCGGCCTGCAGACGCTGTTCCCCAAGGTGTTCGGGGGTGGCCACGCCTATCTGGAACTAACCGGGGAGGATCTACTCGATACAGGGGTGGCGATCATGGCCCGGCCGCCGGGCAAGAAGAACAGCACCATCCATCTGTTGTCCGGCGGCGAGAAGGCGCTGACCGCCCTGGCTCTGGTGTTCGCCATCTTCCAGCTCAATCCGGCGCCGTTCTGCATGCTCGATGAGGTGGACGCCCCTCTGGACGATGCCAACGTGGGCCGCTACGCCCGGCTGGTGAAGGACATGTCGGAGAAGGTGCAGTTCATCTACATCACCCACAACAAGATCGCCATGGAGATGGCCGATCAACTGATGGGCGTGACCATGCACGAGCCTGGCTGCTCGCGACTGGTGGCGGTGGATGTCGAGGAAGCCGTGGCCCTGGCCGAGGCCTGAGTGGCACTCGGCGCTTTGGCGGGAAAGGGGAACCGATCGGTGCAAAACGGCGGAATGCCATGCTAGTTTATGGGCACTTTTTCACCCCGCCGGAAACTCCAGCGGGAACAGACAGTTAGCAAACGACCGTTTTTATTCACGGGCCGGAAACCGGACGGCAGGGAGCTTGTCGAAGCGGTCTCGTCCGGATGCCCGTTCTTCATCTTCAGAGGTCATGGTTTTTTATGGATTTTGGTCTGCGGGAATGGCTGATCATCATCGGCATCATCGTCATCGCCGGCATTCTCTTCGATGGCTGGCGGCGCATGCGCGGCGGCAAGGGCACCCTGAAGTTCAAGCTGGACCGTCGTCTGGCCGACTCCCTGGCTGACGGCGGCGACGATGGCGAAGTGCTCGGCCCGGCCCGGGTGGTTCGCCCGGCCGAACCCGCGCTGGGCGACCTGCCGCGTCGCGCCACCCCCTCGACAGCACGCAGCGCCAGGGCGAGTGCCCGTCAGCGTGATCTGGAGTTCGACGAGCCGGTGCCGACGCTGCTCAACCCGCTGGACGAAGGCGACGCCTATGCGCAACGCGGCGAGTCCGGGGGCGCACCGATGGAAGAACTGCTGGTGATCAACGTCGTCTGCCGTGACCCGCAGGGCTTCAAGGGTCCCGAGCTGCTGCAGAGCATCCTGGAAAGCGGCCTGCGCTTCGGCGACATGGACATCTTCCATCGCCACGAGAGCATGGCCGGCCACGGCGAAGTGCTGTTCTCCATGGCCAACGGCGTCAAGCCGGGCACTTTCGACCTGGATGACATCGACCTGTTCACCACCCGTGCGGTGAGCTTCTTCCTCGGCCTGCCGGGGCCGCGCCATCCCAAGCAGGCCTTTGATGTGATGATCGCCGCCGCCCGCAAGCTCGCCCACGAGCTGGACGGTGAGCTCAAGGATGACCAGCGCAGCGTGATGACCGCGCAGACCATCGAACACTACCGCCAGCGCATCACCGACTTCGAGCGCCGGCACCTGACCAAACAACGCTGAAGACAGCTGCAAGCTGCAAGCCTCACGCGGTAAGCCTGGAGCTTGCGGCTTGTCGTGTGCAGCTTGAGGCTCTTCAATGACCGACGCCCAGACCGCCGCCGAACGTCTTGCCGCCCTGCGCAGCGAGATCGACGCCCACAACTACCGCTACTACGTGCTCGACGAGCCGACGGTTCCCGATGCGGAGTACGACCGGCTTTTCCGCGAACTCCAGGCCCTGGAGGCCGAACACCCCGAGCTGGTCACTCCCGAGTCGCCTACCCAGCGGGTCGGTGGCGAAGCGCTGGCGGCGTTCGGCCAGGTGCGCCATGAAATCCCCATGCTCAGCCTGGGTAACGCCTTCGAGGAGCAGGACCTGCTCGACTTCGACCGCCGGGTGCGCGAAGGGCTGGACCTGCCGGCCGGCGATCTGTTCGGTGGCGGCGCGGAGGTCGACTACAGCTGCGAACCCAAGCTCGACGGCCTGGCGGTAAGCCTGCTCTATGAGAACGGCGTGCTGGTGCGTGGCGCCACCCGGGGCGATGGCAGTGTCGGCGAGGACATCAGCGCCAACGTGCGCACCGTGCGCAACATTCCCCTGAAGCTGCATGGCGAAGGCTGGCCGGCGGTACTGGAAGTGCGCGGCGAGATCTACATGCCCAAGGCCGGCTTCGAGGCCCTGAATGCCCGCCAACTGGAAAGCGGCGGCAAGCCCTTCGCCAATCCGCGCAACGCCGCCGCCGGCAGCCTGCGCCAGCTTGATCCGAAGATCACTGCCGCCCGGCCGCTGGAGTTCTGCACCTACGGCGTGGGGCGCTGCGACGGCGAGTTGCCGGGCACCCACATCGATATCCTGCACGCACTCAAGCGTTGGGGCCTGCCGATCAGCCGCGAGCTGAAGCACGCCCGGGGCGTTGCCGAATGCCGTGCCTACTACGACGCCATCGGCGCCCGGCGCGACGCGCTGGCCTACGAGATCGACGGCGTGGTGTTCAAGGTCAACGCCATCGCCCAGCAGCGCGAACTGGGCTTCCGTGCCCGCGAGCCGCGTTGGGCAATCGCCCACAAATTCCCGGCCCGCGAGGAGCTCACCGAGCTGCTCGACGTGGAATTCCAGGTCGGCCGCACCGGGGCGATCACCCCGGTGGCGCGCCTGAAGCCGGTGCAGGTGGCCGGCGTGACGGTGTCCAACGCCACCCTGCACAACATGGACGAGGTGGCGCGCCTCGGCGTGATGATCGGTGACACGGTGATCGTGCGCCGCGCAGGCGACGTGATTCCGCAGATCCTCGGCATCATCGCCGAGCGCCGCCCGGCGGATGCCCGGGCGGTGCATGTGCCCGAGCAGTGCCCGGTGTGCGGCTCGGCGGTGGAACGCACCCAGCTGATCAAGCGCGGCAAGGGCCGCGAGTCGGTCAGCGAAGGGGCCGTGTACCGTTGCATCGGCCGCTTGAGCTGCCGGGCGCAGCTCAAGCAGGCGATCATCCACTTCGTGTCGCGGCGCGCCATGGACATCGACGGCCTGGGCGACAAGATTGTCGAACAGCTGGTGGATCGCGGCCTGGTGAATTCCCCGGCCGATCTCTACACCCTGGCCTACGAACAGATCATCGCGCTGGACGGCTTTGCCGACCTGTCGACGCGCAACCTGCTGGCCGCCATCGAGCACAGTCGCACGCCGACCCTGGCGCGCTTCATCTACGCGCTGGGCATTCCGGACGTGGGCGAGGAGACCGCCAAGCTGCTGGCTCGCGCCCTGGGTTCCCTGGCGCGCATCCAGGTGGCGCTGCCGGAAGTGCTGACCTGGCTGCCGGATGTGGGTCTGGAAGTCGCCCACGAGATCAGCCACTTCTTCCTGGACGAGCACAACCGTCAGGTGATCGCCCGACTGCTGGAGCATGTGCAGCTGCAGGGCGAGGGCGAGCTGCATGCCGAGTTCGCCGCCTGCGCCACGCTGCCCGAGCTGCTCGGCAAGCTGAACATCCCGCACATCGCCGTGACCGGTGCGCAGAAACTGGCCGATCGCTTCGGCTCGCTGGATGCGATCATCACCGCCGACTGGCTGGACCTGCGTCAGGTCGAGCGCCTGACCGAGAAGGCCGCGCGTTCGCTGCGCGAGTTCTTCGACCAGCCGGGCAATGTCGAGCGCGCCCGGGCTATCGAGGCGCAACTGCGCGCCTTCGGCATGCACTGGGAAAGCGAGCGGCAGCAGGCCGCCGGCCTGCCGCTGGCCGGCCAGACCTGGGTGCTGACCGGCACGCTGGAAAGCATGAGCCGCGAGCAGGGCAAGGAACGCCTGGAAGGGCTGGGCGCCAAGGTGGCGGGCTCCGTTTCGGCGAAGACCACGGCGGTGGTCGCCGGCCCGGGCGCCGGCTCCAAGCTGGCCAAGGCCACCGAGCTGGGGGTGAAGGTGCTGGACGAGGAGGCATTCCTGGCGGCCCTGGCGCAACTGAACGGCTGACCTGCCGGTGGGCGTCCGGCCGGCGGGCGAGGCACGGGCCTGCTAGCGTTTCAATAGGGTCGTCAGACTCCAATGACGAGAGCACAGGAACCGGCTCCCGCCGCGGATCAACCCCACCGGGAGGATGATGCCGTGAAACGCCGGAACCCCGTTTACCACCTGCAGCCCCTGGCGCTGGCGTTGTTGCTGGCTTCCGGCCTGGGGCTGGCAGCCCAGGCCCCATCGGCCGTGCCGCTGTATGACAACCTCGGTACGCACCACTACAGCATTACCACCAGCAATCCGCAGGCGCAGCGCTATTTCGACCAGGGCCTGCGCCTGTACTACGCCTTCAACCATCAGGAAGCCATTCGCGCCTTCAGCGAGGCGGCACGGCTGGATCCTGCCTGCGCCATGTGCCACTGGGGCGTTGCCTTGTCGCTCGGCCCGAACATCAACGCGCCGATGGACCCCGCCGCTGCCGAACCGGCGCTGGCGGCACTCGAGCGGGCACGGGAGGGTCAGGCCACCGCCGCCGAGCGAACACTGATCGAGGCCCTGGCGACGCGCTACGCCAGCCCGCCTCCGGAGGATCGCAGCGAACTGGACCGTGCCTATGCCGAGGCGATGGGCAAGGTGGTGCGCCTGTATCCGGACAATCTGGATGCCGCCGCGCTGTATGCCGAGTCGCTGATGGACCTCAGCCCCTGGCAGTACTGGAAGGCCGAAGGCGAACCGCGACCGGACACGCCGCAGATCCTTGCCCAGTTGGAGCGGGTCATCGCCGCCAATCCCCAGCATCCCGGCGCCTGTCACTTCTTCATTCACGCCGTCGAGGCCGTGCAGCCGGAGCGCGCGGTGCCCTGCGCCGAGCGCCTGGCCGGGCTGATGCCCGATGCTGGTCACCTGGTGCACATGCCGGGTCACATCTACATCCGGGTTGGCCGCTACGAGGACGCCATCCGCGCCAACGAGCATGCGGTGCATGCCGACGAGACCTTCATTCGCGACCAGAACCCGGCGTTCGGCGTGTATGTCGCCGGCTACTACCCGCACAACTATGACTTCCTGGCCTTCGCCGCCAGCATGATCGGGCGCAGCGAACAGGCGCTGTCCGCGTCGCGCAAGATCGCCGAGCTGGTTCCCGAGCCGATGCTGCGCGAGCCGGGCATGACCTTCCTGCAGCACCACATGACGCGCCATCTGCAAATGGATGTGCGCTTCGCGCGCTGGGATGAACTGCTTGCCGAGTCGGCGCCGCCGAGCGACCTGCCGCATGCGCGCGGCATGTGGCATTACGCGCGGGGCAGGGCGCTGGTTGCCCAAGGGGATGCGGACGCGGCCCGTGACGAGCTGGTCGCGCTGCAAGCCATCGCCAAGGACCCGCGCATGGCCGAGCTACGGATGGAGTTCAACAGCTCCGGCGCGGTGCTGGCCATCGCCAGCCAGGTGCTGGAGGGGCAGATCGCGGCGGGGCAGGGCAAACCGCAGGAGGCGGTCGCACGCCTGCGCGAGGCGGCGCGTCTGGAGGATGCCCTGACCTACGGCGAGCCGCCGGAATGGACGGTACCGGTGCGTCAGGATCTGGGGAGTATTCTGCTCGAAAGCGGGCAGTATGAGGCGGCGGAACAGACATTCCGTGAAGACTTGCGGCGCTTTCCGGACAACGGCTGGTCGTTGCACGGTCTGGAGCGCAGCCTGCAGGCTCAGCAGCGCAACGAGGAGGCCGGCGAGGTGCGCCAGCGTCTGGAGCGGATCTGGTCGGGGGCCGACGTCAGTCTGGCTGGGTGGGCACCTTGACCGGCCGGGTGTCACAGGCCGGCTGGGGATCATCCGGGAACCGGGTGGTATCCAGCTGGCACAGCTGGCAGTCGTCGCTGGCGGCGGATTGTTCCACGTAGCGGACCCGGCGACTGGCCGAGTGGCGATCGGCGCTGACGCGAAACACGGGGCGTTTGTCGTGCATGGTGGGCTCTCCTGAAAACGGGCCGTCCCTGGCTCCCATGATCGTTACTTCTTGCCGCCGCAGCCACAGCTGCCGCCGTTACCGCAGCTGCCACCGCTCTTGCAGGAGCTGAGGCCGAACGGCAGGTAGGCCGGGCACCAGCCGATCAGGCCGGTGAACAGCGGCAGGACGCCGATCCAGGCCCACACCGGACCGCCGGCGATGGCCCAGGCGATCAGCGCGATGCCGACCAGGATGCGGATGCTCTTGTCGATACCGCCGACGTTCTTCTTCATTGCGTACTTCTCCTTTCAGCAGGGAAACGTGCCCTCAGAGCACGTCGAGTGGAATCTTCAGGTAGCGGCTGCCGTTGTCTTCCGGCGGTGGCAACTGGCCGGCACGCATGTTCACCTGCACCGAGGGCAGGATCAGCGTCGGCATGTCCAGCTCGGCATCGCGGGCCTGACGCATGGCCACGAAGCTGTCTTCGTCGATGCCCTCATGCACATGCACGTTGCCGCGGCGCTCCGCGCCGATCGTGGTTTCGTGCTGGTGCTGCTCGCGACCCGGTGCCAGGTAGTCGTGGCACAGGAAAACCCGCGTTGCGTCTGGCAGGGCGAACAGCTTCTGGATCGAGCGGTACAGGGTGCGCGCATCGCCACCGGGGAAATCGCAGCGCGCGGTGCCGTAATCGGGCATGAACAGGGTGTCGCCGACGAATACGGCATCGCCGATCAGGTAACTCATGCACGCCGGGGTATGCCCGGGGGTATGCAGGGCCTGGGCGGGGATGTCGCCGATCCGGAAGGCTTCACCGTCGCGGAACAGGTGGTCGAACTGGCTACCATCGCGGGCAAAGCCCGGCTCAGCGTTGAACAGGGTGGCGAAGGTGTCCTGCACCGTGCGTACCTGTTCGCCGATAGCCAATTGGCCACCGAGCTGCTCGCGCAGGTAGTGGCCGGCACTCAGGTGATCGGCATGCACGTGGGTTTCCAGGATCCACTGCACGCTCAGGCCCTGTTCGCGGACATGGGCGACCATCCGGTCGGCGCTGGCGTGGGAGGTGCGACCCGAGGCCGGATCGTAATCGAGCACGGCGTCGATCAGGGCGCACTGGCGGCTGTCGGTATCGGCCACCACATAGCTGTAAGTGCTGGTGGCGGGGTCGAAGAAGGGCACGATTTGCAGCTTCGGGGATGCGTCGCAATTCATGCTGATACTCCAAGGGGTATTCAGGGCGGAAAGATACTGGACTTTTCAGCCTATGCCTATTCCCTTGGGGTGGCATGCCGAACGGCGGAAGGGAAGAAGCGCGCCGTGCCGGGCACGGCGCGAGAAGGGGGATCAGTTGATGGCGTCGCTCAGGGCCTTGGCGGGCACGAACTTGACGACCTTGCGGGCGGCGATCTGGATGCTGGCTCCGGTCTGCGGGTTGCGGCCGGTGCGGGCCGGGCGTTCGCTCACCTTGAGCTTGCCGATGCCGGGCAGGGTCAGCTCCTCGCCGTTCTCCAGTGCGTCGCTGGCGATTCCGGCAAGCTGGTCGAGCAGGTCGCGGACCTGAGTCTGGGTGAGGTCGGTGGACTCGGCGAGATCGGCGATCAGCTGCTGCTTGGTCAGGGCCATTGGGGTACTCCACAAGGTAGGAAAGGCGCGAGTCTAACCGGCGCGCGGGCCGACGAGAACGCATCTAGCTGCGGTGATCCGCCGCTGTAAAGGCAAGTCTCTGTCGCGACTGGCTTTTTCTCGCCGGCCTGGTTGTAAGTTGGCGGCAAGCCGGTACAATGGCGCCCACTCGCCGCCTAGGCGAGGCGCGTTATGGCGGGCCCCATCGGTCCCCCCGCAACGATCAGCCGTGAACCCGGCCAGGCCCGGAAGGGAGCAACCGTAGCGGTGACATTGTGTGCCGGGGTGTGGCTGGTGGGGTTCGCCTCCATCTTCCTCCCGCGTTTCTTCCTTCAGTTTTCCCGATTCCTGCGCAACGGCTCGAGCAGCGCGTTCAGTCCGTTGTGGTCGATCTCGTGCATCAGTGCCAGCAGCCGGCCGATTTCCCCCTTGGGAAAGCCCTTGCGGGCGAACCAGCCCAGGTAGTCGCCGGGCAGGTCGGCGATCAGGCGGCCTTCATATTTGCCGTAGGGCATGCTGCGGGTCACCAGCAGGACAAGGTCGTCGGGCTTCATGGTCGGTCTCGCGGAATGGGCGGCCATTCTGCCAGCCGGCTGCTATTCAGTCTTGCCGTTCGCGCTTCAGCAGTTCGCGCTTGCGCGCCACCCCCCAGCGGTAGCCGGACAGTTCGCCATCGCTGCGTACGATGCGGTGACAGGGGATTGCCACCGCCAGGCTGTTGGCCGCGCAGGCGCCGGCTACCGCACGTACCGCGGTGGGCTGGTCGAGTTGTGCCGCCAGTTGCGCATAGCTGAGGGTGGTGCCGGGCGGGATCGCCCGTAGCGCCTGCCAGACGCGCGCCTGGAAGACGGTGCCACGGATGTCCAGAGGCAGCGCCAGGCCCTGGCGTGGATTCTCGACCAGTTGAATCACCTGGCCGATCAGCGTTTCGAAACCCTCCTCGCCCGGCTGCAGTTCGGCCTTCGGGAAGCGTCCGCGCAGCTCGGCCAGCAAGGCCTCGCTATCGTCGCCGAGCAGGATGGCGCAAATGCCCCGGCTGCTGCGGCCGACCAGCACCTTGCCCAGGCTGGAGTCGCCCAGCGCGTAGTGAATGGTCTCCCGCGCGCCGCCCTTGCGATAACGCCCCGGTGTCATCCCCAGCAGATCATCGGCGGCCGCGTAGAAGCGACCGCTGGAGCCGAAGCCCGCAGCGTGCAGGGCCTCTGTCACCGGGCGGCCGCCCTCCAGCGTCGCCCGCAGGCGCCGGGCACGCTGCTCGGCAGCGTAGGTGCGCGGCGTCAGACCCGTGTGGGTCTTGAACAGACGGTGGAAATGCCAGGGACTCAGCCCGGCGTCGCGGGCCAGTTCGTGCAGGTCGGGAACCTGTGGCTCGAGTTCGAGCCGCCGGCAGGCGGCGGTGATCCGCTCCAGCTGCTGGCCCCGCTTGTCCTGGACGATGCAGCGCCGGCAGGGGCGGTATCCGGCGGTCTCGGCGTCATCGGGCGAGGCGAAGAAGCGGATGTTCTCCGGGCGGGGCAGGCGCGAAGGGCAGCCCGGTCGGCAATAGATACCAGTGGTCAACACCGCATAGATGAAAGTCGCGCCGCTGTCGCGGGCGAGCACGGATTGCCAGCGAGGGTCCTGCGGATTCATGGTGGGTCTCCCGATTCAGCCTGCCGACATCTTAATCCCGCGCCGGACAGCGGACACTCCGGTCCTTGCGCAGCAATTCTCCCCGCGCCACCCGCCTGTGGATCGGTGCACGGCCGGCAGGTCGGCGGATGCAATTTATGCCTTGCTCCGCTACGATGACCGCCTTTCCCCTTCCGCACGACGGCTTCCGATGAGTTATCAGGTTCTTGCACGCAAATGGCGCCCGCGCAGCTTCCGCGAGATGGTCGGCCAGACCCACGTGCTCAAGGCCCTGATCAACGCCCTGGACAGCCAGCGCTTGCACCATGCCTACCTGTTTACCGGCACCCGTGGGGTGGGCAAGACCACCATCGCGCGCATCCTGGCCAAGTGCCTGAATTGCGAGACCGGCGTCAGCTCCACGCCCTGCGGCCAGTGCTCGGTGTGCCGCGAGATTGATGAAGGCCGCTTCGTCGACCTGATCGAAGTCGACGCCGCCAGCCGCACCAAGGTGGAAGATACCCGCGAGCTGCTGGAGAACGTGCAGTACGCGCCGACCCGCGGGCGTTACAAGGTCTACCTGATCGACGAAGTGCACATGCTGTCCACGCACTCGTTCAACGCCCTGCTCAAGACCCTCGAAGAGCCGCCGCCGCACGTCAAGTTCCTGCTGGCCACCACCGATCCGCAGAAGCTGCCGGTCACCATCCTGTCGCGCTGCCTGCAGTTCTCCCTGAAGAACATGCCGCCGGAGCGCGTGGTCGAGCATCTGACCCATGTGCTGACCGCCGAGAACGTGCCCTTCGAACCGGACGCCCTGTGGCTGCTCGGCCGCGCCGCCGATGGCTCGATGCGCGATGCCATGAGCCTCACCGATCAGGCGATCGCCTTTGGCGAGGGCAAGGTGCTGGCCGCGGATGTGCGCAGCATGCTCGGCACTCTTGATCACGGCCAGGTCTATGGCGTGCTGCATGCGCTGATCGAGGGCGACGCCCGTGCGTTGATGGACGCCGTGCGCCACCTGGCTGAGCAGGGGCCGGACTGGAACGGCGTGCTGGCGGAAATGCTCAACGTGCTGCACCGCGTGGCCATCGCCCAGGTGTTGCCGGATGCCGTGGACAACGGCCAGGGCGACCGCGAGCGCGTGCTGGAGCTGGCCGGCGCGCTGCCGGCCGAGGATGTGCAGTTCTATTACCAAATGGGTCTGATCGGCCGCCGCGACCTGCCGCTGGCCCCGGATCCGCGCAGCGGTTTCGAGATGGTCCTGCTGCGCATGCTGGCCTTCCGTCCGGCTGACGCCGAAGGCGGGCCGCGCCCCCCTTTAAAGCCGACGGGGATCAGCCCGGCCACGGCTGATCCCGACACGGCAAGCGTGGCCGGCGCGGCTCCTGTGGCGGCTGCGCCTGCACCCGTTGCCGCGCCGCCGGCACGCCCCGAGCCTGTGGCGGCTCCGGCTCCGGCTCCGGCTCCGCAGGCCGCAGCGGCAAGTGTGGTGGTAGAACCCGCGCCGGTTGCGACCGAGCCGCCCGCTGCGCCGGTAGCGAAAGAGCCCATTGATCTCCCCTGGGAGGATGCGCCGGCTTCGGTGGTGAGCGAGCCGACGCCCGCACCAGTGGCTGAGCAGGGCGCGGCGGCGCCGGATATCAGTACCGAGGTCGATGACGGCCGGGACGATGACGAACCGCCGCCCCCTGCCGATGATTACTACGATTCCCTGGCCAGCTACGACTACGCGGATGCTGACGAGACAACTGCGCCTGCCGAGGATCAGTTGCCCGCCGCGCAGCCGGCTACCGGCCTGGCGGCCGAGTGGCTGGATATCTATCCGCGCCTGGGGTTGGCCGGCCTGACTGCCAGCATCGCCGCCAACTGCTCGTTGGTGGCGGCCGGAGATACCTGGCGCCTGCACCTGGAGCCGACCCAGAGTGCGCTGTTCAATGCCGCCCAGCTGCGCCGCATGAACGAGGCGCTCAATCACTACCTGGGCCGCAGCGTACAGCTCGAGGTGGAGATCGTCCGCCCCGAGCAGGAAACTCCCGCCCAGGCCGCTGCGCGCGGGCGTGCCGAGCGTCAGCGCCAGGCCGAGCAGTCGATCCATGACGACCCGCTGGTGCGCGAAATGATCCAACAGTTCGGCGCGATGATTCGCCCGGACTCCATCGAACCCTTGAACACCTGAGGAACCCATCATGATGAAAGGTGGCATGGCAGGCCTGATGAAGCAGGCCCAGCAGATGCAGGAAAAGATGCAGAAGATGCAGGAAGAGCTGGCCAACGCCGAGGTGACCGGCCAGGCCGGCGCCGGGCTGGTCAGCGTGGTGATGAACGGTCGCCATGACGTCAAGCGCGTCAGCCTCGACGACAGCCTGATGCAGGAAGACAAGGACATCCTCGAGGACCTGATCGCCGCCGCCGTCAACGACGCCGTGCGCAAGATCGAGAAGAACAGCCAGGACAAGATGGCCGGCATGACCGCCGGCATGCAGCTGCCGCCCGGCTTCAAGATGCCGTTCTGACCAGGCATGCCTCGGCGCCGGTTTCGCCGGTGCCGAGGCGAACCCCCGTGTTGCGGCGTGGTCTTGCCTTCACACCCCGAACGGCGGAGACGAACGATGAGCCGGCACATCCTCATGGTGGTCACCAGCGCTGACCGCCTGCTCAACGGCGAACCCACCGGCCTGTGGCTGGAGGAGTTCGCCATCCCCTACAAGATCTTCCTCGACGCCGGCTGCCGGGTGCGCGTGGCCAGCCCGAAGGGTGGCGCCACGCCGCTGGATCCGCGCAGCCTCGAAGAGCATCGCCCGGAATGGCAGCGTGCCCGTGACGCCTTGCGCGACACCGAGGTGCTGGACACCCGCCTGAGCGCGCGGGATTTCGAGGCCATCTTCCTGCCCGGCGGCCACGGCACCGTGTTCGACCTGCCCGGGCATCCGGTGCTGGGGCGCTTGTTGGCCGAGTTCGAGGCCCAGGGCAAGGTCTGGTCGGCGGTCTGCCATGGTCCGTCGGCATTTGTCGGAGCGGAGCGCAAGGACGGCAAGCCGCTGGTCGAGGGCCGTCAGCTGACCGCCTTCAGCGACGCCGAGGAAATGGCCATGGGCCTGGAACAGGCCGTGCCGTTCCTGCTGGAAAGCACCCTGCGCGAGCTGGGCGCCCTGGTGGAGGTGGGTGAGAGCTTCGCGCCCTTCGTGATTCGCGACCACAATCTGATCACCGGACAGAATCCAGCCTCCAGCGAGCTGGCCGCCCGCCGGGTGCTGGAAGCCTTGGAACAGGCGGAGCGGGCCGATTGACGCCTGCTGGCGGGCGCGGGTATAACCCGCGTCTTTCCAGCAGTCCGGCAGTAGTTCCCATGAGTTTCACTCCGCTGATCCGCCAGCTCATCGACGCCCTGCGCATCCTGCCCGGCGTCGGCCAGAAGACCGCGCAACGCATGGCCCTGCAATTGCTGGAGCGCGACCGCAGCGGTGGATTACGCCTGGCCGAGGCGCTGCGCAAGGCTATGGAAGGTGTCGGCTACTGCCGGCAGTGCCGAACCCTCAGCGAAGACGAGATCTGCCCGCAATGCAGCGACCCGCGCCGTGACGACAGCCTGCTGTGTGTGGTGCAGAGCCCGCTGGACGTCTTCGCGGTCGACCAGACCGGTTTTCGCGGCCGCTACTTCGTGCTCAAGGGACACCTGTCGCCGCTGGATGGCCTGGGGCCGGAAGCCATCGGTATACCCGAGCTGCTCGAACGCATCGCCCAGGGCGGTTTCAGCGAAGTGATCCTGGCCACCAACCCCACCGTGGAAGGCGAGGCCACCGCCCATTACATCGCCCAGTTGCTGCTGCCCAAGGGCCTGGTGGTGTCCCGCATCGCCCATGGCGTGCCGCTGGGTGGCGAGCTGGAGCTGGTGGATGGCGGCACCCTGGCCCATGCGCTGGCGGGGCGTAAGCCGATCAATCTGTAAGACAGGCCCTCGCTGCGTTCACGCGGAGAGGGCCTTTTATTGTTCAGTTGATAACCAAGCAAGCGCTTGGTAAGGTTCCGGCCACAATAACAAACCGGAGCCGACCCATGGCCGCATTCCAGGAATACTTCGACGAATCCCATCAACTGGTCCGCGATTCGGTGCGCCGCTTCGTCGAGCGGGAAATCCTGCCGCATATCGACGACTGGGAGGAGGCCGAGGAATTCCCCCGCGAGCTGTACAAGAAGGCCGGCGATGCCGGCATCCTTGGCATTGGCTTTCCCGAGCCGTTCGGCGGCAGCCACGAGGGCGACCTGTTCGCCAAGATCGCGGCCAGCGAAGAGCTGATTCGTTGTGGCTCCACCGGCCTCGTGTCCAGCCTCTGCTCGCTGGACATCGGCCTGCCGCCGGTCCTCAAGTGGGCCAGGCCGGCGATTCGCGACCGCGTGGTGCCGGAAGTGCTGGCCGGCGACAAGATCATCGCCCTGGCCATCACCGAGCCCGGCGGTGGCTCCGACGTGGCCAACCTGCAGACCCGTGCGGTACGTGAGGGCGATCACTACCGTGTCACCGGTAGCAAGACCTTCATCACCAGCGGTGTGCGCGCCGACTACTACACCGTGGCGGTACGTACCGGTGGCGAAGGCTTCGGCGGCGTCAGCCTGCTGCTGGTCGAGAAGGGCACTGGGGGTTTCAGTGTCGGCCGCAAGCTCAAGAAAATGGGCTGGTGGTGTTCGGACACCGCCGAGCTGTTCTTCGATGATTGCCGGGTGCCGGTGGAGAACCTTATCGGTGCCGAGAACATGGGCTTCGCCGGCATCATGGCCAACTTCCAGAGCGAGCGTCTGGCCCTGGCGCTGATGGCCAACATGACCGCGCAGATGGCCCTTGAGGACGCCCTGGCCTGGGCCCGCGACCGCAAGGCGTTCGGCAAGCCGATCAGCAAGTTCCAGGTGATCAAGCATCGTCTGGCGGAAATGGCCACCCAGCTGGAAGTGTCCCGCGAGTTCACCTATCGCCAGGCGGCGAAGATGGCGGTCGGCAAGAGCGTGGTCAAGGAGATCTCCATGGCCAAGAACTTCGCCACCGACGTGTCTGACCGCATCGTCTACGACGCCACCCAGATCCTCGGCGGCATGGGTTTCATGCGCGAGAGCCGTGTCGAACGCCTGTACCGCGACAACCGCATTCTGTCGATCGGCGGCGGCACGCGGGAAATCATGAACGAGATCATCAGCAAGCAGATGGGCCTGTGATCCGCTGGTTAAAAAAGGCCGCGCCGGAAGACGCGGCCAAAGGCTCAGCAGGGAGTCACTCCGCCAGCTCGGTCTTGCCGGAGTTCTTGGGCGCAAAGCGCGCCGCCAGCCGCATGCTCAGCACCACCATGCGCTGGTACAGCGCCGGCATGCCGCGCATCATCAGGTCCACGCCCCGGGCGTCGAGGCCGATCAGGATACGTCGCTGGTTGCGCTGCACGCCGCGCAGGATCACCGCCGCAGCCTTTTCCGGGCTGGTGCGCAGCAGCAGGTCGTTGAACTGCTGTCGCGACTGGTTGGCGTCCTGGCCGGTCACCGTTACCAGGCTGTCGTTCATGCGTGCGCTGAGTGCGATGTTGGTACGGATGCCACCCGGATGCACACAACTGGCGGAGACGCCGCAATCGGCGATATCCAGCTCCTGGCGCAGCGATTCGGTAAAGCCGCGCACCGCATACTTGGTGGCGTTGTAGGCGCTCATGCCGGGTTGGGCGAACAGGCCGAACACGCTGGAGACATTGACGATGTGCCCGGCGCCGCTGGCCTTCAGGTAGGGCAGAAACGCCTTGGTGCCATGGACGACCCCCCAGAAGTTGATATCCATGATCCAGTGGTAGTCGTCCAGCGCATTGCCTTCCACGCTTCCGCCCTGTGCGACGCCGGCGTTGTTGATGATCAGGTTCACCCTACCGTGGTCGATCATCACCTGGTCGGCCCAGTGCCGCACGGCCTCGAAATCGGCCACGTCCACCCGCTGATGGCTGACCTTCACCTCGAAGCGGCGCGCCTGTTCCACGGTTTCCGCCAGCCCTTGCTCGTTGATGTCGCTAAGTGCCAGCTCGCAGCCCTGTCGCGCCAGGTTCAGCGCCAGGGCGCGGCCTATCCCGGAGCCGGCGCCGGTGATGGCGGCCACCTTGTCGTGGAAGCTCTTCATGCGCGCGCCTCCTGTTGCTCCGGCTCCGTCTCCAATACTTCCTCGGCGTCGGGCTGGCGGCTGAAGTGATAGGCCGCCGGATCAAAATGCCGGGTGATCTGCCGGAAGCGCCAGGTGAAGCCGGGCCAGACGGTGCAGTTGCGACCGCTCTGCGGATGCAGGTACCAGCTGGCGCAGCCGCCCGACTGCCACACGGTGCGGGCGGAGGTCTGGTCGATCTTGCGGTTGAAGCGTTCCTGGGCCTCGCGCTTGACCTCGACGGTATCCAGGGCGCGTTCATCGAGCAGCTGCAGCGCGCTCATTACGTACTGGATTTGTGACTCGATCATGTACACCATCGAGCTGTGCCCCAGGCCGGTGTTCGGTCCCATGAGGAAGAACAGGTTGGGGAAGCCGGCGGTGGTCGTGCCCTTGTAGGCCTCCGGGCCGCGCGGCCAGCTGTCCACCAGGTCGACACCGTTGCGGCCGCTGATCAGCCCGCGCGGGATGGGGTCGGCGGGGGTGAAGCCGGTGCCCAGGATGATGGCGTCCACCGTGCGTTCCTGGCCATCCTGGGTGACGATGCTGTGGGCGCGAACCTCGGCGATGCCGTCGGTGATCAGCGACACGTTCGGCTGGGTCAGTGCCGGATAGTAGTCGTTGGAGATCAGTACCCGCTTGCAGCCCATTACGTAATCGGGCGTCAGCTTGCGGCGCAGTTCGGGGTCGCGGATCTGCTTGCGCAGGTGATGGCGCGCCACCAGGCTGGCGAGGCGCAGGATCTGCGGACTGATGGCGAAGCCCAGTACACGGGCCTCCAGGAAGCTGTAGATGCCGCCACGCCAGAGTTTCTGCAGGGCAGGGTGACGGCGGAACAGGCGGCGCTCGCGCTCGCTGATGGTACGGTCGGGTTTGGGCATGATCCACGGCGGGGTGCGCTGATACAGGTCGAGCTGGCCGATCCTGGGCTGGATCTGCGGCACGAACTGGATGGCCGAGGCGCCCGTGCCGATCACCGCCACGCGCTTGCCGCTCAGGTCATAGTCGTGGTCCCACTGCTGGGAATGGAACAGCTTGCCCTTGAACGTCTTCAGGCCCTTGATGCTGGGGAAGGCCGGGGTAGACAGTCCACCCATGCCGGACACCACGAAGCGGGCGCTGAACTGCTTGCCGTCCCGGGTCTCGATCAGCCAGTGCTGGCTGCTTTCGTTCCAGCTCAGACGGCTGAGTTCGGTGTTGAGCTGGGTATGCGGCGCCAGGCCGAAGCGCTCCCAGCAGTCCTCCAGGTAGCGCTTGATTTCCGGCTGCGGGGCGAACATGCGCGACCATTCGGGATTCGGCGCGAAGGAAAAGGAATACAGGTGCGATTGCACATCGCAGGCGCAACCGGGGTAGTGATTGACGCGCCAGGTGCCGCCAACGCCTGCCTCCTTTTCAAGCAGCAGAAAATCGTTCTCGCCCGCCTGCTTGAGGCGAATAGCCATGCCCAGTCCGGAGAAGCCGGTACCGAGGATGGCGATCTTGCAATGGGGTATCGCGCTGGGCGACAGGGGCGTAGCGGCAGTCATGGGCCAGGATTCCTTCTTATGATTGTTCGACCGGCGTGAGCCATTGCCATGCGATGGGTAGGGGGGCATCGGCAACGGTTCATGGGAAACTCTATCGGGCGGTAGACATTTGTCTACCCGGTTCTCGCCCTAACCTCCGTTGGGTGGATTGGCTGACAAGGACACGACATGACGCTGATGGAAACCCCGCTGGCCCAGGGTAAGCGGCTGCTGCTGGATGCAGCACTGCGCCTGATGGCCAGGACCCATAGCCTGAGCAGTCTCGGCCTGCGGGAGCTGGCGCGCGAGGCGGGTCTGAACCCCAACACGTTCTATCGCCATTTCGGCAGCATCGAGGAGCTGGGGCTGGTGCTGATCACGCAGATCGGCACACAGCTGCGCAGGCCGTTGCGCGAGCTGCGGCGCGAGGCGGCCCAGCGCACCTTGCAGCAGGCGCGTGGCGAGCAGCTGCTGGGGGCTGATCTCACCCGAGGACGGCAAGTGTGCCGGGAAACCGTGCAGCTGTTCTTCGATTTCGTAGAGCAGAACCCGGATGGCTTCATCGTCGGTATGCGCGAGCTGCACGGCGCTTCGCCAATGTTGCGCAAGGCCTTGCGCGAGCTGATGGCCGATTTTGCCCAGGACATGGCCGAGGACATTGCGGAGTTCGGGCTGGTGCCCGGTGTCGATGAGGAAACCCTGCTGCGCATGGCCTCGACCATCACCCGACACCTGTTCGTGTTGGCCCAGGATTACCTGGAACAGCCCGAGCGTCAGGCTACCGTGCGCGGCGAGGCCGAGGAGCTGATCATCACCCTGCTGGCGGGTGCCCTGGCGTTGCGCCAGGGCATCCGCGCGGCTGAAGGGCCGGGAAGCCCCGGCCCCTGACATTCAACCGGCGAAGGCCAGCGCTTGCTTCCAGCGCTTCTCCAGTTCGCGGGTCTGGTGCTGGCTGGGGTGGAACCCGGGACGAAAATAGTCCAGGTAGGGGCGCAGCAGGCCCGGCACGTAGCCGTGACGCAGGCTGAACAGGGTCTTCAGGCCGTATTTCCAGGTCTTCCAGTTGAACAGCTGGCCGTCCTTGCGCATCAGGTGCAGCTGGAACCAGGCGATCACGCCGAGGAAGAGCACTGTGGTGACCAGCATGGCGCTGGTGCGCAGCAGATAGCCGCCGCCGATGGCTTGGTAGACGTCGTAGGCCACCGACTTGTGCTCGTTCTCCTCGATGGCATGCCACAGCCACAGCCGGTACATACGCGGGTCGGTCATCTGCAGGCTGATGTCCTCGCGGCGCAGCAACTGCTCGGCCATGCTGGCGGTGAAGTGCTCCAGGGCGCAGGTCACGGCCACCTGCATCTTCTTCGAGGTCAGGCGGGTCACCCACTTCATCAGGACCTTGATGCGCAGCTCCAGCCGGTGCAGGTCGATGCCGTGCTCGGCGGCGTACTCGTTGTACGCCGCGTGTTCCTTGGAGTGCATCGCCTCCTGGCCGATGAAGGCGCTGATGTCCTTTTGTAGCTGGCGGTCGCGCACCTGGTCGCGCACCGCGCGCACGCTGTCGACGAAAAATTTCTCGCCATACGGAAACAGCGAGGACAGGTTGTTCATGAAATGGGTCATGAACGGATCGCCGCTCCACCAGTAGCGAGGCGTGCGACCAAAGCTGAAGTCCATGCGGCGAACCGGGAAGTGCGGGGTGATGCGAAGGGGCTGTAGGGCAGTCATGAGCGAATCCTCGGTACGGCAATGCAAATAGGCAGGCCGGGCGCCGATGCATTCGGGGCCGGGTCACCTATTTGAGGCCGGGATGCGGAGGATTCGCCGCCAACCAAGGGTTGGCGGCTGCGAACGGCGATCAGCGATCGTCGAGGGCGAAGGCGGTCAGCGTGAACACGGGGATGCCGATGTCCTGCAGGCGGCGCGAACCGCCCAGCTCGGGCAGGTCGACGATCGCGGCCGCCTCGTGCACGCGCGCACCCATGCGGCGGGTCAGGTTGGCGGCGGCCAGCAGGGTGCCACCGGTGGCGATCAGGTCATCGATCAGCACCACGGAGTCGCCCTCGCACAGGCTGTCGGCCTGTACTTCGATGACGGCATCGCCGTATTCGGTCTGGTAGGTTTCTTCCAGAAGGTCGCAGGGCAGCTTGCCCTTCTTGCGGAACAGGATCAGCGGCTTGTTCAGCTCGTAGGCGAGGATGGGGCCGAGCAGGAAACCGCGCGCATCCAGGGCGCCGATATGGGTGAATTCGTTCTCCACGTACCGCTGGATGAAACTGTCAACCATCATGCGCAGTGCGCGCGGCGACTGGAACAGCGGGGTGATGTCGCGAAAGACCACGCCGGGCTTGGGGAAATCGGGCACCGGGCGGATCAGGGATTTGAGGGCGAATTCGTCGAAAATCATCGGGTCGTGTCCAGGTGAACGGTGCGCGAAGTATATCGCGCACGGCCTAGCGATGAGGAGGGCGCCGGAATCAGAGTTCCAGGCTGCCACCGGCCAGGGCACAGAGTTCGATGGGCTTGAGGATGATCACTTCCTTGCCCTCGGCATCAATCATTTCGTTCTGCTGGAAACGCGTGAACACGCGCGACACCGTCTCCACGGCCAACCCCAGATGATTGCCGATCTCGTTGCGCGACATGGCGAGGCGGAACTGGTTGGCCGAATAGCCGCGGGCGCGAAAACGGGCGGACAGGTTGACCAGGAAGGTAGCGATACGTTCGTCGGCGGTCTTCTTGGAAAGCAGCAACATCATCTGCTGATCGTCGCGAATCTCCCGGCTCATGACCCGCATCAGCTGGCGACGCAGCTGCGGCAGCTGCACGGACAACTCATCGAGTCGCTCGAAGGGAATCTCGCACACCGAGGTGGTTTCCAGCGCCTGTGCCGACACCGGGTAGAGCTCGGTGTCCATTCCGGAAAGGCCGACCAGTTCGCTGGGCAGGTGGAAGCCGGTGATCTGCTCCTGGCCCAGGTCGGTCACGCTGAAGGTCTTCAGGCTGCCGGAACGCACCGCGAATACCGAGCCGAAGGCATCGCCCTGGCGGAACAGGAACTCACCCTTCTTCAACGGACGTCCGCGCTTGACGATCTCGTCCAGCGCATGGAGGTCTTCCATGTTGAGGGAAAGGGGCAGGCACAACGGAGCCAGACTGCAATCCTTGCAATGCGCCTGATGGGGCGCACGAAGCTTGTTGGTCTCGGACATGGCTCTTCCTGAGAGAAGGGGGGATTCACGATGGCCGCAAGGTTACCCCAGGAAAACCGGCAGGACCAGCCGGAAAACGCACCCGACCGAATTCGACCGCTGGCGGTGCAGCGCTCTGGTTCGGGGGTTGAGGAGCAGTTTGTGACTAATGGCCGCAGGCCAGTGTCGGCTCCAGATAGCGGTCGAACAGCATGCACACCGAGCGCACCAGCAGCCGTCCGGCCGGCAGGATCTGGATGCCCTGCGGTTCAAGCGCCAGCAGGCCGTCCTGGTGCATGGCCTGCAGTCGCGGCCAGATGTCCGCGAAGTACTCCGGCATGCGGATGTCGTGGGCTTGCTCGAGGCTGGCGAAGTCCAGTTCGAAATGGCAGATCAGCCGCTGGATGATGTCGCGGCGCAGCAGGTCGTCGGCGTTGCAGTGCAGGCCGCGCACGGTGGCCAACTGGTCGTTGGCCAGGCTGTGCTGATAGCCGGCCAGATCGCTGTCGTTCTGGCAGTACAGCGAACCCACCTGGCTGATGGCGGACACCCCCAGGCCGATCACATCGCAGTGGCCATGGGTCGTGTAGCCCTGGAAATTGCGTTGCAGGAAGCCGTCCTCCTGCGCCATGGCCAGCTCGTCGTCGGGCAGGGCGAAATGATCCAGGCCGACGTAACGATAGCCTGCGGCTGTCAGTTGCTCGATGGCGTTGTGCAGCATCTCCAGCTTCTCGTCCGGGCTGGGCAGGTCCTGTGTCTGGATACGCCGCTGTCCGGGGAAACGATCCGGACGGTGAGCGTAGTTGTACAGCGAGATGCGCTCGGGCTGCATGTCGAGGATGGCATTCACCGTGCTGGAGAAGCGTGCGGTGTTCTGCCTGGGCAGGCCATAGATCAGGTCGATGTTGATCGAGCGGTACTGCAGGGTGCGGGCGGCGTCGACGATGGTCCGGGTCTGCTCCAGGGTCTGCAGGCGGTTGACGGCCCGCTGCACGTCCGGGTCCAGGGCCTGCACGCCGAGGCTGACCCGGTTGAAGCCCAGCTCGCGCAACAGGCCCATGGTCGACCAGTCCGCCTCGCGGGGGTCGATCTCGATGCTGTAGTCACCGGAGGAGTCGTCCTCCAGCAGATGAAAGTGCCCGCGCAGGGTCTTCATCAGCTGGCGTAGCTCGGTGTGGTTGAGGAAGGTGGGTGTGCCGCCGCCGATGTGCAGCTGCTCCACCTGCTGGTTCGCGCCGAGGTGGCAGCCAAGCAGCGCGATTTCCCGCTCCAGGTGCTTCAGATAGGGTTGCGAACAGCTGCGGTCCTTGGTGACCACCTTGGTGCGCGGGCAGTAGTAGCAGGCGTTGGCACAAAAGGGGATGTGCAGGTACAGCGAGAGCGGGCGGTTTTCCCGGCGGCTGGTGCGCAAGGCATGCAGCAGGTCGAACGAGCCAATGCCGGAATGAAACTGCGACGCCGTGGGGTACGACGGATAGCGCGGGCCAGCCTGGTCGTAGCGGCGAATCAGTTCGGGATCCCAGCGAATGGCGTCGAGCATCGGACGTCCCAGCGAGTTCTTGAGTGGCGCTGAGTCTAGGTGGGGGGGCAGGGGGGCTCTTTGATCTGTATCAAAGCCCCTGGGATTCAGGGGTGGCGGCCTGATCAGCGCCGTTGTGCCTGGCGCGACAGGTCCGCCGGCAGGCCAGCCAGCAGTTGCTAAGCTGGCCACATGATCCCGCGCGCCGATATCCGCTACGACGAAGACACCGCCTCGTTGCGACTGGGCGGTGCCTGGACGCTCGCGCACTATGCGCGGCTGCAGCCGGGGTTGGCGCGCTGGAAGGAGGCTTCGACCCGCGCGCGCCAGGTCGACATGAGTGAACTGCAAGGGCTGGATACTGCCGGCGCCGCGCTGCTCGCCGAACTGTTCGGCGCTGATCGCCTGCTGGAGCTGGCGGACCGTGCCGAGGGCTTGTCCGAGGAGCGACGGGCGTTATTGCGCACTGTGGCCCGCGCCCTGCAGGGCGCGGCGCCTGGCGAGGTGCCGCCGAGGCGCTCGACGCTGCTGGAGCTGCTCGAGCAGATAGGCCGGGCGGTGGAAGCGCTGTGGCGGCATGCGGTCGGCCTGCTCGGCTTCATCGGCCTGGTGCTGACCACCATGGCCAGCGTGCTGTTGCGGCCGCGCCGCTGGCGCATGACATCGCTGGTCGCGCACCTGGAACAGTCCGGCCTGGATGCGGTGCCCATCGTCGCCCTGCTGACCTTCATGGTTGGAGCCGTGGTTGCCTTCCTGGGCGCCACCGTGCTGGCCGACTTCGGTGCCACCCAGTACACCGTCGACCTGGTGGCCTATTCCTTTCTGCGCGAATTCGGCGTGCTGCTGACCGCCATCCTGCTGGCCGGACGCACAGCCAGTGCGTTCACCGCGCAGATCGGCTCCATGAAGGCCAACGAGGAGCTGGACGCCATCCGCACACTCGGACTGGACCCGCTGGAGTTGCTGGTGTTGCCCCGGGTGTTCGCCCTGCTGATCGCGCTGCCGTTACTGACCTTCATCGCCATGCTCAGCGGCATGCTGGGTGGCGCCGTCGTGTGCATGCTGTCGCTGGACATCCCGCCCAGCCTGTACCTGAGCATCATCCAGAACGGTGTAGACGTGCGGCATTTCCTGGTGGGTATGGCCAAGGCGCCGATCTTCGCCTTCCTCATCGCGGTGATCGGCTGCCTGGAGGGCTTCCGGGTGAGCGGCAGCGCCCAGTCGGTGGGCGAACACACCACCTCCAGCGTGGTGCAGTCGATCTTCATGGTCATCCTGGTGGATGCCCTGGCGGCGCTGTTTCTCATGGAGATGGGCTGGTGATGCGGGCTACGGTTATCGAGGTGCGCGGCTTGGTCAACCGCTTCGGCAGCCAGACGGTGCACGAGGACCTGGATCTGGACCTGTACCGTGGCGAGGTGCTGGGTGTGGTAGGCGGTTCGGGAACCGGCAAGTCGGTGTTGCTACGCAGCATCGTCGGCTTGCGCCGGCCCAATGCCGGCGACATCCGCGTACTGGGCGAACAGCTGGAACGGCAATCGCCAGAGGCGCGTTCCCGCCTGGAGCGGCGCCTGGGCGTGCTATACCAGCGCGGCGCGCTGTTCACCTCGCTGACGGTGCTGGAAAACACCGCCCTGCCGTTGATCGAGCACAGCGGGCTGAAGCGTCCCGAGGCGGAGCGCCTGGCGCGGCTCAAGCTGACTCTGGCCGGGCTGCCGCTGAACGCCGCGGACAAGTATCCGGCCGAACTCTCCGGCGGCATGGTCAAGCGCGCCGCGCTGGCCCGGGCACTGGCCCTGGACCCGGAGATCCTTTTTCTGGACGAGCCCACTGCGGGTCTCGATCCGGTGGGCGCGGCCGCCTTCGATACGCTGATCGCCACGCTGCGTGATGCGCTGGGGCTGAGTGTGTTCCTGGTCACCCACGATCTGGACACGCTGTATGCGATCTGCGACCGGGTGGCCGTGCTGGCCAATCGCAAGGTGTTGGTGGCGGGTCGCCTGGACGTGGTGGCCGCCACCGATGACCCCTGGATCCAGGATTACTTTCACGGGCCGCGCGGGCGCGCGGCCGCTCAGGCCGCCCGGCAGGCGGCAGGGAGTCGCTGATGGAAACCCGAGCGCATCATGTCCTGATCGGTCTGTTCACCGTCCTGCTGGTGATCGGCGGCCTGCTGTTCGCACTTTGGCTGGCCAAGAGCCAGTCGGATCGCTCGTTCGGCGAGTATGAGGTGGTGTTCGAGGAGACCGTGACCGGGCTGTCCAAGGGCAGCGCTGTGGAATACAACGGCATCCGCATTGGCGATGTGGTGGCTCTGTGGCTCGACCCGGATGACCCGCGCAAGGTGCGGGCGCGCATTCGCGTGGCGGCCGGCTCGCCGATCAAGCAGGACACCCGCGCGCGCCTGTCGATTACCGGCGTCACCGGCACGGCGATCATCCAGCTGCTGGGCGGCACGCCCGAAAGCCCGCCGTTGCGCACTCGCCCCGACCAGCCGGCGGTTATCGTCGCCGACCCCTCGCCGATCGCCAAGCTGATGTCCGGCGGCGAGGATCTGATCACCAGCATCACCCGGCTGCTGGACCAGGCCAACCGGATGTTCTCCGAGGCCAACATCACCCGCTTCGGCCAGATCGTCGTCAACATCGAGCAGGCGACCGGCAACCTGGCCGACCAGAGCGGGGGACTCGACCAGGCCATGACCCGCCTGAATGCCTCGTTGAACCACGCGAGCGGGGTACTGCGCAGTCTCGACGGCCTGCTCGACCAGGAAGGCCGGCAGATTCTGCGCCAGGCCCTCGCGACCATGAACTCCCTGCAGCGCAGCAGCCGCGAGGTGGAAAACCTGCTGGTCGACAACCGCGATTCGCTGGAAAGCGGCATGCAGGGGCTGGCTGGACTCGGGCCCATGCTGCAGGACCTGGGCGAATCGCTGGATTCGCTGCGTACCTTCAGCCGCCGGCTGGAGCAGAACCCCGCCGGTTACCTGCTGCAACGCGACACCCTGGAGGAATTTCGCCCATGAAGATGCTCCTGCCCGTGCTCTTCAGCCTGCTGGCCAGCTGCTCCATCCTCCCCGAAAGCGAGGAGCTGCGGGTCTACCAGTTGCCGCACCTGACCCACACGGACGTCCCGGTCCCCGCGGCGCCCCTGAAGGACACGCTGCGCGTCAGCCGGCCACAGGCCTCGCCCCTGATCGACGGCACGCGCATCCTGGTGGCACCCGAACCGGAGCGGCTCAGTGCCTACCCAGGGGTGCGCTGGAGCAATCATGCGCCGATTCTGCTGCGTGACCGGTTGATGGAGCAGCTGCGCGCCAGCGAGGCGTTTGATGCGGTGGTGAGTGACCAGATGAGGGCGCTGGCGGGGTTCGAGCTGGCGGGCGAGCTGCAGGCATTCCAGATCGAATACCGCCAAGACCAGCCAGTGGCTGTGGTGCGTATGCAGGCGACGCTGCTGGGAGGCGGCAAGCGCCTGGTGCTGGCAAGCCAGAAGTTCCAGGGCGAAGTGGCGGCGGATGGCCGCTCCGTCGAGGCAGCGGTGGCGGCGCTGGGCCGGGCCAGCGATGAACTGGCTCGCCAGGTGACCGCCTGGGTTATTGCGAGGTTGCGCACATCCTGAGAGGCTTCGGCGCCTCGCCTGGAGTACAGGCCGAACGGCGCCGGGGCTCCATGGTCTACCAGGGGTTCCCGCCCTCAAGGAGTCAGCGAACATGATCGCCCAACGGTTCATGCGTCATCTGGCCGCCGTCCTGGCGGCCTTCCATCTGCTGGTGGTGGTTCAGATGCCGGCCGCCCAGGCCATGGTTGGCACCTCGGAAGTCATCGCCGAACAGCAGCTGCAGGTCGACCGCCAGCAACTGCTGGACATGCTCGAAGATCAGGGCGTGAAGGAGAAGCTGGCCGCGCTGGGTGTGGCGCCCGATCAGGTGGAGCAGCGCATCAACAGCCTGACGGCCGCCGAGCTGGCGCAGTTCAACCAGCAACTGGAACAGGCGCCCGCCGGCGGTAGTGTGGTCGGCATCATCGTGCTGTTCCTGGTGATCTTCATCATCACCGACATGCTCTGTGCCACCGACATCTTCAGCTTCATCCGGTGCATACGCTGATCCGTCTCGGCCTCGTACTGGTGCTGGCGACGCTAGGCGCCTGCGCGCGCTCCCCGGTGTTGCAGCCGCAAACCGCGCAGCTCCCGGCACGCGTAGAGCTGACCCAGGTTCCGTTCTTTGCGCAGGACGCATACCAGTGCGGCCCGGCCGCACTGGCCACGGTGCTGGTGCATGGCGGTGTCCAGAGCAGCCCGGACGCGCTCAGGGACCGGGTGTTTCTGCCCGGGCGGCAGGGCAGCCTGCAGGTGGAGCTGGTGGCCGCCGCACGCCAGGCCGGGCAACTGGTCTACCCGCTGGATACCCGCCTGGACAGCATCCTGGCCGAGGTGGCGGCTGGCAATCCCGTGCTGGTGCTGCAGAATCTGGCATTCAACTGGCGGCCGACCTGGCATTTCGCCGTGGTGGTCGGCTACGACCGCACGCGGGAGATACTGGTGCTGCGCTCGGGGGTGACCCACCGGCTGGAAGTCGATTTCGCCACCTTCATGCGCACCTGGCAGCGCGGTGAGCGCTGGGCGGTGGTGGTGACGGACCCTGGCCAGTTGCCGGCCACGGCAACACCGCTGACCTGGTTGCGGGCCGCCAGCGACCTGGAGGAGACCGGCCAGCCGGCTGCCAGTGAACGCGCCTATCAGGCGGCGACGCAGCGCTGGCCGGCGGAAGCGCTGCCCTGGTTCGCGCTGGGCAATCGCCTCCACGCCCGCGGGGATCAACCGGGGGCGGCCGATGCCCTGCGGCGCAGTGTGCTGCGCTCACCGGGATTTGCTGCCGGCTGGTTCAACCTCTCGGAAGTGCTGGCTGCCCAGGGCTGTAACGACCAGGCCCGTCTGGCGCGGCAGTGCGCTGCGGCATTGGCGCCCGAGGATCGGCGGTTTCGCGCGCCACTGGCGGTTGCGGCACAAGCGGGCCGCTGCGTGGCATTGCCGGCATCGTGCGGGTCCGCTGCTCCGTAGGCCCGGACTGGCCCTGCCGTGAATCCCGCCCCCGATGGCTGTGTGCCCATCGAAGACCGGCTCTGCGCCGGTCTTCATACCCCCAAACGATCCCGCAAGCTGTAGTACCAGGCGCCCAATGCGCTGAACTGCGCCTGGAACAGACGCCCACCCGGGAACGGGTAATGGGGGAGGCTGGCGAAGGCGTCGAAGCGCTCGGCCTGCCCGCGCAGCGCCTCCGCCAGGACTTTGCCGGCCACATGGGTGTAGGTGACGCCGTGGCCGCTGCAGCCCTGGGAGTAGTAGATGTTGTCGCCGATCCGGCCGACCTGCGGCAGGCGAGACAGGGTCAGCAGGAAGTTGCCGGTCCAGGCGTATTCGATTTTCACCTTCGCCAGTTGCGGGAAGGTCTTGAGCATCTTGGGCCGGATGATCGCTTCGATGTTCGCCGGGTCCCGGGCGCCGTAGACCACGCCACCGCCATAGATCAGGCGTCGGTCGGCGGAGAGGCGGTAATAATCCAGCAGGTAGTTGCAGTCCTCGACGCAGTAGTCCTGCGGCAGCAGGCTGCATGCGAGCTCCTCCGGCAGGGGTTCGGTGGCGATCACCTGGGTGCCGCAGGGCATCGACTTGGCCGCCAGTTCCGGGAGCAGCCCGCCCAGATAGGCGTTGCCGGCCACGACCAGGAAGTTCGCCCGGACCTGGCCCTGGGGGGTGTGCACCACCGGCCGGGCGCCTCGTTCGATCCGCACCGCCGGGCTGTGCTCATGGATGACACCGCCCAGGGACTCGAAGGCCGCCGCTTCGCCCAGCGCCAGGTTCAGCGGGTGCAGGTGACCGCCCTGGCGATCCAGCATGCCGCCGAGGTAGCGGGTGCTGGCCACCACCTCGCGGATGCCGCGATTGTCCAGCATCTCCAGGTGGTGGTAGCCGAAGCGTTCCCACAAGCGCTTCTGTTCTTCCAGATTGCGCAACTGCCGGGGAGTGAAGGCGGCGAATACGCCACCCGACTTCAGGTCGCAGGCGATGCCGTAGCGCTCGACCCGCTCGCGAATGATGCGTCCGCCCTCGAAGGCCATCTCGCCGATCAGGCGAGCCTGGTCTGCAGCGACATGCTGCTCCACCACATCGATGTCACGGCTGTAACTGTTGACGATCTGGCCCCCGTTGCGACCCGAGGCGCCGAACCCGACCTGCACGGCCTCCAGCACCACGACCCGGAAACCCTGCTCGGCGAGGAACAGCGCCGTGGACAGCCCGGTATAGCCAGCGCCGATCACGCAAACGTCGGTGTCGATGCATTCCACTAGCGGCGGACGCAGCGGGGCCGGGTTGGCCGACGCTGCGTAGTACGACTCGGGGTGACTGTTCATCATTCTGGTCGGCCTTGTATCAAATATTTGACGACGAGCCGATCCTATCCCAGGCGCCCGCGGCCGCCAATCCCGGCTCGCGGGAGAAAGCGCGGCGAAATGGTGTATCGTGCGCCGCTGGGCAGTCATGCCCCAAAATGGGTCATTTTTCAGCAAGGTGTTTATGGGCAAGCAGATTCGCATCGGCATCGCCGGCTACGGCAACCTGGGACGCGGCGTGGAAGCCGCCATCGCGAAGAATCCGGACATGACGCTGGTGGGTATTTTCACCCGGCGCGCACCCGAGTCGCTGACGCCGCTGTTCGCGAACACGCCAGTGCATCCCATCGCCGCACTGCCGGACTTCAAGGACGCCATCGACGTGCTGATCCTCTGCGGCGGCTCCAAGGACGACCTGCCGCAGCAGGGTCCGGAGATGGCGGCCCTGTTCAATATCGTCGACAGTTTCGACACCCACGCGCGGATTCCCGAGTATTTCGAGTCGGTGGACGCCCCGGCGCGGGCCGCCGGCAAGACCGCGCTGATCTCCATCGGCTGGGACCCGGGCCTGTTCTCCATCAACCGCCTGTACGGCGAAGCCCTGCTGCCCGACGGCGCCACCTACACCTTCTGGGGCAAGGGGCTGAGCCAGGGGCATTCGGACGCCATTCGACGCGTGCCCGGCGTCAAGGCCGGCGTGCAGTACACGATTCCCTCGCCCGAGGCGATCGAACAGGTGCGCAGCGGTGCGCGCCCCGAGCTGAGCACCCGCCAGAAGCACACCCGCGAATGCCATGTGGTGCTGGCCGAGGGCGCCGATGCCGTGGCGGTGGAGCAGGCCATCGTCAGCATGCCCAACTACTTCGCCGACTATGACACCCGCGTGCATTTCATCAGCGAGGAGACCTTGCGCCGCGAGCATGACCGCATGCCCCATGGCGGTTTCGTGATCCGCAGCGGCAGTACCAGCGAGACGCACAACCAGGTGATCGAGTATTCCCTGCAACTGGACAGCAACCCCGAATTCACCGCCAGCGTGCTGGTGGCCTATGCCCGCGCCGGATATCGCCTGAGCCAGCAGGGCCAGATCGGCGCCAAGACGGCCTTCGATGTGGCGCCCGGCCTGCTGTCCATCAAGACCCCCGAGCAGCTGCGCGCGGAACTGCTGTAACGATGTGGGTTTCCCCCTGCGGATGGCGGGGGGAAACCTGTCAGCTGCGGTGGATCAGGGCTTCCGGCTCGACGGCCACTGCCGTGTCGCCTTCCACCTTCCAGCCACCAAAGGCGTGCCAGTCGTCGCCCCACACTTCGCTGGGGTGCTGGGTGCGGTCGGCGCCATTGCCGCAGGCCAGGGATTCGGCCGGGCAATAGCGGTCGCATCCCCAGCAGATGCGCTCGGGATGGGCGGGCTGTAGCGGAAATTTCTTGGCCATGGTCAACACCTCGCTGCGCCGGCTCATCCTCCGCCGCACGGCGCCGGTCAGCCTTGACCGGAATCAAGTCCCGGGGCGGAGCGGTCGCAGTGTTCGGCGATCAGCGTCAGCATGCGCCGCACGCTGTCTTCCAGCGGGCCGGAATTGTCGAGGATGCGCAGGCCGGACTCGCCGGCGAGTTCCTGGCTCATCTGTCGACTGCGCTGCAGACGCGCCTCGATCTGCTGCGGGGTTTCCCGGCCGCGGTTGTGCAGCCGCTGGCGCAGGATCGTCTCTTCCACGTGCAGCAGGATCGGCAGCAAGGTCGGATAGGCGCGTCGCGCCTCGCCGAGATGCCCGCGTGAACCATTGACCACCACGGTACGCCCGGCATCCAGCCAGGCATCGATCTCGCGAGAAATCGCGTACTCCAGCTGATTGGCCTGCCAGTGCAGGGCGAACTCGCCCCGCTCACGGCGTGCGCGGAATTCCTGTGGGTCCAGGCCGATGGCCTGTTCCTCGCCGATGCTGCCGCTGGGCCGGGTGATCAGGCGGGTGGCGATGCACGCACCCATGGCCGCCAGCGGCTCGGCGGCAGCACGCAGCAGGCTGTCCTTGCCGGAGCCGGAGGGACCGATCAGGTAGACCAGGCAACCGGCCATCGTCAGGCCTGCCTGGCGCCGCTGGGCGCAGTTGGCAAGGATTCCCGGAGAGAGCGGGCGGGGGCATTGGCGGCGCTGAACAAGCACATGATGAACAGCCAGGTCGGGTTGCGGCAGGGCGCCTATGATCCCTCAGCGGCTGGCCGGGCACCAGCGGCCCGGCGGCCCTTCGTCACAACGGGCCTGCCTGTGGCACCTTGAGTCGCATCCCCTGCACGTCCCACCAGACCGGCAACAGGCGGCGCACCTCGGGCAGGGCGAAACGATCATCCAGCAGATGGAGCGTGCCGCTGTCCTCCGGAGTGCGTATCACCCGGCCCGCCGCCTGCACCACTTTCTGCAAACCCGGATACAGGTAGGTGTAGTCGTAGCCGCGGCCGAACATCGCCTGCATGCGCTGCTTCATCTGCTCGTTGACCGGATTGATCTGCGGCAGGCCGAGGGTGGCGATGAAGGCGCCGATCAGCCGGTCGCCGGGCAGGTCGATGCCTTCGCCGAACACGCCGCCCAGCACCGCGAAACCGATGCCGCGTCCGCCGAGGCGGAACTGCTCGAGAAAGCGTTGCCGCTCGGCTTTGTCCATCTGCCGCGACTGCACCCACACCGGCACGTCGGGATGCCCAGCCTGGAACTGATCGAGCACCTGCTGCAGATAGGCGTAGCTGCTGAAGAACGCCAGGTAGTTGCCGGGCCGCTCGGCAAATTGGCGGGCCAGCAAATCGCTGATCGGCTGCAGCGATTCGGCGCGGTGTTGGTAGCGGGTGGACAGATCGCGGGTGACCCGCACCTGCAACTGCTCGGCGCGAAATGGCGAGGCCACGTTCAGCCAGGGCGTCTCCTCGGGCAGGCCCAGCAGGTCGGCGTAGAAGCTGGCCGGGCCGAGGGTGGCCGAAAACAGTGTGCAGCTGTGGGCGGCGCGAAAGCGTTCGGCCAGGAAATACGCCGGCACCACATTGCGCAGGCACAGTACCGAGGTGGACTGACGCGCGCTGTCTTCCTCGCGGGTGATGTCGAACAGCGAATGCTCGCCGAAGGCCTCACCCAGTTGGCAGAACACCAGGGCATCCAGGTAGAAGCGCAGCAGCTCGGCGTCGTTGCCGGTGGGCTGGTCGGTCAGGTGATCGGTGATGGCGCTGACCGCCTTCTGCAGGGCGAGCAGAAACAGGTCAGGCGCGGCGGGATACACCTGATAGGGCACTTCCTGGTCGCGGTGCAGCTGGTTCCAGTGGCGGTTGACGCGCTCCAGTGCCGATTTCAGACCCGCCGGGGCGCTGCGCCGAAGGGCGCGGAAGGCGCGCTGGTCCAGCTCGGCGCTGTACATGGCACGCCCGCGCTCGATCAGGTTGTGGGCCTCGTCCACCAGCAGCGTCACGCGCCAGTCGTTGAGTACCGTCAGGCTGTAGAGCAGTGCGCTGAGATCGAAGAAGTAGTTGTAGTCGCCGACCACCACGTCGGCCCAGCGGGCCATTTCCTGGGCAAGGTAGTAGGGGCAGATCTGGTGGTCCAGGGCGATCTCGCGCAGGCTGTCCTGATCAAGCCAGCCGCGCTCGGCGGCCGCCTGGCGTGCGGTCGGCAGCCGATCGTAGAACCCCCTGGCCAGGGGGCAGGACTCCCCGTGGCAGGCCTTGTCGCGATGTTCGCAGGCCTTGTCGCGGGCGGTCAGTTCCAGCACACGCAACGGCTGGGCAGCCGGCTGTTCGCGCAACGTGGTCAGGGCTTCCAGCGCCAGGTGCCGGCCGGTGGTCTTGGCGGTGAGGAAGAACAGCCGGTCCAGCTGCTGCCCGGGAAAGGCCTTCAGCTGCGGGAAGATCGTGCCCAGGGTCTTGCCGATGCCGGTGGTGGCCTGCGCCATCAGGCAGCGACCGTCACGGGCGGCGCGATACACCGCCTCGGCCAGTTCGCGCTGCCCAGTGCGAAAGGCTGGATGGGGGAAACGCAGCTGCTCCAGCCCGCTGTCGCGGGCGCGGCGGTGCGCGACCTCCTGCTCGGCCCAGGTGATGAAACGCTCGCACAGGGTTTCGAAGAAGCTGCGTAGTGCGTCGGCCGGGAAGGTCTCCCGGAGCACCGTCTCCTTCTTGCTCAGCACGTTGTAATACACCACCGCCAGCTCGATGGTTTCCAGTTCGCGCTCCCGGCACAGCAGCCAGCCGTAGACTCTCGCCTGCGCCCAATGCAGCTGGCGATGGTTGTCGGGGATGCGCTCCACCGCGCCGCGATGGGTCTTGATCTCCTCCAGCAGGTTCTGCGCCGGGTCGTAGCCGTCAGCGCGGCCGCTCACGGTCAGCATGCGGTACTCGCCGCTCAGGCGGTACTCGGCCAGGTACTCGGCGCCGCGCTGCGCCACCACCGCCTGGTGTCCGGCGATGCCTTCCTGGGCGGTGGGCGAGGGGGTGAAACGCAGGTCCAGGTCGCCAACCTTGGCGGCGAACTCGCACAGCGCGCGCACCGCGACCCGGTAGCTCACGCGGTTGCCCATTGCACGTAGCAGACTTCCACCGGCATGCCCTGCTCGGCGCAGAAGGCCAGCCAGCGGCGCTGGTTGTCCTGCAGACGATCGCCCGGGCCTTTCACCTCGATCATTCGGTAGCGACCCTCGGCCGGCCAGAACTGGATCAGGTCCGGCATGCCGGCGCGGTTGGCGCGCAGATCGTCAAGCAGGCGCAGGCACCAGGCTTTGATGTGCGCGGCAGGAATACAGCGCAGCGCCAGGTCCAGCAGGGTTTCGTCCAGCGCGCCCCAGTGCACGAATGGCGACTGGATACCCTGCTTGGCGGCGTACACCTGGCGCAGATGCGACCGGTACGCGCCGTCGTCCAGACGCTGCAGGCAGCGCGCGAACACCTCGGCGCGCCGGCTGCGGAAGTCCGCGCTGTACAGATCGGTTGGTCCGCTGTGGAAGGGGTGGAAGAACGCGCCCGGCATGGGCGCGAAGATCGCCTCCCAGCACAGCAGGCCGAACAGGCTGCAGACCAGGCTGTTCTCCACGTAATGCACCGGCGCATCCGCCGTTGAGAGGTGCCGGGCCACGGCCAGCTCGACGCACTCCCCGCGGGCGGGCAGGGTCAGATCCAGGCGGGCGACCGGTGTTTCGACGGGGCGCACTCGCTTGCCCAGACCGAGCTGGCGGTCCAGGCGCGCCAGGGCGCGTTCGATCAGTTGCAGCTCGGCCTGGTTCTCCGGATTGCGCTGCGCTTCCAGCGCCAGAGCATGCGCCTCCGTCGGGCGGTTCAAGCGTTCCAGTACGCGCACGCGGCGCTTGCGGGCGTCGGGATAGCGGCATTCGCCATACAGCTCGAGGGCGTGTTCCAGCTCGGCGTCGCGTTCCAGCTGCTGGGCGATCCGGAACAACACCTTGTCGCGCCGGCGGGCCAGGTAGGGGTTCTGGCAGTCCAGGCCGCGCAGGGCCGCCAGCACCTCCTGGAGTGGCTGGCCGGCTTCCCAATCGTCCCGGCAGCACTGGATGGCCAGGTAGGTGTCCAGGTCCTCGCGATGGCGGAATCCGCGCGATTCGGGACCGATCTCCACGCGTTCGTAGCGAAAGATGCCCAGATCCGCAAGCACGAACTCGGACCAGTCCTGGCGCAGGTTGCCGAAGAACATCAGGCGCAGCCGTTCGCACAGCGCACCGACGGTCAGGCTGTACAGCGGGTCGTCCAGCGCCGGGCACCACTCGGTGAAGGGGCGGGGCGCGGGATGCTGCGCGGCCAGCAGATCGAGCAGTTCGTTCTTCTTCAGGCGCCCATGGGGGCGTGCGGCGGGCAGGTGGCGGGCCAGTTCGTCCTTGCGCAACTGTTCGAACAGCTCGGCCAGGCTCAGCCCGGCGCGGGTGTCCAGCCAGCCGCTGTCAAGCAACGGTGCGGCGGCCTCCCGGGGGCAGCCGATTTCCGGGTAGGTGAGCTTGCTGGCGCGAAAATGCGGCCCCTTGCGCATGATCATGCGCACCAGCAGAGCCTGCGAGGCTTGGGCAAGGCCGCTGAAGCGCTCGATGAAGGCGCGCTCGGCGTCGTCCAGCAGGTCGGCAGAGCGCTCGACCAGCCAGTCCAGGCCCTTGTGGAAGTTGCTCAGGTAATACAGCTCGGGAGGCATAGTGTGCGGAGAGACTGTTTTTTTATACAGTACGCGAGCCGCCATCCGTGCGGCAAGGTGCGCCGGACGGGAAGCACGGGCCTTTGCGGCATGATCGATGTCAATGGAACGGCGGATAGGCGCTTGGTCGCCTATCCGACACCGGGTTTTCGCCCGTAGGATTTTTTGCGAAGGCCCACAACACGAGCCCACAAGGAGCGTACCGATGTTTCCCGAATACCGTGACCTGATCAGCCGCCTGAAGAATGACGATGCGCACTTCTCCCGGCTCTTCGACGAGCACAACGAACTGGACCAGCGCATCAAGAACATGGAAGCGCACATCGAACCGGGCACCCCGGCCGAGATCGAGAACCTCAAGAAGGAGAAGCTGCGCCTGAAGGACCAGATGCATGTGGTGCTGAAGAAGGCTGCAACGGCCTGAGCGTACCTGCCGCCTTGCGGATGACCGCAGGGCGGCTCGGGGAATCGAATGTCGCACCGCGTCCTCGAACCCTGCACAGGTCCTTTGAGGGGAGGTGCACGATGAGACGATCCGGAGTTCTGGCCCAGCGCGATCCTGGCGACAATCAGATCGACTTTCCCGGCACGCCCGAACAGCAAGTGCCGCGCCGCGAGCCCGGCATCGAGCAGGTGCCGGACAACGAACGTGAAGAGGACGATGTCGGCGTCGATCCCGACCTGGGCGATCTCGACAACGGCCAGGCACCGGCTCGTGAAGAGCGCTGAACGGTGTCCTGCCGGCCGATATGACGATAGGCTCTGATCCCCATCTACCGGAGGAGACTCGGATGCACTACCGTCCACTCGGCAAGACGTCGCTGCAGGTCAGCAGCCTGGCACTGGGCACCATGACCTGGGGCGAGCAGAACAGCGAAGCCGAGGCATTCGAACAGATCCGCCGCGCCCAGGCGGCGGGCATCAATCTCATCGACACCGCCGAGATGTACCCGGTGCCGCCCAGTGCCGCGACCTATGGCGCCACCGAGACCATCATTGGCCATTACCTGCGCCGGCACGGCGGGCGGGGCGACTGGATCATCGCCAGCAAGGCCGCCGCGCCCGGCAATGGCATGGCCCACATCCGCGGCGGCACCAACCACTTCGATCGCGCCAACCTGACCCGTGCCGTCGAGGACAGCCTGCGGCGCCTGCAGACCGATTACATCGATCTCTACCAGTTGCACTGGCCGGATCGGCAGACCAACTTCTTCGGCCAGCTGGGCTACCGGCACGATCCAGATGCGCACATCACGCCCATCGAGGACAGCCTCGAAGTGCTCGATGAACTGGTGAGAAGCGGCAAGATTCGCCATATCGGCCTGTCCAACGAGACGCCATGGGGGGTGCACCGGTTTCTGCACCTGGCCGAAACCCGCGGCTGGCCGCGTATCGTGTCGATCCAGAACCCGTACAACCTGCTCAACCGCAGCTTCGAGATCGGCCTGGCGGAAATGGCCATCCGCGAACAGGTCGGCCTGTTGGCCTATTCGCCGCTGGCGTTCGGACTGCTGTCGGGCAAGTACGAGAACGGCGCGCAGCCGCCGAAGGCGCGGTTGACGCTCTACGCGCGCTTCCAGCGCTACAACAATCCGCAGGCGCGGCGGGCCGCCAGCGCCTATGTCGCCCTGGCGCGCGAACACGGCCTCGATCCGGCGCAGATGGCACTGGCCTACGTGAGCAGCCGCCCGTTCCTGACCAGCAACATCATCGGCGCTACCACCCTGGAGCAGCTGGACAGCAACCTGGCCAGCCTGGAACTCACCCTGAGCGATACCGTGCTGCTGGCCATCGAACAGCTGCATGCCGAGCAGCCCAACCCGGCGCCCTGAAGCGATCGGGCGCAGCTGGCCCGCGGCTGCGCTCCGGTTCCCTCCGCACTGCCGTCCGGGTGCGTCATCCGGTCCCAGGACTAAATCCACACAGTGGCAAGGGCTTTAATCTCGCCTTAATCCCCCTGCCACAGACTCGTGGCCAGGGACAGGATGCCCGCTGATCCGAATTCGCGAGAGTGAACCGATGTTGAGTGTGAATGCGGGCCCTCTGGCCCTGGGCATGTCTCAGTTCCTGCTGATCGTCAGCTTCATCCTGGCCCTGCTGGTGGGCTGGTGGAGCGGCCGGCGATCCGCCTGCAACCCCGAACCGCAGTTGTTTCGCCTGCTGCTGGTCGGCCTGCTGGTCGCTCGGGTGTCCTTCGTCGTGCGGTATTTCGACCTGTATCGCGAGTCCCCCTGGAGCGTGCTGGACCTGCGCGACGGCGGCTTCCTGGCCGTTCCCGGCCTGCTGGCCGGCCTGGCCCTGGGTCTCTGGCAGACCTGGCGGGATGCCCGGCTGCGCCGGCCGCTGGGCCTGGGCCTGCTGGCGGGCGTGCTGTTCTGGAGCAGCGGCCACCTGATTCTCCAGGCCCTGGAGCGTTCCAGCCGCTTGCCGGTTCAGGCGCTGGTCGACCTGAACGGACGTCCGGTGCAGCTTGCCGACTACCGCGGCCGGCCATTGGTCATCAACCTGTGGGCGACCTGGTGTCCACCCTGCCGGCGCGAGATGCCGGTGCTTGCCGAGGCCCAGCAGCGAGAGCCCGGCGTGACCTTTCTGTTCGTCAACCAGGGCGAGGGCGCGCGCACGGTGCGCGACTACCTGACCAGCCAGGGCCTGTGGCTGGACAACGTGCTGCTGGACAGCGGCAGTCGACTGGGCGCCCAGGTCGGCTCGGGGATGCTGCCCACCACCCTGTTCTACGACGCTGAGGGGCAGCAGCGGGGCAGTCACTTGGGTGAGCTGTCACGCGCAAGTCTCGCGCACGCGCTGCAACGGATCGCCCCGGATCAGTCGACTGTGCCCAAACGCCCATGAACACGCGGGACCACGCCTGGCGTGGCCCGGAATGCTTTGAGTAGTGCCTGCGAGGAAACGCCATGAGCAAATCTGATGAAACGCCTTCGACCGGCCGGCGCGGCCTGCTCAAGGACCTGCTGGGCCTGAGTGCCGCCGCCACGCTGCTGCCCCTGGCCGGCGCCGCCCAGGCCGGGATCGGCGACCAGCCGCCCCGGCGTCCGGGCATCGAGGGCAAGCGTTACGGCATGCTGGTCGACCTGCGCAAATGCATCGGCTGCCAGGCCTGCACGGTGAGCTGTTCGGTGGAGAACCTGCCGCCGATCGGCCAGTTCCGCACCACGGTGCTGCAGTACGAGGTCACCGAGACCCCGGACGCGCCCTCGGCGCTGATCAACCTGCCGCGCCTGTGCAACCACTGCGACGAGCCGCCGTGCGTACCGGTCTGCCCGGTGCAGGCCACCTTCCAGCGCACCGACGGCATCGTGCTGGTCGACAACGAACGCTGCGTGGGCTGCGGCTACTGCGTGCAGGCCTGCCCGTACGACGCTCGCTTCATCAACCACGAGACGCAGACCGCCGACAAGTGCACCTTCTGCGAGCACCGCCTGGAGGCCGGGCTGCTGCCGGCCTGCGTGGAAAGCTGTGTGGGCGGCGCGCGAGTGATCGGCGATCTGAACGATCCGCAGAGCGAGATTTCCCGCCGTATGGATGCCCACAAGGACGAGATCCGCGTTCTCAAGCCGGGCATGAACACCGACCCGCACGTGTACTACATCGGCCTACCCGAGGCCTTCGTCAACGAAGTGGACGGCCAGGCGGGTATCCGTCTGATCGCCAAGCACTGAGGAAGTCGCCATGCAGATCGTCGAGCTTCTGACTCCTGACTACGAAGCCGCCTGGTTGCCCTGGGCGGTGCAGTACTTCTTCTTCATCGGCATCGCCGCCACCACGGCGCTCACTGCAGCGGCCCTGGCCTTCGGCAAGCCCGGCTCGCTGTCGGCGCGCCTGCTGCCGGCAGCCGTGGTGGTGCTGCTGGTCACCGCCATCGCCGCGCCGGTCTCGCTGCTGGCCGACCTGCACCAGCCGGGGCGCTTCTGGCACTTCTACGCGCATTTCACACCCTGGTCGTGGATGTCCATCGGAGCCTACCTGCTGCCGCTGTTCGTCATGCTGGCCCTGGGTTTCTGCCTGCTCTGGTGGCTGCGCCGCGAGCGCCTGCTGCGCCTGACCGGCCTGGCCATGGCGCTGCTGGCGGTGAGCATCCTGGTGTACACCGGCGCCGAGGTGATGGTGGTGCGCGCCCGGCCGCTGTGGAACACGCTGCTGCTGCCGTGGAACTTCGCCGTCACCGGCTGGCTGGCCGCTCTGGGCGCCATGCTGCTGGTCGGCCGCTGGCTGCCGGGTGGTCTGGGTGCCATGCCGATGGAGCTGCTGCGTCGTCTGGGCATCAGCGCGCTGGTGCTGGTGGTGCTCGGCGTGCTGGTCTGGGTGGCTACCGGCAGCCTGGGGCTGGATCCCTCGTTCCCGGCGGCGCTGCGCCTGTTCGAGGATTTCCCGGTGTGGCGCCTGAGCCTGCTCGGCGCGGTGCTGAGTGGTGTGCTGATGCTGGTCATGCTGGCCCGGCCCGCGGCTCGCCTGGGCGGCGCGGGTTACTCGCTGCTGGTGGCGCTGGTCATGCTCGGCTCGGCGTGGGTGTTCCGCTGGGTGGTGTTCATGAGCGTGCAGGGCGTACCCAAGTACGGTGCGGGCCTTTACCTGTACAGCATGCCGCTGGGCGGCGACGGGTTGCTGGGCATCCTCGGCATGTTCGGGCTGTGCCTGGCACTGCTGGTCGCCGTGGTGTTCGTGCTGGAACGTTTTCCGTCTTTCAACCCGGCCCGGGCCGGTCACTGATCAGGAGTCGATGACATGACCGACAAGACCAAGCAACAGGACACGCTCGAAGATGCCGGCCGGCGCAAGCTGATGGCCCAGGGCGCCGCCGTAGCGGGCGGCCTGGCGGTGTTTGCCGCCGGCTACAGCGAAACCGTCGGCCGGGCGGTGACCGGGTTGGTGCACGGCACCGCCGGCACGCCGACCGCCGACGCCGTGCGCGGCAATTCGCTGACCCCGGAATTTCGCATCGATCCGCTGAGCGGTGCGCTGTCCACTCAGCCCGGCCAGACGGTCAGCCCGTCGGTGTGCCTGGGTTGCTGGACCCAGTGCGGCATCCGCGTGCGGGTGGACAACGAGGCCAACCGCATCCTGCGCGTGGCCGGCAACCCCTACCACCCGTTGGCCACCACCCAGCCGGCGGACATGCGCACGCCGGTGCGCGATGTGTACAGCGCGCTGGGCGGCGATGCCGGCATTGAAGGCCGCGCTACCGCCTGCGGCCGCGGCGCGGCGATGTTCGAGCAACTCACCAGCCCCTACCGCGTCCTGCAGCCGCTCAAGCGCGTTGGCAAGCGCGGCGAGGGCAAGTGGCAGACGATTTCCTTCGAGCAACTGGTCGAGGAAATCTGCGAGGGTGGCGACCTGTTCGGCGAAGGCCATGTGGACGGGCTGCGCGCCATCTTCGACCGGGAGACCCTGATCGACCCGGCCAACCCGGAATACGGCCCGCTGACCAACCAGCTGCTGTTCACCGATGCCGGCAACGAAGGCCGCACGCCGTTCGTGCGCCGCTTTACCCAGCAATCCTTCGGCAGCGTGAACTTCTCCAACCACGGTTCCTACTGCGGTCAGACGCATCGCGTGGGCACCGCCGCCGCGCTCGGCGACCTGCCGGGCATGCCCCACGGCAAGCCGGACTGGGACAACGCTCGCTTCGGCCTGTTCATCGGCACCGCGCCGGCCCAGGCCGGCAACCCGTTCCAGCGTCAGGGCCGGCAGCTGGCCGAGGCGCGCACCCGCACCGACAAGCCGGTGTTCGAGTACGTGGTGGTCTCGCCGACCCTGCCGGCCACCTCCAACGTGCTCAGCGACGGCAGCGAGTGGCTGGCGGTCAAGCCGGCCGGCGACCTGGCGCTGGTGATGGGCATGATTCGCTGGATCCTCGACAACCGCCGCTACGACGCCGGCATGCTGGCCCAGCCCGGGCCGGCGGCTATGCAGGCGGCGGGCGAAGCGTCCTGGAGCAACGCCACCCACCTGTTGGTGGACGAGCCCGAACACCCGCGCTTCGGCACCTTCCTGCGGGGTGCCGACCTGGGCTGGAGCGATGCCGAAGCCTATGTGGTGCAGCGCGCCGACGGCGAGCTGGCTGCGCACACCCAGGCCGAACCGGCCGAGCTGTTCGTGGAGCGCATGGTGACCCTGGATGGCCAGCCGGTGCGGGTCAGCAGCGCGCTGAGCCGCTTGCGCGCCGAAGCGCGACGCATGGGGCTGGAGGAGTACGCCCGCGAATCCGGCGTGTCGGTGGAGAAGATCACCGCGCTGGCCGAACGCTTCACGCGCTACGGCAAGCAGGCGGTGGCCAACTCCCACGGCGGCACCATGAGCGGCGCCGGTTTCTACACCGCCTATGCCGTCGGCATGCTCAACACCCTGATCGGCAACCTCAACGTCAAGGGCGGCCTGGTGGTCGACGCCGGCCAGTTCCCGCCGTTCGGCCCGGGGCCGCGTTACAACATCGGCGGCTTCGCCGGCAAGGTGGACCCCAAGGGCGTGGCGCTGTCGCGCCACCGCTTCCCCTACGAGAAGAGCAGCGAATACCGCCGCAAGAAGGAAGCGGGCCAGTCGCCGTATCCGGCCAGCGCGCCCTGGTATCCGGCGGTCGGCGGGCTGAGTTCGGAGATGATCGCGGCCGCCCTGGACGGCTACCCGTACCGCGCCAAGGTGTGGATCAACCACATGGGCAACCAGGTGTACGGCATCGCCGGCTGGCGGCATGTCATCGAGGAGCGCCTGCGGGACCCGAAGTTGATTCCGCTGAGCATCGCGGTCAACCCGTTCATCAACGAAACCAGCGCGCTGGCCGACTACATCGTGCCGGACACCCTCACCTACGAGAGCTGGGGCGTCTCGGCGCCCTGGAACGGCGTGGTGGCCAAGGCGTCCAGTGTGCGCTGGCCGGTGGTCGAGCCGCGGGTGGCGAAGACGGCCGAGGGCGAGCCGATCAGCCTGGAGAGTTTCCTGATCGCCACCGCTAAGCGCCTCGGCATGCCGGGCTTTGGCACCGGGGCGATCCGCGACGCCGAAGGCAACCGCTACGACCTGAACAGCGCCGCCGACTTCTACCTGCGCGGCTTCGCCAACATCGCCTACGCGGGCGGCCAGGCGGTGCCGGAAGCCAGCGACGACGACCTGTCGCTGACCGGCGTGCAACGCTTCGCCGAGCATCTGCAGCGTAACCTCAAGCCCGAGGAATGGCGTCGCGTGGCGCTGCTGATGAGCCGGGGCGGTCGCTTCGCGCGCATCGAGGAGGCCTGGAACGACAAGGGCCAGTTGCGCCAGGGCTACGCCAAGCCGCAGCAGGTCTGGTATGAGGACCTGGCCAACATGCGCCACTCGCTGACCGGCGAGCGCTACAGCGGCTGCCCGACTTGGTACCCGGTACGCATGGCCGACGGCCGCCCGATGCGGGAGCTGTATGGCGAAGACCAGTGGCCGATGCTGATGATCTCCTTCAAGTCGCACCTGATGAGTGCCTACTCAATCGGTGCCGACCGGCTGCGCCAGGTGCACCCGCACAATCCTGTGTACCTGCACCGCGACGATGCGGCACGCCTGGGTATTGGCCATGGCGACACGGTGCGCCTGGTGACGCCGGGTGGCGCGCGGGAAGGGGTGGCGCTGGTGCGCGACGGGCTGATGCCCGGCACTATCGCCGTGGAGCATGGCTACGGCCACACCGAGCTGGGCGCACGTGCCCATCAGGTGGATGGCCTGCCGATGCCGCACAACCCGGCCCTGGGTGCGGGTGTGAACCTCAACGACCTGGGCTTCGCTGACCCGACGCGTGCGGACCGCAATGTGTGGATCGACTGGGTCTCCGGGGCGGCGGTGCGCCAGGGCCTGCCGGCGCGCATCGAGCGCGCCTGATCCAGGTCGCGCCGCCCGGCTCACGGGCGGCGCTCAGCGCATCAGCGCACCCTCGGCGTCGGCGTCCAGTTTCAGGCCCTCGACGCCGATCTCCTCCTCCAGGGCCAGCAGGTAATGCCGCAGAGCTCGGCGCGTGGCCTGTTCGCGCAGGTTGTGGCGCACCCGCTCGGCCACCTGTTCATAGGGCAGTGGGCGTTCTTCCTGGCGTTCGTCGACGGCGATCAGGTGCCAACCGTAGCGCGAGGCCAGCGGTCGCTCGTGCAGGCCGAGCGGCAAATGCCGCAGGGCGCGGTCCAGCTCGGGCACGGTTTGGCCGGGCGCCAGCCAGCCGAGTTCGCCGCCATCCGCCTTCGATGGACAGACCGAATGGCGCAAGGCCAGTTCGGTGAAGCGTTCCGGCGCTTCGTTCAACTGCCGCAGCAGTTTCTGGCCGAGGCGGTACTGCCCGTCCCGGGCCCGGGCATCGTCCGGCGCCGCCGCCAGCAGGATGTGGCGCACCCGCAGGCGCAGGGGTTCGGCGAAGCGAGAGCGGTTGTGCTCGAAGAAACGCCGGCAGGCGGCCTCGTCCGGCTCGGGCACCTGCAGCTCGCGTTCCAGCAGGGCTGCCAGGGTGTGATCGTCATCGGCAGCCTGCAACGGCAGGCCCAGCGCTGTGGCGCGCTGGCGCAGCAGTTCGCGCACCACCAGCGCGCGCGCTGCCTGCAGTTGAGCCTCGGCCAGCGTGGCGGCCGGATGGAACGGCGTTTCCCGGGCGATGTCCGCCTCGCCGAAGGTCACCGCGCCGACGCGGATCACCGGAGCAGGCACGTCCGCTAGCGTCTGAACGTCGATCAGTTCCATCGCCAGCCTCCGTCAGCCGCGCTTGCGCACGATCTGGTAGTTGCGCCCCAGATAGCCCAGCGGAATGCTCCAGATGTGCACCAGGCGGGTGAAGGGAAACAGGAAGATGATGGTCAGGCCGACGAAGATGTGCACCTTGTAGATCCAGGAGACCTCTTCCAGGTAGTTCGCCGCATTGCCATTGAAGAACACGATGGCCTGCGCCCAGGACGCCAGGGTCAGCATCACGTCGCCCTCCAGGTGGCCGAGGGAGAAGATGATGGTGACCATGCCCAGGGCCGCCTGGAACACGATCAGCGCGAGAATCAGGTTGTCCATGAAGCCCGAGGTGGCCTTGACCCTGGGGTTGAAGAAGCGCCGGTACAGCAGCATGGCGCCGCCAATCACCACCATGGCCCCGGCGATGCCGCCGATGATGATGGCCAGGAGTTGCTTGTGGCCGGCACTGAGGAAGGGTTCGTACATCCAGTGCGGCGTGAGCATGCCGAACAGGTGGCCGAAGAAGATGACCAGCATGCCGACGTGGAACAGATTGCTGGCCAGGCGCATGTTCTTTTTCGAGAGGATCTGGCTGGAATGCGCCTTCCAGGTGTACTGCCCGTGATCGAAGCGCAGCAGGCTGCCGACCAGGAACACGGTGCCGGCCAGGTAGGGGTAGTAGCCATAGATCAGGTGCTGCAGGTATTCGAAGAACATGGGGGCTCTCCTTCTATCTATCCGTCGCCGGCGACGACGGACTGGCGGGCATGAGAGTGACGGTCTGGGGCGTCGCCTGGTACTTGCGCTCGGCCAGACGGCGGCCCTCGGCGGATTGCAGAGCGCAGTCCTGGTCGGACTCGGCGGAGAAGCGCACGACTTCCTCCTCCCATACCGCATCCAGCGCCTGGGGCGTGTGGTCAGGCGTTTCCTCGGCCACCGTGGCGCGGTGCCGGGCGATCTCCTCGCTGGCCCCGATCAGTGCCAGCAGCGCCTGGGGTACCAACGCATGGCTGGCGCCGCGTTCCTCCAGGCGCGCCGCCAGCAGGCCGAGGATGTGGCGGATCTCGCCTAGCCAGCGGCCGATCTCCTCCTCATCGCGGGTCGACAGGTATTCGAGAAACAGCGGCAGGTGATCCGGCAGCTCCCGGGTGGCGATCCGGAAGCCCGCCGCTTCGTACTCGGCCAGCAGGTCGACCATGGCCTGCCCGCGGGCACGGGATTCGCCATGCACATGCTCGAACAGCAGCAGCGAGGTGGCACGCCCACGGTCGAACAGCGCCACGTAGCTCGCCTGCAGATCCAGCAGCGGGGTGTCGGCCAGCGCACGGCACCAGGCGCCCAGACGCTGGCGCAGCGGCACGGGCAAGCGCGCTTCGGCCCGCAGGACGGCCTCCAGCTCATCGGCGGCCGCCTGCAGCTCGGCGCTCGGGTAATCCAGCAGGCGCGCCAGCACACGCAGGCTGCGCAGGCCCTGGAACGTCTCGGGTTGGGTTGCGGCAAGACTAGTCACGGCGCATGTCCTCCAGCGGATCGAACTCTCCGACGGGCTTGACCAGGGTGGTGGTGGCCTTGCGGCCACCGAACAGGCTGGCTTCGTTGTTGCCGCCCTGGCAGCCGTTGCCGAAGGTGAAGCCGCAGCCGTTACGTTCCGGGAAGGCGTCGCGGGCCATTTCGCGGTGGGCGGTGGGAATCACGAAGCGGTCCTCATAGTTGGCGATGGCCAGGTAGCGGTACATGTCCTCGACCTGCGCCTGGGTCAGGCCCACCTGGTCCAGCACGCGGCTGTCGGGGTTGCCGTCCACGTGCTTGCCGCGCATGTACACGCGCATCGCCATCAGCCGCTTGAGGGCCAGCACCACCGGGGCCTCGTCGCCGGCGGTGAGCATGTTGGCCAGGTAGCGCACCGGAATGCGCAGCGATTCGATTTTTGGCAGGATGCCGTCGAACTCGATGTGCCCGGCCTCGGCGGCGGACTGGATGGGGGAGAGCGGCGGCACGTACCAGACCATCGGCAGGGTCCGGAACTCTGGGTGCAGCGGTAGCGCCAGGCCCCAGTCCATGGCCAGCTTGTACACCGGCGAGGCCTGGGCGGCGACGATCACGTTGTCCGCTATGCCGTCCTTGCGAGCCTGCTCGATGACTGCCGGATCGTGGGGGTCCAGGAAGATGTCGCATTGGCGCCGATAGAGGTCGCGCTCGTCCTCGGCGGCGGCCACCTCGCCGATACGGTCGGCGTCATACAGCAGCACGCCCAGGTAGCGGATGCGCCCGACGCAGGTTTCCGAGCACACGGTCGGCTGGCCGGATTCGATGCGCGGGAAGCAGAAGATGCACTTCTCCGATTTGCCGCTCTTCCAGTTGTAATAGATCTTCTTGTACGGGCAGCCGCTGATGCACATGCGCCAGCCACGGCACTTGTCCTGGTCGATCAGCACGATGCCGTCTTCCTCGCGCTTGTAGATCGCGCCGCTCGGACAGGAGGCCACGCAGCTGGGATTCAGGCAGTGCTCGCACAGGCGCGGCAGGTAGAGCATGAAGGTGTGTTCGAACTGGCCGTAGATGTCCGCCTGTATCTGGTCGAAGTTGACATCCTTGCGGCGTTTGGCGAACTCGGTGCCGAGGATTTCCTCCCAGTTCGGTCCCCATTCGATCTTGCGCATGCGCTGCCCGGAGATGCGCGAACGCGGCCGCGCGGTGGGCTGGTGCTCGCCGGCCTTGGCGGTGTGCAGGTGCTGGTAGTCGAAGGTGAAGGGTTCGTAGTAGTCGTCGATCTCGGGCAGGTCCGGGTTGGCGAAGATGTTCGCCAGAACCCGCCACTTGCCGCCGATGCGCGGGTTGATGCTGCCGTCGGCGTTGCGCACCCAGCCGCCGCGCCAGCGCTTCTGGTTGGCCCACTCCTTGGGATAGCCAATGCCGGGCTTGGTCTCGACGTTGTTGTACCAGGCGTATTCGATGCCTTCGCGGCTGGTCCAGACGTTCTTGCAGGTGATCGAGCAGGTGTGGCAGCCGATGCACTTGTCCAGGTTCATGACCATGCCGACTTGCGAGCGAATCTTCATTTCACGGCCTCCTGGGTGTAGTCGTTGCCTTCGCCATCCAGCCACTTCACATGCTTCATCTTGCGCACGATGACGAACTCGTCGCGGTTGGAGCCGACCGTGCCGTAGTAGTTGAACCCGTAGGACAGCTGGGCGTAGCCGCCAATCATGTGGGTGGGCTTGGGGCACACGCGGGTCACCGAGTTGTGGATGCCGCCCCGGGTGCCGGAGATCTCGCTGCCGGGGGTGTTCAGCAGGCGCTCCTGGGCGTGGTACATCAGCACCATGCCGGGCTTGACCCGCTGGCTGACTACCGCCCGGGCGGCCACCGCGCCGTTGGCGTTGTACAGCTCGACCCATTCGTTGTCTTCCAGGCCGATGCGCGCGGCATCGGTTTCCGAGATCCACACGATCGGCCCGCCACGCGACAGTTCCTGCATCAGCAGGTTGTCGCTGTAGGTGGAGTGGATGCCCCACTTCTGGTGCGGAGTGATCCAGTTGAGGAGGATTTCCGGGTTGCCGTTGCTGATCGCCTTGTGCTCGGCTACCGCCGCTGGCGCACGGGTGTCGATGGGCGGGCGGTAGACCATCAGGCTTTCGCCGAAATCGCGCATCCAGGGATGGTCCTGGTACAGCTGCTGGCGGCCGCTGAGGGTGCGCCAGGGGATCAGCTCGTGAACGTTGGTGTAGCCGGCGTTGTAGGAGACATGCTCGTCCTCCAGGCCGGACCAGGTGGGGCTGGAGATGATCTTGCGCGGCTGGGCGACCAGGTCGCGGAAGCGGATCTTCTCGTCATCCTTGGGCAGCGCCAGGTGGGTGTGATCGCGGCCGGTGATCCGTGACAGCGCCGCCCAGGCCTTGACCGCCACGTTGCCGTTGGTTTCCGGGGCGAGGGTGAGGATCATCTCGGCGGCGTCGGTGGCCGAGGCGAGGCGCGGGCGGCCTTTGGCCGGACCGTCCGGCTTGCGGTAGTTGAGCTTGCCGAGCAGTTCGACCTCGTCCTCGGTTTTCCAGGTGATACCCTTGCCGCCGTTGCCCAGGGTGTCCAGCAGCGGTCCCACCGAGCTGAAGCGCTCCCACGTCTGGGGATAGTTGCGCTGCACCTCGACCAGCGACGGCATCGTCTTGCCGGGAATCGGCTCGCATTCGCCGCGCTTCCAGTCCAGCACCTCGGGCTGCGCCAGTTCGCCGGGGCTGTCATGCAGCAGTGGAACGGTGACCAGGTCGGTTTCCTCGCCCAGGTGGCCGAGGCAGACGCGCGAGAAGGCCTTGGCGATGCCGTCGTAGATATCCCAGTCGCTGCGCGCCTCCCACGCCGGGTCGGTGGCGGCGGTCAGCGGGTGGATGAACGGATGCATGTCCGAGGTATTGAGGTCGTTCTTCTCGTACCAGGTGGCGGTGGGCAGCACGATGTCCGAGTACAGGCAGGTGGTGGACATGCGGAAGTCCAGGGTCACCAGCAGGTCGAGCTTGCCCTCGCCGGGGTCGTCGCGCCAGACGACTTCCTCGGGCTTCTCGCCGCCGCCCTTGCTCAGGTCGTTGCCCAGCAGGTCGTGGCGGGTGCCGAGCAGGTAGCGCAGCATGTATTCGTGGCCCTTGCCGGAAGAGCCCAGCAGGTTGGAACGCCAGACGAACAGGTTGCGCGGGAAGTTGGCCGGGTTGTCCGGGTCCTCGGCGGCGAAACGCAGCGCGCCGCTTTTCAGCTGATCGACCACATGATCCGCGGTGCTTTTGCCGGCGGCGCGGGCCTCGGCGGCCAGGCGCAGTGGATTGCGATCCAGTTGGGGGGCCGAGGGCAGCCAGCCCATGCGTTCGGCGCGCACGTTGTAGTCGATCAGGCTGCCGCTGTACTTCTCCGGCGGCGCCAGCGGCGAGAGGATCTCGCGAACCTTGAGCTTCTCGAAGCGCCATTGGCTGGAATGGTTGTAGAAGAACGAGGTGCCGTTCATGTGGCGTGGCGGCCGGTGCCAGTCGAGGGAGAAAGCCAGCGGCGTCCAGCCGGTCTGCGGGCGCAGCTTCTCCTGGCCGACGTAATGCGCCCAGCCACCACCGCTCTGCCCGACGCACCCGCATAGGATCAGCAGGTTGATCAGCCCACGGTAGGTCATGTCCATGTGATACCAGTGATTCACCCCGGCGCCTACGATGATCATCGAACGGCCATGGGTCCGGTCGGCATTCTGGGCGAACTCGCGTGCCAGCCGGGTTACCTGGGCCGCCGGCACACCGGTGATGGCTTCCTGCCAGGCCGGCGTATAGGGCTTGGGCTGATCGTAGTCGGTGGCGCCATCATCGGTGCCACTGCCGCCGACCGTGGCTTGCAGACCCCGGTCGATGCCGTGGTTGGCGGCCACCAGATCGAACACCGTCACCGCCAGCACCGTGCTGCCATCGGCGCGCTTGAGCCGCTTGGCAGGCAGGTGGTGGTAGAGCACGTCGCGCACCTTCACATGGGGGAAGTGCTGATGCTCGATGCCGCCGAAATAGGGGAAGGCAACCCGGGCCACGTCGTCATGCCGGCCCAGCAGGGACAGCGCCAGGGATACGGGCTCGCCCTTGGCGTCCAGGGGCTCCAGGTTCCAGCGGCCGTCTTCGCCCCAGCGAAAGCCGATGGAACCGCGCGGCACCACCAGGCGGTCGCCGGTCTCGTCCCAGGCGACCGTCTTCCATTGCGGGTTGTTGTTCTGCCCCAGGTTGGCGACGAAGTCGCTGGCGCGCAGTTGCCGGCCGGGCACATAGCTGCCGTCGTCACGCAGTTCCAGCTCAACCAGCATCGGCAGGTCGGTGTAGCGGCGGACATAGTCGGTGAAGTAGCCGCTGGGGTTCTCCAGGTGGAATTCCTTGAAGATCACGTGGCCCATGGCGATGGCCAGCGCCGCGTCGGTGCCCTGCTTGGGGCTCAGCCACTCGTCGCAGAGCTTGGAGACTTCCGCATAGTCCGGGGTGATGGCCACCGTCTTGGTGCCCTTGTAGCGCACCTCGGTGAAGAAGTGCGCGTCCGGGCTGCGCGTCTGCGGCACGTTGGAGCCCCAGGCGATGATGTAGCCGGAGTTGTACCAGTCGGCGGATTCCGGCACGTCGGTCTGCTCGCCCCAGGTCTGCGGGCTGGAGGGCGGCAGGTCGCAGTACCAGTCGTAGAAGGAGAGGCACACCCCGCCGATCAGCGACAGGTAACGGGTGCCGGCCGCGTAGCTGACCATGGACATGGCCGGAATCGGCGAGAAGCCGATCACCCGGTCCGGGCCGTACTGCTTGACGGTGTAGACGTTGGCCGCGGCGATCAGCGTCTGCATCTCGTCCCAGTCGGCGCGCACGAAACCGCCGTGCCCGCGATCGTGCTTGTACAGGCGGGTCTTGGCCGGGTCTTCGACGATGCTCGCCCAGGCGTCCACCGGGTCCTTGTGCTGCTCCAGCGCTGCCCGCCATAGCTGGATGAGAGGTTTGCGGATCAGCGGGTACTTGAGCCGGTTGGCGCTGTAGAGGTACCAGCTGTAGCTGGCGCCGCGCGGACAGCCACGCGGTTCGTGGTTGGGCAGGTCGGGGCGGGTGCGTGGGTAATCGGTCTGTTGGGTTTCCCAGGTGACCAGGCCGTTCTTCACGTAGACCTTCCAGCTGCACGAGCCGGTGCAGTTCACCCCGTGGGTGGAGCGGACGATCTTGTCGTACTGCCAGCGCTGGCGATAACCATCTTCCCATTCGCGGTTTTCGTCACGGGTTTCGCCATGGCCGTCGGCGAACTCCGGCGGGCGCTTGGTGAGGTACTTCAGGCGGTCAATGAAATGACTCATGTTTTTCCTCCTGAACGGGGCTCAGGCAGACCCCGCTGGGTGCTGAAGCGTCAGCAGGGCACCTCCGCAGAGCGGCGGGTGTAGTAGAACCAGGTCAGAGCGATGCACAGGCCGTAGAAAAGGATGAAGCCGTACAGTGCCGCCGCCGCGCTGCCGGTTAGAGCCAGCGATGTGCCGTAGGCCTTGGGGATGAAGAACGCGCCGTAGGCGGCCACCGCCGAGATGAAGCCGACCGCGGCGGCGGACTCCTTCTCCGCCTGGCGTTGCTGCTCGGCGGGCGGTAGCTGGGGGTTCAGGCGGGGCGTCTGGTGTCGAAAGATCGCCGGGATCATCTGGGTGGTACTGGCGTTGCCCACGCCGGAGAAGAAGAACAGCAGCAGGAACATGGCGAAGAAACCGGCGAAGCTGCGCGCCTCGAGGAAGAACAGCACGCCCAGCACGCACGCGGCCATGGCCACGTATACCCAGAAACTTACCCGCGCGCCGCCGAAGCGATCGGCCAGTCCGCCGGACATTGCGCGGCTCAGGGCTCCGACCAGCGGACCGAGGAAGGCGAACTTCAGCACATCAACCCCGGGGAACAGGTTGCCGGCCAGCAGTGGGAAGGCGGCGGAAAAGCCGATGAAGCTGCCGAAGGTGCCGGTGTACAGCACGCTCATCAGCCAGGTGTGCTTGCGCTTGAAGATCACCAGTTGGTCGGCGAACGAGGACTTGGCACTGGCGATGTCGTTCATGCCGAACCAGGCCGCCAGGGTGGCCAGGAGTATGAAGGGTACCCAGATGAATCCGGCGTTCTGCAGCCACAGCGGCTGGCCGCTTTCCGTCAACGCCGGCTCGCCGCCCAGGGCGCCGAACACACCCATGGTGATGACGACCGGCACCAGGAATTGCATGACGCTGACGCCCAGGTTGCCAAGGCCGGCATTCAGACCCATGGCCTTGCCCTTGGAGGCCTTGGGGTAGAAGAAGGAGATGTTGGCCATGCTGGAGGAGAAATTGCCGCCGCCCAGGCCGCAGAGCAGGGCGAGGATCAGCATCACCAGGTATGGGGTGTCCGGGTTCTGCACGGCGACGCCGATCCACAGCGCCGGCAGCAACAGCGAAGCGGTCGACAGCGCGGTCCAGCGTCTGCCTCCGAAAATCGGCACCATGAAGCTGTAGAAGATGCGCAGTGTCGCGCCGGACAGGCCGGGCAGGGCGGCCAGCCAGAACAGCTGGTTAGGGGTGTAGTCGAAGCCCACCTGGGGCAGCCGGGCGACCACCACCGACCAGACCATCCAGATGGCGAAGCCCAGCAGCAGGTTAGGAATCGAGATCCACAGGTTGCGCCGGGCAATGCGCTCGCCGGTTTCGCTCCAGAAAGTGGGGTCCTCCGGGCGCCAGTCCCGCAGCACCAGGCTGCCGGGGGTGGACAGTTCCGGCAGGTCGCTGATTTCGCGCTGCGCCGGCCACTCGACCCGCTCGGCCATGCGGATCGCGTAATGCATCCAGGCCAAAGCGCCGGCGGCGATCAGGAACAGCAGCATGAAGGTGCTCTGCCAGATGCCGACCACATCGTTGAGCATGCCGAAGGTCAGCGGCAGGAAGAAGCCGCCCAGGCCGCCGACCATGCCCACCACGCCGCCGACGATGCCGACGTGACGGGGGTAGTAGGCGGGGATGTGTTTGAACACCGCAGCCTTGCCCAGCGACATGAAGAAGCCCAGCACCATGGTCAGCAGCGCGAAGCCGACGACATTGAGGGTCAGGGAAAAACTGATCTCGCCTTCGACACCGGTGACGGTGTAGTGGGTCGGCGGGTAGCTGAGCAGGAAGGTACAGAGCACCGAGGCGGTCAACGTCCAGTACATCACCCGGCGCGCGCCGTAGCGGTCCGACAGCCAGCCGCCCAGGATGCGAAATACTGAGGCCGGCACTGTATAGAGCGCAGCCACCATGCCGGCTGCGGCCAGGCTCAGCCCGTAGACCTCCATCAGGTAGTGGGGCAGCCAGAGTGCCAGGGCGATGAAAGCGCCGAACACGAAGAAGTAATAGAGGGAAAAGCGCCACACGCGCATTTCGGCGAGCGGCGCCAGTTGCTGTGCCAGGGGCATCGCCTCGGCGCGGCGCTGGCTGCTCTGCGGATCGGGGCGGGCCAGCAGGATAAAGCCCAGTCCCGTGGCTGCCAGCACGCTGGCATAGACCAGGGCGGTGCCTTGCCAGCCGAGTGCCAGCAGCAGGAAGGGCGCGACGAAGTTGGTCAAGCCAGCGCCCACGTTGCCGGCACCGAAGATGCCCAGCGCCGTGCCCTGGCGTTCAGGTTCGAACCAGGCCGAGGTATAGGCCACGCCGACGCTGAAACCACCGCCGGCCAGGCCGATGCCCAGCGCGCCGATCAACAGCATTGGGTAGCTGCTGGCGAAGGTCAGCAGATAGATGCACAGCGCGGAAACCAGCATCAGCAGGCCGAAGACCCAGCGACCACCGTAACGGTCGGTCAGCCAGCCCAGTAGGGGGCGGGTCAGCGAGCCCGAGAGCACCGGTGTGGCCATCAGCAGGCCAAGCTGGGTGTCGCTAAGGGTGAATTCGTTCTTGATCTGCAGGCCCAGAATGGAAAAGACCGTCCAGACTGCGAAACAGAGCGTGAAGGCGAAAGTGGACAGGGTCAGCGCGCGGTATTGAGCCCGGCGCGAGACCGGCATAGGCATCGGCATGGTGCTTGCTCCCGTCCCGTTGCATCGGGCGCTGCGCCCGAAGGTCTTGCCTGCGCAGGCGCCACACAGCCAAGGCTGCGCCAAAGTGCTTTTGAGCGTAGACAGCGAAGCCATGGCGGGCAAACCGGGTCTCGCCGCCCGTCCGCTGGCAGCTGCGTTTGCCGAACTGCTTGGCTGGAGAGCGGTTCCATACCTTTGAAGGAAAAGGGAAGTTGAACAATTGGGGTGGTGTATGAGCCTTGAAAAAAAACCTGCGCCGGATGATCAGGTCAGTCGCTATCTGCACGGCCTGGATTTTCCCGCTGATCGCGATCGGTTGATTCGCAAGGCCAGGGAGAACGGTGCCAGCGAGGCGGTGCTGCGCATGCTGGAGGCCCTGCCGGCGCAGGATTTCGGCAGCATGGCGGAGATCCTTAAGCGTTACGAGCGGCGTTGAGCGGTTGCGAGATGACCAGTTATGTCGTGCATTTCACCGGCCCGATCAATTCTTCCACTACCGGACAGTTGATCGATAAATGCACCAAGGCGGTGCAGCAGGAAGCCAGCGAGCTGGTGATCAAGATCGCGACGATGGGCGGGGAGTGCAGCTACGGCTTTTCGCTGTTCAATTTCCTGATGTCGCTGCCGGTTCCGGTGCATACCCACAACCTGGGTACTGTGGAATCCATGGGCAACATCATCTTCCTTGCCGGGGAGCGGCGCACGGCGAGTCGGTTCAGCAAGTTCCTGTTTCACCCTTTCCACTGGACGCTGCATGGCGCGATCGACCATGCGCGCATGACGGAATACGCGATGAGCATGGATCACGACCGCTTCCTGTATGAGCAGATTGTCCTGGAGCGCACCCGGGGAGCGGCCGAGCCCCTGGACGTTGCCACCTACCTCACCGCGGCGCCGCGCATCATCAGTCCGGACGAGGCGCTGGCCTGCGGCTTGATCCAGGCCATCGACGAGCTGCACATGCCCCATGGCTCGATGAACACGAGCGTGCACGCCTGAGCTCCACGCCTCGGTATACAAGCCTGTCTTTCGCCGGCTAGAATCGCCGCCCTGCGATTTTTGACAGGTCGGGAAGCGCTGTCGTGCTGCGTTTGAGCGCTCCCGCCGCCCCTTTCTGCCGATCCGTTCCATGGGGTGACTTCCACCCGGGGTGCATCTAGAATGCATGCCCTTGATCAAGCCGGAACGGCCGGCACCACGTCTGTGCAACGAGGAATATCCATGCAAGTTTCTGTAGAAGCCACCTCCGCTCTTGAGCGCCGGATGACTGTCGGCGTGCCGGCCGCACGCATCGAGTCCGCAGTCGACAAGAGCCTGCAGCAGACCGCCCGTCGCGCCAAGGTCCCCGGCTTCCGCCCGGGCAAGGTGCCGATGAGCGTCATTCGTCAGCGTTACGAAGGTGCTGCCCGTCAGGAGGCCCTGGGTGATCTGATCCAGGAAACCTTCTACGAAGCCGTGGTCGAGCAGAAACTGAACCCGGCCGGCGCCCCGTCCATCGAGCCGAAGGTGTTCGAAAAGGGCAAGGATCTGGAATACGTTGCCACGTTCGAAGTGTTCCCGGAAATCAAACTGGCTGGCTTCGAAGGCATTGCCGTGGAGCGTCCGCAGGCTGAAGTCGGCGATGCCGATGTCGACACCATGCTGGACGTGCTGCGCAAGCAGAACACCCGTTTCGAAGCTGTCGAACGCGCTGCCGAGAACGGCGACCAGATCACCATCGACTTCGTGGGCAAGATCGACGGCGAGGCCTTTGCTGGCGGTTCCGCCAAGGGTGTGCCGCTGGTTCTCGGTTCGGGTCGCATGATCCCGGGCTTCGAAGACGCCCTGGTTGGCGTCAAGGCCGGTGAAGAGCGCGTTATCAACCCGACCTTCCCCGAGGACTACCAGAACCTGGATCTGGCCGGCAAGACTGCCGAATTCACTGTCAACGTGACTGCCGTCGCGGCCCCGGCACTGCCGGAACTGAACGACGCCTTCTTCGCCCTGTTCGGTGTGAAGGAAGGCGGTCTGGAAGGCTTCCGCGCCGAAGTCCGCAAGAATATGGAGCGCGAGCTGCGCCAGGCCATCAAGACCAAGGTGAAGAACCAGGTCATGGAAGGTCTGCTGGAAACCAACCCGGTTGAAGTGCCCAAGGCACTGGTCGCCGACGAAGTGAACCGTCTGCGTGTGCAGGCAGTCCAGCAGTTCGGTGGCAACATCAAGCCGGAAAACCTGCCCGCCGAGCTTTTCGAGGAGCAGGCCAAGCGTCGCGTGGTGCTGGGTCTGATCATCGCCGAGGTAGTCAAGCAGAACGAGCTGAAGCCCGACGAAACCCGCGTCCGTGCGCTGATCGAGGAAATGGCTTCGGCCTACCAGGAGCCCGAGCAGGTGGTGGCCTGGTACCTGAAGAACGAGAAGCAGCTGAACGAAGTGCGCTCGGTTGTACTGGAAGAACAAGTTGTAGATACTGTCCTCGGTAAGGCCAAGGTAACCGACAAGTCGGTCTCCTACGAAGAAGCTGTCAAGCCGGCGGAAGCTCCGCAAGTCGCCTGATTCTTCCCCCCGCTCGAGCACCGCATAAGCCAGCCTAGCGCTGGCTTATGTGTCTTTAGGACCGTTCAATAGGGAGCGATCGCTGGAAATGTCCCGCAATTCCTTTATGCAAATGCCTGAAATCCAGGCCGCCGGTGGCCTGGTGCCGATGGTGATCGAGCAGTCCGCTCGTGGCGAGCGCGCCTACGACATCTATTCCCGCCTGCTCAAGGAGCGGGTGATCTTCCTGGTCGGCCAGGTCGAGGACTACATGGCCAACCTGGTGGTTGCCCAGCTGCTGTTCCTGGAAGCCGAGAACCCCGACAAGGATATCCACCTGTACATCAACTCGCCGGGCGGTTCGGTGACCGCCGGCATGTCGATCTACGACACCATGCAGTTCATCAAGCCGGACGTCACCACCTACTGCATCGGCCAGGCCTGCAGCATGGGTGCGCTGCTGCTGGCTGGCGGCGCCGCCGGCAAGCGTTACTGCCTGCCGCATTCGCGCATGATGATTCACCAGCCCCTGGGCGGTTTCCAGGGCCAGGCGTCTGACATCGAGATCCATGCCCGGGAAATCCTGACCATCCGCGAGCGTCTGAACAAGATCCTGGCTCACCACTGCAACCAGCCGATCGATGTGATCGCCCGCGATACCGACCGGGACAACTTCATGAGCGGCGAAGAAGCGGTCAAATACGGACTGATCGACCAGGTGCTCGAGCGTCGACTGGCGCTGTAATTCTGTGTGCGGCGGTCGGATATCCGGTCGCCGCAGGGTTGAAAATGCCCCTGATTGCCCTCATCTTGTGTTTCACGCCTACCGTATTGGATTGACCGAATGACTGATACCCGCAATGGCGAGGACAACGGCAAGCTGCTTTATTGCTCCTTCTGCGGCAAGAGCCAGCACGAAGTGCGCAAGCTGATCGCCGGACCCTCTGTCTTTATCTGCGACGAGTGCGTAGATCTGTGCAACGACATCATCCGCGAGGAGGTGCAGGAAGCACAGGCCGAGAGCAATGCGCACAAATTGCCGACGCCCAAGGAGATCAGTGCGATCCTCGATCAGTATGTGATCGGTCAGGAGCGTGCCAAGAAGATTCTGGCCGTCGCTGTCTACAACCACTACAAGCGCCTCAACCAGCGGGACAAGAAGGATGATGTCGAGCTCGGCAAGAGCAACATCCTGCTGATCGGCCCGACCGGTTCGGGCAAGACACTGCTGGCCGAAACCCTGGCGCGCCTGCTGAATGTGCCGTTCACCATCGCCGATGCCACCACGCTGACCGAAGCCGGTTACGTGGGCGAGGACGTGGAGAACATCATCCAGAAGCTGTTGCAGAAGTGCGACTACGACGTGGAAAAGGCCCAGATGGGCATCGTCTACATCGACGAGATCGACAAGATCTCACGTAAGTCGGACAACCCGTCGATCACCCGTGATGTCTCGGGTGAGGGCGTGCAGCAGGCGCTACTCAAGCTGATCGAGGGCACGGTTGCCTCCGTTCCGCCGCAAGGTGGTCGCAAGCATCCGCAGCAGGAATTCCTGCAGGTGGACACTCGCAACATCCTGTTCATCTGCGGTGGCGCCTTCGCCGGGCTGGAGAAGGTCATCCAGGGTCGCTCCACCAAGGGTGGCATCGGCTTCACGGCCGAAGTGCGCAGCAAGGATGCCGGCAAGTCGGTCGGTGATTCGCTGCGCGAGGTCACGCCGGACGATCTGGTCAAGTTCGGGCTGATTCCCGAGTTCGTCGGTCGCCTGCCGGTAATCGCCACCCTCGAAGAGCTGGACGAAGCTGCGCTGATCGAAATCCTCGCCGAGCCGAAGAATGCGCTGACCAAGCAGTACGCCAAGCTGTTCGAGATGGAAGGTGTCGACCTGGAGTTCCGTCCCGATGCGTTGCGCGCCGTGGCGCGCCGCGCGCTCGAGCGCAAGACTGGTGCGCGTGGCCTGCGCTCCATCCTCGAAGGCATCCTGCTGGATACCATGTACGAGATCCCCTCGCAGGGCGACGTCAGCAAGGTGGTGATCGATGAAAACGTCATCGAAGGCACCTCCAAGCCGCTGCTCATCTACGAGAACAGCGAGCCTACCGCCAAGGCAGCGCCGGACGCGTGAGAAAAAGGGGCCTGCGGGCCCCTTCTTCATTAAGGTCCCTTGCTTGTGTTTTTTCAGGTTCGCCCTCATCTTGGCGGCAAGGGCAACCCACCGATCACGGCCACCGGCCGTCGCAGAGTCCAGTTATGAAGAAAACCATCGAATTGCCACTCCTGCCGTTGCGTGATGTCGTGGTCTATCCACACATGGTGATCCCGCTGTTCGTCGGACGCGAGAAGTCCATTGCGCGTTCCACCAACCGCAAGTTCGTGCGCATGGCGCTGGGTGGCGTTCGCGACGAGGCCGAGATTCGTGGCCACCGCCGTACCTACATCGGTTCCATGCCGGGGCGCCTGATTCAGAAGATGACCAAGGGCGGCGTGCGCAACCCGCTGTTCCTGCTGGATGAGATCGACAAGCTCGGCAGTGACATGCGAGGCGATCCGGCCTCGGCTTTGCTGGAAGTGCTGGATCCCGAGCAGAACCACCATTTCAATGACCACTACCTGGAAGTCGACTACGACCTTTCGGATGTGATGTTCGTATGCACCTCGAACTCCATGAACATTCCGGCGCCGTTGCTGGATCGTATGGAAGTCATTCGCCTGCCGGGTTACACCGAGGACGAGAAGGTCAACATCACTACCAAATACCTGCTGCCCAAGCAGATTCGCGCCAATGGCCTCAAGCCGAGCGAGCTGACGGTCAGCGAGGAAACGATCCGCGACGTCATTCGCTACTACACCCGGGAAGCAGGTGTGCGCGGTCTTGAACGCCAGATCGCCAAGGTCTGTCGCAAGGTGGTGAAAGAGAACATCAAGGAAAAGCGCTTCCAGGTGGAGGTGACGCCGGAGTCGCTCGAGCATTATCTGGGTGTGCGCAAGTACCGGTATGGGCTGGCCGAGCAGGAAGACCAGGTGGGGCAGGTCACCGGACTCGCCTGGACACAGGTGGGCGGCGAGCTGCTGACCATCGAAACCGCAGTGGTGCCAGGGAAGGGCCAACTGATCAAGACCGGTTCGCTGGGCGATGTGATGGCCGAGTCCATGACCGCCGCCCTGACCGTGGTGCGCAGCCGTGCCAAGAGCCTGGGTATCCCTCTGGATTTTCATGAGAAGCGCGACGTGCACATCCACATGCCCGAGGGAGCAACCCCGAAGGATGGTCCCAGTGCTGGCATCGGTCTGTGCACGGCCCTGGTGTCGGCGCTGACCCAGATCCCGGTGCGCGCCGATGTGGCCATGACGGGCGAAATCACCTTGCGCGGCCAGGTCCTGGCAATTGGCGGGCTGAAGGAGAAACTCCTCGCGGCTCGCCGCGGCGGCATCAAGACGGTGATCATTCCCGAGGAAAACCTGCGGGATTTGAAGGAGATTCCTGAAAACATCAAACAGGATCTGCAAATCAAGCCCGTCAAATGGATTGACGAGGTCCTGCAAATTGCGCTGCAATACGCCCCGGAGCCCTTGCCTGATGCGGCTCCGGACATGGTAGCCAAGGATGAAACCCGCGAGACTGATTCCAAGGAGAGAATCAGCACGCATTAGCCGAAAGGCCTCCCTCGACACGATTTTCGGCGCTGGTTAATTGTCGCTGCGTGTACAGGTTGTTCTGCGAAATCAAGTTAACTGTAAAAAATAACTTCATTAAAGTTAGATAAGGGGACTTAGAGTGAACAAGTCGGAACTGATCGATGCCATCGCCGCATCTGCTGATATCCCGAAAGCCGTTGCTGGTCGTGCGCTGGACGCTGTGATCGAATCCGTCACTGGTGCTCTGAAGGCAGGTGATTCCGTGGTCCTGGTGGGCTTCGGTACCTTCGCTGTCAAGGAACGCGCGGCACGTACCGGTCGCAACCCGCAGACTGGCAAGCCGATCAAGATCGAAGCTGCCAAGATCCCGAGCTTCAAGCCGGGCAAGGCACTGAAAGACGCCGTAAACTAAGCGTCTTTCGAATTGCCAGGCCGCACCGGCCTGGCAGCGGGGTACTCTGGCGGCCTGGGCTTGTCAGATGGGGGATCCGAACTAGAGTCCTCCCACTCCGTGGTTATCGCGAAGGCGCATCCCTCCGGTGCGCCTTTGTACTTTCCGGGCTTCACTCGCGCAGCCTGGCCGTAGAACGGTCGTTACTGGGGGATGCATGCTGCAAAATATCAGGGACAATTCACAGGGGTGGATTGCCAAGACCATCATCGGTCTCATCATCGTATTGCTGGCACTGACCGGCTTCGAAGCCATTTTCAACAGTGCCGGAAACCAGCAGACTGCCGCCGAGGTGAACGGGGAAGAGATCAGTCTTTCCGAACTCAACCAGGCTGTCGAAATGCAGCGTCGCCAGCTGCTTCAGCAGTTTGGTCGAGATTTCGATACCTCTCTGATCGATGAGCAGCTGCTGCGCAATGCGGCACTCAGCGATCTGATCGACCGTCGTTTGCTGGTGCAGGCTGCCCAGGAATCCGATTTCGCTCTTTCCCAGGCAGCGCTCGATCAGGTCATTCTGCAGACCCCGGAATTCCAGGAGAACGGCCGCTTCAGTCCAGCGCGCTTCGACCAGGTCATCCGCCAGATGGGCTACGGCCGTCTGCAGTTCCGGCAGATGCTTGAAGAAGAGATGCTTATTGGCCAGTTGCAGGCGGCGGTTGCTGGCAGTGGTTTCGTGACCGAGCAAGAAGTGCGCGACTTCGTGCGACTGGACAAGCAGACCCGTGATTTCGCGCTGTATCGCATCAAGGCCGATACCAATGAGGTTGACGTCACCGACGAGCAGGTGGCCGCCTATTACGAACAGAATGCTCAGCGATTCATGACCCCCGAGCAGGTGGTCATCGAGTACGTCGAGCTCAAGAAGGACAGCTTCTTCGACCAGGTGAGCACCAGCGAGGAAGAGCTGCGTTCCCGTTACCAGGCAGAGATCGCCAACCTGGCTGAACAGCGTCGCGCCGCGCACATCCTGATTGAAGCGGGTGATGCGCGTAGCAGCGACGAGGCACGCAAGCAGATCGAAGCGCTGCGCCAGCGCCTCGATCAGGGTGAGGATTTCGCCGTCCTGGCCCGTGAGGCGTCGGAAGATACCGGCTCGGCGGCTGATGGCGGAGATCTCGGCTTCGCCGGCCCGGGTGTCTACGACCCGGAGTTCGAATCGGTGCTGTTCGCACTGAAAAAAGGCGAAGTATCTGCGCCGGTGCGGACCGAGTTTGGCTGGCACCTGATCAAGTTGCTCGATTCCCAGGCCGCCGACGTGCCCAGCTTCGCCGCCCTCAAGGACAAGCTTGAGCGTGACCTGAAGGCCGAGAAGGTCGAGCAGCGTTTCGTCGAGGCGGTACGTGAGCTGGAGAACCTGGCCTTCGAAGCGGCTGATTTGCAGCAGCCGGCGCAGGAGCTGGGTCTGCAGGTGCAGACCAGCGAGCCTTTCGGGCGCGAGGGCGGCAGCTCTGGCATCACAGCCAACCGGCAAGTGATCCAGCAGGCTTTCAGCCCGGATCTTCTGGAAAGCGGCGCCAACAGCCAGGCGCTGGAATTGGACGCCGAGACCATCATGGTGATGCGCGTAAAAGAGCATCGTCAGCCCCAGCGTATGAACCTGGAACAAGTGGCGGGCAGTGTGCGGGCAACCCTGCAGCGCGAATCCGCAGCTGAAGCTGCCAAGAGCCAGGGCGAAGCGCTGCTTGCCAATCTGCGCGAAGGCCAGACCCCGTCCACCCAGGAGAGCAGCTGGCAGGTTTTCGAGGCGGCCACCCGCTCTCTGGAAGGGGTTGAACCTCAAGTACTGCAGACTCTGTTCCGCATGCCCAAACCTGAGCAAGCCCAGAAGCCGCAGTTCGCCGGTATCGCGCTCGGCAATGGTGACTACGTTCTGCTGCGTCTGACCGGAGTCAGTGAGCCGACGGAAGTGCTGGACGACAACGAGGCACGGATGTATCAGCGCTTCCTGGCGTCGCGTGCCGGTCAGGACGATTTCGCAGCCTACCGTGCGCGCTTGCAGCGTGAGGCGGATATCGAGCGCTTCTGATTCGTGCGGAACCGAAAGGGCCCTGCTGCAACTGCAGCAGGGCCCTTTTCCATGCTGTGCCGTTAAAGCGCTGCGTTGTTACTCGGGAATCTGCCAGGGACCCAGCACGATCCCCTCGTCAGCCAGTTGCCTGCGAGCCTCGGCCAACACATTTCCCAAGTGCTCCGTGTCGGCATAGTCCAGGCGTGACATCCGGGAACGCCCCACAACGCTAGCGGTGGTCTTGTCTATGACTGTCAGGCTCAGCTCGCCTGTGTAGTCGGTCGCCCAGGCAATGCACTGCAACGGCTGAAAAGCTCGGCAGGCGATCAAGAGTGCTTCGTTGGTGCGGAGCGCTGTCATGCGATTACTCTCCAAAAACGGAATCCGGGGAAGTAACAGTTCAATCATGTGCCTTACGACTTTTGGATAATTCCAATCCGCAAAAGGTCACGCTTACGTCGCGCTGCCGAATCTTTTTGGCGCCTACATGACAGGCCCTAATAAATAGACAGGCGGACAAGCCGGCCCGCCATTCCTTGCTACCGTTATGTCGCTACGCCAGCAGCGACGAACCACTGCCAAGGAACGGACATGCAGGATGCAACAAACGGGGTCCGGCGCCTGCTCATGGTTGACCCCTGTGATGCCTGTAGGCGCCTGCTGCCAGCACTTCGGGCTGCGGGATGGGAAGTGAGCAGTGCGAGCCTGGAAGACGCCTCCGCACGCGACTTTCACGTAGGAATGGTCCGCCTGGATGGACAGAGCCTAGGCCGTCTGGAGCGCATTCGTGCCTTGCTGTTGCAGAACGCGGGGGAGTGGATCGCCGTGCTGAGCGCCGAACTTCTACCGTTGCAACGGGTGCGTGATTTCATCTACGAGTGGTTCTTCGACTTCCACACCCTACCGCTCGACGAGGCACGCATCCGCATTGCGCTGGGGCGTGCGTATGGCATGTCACGGCTTCGGCAGAGGACCGACGAGCAGCGTGGCCCCTGGGATGACCTGTTGGGGGAAAGCCGGGCGATGTCGGAGATTCGAAGGCTGATTACCCGCTTTGCCCCGACTGACTCGCCCGTGATGATCCGCGGCGAGAGCGGCACCGGAAAGGAAGTGGTGGCGCGTGCCCTGCATAATCTTTCGCGCCGTGCAGGCGAGGCATTTGTGGCCATCAATTGCGGCGCCATTCCCGAGAACCTCATCCAGTCCGAGTTGTTCGGCCATGAGAAGGGGGCCTTTACCGGCGCCCATCAACGCAAGGTCGGGCGGATAGAGGCAGCGGACGGTGGCACGTTGCTGCTCGATGAAATCGGGGACCTGCCGCTGGAACTCCAGGCCAACCTGCTGCGGTTCCTTCAGGAAAAACACATTGAGCGCGTGGGTGGTAGTCGACCGATAGCGGTCAATGTGCGTGTGCTGTCGGCCACCCATATCGACCTTGAGCAGGCTATCCGGGAGGGTAGGTTCCGCGAGGATCTGTATTACCGCCTGAACGTATTGCAGATTCGCATGCCCCCTCTGCGCGAGAGGTTGACCGACTTGCCCCAGCTGGCTGCGCATTTTGCACGTCTTTACAGCAGCGAAACCGGTCGAAGGCCCCGAAGTTTCAGCGAAACGGCCATTCAAGCCATGCTCGACCATCCCTGGGCAGGCAATATTCGTGAGCTGGCCAACCGGGTGCGGCGCGGGCTGGTCCTGGCGGAAGGGCGACAGATCGAGGCCGAAGACATGGGGTTGGCGGTATCGGTGGACCACCGAGGCTCGCTGCATACCTTGGAGTACTACCGGCTTCAGGCCGAACGACAAGCGCTGGGTGAGGCATTACGCCAACACACCAACAATCTGAGCGAAGCCGCGCGGGCCCTCGGTATTTCCAGGCCAACCTTCTACCGTCTGCTCCACAAGCACGGCCTGCTCTGACGGCAGGCCCATTGCCAAGTCCAGAGTCAGAAGTAGTAGGGGAATTTCAAGCTGAACGTGAAATCCGGTGCATCTGGAGTCAGACCCATCGAGAGGTTGGGCACGATTGCGAGATTGTTGCTCGCCGCATAGGTCATGCCCAGGTTGAAATAGGCCGCGTTTGCGTCGCTGCCCACCACCGTGAACCAGTCCCCGCCATTCTGGCGAATGCGGCTGCTCCGACCGATCAGCTGCGAATAGGACATCGAGAGACTCATCTTTTCGTTGAGTGCGAATGCCAGGCCCATCCCGAACTGCCACCAGTTGCCCAGCCGCACCTTGCCACCCAGGCGGGTGCCCTGCTGCGCACTGATATCGCTGAACTCTTCCTCGAAGTTGTACGTGTAGGACAGGTTGCCGAACAGCACGGCCGGGTCGACGGTTTTCACCAGCGAGATGCCAGGGGTCAACGACCAGACTCCGTTTCCGGTGGGCAAGTCAGTCGGGACAGTGATGTTGTCGTTGTCAGCCACCCTGGTCATCTTGATGCCATACGGATCCCGGCCGCTGGGCGCCTTGGCCCGCAGACTGAGGATGGTGTCGGGCCGGCTCTCGTTCTGGTCCAGGATCTTGTACGAAATACCCACACTGATATCCCCGACCTCGGGGCCTGTACTGACTGTGCGGTCTGAAACCTGGGCGGTCGAATTGCCTGCGCCTGCGGATTCGTAGGTCACGTCTCGGAAGAGAAACGGGACGTTCACATCAAACTGCAGGCGATTATGCAGGTTGTAGCGGCCGGTCAGATCCAGTGTGAAGTTGTCAGCATTGATCTGATCGACATTGATGTTCCCAAGGAAGATCGAATCCAGGGCTAGGAAACCGTTGAGGATCAATTGGCGGGTATCGTAATGGCTGTAGGTAATGCCTGTTTCCAGGCTGTAGGTGCCTCCACCAAAGAAGCCGGAAGCCTCGTCATAGAGGGTTTCGACGCTGCGGATGGGCTCGGCGTCTTCCTTCAGGCTTGCCCCGTAGCCATCCGTCTGCAGGGACTGGACGGTCCGCGGCCCGGGTGCCTGTGCCAGCTGCGGCCCTGCGGTCTGCGCCGCCCTGGGGAGTTTCGGCGGTATGGGGATGCCATTGGCTGTCGTGGAGGGTTGCGCCGCGGGTGGCGTGGCCATGACCGGCGTCGGCATGCGCACGCCACTTGGAACCGGTGCAGCAGCTGCGCTTCCCATGGTGGCCGCCGCTGGTGCTACCGGGCTTGCGGGTGCAACCGTAGGCAAGGGCTGCGCTGGAGTTCCTGCGTTGAGGCCACGCGCTGCGGGCGAAGGAGCCGTCATCGGCGTGGGAGCGGGATTGGCTCTGGGAAGCGGTGCGGGAACAGGTTTGCTCCTGGCTTCCTGGATGACTTTCTCGGCCTCGGCGGCTTGTGCTTCTTCCCGGGCGGCACTGGCAGACAGCTCCTCGAGGGCCCGTTTGTAGCGATCATACTGATCGCGCAGGTCCTGAATTTCCTGCTCCAGGGTTTCGATTTCGGCTTGGGTGGAGGCAACTGCCAGCGGTGCGGACAGCGCACCCAGTGCGGTGATTCCAAGCAGATGCGGACGAAACGAACGAAGCATGCTGACATCCCTGTCTGACTGAAAGGTGAAGAACGCAAGCGTAGATCAATATCCCGTGGGCCTCAGGGCACGCAGTTGCTCCAGGTTGCAGTTCATCAGGTCCATGGTGCGGCTTCCCTGCTGCATCACCACGTCGAGCCTGGCGGTGTTGATGACGGTATTTTGCGAACTGACAATTCGGGTGTCCTGCAGCAGGCCACCACCCAGCTGCTGCAGACTGCTCCCTTGCCCATGGGTCGCTATCCCCAGCTGTAGCTTGCCCTGGGAGGTGCTGACCGAAGCGGTGCCGAGCGCGTTGGAGTGGCTGAAGCTGCCCTCAAGGGCTGTTCCAGGCGCCAGATCGGGCGCCTCTCCATTGCGCTGGATGCTGATCTGGATGCCGTTCGAGGCGGTGTTCAGGTCGCCAGCGGTTCGCACGCTCTGGCTGATGCCATCCACATTGGCCAAGCCCTGGCCACCGATGATCATCCCGGATCCGGCGGAAGGCGTGGATCCGGTACCGGATGAGACCGGCGTGACTGTCAGGACCGGCTGGGCACCTTGCTGTGCCTGCAGGGAGACGGAGGCTCCAAGCTGCTGCCCGGACTGTTCCCAGGTGCTGGTCAGGGTGACACCGAAATGCACGATATGGCTGGGCAGGACATAACGCCCGCGCAGTTGGGCAAGCTCCGGGTCCGTCAGCTCCACAAGCTCGAACGGCGTGCCGGCTACGCCCAAAGAAGGCACCAGCAGACACGCAACGAGCAAACCACACACACATTTGTTCATCGGGATCCTCCAGACGTTCTGCTCACATCAGAAGAAATCGCTCTGGATGAAACCGAACTCCATGAGTTCGGCATCGCGCACGGGCTGGAAAGCATCAATGCGCTCCTTGGCGGTCAGAGGCTCGGGTGGGTCGAGCAGGGCATTGAGACGGTTGTAACCGGGCCCGATGACAGCAAACACAATTCCGTTCCAGCCCTGGACGAACTCTTCAAGGCTGTAGCGTTTGTGGCCGAGTACCGGGTCGCCTACGTAGACATGCTGTTCGTCACTACGCAGCAGCACGACAAAATGCTTGTAGCCACGGACTTCCTGGAGGACGACTGCCGGAACCCGCAGGTGCTGCAAGCCCGCAGGTGCTATGCGATAGCCACGGGCCCTCAGGCCGATTGCCTCCACATAGCGTTTCATGTCGAGCATGGAGAAGCCCTGGGTGCGGACAATGTTCTGATCGGCGCCGGCCAGCATGCCTTCGATGACCATCTGTTCGTTGACATCGAAGTCGTAGGCTTCGCGCAGGACCGTCGCGAGTGATGCGGCCCCGCAGCTGAAATCCGTCTGTTGTTGCACGATATGGCTGAAACGGCGCTCGCGGATGCTCTGGACCTCGAGAAAGGCCATGTTGCCTCCCGGGAGCACCGGGAAGGGCAGCCGGGCGGCCAGAACGTCTGTAGCCAGCAGCACGAGCGAGATGGCAAGAATACAGGCGAGCATTCGTTGGCGTTCCTGCACGTTCAAAGGAAAGGGCTCCGAGTGGAGCCCTTGTCAGGGTTACAGACCGGTAGGACTTCCATTCCCCGAGCAAGCGTTGCAGCCCGCAGCGATCGCCAGGGAGTTGCTCTGCTGGTTACCGGAACCGGCGGCGACGTTCAGGCCGACATTGCCGGAGGCGCCATTCAGCGAGCCGGTGACGGTGGCGGAGTTGTTGACGGCCTGCTGCAGGGATACCAGCGGCACGGTGCCGGTCAGCGTGCCGGCCAGGTCGATCTCGCCGCTTTCCTCGAACAGGAAGGCGCCGGTACCGTTGGGGCCGGCCTGAGCACCCTGGGTGTCGCTGTCCACGTCCACGTGTCCCAGCTGTACGGTGCCATTGGGATGTAACGCGCCATCCCACACTTCGAGGTATACGTCCCCGACCTGATCGGAAATGCCCGAATAGGTGCCGGTTACGTTGCCATCGAGCGTGAGTGCGACAGTCGCCGACTCGGTCAGCACAGCCCGGTTGTTGGTGATGTTGCCGGTCGAGCTCTGGGTTGCCGTGCTACTTGCGGTGGCCACGAAACCACCAGCAGTCGCGGTTGCGAAGTCGTTCTTCTGCTGGTTGAACACGCCGCTGGCCACGTTGATGCCGATGTTGCCGGAGGCGTTGTTGCCGGAATCCAGGACGCTGGCGGAGTTGGTCACCGAGTAGTTGTCCACCACATTGGTGCCGGTCTGGTTCAGATTGACCGAGGCCGTGGCGGTTCCGAAGACAAAGAACTCATCTGCGGTCGACAGGGCGGCGGAGTTGGCCTGCTGGTTGTGATCGCCACCGGCGATGTTGACGCCTACGTTACCGGCCGCATCGTCCAGGGAGCTCTCCAGGCTGGCAGTGTTGACAGTCCCCTGGTTCAACACATAGTTGCCGGTGCTGGTTTGAGTGTCGCTAACCGTAGCCTGGGCCGAAGAGCCCGGGGTAGTGGGAGGCGGAACCTCCTGAGCGGTGGCCGAAAAAGCGAGGCCGGCGGCAACGGCGAATGCCAGGGGTTTCAGTGTCCACATAACTTTCATGGGTTTCTCCTTGCGGGTACGTAGTCATTTCGCGGTTGCGAAGAGGGTCAGTCCACTACTGTCATGCTGAGGCTGTTCACCGACTGGTTGCCGACCCCAGCACTCTGGTTCAGCTGAACCACACCCCGACTTCCGGCGAAGGCCTTATCGTCCGTGACGACGATACGGTTGCCCTTGGGTTGGTCAGTCGCCCCGGAGGGTTGTGCAGGTGCCACGAGCTGCTGTGCGAGCACGCTGTCATCCAGATCCTGCCGCTGCCGTGCCAGGCTGAGGCGGAAGGAATTGATTTGCTGATTGCCGGAACCCGAAGCCTGGTTCACGCCGATCAGCCCGTTATTGCGGCTGAAGGAATCGCCCAGCAGGTTCGCCTGCGCGTCCTGGCTCAGGTCGAGGCTCTGCAATTCCAGCTCCTGCTCCAGTTGCAGTCGGGCCGTAGCCAACTCCGCGCTGATCGCGATTGCCCGTGCGTTGATTTGCTGATTCAGATCTCCGGCGCCGACATTGACCGAAACGAGTCCCTGGCTATCGATGCCGGTGTCGTCAATCACGCTGTGCGACGGGTTGGGCTCGACAGCCAGGGCCCGAAGGGCCAGGAGAAGAGCGATCAGCATGAGCCAGCGATTCATCTCAGCGGCCTCCGGTCAGGTTCTGAAGCGGTGCCAGGCCTCTCTGGACACTTCTGTTGACCTGGCTGGAAATGCTGTTGCCACCCGATGAGCCGGCTCGGCCGGCGGACATTCCGGGAAGTCGCGTACTCGTGGAGGGGATACCATCAAGGCCAGGCAGATCGCCGTCAGCCAGGCTGGCGTGGCCTAGGCGCTGGCCACTGGTGATGTGGGCGAAATCGCCATCGCTGAGCTCCAGTCCGCTCAGCTGGTTGTTCACCTGGGAGGAAACATTGGGGTTAACCGCGATGGGATGGGGATCGGGCACCATGGTTTGCCGAAAAGCCACACGGGGCTGGAGCTCGCGCTGGATGACGATGGTGCCATCTCCCGCCGCGAACGCTTCGCCAGCGATAATCGCCACTCCCAATCCAAGTACGAATTGCTTCAGCACCAGAAACTCCTTACGCCTTGGCGATACATGCCAGATCCCTTGTGCATCCATTTCTTCTGGCTCAGGCAGGAGTCGTGCCGCTTCCTGAAAGGTGTTTAAAAACAATAGGTTGCGGAAGTTAGGGAGGAGCGCTTGGCGCAAGATGTAACGAGGGTGAAACGAAACAGGCCAAACACCTGTCTCGAATGTGAGACAGCGACCGGACTAGAGCCCTCCGGTGTGTCAAAGGTTCGAAACAGATAGGCAGGGCTTCTCCGGGAATCGGGGAAGCCCTGCCAGCTGCAGCTGAGGGGGGGGTCAGACGCGGAATTGGCCGAGGAGGCGGTTGAGGTGTGCGGCCAGCTGGTTGAGATGCTGGCCTGCATCGCTGGTCTGGTCGGCGGATCGCACAATCTCGTGCGCGAGCCCGGCGGCCTCGGTGACGTTGCGGTTGATGTCGTCGATCACGTGCGATTGCTGCAGCGTGGCACTGGCAATCGAGGCGTTCACCCCGGCCAGATTGCGCAGCGCCCCGGTGATCTGCTCCAGCGTCTCCCGGGCAAGGCCAGCCTGTTCCACGGTGAGTCGGGTGGCCTGGTTGCTTTCGGCAATTACCTTGACCGCGTTTCCGGAGTTGCCCTGCAGTCGCTCGATCATCTGCTGGATTTCCGCAGTCGACTGCTGGGTACGCTGCGCCAGCAGGCGCACTTCGTCCGCCACCACGGCGAAGCCTCGACCCTGCTCGCCAGCCCGTGCCGCCTCGATGGCGGCGTTAAGCGCCAGCAGGTTGGTCTGTTCGGCGATGCCGCGAATGACCTCCACGACGGTACCAATCTGCGTGCTCTCGTCGGCCAGCCCCTGGATGACGTCCACGGCCTGGGCGATTCGCGCCGACAGCTGGTCGATCTGTTCGAGGCTGCGGTCGATGTTCTGACGACCCTGGCGGGCCTGGGCTTCGGCCTGGTTCACCTCGCTGGAAGCCTGCTCGGCGTTGCGCGCGACATCCTGGACGGCGTAGCTGACCTCGTTGACAGCCGTGGCAACCTGCTCCATCTGCAAGGACTGCTTCTGGCAGAACTGCTGGCTGTTACCGGCCACCTGGTTGAGACCGTCCGCCGATTGCTGCAGGGAAACGGCATCCTTGAGTAGACGTTCAACGAGCTGGTGAAGGTTCGCGGTGAAGCGGTTGAAATGCTCGGCCATGTGGCTGACCTCGTCCCGGCCATGCGCTTCCAGGCGTTGTGTCAGATCGGCTTCGCCACTGGCGATACTGGCCATCGCCTGCACCGCATCATTCAGCGGCCGGGTGATGCTGCGGGCAATCAACGTAAGCAGCAGGCCGCTGAGCAGAACGATAACCATGCCAATGGCTGAGGCCTTGAAGGTCTGGGTAATGAACTGCTCGCGGATATCGTCGATATATACGCCCGTTCCCAGAATCCAGCCCCAGGGCTCGAAGAGTTGTACATAGGAAATCTTCGGCACCGGAGTGTCGTGGCCTGGCTTGGGCCAGCGGTATTCGACGGTACCGGCACCCCGGGCCTTGACCACGCTGACCATGACATTGAACAACTCCGTCCCGTCCGGATCCTTGTAATCACGCAGGGACTCGCCGTTCAGTTTCGGGTTGGTCGGGTGCATGATCATGCGCGGATGCAGGTCATTGACCCAGAAGTAGTCGTTTTCGCCATAGCGCAACTGCGCCAGCAGCTTCTGGGCTTCCTCCTGGGCCTTGGCGCGGTCCATGACCCCCTGGGTTTCCAGGCGATGGTATTGCTGGAGAATGCCGAGGGCGCTTTCGACCAGGTGCTGTGTCTTTTCCGCTTTCCCCCGGTGCAGATCCCCATAAAGTTGCTGGAGCTGGAATACCCCCTGGACAACCAGCATCAAAAGGAATAGGGCAAGGATTAGCCAAAGTCGGTGGCGAATAGGCAAGGAGCGCAAGAACATGGTGTTAACCCTGATTCATTTTTATTTACGGTGACTCTGGCTGCTTTGCTTCAAGTCGATAGGTTGCCGCAAGTCGGCGTAAGTTGCATCAGGGTGCGACATAACGTCCATTACCCTTTAGGCGAAGTTCAACTCCTCTTGGAAGTCAAAATTCAATATTAGATAGGGAGGTAATAAATAAATCGCTGCAAGAACCGCGGGAAAAGAACGTTTTTCCATCGATATCCAAGCTCTGGTAGCATGGCGCGCCCCTAGCCGACCCTGATGCCGGCACCTTCTCGAACCGGGCGCAGCGCGCCGCCCCCTAAGGAGTGTTATGGATCTTTGGACCGCCTTTCAGGCCTTGCTGCTAGGCATTGTCGAGGGACTGACTGAGTTTCTACCGATTTCAAGTACCGGCCATCAGATCATCGTTGCCGACCTCATCGGGTTTGGCGGGGAAAGGGCGCGGGCGTTCAACATCATCATCCAGTTGGGAGCCATTCTTGCGGTGGTCTGGGAGTACCGCCGCAAGATCCTCGATGTGGTGGTCGGGCTGCCGCGTCAGCGCTCGGCGCAGAGCTTCACTTTCAACCTGCTGCTGGCCTTCCTGCCGGCGGCTGTGATCGGTGTGATCTTTTCCGACCTGATCCATGAGTTCCTCTTCAACCCCATCACCGTGGCTGCCGCCCTGGTTGTAGGTGGCGTCGTGATGCTCTGGGCGGAGCGGCGTCCTCATGCCGTTCAGGCCGAAACGGTCGATGACATGCGCTGGTCGCAGGCGCTGAAGGTGGGTTGCGCCCAGTGCCTGGCCTTGATACCCGGCACCTCGCGTTCGGCCTCGACCATTATCGGCGGCCTGCTGTTCGGCCTGTCGCGCAAGGCGGCCACCGAGTTCTCCTTCTTTCTGGCCATGCCCACGATGGTGGGTGCCGCGGTGTACTCGGGCTACAAGTACCGGGACCTGTTTCAGCCGGCCGATCTGCCGGTCTTCGCGCTGGGTTTCGTGGTGTCGTTCATCTTCGCCATGCTGGCGGTGCGCGCGCTGCTAAAGTTCATCGGCAATCACAGCTACGCGGCGTTTGCCTGGTATCGCATCGCGTTCGGTTTGCTGATTCTCGCTACCTGGCAGTTCGGATGGATCGACTGGAGCACAGCACAAGGTTGAAACCCGCCCACTTGCTCGTGTTTGCCGCCCTGATGGCGGTCCCGGTTGGCAGCGCCCTGGTGCTGGGCTTTCCCATTGCACTGGTGGCCTACCTGCTGGCCAGTTTGGTGACCTACGGCCTGTACCGGCATGACAAGCGCCAGGCGCAGCGCGGCCGTTGGCGCATTCCGGAAAAGCTGCTCCACGCGGCGGCCCTCTACGGGGGTTGGCCTGGAGCACTGGTTGCCCAGCAGCGCCTGCGCCACAAGACACGCAAGCTCCGCTTCCTGATGCCGTTCTGGAGCATCGTGATCGTGCATCAGCTGTTCTGGGTCTACTGGCTACTGCCAGAAAGTTACCGGTTCCTTAGCTGACCAAACACACGTCGAAGGGCTGTTTTGGCTGGAGGGAAGGCGTACAATCCGCCCCTTTTTGCCCCTCCGGGGCAGCTCAAGCAGGAACCCGCCTTGATCTCCACCGCCAATATCACCATGCAGTTCGGCGCCAAGCCGCTGTTCGAGAATGTTTCCGTCAAGTTCGGCAATGGCAACCGCTACGGCCTGATCGGCGCCAACGGCTGTGGCAAGTCCACCTTCATGAAGATCCTTGGCGGTGAGCTGGAGCCATCCGCTGGCCAGGTGATGCTCGAACCCAACACCCGCCTGGGCAAACTGCGCCAGGACCAGTTTGCCTACGAAAACAACACCGTGATCGACACTGTGATCATGGGTCACGAGCAGCTGTGGAAGGTCAAGGCCGAGCGTGATCGTCTCTATTCGCTGCCGGAGATGAGCGAGGAAGAGGGCATGGCGGTGGCCGAGCTGGAAGTGGAATTCGCCGAGCTGGATGGCTACACCGCCGAGTCCCGCGCCGGCGAGCTGCTGCTGGGCGTCGGCATTCCGCTGGACCAGCACTTCGGTCCGATGAGCGAGGTGGCGCCGGGCTGGAAGCTGCGCGTGCTGCTGGCGCAGGCGCTGTTCTCCGATCCGGACGTGCTGCTGCTCGACGAGCCGACCAACCACCTGGATATCAACACCATCCGCTGGCTGGAAGGCGTGCTCACCGCGCGCAACAGCACCATGATCATCATTTCCCACGACCGCCATTTCCTGAACAGCGTGTGCACGCACATGGCCGACCTGGATTACGGCGAGATCCGCCTGTTCCCGGGCAACTATGACGAGTACATGATCGCCGCGACCCAGGCCCGCGAGCGCCTGCTGTCCGACAACGCCAAGAAGAAGGCGCAGATCGCCGAATTGCAGACCTTCGTCAGCCGTTTCTCGGCCAACGCCTCCAAGGCCAAGCAGGCCACCAGCCGTGCCCGGCAGATCGACAAGATCCAGCTGGAAGAGGTCAAGCCGTCCAGCCGTGTCAGTCCGTTCATCCGTTTTGAACAGACCAAGAAACTTCACCGCCAGGCGGTGACGCTGGAGAAGGTCAGCCAGGGTTTCGATGGCCAGGCGCTGTTCAAGAACCTGTCGCTGCAGATCGAGGCCGGCGAACGCGTCGCCATCATCGGCCCCAACGGCATCGGCAAGACCACGCTGCTGCGTACCCTGGTCGGCGAGATGCCGCCCATGACCGGCGAGGTGAAATGGACGGAAAGCGCCGAAATCGGCTACTTCGCCCAGGACCATGCCGAGGACTTCGAAGACGACGTCACCCTGTTCGACTGGATGGCCCAGTGGACCCAGGGCGGCGAGCAGTTGGTGCGCGGCACCCTCGGCCGCATGCTGTTCTCCAACGACGAGATCAAAAAGTCGGTGAAGGTCATCTCCGGTGGTGAGCAAGGCCGCATGCTGTTCGGCAAGCTGATCCTGAAGAAGCCCAACGTGCTGGTGATGGACGAGCCGACCAACCACCTGGACATGGAGTCCATCGAGGCGCTCAACCTGGCGCTGGAGAACTACCCGGGCACGCTGGTCTTCGTCAGCCATGACCGCGAGTTCGTCTCCTCGCTGGCCACCCGCATCATCGAGCTGTCGGAAAACGGCGTGACCGATTTCAGCGGTAGCTACGACGACTACCTGCGCAGCCAGGGCGTTCTCGTTTAACCCAGGGTAGGGCGCCGCGCTGTGGCGCCCTACCCGCGGTAGAACACCTGCACCAGGTGATAGCCGAACTGGGATTTCACCGGCCCGTGAACTTCGCCCACGGCCTTCTTGAAGATCACCTCGTCGATCACCCGCACCATCTGGCCCGGCCGCACCTCGCCCAGATCGCCGCCGCGCTTGCCGGACGGGCAGGTGGAGTATTTCTTCGCCAGCGTGTCGAACGGCTCACCAGTGGCCAGGCGTTTCTTCAACTGGACCGCTTCGGCTTCGGTCTTCACCAGGATGTGGCGTGCCATGGCTTTGGCCATTCGTGGACTCCTTACTGTGGGGGGCGGCATTCTGCCGGCTTCACCCGCGCGGCTCAACGCAGGAGCTCAAGAATCCGCTGGCAGGTGACGTTCCCTTTAACCCGGTCTTTATCCATGAACAGCGCAAAGAACCCCCTGCACGGCGTCACCCTGGAGCATCTGCTGACCGAGCTGGTCGAGCATTACGGTTGGCCAGGATTGGCACAGCGTATCGACATCCGCTGTTTCAGCAGCGATCCGAGCATCAAGTCCAGCCTGACCTTCCTGCGCAAAACACCCTGGGCGCGGGACAAGGTCGAGGCGCTATATGTGCAGTTACGCCAGCGCAAAGGCTGAGACAGCACGGCTATAGTGCTCACGCCCCCATTGCTCGGAAAGCTCCTCATGCGCGCGTTATTGCTCATCTCCCTGCTGTCTTGCGCCGGCATGGCGCTCACCGAGCCACGCCTGCTGGCGCTGAGCGTCGGCGGCCATGCCTTGCATGCCGAATACGTCTTCACCGCCGCGGATCGCCAGCGTGGCCTGATGGGGCGCACCGAGCTCGCCGAGTCCGCCGGCATGCTGTTTCGCTTTCCGCAGCTGAAGACCCAGTGCCTGTGGATGAAGAACACGCCGTTGCCCCTGTCGGCGGCATTTCTGGACGAGGCGGGGCGCATCATCAACCTGGTTGACCTGCACCCGCACGACCTCACCGTGAAGTGCTCCAGCGCTCCGGCGCGCTATGCCCTGGAAGTCAATCAGGGCTGGTTCAACCAGCGTGGCATCGTGCCCGGCCTACCGTTCGCGTGCCTGCCCGCCGACTGAGTGCAGCGAGCAGGCCGTACTTCAAGTAGAACATCAAGAATCGTTTTTCTTGCCAGTTCAGCAGCTTGAAAAGGCTTTCCAGAAGCGACCTCAGGAAATGCGCTCGGCGATATCCACCAGTTGCTCGCGCATCCAGCGGTTGGCCGGATCCTGGTCGGTACTTTCGTGCCAGTACAGGTGACTGGCCAGCAGCGGCACATCGGCCAGCGGCAGCTCGGCCACATGCAGGGCCTGCTGGCGTGCGAAGCGCTCCGGCACGGTGAGCAACAGGTCGGTTTCCTGCAGCACCCGGGTGGCCATCAGGTAGTGTGGCGAGCGCAGGGCGATGCGCCGCTGCTTGCCCAGCTTGCCCAGTGTCAGGTCGACATAGCCCAGACCATTGCGGCGACTGGAGATATGGATATGGCCTGCCGCCAGATAGCCTTCCAGTGTCAGCGGTCCGTTTGCCAGTGGGTGTCCCGGGCGCATGGCACAGACGAAACGGTCTTCCAGCAGCTTGATGTGACGCACCTGCGGGTCGCTGTTGAGGGGCACGTCCACGGCGAAATCCAGCTTGCCTGCAGCCAGTTCACTGGTGGTTTCCCGGCGTCGCGCCAGGGTGCTTTCGATACGCACCTGCGGTGCCAGGCGACCCAGGCGCTGGAAAAGCGGCGGCAGCAGAATGGCTTCGCTCAGGTCGGTCATGCCGATACGAAACGTCTTTGACGCCTCGACGGGGTTGAAGGTCCGGCTTTCCTGCACCGACACCCTCAGCAACTGCAGGGCCTGGCGCACCGAGCCGATGATGTTCTGTGCCATGGGCGTGGGCACCATGCCCTGGGCGGTGCGCACGAACAGCGGATCGTTGAAGGTCTCGCGCAACCGCGCCAGCGCGTTGGATACCGCCGGCTGGGTGATGCCGACGATCTGCCCGGCGCGGGTCAGGTTGGCTTCGCTGTAGATGGCATCGAAGACGATGAACAGGTTGAGGTCGACCTTGCTGAGTCCCATGACGTGAGTTCCCTGCGAAAACGAGCGTGCCGGATATTATCCAGGTTATGAATGTTTATACACGCCAAAAATAGGCTGGGTATATCTGCTGGGCTGCCCTAGGATTTCGACCAGTCATACGACCCTACAGGTGCCAGCATGGATTTCGCCTATTCGCCCAAGGTGCAACAGCTTCGTGAGCGGCTCACCGCGTTCATGGAGGAACATGTCTATCCCGCCGAGGCGGTGTTCGAACAGCAAGTGGCCGAGGGCGATCGCTGGCGGCCGACGGCGATCATGGAAACGCTGAAGGCCAGGGCCAAGGCGGAAGGGCTGTGGAACCTGTTTCTGCCCGAGTCCGACTATGGCGCTGGCCTCTCCAACCTGGAGTACGCGCCCCTGGCCGAGATCATGGGCCGTTCGCTGATCGGCCCGGAGCCCTTCAACTGTTCCGCGCCGGACACCGGCAACATGGAGGTGCTGGTCCGTTACGGCAGCACCGAGCAGAAGAAGCGCTGGCTCGAACCGCTACTGGCCGGCGAGATCCGTTCCGGCTTCGCCATGACCGAGCCCGGCGTGGCCTCCTCGGACGCCACCAACATGCAGGCCAGCGCCCGGCGTGACGGCGACGAGTGGGTGATCAACGGCCGCAAGTGGTGGACCTCCGGCGCCAGCGACCCGCGCTGCACCGTGCTGATCTTCATGGGCCTGACCAACCCGGACAACCCGCGCCACCAGCAGCACTCGATGATCCTGGTGCCCAAGGACACCCCCGGCGTGACCGTGGTCCGCCCGTTGCACGTGTTCGGTTACGACGACGCGCCCCACGGCCATGCCGAGGTGCTGTTCGAGAACGTGCGCGTGCCCTACGAGAACGTCATCCTCGGCGAGGGTCGCGGCTTCGAGATCGCCCAGGGGCGCCTCGGCCCCGGGCGCATCCACCACTGTATGCGCTCGATCGGCATGGCCGAACGCGCCCTGGAACTGATGTGCAAGCGCTCGGTCAGCCGTACCGCCTTCGGCAAGCCACTGGCCCGCCTGGGCGGCAACCTGGACCACATCGCCGACTCGCGCACCGAGATCAACATGGCGCGCCTGCTGACCCTCAACGCCGCATACATGATGGACACCGTCGGCAACAAGGTGGCGGCCAGCGAGATCGCCCAGATCAAGGTGGTGGCGCCCAACGTGGCGCTGCGGGTGATCGACCGCGCCATCCAGATGCACGGCGGCGCCGGCGTCTCCCAGGATTTCCCGCTGGCCTACTGGTACGCCATGCAGCGCACCCTGCGTCTGGCCGACGGCCCGGACGAGGTGCACCGCGCCAGCATCGGCAAGCACGAACTGGCCAAGTACGTGCCGCGCGAGGCGCTGCGCGGTCGCTGAGGCGCAAGCACCCCTGTCTAAGCTGAGAATGGGCAGCGAGGGCAGGGGCATGGCGGAACAGGCGCGACTGCTGGTGGTGGATGACGACGCCGAGGTGCGCCGTCTGCTGGGCGACTACCTGGGCGGCCAGGGGTATCAGGTGGAAGGCTGCGCCGACAGCACGGCCCTGCGCCAGTCGCTGGCCGCGCAGCTGCCCGATCTGGTGCTGCTGGATGTGGGCCTGCCCGGCGAGGACGGCCTGAGTCTGGCGCGCTTCCTGCGCGAACGGCACGACCTGCCGGTGATCATGATCTCGGGCGCCGGCACGCCCCTGGACCGCATCGTCGGCCTGGAGGTCGGTGCCGACGACTACCTGGCCAAACCCTTCGAGCTGCGCGAACTGCTCGCCCGGGTGCGCAGTGTGCTGCGTCGCTATCGCGCCGTTCCGACCGCGCCGCAAGCTGCCGAGCCGCAGCCATCCGGCATCCCGCTCGGGCGTTTCCGCCTGGAACTGGACAGTCGCCGGCTGCTCGACGAGCAGGGCGCCGACATCGAGCTGACCGCCATGGAGTTCGACCTGCTGCAGGCCTTCGCCCAGCGCCCGAACCGGCCACTGAGCCGTGATCAATTGCTCAACCTGACCCAGAACCGCGACTGGAGCCCGTTCGACCGTTCCATCGACATCCGTATCGCCCGGCTGCGCCGCAAGCTCGAGGACGACCCGGAAAAGCCGCAGATCATCCGCACCCTGCGCGGGGTCGGCTACATGCTGGTGACCGGACGGCGCTGAAGGTTTCAATTGTTTCAGTCTGGTTTCCGGCCGGCCGGTGCGGCGGGCCGGCTTCCTATACTGGCGCTGAACTGACACCGCACGCGGGGAGGGCGTCATGGGCAAGCGCACCTGGCCTGAAGCGGGCAATCCGCTGCGGCAGATCGTCGACAACAGCAGCGCGGTGATCTTCATCAAGGACATCGAAGGCCGCTACCGGCTGGTCAATCCGGCGTTCGAGCGTCTGTTCGGCGTACCTGCCGAGCGGGTGCTGGGCAGCGACGACCACCAGCTGTTCCCGGGCGAGATCGCCGATGCCCTGCTGTGCAACGACCGCCGCGTGGTCGAGCAGGGGCGCTCCATCGAGGTCGAGGAGCAGGTGCTCTGGCAGGGGCGCCAGTACACCTACCTGACCACCAAGTTTCCGATCTGCGACAGCCACGGCCAGGTGGTCGGGGTGGGCGGCATCGCCGCCGACATCAGCGAGCGCAAGCGCACCGAGGACGCCCTGCGGCATGTCGCGCTGGGCGTTTCGCGGGCCACCGGCAACGCGGTGTTTCCCGCCACCGTGCGCTATCTGGCGTCCTCCCTGCAGGTGGATTTCGCCTTCGTCAGCCACGCCAGCCGGCCGGACAGCACCCACCTGTCCACCCTGGCGGCCAATTACCGGGGCGAGGCCATCGACAACTTCGACTACGTGCTGCAGGGCACTCCGTGCGCCGAGGTGTTCGGCCAGCGCTTCCTGTACATCCCGCGGGGCCTGGGCGAACGCTACTCGCTGGATGCGCTGCTGAAGCACATCCGTATAGACAGCTATGCCGGCTACCCGTTGTTTGCCAGCGATGGCCGTCCGCTGGGGCTGATTGCCGTTGGCCATGCGAGCGAGCTGCCGGAACGCGAGCGCGTGGAGTCTGTGCTGCGCATCTTCTCGGTGCGGGTCGCGGCCGAGGTGGAGCGGGCGACGCTCGAGCAGCAGTTGCGCCAGGCGCAGCGCATGGAAGCCATCGGCCACCTGACCGGCGGCATTGCCCACGACTTCAACAACCTGCTGACCAGCATGCTCGGCTACACGCAGATGGCCGAGGAGCTGGCGGGCGAGCGCGGCGACGCGCCGCTCGGCCGCTACCTCGGGCGCATCCGCCAATCGGCCGAGAAGGCCCGCGACCTGATCCGCCAGATGCTGGTCTTCAGTCGCGGCAGTCGGGGTCAGCCCCGCGTGGTGTCGCTGGCCGCGCTGGTCGAGGAGTTTCGCCCGCTGCTGCAATCCGCCTTGCCGGCCGGCATCGAGCTGGATCTGCAGCTCGGCCAGGGTCTCGCGCCAGTACGGGTCGACCCGCTGCAGCTGGAGCAGGTGCTGATGAACCTGTGCATCAACGCCCGCGACGCCATGAACGGCAGCGGACGCCTGCGCATCGCGCTGCACGCGCGCAGCCTGGTGGACGGCCTGTGCGCATCCTGCCAGCAACGCATCGCCGGCGACTTCCAGGCGCTGTGTGTGGAAGACAGCGGGCCCGGTATCGACGAGTCCGTTCAGCACACCATCTTCGAACCCTTCTACACCACCAAGGCGCCGGGGCAGGGCAGTGGCATGGGGCTGTCCATGGTGCACGGCCTGGTGCACGAGTACGGCGGTCACCTCCTGCTGCACAGCCAGCCGGGGAAGGGCGCCCGCTTCGAGGTGCTGCTGCCCGGCCTACCGGGCTCACCGGCTGTGTCGGCCCGGCCGGCCGGCGACCATGAAACGCCGCGTGAGCAGCTCCGGGGGCGGGTCTGCGTGGTGGATGACGATCCGCTGGTAGGCGAGTACCTGCAGGACTGCCTGAGCCACTGGGGACTGCAGGTCACCGTCTGGAGCGACGCCGAACAGGCACGCACGGCGTTGCTGGCAGAGCCCGGAGCCTGGGATGCGCTGATTCTCGACCAGAGCATGCCGCGCCTGTGCGGCCTGGCGCTGGCCAAGCAGGTGCTGGCGGTGCGTGCGGACCTGCCAATCGCCCTGCATAGCGGCTTCAGCGATCCGGACGATGAACGCACTGCGCGGCAGCTCGGACTCACACTGTTGCACAAGCCGGTGGCCGCGCCGGTACTGCACGACTGGCTGAGCAGCCGGTTGCCAGGCTGAAACCCTTCGGCAACACACCGGCAGCACTCCGACATCGGCGCGATACGCACGGGGCGAATACTGGCCTCGACTGCCACCCAGGGCAGCCGTCACCGGAGGTTCCCATGCACCGCTCATCCCTGACCCGCGCCATGCACTGGCTGCGCGCCTACCTCGATTCTGACCAGTTGTTCTTCATCTACCTGGCCGAAAGCCAGCGTCATGCAGGCTGATGCCCGGGAGGTTCCGATGAAACGCCTTGCCATCTTCGCTTACGGCATCCTCTGCTATGCCGTGTTCTTCGCCACCTTCCTCTACGCCATCGCCTTTGTCGGCGATCTGCCCGGCGTGCCGCGCACCATCGACGGCGCGCCACGGATGGCGTCCCTGCCGGCACTGCTCATCGACCTGGTACTGCTGGCCCTGTTCGCCGTGCAGCACAGCCTGATGGCGCGGCCGGCCTTCAAGGCGCTGTGGACGCGGATCATCCCGGCGGCCGCCGAACGCAGCACCTATGTACTGTTCTCCAGCCTGGCGCTGATCCTGCTGTTTCGCTTCTGGCAGCCGCTGGGCGGGCAGGTCTGGTCAATCCACAGCACCGCCGGCCAAGTGCTGATGTACGCCGGCTTCGCCTTCGGCTGGGCGCTGGTGCTGTACAGCACCTTCCTGATCAATCACTTCGATCTGTTCGGCCTGCGCCAGGTCTGGCTGCACCTGCGCGGCCAGGCCTACCGGTCGCTGGCGTTCAAGACCCCGGCCGCCTACCGGCTGGTGCGGCATCCTCTGTATGTGGGCTGGTTCTTCGCCATCTGGTGCACGCCGCAGATGAGCATGACCCACATGCTGTTCGCCCTGGTGACCGCGACCTACATCCTCACGGCGATCCGCTTCGAGGAGCACGACCTGCTCGCCGCGCACCCGGAATACGCCGATTACCGGCGCCGCGTGCCGATGCTGCTGCCCCGGTTGCGCACGCCCGCCGAGCCGCTCGACGAAGCGATCTGATTGGCAGGAAACGACAAGGGCGCCGTGAGGCGCCCTTGTCGTTTCGCGGGGTCGCTTACTGCTGTGCCGGCTTGTCGCGGGTCTTGAACAACGAGAGGAGCACGCCACCGGCCAGCAGGCCGAGGGTCACGCTCAGGGACAGCACGGCGGGTACCTTGCCGATGAAACCGTGGGCGAAGATCTTGCCGCCGATAAAGATCAGCACCAGCGCCAGGGCGTACTTGAGGTACACGAAGCGGTGCATCAGCGCCGCCAGGGCGAAATACAGCGAACGCAGACCGAGGATGGCGAAGATGTTCGAGGTGTAGACGATGAACGGGTCCTGGGTGATGGCGAATACCGCCGGTACGCTATCCACCGCGAATACCAGGTCGGCCAGCTCGATCAGCACCAGGCAGAGGAACAGCGGCGTGGCGTAGAGCAGGGCACGCTCGGCGCCCGCCGGCTTCAGGCGCACGAAGAAGCGGCCTTCGTGCAGGGTGTCGGTCATGCGGATGTGGCGGCGCACGAAGCGGATCATGCGGTTGTTTTCCAGGTCCGGGTGCTCCTCCTCTTCCTTCTGGAAGAGCATCTTCACCCCGGACAGCAGCAGGAAGGCGCCGAACAGGTAGAGCACCCACTCGAACTCCTTCACCAGCGCGGTACCCAGGCCGATCATGATGGCGCGCAGCACCACCACGCCGATGATGCCCCAGAACAGCACCCGGTGCTGATAGCGACGCGGGATGCTGAAGGCACCGAAGATCATCGCCATCACGAACACGTTGTCCATGGACAGCGACTGTTCCACCAGAAAGCCGGTGTAGAACTCCATGGCGCTCTGCGCGCCGAGCTCGAACCACACCCACACGCCGAACAGCACGCCCACGCTGAAATAGCCGCTGTAGAGCAGCAGGCTCTCGCGCATTTCGATTTCGCGCTCTTCGCGGTGCAGGACGCCGAGGTCGAGGACCAAGAGCAGGATGACAATGGCCAGGAAGCCCAGCCAGAACCAGGCGGGGGTGCCCAGGAAGGGGGTGGTGAGAAAGTCGAACGGATGCATCGGTCAGGCCCTCCAGCATCGGATTGTCGGAAACAGCTGACTCCGACATCGCGGTGGGAAACCCACCGCCAGAGGGGCCCGGCGTCAGTGCGGCGCATAGCCTAAGCCTGTCCGCTGCCGTCTGCAACGGTGGGATTCAGCGAACCCACACCTCCACCCGCCGGTTGCGGATGCGCCCGGATTCGGCCTGGTTGTCGGCCACCGGCAGGTCGTCGCCGATGCCCAGGACCTGGGTATGAGTCACGCCGAGGCGCGACAGCGCGCGGCGCACCGTCTCGGCCCGCAGGCGCGAGAGCAGGCGGGCGCGGCTCGGGTCGCTCTTGGCATCGCCGAACCCCACCAGGACCAGTTGTGCATCGTCACCGGTGTGGGCGTCCAGATAGTCGCGCACGCGCAGCAGGTCACGCACCGCCTTGTTGTCCAGCTGGGCGCTGCCTTCCTGGAAACGGAAATTGACCGACAGGCGTCGGCCGGCTTGCGCCAGTTGGCGATAGTCGCCGGGCAGGTCGGCGTGCGCCTCGACCGGGATGGCGCGCACGGCCTGACCGATGAAGCCCACCTGCTCGACGATGCGCTGGCCCTCGGCACTCTGGGCGAAATCGATCAGTGCCTGCGCCCAGGGGTTGTTGTCGTCCGGTGCTCGGTACAGGAACAGGCGACGGGCCAGCGGGTAATCCTCCGTGGCGATGCTGTCCGGGCTGGGCAGCAGTGCCTGGGCGCCGCCGGCGGAAATGGCCAGGGCGCGGGTTCTGCCCACGGAGGCCAGGCCGACGAAGCCGATCCCCTGGGGATCGGCCAGCACGGCCTCGGCCAGCCGATCATTCGATTCGAAGCGCTGCGCGGCCGCGTCCAGTTGTCTGCCCTGGGGCACTAGCACCAGTTCCTTGAAGGTGTCGTAGGTGCCGGACTGGTCATCGCGGGCATACAGGCGCACCGGCGCATCCGCGCCGCCCAGCTGCCGCCAGGAACGCAGCTCCCCGGAGAACAGCGCTGCCAGTTGATCCACATCCAGGGTACGTAGCGGATTGGTAGGGTGCACGATGATGGCCAGGCCATCGATCGCGATGACCTGCTCGGCGGCTGCCGAGCGCAGGTCGCCGCGACCGGCGAGCGCATCCACCTCGCTGTCCTTCACCGGTCGAGACGACGCTGCCAGCTGGGCACTGCCTTCGCGTAACGCCCGAAAGCCGGTGCTGGAGCCATGGGCGGCGACCGCGATGCCGACCCAGCTTCCGTCGGGCTTGCGCGCCTGTATCGTCTGTTCGTTCTCCTGTCGCCCCGGCCGGCGGGTGATGACGCTGAAACCCTGCTGGCGGAACAGCCCCTCGATGAGGGCCGGCGCCAGGGCAGCGCCAACGGTATTGGAGCCCTGGATACTCAGCAGGGTGGCGGGCTGCGGACTGGCGACGCTCAGCGCGCAACCGGAAATCAGCGAAACGGCAAGCAAGGCACGCAACAGCGACATGCGGCGACTCCGGCAGGATGATGCCGCGCAAGGCTAGAGTCGCCAGATGACGGTTGCGTTACAGCGCAGTGACAAGCGGCGCGGGTGCGAACCGGTTCGTATCAGGCGATTTCCAGCCAGATCGGCGCATGGTCGGACGGTTTTTCCATGCCGCGCAGGTCGTAGTCGACGCCGGCGTCCCGGAAGCGACTTTCCAGGGCCTTCGAGGCCAGGACCAGGTCTATGCGCAGGCCGCGACGCGGATCGTCCTCGAAGCCGCGACTGCGATAGTCGAACCAACTGAAACGGTCATGCACCTCGGGGTGCAGCTGCCGGAAGCTGTCTACCAGGCCCCACGCCTTCAGGCGCTCCATCCACTCGCGCTCCTCGGGCAGGAAGCTGCACTTGCCGGTACGCAGCCAGCGTTTGGCATTCTCCGCGCCGATGCCGATATCGCAGTCCTGCGGCGAGATGTTGAAGTCGCCCATGACCACCAGCGGCTGGTCGGGGCGGTACTGTTCTTCGAGCAGTCGCTGCAGGTCGGCATAGAAGCGCGTCTTGGCGGGAAACTTCACAGGATGGTCGCGGTTCTCGCCCTGGGGGAAATAGCCGTTGAGCACATGGACGATCTGCCCGTCGGCCATCGCGAAGCTGCCGCCGATCAGGCGCCGCTGCGACTCCTCGCCGTCCCAGGGGAAGCCCTTGAAGACGGTCAGCGGTGCCTGACGCGACAGCAGGGCCACGCCGTAATGGCTCTTCTGCCCGTGGAAATGCACGTGGTAGCCCAGCGCCTGGACCGCCTCCAGCGGGAACTGCTCGTCGGACACCTTGGTCTCCTGCAAGCCGATCACATCGGGCTGATGCTTCTCAATCAGCGCCTCCAACTGGTGCGGTCGGGCGCGCAGGCCATTGATGTTGAACGAAACGAACTTCATGACGGCAGGCCCCGAGTGAAAAACGCGATGCTAGCCCAAGGGGCCTTCTGGCGGCCACCCGAGCCCGCTGCTAGGGTCGCAGCAGAACCGACCAAGGAGTGAGACCGCATGTCTGCCAGCCAAGCCGCCGAATCCGCCGAGGTCTGCCTGCTGGACAGCAGCTATGGCCCGGAAGCCGCCTCGTTGCTGTTCAGGGCGTACCGCAACGATCCGACCTTTCGCTGGCTGATGGACGCCAGCCGCCCTGGCTACGACCACCGGCTGCGCACCACGTTGCGCGAGCTGTTGCGCAATCACATCGCCGAGCACCGCCCGGCGCTGGGGCTGGTGCAGAACGACCGGCTGATCGGCATCGCCCTGGTCGCCCCGCCGGAGCGGCGGCTGGAAGTGACGGAAAGCTGGGGTTGGCGGCTGCGCATGCTGCTGGGCGCGGGGCGCCGGGCCACACGCCGCTATCTGGAATTCCATGAGGCGGTGATGGCCTGCGTGCCGACCGGCCCCCATCATCTGCTGCCACTGCTCGGGGTGCTGCCCGACTACCAGGGCCGCGGCTATGGCGAGCGGCTGCTGGCCGCGCTACATGACTGGTGCGCCCAGGACAGTCAGTCGCATGGCATCGTGCTGGATACCGGCAACCAGCAGTATCTGGACTTCTACCGGCGCAACGGCTACCGGGAAATCGGCGAGGTGGCCGTCGGCCCGGTGCGAGAACATGTATTCTTCCACCCCAATCCCCAACCCCTGGCTGGCGTCTCCGGATAGCGCGCGGCTGATACCTTTCGCGGAGAAATCGAGCCTGTGGTCTTATGGTCCCCGATGAGGCGGCATGGAGCAGGATGGAGCCTGCTGCTGTACCTGCTGGCAGGACCCGCGCTGGCCGACCAGCTGCGCGTGCGCATCACCCCGCAGAACCCGGACCTCAAGGCGAACGTCGAGGGTTACATCGGCGAGCTGGATGGCAAGGACCGTGACGAACTGATGCGTCTGAGCCGCATTGCCGGCGCGCAGGCGCGCCAGGCCGCCGAAGCGCTGGGGTACTACCGTGCGCAGATTCGCACCGAGGTGAGCACCTCCGCGACGCCGCGCCTGACGGTACGCATCGATGCCGGCGAGCCGGTGCGCCTGCGCAATGTCACGGTGCGCATCGAAGGTCCCGCCGCCAGTCAGGCGGGTTTCCAAAAGCCCGATCTGGAGCGCCTGCGCCCGGGGCAGGTGCTCAACCACGGTGATTACGAGGCGGTGAAGGGCCGCATCGAAAGCCAGTCGGCGCGCTTCGGTTACTTTGCCGGACGCTTTGTGCAGCAGCGCATCCTGGTGGACCCGGTCGCGGGCCATGCGGACATCGAACTGATCTACCAGAGCGGCGAGCGTCATCGTTTCGGCGACATCACCTTCACGGGCGAATACCCCTTCGAGGATCAGCTGCTGCGACGCATGCTGCCCTTCGAGCCGGGTACGCCCTACGACAGCGAACTGATCGCCGAGCTGCACCAGAATCTGCAGGGCAGCGGCTACTTCGAGAGCATCCGCGTGGACGCCGCGCCCAGCCTGGCGCAGGCCGGCGAGATCCCGGTGGAGGTGCGCCTGGATACCCGCAAGCCACGCACCTTCGGTGTGGGCCTGGGCTATTCCACGGACGTCGGCCCGCGGGGGCGCTTCGAGTGGACCCGCCATTGGCGCAATCCCCAAGGCCACAGCTATGGCATCGACACCGAGTGGTCCGCCCCGCGGCAGAACGTCGGGCTCTGGTATGACATGCCGGGCGACAAGCCGCTCACCGACAAGCTGCGCCTGGCGGGCGGCTACCAGTACGAGGAACTGGCCGATACCGATAGCCTGAGCAAGCTGATCACCGTCGGCCCGGAGTGGCACAGCCGGCGCCCCAACGGTTGGCAGCGCGTGCTGTCGCTCAAATGGCAGCATGAGGAATATCGGCTGGGTGATGATTCGGGCATCAGTACGCTGTTGATGCCCGGCATTGCCTACTCCTATCTCAAGAGCGACAACCGGCTCGACCCCAGCCGTGGCTACCGGGTGCAGTTCGAGCTGGCCGGTGCCCAGGAAGGCCTCGGTTCGGATGCCAGTGTGGTGAGTGGCGAAGTCGGCCTGCGCGGCTTGATCACCCTGGCCGAACGGCACCGCTTTCTCGGCCGCGTGCAGGTCGGCGGCACTGAAACCGACGACTACGCCTCGGTACCGCCGTCGCTGCGCTTCTTCGCTGGCGGTGACCAGAGCGTGCGCGGCTACGACTACCAGAGCCTGTCGCCCACCAACTCCCGGGGCGACCGCGTCGGTGGCCGCTACATGCTGGCGGTCAGTGGCGAGTACCAGTTCGCCCTGACACCGACCTGGCGCCTGGCGACTTTCGCCGACCATGGCAACGCCTTCAATTCGCTGGAGATTCCCTCGCTGAAGAGCGGGGTGGGTTTCGGGGTGCGGTGGGTGTCGCCGGTCGGCCCGCTGCGTCTGGACCTGGCGCATCCGCTGGACGGCACGGGTGGCGTGCGCCTGCACTTCTCCATGGGGCCTGAGTTGTGAATCGCGTAGTCAAGGGGAGCCTGCTGGCTCTGCTGATCTGTCTGCTGTTGCTTGCCCTGGCGGTTGCCATGGTGCTGGGTACGACTGCCGGCAGTCGCTGGGTGCTGGGCCAGGTGCCAGGTCTGCAGGTTGAGGGCTTCGAGGGCCGTCTGGGCGGCAGCTGGCGGGCCAATCATGTGGAATGGCGGCAGGACGACCAGCACGTCACCCTGGTCGCACCTCGCCTGGACTGGTCGCTTCGCTGCCTGTTCCAGCTGCGCCTGTGCATCAAGCACCTCGGTGCCGAGGACGTGCAGCTGGTCTTCCCGCCGTCTGCCGAGGAAGCCCCACGCGAACCGCAGGCCGTTCAGCTACCGGAGCTGAACCTGCCCTTGCGCATCGAGCTGCGCCAGGCGGCCATCGGCAACCTGTCGCTCAACGGCAACGAGCTGCTGCATGACCTGCAGCTGAGCGCCAACTGGAACGAACAGGGCCTGCGCATCGAAACGCTGCGGGTGGCGCAGGGGGACGCATTGCGGCTGGTCGCTACGGGGCATGTCAAGCCGAGCGGCCAGTGGCCCGTACAGCTCAACGGCAACCTGATCCTGCCCGCGCCTGATGATCGTCCCTGGGCCCTGGCCCTGCAGGCAGAAGGCGAACTGCAGGGCAGGTTGCGCCTGGTCGTCGACAGCGGCGGCTACCTGCAGGGGCGCCTGGAGGGCAACGTCCAGCCGCTGCAACCCGATCTGCCCGCCAGTCTGCTGCTGACTGCCAGCGGCTTCAAGGCCAGTAGCGCGCTACCCGACACCCTGATGCTCAATCAGGTTCGCCTGCAGGCCGAAGGCGCGCTGGACGCCGGCTACCGCATCACGGGCGGCGCGCAGCTGCCCGCTGATGAGGGGCCGGTCGCCCTGGTGCTCAACGCTCTGGTGAGCGCCACGGGTGCGCAGATCAATCAAGTGCGCCTGCAGGCCGGCGGCGAGCAGTCCGTGCAACTGGAGGGCTCGCTCGACTGGAGCGAGGCGCTGAGCGCCGAAGCCCACCTGCAATGGCGGGATTTTCCCTGGCTGCGCCTGTATCCCATGGAGCCGCCGCCGGTGACGCTGCGGCGCCTGGACGCCGATCTCAGTTATCTGGATGGCAGTTACCTGGGTAACTTCAGCAGCGATCTCGACGGCCCGGCAGGGCCGTTCAGCCTGTCCAGCCCGGTGAGCGGCAACCTTGGTGAAGTGCACCTGCCATCCCTGCGCCTGGACGCCGGGCAGGGCAGCGCCGCGGGCCAGCTGAGCCTCGGATTTGCCGACGCCATCCGCTGGAATACGCGCCTGGTGCTTTCCGCGCTGAACCCTGCCTACTGGGTGGCCGAGCTGCCGGGGAATCTCGACGGCAGCCTGGTCAGCCAGGGGCAACTGCAGGACGGCCACCTCGAGGCCGAAGCTGATCTACAGCTCGACGGCGAGCTGCGCCGCCTGCCGACCACCCTGGCACTGCAGGGCCGGGTGGAGGGTGAGCGCTGGGTGCTGCCGCGCCTGGAGGTGCAACTGGGCGACAACCGTGTTCAGGGCCGTGGCCTGCTGAGCAGCGAACTGGCGGCCGAGCTGCAGCTGGCCCTGCCGCGTCTCGACCAGTTGTGGCCGGAGCTCAGGGGCGCCGTACAGGGCCACCTTGACCTGAGCGGCACGCGGCAACAGCCACGGGGAGTGCTCAGCCTCGCCGGACGCCGCTTGGGTTACGGTGAAACGTTCGTCGACAGCCTGAATGTCCGCGGCAATCTGATCGAGCGCAACCAGACCCGCCTCGACCTCGTCGCTGAAGGCTTGCGCAGCGGTGACACCGACTGGGGGCGCCTGACGCTGACTGGAAACGGCGATCTGGATACCCAGGCAGTGGCGCTGCAACTGACCGGCGATGTGCTGGAGGCCAAACTGGGTCTGTCCGGGCGCCTGGCCCAGAGCGACGCGGGCTGGCACTGGCAGGGGCGGCTCGAGGAGGCGCAGCTGTCGGCACAGGAGCAACGCTGGCGGTTGCAGGCGCCTGCAACCCTGGAGCGTTTTGCGGACGGTCGCCTGGTGCTCGGGGCGCAATGCTGGCGTTCGGGCGCTGCCAGCCTGTGCGGGGAGGGCGAGCAGCGGCTGATGCCGGAGCCGAGCCTGCGCTACCAGTTGCGCGACTTCGACCTGGCCAGCCTGGCGCGCTGGCTGCCCGATGATTTCCAGTGGCAGGGCGAGCTGAACGGCTACCTGGAACTGGAGCTGCCGGAAGGCGGGCCGCGTGGCCAGGTTCGGCTGGATGCCGGGCAAGGGGTTCTGCGGCTTCGCGAAGAGGAGGAGTGGGTCGATTTCCCCTATCAGGCACTGCGCCTGGACAGCATGCTGCGACCGGAGCAGGTGGATCTGCAGGCCCGCTTCAATGGGGGACAACTGGGCGAGTTGCAGCTTGAGGCCCGCATTGATCCGCGCGGGGAAGAAAAGCCGCTGGCGGGCACCTTCACCCTGCGAGGCCTGAACCTGGCGGTCGCCCGTCCCTTCGTGCCTCAGGTGGGGCAATTGGAGGGCCAGATCAACGGTAACGGGCGCCTGGGCGGGACGTTGCAGGCGCCGCAAGTGACCGGACAGCTGCGGCTCACCGAAGGTCTGGTGGCCGGGGGGGAGCTGCCGACCAGCCTGGAGAACCTCCAGGTGCTGGCAACCATCAGCGGCCAGCGCATGGATCTGGACGGTAACTGGCGCAGCGGTGCTAGCGGCTCAGGGCGAATCGCCGGCTGGCTGACCTGGCAGGACCGCCCCGCGGCGGACATCCGCCTATCCGGCACCCGCCTGTCGGTGGTGGTGCCGCCGTACGCCGAACTGGAAGTGGAGCCGGACCTGCGCATCGCCCTCACCGCCCAGGGCCTGTCGCTCAGCGGGCGCCTTGCGGTGCCGCGTGGCGACATCACCATCCGCGAGCTGCCGCCCTCCACCGTGAAGGTCTCGCCGGATGTGGTGCTGGTCGGCGAGGAGCCCGCCGAGAAGGGCGAGGGCCTGCCGATGCGCATGGACATCACCGTGGTAGTCGGTCAGGAGGAGCTGAACTTCTCAGGCTTCGGCCTCACCGCCCAGGTGGCCGGCGATGTGCATATCGGCGACCAGCTGGATACCCGGGGCGAACTGGCCCTGACGCGGGGCCGTTACCGGGCCTATGGGCAACGCCTGACCATCCGACGGGCTCGCTTGCTGTTCGTCGGGCCCATCGACCAGCCGTTCCTGGATGTGGAGGCTATCCGCCGGGTCGATGACGTGGTGGCCGGCCTGCGTATCACCGGCAGCGCCGCGGCGCCCCGCGTCGAGGTCTTTTCCGAGCCGGCCATGGCGCAGGAGCAGGCGCTGTCCTATCTGGTACTGGGGCGCCCGCTGGGCAGCGGCGATGACGGTGCGGGTGACGGCGCCTTGCTGGCCCAGGCCGCCATCGGACTGGGCCTTGCCGGCAGCGCCGGTATCACCGGCAACATCGCGCGCCAGTTGGGCATCAAGGATTTTCTGCTGGAAACCGAGGGCAGTGGCGCCCAGACAAGCGTGGTGGCCAGCGGGCGCCTGTCCGACCGCCTGACCCTCAGCTACGGTGTCGGCGTGTTCGATTCCGTGAACACCCTGTCCCTGCGCTATCGTCTCAGCCGCCGGGTTTTCCTGGAGGCGGCCAGTGGATTGGCCAGCTCCCTCGACATCTTCTACCGGCGGGATTTTTGATGGATTGATGGCTAAACGACACGAAAATTCTTGCCGATTGCCGACATTCACACGATTCTTCCCCGGTCGAAAAAGAAGGATAACGCTATGGAAGCGATACAGAACCTGGTCAATCAATTGAACGGCCTTGTCTGGGGTCCGCCGATGCTGGTGCTGATTCTGGGCACAGGCTTCTTCCTGATGCTGTACCTGCGCTTCATGCCGCTGCGGCAGATCGGCCCCGGTTTCCGACTGATGTGGCAGGGGCGGGCGAAGGGCGAGGAGGGCACTGGCGAGATCAGCCCGTTCCAGGCGCTGATGACCACCCTGGCGGCGACCGTGGGTACCGGCAACATCGCCGGTGTGGCCACCGCGATCTTCCTGGGCGGCCCCGGTGCGTTGTTCTGGATGTGGATGACCGCGCTGGTGGGTATGGCCACCAAGTACTGCGAAGTGGTACTGGCTGTGCATTACCGCGAGAAGGACGCACGGGGCGAGCACGTTGGCGGCCCCATGTATGCCATCCGCAATGGCCTGGGCCGCAAGTGGGCCTGGCTGGGCGGGGCCTTCGCGCTGTTCGGCGGACTGGCCGGTTTCGGTATCGGCAACATGGTGCAGGTCAACAGCATGGCGCACGCGCTGGAAACCACGTTCAGCGTGCCCCTGTGGGTGACCGGCCTGGCTGCCATGCTGCTGACCGGCCTGGTGATCCTCGGCGGCATCCGTCGCATCGGTATGGTGGCGGCAGCCCTGGTACCGTTCATGTGCGTGGCCTATGTGCTGGCCGCGCTGGTGGTGCTGATCGTCAACCTGGACGCCATCCCGGCCGCCTTCGCCCTGATCATCGAGCATGCCTTCAGCCCCATCGCCGCTACCGGCGGCTTTGCCGGCGCAGCCGTCATGGCAGCTATCCGCTATGGCGTGGCGCGCGGGATCTTCTCCAACGAGGCCGGCCTCGGTACCGCGGGCATCGCCCAGGCGGCAGGCACCACCGACAACGCGGTGCGCTCCGGCCTGATCGGCATGCTGGGCACGTTCATCGACACCATCATCGTCTGCTCGATGACCGGCCTGGCCATCATCTGCTCCGGCGTATGGACCAGCGGGGTGAGCGGGGCGGCGCTGTCCGCTGCGGCCTTCGAGTCGGCGATGCCGGGTTTCGGCGGCGCGCTGCTGACCCTGGCGCTGGTCACCTTCGCCTACACCACCATCCTGGGCTGGAGCTTCTACGGCGAGAAATGCTGGGAGTTCATGATGGGAACGCGCGCCATCTGGCCGTTCCGGGTGGTCTGGGTGCTGGCGGTGCCGATCGGCGCGCTGACCCAGTTGGACTTCACCTGGCTAGTAGCCGATACCCTTAATGGGCTGATGGCCATTCCCAACCTGGTCGCGCTGCTGCTACTGAGCCCGGTAGTGGTGCGCCTGACCCGGGAGTATTTCGCCAAGCAGGCAGCCGTCCGGGTGTGATCCGGGCGCTGCCATGCTTAAATTGCCAGCCTGGCAATCCCCCAATCCCACCAGAAGGATCAAGCAAATGGCTCAAGTGACCATGCGTGGCAACCCCATCGAGATTTCCGGCAACCTGCCGCAGCCCGGTCAGCAGGCGCCGGCGTTCAGCCTGGTCGGTACTGACCTGGCCGACGTCACCCTGGCCAGCTTCGCCGGCAAGCGCAAGGTGCTGAACATCTTCCCGAGCATCGACACGCCGACCTGTGCCACCTCGGTGCGCAAGTTCAACACCGAGGCTTCCAGCCTGCAGAACACCGTGGTGCTGTGCATTTCCGCCGACCTGCCGTTCGCCCAGAAGCGTTTTTGCGGTGCCGAAGGCATCCAGAACGTGGTCAGCCTGTCCACGATGCGCGGTCGTGAGTTCCTGCAGGACTATGGCGTCGCCATCGCCAATGGTCCGATGGTCGGCCTGACTGCCCGTGCCGTGGTGGTGCTGGACGAGCAGGACAAGGTCCTGCACAGCGAGCTGGTTCCGGAAATCGGCCAGGAGCCCGACTACCAGGCCGCGCTGGCGGTACTGCGCTGAGTCACCCGCGCCCCGCTTGGTCGGGGCGCTTTTTTCCCTCGATTCACCCCTCCTTACAATTCCCCGCGCCCGCCGCAGGTAAAACTGCGGTAAAGAGCCTTTGCAGGCGCTTGCTCAATCCTTATCGTGCGGCCATTCGATTTGTCCCAGGCGCAATCCGTCATGTCCGAGTCTCCTTCCACCCTGTCGCGCAACCTCCGCCGTGGCGGGCTGCTGGTGTTGCTGGTTCTGCTCGTGCTGCTGGCCTGGTGGTTGTGGCCCGCCGGCAAGGCCACGACCGGTGCGGGTGGACTGGGTGGCCCCGGCGCCGGCCCGGCACGCTTCGGTTTCGGCGGCCCGGTGCCGGTACGCGTCGCGCCGGTGACCCGGGGTGACTTCCCCATCGAGCTGCGCGCGCTGGGCACGGTCACCGCGTACAACACCGCGAACGTACGGACGCGGGTGGGCGGTGAGCTGGTCAAGGTGTTGTTCGAAGAAGGCCAACGCGTCAAGGCCGGCGATCTGCTGGCGGTGATCGATCCGCGTCCCTACGAGACGGCGCTGCGCCTGGCCGAAGGTCAGCTGCAGCAGACCCGCGCCCAGCTGAAGAATGCCGAGATCGACCTGGCCCGTTATGAGGGCCTGTACCAGGAAGACTCTATCGCCCGCCAGACCCTGGACACCCAGCAGGCGCTGGTCGCCCAGTACCAGGGACAGCTCAAGGTTCAGCAGGCCAGCGTCGAGGAAGCCCGCCTGAACCTGGACTTCACCCAGATCCGCGCGCCGATTTCCGGACGCCTCGGCCTGCGCCAGGTGGATCTGGGCAACCTACTGACCAGCAATGACAGCACCGTGCTGGTCAGCATCACCCAGACCGAGCCCATCGCGGTCAGCTTCACCCTGCCGGAGGGCGAGCTGCCCCCGGTGCTGGAGCAACTGCGTGCCGGGCGAACGCTGAACGTCGAAGCCTGGGACCGCGCCGAGCGCGAGGTGTTGGCGCAAGGGCAACTGGCAAGCCTCGACAACCAGATCGACACGGCCACCGGCACCCTGCGTCTCAAGGCCCGCTTCGCCAATGCCGACCAGCGCCTGTTTCCCAACCAGTTCGTCAATGTGCGCCTGCGGGTCAGCACCCGCCAACAGGCTCTGCTGATTCCCGCCGCAGCGCTGCAATACGGTTCGCGCGGCACCTTCGTCTATGTAGTGGGCGAGGGCGACACCGTCGAGCTGCGCCAGGTCACCGCAGGGCCCAGCAGTGGTGAGCTGACGCTCATCGAGGCCGGGGTGCAGCCCGGCGAGCGCCTGGTGCTGGAAGGCACCGACCGCCTGCGCGACGGTTCGCCCGTGCAGGTGATCGAGAGCTTGCCGGCGGCCACCGCCAAGCGCGACGCATGAACATCTCGCGGCCCTTCATCCTGCGTCCGGTAGCCACCACCTTGCTGATGGTGGCCATCTTCCTCAGTGGACTGATCGCCTACCGGCTGCTGCCGGTTTCCGCGCTGCCGGAGGTGGACTACCCGACCATCCGCGTCATGACGCTGTATCCGGGCGCCAGTCCCGAGGTGATGACCCGCGCGGTGACTGCGCCGCTGGAGCGCCAGTTCGGCCAGATGCCCGGCCTGGAGCAGATGTCCTCGACCAGCTCAGGCGGCGCCTCTGTAATTACCCTGCGCTTCAGCCTGGACGTCGAACTGGATGTCGCTGAACAGGAAGTGCAGGCCGCCATCAACGCGGCCAGCAACCTGCTGCCCAACGACCTGCCGTCCCCGCCGGTGTACAACAAGGTCAACCCGGCGGACACCCCGGTGATGACCCTGGCCATCACCTCGCCCAGTATGCCGCTATACCGGGTGCATGACTTGGTGGACACCCGCATGGCGCAAAAACTGGCGCAGATCAGCGGTGTCGGCCTCGTCAGCCTGGCCGGCGGCCAGCGGCCGGCGGTGCGTATCCGGGTCAATCCCGAGGCGCTGGCCGCCTACGGGCTGAACCTCGCCGATGTGCGCGCGCTGATCGGTGCCTCCAACGTCAACCAGCCCAAGGGCAACTTCGACGGCCCGACCCGCGTGTCGCAGCTGGATGCCAACGACCAGCTGCGCTCCGCCGAGGAATACGCCGAGCTGATCCTCAGCTACCAGAACGGCGCCGCCCTGCGCCTGAAGGACGTGGCCAGCATCGTCAACGGCGCCGAGAACGAACGCCTGGCCGCCTGGGCCAACCGCAATGGCGCGGTGCTGCTTAACATCCAGCGCCAACCGGGTGCCAACGTCATCGAGGTGGTCGACCGCATCCAGCAGTTGCTGCCGCAGATCAGCGCCAGCCTGCCGGCCAACCTGGACGTGACGGTGCTCACCGACCGCACCCAGACCATTCGCGCCGCCGTCAGCCACGTGCAGTTCGAGCTGCTGTTGGCGGTGTGCCTGGTGGTGCTGGTCACCTTCCTGTTCCTGCGTCGGCTGGCGGCCACGGTGATACCCTCCATCGCCGTGCCCTTGTCGCTGATCGGCACCTTCGCGGTCATGTACCTGGCGGGCTTCTCCATCAACAACCTGACCCTGATGGCGCTCACCGTGGCGGCGGGCTTCGTGGTGGACGACGCCATCGTCATGCTGGAGAACATCGCCCGCCATCTGGAGGAGGGCGAAACACCGCTGCAGGCCGCGCTCAAGGGTGCGAAACAGATCGGCTTCACGCTGATCTCGCTGACCTTCTCGCTGATCGCCGTGCTGATTCCCCTGCTGTTCATGGAAGACGTGGTGGGACGTCTGTTCCGCGAGTTCGCCATCACCCTGGCGGTGGCCATCCTGATTTCGCTGGTGGTATCGCTGACCCTCACGCCCATGATGTGCGCGCGTTTCCTGCGCCAGGAGCGCGAGGACGACCAGGGGCGCTTCTACCGCGCCGCCGGCGACGTCATCGACCGCATGATCGCCGCCTACGACCGAGGCTTGCACTGGGTGCTGCGTCATCAGCCGCTGACCCTGCTGGTGGCCGTCGCCACCCTGGGCCTGACCGTGCTGCTGTATCTGGTGGTGCCCAAGGGCTTCTTCCCGGTGCAGGACACCGGCCTGATCCAGGGCATTTCCGAGGCGCCGCAGAGCATTTCCTTCCAGGCCATGAGCGAGCGCCAGCAGCGCCTGACCGAGGTGATCCTGCGGGACCCGGCAGTGGCCGGCCTGTCCTCGTACATCGGCGTGGATGGCGACAATCCGACCCTGAACAGCGGCCGGTTATTGATCAACCTGATCCCGCACACCGAACGCGACGTGAACGCCAGCCAGGTGATCGAGCGGCTGCGTCCGCAGCTGGCGGCGATTCCCGGCATCGAGCTGTACCTGCAGCCGGTGCAGGACCTGACCATCGAGGACCGGGTCAGCCGCACCCAGTTCCAGTTCAGCCTGGAATCGCCGGATGACGCCCTGCTGGAGGAGTGGACGCCGCGGCTGGTCGAAGCCCTGCGCGCACGCCCCGAGCTGAGTGACGTGGCCAGTGACCTGCAGAACCGGGGGCTGCAGCTGTTCCTGGATATCGATCGCGATGTCGCCGCGCGGCTGGGCATCAGTGTCGCGGACATCACCGATGCCCTGTACGACGCCTTCGGCCAGCGGCAGATCTCCACCATCTACACCCAGGCCAGCCAGTACCGCGTGGTGCTGGAAACCGCCGGCGCCGACCGACTGGGGCCCCAGGCGCTGCGCCAGGTGCACCTGGCCACCCGCGACGGCGGCCAGGTGCCGCTGTCGGCGCTGGTGCGCCTCGAAGAGCGGGCCACGCCGCTGCTCATCAACCACATCGGCCAGTTTCCGGCGGTGACCCTGTCCTTCAACCTGGCGCCGGGCGTGTCCCTGGGCGAAGCGGTGGCGGTGATCGAGCAGGTCGAACAGGACATCGGTCTGCCGGCCGGCATCGTTCGCCAGTTCCAGGGCGCCGCGCAGGCCTTCCGCGCCTCGCTGTCCAGCACGCTGCTGCTGATCCTGGCGGCCATCGTGACCATGTACATCGTGCTCGGCGTGCTCTACGAGAGCTACATCCACCCGATCACCATCCTCTCCACGCTGCCGTCGGCGGCGGTCGGCGCGCTGCTGGCGTTGCTGCTCACCGGCAACGACCTGGGGCTGATCGCCATCATCGGCATCATCCTGCTGATCGGCATCGTCAAGAAGAACGCCATCATGATGATCGACTTCGCGCTGGAGGCGGAGCGCAATCAGGGCATGGCGCCGCAGGCCGCCATCCACCAGGCGGCGCTGCTGCGCTTCCGGCCGATCCTGATGACCACCCTGGCCGCGCTGTTCGGCGCCATTCCGCTGATGTTCGCCACCGGCTCGGGCGCGGAGCTGCGCCAGCCGCTGGGTCTGGTGCTGGTCGGCGGCCTGCTGCTCAGCCAGTTGCTGACCCTGTTCACCACGCCGGTGATCTACCTGTACTTCGACCGCCTGAGCCGGCGCCTCACCGGGCGTAGCGCGGCGGGAGTCGCCGCGGACGGCGCCCGTTCATGAACCTTTCGGCGCCGTTCATCGTCCGGCCGGTGGCCACGCTGCTGATCAGCCTGGCCATCCTGCTGGTCGGCGCGCTGAGCTTCGGCCTGCTGCCGGTGTCGCCGCTGCCGAACATGGATTTCCCGGCCATTACCGTGCAGGCCAGCCTGCCGGGCGCCAGTCCGCAGATCATGGCCTCGACCGTGGCCACGCCGCTGGAGCGGGCGCTGGGCGGCATCGCCGGCATCAACGAGATGACCAGCCGCAGCAGTCAGGGCAACACCCGCATCATCCTGGTGTTCGACCTGGACCGTGACATCAACGCCGCCGCCCGCGAGGTGCAGGCGGCCATCAATGAGGCGCGGCCGCTGCTGCCCAGCGGCATGCGCAGCATGCCCACCTACAACAAGATCAACCCCGCCCAGGCGCCGATCATGGTGCTGTCGCTCACCTCACCGGTGCTGGGGCAGGGCGAGCTGTACGACATCGCCAGCTCCATCGTCGGCCAGAAGCTCTCCCAGGTGCCTGGGGTGGGCGAAGTGCAGGTCGGCGGCAGCTCGCTGCCGGCGGTGCGCATCGAGCTGCAGCCCCGGTTGCTGGACCAGTACGGCGTGGCCCTGGACGAGGTGCGCCGGGCCATCGCCGACGCCAATCAGCAGCGCCCCAAGGGCGCCGTCGCGGACGACCGGCGCCACTGGCAGATCCAGGCCAACGACCAGCTGCGCACGGCCGCCGAGTACATCCCCCTGATCATTCGCTACCAGGACGGCGCGGCGATTCGCCTGGGCGACGTGGCCAGCGTGCGCGATGCGGTAGAGGACCGCTACAACAGCGGCTTCTACAACGACCGGGAAGCCGTGCTGGTGGTGATCAACCGCCAGGCCGGTGCCAACATCCTGGAGACGATCGAAGCCATCAACGCCCAGTTGCCGGCGCTGCGTGCGGTGATTCCCGCCAGCCTCGAGCTGGACGTGGCGATGGAACGTTCGTCGGTGATCCGCGCCACCCTGCGCGAGGCCGAACGCACCCTGCTGATCGCCGTGGGGCTGGTGATCCTGGTGGTATTCGCCTTCCTCGGCCACTGGCGGGCGGCGCTGATTCCGGCACTGGCGGTGCCGGTGTCGCTGATCGGCACCTTCGCGGCCATGTACCTGTGGGGCTTTTCGCTGAACAACCTGTCGCTGATGGCGCTGATCGTCGCCACCGGTCTGGTGGTCGACGACGCCATCGTGGTGCTGGAGAACATCGCCCGGCATATCGAGAACGGCGAAAGGCCACTGCCCGCCGCGCTCAAGGGGGCCAAGGAGGTGGGCTTTACCCTGCTGTCGATGAACCTGTCGCTGGTCGCGGTGTTCATCTCCATCCTGTTCATGGGTGGCATCGTCGAGCGGCTGTTCCGCGAGTTCTCGCTGACCCTGGCAGCGGCCATCCTGATTTCCCTGCTGGTCTCGGTGACCCTCACGCCGATGCTCTGCGCACGCTGGCTCAAGGCCGAGTCATCCCGCGAACCGGGGCGCCTGCAACGTGCCGGCAAGCACCTGCAGGGCAGGGTGCTTGCCGGCTATGCGCGCAGCCTGGACTGGGCGTTGCGCCACACCCGTCTGATGCTGCTCCTGCTGCTGGGCACCATCGCGCTGAACGTCTATCTCTACGTGGCGGTGCCCAAGACCTTCCTGCCGCAGCAGGACACCGGCCTGCTGATGGGCATGATCCGCGGTGATGACGGCCTGTCCTTCCAGGTCATGCAGCCGAAGATGGAACAGTTTCGCCAGGCGGTGCTGACCGACCCGGCGGTGGAAAGCGTGGCCGGCTTCATCGGTGGCAGTGGCGGTATCAACAACGCCTTCATGATGGTGCGCCTCAAACCGCTGGCCGAACGGCGCATCGGCGCGCAGGCGGTGGTCGATCGCCTGCGTCGCGAGCTGCCGAAGATCCCCGGCGCGCGGCTGTTCATGATGGTCAACCAGGACCTGCAGATCGGCGGCCGCCAGCGCAGCACGGAAAACGAGTTCGTGCTGCTGGCCAGCGACCTGGATGACCTGCGTATCTGGCTGCCCCGGGTGCGCGAAGCCCTGCGCGCGCTGCCACAGCTCACCGATATCGATGCCAGCGAGGGCGAGGGCGCCCAGCAGATCACCCTGCAGGTGAATCGCGAAACCGCCAAGCGCCTGGGCGTGGACATGGCCATGGTGACCAGCGTGCTGAACAACGCCTTCAGCCAGCGGCAGATTTCCACCATCTACGACACCCTCAACCAGTACAGCGTGGTGATGGAGATCGATCCGCGCTATGCCCAGCATCCGGAAGCCCTGGACCGGGTGCAGGTGATCGCCGCCGATGGCAGCCGCGTGCCGCTGTCGGCCTTTTCCTCCTGGGAGCGTAGCCTGGAAGAGGATCGCGTCAGCCACCAGAGCCAGTTCGCCGCGGAGAGCATCGGCTACTCGGTGGCGCCGGGTTACAGCGCCGATCAGGCCGTGGCGGCAATCAACGAGGCGGTGGCGCGGGTCGGCCTGCCCACCGAGGTGCAGGGGTTGATCGGTGGCACCGGCGGCATGCTGCAGCAGACCCAGCAGGGCCAGCCGCTGATGATTCTCGGCGCCCTGGTGATCGTCTACATCGTGCTGGGCGTGCTCTACGAGAGCTACGTGCACCCGCTGACCATCCTCTCCACACTGCCCTCGGCCGGGGTCGGCGCGCTGCTGGCCATCCAGCTCACCGGCGGTCAGTTCAGCCTGATCTCGCTGCTCGGCCTGTTCCTGCTGATCGGCATCGTCAAGAAGAACGCCATCCTGATGATCGACCTGGCCCTGCAGCTGGAACGCGAGGGGCGCGACTCGCTGGCCGCTATCCGCGAGGCCTGCCTGCTGCGCTTCCGGCCGATCCTGATGACCACTCTGGCGGCCATCCTTGGCGCCGTGCCGCTGCTGCTGGACAGCAGCGAAGGCGGCGAGATGCGCCAGCCGCTGGGCCTGGCCATCGTCGGCGGACTGCTGCTCAGCCAGTTGCTTACCCTGTACACCACGCCGGTGGTGTACCTGTATTTCGACCGCCTGCGCCAGCGCTTCGGCCGCCGGCGCGTGCACACCGCAGTGGATGCCGCCTGATGAACGCTTCCTTTCGACTTCTGACCCTCGCCCTGCTGACCAGCAGCCTTAGCGCCTGTGCCCTGGGTCCCGATTACCAGCGTCCCGAACTGGACGTACCCGAGCAGTACCGCCAGGTGCAGGGCTGGAAGCCGGCAGCCCCCGCCGATGCCTTGGAGCGCGGTGCCTGGTGGTCGCTGTACGACGACTGGGAGCTGGATGCGCTGGTCGAGCGCCTGAACGTGTCCAACCAGAATTTGGCGGCTGCCGAGGCGCAGTATCGTCAGGCGCGCGCACTGGTACGCGGCGCGCGCGCAGCCTTCTATCCGACCGTCAGCGCCGGCGCCGAGGTCGGGCGCAGCTCCATCGGGTCGGGCTCCCAGCAAGGCGTGACGTCAGATAGTCGACGGGATTCCTACGATGCCAATCTGGGCCTGAACTGGCAGTTGGACCTGTGGGGCCGGCTGCGTCGCACCCTGGAGTCGGAACGCGCCAGCGCCCAGGCCAGCCAGGCGGACCTGGCCGCCGCGCGGCTCAGCCTGCAGACCGAACTGGTGCAGAACTACCTGCAGTTGCGCGTGCTCGATGAGCAGCGCCGCCTGCTGGAAGCCACGCTGGAGGCCTACCAGCGATCGCTGAGCCTGACCGAAAACCAGTACCGTGCCGGCATCGTGCCGAAATCCGACGTCAGCCAGGCGCTGACCCAGCTGAAAAGCACCCAGGCCCAGGCTGTCGATCTGGAATGGCAGCGCGCCCAGCTGGAGCATGCGATCGCCGTGCTGATCGGTCTGCCGCCCGCCGGCTTCTCGATTGTCGCTCGCACCGGGCTCCCCGCATTGCCGAATATTCCGCCGGCGCTGCCGTCGCAACTACTGGAACGTCGCCCGGACGTGGCCTCGGCCGAGCGCAGCGTGATGGCAGCCAACGCCGACATCGGCGTGGCGAAGACCGCCTGGTTCCCCGATCTCAGCCTTTCAGCGCTGGGCGGTTACCGCAGCAGCAGCTTTGCCGACTGGATCAGTCTGCCGAATCGCTACTGGTCCCTGGGACCGGCGTTGGCCCTGGAGCTGTTCGATGGAGGTGCCCGGCGCGCCGAGCTGGAACGGGCCGAGGCGGCCTACGACCAGACGGTGGCCCAGTACCGGCAGACGGTGCTGGATGCCTTTCGGGAGGTGGAGGACGCCCTGGTCGAGTTGAGTGTGCTGGAGCGCGAGCAGCAGTTGCAGCAAGAAGCCGTGGCTGCCGCGCGCGAATCCTTGCGTCTGATTGGGAACCAGTACCGGGCCGGCACCGTAGACTTCAACAGTGTGGTGATCGTGCAGGCGGCTGCGCTGAACAACGAGCGCAGCGCATTGAGCCTGCTGGGCAACCGCCTGCGTGCGAGCGTACAGCTGATCGCCGCGCTGGGTGGTGGTTGGGAAAGTGGGGAACTAAGCGACCCCGAGCGGCCTTGAAAGCGGCGAAGTAGGAGGGCATCGCTTTGTCTGGCCGCCAGCGGAGCGCGACCTCAGCGTAACGGTGGACAAGGAACACGTTGTCCACCCTAGTTGCCGACGGGGCCTACTCCTCGCGCAGATTGGATGCTCGCGCGGCCCTGAGCACGTCGGGGCCGATGTCCGCTTCGAAATGCCTCCACACCGGTTCCATGGCGACCCGCCAAGCCTCGCGTTCTCGAGGGCTCAGGCTGATGATCTGGCTGTGCCCGGACTCCGCCACGCGCTGCCGGTCCAGCGCATTGAGCCGGGCGGCCTCCCGGTTCACCGCATAGCTCACCTCGTCGATGATGGCTTCCAGTTGCGTGCGGATCCGGTGCGGGATGCCGTACCAGAAGCGCGCATTGGTGACCAGCATGTAATCCAGCACGCCATGGTTGCTCTCGGTGATGTACGGCTGCACTTCGTGGAAGCGCTGGCTGTAGACGTTGGACCAGGGGTTTTCCGCTCCCTGCACCTGCCCGCTGGCCAATGCATCAAACACCTTGGAGAAGGCCAGACGGGTGGTCAGCGCGCCTACCTGATTGAACTGGGTCTCCAGAACCTCCGACTGTTGAATACGGAAGTTCAGACCGGCTGCGTCTTCAGGCAGGCGTAGCGGACGGGTGGCGGACAGCTGCTTCATGCCGTTGTGCCAGTACGCCAGCCCCAGGATGTCGTGCTGCTCCATCGAGTACAGCAACTGCCGCCCCTTGGCGCGCTTCTGGAAGCGGTCCACCGCGTCCAGGTCATCGAACAGGAAGGGTAGATCGAAGACCCGCAGCTGGCGGGTGTAGGTCTCGAACTTGGCCAGCGAGGGGGCCAGTAACTGCACCTTGTTGTCACGCAGGGCGGCCAGTTCTTCGGCGTCGCCGTAAAGACTGGAGTTATGGAACACCTCAACCTGCACCTGGTCGCCCAGGCGTTCTTCGACCAGTTGCTTGAACAGCAGTGCCCCCTTGCCCTTGGGGGTGTCTTCGGCGACCACGTGGGAGAATTTGATGAGGATCGGATCGGCTTGCGCCTCGACGGCACCCGCCAGGGTGGCGATGCCGAGACAGACGGCCAGGACTGTCTTGATCACGGAGTTTCCTTTTTTGTTCTGGGGATAGGAGCTCCGGCCGGAACCTGCGGTCACGGTCGGGCGGGTGCTTTTCGCAAGGCCTGTGCCAGGTTCCGTAACTAATCCTGATTTCGGCGGAGAATGATTCCGTTTTGGCGGCGAACGCACGTATCGAAGGGTGAGCGCGGGTTTTCAGCAGAACAGACGAGTCAGGTAGTTGGCGAGCGTTCGCCGCCGGACTAACAAAAATGGGCGTATTTTCGCCACGTTGCGCCTCATGCGCCCGACATCGGGCACACGAGGACGCGACCTCAGAGCAGGATGGTGCTCCAGACCAGCGCGATCAGGCTGAGTGCCAGGAATTGCGCGGCGCTGCCCATGTCCTTGGCGCGTTTGGCCAGCGGGTGAATGTCCAGGGAAATGCGATCCACCGCGGCCTCGATGGCAGAGTTGAGGATTTCCACGATCAGTCCCAGAAACACCACCCCTACCAGGATGGCGCGCTCGGCGCGGGTAACATCCAGCCAGAAAGCGAGGGGGATCAGCACCAGATTGATCAGGACGAGTTGTCGGAAGGCAGCTTCCCCCGTAAAGGCCGCCTTCAACCCGGCCATCGAATAACCGGTGGCATTGAGAATACGCGCCAGGCCAGTACGGCCCTTGAGCTGTCCGGCATCCACGGCCGGCGCGGTTTTCAGCTTCTCCATGAAGACTCCAACAAGGGCAAGCGAGCCCGGAAAAATGAACGCAAGTCTAGCGGAGTTGCCCTTTCCTTGGCAGGGGCATCCAACGCCCGATCAGAGAATGAACAGCTCGTAATGCAGTTGCAGATGCCAGCGCTCGTCGGACCGGTACGCAAGCCAGTCCATCGGTCCGGATGTCTGGAATTTGATGGCGTGGCGCTTGCGCGCCAGCGTCGGATGATCAAGTACCAGCTTGCATGAACGCCGCCAGGGCAGGTTGCCATCCTCGCCGGATGCCCATTGCCAAGCCTGGATAGGCATTTCCACCAGACGAGTCCCCAGCATTTCGCAAGCCGCGTGTGCACCACGGCCTACTGTCTCGCGGTCCGGATCACCATCCAGCCGCCAGGGGGCAAAGACCACGTCACCGGGGCGCAGGTAGCGCAGCAGGAAGTCCAGCAGGCTGTCGGGGCGCAACTGGTTCGGCATAAATCGGCCGCGCACCCATTTCATCTGCAGTGGCGGAATGCCCAGGCGGCGCAGCGAGTCGGAATTTTCCAGCGCTTGCGCGACGCTGCGTCCCTGCGGCAGGTCGTCCGGCCCATAGGCTTCGTCAGTCACTGAGATCAGCTGCAGGGCATGACCGCGCAGGCTGAGAATCTGCAGCAGACCGCCGCAGGCAAGCACTTCGTCAAAGGGATGTGTCGCCAGAATCACGGCCCGCTGGAAGGGGCGTAGCAGCGTGTCGAATTCGATCAGCGGTATCCGATCCAGCTGATGGCAACCGACAGCCTTCCAGGGAGGGGCCTTGGTGGCGTTGCGCGAATGCATGTCCATTTCCATTCGACCTCCATTGGTGCGAGGTCCGCCTTGCGCTTGCCGCAACCCGGCCGCCGTCAGAAACGGACCCACACCCGTATTGGCGGCCAGCGGCGGAAAAACTTGATCCGCTCTTCCTTGATCCCGTGGCCGCGTTGAAGGTGAGGCAGGCGCTGACGGACGAAGTTCGCCCAACCCACGCGGTGATGACACTGAAATGACAGACGGCCTTGCGAGCAAACTCAGCCCGCGGCGGGGTGATAGGCGAACAGGGCGGGTGTACCACCGGTATGTACGAATAGCACCGGACCTTCTGCAAAACGAGTCAGGGCAATGCCGTCGAGCAGGCCGTCCATGGCCTTGCCGGTGTAGACCGGATCGAGCAGCAGCCCTTCACACCGCGCAAGCTTGTGCAGTGCCGCCTGGGTTCCCTCGTTTGGCTCGCCGTAGCAGGGGCCGTGGTACTCGTCCCACAGCTGCACCTGTAGCGGGTGCGGCACATCGACGCCCAGCAGGGCCGCGCAGCGCTCGATCAGCCCCATGACCTTGGGGCGCTGCGCATCTGCCGGCCGCGACACGGTGATGCCAATGACCGGAAGTTCCGGCATTTCGTGGGCCAGTGCCAGGCTCAGACCTGCCTGGGTCCCCGCGCTGCCGGAGGCGACAACCACGGCGGCGAAGCGCAGCCCGAGGGCGTGAATCTGCTGCGCCAGCTCCAACCCGGCGCGCACATAGCCCAGGGTACCCAAGGCATTGGAACCGCCCACGGGCAGCACATAGGGTCGCTTGCCCTGAGCACGCAGGCGCTCGGCCAGCGCTTCCAGCTGGGCGTCCGGATCGCCCAGCGTGGCGACCGTTTCTACCGTTACGCCGAACAGGTCCAGCAGCAGTCGGTTGCCATTGCCCAGGTAGCAGGCCTGTGTCGCGCCCAGGGGATTCTCCAGGAGGGCGTGGCATGCCATGCCCTGCCGGGCGGCCAGAGCGGCTGTCTGGCGCACGTGATTGGACTGTATGGCTCCAGCGGTCACCAGGCAGTCGGCGCCGGCCCGCAGCGCATCGGCGCCCAGGTATTCGAGCTTGCGAACCTTGTTGCCGCCCATGGCCAGCGGGGTGAGGTCATCACGCTTGACCCAGATGTCGCAGTTCATGTGGGCGGAGAGACGCTCCAGGCGTTCCAGCGGGGTGGCGGAGGGCACTAGCTCCAGGCGGGAAAAGCGCTGCAGGGCCGCATTCAGCATGGTGGTGACTCCCAGGGGCGATCGCCGTTGACTATAGGCAAGCCATCGTCGGCGTTGACCCGTCCATGACGAACTGGCCCCGGTCGTCATGGTCATTCACTCACGCACAGCCTCTTTCGTGCCGCTTGCAGGGAGAACTGCCATGCCCGTCACCCCACGGCCGATCGTTCTGTCCCACATCAATAACCCCAGGGCGCCACGGCACCAGCGCGAAACCACCCGGTTCATCGCCCGCTGGCTGGCCAGCATTCGCGGTCTGGAATACGGCGGGGACTTCGATCCGCGCCTGCACGCCGGACACCGCTGTTATTTGGTGCCTGCTCAGACCCTCAAGGGACCAGAGGAGGCCCGCGCCCTCAACGTGCACGGGCCGGACGATCTGTTCGGCGGCTATGTGGAGCGGGATTTCATGGCCAGCAAGATCATCGCCCATCCGCTGGTCTCGCCTCGGGCCATCCACCCCGAAGGCTGGAGCGAGGCTTTTGCAACCCGCGTGCACGAGTGCGCGCTGCCGGGGTTCAGCGTGTTTTCCCGGTACGATGCCGAAGTGGCTGTGCGCCAGCTACTGCCGCACGGCACCGTACGCGTCAAGGCGGCGCGGGCCAGCGGCGGCCGGGAACAGTGGAAAATCTCCGCTATGGATGAGCTGCACGCCTGGTTCGGCGAGCCAAATGGAGACGCGATGCTGGAAGGCGGGGTGGTCTTCGAGCAGGACCTGGCCGAATGCCAGACCTTCAGTGTCGGTCAGTTATCCATTGATGGCCGGCTGCTAAGCTACTTCGGCACCCAGCACGTGACGCCGGACCATGCCGGGGAGCTTGCCTATGGCGGCTCCGACCTGGTGGTGGTGCAGGGCGATTACGACGCGCTGCTTACGCTGGACCTGGCCGACCCCGTGCGCCTGGCCATCGCCCAGGCCCGCTGCTTCGATGCAGCGGCGGATGCCTTGCTGCCCGGTTTCTTCGCGTCGCGGCGCAACTACGACACGGTGCAAGGCCTCGACCTGCAGGGTCAGATGCGCGCCGGGATACTCGAGCAATCCTGGCGCATCGGCGGCGCCACCAGCGCCGAGGTGGCCGCCCTGCAAGCCTTCATCGACAACCCGCGACTGCGTGCAGTGCGCGCCTCGTCTTTCGAGCGTTTCGAGGATAAACCGTTGCCCGCCAACGCCACGGTGATCTTCCGTGGCAAGGACGCTGAAGTGGGTTTTTTGCTCAAGTACGCCATGGTGGAACCCTATGACGGCCCGAAGTGAGACGATCCAGATCCAGGTGGAGCAGGAGTTCATGGAAGGGACATTCCTCACCCCACGCACCCATGTGCCAGGCGTTCTGTTCGTGCACGGCTGGGGCGGTAGCCAGCAGCGCGACCTGGCGCGCGCCAAGGGCATCGCCGGGCTCGGCTGCATCTGCCTGACCTTTGACCTGCGCGGCCACGCCAGTGCCGAGGCGCGCCTGTGCCAGGTGTCGCGGGAAGACAATCTGCGCGACCTGGTGGCCGCCTACGACCGCCTGCGCGGTCACCCGGCGATCGACACCGATGCCATCGCCGTGGTGGGCACCAGTTATGGCGGCTACCTGGCGACCATCCTCACCAGCCTGCGTCCGGTCAAATGGCTGGCCTTGCGCGTGCCGGCCATCTACCGGGACGCCCAGTGGGGAACACCCAAGCGGCAGTTGGACAAGGCCGACCTGGCCCACTACCGCAGCCATCCGATACCGGTGGCGGACAACCGGGCGCTGAGAGCCTGCGCCGAGTTTCGCGGCGATGTGCTGTTAGTTGAATCCGAGCATGACGAACACGTGCCCCACGCGACCCTGATGAGTTATCGCACCGCCTTCCGCCAGGCGCATTCCCTGAGCCACCGGATCATCGATTCCGCCGACCATTCGCTCAGCGATAGGGTCGCGCAGGAGTCGTACACCAACATCCTGGTCAACTGGATCACCGAGATGGTGGTGGGCGAGCGCCTGCGTCTGGTACGTGACTGACCGGTGATCCCGGGCATAGAACCCGCCGGCCGCGCGAGTAGTCAGGGAAAGGGCAACGTACTTCCCAGGAGGCACCATGACCGATAACAAGCAGACCGTTTCCGTACTCAATGACTTGATTGAAACCTGCAAGGACGGCGAGGCCGGCTTTCGTACCTGTGCCGAGGATGTCCGCCGCCCCGAGCTCAAGAGCCTGTTCCATACCCGTGCGCAGCAGTGCGCTGAGGCCGCGGCGGAGCTGCAGCAACTGGTCCGCCAGCGCGGCGGCAACCCGGAAACCGACACCAGCGTTGGCGGCGATCTGCACCGTCGCTGGGTCGATCTGAAGTCGCTGATCACCGGCAAGGATGACGAGTCGATCCTCAACGAGTGCGAGCGCGGTGAGGATGTCGCCAAGCGCAGCTACCAGAAGGCCCTGGAAAAGGGACTGCCGGAAGACGTCAGGGCCATTGTGCAACGCCAGTATGAAGGCGTGCTGCGCAACCATGACGAAGTGCGCGCCCTGCGCAACGCGGCGCGGGCCAACGGCTGAGCGTCTGACGAGGGGGTGGTGGCATTGCCACCCCTACGAATAGGGGATGATCGAGATCTTCCCGTTGGGTTCGAGGATCGCGTACTTGATCTGCTCCATGTGCTCCAGTCCCTGGCCCTGTCGGGCCGCCTGAAGAATGTCCTCATCCTGGAGGCGCGCCTCCACCATGCGCGCCCTGAGCGGGCGACCATGTTCGACCAGCAGCGTCGGCGTGCCATCCAGCCATCGCTGAGTCCCCTTGCTGCGCAGCTTGAGCATCGACAGCCCGACGTCGAGAACCACCAGCGTGCAGATCGCCAGCAGGCTGTTGGAAAAGGAATGGTCATCGCCCAGTAGGGCTTCCTGGGTGGCTTCGCCAATCACCAGCAGCAGGATCAGGTCGAACGGGGTGATCTCCGCCAGCGAGCGGCGCCCCGCCAGGCGAAACAGCACCATCAGGGCGAAATAGAGGGATGCCGCACGCAGCACCACGTCCATGGTCACCTCCTTCAGGGATAGATGAACTGCCAGAGCCGCAGTCGGTGCTCGCCGAACCGTATCGTCAGGTGGGTCGCTCCCGTCCGGTCCGGTCGCAGGCTGAAGTGCAGGGTTGCGCGGCCGTCCCGGTCAGCGCGCACCGCCAGGCGCAGCCCACCTTGTGCGCTACCCGATTCCAGCGGGTGCGGTTCAAGCGCCTCGATCCGGTGGGTATCCAGGAACGGCGCCTCCAGCACGACCTGCAGTGTGGCGCCCGGCTCGCCCTGCAGGGCAAGTCGCAGGGGACTGCGTCCGCCCTGGCGGAGAAAGCGCTGGTCATCGACCTGCAGGGTGCCGTCGGGCGTTGTCAGGCGTCGGTCGCTCAAGGGACCATTGGAAAACAACCCCAGCAGGGCGAGCACGACCAGAACCAGCAGGCACGCCCAGCCGACCCGCTCCACTTTCCAGGCCTTGCGCTGGAAGGCGATGTCATCCTCGACGGGATGATCGCGGGGTCTGAAGTCATCCTCTGGCGCTTCGGGAGATCGCGGCATGTCCCGCTCCTAACGGACACTGCTCGTTGGGCAAGCGCGACGGCGAATGATTCCAAGGAAGGGCCGGATGGGGGCGGCACACCGCCCCGTTCCGGTGATCAGAAGTAGGGCAACTGGAGGCGTTTGTGGAAGTAGCCGATATGGCTTTTCTGCAGGGGGCCCTGGTGAGCAAGCAGGTCGCGGCGAACGCGCTCCAGCACATCGTTGATGAGCACGGGATTGCGTTGCTCCTGCGCCGTCACCACCCGACGCAGCACCTGGACGTCGTCGGAACGCCGATGCAGCGTCAGGACCAGTGAAGCATCCGGTCGGAGTTCGCGGGTGATCCGGTAGTCCTTGGAGAGCACTTCGATCAGGTAATCGATAGGGCTTTCTTGTTTTGACATGTTGCCGTCCCTCTGTGATTCAGCAGTGACTCATTCACTTTAGCAGGGGACTGAGCCTTCCCGGGCCCGAGCGACCGGCTGCAGCCCACGCAGCGCCTGGTTTCCAGCGGGAGGTCGGGCTTATTGGTCACCGGCCAGCTTGCGGGCCATTTCCAGGTGCTCCTCCAGCGCGGGCAGTTTTTCCTTGGCGAACGCCTGCAGCTCCCGGTCGTCGAGGCTCTGCGACGCTTCTCGGAACAGCTCGACCACTTGCTCATGGGCATTGACCTGGTTCCGGGCGTAGGCGTCATCGAAGTTCTCGCCCTCACGCAATTCAAGGAGCATGGTCTTTGCCTTGTCCATGGCATCGGGAGCGTCGGCAACCTCGAGCTGCTTGCGGCTGGCCAGGGCCTTGAGGTCCTCGTTAGCTGCCGTGTGATCCTTGATCATCCGCTCGGCGAAGCGCTTTACCTCCGCGGAATGGCCTTCCTCCAGGGCCAAACGGGCAGCTTCGATCTCCGCCATGCCGGCAGCCGACGCCTTGTCGACGAAGTCCTGTGCTCTCATATCCGCCCAGGCCGACGCAGCGGTCAGCAACAAGGAAAGCCCGGCAACGGGCAACCAAGGGTGTTTCATGGTGCGTTCTCCTGCGATGGGGTCATGGAATCGTCGAGAGGGAGCGCCGGCTCCGTCCGGTACTCACTGGTCATGAAGGTCTCCAGCCAGAACTCCAGGAACATGAAGGCCGTGGTCAGCAGCGCCAGGAAGCCGAAACCGAGAAGGCAGGCGGTGTAGAACAGGGACTCCCGCCGCGTCATGCGCATGAAGACCGGCACCCCGACGAATAGCAGGAACGTGGATGCGCCGCTGGTCAGTACCGCCACGATCAGCAACAGCCAGCGTTCCGGATGCAGGGCAGCCAGGCCTCCCAGCATCAGGGGTACGGCCACGACGGTGTTGAAGGTCAGGCTTTCCGGCAGCGTCGGACGCGACGCCGTGCGGTACAGCACCCAGCGGGTCAGCACTGCCATCACCAGAACACCGCACAGGAAGGCCAGATAGCACATCAGCGCCAGGTTGAATCCGCTGTGCGGGGCCAGGTAGCGAACATCGTTCTCGCCGAAGAAGCTCCAGCCGACCTTGACCGCACCGATATAGGTGCAGATTGCCGGCAACAGCGCTAGTCCGAGCAGGACGGGCGCGAACCCCCACGGGTGACGATCAGCCCTTTTGCGAATATCCAGCCAGGCACCTGCTGGAGCGTGCAGCAGTCGGGGCAGCGTGTTCAGCATGATCTGACCTCGCAGCACGGATGACTGATTGACGACCCTGGGACCGATAGGTTCATGAGACCGGGCCGGGAGGCAGCCATCCATCCCGGTACACGAACCGCTGGCGTGGCCTGGCGGTCTGCTCCCTACCGTGAGGGTGATATGACGTGGAGAGACCGAATGAATGCCATCGAGCTGCTCAAACAAGACCATGAAACCGTGCGCAAGCTGCTGGAACAGCTGAGTGCGACCACCGAACGGGCGGTGAAGACCCGTCAGGAGCTGCTGCACAAGATCGAACTGGAGCTGTCCATCCACACCCAGCTGGAGGAGCAGCTTTTCTATCCCGCCTACAAGCAGGCAGGCGGCAAGGATGCCGCCATCATGGATGCCGAGGCCCGCGAGGAGCATCGGACCGTCGAGGCGCTGGTGCTGCCGGACCTGTTGCAGACCGACCCGGCAAGCCTTCCGTTCACCGGCCGGGTGAAGGTTCTCAAGGAACTGCTCGAACACCATATCGAGGAAGAAGAGGGGGAACTCTTCCCTGAAGCGACCAAGCTGCTGGGCAAATCGCGCCTCGAAGAACTCGGTCTGGAGATGGAAAGCATGAAAAAGGGGCTCAAGAAAGCCTCGTGAACCGTCAGCGCAGCCGCACCTGCCGGCTGCGCTCCACCAGCAGGGCGCAGGCACTGGAGGCGCCGGCCCAGAAGCCGTCCAGGGATTCGCGCCCTGGCTCGATCAATTGCCCGCGGGGGTCCAACAGCACGCCTCCAGCCGCCTTGAGCAGAGCCAGCGCGGCGCGCAGGCTTCGTTGCGGCACGCTCTGGCTGCCCAAGGCGCATACCCCGTCACCGGCGGCAACGCGCGCCAGGCGGTAGGCGGGATGCGGCACCAGCATCAGCTCCGCCGGCGCACTCCATTGCCGCAGCCGCTCGTCCGCCCGATCTGAAAGCACCTGCGCGCCCTTATCCAGCCGCAGGCGAGGCAGGGCAGAGGTCACAGGAGTACCGTTACGCAGCAAGCCCTCCAGCCCAGACGCCCAGGCGATGCAATCGGCCTGCCCCTGTTCGTCGCTCGGCGCCATGACCAGTGCCAGCACGGGTTTGCCATCACGCAACAGCGCGATGCTGAAGGCGCCGCCATGCAAGGCGGCACCCACGCAGCCGTCTACCAGCCAGACCGCCCGCTGGCTGCCTTCCGCCTGGCAGGGCAGCAGGGCTTCAAGGCGCTCTTTCAGATGCAACTCGGTTTCGCGCTCCGTGCGCAGGCGTTCGGCATCGCTGGGAAATGCCTGCTGCAGACGCTGGCCCGCATCCGTTGCCAGTGGCAGGACCGCCTCCAGCAGGGGGCGGCAGTCGTCTGGGCGTAGCGCCAACGCCCGGTACAGGTCCGGTGCCGTTCGGCGAGACAGCTCCACGTGCGCCTGCCGCAAACGCTCGGCGTCTTCCATGCGCGCGACCCCCAACTTCTTCACCTCCTGTTGCGCAGTCTCCAGACGCACCTGTAGCACCTGCACGGAGGTTCCGGCCTGGGCAAGGCGCTCTTGCAGGGCAGGCAACTCCGCAGACAGGCGCTCCTGCTCACGCCGCAGTTGCGCAGACTCGGTAAGCAGCCGCTCATTGTCCCGGTGCAGGCGAGTCAGCTCGTCCTGTTTGACCAGCAGGCTCTGCTGCGCCTGACGCAGCTCCATCTGCAGCTGCTGCAGTTGGGTTTCATGCCGGCGCTGGTCCTGCTCACGCTGTTCACGGCTGGCCTGGCGATAGTGCTCCAGCGCATCCCGTGCGTGCTGATGCTTTTCTTCCAGCGAGCGGATCTGGCCGTCGCGGTCCTCCAGGCGCGTCTGCAGGTCCTGGGTGGCCTGCAGGGCGCGCGCCAACTCCAGTTCGCGTTGTTGCAACTGGTCGCGCAGCTGATTGTTTACCTGGCCCTGCTCGGCGAGACGGCTGGCCAACTCGCCGTGCTGCGTCTGCACTTGACTGACCCGCGCCTCGCTGTCCTGCAGGCGCTGCTGCCATTCCAGGCGGTCGCGGGCCAGCTCGGCGCGCTCCTCGGCCACGCCCTCGGCGGCTTCCTCTTCCAGCGCCTCGGCCAGACGCGCCACGAGTTGTCCGAGCCGCTCGCTGATCGGCGTGCCAGGCTCGGTCTGGATGGTCGACCCCCGACCCTCCAGCTCCTTGAGGCAACGGTGGATGGTGCTCTTGGACCCGGTATTGCCGAGCTCAACGCGGATGGCGTCGATGCTGGGGTGCTCGCCACGGGCGAGCAGTGCATCCCTTGCCTTCTGCACCAGTGCCCTGTTGATGCCGCTGCGTGCCATGTGTGCTCCTATTATTTCGTAGCGTTTGTACGTAATACGTAAATACATACCAGTATGGCTATATTCTGCGCAACATGCAGCCTAGAATAAAGATAAGATAATGGAGGCTTATCACAGGTCAGGGCCGTTCTCAGGCACAGCTGACCTCACAGCGGTACAGGGGAGAGGACATGAGCGAGGTCGAGCGCTATCTGCAGGCCGGCACCCGGGAGAACACCCGGCGCAGTTACCAGGCCGCCATCGAGCACTTCGAGGTGAGCTGGGGTGGCTTCCTGCCCGCGACCAATGACAGCGTGGCCCGCTACCTGGCCGAGCATGCCGGAACGCTTGCGCTCAACACCCTCAAGCTGCGTCTGGCGGCCTTGTCGCAGTGGCATGTCACCCAGGGCTTTCCCGATCCCACCAAGGCGCCGCTGGTACGCCAGGTACTGAAAGGCATCCGCAGCCTGCATCCAGCCCGGGAAAAGCAGGCTGCGCCGCTGCAGCTGCAACAGTTGCAGCAGGTGGCTGACGATCTGGAACGCCAGGCAGAAGAGGCCCTTCAGGATGGAAACCGAGCGGCCCTGTTGCGCGCCCGCCGGGATCGCGCGCTGCTGTTGCTGGGCTTCTGGCGGGGCTTTCGCAGCGATGAGTTGTGCCGCCTACAGGTGGAGCACGTCCAGGCGGTGGCCGGCTCTGGCATGACCCTATACCTGCCGCGCAGCAAGGGCGACAGAGACAATCTGGGCGTGACGCATCAGGCGCCGGCCTTGCGCCGGCTCTGCCCGGTACAGGCCTACCTGGACTGGATCGGTACCGCCGGGCTGACCAGCGGCTCGGTATTCCGACGCATCGACCGCTGGGGGCGTCTGGCCGGAGAGGGACTCAACCCCAACAGCCTGATCGCCTTGCTGCGGCGCATCCTGGAGCAGGCCGGCATTCCGGCCGAAGCGTATAGCAGCCACTCGCTGCGTCGCGGCTTCGCCACCTGGGCCGCCGGCAGCGGCTGGGACCTGAAGGCGCTGATGCAGTATGTCGGCTGGAAGGACATGAAGTCGGCACTGCGTTATGTGGATGCCACGGTGTCGTTTGGCGGGCTGGCGGTTGAGCAACGGCCGCAGCTGCCCAGGCAGGTGCCGCCTGCCGGGGTAAAGCCGCCCCTAGAGGGTCCCCATCAGGCCCCCGCGGATGGAGAGCCCGGATAACAGCCTGCGCGATGGGGTTGCAGATGGCGCTGACCGATAACGCGACCTAACGCCCGCGCCCCGCCTCGGCATAGAAATCCTGATCCAGAACTCCCGGCAGAGTGAGCAGAATGAAGTCGATCAGGCTGCGCACCGAAGGCAGCATGCCGCGCGGGCTCGGGTAGGCAAGTCCCAGCGCACTGGTTCGGCCGTTCCACTCGGGAAGGACACGTGCCAGCAGGCCCTCGCGAAGGGTGGCCTTGAGCAGGGTGCCGTGGAGCAGAGCGACCCCGGTGCCGTGAATCGCTGCCTCCAGTTGCACCCGGATGTTCCGGGTTACTAGCGCCGGATTGTGGCGAACCACCACCGGTACTGCGCGCTCACGAAACAGCTCCCAGTAACCGGAACCCTGGGACACTTCCTCCGGACGGCAAATGGAGGGCAGCCCGCTCAGCTCGTCGATCGACCGGGGCGTTCCATGGCGGGCCAGGAAATCCGGGCTGGCCACCAGGATCGGCGAGGACCGTCCCAGCTCGCGAATGACCACGCCACTCGGCTCACTGTCCTTGCCTGGCGTAATGACGCGTAGAGCGATATCGACCCGGTCGGCGAACAGATCCACATCGCTGTCACCGGCCTCGATCACCACCGAAACCTTGGGGTGTGCACGCAGGTACTCCGGCACTACGTGCGCCAGATAACTTTCGGCGAGCAGCAGCGGCGCACTGATGCGCACGACGCCAGCAGGCTCGGCCTGCAGCTCGGCCAGGCATTCGTAGGTCGCGCGCAGGCTTTCCAGGGTCGCCTGGCAGTGTCGGTGGAAATGCTGGCCCGCCTCGGTGAGCACCACCGTGCGGGTGGTGCGGTGGAGCAGCGCTACGCCCAGCTGTTTTTCCAGGGCCGTTACCCGGCGGCTCAGGCGCGACTTCTCGATGCCTGCGGCTCGCGAGGCGGCGCTGAATCCCCCGTGCTTGACTGTGAGGGCGAAGAGTTCGAGATCGCTGAGATTGCTCATGACGGTTCAATAAGAGACAAAAATGCAACACACCTTAGCATTTCGAGTCCATTGTCTACAGAAGCCTTGTAAGTATAGTGACCGGCCCAATCCGGGCAGGTACTCCCCCGGGTAGTCATGAGGTATGCGATGTTCGATAGAAGGTTCGATGAGAAGACAGTCGTGTCGGCTATCCTGGGCGCCTGGCTCGGCTTTGGCGCCCTGGCCACCTATTCGCTGTTCGTGGAAGGCAACGTCAATGTCTACGCCGAGAATGGCATCCTGGAAACCCTGCAGGCCGTCCTGCTGGCGCTGTCCTGCCTGATGTTTCTCGCTACAGCGATCTGGGAGAAGGGCACGGGACGCCTGGTGGTCCTGTTCTGCGCCTTGCTGTGCTATGGCTTCGTACTGCGCGAAGTCGACGTCGAAACCCTGGATATTCCGGATCTGCTGATCCTGCTGGGCTCGGGTAGCGGCCGCAACCTCTCGCTGGGGATCGGGCTGATCCTGTTGTGCCTGTGCGCGCTGTTCGCCGGCTTTCGCGCGCAGTTGCGCTGTGGCCTGGACTTCGCCCGCTCGCGCGCCGGCCTGCTGCTGCTGAGCGGGCTGGGCTTCCTGCTGCTGGGCGATGTGTTCGAGAAACAGGTGCTGGGCAGCATCCCGCACCATGTGTTCTTCGAGGAAATGTCCGAGTTGCTGGGGGATGTGATGATCCTGCTGTCCGCCGTCGCCTCGGGTTCCTTCCTGCAACGCGAAGCGGCGACCGCGCGGCGCAAGATCGCGCTGGCCACCGGGGCGGTACGCAGCTAACCCGTCTGCTTCAGCGCCTCGATCAGCTCAGCCTTGCGCATTGTCGAACGCCCGCGAATGTCCTTGGCCCGCGCTTCCTCCATCAGCTGAGCGCGGGTCTTCTCCTGCCGCTCAGGCGCCGAGCGGGCACGGGGTACGCCACGCCGGGTGGCCACGGCCCGCCGGGCCGATTCCTCACGATCATCGGCCTTGGCCGCAGCGCTCTTCCTGCGTCCGGAGCCACCGGCGCGCTCGCCGCCGCCGGACTGCTTGTTGACTGTCGCCCAGGCGCGGGCCTCGGCTTCATCCTCGGAAACGCCCTTGGCCTTGTAGCTGTCCTCGATGTGCTCGGCCTTGCGCTCCTGTTTGGCTGTGTACTTGTCTTTACTGCCACGAGGCATGGTGGTGACTCCAGGAACAAACCCCTTCGATCCCCTCTCCGCGCCCTCGGTTTGCCCGGCCGGACAGGCGGGGCGGGAACCGTCAGCCCGCATCGGCTTTCAGAATGACAGTCCATCCCGATTCGCAGCGAGGAACGCACCATGTCCCAGCCCGCCGACCAGCCCAGCGAAGGTGTGGAGGCCTTTCGCGCGCGCATCCTCGACAAGCTCAAGTACGCCACCGGCAAGGACATCACCTCGGCGTGCCCCCATGACTGGTTCGAAGCCACCGCGCTGGCGGCGCGCGACCACATCATCGACCGCTGGGAAGACGCGGCGTTGCAGATCGACCGCAGCGAGGAGAAGCGCGTCTATTACCTGTCGCTGGAATTTCTCATCGGTCGCCTGCTGGTCGACAACCTGAGCAACCTGGGCCTGCTGGACACGGCCCGTGCGGCACTGCACGACCTGGGGGTGGACTTCGAGGAGATCCGCGAACTGGAACCGGATGCCGCGCTAGGCAACGGCGGCCTGGGCCGATTGGCTGCCTGTTTCATGGAAAGCATGGCCACTCTGGGCGTGGCGGCCCACGGCTACGGCATCCGCTACGAGCACGGGCTGTTCCGCCAGGTACTCATCGATGGCTGGCAACACGAGCACACGGAAACCTGGCTGGAGTTCGGCAACCCGTGGGAATTCGAGCGCTCCGAGGTCAGCTACACGGTGGGCTTCGGCGGCAGCGTGATGAGCACCGGCGACAACGGCAACAGCCGCCAGGTGTGGTTGCCCAGCGACACCGTTCGGGCGATTGCCTACGACACGCCGATCATCGGCTGGCGGCGCCACAGCGTGAATACCTTGCGCCTGTGGCGTTCGCGCGCCGAGCGTTACCTGCAGCTGGAGCGCTTCAACGCCGGCGACCACCTGGGGGCGGTGGCCGAAGCGGTCAAGGCGGACAGCATTTCCCGAGTGCTGTATCCGGCCGATGTCACCGAGGCCGGCCAGGAGCTGCGCCTGCGCCAGGAGTACTTCTTCGTCTCCGCCTCGCTGCAGGACCTGCTGGGCCGCCACCTCAGCCACTACCCGCTGGAACGCCTGCCGGACATGGTGGCCATCCAGCTCAACGACACCCACCCGGCCATCGCCGTGGCCGAGCTGATGCGCCTGCTGGTGGACGAGCACGACGTTGAATGGGCCGAGGCCTGGCGCTTGACCGTGGCGACCCTGTCCTACACCAACCACACGCTGTTGCCCGAGGCGCTGGAATCCTGGCCGGTGTCGCTGATGGAGCGACTGCTGCCGCGCCACATGCAGATCATCTACCTGATCAACGCGGAGCACATCGACGCGCTGCGCGCCAGGGACATCCATGATTTCGGCCTGCTGCGCGCCGTGTCGCTGATCGAGGAAGACCAGGGGCGCCGGGTGCGCATGGGCAGCCTGGCCTTTCTCGGCAGCCACAGCATCAATGGCGTATCGGCGCTGCACACCGACCTGATGCGCCAGACCGTGTTCCGCGAGCTGCACGGGCTGTACCCGGAGCGCATCAACAACAAGACCAATGGCGTCACCTTCCGGCGCTGGCTGTACCAGGCCAACCCGGCCCTGACCGGCCTGCTGGTCGAGCGTCTCGGCGAATCGGTACTGGATGCGCCCGAACAACGACTGCGCGACCTGGAGGCCTGGGCCGAGAAGAGCGGGTTTCGCAAGCAGTTCATGGCCATGCGCCAAGGCAACAAGGCTGCCCTGGCGCGACTGGTCAAGGAATGGCTGGGCATCAACCTGGATACCCGGGCGATCTTCGATGTGCAGGTCAAGCGCATCCACGAGTACAAGCGCCAACTGCTCAATCTGCTGCACTGCGTGGCGCTCTACCAGGCGATCCGCAACGACCCGACGGTGGACTGGGTGCCGCGGGTGAAAATCTTCGCCGGCAAGGCGGCGGCCAGCTACTACCAGGCCAAGCTGATCATCAAGCTGGCCAACGATATCGCCCGTACCATCAACAACGACCCCACGCTGCGCGGGCAGCTCAAGGTGGTGTTCCTGCCCAACTACAACGTCAGCCTGGCGGAAATCATCATCCCCGCCGCCGACCTGTCCGAGCAGATCTCCACCGCCGGCATGGAGGCCTCCGGCACCAGCAACATGAAGTTCGCCCTGAACGGTGCCCTGACCATTGGCACCCTGGATGGCGCCAACGTGGAAATGAGCGAGCAGATCGGCCGCGAACACATGTTCATCTTCGGCATGACCGCCGACGAGGTGAACCTGCGCCGCCATGCCGGCGAGCTGGACATGTCAGGCCTGATCGCCGGCTCGGAGCGCCTGCGCGAGGCGCTGGAAGCCATCCGCGGCGGGGTGTTCAGCCCCGATGAGCCGCATCGCTATGCGGCCCTGATACAGGGCCTGCAGCACCAGGACACCTTCATGGTGTGCGCCGACTTCGACGCCTACTGGGCGGCGCAGCTGCAGGTCGAGGAATACTGGCGCCAGCCCGACCGCTGGTGGCGTTCGGCAATTCTGAACTGCGCGAGGGCCGGCTGGTTCTCCTCGGATCGCACCATTCGCGAGTACGCGGCGGATATCTGGAAAGTGAGTCCCAGCCTGCCGCCGGAACAAGGCTGAACCGACCAGTCGTCTTGTTACCGCAAGCCACGCAGGGCAGGCTCTTAACAACAAATCGCTATAGAAATACCTCGAACTTACGCGAAATCACGCTTTCAGAGGCTATGGGTGCGCCAAGCGCCCGCATTAAATCCTGAACACGAGGACATCGAAAATGGCTCAGCATCAAGGCGGTAAAGGCAACTTCGCTGAGGATCCACAACGGGCCTCCGAAGCTGGCAAGAAAGGCGGTCAAGCCAGTGGCGGCAACTTCAAGAATGACCCGCAACGCGCCTCGGAAGCAGGCAAAAAGGGTGGACAGCAAAGCCATGGCGGCGGTCGCAGCAGCAGTAGCTGATTGAGTGCCATGGGCGGAAGCTGGACGCTTCCGCCCCGGATGCGGTTCTCCAACGTCCCTTTGTACCCCTTTCGCAAAACCTCTCGCCGTCTCGGCAGTCCAAAACCATGATCCTGAACAGAGGCCAGGCCCTGGAGGTCATCATGTGCTTGCGTTGCCTGCTTGTCGGCTGCCTGTGGACACAGCCAACCCGTGTCCGCCTGGGATCCGAAACCCTGCTGTGCCAGCGCTGCAGTCGCTGCGCCAGCAAGCGCTACCGACCCGATGATGGACAGGCATGATGAATGGACGCATGGGCAGTGCTCGTCGAGACCCTGGCGGATGAGTTAGGCGACACCACCGATCTGGAGCATGCCACGCGCATCGTGTTGCGCCTTGCCCTCGCCGCGCTGTTCGGCGGGCTGCTAGGTTTCGAGCGCGAACACCATGGCAAGGCCGCCGGGATACGCACCCATATGCTGGTCGCGGTGGGCAGCGCGCTGTTCGTCATGGCACCGAGTCTGAGCGGCTCCGAGGAAGACGCCATGAGCCGCGTCATACAGGGCATCGTCGCCGGCGTGGGCTTTCTCTGTGCCGGGACCATACTCAAGAGCGACAACGACCGCGACGTGAAGGGCCTGACCACCGCCGCCGGCATCTGGCTCACCGCCGCCATCGGCATTGCCACCGGCCTGGGGAGTGCGCTCCTTGCCCTGCTGGGCACGCTGCTGGGGCTGTTCATCCTGAACATCGTGCCGCGCCTGGTCGACCGCTGCGAACGCCACAGGGACTAGCGTCAACCGCCAGCGGAGCCGGGAGCGGGGAGGTTATCCGCAATGCCACGCTCAATCTGGAAAGGCGCAATCAGCTTCGGCCTGGTGCATATCCCAGTCGGTCTGGTATCCGCGACCTCGAAGCAGGGCGTCGACTTCGACTGGCTGGACAAGCGCAGCATGGACCCGGTCGGCTACAAGCGCATCAACAAGGTCACCGGCAAGGAAATCACCAGCGAGAACATCGTCAAGGGTGTGCAGTACGAAAAGGGCCGCTACGTGGTGCTCAGCGACGAAGAAATCCGCGCCGCCCATCCGGAGGCCACGCAGACCATCGACATCTTCTCGTTCGTCGAGCGCAGCGCCATTCCGCTGCAGAACATCGACACCCCGTACTACCTCAGTCCCGAACGGCGCGGCGAGAAGGTCTACGCGCTGCTGCGCGAAGCGCTGCGCCAGAGCGACAAGGTGGCCCTGGCCCGGGTGGTGCTGCACACCCGCCAGTACCTGACGGCGCTGATGCCCCTGGAGGATGCCCTGGTGCTGGTCAAGCTGCGCTGGCCGGCCGAGGTGCGCGGCCTGGCGACCCTGGAACTCGGTCCCACGGTGACCAAGCCCAACCTGGCCAAGAGCGAACTGGAGATGGCCAGGCGCCTGATCGAGGACATGGCTGGCGACTGGCAGCCCGAGGAATACCGCGACCAGTTCCAGGAGCAGATCATGGACCTGGTGGAAGAGAAGGCGCAGAAGGGCAAGATCCACGAAGTGGAAGCGGTATCCGGCGAAGCGGAAACCCGGCGCAGCGCCGATGTCATCGATCTGACCGAACTGCTCAAGCGCAGCCTCAGCGAGCGTGGCGCAGAGGCAAAAGGGAAGGGTAAGTCCGACGATGACGAGCAGGACAAGCCTGCCGCCCCGAAGCGGCGCGCCCCTCGCAAGCAGGCCCGGTAAGCGCCCATGAATCGCAAGCTCGACGAGTACCGCCGCAAACGCGACTTCACCATCACCCAGGAACCGGACGAAGAGCCGCTGCGCAAGCCACGCCAGCGCAGCGCGCTGAGCTTCGTCATCCAGAAACACGCGGCCCGGCGCCTGCACTACGACTTCCGCCTGGAACTGGACGGCACCCTGAAGAGCTGGGCGGTGCCCAAGGGGCCCAGTCTCGATCCCCGCGACAAGCGCCTGGCCGTGCATGTGGAAGACCATCCCCTGGACTACGGCAGCTTCGAGGGCAGCATTCCAGCTGGCCAGTACGGGGCAGGCGATGTAATCGTCTGGGACCGGGGCATCTGGCAGCCCCATGGCGATCCGCACGCCAGCTACCAGAGCGGCAAGCTCAAGTTCAGCCTGCAGGGCGAAAAGCTCGCCGGCGACTGGACCCTGGTGCGCACCCATCTGCGCGGTAGCGGCGACAAGGAACAATGGCTGCTGATCAAGGAACGCGACCCGCAGGCGCGCTCCGCCGACGAGTACAACATCGTCGAAGCGCTGCCAGACAGCGTGCTCAGCGAGGCGAGCATTCCGGCCAAGGCGAGCAAGCCGAGCAAGCCGGCGAAATCCCCGGCCCCGCGCAAGAAGCGCCCGGCAGGGCCTGCCGTGCCGCTGCCCGACATCCTCAAGCCGGCCCTGGCCACCCTGGTGGATCGCCCACCGCCCGGCGACTGGCATTACGAGATCAAGTTCGACGGCTACCGCATCCTGGCGCGCAAGCAGGGTCGGCACGTGCGGCTGTACACCCGCAACGGCCATGACTGGACCGAGCGCTTGCCGCTGCAGGCCAAGGCGCTGGCGACGCTCTATTGCGGTGACGCCTGGCTGGACGGCGAAGTGGTGGTGCTCGGCGACAACGGTCTGCCGGATTTTCAGGCGCTGCAGAACGCCTTCGAGCGCAACGCGCCGAAGGACATCATCTTCTACCTGTTCGACGCCCCCTTCCTGAACGGCGAAGACCTGCGCGAGCAGCCCGTGGAACAGCGCCGCGCCGCCCTCAGGGCCGTGATGGAGAACAACCGCAGCGCGACGCTGCGCTTCTCCGAGGACTTCAGCGCCGCGCCCCAGGACATCATCGAAAGCGCCTGCGCGCTGAAACTCGAAGGCATCATCGGCAAACGCGCCGGCAGCAGCTACGTGTCGCGGCGCACCCCGGAGTGGATCAAGCTCAAGTGCCGGCTGCGCCAGGAATTCGTGATCATCGGTTTCAGCAAGCCCAAGGGCAGCCGCTCCGGCTTCGGTGCACTGCTGCTCGGCGTGCACGAGAAGGGCGAGCTGCGCTATGCCGGGCGCGTCGGCACCGGTTTCAACGAAACCCGCCTGCGTGAACTGCATGCGCGACTCAAGGAGCGGGAACGCCCGACTCCGCCGCTCGACGAGCCGCCGACCGGCGCCGATGCCCGCGATGTGCACTGGGTCGAGCCGGAGCTGGTGGCGGAAGTGGAGTTCGCCGAGTGGACCCGCGAAGGCGTGGTGCGCCAGGCCAGTTTCATCGCCCTGCGCAGCGACAAGCCCGCCAGGGAGATCGGCCATGAAACCCCGCAGCCGGCGGAAAACCTGTCCCCGCGCCGCGACGGGAAAGTCGTAGTGGCCGGCGTGCCGATCAGCAATCCGCAGCGGGTCATCGACCCGGAAAGCGGCGGCAGGAAGCAGGATCTGGCGCGTTTCTACGCCGATATCGCCCACTGGATCCTGCCGTTTCTCAATGACCGCCCGGTGTCGCTGGTCCGTGCGCCGGACGGCGTGGAGGGCGAGCAGTTTTTCCAGAAACACGCCGAACGGCTGTCGATTCCCAATATCCGCCACCTGGACCAGAGCCTCGACCCCGGCCACTCGCGCCTGATGGAAATCGACTCGCTCAAGGCGCTGATTGGCGCGGTGCAGATGGGCACCATCGAGCTGCACACCTGGGGCGCTACCCACGACGCCATCGAAACCCCCGATCTGTTCGTGCTCGACCTGGACCCCGACCCGGCGCTGCCCTGGCGCAGCATGCAGGAAGCCGCCCAGCTGTGCCTGTCGGTGCTGGACGAACTCGGGCTGGACGCCTACCTGAAGACCAGCGGCGGCAAGGGCCTGCACATCATCGTGCCGCTGCAGCGCAAGGCCGGCTGGGACGAAGTGAAGACGTTCAGCAAGGCCTTTGCGCGTTTCATGGCGCAGCAGTTGCCGGACCGTTTCAGCGCCACCTCCGGCCCGAAGAACCGCATCGGCAAGATCTTCATCGACTACCTGCGCAACAACCGCGGCTCCAGCACCGTGTGCGCCTACTCGGTGCGGGCACGCCCCGGCCTGGCGGTGTCGGTGCCCATTGTCCGCGACGAACTGCACGACCTGCACGGCGCCGCCCAGTGGACGATCTTCAACCTGCGCGAGCGCCTGGATGCGCTCGAGGACGATCCCTGGCAAGGCTACGAAAACCGCCAGACCCTCACCGCCAAGATGTGGAAACAGCTCGGCGCCAAGCCGCCACGCTGAATCCCCGCGCACCGAACCACCAACCACCCCCGAACCCTGTAGGGCCGGCTTTACGCCGGCCAGCGGAGCTGAAGAAACGATTCCTTGTCCGCCAGTCGGCACCGCACAACACCCCGGCGGCCGGAACAGCGCCGCCCGCCCTACGCCATGCATCCCTGAACCCGAACCCCGTGCGTCCGGCCGAGTCGAGTTCCAGACACACCTCGTCCATGGGGATTCTTCCAATGCCCGACCAGAAGCAAGCCCTACCGCCCCAGCACCAGGACCAGCGCCCCGGCTCCGAAGAGGAGATGACCCCGCAGCCCGTCTACCTGTCCGACAGCTATCGCCCGGCCGGCAAGCTCAAGGACCGGGTCGCCATCATCAGCGGCGCCGACAGCGGCATCGGCCGGGCGGTGGCGGTGCACTTCGCCCTGGAGGGCGCAAAGATCGTGCTGCTCTACCTGAGCGAGTACCAGGACGCCGAAGTCACCAAGGAGGATATAAGGAAGAACGGCGGTGAGGTGATCGACTTCGCCGGGGATGTGGCCGGCGAGGACTTCTGCCGCACCGTGGTCGAGGAAACCCTCAGGCAGTGGGGGCGCATCGACATCCTGGTCAACAACGCCGGCGAACAGCACCCGCAGAAAAGCCTCGAGGACATCAGCCCGGAGCAATGGGAGCGCACCTTCCGCACCAACATCTTCGGCATGTACCAGCTCACCCGCGCCGTGCTGCCGCACCTGAAACGCGGGGCGACCATCATCAACACCACCTCGATCACCGCCTACAAGGGCAACCCGATCCTGCTGGACTATTCCTCCACCAAGGGCGCGATCACCGCCTTCACCCGCTCGCTGGCCATCAACCTCGCGCCGCAGGGTATCCGCGTGAACGGCGTGGCGCCGGGCCCGATCTGGACCCCGCTGATTCCCTCGACCTTCTCGGCAGAACAGGTGGCCACCTTCGGCACCGATACCCCGTTGGGCCGCGTTGGCCAGCCCGCCGAAGTGGCGCCGGCCTTCGTCTACCTGGCCAGCGACGATTCCTCCTACGTCTGCGGGCAGGTGATTCATGTGAACGGGGGGAGTGTGGTGAATGGCTGAGGGTGACGCTGCACGATTCAGCGGCGGCTGTTTGTGCGGCAAGGTCCGCCTCGTGGCCACAGGCCAACCATACCGGGTGGGCCTGTGCCACTGCCTGGACTGCCGTAAACACCACGGCGCGTTGTTCAGCGCCTCGGCGATCTTCCCGCAGGCCGCAGTCCGCATCGCAGGCGAAACCCGACACTACGCCGGGCGGGCCTTCTGCCCCCACTGCGGTTCCTCCGTGTTCGCCCGCACCGGCGACGAGATCGAGGTGCATCTCGGTGCGCTGGATGCACCCGATCAACTGATGCCGACCTACGAGAGCTGGGTGATCCGACGGGAACGCTGGTTGCCGGTGTTTCCGCTGGGTCGGCGATATGAGCGGGATCGGGAGGAGAAGGGGCGGTGTGAGGGGTAGCGGCGATACCTACACCCGCCCAACCCGCCCATTGATGGGCCAGCAAATCTCCCACTTCGCCTCGGCAGCGCCCCAGAGCTGCGCAATATCGCTGGCAAAGCGCTGCAACACGTCTTCCTTTCCTGCCTCGCGGGCACGGCGCACCGCCGACCAGGTCGAGAGATAGCCGAGGAACTGTTCCAGGTTCCAGTCGAGGCGGATCTGCAGCGCGGGTAATTCGACCGGCGCGAACGGGAAATCCAGCGTGGCATAACCGCTGTCCACCAGCTTTCGTTCCTCCGGCCAGTAGGGGCCAATTTCCTGCGCGTAGAACCTGTCGAAGCGGGCACCCAGCTCGCCTTCCAGATGCAGGACGCCGTAGCTGATCAACGCCACGACGGCCTCGGGCACCGCGATGCGGCGCACTTCGGCGTAGAACGCCGGCAGGTCGAACCAGTGCGCGGCCTGGGCGGCCGTCACCAGGCTTGCGCAACGGTCGGAGAGGGGCATGGCTTCGGCAGGGGCGCAGCGGTAGGTCAGGTTTTCCCGTGGGAGGGCGTGGGCGATCTGCTCGGCGCTCGGGTCAATGCCGGTCACGGAGGTGAAATGCTCGGCCAATTGGTGGGTGAGCTGGCCGTTGCCGCAGCCGACATCAATGGCAAGGTGGGTATTGGGGGAGATGGAGGCCAGGAAAGCCGCCAGCTCAGGAGGATACTCGGGGCGGAAGCGGGCGTAGGCTTGGCCGCCCTGAATAAACCAGTTTCGTGAGACGTCCGGGTGCTCCTTCACTGGCATGCTTCCGAGGTAGTAATTGCAGCCGGCTTGAGCTTGGCGGCTGACCTAACGGCCAGACTGCCCGTAGCCTTCAGAATAGCCACCTTGAGCACGGGAAATACCGCGCTCCAGAAAAGCCCTATAAGGGCAAACACTCCGGTGAGAATTGCGCCAATCAATGTTAAGGCTGCATCGCTCAGCTGCATGGTGAGTTTGATCAGGCGGCTCTTTCCAATTACATCCAGGGCCACCAGCATTCTCTTCTTTACTGCCTCGCTGGCGCGACTCAATGCTCGCAGTTCTGCTGGCGTATCCGCATGATGCAGGATTTTCATGGTGATAACCGTGCCCACGGAACTGCGCATCTTGGTCAGATCGCTTACCCAGTCCTGCAAGGCGTTTAGTTTTTTCATATCGACAGCTTCGGTGAGCATACGGGGATTCTTCCAGGTGCCATCTGATATCTTCGCAATATCAACCATGTTGTCTGCAAGTTGCGTTAGATGTTTGGTCATCGGGCGAGTAATGCTTCCGGCCTTGCGAGCAGCCTTGGCCAGCCCCGCACCTGCCTTTACACCGGCAGTACTCCCCCCCGTAAACACAGCAACCCCTGTGGCAGCCAGACCCACAGTGGCAAGCGCAATATCAATCTGGTCCGCATCCTCACTGACCAAGGTCCGCACATCCCCAATGGGAGTTATTTCAACAGCCACGTCACACAGTTTTGCCGCCGACAATGGGCATTGATTAGGAGTGGTAATACAACTCCAGCACTGTTTGGAACCAGCCAATAATCCGCGTTCCTTCGCCTTGCGCTCCTTGATCCGCAAGATCACGTCGGGGTTGAGAACAATGCCTTGTTCGCTGGCGTAATATTCAATTTCGTCAATTATTAGCCAATCTGCTGGAGTTGGATTGAGCGCTTGGATAATTCTTGCATTAAGTCCCTCTGGTGTTGCACGCTTGGCCAGCTCTTTTTCAATTTCCTTTTGTAGAGACTCGATCGCTCTTTCTGAGTAAAAACTTACAGTGGGATTATTGACCATTAAATGCAATTGCCAGAGGACAGCAGCAAGAGATAAAAGAGCCACCGCTATCCAGAGCAGCCGCTTCACCGACTTAAACGTCATGTCTTCCCTTATGTTGTACTGGGATAATGGCTAGAAGCTATCACTAGGCGTTCCTACAGTCCATGGACTCTTACGGCGCGAATGCCGATGTAGGTCACCCAGCCCCCATGCAGAAATCAAATTCGGTCAGCAACTGCACGCAACGCACCTATCGCATCTCCAGCCCCGCCAGCCGATTCACCCCGACGATCCGCTGGTTCCAGATCATCTCGTAATGTGCCGTCTGCAGAATCGCGGTGACCGGCCTGGGCGTCAGCAACGCCCAACAATGGTTGCCGGGGGAACGGACCGAGTGGTAGCGCAAGCCGGGGCAGCCGCTGCGTTTCAGCGCGTGGCCCAGCTGGCGGGCGTGGCTGTAGTCGTCGGGGGCGTAGATGGGATCGGAGAGCGGCATGGCGGTGGCGTCCTTCATGCCGGCGTCGTTGAAGCGACAGGTGAGGCCTCGAAAGACGAAGCGCTCGTAATTGAGTCCCGGCACCTGCGACCAGTAGCGCTCCTGGTGGTAGCGCACCTCCGCGATGGCGGTAGTCAGGGTGTCGGCCAGGTAGAGCACCCCGAAGCTGCCGTCGCTGAAGCGCGAGCCCTCGGGGTTCACGTGGGTGAAGGGGGCCGTCGCGTAGGAGCAGCCGGGAATGCCGAAGGGGATTTCCTCCCGCGCGATCAGTTCCAGGCGGCCCACCTCGTTCTGCAACCGGGGATTCGTCAGCGCCTGCAGCTGGAACAGCGCGTCGAAGTCCTCGGCGTCTGCCACGTCGTCGAACAGGTGGATGGGCGGAAACTTGGAGTTGACCAGCCGGTAGGCCTGCAGCGGCTCGCCGGCGGCGCTGGCGAGTTTGGCCAGACTCACCATTGCGCGCCGCGCAGGGCGTCGATGCGCCGGTAGGTTTCGTACAGGGAGATCATGTCGCCCTGGGCCATGATCTCCAGCGGCGCGCGCCCGTTGAAGAAGGCGTTGTGGTTGGCCATCGCCGGGAAGCCGTAGACGTTGTCGGGGTTGTCGAAGAGCAGGCGCAGCGCGGCATGGATATTCAGCACCATGCTGATGCGTTGCAGCTGGTCGGTGTCCAGGCCGACGCTCCAGGCCGGGTCGCGTTGCCGGGCGCGGGTGTAAGTGCTGCGCGAGATGCGCAGGATGCGGCAGGCCTGCTCCGAGGAGGCCCGCCATTTGTCCAGGATGTTCAGCGCCGCCCGCAGGCCGGTAACGCCTTGCTCTTTCGAGAGGTCGCGGGCGGGACGTACGGTTGCGAGGGTGGCCATGCCGAACTCCATCATTGATTCCTCAGGCGCAACTTTAGACGAATTGCGTCCACAGATCAAAAGCGAACGACCGGAGGGGGAGGCCGGTCAACCCCTGCGACTAGAGTTGATTGCTCGATCCCTTAGCGTGGAGAACCAAGATGAACAGCAAGAACCGAGTCTGCCTCTGGTATGAAGGCACCGCCCTGGAGGCGGCGACCTTCTACGCCAAGACCTTTCCGGACAGCGCGGTGGGCGCGATCACCCACGCCCCGGGCGACTATCCGGCCGGCAAGCAGGGCGATGTGTTGACCGTCGAGTTCACCGTCGCGGGCATTCCGTGCCTGGGACTGAACGGCGGGCCAGCGTTCACGCACAGCGAGGCGTTCTCGTTCCAGATCGCCACCGATGACCAGGCCGAAACCGATCGCCTGTGGGAGGCGATTGTCGGCAACGGCGGCCAGGAAAGCGCCTGCGGCTGGTGCAAGGACAAGTGGGGACTGTCGTGGCAGATCACGCCGCGGGCCCTGACGGCCGCGATCGCCGATCCGGATCCCGCAGCCGCCAGGCGCGCCTTCGAGGCCATGATGGGCATGGGCAAGATCGACATCGCGACGATCGAGGCCGCGCGAGGCCGGACGACACCTTGAAGCGCCGCCCGGCCTCGCCCCCCCTTAGTACTCCACCTGCAGCTCGGCGCTACTCGGCTCGGCCTGGCAGGCCAGCGTCCAGCCCTGGCGCACCTGCTGCTCGCTCAGCACCTGGTTGCTGCGCATGGTCACGCTGCCGGACACCACCCGGCACTTGCAGGCGGCACAGATGCCCGAGCGGCAGGCGCTCGGCGGTTGCAGGCCAGCCTGCTCCATGGCGTCCAGCAGCACCTCGCCGCTAGCGACCTTCAGCTCGTGGCGCTTGCCGTCGAGTTCCACGCGCAAGTGACTGCTATGACCGCCTTGCGCCTTTGAACTCGCAACCGCGCCAAAGCGCTCCAGATGGATGCGTGCGTCGGCGACGCCCAGTTCCTCCAGCGCGGCGCGCGCCGTATCCATGAAGGCCTGGGGACCGCAGATGAAGCAGTCCGCACCGCGCCAGTCGGCCAGTTGCGTGGCGATGGCCCGCGCATCCGGCAGCCCCTGGCTGGCATCGAACCAGGCATGCAGCACCAGCCGCTGCGGATAGGCCCGCTGCAGTTCCGCCAGCTCCTCGGCGAAGATCACCGCGTCGGCATCGCGGTTGGCCTGGAACAGGCACACCCGGCTGCTGCCCCTGACCAAGGCGGCGCGCAGGATCGCCATCAGCGGGGTGATACCGCTGCCGGCGCCGAGCAGCAGCAGATCCTCATCCAGGCTGCGCGGCACGAACTGCCCGGCCGGCGGCAGCGACTCGATGGCGTCACCCGGCTTGAGGTGATCGAGCAGCCAGTTCGAGGCCCGTCCACCGGGGACGCGCTTGACCGTGATGCGCAACTCAGCGTCGTGCGACAACGAATAGCAGCGCAGCAGCGGCGCTTCGGCGCACGGCACCTTCAGGGTGAGGAACTGCCCCGGCTGCGCGGCGAAGCGGGCGCGCTGCTCGGCCGGCGCCTGCAGGACGAACGAGCAGGCATCGGCCGTCTCGCTGTGGCGCGCGACGACCTGCAGACGGGTGAAGTCGCCAGCCGGCACGGGGCTCGGCACCGGCACCACGCCGCGCAGCATCGGCCCCACGGACTTGCGGCGAAACAGCAGGACATAGGCGATATGCAGGCCGATCAGCCACAGCCCCAGGTTGGCGAAGAACTCGTGGACCTCTTCGGGGTCGCCGTGCCAGCCGACGAAATTCAGGTCGCTGGCGGCGCCGAACAGATCCGGCTGCACGCCGGGGAGGGCGGCCAGCACGTCGCCGTTGTCGACCATGCCCAGGCCGATCAGGCTGGCCAGCGCGAAGCTCGCCAGGGCGCCGAAGGTCAGCCAGGTGCCGACTGCGGACAGACTCGGCTTGCGGCGCTCGGCCTTCGGCGGAAGCAGCTTCGGAAAGCCGCGCAGGCGCAGCGGTGCGATCAGCAGGCGCGCCACCAGCAGCACCGACAGGCCGTAGCCCAGCCAGATATGCAGCAGTTCGGCATCGTCGCCGCTCAGGTAGACGGCGATGAAAAATCCGGCCAGTAGCCAGTGGAACACGCGAAAGCGATTGAAGGCAGCCACGGCGGCGATCCTCTACGAATGGATTGCCCTCCTTGTAAGCCCATCACCTGAAGCGAAGCTGAATGCCCGGGCCAGAGCCGTTCAGCTTCGCTTCAGGTGGCGAGCCTAGGCTGCACACCCATCCCTTCCCGGAGAACGCACCATGAAAGCCCACTGGATTGCCCTTGCCTGTTGCCTGAGCCTGCCGGCGCTGGCTGAAACCGCACACCCGCTGCTGCCGGGCTACGCCGCCCAGGCGCGCCAGCAGGACCCGGCCTTTGCCGGCTTTTCCGCCGAACGCGGCAAGGCGTTGTATTACGCGGAGGAACAGCGCAACGGCAAGACCATGAGTTGCACCACCTGCCACACCGACGATCCTCGCCAGACCGGCAAGACGCTGGCCTATCGCAAGGTCGAACCGCTGGCACCGGTGGCCAATCCGGCGCGTTTCACCGATGCGAAGAAGGTCGAGAAGTGGTTTCGCCGCAACTGCGACGATGTCTTCGCCCGCGAATGCACAGCCCAGGAGAAGGGCGATTTCATCACCTGGATCAACAGCCTGAAGTAGGAGCGCGCCATGAATATCGCCCGCATGGCGACCGTCGCCGGACTGACACTGACCCTGGGGCTGGTTGGCTACAGCTTCGCCGATGACGATGATGACCACGACCGGCGTTACAAGCGTCCCAAGCGCCTGGCGGTGCCGAGTGATGCCCCGCTGGTCTGGAAGGAGGAGTGCGCCGCCTGCCACATGCTCTACGTGCCGGGCCTGCTGCCGGCCGATGCCTGGCGTCAGCAGATGAGCACCCTCGACGAGCACTACGGCAGTAATGCCACGCTGGAGCCGGCGCTGGAACAGCAGATCCTCGATTTCCTGGTGCGCGCCTCGGCGGCCAACCGCCTGCCGGTGGAACCCTCACCGACCGCCGGCGAGCCGCCGCGCATCAGCCAGACGCGTTGGTTCGAGCACAAGCACGACGAGGTCAGCGAAGCCAAGTTCCGCCGCGAAGCGGTCGGCGGCCGCGCCAACTGCGTGGCCTGCCACCGCGATGCCGAACGCGGCGACTTCGATGACGATCGGGTGAAGATTCCGCGCTGAAGAAGGTGATCAGCGCCCGAAGCGCTCCAGCTGCATTTCCCGCAACCGGCTCAAGGTGCGCCGGAACGGAAACGCCAGATAGCCTTGCTCGTACAACTGCTCAAGCGGTACGTCCGCTTCGATGTACAGCGGCACGCCCCGGTCGTAGCACTCGTCCACCAGGGCGATGAAGCGCCGCACCGCGTTGTCGTTGCGGGCGAGGGCGGGCAGGGTGCGATCGCCGGCCTGCACCTGTTCGCTGGCATCCTCGGTGCCCCGGGCGATGCGCCCCTCGCGTTGCTCACCACCCAGCACGGGCACATCGCCCAGCAGGATTGCGGGGAAGCGGTCGCACAGGGCGATATAGTCCTGGGACGCCCAGGGCGCTTCGCACAGCGCGGCGAAGGAGGCCCAGAGCGTGGAATTGCTGCGGGCAATCACCTCCAGGGGGCGGCCGTTGAGTTCCAGCGGCGCGTGCTCGACCAGCTTTCCGCCGGCCAGGGTGGAGAACAGGCCGGGCAGGACGGACGGCTGTTGTGGCTGGCGCACCCAATAGCGCTGGCAGGGCGTGCCCGGATGCAGGCGATGATCCTGACTGCCGTCCATGCTGACCACCTGCATATGCCGCTCGATGGCCTTGATGGCCGGCAGGAAGCGCTCGCGGTTGAAACCGTCGGCGTACAGCTGCCCGGGCGGCTGGTTGGAGGTGACCACCAGCACCACGCCGTTGGCGAACAGTTTCTGCAACAGGCCTCCTAGCAGGATGGCATCGCCGATGTCGCTGACGAACAACTCGTCGAAGCACAGCACACGCACCTCGGCGGCCAGTTCGTCCGCCAGGCCCTGCAGCGGATCGGCAGTGCCGGTCAGCTGGAACAGGCGGCGGTGCACCCAGCGCATGAAATGATGGAAATGCTGGCGGCGCGAGGGCAGCTGCAGGGCGTGCTGGAAGCGATCCATCAGCCAGGTCTTGCCCCGCCCCACCGGCCCCCAGAGGTACACGCCGTCGACCGCCTCTCCGGCGTGCAGGGCCCGCAAACAGTCGTCGAGCAACGCCACGGCGTGCCACTGAGCCGGGTCGGCAACGAAGCCCTGATGGTCGATGGCGTGGCGGTACAGGGCGGCAAGCGGCGAGGGCATGGAACGGCATCCCGGAGAACGAAAGGGCGAAGTATACGGGCGGCAGCGGCCCGCCGGCCTGCCTGAACTTTCCCACCCATCGCGGTTCGGTAATAGAGCCCCGGGTGAGCGGGGGCCAAACCTGACGGCAAGGGAACGACACCGATGCTGGACAAGCCTTTCGCTGCATCCTGGCGCCTGAGCGGCCGGGTCGGTCTGCAGGAAGCCCTGACCTTACCGCGTATCGCCATCGAGAACGTCGAGCCGGTGGTGGAAGGTGGGCGCTTTGCCGCCAAGGCCATCGTCGGCCAGCCGGTGACCATCAGCGCGGTGATCTTCACCGACGGTCACGAACTGATGGCCGCCGAACTGCTCTGGCGGCATGCCGAGCGCTCCGACTGGCACAGCCAGCCAATGACCCTGCTGGGCAACGATCACTGGCAGGCGCGCCTGCTGCCGAGCGAGACCGGCCGCCTGGTGTTCGCCATCGAGGCCTGGTGGGACGACTACGGCACCTACTGCAGTGAACTGCAGAAGAAACACGCCGCCGGCCTGCAGCTGGACTTGGAGCTGGAGGAGGGCCGCCGCCACCTGCGCGGCGCGATCAACCGCGCCAACGGCCAGCAGGCCGAGCAGTTGCGCCAGCTCAGCGAGCTGCTGGAACAGACCGAGGAACAGGACGCCCGGGTGGCGCTGCTGCTCGATGACCAGACCCGCCAGGTGATGGCCGACACCAGCGAGCGCGCCTTCCGCCTGCGCAGCCTCGACTATCCGCTGGAAGTGGAACGCCCCCTGGCGCAGTTCGCCAGCTGGTACGAGCTGTTCCCGCGCTCGGTGACCGACGACCCTCAACGCCACGGCACGTTCCGCGATGTGATCGGGCGCCTGCCTGAAATCGTCGCCATGGGCTTCGACGTGGTGTACTTCCCGCCCATCCACCCCATCGGCCACACCCACCGCAAGGGCCGCAACAACAGCCTGACGGCGGCGCCGGACGACCCCGGCAGCCCCTACGCCATCGGCAGCGAGGAAGGCGGCCACGATGCCATTCACCCCGAGCTGGGCAGCCTGGAGGATTTCCGTGAACTGGTGGCCGTGGCGCGCTCCCTGGGCCTGGAGGTGGCTCTGGATTTCGCCATCCAGTGCTCGCCGGATCACCCCTGGCTGCGCGAACACCCCGAGTGGTTCAGCTGGCGCCCGGACGGCAGCCTGCGCTATGCGGAAAACCCGCCCAAGAAGTACGAGGACATCGTCAACGTCGACTTCTACGCCGAAGGCGCCCAGCCGGGCCTGTGGCAGGCCCTGCGCGACGTGGTGGCCTTCTGGGTTGAGCAGGGCGTGACGCTGTTCCGGGTCGACAACCCGCACACCAAGCCGCTGCCGTTCTGGGAATGGCTGATCGCCGATATCCGCGGTCGACATCCGGAGGTGATCTTCCTGTCCGAAGCCTTCACCCGCCCGGCAATGATGGCGCGCCTCGGCAAACTGGGCTTCAGCCAGAGCTACACCTACTTCACCTGGCGCAACACCAAGCGCGAGCTGGCCCAATACTTCAGCGAGCTGAACGAAACCCCGTGGCGCGACTGCTACCGGCCGAACTTCTTCGTCAACACGCCGGACATCAACCCGTTCTTCCTGCAGAGTTCGGGGCGTCCCGGTTTCCTGATCCGCGCCGCGCTGGCCACCATGGGCTCTGGGCTGTGGGGCATGTATTCCGGCTTCGAGCTGTGCGAGGGCGAGGCGATTCCCGGCAAGGAGGAATACCTGCACTCCGAGAAGTACGAGATCAAACCGCGCAACTACCGCCAGCCCGGCAACATCGTGGCCGAGATCGCCCGGCTCAACCTGATCCGCCGCAACAATCCCGCGCTGCAGAGTCACCTGGGCTTCACGCCCTACACCGTCTGGAACGACAACATCCTGTACTTCGGCAAGCGCAGCGAAGACCTTTCCAACTTCATCCTGGTGGCCATCAGCCTGGATCCGTACCACGCTCAGGAGGCGCATTTCGAGCTGCCGCTGTGGGAGTTCGGCCTGCCCGACGAGGCCAGCATGGACGGCGAGGACCTCATGAACGGCAAGCGCTGGACCTGGCACGGCAAGGTCCAGTGGATGCGCATCGAACCCTGGGTGCTGCCATTCGGTATCTGGCGCATCCGCCCCCACGGAACCTGAGGCAAGGAACATGGCGAAACGACCCCGGCCGCGCCCGGCGGCCTTCATCGACGACCCGCTCTGGTACAAGGACGCCGTCATCTACCAGGTGCACGTGAAGTCCTACCACGACGCCAACGGCGACGGCATCGGCGACTTCCAGGGCCTGATCGAACGCCTGGACTACATCGCCAGCCTGGGGGTGAACACCATCTGGCTGCTGCCGTTCTACCCCTCGCCACGCCGCGACGACGGCTACGACATTTCCGACTACCGCGCCGTGCACCCGGACTACGGCGACATGGCCACGGTGCGGCGCTTCATCGACGAGGCACACCGTCGCGGGCTGCGGGTGATCGCCGAGCTGGTCATCAACCACACCTCCGACCAGCACCCCTGGTTCCAGCGCGCCCGGCTGGCGCGCAAGGGCTCGCGCATGCGCGATTTCTACGTGTGGTCGGACACCAACCAGAAGTACCAGGGCACGCGGATCATCTTCCTGGACACGGAAACCTCCAACTGGACCTGGGACCCGGTGGCCAAGCAGTACTTCTGGCACCGTTTCTACTCTCACCAGCCGGATCTGAACTTCGACAATCCCATGGTGCTGCGTGGCGTGCTGAGCATCATGCGTTTCTGGCTGGACCTGGGCATCGACGGCCTGCGTCTGGACGCCATTCCCTACCTGATCGAGCGCGATGGCACCAACAACGAGAACCTGCCGGAAACCCACGAGGTCCTGAGGAAGATCCGCGCCGAGATCGAGGCCAACTACCCCGACCGCATGCTGTTGGCCGAGGCCAACCAGTGGCCAGAGGACACCCGCCCGTACTTCGGCGAGGGCGACGAGTGCCACATGGCCTTCCACTTCCCGCTGATGCCGCGCATGTACATGGCCATCGCCCAGGAAGACCGCTACCCGATCACCGACATCCTGCGCCAGACGCCAGAGATTCCCGAGAACTGCCAGTGGGCAATCTTCCTGCGCAACCACGATGAGCTGACCCTGGAGATGGTCACCGACCACGAGCGCGACTACCTGTGGAACGTCTACGCCGCCGACCGCCGCGCGCGCTTGAACCTGGGCATCCGCCGCCGCCTGGCACCCCTGGTGGAGCGCGACCGCCGGCGCATCGAGCTGCTGCACAGCCTGCTGTTCTCCATGCCCGGCACACCGACGCTGTACTACGGCGACGAGATCGGCATGGGCGACAACATCTACCTGGGCGACCGCGACGGCGTGCGCACGCCGATGCAATGGAGCAGCGACCGCAACGGTGGCTTCTCGCGCGCCGATCCGGCCAGCCTGGTGCTGCCGCCGATCATGGACCCGCTGTACGGCTATCAGAGCGTCAACGTGGAAGCCCAGCTGCGCGACCCGCACTCGCTCCTGAACTGGACACGGCGCATGCTGGCGGTGCGCAAGCAGCAGAAGGCCTTCGGCCGCGGCGAGATGAAGATGCTGGCGCCCAGCAACCGGCGCGTGCTCGCCTACCTGCGCGAATACACCGGCGTCGATGGCAGGCACGAGATCATCCTGTGCGTGGCCAACCTGTCGCGGGCCGCCCAGGCCGCCGAGCTGGAGTTGTCCGCGTTCGATGGCAAGGTGCCGGTGGAGATGCTCGGTGGCAGCGCCTTTCCGCCGATCGGCGAACTGCCTTATCTCCTCACCTTGCCGCCCTACGGCTTCTACTGGTTCCTGCTCGCCGAGGCCACGCAGATGCCCGCCTGGCACCAGCCGGCGCTGGAACGCATGCCGGAGCTGATGACCCTGGTGATCAAGCGCGACCTGCAGGAGCTGCTCGAACCGCCGCTGCGCGAAACCCTGGAAAACGACATCCTGCCCACCTACCTGGCCAAACGGCGCTGGTTCGGCGGCAACCCGCAAGGCCGCCTGCACCTGCTCTACCTGCAGCCGCTGACCAGCGAAGCCTATGCGCTGTGCGAGCTGGAGGTGCTGGGCAACGACGGCCCCGCGCACTACCAGCTGCCGCTGGCCTTCCTCGGCGACGGGCAGGCGGGCACCAGCCTGGCCCAGCGCCTGGCCCTGGGACGCCTGCGCCGGCGCCAGCGGGTTGGCCTGCTCACCGACGCCGTGAGCCTGCCTGGCTTCACCCACGACGTGCTGCAGGCCCTGCGTGCGCAACGCGAGATGAACTGGCGCCACACCCGGCTGATCTTCCACGGCACTGCGAAGCTCGCGGAGCTGGAGGTCATTGAGGATGAACCCATCGAACCGATGACGGCCGAGCAGTCCAACAGCTCGGTGCTGATCGGCGAACGCATGGTCCTCAAGGTGATCCGCCGTATCCGTCCCGGCATCCATCCGGAGGCCGAAATGGGCGGCTACCTGACCGAGCAGGGCTTTCCGCACATCGCGCCGCTGCTGGGCGAGGTGCGGCGCATGGATTCCGAAGGCACTCCGCACACCCTGATGCTGCTGCAGGGCTACCTGGACAGCCAGGGCGACGCCTGGAACTGGACGCAGAACAACCTGGAGCGCGCCATCCGTGACGAACTGGCCGGGGGCCTGTCCAGCCAGGAAAATCAGTTCGGCGCGCTGGAGGAGCTGACCGCCTTCGCCCATATGCTGGGTCGGCGCCTGGGCGAGATGCACCGGGTACTGGCGCGCCCCTCGAACAATCCCGCGTTCGGTGCCCGCGCTGCCGACAGCGCCCTCTGCAACACCTGGGCGGCGGACATCGCCGAGCAACTGCGCGAGGCGCTGCGCGTGCTGGACAGCCAGCGCGGGCAACTACCGGCCGAGGTGCGCACCGAGGCCGCCTGGCTGAGCGAGCAGGGCGACGCGCTGGAGGCCCTGGTGAAGCGCCTGGCCCGCCAGGTGGCGGGAGGCCTGGTGATGCGCGTGCACGGCGACCTGCACCTGGGGCAGGTGCTGGTGGTCGGCGGCGACGCCTACCTGATCGACTTCGAGGGCGAGCCGGAGCGCAGCCTGGAGGAGCGCCGTGCCAAGCACAGTCCCTACAAGGACGTCACCGGCGTGCTGCGCTCCTTCGATTACGCGGCCGCGCTGGCCATGCGCAACGCCCAGGGCAGCGACAGCTCCGAGGAAGCGGCCCGGGCCCGGCGCGCCATTGCCGACAGCTACCTGCAACAGTCACGCACGGCCTTCCTCGCCGCCTATCGGCGAGCGGCCGCCGAACTGGCGCACACCTGGAAGGAAGCGGGCGGCGAAGAGGCGGCCCTGGCCTTGTTCGGCATCGAAAAAGCCGCCTATGAACTGCGCTATGAGGCGCGTTACCGGCCAGACTGGCTGGAAGTCCCGCTGCACGGATTGGTCGATCTGTGCAGCCCGCTGCTGGAGAAATCGCACCCATGAACGACCTGGCCCCCGCCGTGCAGCGAGCCACCGAACGTGCCGCCATCGAGGCCCTGGAGCAGGGCGAGCACGGCAATCCGTTTGCCTTTCTGGGCCCGCACCGCGACGGCGACGGTGCCTTCATCCGCGCCTGGCTGCCCGGCGCGCAGCGTGTCGAGCTGCTGGCGGCATCCCGGGGCGCCCCCACGGGCGACGGGCCGCCGGACGGCGAGTTGCTGGGCGAGATGGCACAACCCCACCCCGGGTTGTTCTGTCTGCGCATCGAACCGCCCCGCGATTACCGCTACCGCATCCATTGGCCAGACAGCGTGCAGGAAACCGAGGACCCCTACGCCTTCGGCCCGCTGCTGGGCGATCTGGACATCTACCTGTTCAGCGAGGGCAATCACCGTCAGTTGGGCGAGGTGTTCGGCGCCCAGCTGGCGCGGCACGAGGAGGTGGACGGCGTGCGCTTCGCCGTCTGGGCGCCCAATGCGCGGCGGGTGTCGGTGGTCGGCAACTTCAATGCCTGGGACGGGCGTCGCCATCCGATGCGCCTGCGCCACCCCTCTGGCGTGTGGGAGCTGTTCATTCCCCGCCTCGGCGTCGGAGAGATCTACAAGTACGAGATCCTCGGCCAGGAGGGCCTGCTGCCGCTCAAGGCCGACCCTCTGGCGCGCACCAGCGAGCCGCCGCCGGCCACCGGTTCGGTGGTGGCCGCGCCGCTGGATTATTCCTGGAACGATGCCGAATGGGTGGAACAGCGCCCGCAGCGCCAGGCCCATGACCAGCCACTGGCCATCTATGAAGTGCACGTCGGCTCCTGGCGGCGCCACGGCGAACGGGACGGTCGGCAACTGAGCTGGGCGGAACTGAGCGAACAGCTGATCCCCTATGTGCTGGACCTGGGCTTCACCCATATCGAGCTGTTGCCGATCATGGAGCACCCGTTCGGCGGCTCCTGGGGCTATCAGCCGCTGGGCCTGTTCGCCCCCACCGCCCGCCACGGCAGTCCGCAGGATTTCGCCGCCTTCGTGGACGCCTGCCACCGCGCGGGGCTGGGGGTGATCCTCGACTGGGTGCCGGCGCATTTCCCCACCGACCCCCATGGCCTGGGCCGCTTCGACGGCACCGCGCTGTACGAATACGCCCACCCCTTCGAGGGCTTTCACCGCGACTGGGACACCTACATCTACAACCTCGGACGCACCGAGGTGCACGGTTTCATGCTCGCCTCGGCCCTCCACTGGCTGCGCACTTTCCATATCGACGGGCTGCGCGTGGACGCCGTGGCCTCGATGCTCTACCGGGACTATTCCCGAGAGCCCGGCGAATGGATTCCCAACCGCCACGGCGGCCGCGAAAACCTGGAGGCCATCGACTTCCTCTGCCACCTCAACGACGTGGTGAACCTGGAGGTGCCCGGCGCGCTAGTGATCGCCGAGGAGTCCACCGCCTGGCCCGGGGTCAGCCGGCCGACCCGCGAAGGCGGGCTGGGCTTTGCCTACAAGTGGAACATGGGCTGGATGCACGACAGCCTGCGCTACATCGCCGAAGACCCCATCCATCGTGGACATCACCACGACGAACTGACCTTCGGACTGCTCTACGCCTTTTCCGAACAGTTCATCCTGCCCATCTCCCACGACGAGGTGGTGCACGGCAAGCGCTCGCTGCTGGACAAGATGCCCGGCGACCGCTGGCAGCAATTCGCCAATCTGCGGCTGTTCTTCAGCTTCATGTGGACGCACCCGGGCAAGAAGCTGCTGTTCATGGGCTGCGAGTTCGGCCAGTGGCGCGAGTGGGACCATGATCAGGAACTGGACTGGTACCTGTTGCGCTACGGCGACCATGTCGGCGTGCAGAGCCTGGTGCGCACCCTCAACCAGCTGCATCGCGAAGAGCCGGCGCTGCACCGTCTGGACGGCAATAGCGCAGGTTTTCGCTGGGTGATTGGCGACGATCACAGCAACAGCGTCTACGCCTGGCTGCGCCACGACCGGGACGGCGCGACCCTGCTGGTGGTGCACAACTTCACCCCGGTGCCGCGCAACGCCTACCGCATCGGCGTGCCGCTACCCGGCCGCTGGACAGTGCTGCTCAACAGCGACGACGAGCTGTACGCCGGCTCTGGCGCCGGCAGCCAGGGCGAACTCCAGAGCGAGGAGCAGGCCAGCCATGGCGAAGCCCATTCGCTGATCCTCGACCTGCCGCCGCTGGGCAGCCTGGTTCTCAAGCCGGCTGAGAACTAGCGCCGTTTCGGCGTCAGCGCGATGCCTGGAATCGTGCGCCCGCCCGGCGCTCCAGCAGCAGATAGAGCGCGCAGGCCACCAACAGAGGCAGCAGGAAGTACAGCGCCCGGTAGCCGATCAGCGCAGCCAGCAGGGCGCTGGCCGGCATCTGGTGCTGCAGCATGGCGAGGAAGATGGCTTCCAGTACGCCCAGTCCGGCGGGGATGTGGGTGACTACGCCGGCGATGGCACTGATCAGCAGAATACCCAGCACCGTGGCAAAGCCGGCGCGCTCGGGCAGCAGCAGGGTGATGAGCAACGCCATCAGGCACCAGTTCAGGGCGCCCATGCTGGCCTGCAGCAGGGCGAAGCGCAGCGAGGGCAGGGTAATGCGGTGGGCGCGCCAATGCCAGGTGCGATGGGTGGCGAAGCGGCAGGCCAACAGGTAGGCGACGCCGGCCAGCAGCAGCAGTACGCCGACAATACGTAACCCCTCGCTACCCAGACGCCAGTGCTCCGGCAATTCCAGCAGCCCCAGCGCGAAGACCAGGCCGGCCATCAGTATGTAACCCAGCCAGTTGGTGATGATGCTGGTGCTGAGAATCCGCGTGATGGTGGACAGGTCCAGGCCCAGGCGGGAGTACAGGCGGTAGCGCATGGCCACACTACCGACCCAGGAGCCCAGGTTCAGGTTGAAGGCGTAGCAGACGAACGCCACCCGCAGCACCTGCCGCGTGGGCAACTGGTGCCCGGTGTAGGTACGCCCGAGCAGATCGAATGCGCTGAACAGCAGATGGCTCACCAGTACCAGCGCCACGCCCAGGGCCAGCGTTGCCAGGCTGAAGCCGCGCAACGCCTGCCAGACTTCGCGCCAGTCCACATGGCGAATCAGGTTGAACAGCAGCACGGCCAGCAGGCTGACCAGCGCCAGGGTAACCAGCCGCCGCAACAGGCGCCGGCCGCGCGGCACGCTGCGCACTGTCTCGTTGTTCATGACTTGCCGGACCCGCAAGCGACCGTGTCCGGCGATTCCGCTGCGGCGGTGGTCAGCCTGGGACGGTGGGCCGGGAACCAGCCCAGCACGGCGGGGAAGTGCCGGGCGGCGTGGAAACCCAGAAACATCAGCGGCGCGCGCCACCAGTAGCCACGCCGCAGCACCTGGCGAGTGACCGGCTTGCAGCGGGTCTCAGCCAGCTCGCTGAGGTGGGCGAACAACCGCTGGTTGAAGGTTGGATCGCGGATGAACAGGTTGGCCTCCAGGTTCAGGGACAGGCTCAGCGGATCGAGATTGCTGGAGCCCACCGTGCTCCATTCCCGGTCGGCCAGGGCCACCTTGCCATGTAGCGGCTTCTCGCAGTACTCGTAGATCTGCACGCCGTCGCGCAGCAGGTAGTCATACAGCAGGCGCCCCAATACCCACACCCAGCGCATGTCCGGCTGTCCCTGCAGGATCAACGACACCTGCACGCCGCGCTGGGCGGCGTTGCGCAGCTCGCGCAGCAGCCGGTAGCCGGGGAAGAAGTAGGCATTGGCCACCAGCAGCCGCTCGCGGGCGTTGCGGATCGCCGCCATGTACTGGTCCTCGATGTCGTCCTGGTGGGCGTCGTTGTCGCGGATCGCCAGCAGCATGGCACTGCGCCCCTGGCTGCCGGGGCTGGGACGCAGCCCGGCCCCCGGGGTATCGACGCCACACTGGGCCAGCAACTCCACGGCGGCGCGGTGGATGTCGGCCACCACCGGGCCGCGCACCTCGACGGCGTAATCCTGCTTGGCCATGGGACCGAACTCCTGCAGGTGATCCAGGCAGAAGTTGATGCCCCCCACATAGGCGACCTCGCCATCGACCACCACGATCTTGCGGTGCAGCCGGCGGAACAGGTTGGTGCGCATACCGAACATCTTCGGGCGCGGGTCGAACAGGTGTACCCGCACGCCGACGCGGGTCAGGGCTTCGATGTAGGCCTTGCCCAGGTCGGCGGTGCCGTAGCCGTCGGCGGTCACCTCGATGCGCACGCCGCGCTCGGCCGCTTCGATCAGCGCCTGTTGCAGCGCCTGGCCGACCGGGTCCTCGAAGATGATGAAGGTTTCCACCAGCACCTCGTGGCGCGCCGCGCGGATCGCCTCGAATACCCGAGGAAAGTAGTCCTCGCCATTGATCAGCAGCTCCACCTGGTTCTGCCCATGCCAGACCCCGGTCATAGATGCACCTCCACAGACAGCGGCGCATGGTCGGACAGATGCGACCAGGGGCGACGGGTCAGCGCCCGTGCCTCATGCCCGCTGGCATTGCGCAGATAGACCCGATCCAGCGGCAACAACGGCCAGCGCGCCGGAAAGCTCTTCGCTGGCGCGCCGTAGGCGCGGGTGAACACCTCGTGCAGGCCGCACTCGGCCAGCAGCGGATCGGCCGTGCGGCGCCAGTCATTGAAATCCCCGGCGACGATCACCGCCGCGTCGCCGGGCAGCTCGGCCAGCAGGCCGCACAGCAGACGCAACTGGCGACGGCGGTGACTCTCCCGCAAGCCCAGGTGCACGCAGATGGCATGCACCTCGCGGTCACCGGGCACGTCCAACTCGGCATGCAGCAGGCCGCGCACTTCATGATCACCGATGGACACGTCATGGTTGTGGAACGCCAGGATCGGAAACTTGGAGAGCAGGGCGTTGCCGTGGTCGCCATCCGGGTACACCGCGTTGCGCCCGTAGGCGAACTCCGGCCACATGCTGTCGGCCAGGAATTCGTACTGCGGCGTCGGTGGCCACTCCTTCCAGCGCAACGGATGACGGTGATGGGTGCCATGCACTTCCTGCAGGAACACCAGCTCGGTGGACAGGGTGCGCACCGCATCGCGCAGCTCCGGCAGGATGAAGCGCCGGTTGAACACATTGAAGCCCTTGTGGGTATTGACGGTCAGCAGCCGCAGCCGGTGCACCGCCGGCCGCTGGCTGTGGCGCAGCGATTCGGGACTCATGACCGCGCCTCCAACTGGCCCGGCGCGTACTCCAGTCGATCCGCCAGCCCCAGCCGTTCCAGCAGGGCGCGTGCGTCATAGGGCGCGCGGACCTTGATGTCGTTGTCGAAGTAGCAGTAGGCATCCCGGGGCTGGTGCTCGACCGCACGGTGCGGATCGATCAGGTGGGCGTCCTCGGGCTGGTCGCCGTGGGTCCACAAGCGAATGCGCGCGGCCCAGCGGTCCAGCGCCTCGTCGCTGTAGCCGCTGGCATAGAGCTCTTCGTCGCCATGCAACCGCAAGTAGAGGAAGTCGCTGGTCACATCTTCCTGATAGGGCCATTTGCCGGCGGTGTCGGCCACCACCAGGGCGACCCGGTAGCGGCTCAGCAGCTCTACGAAGGCCGGCACCACGAAACTGCGGTGGCGGATTTCCACGGCGTGGCGCAGCGGCCCCTCGCGGGTGAACTCCAGCGAACCTTTGCGGCGCAGCGTGCTGTCGCACTTCATGGCACAGGCGCGCGCGGCCTCAGCATCCTGAGGCAGCAGATCGAGGAAGTGCTCGAACTGCCCGGCATCAAAGCGAAAGCTGGGGGGAAACTGCCAGAGCATGGGCCCCAGCTTGTCTTCCAGGCGCAGCACCCCCGACGCGAAGAAGTTGGCCACCGGGGTTTCCACGTCGCGCAGGCGTCGCACATGGGTAATGAAGCGCGGTGCCTTGACACTGAACACGAAGCCCTCGGGCGTGTCGGCGTACCAGCCGGCGTAGCGCTCAGGCGTCTGCAGGGCATAGAAGGAACCGTTGATCTCGATGCTGCCCACTGTGCGCGAGGCATAGTGCAGCTCGTTCTTTTGCGCCAGACCTTCGGGATAGAAGTCGCCCCGCCAGGGCGCGTAGCGCCAGCCGGAAATGCCGATGCGTATCTCGCTCATCGCTCAGGAGCGCTTGGGCGCCGTCATCGCCGGGGGATCGCTGGCCGGGAAGGAGTCCTCGATGGCGTCATCCAGCAGCGCCTCACCGTGTACCTGCTCCTCATCGCCCGTGCGTGCCTGCTGCCGCTGGGGATGCAGCTCCACCTTCACCCAGCCGCTTTCCCGTCGGTCGAATGCCTGGAAGGCAGCAATGGCATCGCCCATGGGTTTGACCTGGGTGAGGATCTGCGCCGGATCGATCGCTCCGGACAGCACCAGCTCGATGAGTTTCGGGATGTAGCGCCGGTGTGGGCAGTTTCCCATCTTGATGGTGAGGTTCTTCATCATCGCCATGCCGATGGGGAAGCTGCGTGCCTGCTCCGGATACACACCGATGATGGACAAGGTGCCGGCCTTGGCCAGGCCTTCCACGGCCCACTGCAGCACTTGGCTGGGCGCGTCGCCGGGATGCCAGTTGTCACCGTCAGGGTGGGTGTGCGGCGCCACGCTGGCGACTTCCTCCCGGAAGTGGCCGGTCTCCCCGTGCCGTGCGGCCTGATGGGGCTGCTCGGCATCCACGCCCACCGCGTCGATGGCGCGGTCCACGCCGATGCCGGCCGTCAGCCGGCGCAGGGTGGCGACCGGGTCTTCCTTGTCGAAGTTGATCACCTCCGCACCCTGCTGGCGGGCCATGTGCAAACGGTCTTCCAGGTGATCGATGGCAAAGACCTGCCCGGCGCCCAGGAGCAGGGCGCTGGCAATGGCGAACTGGCCCACCGGGCCACAGCCGAACACCGCCACGGTGTCCCCCGGTTTGATTTCCGCCAGTTCGGCGCCGAAATAGCCGGTGGGAAAGATGTCCGACAGCAGGATCGCCTGGTCGTCGCTGATCTTGCTGGGCAGCTTCACCAGCCCCACGTGGGCGAACGGCACGCGCACCTTTTCGGCCTGCATGCCATGGAACGGACCGGTGCTCTTCGGCCCTCCGAAGAAAGCGGTGCCGGCCTGCGGACCGTTGGGGTTGGCCACATCGCACTGGGAGTAGTAGCCGGCACGGCAGTACACGCAGTTGCCACAGGCGATGGTCGAGCCGATCACCACCCGGTCGCCGATTTGCAGGTTGCGCACGTCAGCGCCCAGCGCCTCGACGATGCCCACGCCTTCGTGGCCGAGAATGGTGCCCGGCACCATGCCGGTCATGGTGCCCCGCACCATGTGCAGGTCGGTGCCGCAGATCGCCGACGCCGTGATCCGCACGATGGCATCGGTGGGTGCCTGCAGCGTCGGTTCCGCTACCTCTTCCAGGCGGATGTCGCCCACGTCATGGAATACCACGGCCTTCATGATCAGTCTCCCGGCCCGGCAGGGCGCCTCAGTGCGCCTTGGCAACGCCGCGCAGCACCGTGTCGCTGGCGCGCTGGCTGTGGATGCTGGCGATGTTGCCCAGGGATACCACGCCGATCAGCCGCTTCTCGCGGTTGAGCACCGGCAGGCGGCGCACCTGGATATCGGCCATGTTCTGGGCCACATGCTGGACGTCCTCGTCCTCGAAGCAGTAGCGGATGCCACTGCTCATCACCTGGCGCACCGGCGTGTCGGGCGACAGGCCCTGGGCCACCGCGCGGATGGCGATGTCGCGATCGGTCAGCATGCCGACCAGTCGGTCGCCTTCATGCACCAGCAGGGCGCCGCAGTCGATGCGCTGCATCAGACTGGCCGCCTCCTGGATGCTTTGTTCGGGAAGGATGGTCTGCACGTCGCGGGTCATGACTTCGGAAATCTTCATGACGAGGTCCTCCGGATTGCTGGAATGCGAGCCTGGCGGATGTTTGTCCGCCCCCTCTAGCGTCCGACTAGGGCGACGCAGGACGGTTCAGAACATCGGGGGCCGCCTGTCCAGTGGCATCTGCACGCCGCTTACCTCGCTTCGCGCTGCAGCTCCAGCAGCAGCAGCGAGCGGCCAGTCACCAGGAATTCGCTGTGAAAGGCATGCGATTCCCCGCCCCGCAGCTCGGGCCGATTGGTGTCCAGCAGGCAGTTCCAGCCGGCGCCCTGGGCCACCTCGGGCAGCCGGAAGTTCACCGCGTCGTCATGGGCATTGACGATCACCAGCAGGGTCACATCAGCGCCCTTGCGGCGAATGCCGGTGGGTTGTGCGCGTCCATCCAGCAGCATGCCCATGCAGCGGGCGTTCGCATCGTGCCAGTTTTCCTGGCTCATCTCGCTGCCGTCGGGCACCAGCCAGGCCACGTCCTTGACGCCCAGTTCCTCGTTGTAATTGCCCACCAGGAAACGCCCGCGGCGCAGGATGGGGTAGCTGCGGCGCAAGGCGATCAAACGACGGGTGAAGGCCAGCAGTTGCTGGCCTTCCTCGTCCAGCTCCCAGTTGATCCAGGACAGCTCGTTGTCCTGGCAATAGACGTTGTTGTTGCCCTGCTGGGTGCGGCCGAACTCGTCACCGGCTACCAGCATCGGCGTACCTTGCGAGAGGAAGAGGGTAGCCAGCATGTTGCGCATCTGGCGCAGGCGCAGGGTGCGGATATCCGGATCGTCCGTGGGGCCTTCGCAACCATGGTTCCAGGAGTAGTTGTTGTCGGTGCCGTCGCGATTGCCCTCGTCGTTGGCCTCGTTGTGCTTGTGGTCGTAGCTGACCAGATCGCGCAGGGTGAAGCCGTCGTGGGCAGTGACGAAATTGACCGAGGCGTAGGGGCGGCGACCGCGCTGGTCGAACAGGTCGCCCGAGCCGGTCATCCGGCAGGCCAGCTCGGCGAGCATGCCGTCATCGCCGCGCCAGAACGCCCGCACGCAGTCGCGGAACTTGTCGTTCCACTCCACCCAGCCGGGTGGAAAACCGCCGACCTGGTAGCCCCCGGGACCGCAGTCCCAGGGCTCGGCGATCAGCTTGACCTTGCTCAGCGCCGGGTCCTGGCGGCAGGCCACCAGGAAGCCGTGGCGCTCGTCGAAGCCGTGTGCATGGCGGCCGAGGATGGTCGCCAGGTCGAAGCGGAATCCGTCCACGCGCATGTCGGTAGCCCAGTAGCGCAGCGAGTCGGTGACCATCTGCAGCACGCAGGGATGGCTGAGGTCGAGGGTATTGCCGGTGCCGGTGTCGTTGACGTAGAAGCGCCGGTTGTCGGGCATCAGCCGGTAGTAGGTGGCGTTGTCGATGCCACGCATGCTCAGCGTCGGGCCCAGCTCGTTGCCTTCGGCCGTGTGGTTGTAGACCACATCGAGAATCAGCTCCAGGCCGGCATCATGCAGGCGCGCGACCATCTCCTTGAACTCGTTGACCTTACCACTGGCCAGGTAGGCCGGGTGCGGGGCGAAGAAGGCGATGCTGTTGTAGCCCCAGTAGTTGTTGAGGTCCTTGTCCAGCAGGTGCTGATCGTTGACGAAGGCGTGCACCGGGAGCAGTTCCAGGCTGGTAATGCCGAGGGAGCGGATATGGCGCAGCAGCTCCGGGTTGGTCAGTCCGGCAAAGGTGCCGCGCCGCTCCTCGGGCACCGCCGGGTGGCGCATGCTCAGCCCGCGCAGGTGGGCTTCGTAGATCACGGTGCTGTCCCAGGGCACACGCACCGTCTGCTGGTCGCCCCAAGTGAAGGCCGGGTCGAGGATCTTGCACTTGGGCACGAAGGGTGCGCTGTCGCGGGTGTCGAAACTGAGGTCGCCGTCCGGCGAGCCGATGGTGTAGCCGAACAGCGACTCCGACCATTGCAGTCGACCGACCAACTGCTTGGCGTAGGGGTCGATCAGCAGCTTGTGGGGGTTGAAGCGATGGCCGGCCTCTGGTTCGTAGGGCCCATGCACCCGGTAGCCATAGATCTGCCCCGGGTGAGCGTCGGGCAGGTAGCCATGCCAGATTTCATTGGTGTATTCGGGCAGCTCGATGCGTTCCAGCTCGCGCCGGCCGGAATCATCGAACAGGCACAGTTCCACCTTGGTGGCATGGGCGGAAAACAGGGCGAAATTGACGCCAAGACCATCCCAGGTGGCACCGAGCGGGAACGGGTGCCCTTCGGTGACCCGGGAGTGTTGACGGGGTCTGCGACTGGTCATGGTGAGCCCTCCTTGGTCTGGTCGTCAGCGCGGTTGTTCATTCTTCCGCCGGCTACTGCTGGCGCCGCGCCGGGGGGCCGCCGGCGGCGTTTCGACCGTCTCGGCCGCTGCCGCGCGGGGCCGGCTGCGGGAGACCCGCGCCTTGGGGGTAGGGGTTTCCACACGCACGGTCTCGCTGGCCAGCCGGCTGGCCAGTGTCCAGTGGCGGTCCTGTTCTCCATCGGGACGCCCCTCGGCCTCCCAGATCTGGTAGGCCAGCTCTCGTATGCGCTGTTCGTCACTCATGGTTGCTCTCCTGAACATGCAGCACCTCGACCGGAAACCCTCCGAGCACATCGCTCAGGGCCAGGCGACCCTGCTCGGGCGCCAGCATCCGACCTGCAAACAGGCCGGACAGGGTGGTCGCGGTCAGTGCCTTCGGCAGTTCGACGGCGGTGTCGCACCAGCGTTCCCCTGGCACCAGAGGAATGGTCTGGCCGTTCAGCAGGTCGGCGGCCAGGCGCGGCACCACCACCACCAGCCAGTCCTGGCCGTGGCGGCGCGCGAAGGCCAGCGCCCGGTCGGCGTGGGTGCCGACCAGCGACAGCGGCTGGTAGTCGCCGGCGTGGAACAGCTCAGGCAGGCGGGCGCGCAGAGCCAGGACCCGTGCAATCAGTTGCTGCTTGACGTGCCCATCCGGCCAGCGGGCCAGCAGTTCGGACAGGCCGGCCGCCTGGGCGAGGGCGGCCTGGCGCGCATCGAAGTCCACCGGTTGGCGGTTGTCCGGATCCACCAGACTGAAGTCCCAGAACTCGCAACCCTGGTAAAGATCGGGGACGCCCGGGGCGGTCAGCTTCAACAGGCATTGCGCCAGTCCGTTCAGCGCGCCGGTCGGCGCCAGGGAGCGAGCGGCCACGGCGATACGCTCACGCAGTTCGGCGCCCGCCGGAGCTTCCAGCAACTGGCGCAGGAAATGCCGACTGGCCTCTTCGCAAGGCGCGTTGGGCGCACTCCAGCTGCTGCTCAGCTTGGCTTCGCGCACGGCCTTCTCCTGCCAGCGCAATAGCCGTTCCAGATACGCCTGTCGGCCCTCTTCGTCGTCCGTCTCCAGCGCCAGCGGCCAGCTGGCCAGCAACGTCTGGTAGAGCATCAGCTCGTCGCCGGGGGAGGGCGCCGGCACACCGTTGAGTTCGGCACGCAGCGGCTCGGCCAGGCGCAGCCAGACATTGACCTCGTCGATGAACCAGGCGGCGCGTTCGCTGAGCACCGCCAGACGCGCGCGAGTGTCCTCGCCGCGCTTGTGGTCGTGGGTGGCAGTGGCCAGCAGGTTGTCCGGAAAGCGTGCGGCGCGTTCGCGGCAGGCATCGTGGAACGCCTGTGGCGGCGCGCAGAAATGCTGCGGATCAAAGCCGACGTCGTTGCGTGACAGCAGGCGCGCCGATCGGTAGCAGGCGGTGTCTTCCACGGCCTTGGCCGCCGCCGGCGCGGTGAGTTGCTGGAAACGGGTGAGCATCTTGCGCCGCAGCTTGCGCACCGGGCCACGCGGCAGCTCACGCAGCGGTTGGCCGCCCAGCCAGCGATCGAGGTGATCCAGCAGCGGCCAGTCGGCTTCCGGCAGGCTCCGGCGCGCGCCATGCAGGGCCATGCTGAAGAACCGCCTGTCCTCGGCGGAGCGGCCGCAGACCGTGACATAGGTGCGGTACACCGGAAAATGCATGATCAGCGCCGTCAGCGCGCGGCGCAGCGAACCCAGCGTCAGGTCGCGGGTGGCCAGGTCCTGGCGGGCGATGAGCAGCAGGCCCTGGGCCACGGTTTCCAGGTCGCCGGCCAGGGAACCCTGCAGCATCAGTTGACGGGCCTGGACCACCTCGGCGGCGAAGTCCAGGTCGCGGCCGCTGGCGTCGCGCCAGAAGCTGGTCAGCGGCACCTCGCCGGCCGGGTCATGCTGCAGCAGCGACAGCTGGTTCATGAACTCGTAGCCGGTGGTGCCGTCCACGCCCCAGTCGCCCGGCAGCGATTCCCCGGCCCCCAGGATCTTCTCCACGTAGATGGGCAGGTGGTGCCCCGGCCGCAGGCGGTCGACGCGCCGGCGCAACCGACGGCAGTAGGCGCGGGGATTGGCCAGGCCGTCCACATGGTCGATGCGCAGGCCATCGATCAGGCCTTCCTCGATCAGCGCGAACAGCGTGCGATGGGTGGCCTCGAAGACCTCGGCGCGTTCGACCCGCAGACCGCCCAGCTCGTTGATGTCGAAGAAGCGCCGCCAGTTGATGTCGTCCGCCGCAGTGCGCCAGCTGGCCAGGCGGTAATGCTGGCACTCCAGCAGCGCATGCAGGCGCTGGAAGCCTTCCTCGCCATCCACGCGGTACGCGTCGATGCCCCGCTGTAACGCCGTGCGCACCTCAGGCTCCCGGCACAGCTGGCACAGTTCCCTGCGCAGCCCGAGGGCGCGGTGCCGGCCCCGCTCGCCGCGTGGCAGGCTGGCGAAGCGCACCGCCAGCGCGCCCAGCCCAACATGGCCGGCATGGCGCAGAATACGGGCGCAGGACGCCGGCGCGAGGGGAAAACGGTGTTCATGGTGGGTGGCGTAGAACTGTCCGGTGTCCTCCTGGTAGCCAAGAACCAACTCACCAGCGCGTAGCACCTCCGCATAGTCGCTGCGCAGGAAGGGCACCAGCAATTGGCCGCGCAGCAGCGGGTCGTGGGAGCGCCACTGGATATCGAAGAACTTGGCGTAGGGGCTGGCTTCGCCCCATTCCAGCACGTCGAGCCACCAGGGATTGCCGTCGCCGCCGACCGCCATGTGGTTGGACACAATATCCAGGATCAGGCCCATGCCGTGGGCGTGCAGGGCATCCACCAGCCGGCGTAACGCGGCTTCGCCGCCCAGCTCCGGGCTGATGCGTGTTGGGTCCAGCACGTCGTAGCCATGCAGCGAACCGGGGCGCGCCGTGAACAGAGGCGAGGCATAGATATGGCTGATGCCCAGCGTGGCGAAGTAGGGCACCCGGCGCGCGGCGTCATCCAGGGTGAAGCCCCGGTGGAATTGCAGGCGCAGGGTGGCACGCGGCGCACTCATGGCTGCGTACCCGCCGCCTGTCGACTGCTGTCCAGAAGGCGTAGACGCGTGATGGCCTGCGGCTCGCGCAGCAGGCGGTCCACGCTGACCGGCCAGCGCCGGCGCCAGTTGGGGTGGCGATCGCCGGGGCCCGGCAGGTTGGGTTGCTCCGGATGCCCGAGGATGTCTTCTAGGGGAAGCAGCACCAGCGGGGCCGGCGTGAGGCCGAGAAACTCCACGCAAGCATCCAGCAAACGGGCCGGTCTTTGCTCATCCTCGCGCAACAGACCCTCGGCCTGCAGCGTCTCGGCGAGCGCCTGGCGGTCCTCCTCGCGCTGGGCAAGATCGTCCTGGGCACGGTGTTCGTCGATATGGCCACTGTCCAGACGCTGCTGGATGTCACGCCCTTCCAGCCAGCCGATGATGCTCGGCAGGTCGTGGGTCGTACTGGTTGCCAGGGCTTCGTCGGACCATTGCGCCAGCGGCCGGAAGCCCTTCTGATGCTGTTCGAAGTACAGCACGCGCATGCCCAGGATATTGCGCCGTGCCAGGTCCTCGCTGAAACCGGGCGGGACGGTGCCCAGGTCTTCACCAATGATCAGCGCCTGGTGACGGGTGGCTTCCAGGCAGAGCAGGCGCAGCAGATCGGTGCAGGGGTAGTCCAGGTAGGCACCGGCCTCGGGCGGTGCCCCCTGGGGAATCAGCCAGAGACGCTGCAGGCCCATGGCGTGGTCGATGCGCAGGCCACCGACATGCGCCAGGTTGGCGCGCAGCATCTCCAGGTAGGCGCGAAAGCCATGCTGGCGCAGGCCTTCCGGCGAAAAGGCGGTGATGCCCCAGTTCTGCCCGGCGCGGTTGATCAGGTCCGGCGGGGCGCCCACCGCCAGCGCGGGCAGGAACTCCGCCTGCCGCGACCAGGCCTGACTGCCGGTGGGCTCGGCGCCCACCGCCAGGTCGGCGATCAGACCGATGCGCATGCCGGCGCCGGTGGCGGCGTCCTGGGCACGCTTCAGGCAGCGGGCGATGAGCCACTGGCAGAAGGCGTGGAAGCGCACTTCTTCGGCGTGCTCCCGGGCGAAACGCTCCACCTCGGCATGGCGGGGATCGTGCAGGGATTCCGGCCAGTCTCGCCAGTCGCCAGACTGGCCACGGGCCAGCTGGAAGGCGTGCAATGCCTCGAAGCGGCAGTGGTCGCGCAGCGCTTCGCCACCTGCCGAGCAGAAGCTGTCGAAGTCCGGGGTCAGCAGGTGTTCCTTGCCGCCGTCACCAAAGCTGCGGTAGAGCTGGTGCAGGATGCGCAGGCGAGCGGTGCCCGCCGCCGGCCAGTCGATCAGGTCCAGGGCCTCCAGGCGCTTGAACTCCTGCTCCAGGCCGCTGACCTTGAGCGCCTGGCTCTGGGCGTGCTCGCCCATGATGCAGCCGGGCGAGGCATGCAGGACATTGAAGAACAAGCGGCTGGACGGGGAGTAGGGGCTGTAGTGGTGGGGCAGGGCGCTGAACATGGCATGCACCGGGCTCAGTGCCATGGCGTCTGCGCCGGCCTGGGCCGCGCTGCGCACCAGGTGCTCCAGCGCCTCGGTATCGCCCACGCCCCCATCGCCCTGTCGGCGCAGGGCGTAGAGCTGCACGGCCAGCCCCCACAGATGCCGGTCCCGGCCACCCGACAGGGTGGCGACATCGGGGCAGGCGGGCGGGCAGACCGCGACCGTCAGTTGCTCGTTGCCGACTTCCAGATGGTGATAACCGGGCATGTGCCAGCCAGGCAGGCGGGCATGGGCGTCCAACCGACCTTCGTGGCGCTGGGAATCCTCTTCGATCAGGCGAAAGGGGCTGCCCGCCTTGAAGCGCCCGGTCAGGTCGAGGGGTTGTCCCTGCTCGACGGTCAGCAGCGGACCGTAGCAGCGGCTGCGGTGACGATCGCGGAGCGTGGCCAGGCTTTCCACGATCTGTTGCGAGGTCTGCGCCGGATACCCCATGGCCTCCAGCAGGGCCCGCTGGGCCTCGGGAGTGACGTGCTGGGTCTTCTTGGCAGCGTCCTGCCACTCGATGTTGAGTCCCACGGCTCGGGAAAGCTCGGCCAGACGCTTGTCACTCATGGGCATTCTCCAGGGTGGCCAGCAGACTGCAGGGCGGCAGCGACAGCGGCCGGAAAGCGTCGACAGCGCCGACGCGCAGGTCGAACAACGGCCGGGCGGCGGCGGGCAACGGAGCGGCCGTAGCCGGCCGCTCCCCCAGGTTGAAATCGATGCGCAACCGGCTGCCGTCGCCAAGCCGCCAGGTGGCGCTAAGCGCCTGGTCCTGCAGCACATGCACGCCCCCGGCACGACTGCCGCGCAGACGCGGAACCAGTTGGTGGTGGCGGATCTGCAGCAGCTGCCGGTAGAACTGCTGCCAATGCGCACAGGCCTCCCCCGGGCGCGAGTGCTCGAAGGTCTCGGCTGCATTGGGATCGGGCACCTGGACGCCGGCAAACGCGCTGAAGGCGGCGAATTCCCGCTGGCGACCCTCGCGGACCGCACGCCCCAGCTCGTTGTGGTAATCGGTAAAGAACAGGAAGGGCTCTCTGCAGCCGCGCTCCTCGCCCATGAACAGCAGCGGGATCATCGGGCAGAGCATCTGCAGCGCCACCGCGACTTCCAGAGCCTGCGGCGCGCACAGACTCACCAGCCGTTCGCCCAGGGCACGATTGCCGACCTGGTCATGGTTCTGCAGGAACAGCACGAACGACGTCGGTGGCAAGTGCCCGCTGGGCTGGCCGCGTCGGTGCCCACGGCGATCGGCTTCCCCCTGGAACACGAAGCCCTCGCCCAGACAACGGGCCAGCTTTTCCGTGGTCCCTTCGCAGAAGTCGGCGTAATAGCCCTCGCGTTCGCCCGTCAGCAGGGCATGCAGCACATTGTGGGCGTCGTCGTTCCACTGCGCGGTGTAGCCGCTTTCCAGCAGTTCGACGCTGTTACCCTCGTTTTCCACCACCAGATGAACTTCCCGCCCAGGCGGAACCGCATCCCGCACACGCCGGGCCAGCTCGATGAGGAAGTCCTGGTCGGGAATGGCGTGCACGGCGTCCAGCCGCAGGCCATCCATCCGGTAATCCTGCACCCACATCAGTGCGTTCTCGATGAAGAAGTCGCGAACCTGCCGGCGGCGGAAATCGATAGCGGCACCCCAGGGGGTATGCTGGTCCTCACGGAAGAAGGCACTGGCGTACTGGTGGAGGTAGTTACCTTCGGGTCCGAAATGGTTGTAGACCACGTCGACAAATACCATCAGCCCCAGGCTGTGAGCCTGATCCACCAGGCGCTGCAGCGCTTCGGGCGATCCATAGCTGGCTTCAGGGGCGAAGGGCAGCACGCCGTCATAGCCCCAGTTGCGTGCGCCGGGAAACTCGCCCAGCGGCATCAGTTCGATGGCGGTAATGCCCAGGTCGGCCAGCGCGGGGAGATGGCTCGCGACACCGGCGAAACCGCCGAGCAGGCCGGCATGCACTTCACAGAACACTGCCTCATGCCAGGGGCGCCCCTGCCAGTCGGTGGTCTGCCAGGGGAATGCGGCGAGATCGACGACCCGGCTGGGGCCGTCCACATCGCCCTGCTGGCCGCGTGAGGCCGGGTCGGGCACGCGCAGACGTTCATCAATCCAGTAGCGGTAGGTCGTGCCTGCCGGGCACCCCAGCTGGCCGGTGAACCAGCCCTGTGGCTCGCGACGCAGGGCGTGGCGGCTGCCATCGCCCAGTTCCACCTGAACCTGGGTGGCATCCGGTGCCCACAGGGAAAAACGCGCTGATCCGTCGTCCAGCAGACGGACCCCATGGTGCCTGGCATGCCACATGGTTCAGATCCGCGCCTCGACCGGCTCCGTCAGCAGGCTGCGATAGAGCTGGTCGTAGGGCCTGACCGACTCGGACCAGAACAACGGCGCCGCCATGGCCTGGGTGCGCATGGCGGCGAGCAGTTGCGGGTGGGCGTGCACCTGAAGGGCGCGTCGAATCGCCCCCAGGTAGCTGTCCGCGGTCTGCTCGACGAACAGGAAGCCGTTCACGCCGTCCTCGATGGTGTCGACCAATCCGCCGGTACGCCGTGCGATCGGCAGCGTGCCATAGCGTTGCGCATACATCTGACTGAGCCCGCAGGGCTCGTAGCGGGACGGCATGAGCAGGAAGTCGCTGCCCGCAAAGATGCGCCGAGCGTCCCGTTCGTCGAAGCCGATGCGCACGCCGATGCGCCCTGGGTGGCGGCGCGCCAGCGCGACCAGCGCCTGTTCCAGCGCTTCCTCACCCCGGCCGAGCACCACCAGCCGCCCACCGGCCGCTACCAGCGTGTCGGCGATCTCCAGGGTGAGGTCGATGCCTTTCTGATGCACCAGCCGGGACACCACGGCGAACAGCGGTCCCCCGGCGTCGAGTCCATACAGTTTTTCCACGTAGCGCGTGTTCTCGGCACGGGCCAGCCAGTCGCTCGACGCGAAGGGCCGCGCCAGGAAGGGATCGTTGTCGGGTTGCCAGCTGGCGTCGATACCGTTGGGAATGCCGGTCAGCCGGCCAAGGCTTTCGCGTTCGCGCAGCACGCCCTCCAGGCCACAGCCGAACTCCGGGGTCGTGATCTCCAGGGCGTAGTTGCGACTGACCGTGGTGATGTGACTGGCATACACCAGGCCGGCCTTGAGCGCGCACAGGCGACCGTAGTACTCCATGCCATCCGTGCGGGCGACCGTGTCCGGCAGGCCCAGCTCCTTGTAGCAGGCCAGTTCGCACAGCCCCTGGTAGGCCAGGTTGTGCACGGTGAACACGCAGGGCGTACGCAACCCCTGCCAGTGCATGTAGGCCGGGGCCAGCGCGGTCTGCCAATCATTGGCATGCACCAGTTCCGGAACCCAGTTCAGTTCGCCCGCGGCGATCTGCGCGGCGGCCAGCCCCAGGCGGGCGAAGCGGATGTGGTTGTCGTCCCAGTCGCGACCCCGGTCGTCGCCGTAGGGGGTGCCTTCGCGCTCGTAGAGCTCCGGGCAGATCACCGCGTACAGGGTCAGCCCATCGGGAAGGTCCATGCGGCCGATACGGCAGGGCGGCAGCGCGGCGTGGCCGGGCAGGGTGGCGATCACGCGCACCTCGTGGCCGCTGTTGAGCACTTGGGGATAGCCGGGCATCAGCACACGGATGTCGTGCAGGGCATGCAAGGCGCGAGGCAGTGAGGCGGAAACGTCACCCAGGCCACCGACCTTGATCAGGTCGGCGAACTCGGGGGTGACGAACAGAATTCGTTTTGTAGTGGTCTGGAGACTTTCGACGCTGAGTCGCGGACGATCCATCGTCGCGCCGTGCACATTCGAATCGGCTAGGTGAGCGGTTACCGCTGCATTCCCCATCGTTTTTCCTCCCGGTGTCAGGCCAAGGCGCACAGAAGCCACACGCGGCAAGTGCGCTAAAGAACTGTAGTTCTCTGATCCCCATCCATAAGGCTGACCGACCGGTCGCAGGTTAGTTTCGCGCCTCCTACCAGCGGTTCTCGTGAACTGGCGCGGCTTGCCGGTATCCCATGGTTACGGGAGTACGCCGCCGGAGGGCACCATGCAAACCCTGGAGGACGTGGTGGAGTTTCTGACTCGCCACCAGCTCATGCTGACCACTGCCGAATCCTGTACCGCCGGGTTGATGAGCGGACTACTTGCCGACGTCGCGGGCTGCGGCAAGGTGCTGGAAAGCGGCTACGTGACGTACACCGTGGGAGCCAAGCACGCCATGCTAGGGGTCAGTCTGCAGACCATTCAGACCTATGGTCTGACCAGTGAGGAGGTCGCACGGGAGATGGCCGTCGGCGCGCTGCGCGCCAGTGCCGCGACCATCGCGCTGGCCAACACCGGCCTGGCCGAGGCCGATGGCCCCATGGACGGCGTGGTCTGTTTCGCCTGCGCCATGGGCATCGAGGGCAACATCAAGGTGATCAGCGAAACGGTGAAATTCGACGGCGAACGCAATGCGGTGCGCCGCGCGGCCGCGCGGCACGGCCTGCTGCACCTGCCGGACTACCACCAGCGCCTGCGCAAGGCGGGGGCCTGACGTCTTTCAGCGCTTGAGCTTGAGGCCTTTCACCGAGTGCGCCCGCTGCTCGTCCAGGGTGTTGTAGTAGACGTTCTGGGTGGTGCTGAGGCTGTTGTGGCGAAGATCTGCCTGCAGGTCCTTCATGTCCCGGTGGGGCGCGTCGAAGGTTGCGGCCGTGTGGCGCAGCCAATGCAGCGAGGCCGAGCGCAGCTGGTCGATTTCATCCTCGCTCCAGCCCTCCTCGGCCATGCGCGCGAGGGCGCGATCGAACACCTCCTGGAGCAACAGCCGTACATGGCGGTCGGAAAGGCCGGCTCGCCCCCTGAGGGTTCCGATCAGAGGCGTGGTTTCGTGGGGCGAGGGCAGCGGTGGCAGCTGCAGGTGCCGTCGGTAGCGCACCAGGTAGGTGTCGATGTACTCGTCCCGGACGCTGATCCTGGCCGCCTTGTTGCCTTTGCCCACCACATGAAACCACCAGTTGTCCCGGCTGTCGCGACGAAGGTCGCCCATGGTCGGCGACCAGCCATCCCTGCCCACCAGGTCGGACACCCGCAGATACATGGAAAACAGCGTGGCCACGATGAACAGGGTGCGCTCGTGCACGGGGTCCTGCGCCGCCATCTGCTCGGCAGTCTCCAGCACGTAGCTCCACTGCAACGGAGTGAGCGAGCGCGAGGCGACGTTGAGGGTATTGCGCTGCTTGTAGATGGACTTCTGTTTCACCGCGCGGAACGGATTCACCTCAGTGAGGCCTTCGTCGATGGCGTGCTGGAAGAAGCTGCCGCACACGGCGAACACCTGCGCCACCGAGCCCTGCGCCATGCGATAGGGCCGAGGGGGCAGGGGAGTCAACGACTCCTCGGCGACCTTGCGCTCGCGCTTGGCGATACTCAGGCTGAAGGGGCGCCAGTGCTCGTTCAGAAGATAGGTATCGGTGTCCTGCTTCTTGCGGCCGCCTACCCGCAGGAAGCGCGACTTGACCACCGGACCGACCCAGTCGGCAGGGGGATTGAGGCAGAACTCCATGAACGCTTCGGCATCGCGGCGGCGCAGCTCCAGCAGCGGTTTGTGCGCCACCAGCAGCGACCAGAGCAGCAATCGCTCGACGTGGGTCCGGTAGGAATTGAACGTGGCCTCGTTGCCCGCATAGGACTTCAGGAATCCCCGAGCCGCACAGTAGCCTTCGACAGCCTGACGTTCCGCGGGGAAGCCCAGGAGGAACTCGCGAACCACCGGCAGCTCGCCGCTCAGGTGCAGGAAATTGAGTTCATGGAAGCGATCGAAGGTCTCGAACAGGGGTTGCGGGGAGTGCGCCACGGCGGATCATTCCTGGGGAACTACGGGTGTGCCGCGCAGTATATGCAATATCCGGGTCTGGCTGTTATCGGATATTGAAGATGGGTAAAGGGCTGCCCCCACGCCCTGAAACCTTGAGCCGCCACGACGTACGCGTGCTGCCTGCGCTCGATTAACCCGTCCCTTAAAGCACCACAGCCGATACGTCGCGTAACCAATTGATTTTATTGAATCTTGATTGAGACCTGTACGTCAGCATCACAGGCGCCAGGCCAGGTGCGGCGTATCCGGTTGAACGCTGGGAACCGCGCTAGCAGGCAGACAGAATACGAACACGGAGCGCTGGCCCAGCCGCCGGAGAAGCGCTTCGGATCACAAGAACTCCGGTCGGCTGTTTGCCGAAAGCCGAAACGCGAAAGCACTGCGACGGCGACGTTCGCCCGAGACGGAACCTCAGCGCTCGGCGTGAGTGTGGCCAGCAGCGGGTCGCCGATCCGATGCGATGCTTGAGCGCAGTGACACAGCGGCAGACAGGCGCGAGTGCACATACCGGATCGGCCTGGCTTTCATCGTTACGAATCTTCATCGCAGCCAAAGAAGCAGCAACCCTGGGCCGGCAAGCGTTCACCCGGGCCCCCAGCTTTCTTCACGCCTGAACTACCCATAATGCACGTTATGTTAAATATGGATGCACGTGCCTTTGCGTGTACGACACCCATCAGTCCTGACGCCCCTGGATCGACTTGACCCGATGCTCCCAGCGACGCTTGGCAAAACGGCGCATGTTGGGAATGTCGTCAGTCTCGTCGAGGATCGGCTTGCCGATGATGGTTTCGAGGATGTCCTCCAGCGTCACCAGCCCCTGCCAACCGCCGAACTCGTCGAACACCAGGCACATGTGCTGCTGCTCGCGCATCAGCTCGGTCATCAGGCTCTCGACGTTCATGGTTTCCTGCACGATCTTGAGCGGTTTCATGATCTCGCTCACCGGTCGCTCATCGTCGGCAGCCTTCAGGGCGTCGTAACGGAACACCACACCCAGCGGGCTTTCGTGCTCGTCGATCACCGGGTAGCGGGAAAACTGGCTTTCCTCGACACGCTGCTTAAGCTCGCGAATCGACTCATCCGGCGTGACGGATTCGCAGACCGTGCGCGGGGTCATGATGTCGCGCAGACGAATCTCGTGCAGGTCGAGAATGTTGCGGATCACCCGCTGCTCATCCTCGTCGAGCTTGCCGACCTCCCTTCCCAGCATCGCGAGGGCCTTGATCTCCTGGCGAACATCCAGCTCCGGCTCCTTGCCGCCGAACAGCCGCATGATGGCGTCAGACATCCAGATGAAGGGCTTGAGCAGCAGGATCATGCCACCCAGCAGCACCGGCAGCATGGGCGCCAGACGTGGCCAGTAACGGGCACCGATGGTCTTGGGCAGGATTTCCGACAGCACCAGGATCAGCAGTGTCATGACGGCCGAGGCAACGCCCAGGTAGCCGTCGCCGAACACCACCACGACCTGCGCCCCCACCCCGGTGGCGCCCACGGTGTGAGCCACGGTGTTCAGCGTCAGGATGGCGGCCAGCGGCTGGTCGATCTTGTCCTTGAGGGCCTTCAGCCGTGCATACAGCTTCGGCCGCGTGAGTCGTTGCTGGGCAATGTAGCTGGGGGTCAGAGAAAGCAGCGCCGCCTCCAGGATGGAGCACAGGAACGAGACCAGGATGGAAAGAACGGCGAAGGCGATGAGCAGGGTCATGAAGGGCAGTGTTGTTCAGGGAGGACACCACTGTAGCGGAGCCGCCCGTGGTCCGGACGAAAGGGCTTGCAACATTTCATGTCGCCACCGCTCCGTCTGTCGTCCCCCTCGAAACGAAGCGGCAGCCTGACGGTCAGGGATTGCGTTGCCTGTCGTCATGCAGTTCAGCGGCAAATCGCTCGTTCTCAGGGATCCGACGGACAACCTGGGCGGTAGCGCACCGTCCCGGAAAGAGCCCGGATGCCATACCCAGCAAGGATACGCTTCATGAACCGGCTTACGACCGCCTGCCTACTGACGCCCGCGCTACTCGCCGCGCCGGCCTGTGCCCTCGACCCGCAGCCTGTGAACATCCAGGGGCTGCAGTTCTATCCCTCGCTGCTGCTTGGCGAGCGGTACGACGACAACTACCGCGAAGCGGCCTACGCAGCGCCCAGTTCCTGGATCACCACGCTGGAGCCGCGCCTGCGGCTGGTTGCCGAGGACCGCAACAGCGCCTACCGCCTGACGTACGCGGGCGCACAGCAGACCTATCACGACGACAGCTCCGCCAGCCATCTGGACCACCGCCTGCTGCTCGAAGGCATCCTGGAGTTCACCGCTCGCCACCGGCTGACCCTGAAGGCCGGCTACAGCCGCCTGGAGGAAACCGCCTCCACCGCCATCCCCGGCGTGAATGACGAGTACAGCCTGCGGACCTTCGGCGCCACCTATCGTTTCGGCGCCGAAACGGCGCGCAACAACCTGGAATTCGCCGCCAACCACGAGCGCTTGCGCTTCCACGATGACAGCCTGGTCAATGCCCGCGAGGAGCGTGATGCCAGTCGACTGGGCGTCACCTGGTTCCACCGCATCGGCGGTACGCGTGCGCTGATCGAGACCCGCTACGAGGACTTCGACTACGTCCAGCCGGACAGCCCGCTGAACAGCCACAACCTGGCGCTGCTGACCGGCGCCGTGTGGGAAGCCAGCGCAAAAACCAGCGGCCGCATCCGCGCCGGCTACCAGCGCAAGGAATACGACGACGATCGTCGCGACGGACTGGAAAGCCCCATGTGGGAAATCGGACTGGACTGGGAGCCGCGCAGCTACTCGCGCTTCAGCCTGACCACCCGCCAGGCCTACGACGAAGGCGATGACGGCGCGGATGCCATCAAGCACACCCGGACCCGTCTCGACTGGCGCCATGAGTGGAGCGAACGCCTGAGCTCCACCCTCTTCGTCGGCGCGGCGCGCCTGCGCTACCAGGGCCTGGACCGCGAGGACGACCTGAGCAGCGCCGGCCTGACGCTGACCTATCAACCGCGGCGCTGGCTGGAACTGGCCCTGGGCTACAGCCATTGGGACAACGATTCCACCGTGGATCGCGAACGCTTCCAGCGCAACCTGTACACCCTCACGGCCACCGGCAGCCTGTAAACCCTATGGAGCCCGCCCCGATGTCGAGAGTCCTGCTAGCGATCCTGCTCACCCTGTTGTTCATTCCCCCGGGCATCGCCCAGGTCGAGCAAGGCAGCAGTTACCGGCTGGCCTCGGGCGACATCATCCGCATCAGCGTGTTCGGCGAGCCCGACCTCAGCTTCGAGGAAATTCGCCTCAACGATGCGGGCACCTTCTCCTACCCCTTCGTGGGCGAAGTGCATGCCGGCGGGCGAACCGCGGGACAGATCGAACAGCAACTGAGCGAGCGCCTGCGCGACGGCTACCTGGTCAATCCGCGGGTGACGGTCAGCGTGGTCGCCTACCGGGAGTTCTACATCAGCGGCGAAGTACAGAAGCCCGGGGGCTACCCCTACCAGCCGGGCCTGACCCTGAACCGCGCCATAGCCCTGGCCGGCGGCCTGACCGAGCGCGCCTCGCTCAAGCGGGTCACCATCGTGCGAGGCGACGGCGACCGACGGGAGCGTGAACGCCCTGCCCTGGACACGCCGATCCTGCCCGGCGACACCATCACCATCGCTCAGGGGTTCTTCTGATGAACACGCTCCCGCCCTATGATGCTGCGCGCCTGCCCTCGCCCGCCCTCGGCCCCGGTGAAGACGAGGACACCCTGGACCTGATGAAGCTGTGGAACATCCTGTGGCGCGCCAAGTGGATGATCGTCGGCCTGATCCTGGTGGCTTGCGTCGCCACCCTGCTCGTCCTGCAATGGGTCACACCCCAGTACAAGGCCACTGCCACCCTGGTGATTGCCGACCGCAACCCGCAGGTGCTGGCCTTTCAACAGCTCTTCGAACCTGGCGTGAACACCAGCGAGTACCTGCAGACCCAGCTGGGCCTGCTGCACTCGCGGGCACTGGCCGAACGGGTGGTAAAAGAGCTCGACCTGACTCGGCACCCGCTGTTTGCACCGGAAGCGCCCAGCGAGCCCTGGATCGATTGGCGCGCCTGGCTGCCCGACTGGCTGATGCCCGAAGAGCCGGAGCAGCCGGACGAAGCGGCACGGGTCCGCGAGGTGGTTCGGGCCCTCGGCCCGGCGATCAGCGCCCACTATGTCGGCAAGAGCCAGCTGATCGCGGTGAACGTCGAGCTGCCGGACCCGCAGCTGGCGGCGAACGCCGCCAACGCGCTGGCCGATGGATTCATCACCAGCCAGCTGGACAGCAACATGACGCGCTCGCTGTCCGCCGCCGACTGGATGAACAAGCGGCTGCTGGAACTGCAGGAGAACCTGCGCGCGGCAGAGAACCGGCTGCAGGGCTACCGCGAAGCTGAAGGGTTGGTCGACCTGGACGGCGTGTCCACCATCAGTGCCAACGAGCTGACCCTGACCGGCAGCAAGATGATCGATGCCCGCCGCGAACGCGCCGAGGCGCAGAGCCAGTACCGCCAGGTGCAGGCGCTCAACGGCGACCTGGAGCGCCTGGCCAGTGTGCCGGCGGTGCTTGGCCATCCACTGATCCAGCAGTTCAAGGCCGAACGCGCGCGCGCCCAGGCCAAGGTGGATGAACTTTCGCGGCGCTACGGCCCCAAGCACCCGGCGATGATCGCCGCCCACACCGAACTGAATGCCGCGACTGCCAGCCTGCACACCCAGGTACAGCAGGTGGTGGCCGGCATCGAGCGCAACTATCAGCTGGCCGAGGCCAACGAGCAGTCCCTGCGCCAGTCCTTCGATCTCAACAAGACCCAGATCCAGGACATTTCCCGCAAGGAATTTCGCCTGCGCGAGCTGCAGCGCGAGGTGGACAGCAACCGGGTGCTGTACGAAACCTTCCTGGCGCGCCTCAAGGAGACCGCCGCCACCTCGGACATCAACTCCGCCAACGCCCAGGTGGTGGACCGCGCCATGGTGCCGATCCAGCCCAGCAAGCCGCAGAAAGGCCTGATCCTGGGGATCGCCGCGCTGGCCGCCGGGGTGCTGGGCATGGGCCTGGCCTTCCTGCGCGAGGCGCTAGACGACACCTTCCGTACCAGCGAGGACGTCGAGGCGCGGATCAACGTGCCGCTGCTGGGCGTGGTGCCGCTGGTGACACGCAAGAGCCGCAACCGGCTCGCCCACCTGTTCCGTCTCAACGAGGACAAGCGCTTCTGCGAGGCCATCCGTACCCTGCGCACCGGCCTGGTGCTGTCGGACATCGACCGCCCCCGGCAGATCGTGCTGGTCACCTCGACCCTGGCCAACGAAGGCAAGAGTACCGTGGCGGTGAACCTGGCCTTCTCCATGTCGCACATCGAGCGGGTGCTGCTCATCGAGGCCGACCTGCGCAACCCGACCCTGGCGCGCAGCTTCACCCTGCCCGAGAAGGGCCCCGGCCTGGCTGACCTGATCGCCGGCCATGGCCGGCTCGAGGACTGCGTGCGCACCGTGGGCAAGCTGGCCATGCTGCCGGCCGGCAGCGTACCGTCCAATCCCCAGGAGCTGCTGTCATCCCCGCGCCTGGCGCGCATCCTCAATGCGCTCACCTCCCGCTACCAGCGCATCATCATCGACTCGCCGCCCAGCCAGGTGGTCAGTGATGCGCTGTTGCTGGCCAAGCTGAGCAACGCGCTGATCTACGTGATTCATGCGGAAAGCACGCCGATTCCGCTGGTGCAGAAAGGCATCGGCCGCCTGCTGCGCAACAAGGCCCCGGTGATCGGCGTGGTGCTCAACCAGTACGACCTAGCCAAGGCGGGGCGCTACGGCAAGCCCTACGAAAGCTACGGCTACCTGTCTGCCCCCTTGTCACAGGCATCGCGCGGCTGATGGCCATGCAAGAGTGTCATTCGACTGCCCGTCCGATCACCCGGCCCGGCATGGATACCCCGCATCCCCTGCCCCTGGATATCGGCCAGCCCGGCGTGCCGGTCGTTAACCGACGCGGGCTGACGTTCTGGAGCCAGTGGACAACCGCCATGCTGGTACTGCAGTTGCTGCTCTGGCAACTCACCGAGGTGCACGCCGGGAAATTCTCCGAGGAATATCGGCTGCTGGGCGCCCTCACCCTCCTCGGTTCGCCGTACTGCTACAGCCTGCTGCAGGTCTACCACAAACGACACGACCTGCCGCAGGGCCTTGGCAGGCTCATGGTCGCCTGGCTGCTGCTGACCGGCGGGCTGCTGGCGCTGCTCGAGCTGGTTGGCCAGCTTGACGACTTCTCCGCAGCCTTCCTGCGCGACTGGCTGATCCTTGGCCTGTTCATCCAGATGTCCAGCCAGGCCCTGCTGTATGGCGTTTTTCGCCGCGTGACCCGCCGCCTGCGCCGCGAGCGGCGCGCCGTGATCATCGGCAGCGGCCCGGCGGCCCAGGCGCTGGCCGACCAGTTGCGCAACCGGCAGGTCACCCTGCGCGGGCTGGTGGCCTGCGATGCAAGCGATTCGCCGCTGTCTGGTCTGCGCCTGCTGGGCACCCTGGACGAGCTGGCCGAGATCATCGAGCGGGAAGGCATTCGCCGCGTCTACCTAGCCTTGCCCCGGGAACTACAGGGGCGTCTCGAAGGGCTGTATGGGGAATTGCTGAACCTGCCGGTGGATGTGATCTGGGTGCCGGATCTGGCACACCTGCCGCTGCTCAATCCGTCCTATTCGGCCATCGGCCCGCTGCCGGCGCTATACCTCAACGAAACCCTGGCCAGCTCCCATCCGGCCGCCAGCCTGGCCAAGACGCTGATGGAGCGCTGCCTGGCGGCCCTGGCGCTGGTACCCCTCGCCCCGCTGCTGCTGACCATCGCCGTGGCGGTGAAACTGTCCTCGCCGGGCCCGGTGCTGTTCCGCCAGCAGCGCCACGGCTGGAACGGCCGGATCATCGAAATCTGGAAGTTCCGCACCATGTACCAGCATCCGGACGATCAGGTGCGCCAGGCCAGCCGGCATGATCCACGGGTCACGCCGGTCGGGCGATTGCTGCGGCGCACCTCGCTGGACGAGTTGCCGCAGCTGTACAACGTGCTGCGCGGCGACATGGCCCTGGTGGGTCCCCGCCCCCACGCCGTGCTGCACAACCTCTACTACGGCGAGCGCATCCAGGCCTACATGGCCCGCCACCGCATCAAGCCGGGCATCACCGGCCTCGCCCAGGTCAACGGCCACCGCGGCGAAACCGAGACGCTGGAGAAGATGCAGCAGCGGGTCGCCGCCGACCTGGCCTACATCAACCGCTGGTCGTTCTGGCTGGACCTGAAGATTCTCTGCAAGACGCCCTTCACCCTGCTGTCCAGGGACATCTACTGAGCATGGGAATGCGTGGAGATTGCACATGCCGATGATCCGTGTGGCAGTCATGGAAAGCTTCTCGGAACAGCTGTTCAACAGCGACCAGGCGTTTTCCTTCATCAACTTCGCCTCGATTGGCCACCTCCTCCAGAACGCCAGCCAGGATCCCCAGGAAAGCCTGCACTACTTCTGCGATGGCATGCTGATGTCCAATTTCCTGTCGCGGCTCACTGGCCAGCACATCAGTCGGGTGAGTTTCGACTTCACCTCCATCGCCCCGGTGGTGTTCCTGCACGCCGAGCAGCACCGCAAGCGGGTGTTCCTGCTCGGCGCCACGCCCCGCGAGCTGGGCGGCTTCATCCGCAAGATGAAGGCGCGCTATCCGCAACTGATCATCGCCGGGCGCGAACACGGCTACTTCCGCCGCGACGAGACGGACAAGGTGGTGCAGGCGGTGCTCGACAGCCGTTGCGACATTCTCATCGTCGGGCTGGGCGCCGGCCGCCAGGAGGACTTCATCCGTCAGGTCAAGCGCCGGGGGTTCGCCGGCGTGGCCTTTTCCTGCGGCGCCTTCATCCGCCAGGAAGCCATGGCCCAGGGCGCCTACTACCCGTCGCTGATCAACCGTCTCAACCTGCGCGCCCTGTACCGGATGTACCGGGAGCCGCACACCATCCTGCGTTACCTGCTGGTCTACCCGGCCAATTTCCTGCGCCTGAACTACCTGCTGGTGCGCCGACGGCTGGAAATACACATCACCCCCGCTCGCAAGAACAATGCGCATCCTGTTCATTCATAAGGACTTTCCCATGGACGGCGGCATCGAACAGGTGCATCGCCGGCTGGCCGCGCAGTTCACGCGCGACGGCCACGAGGTCGGCTTCTTCGTGATGAACGGCGACCCCGTGCCCGACTGGCCCACCGTCGGCGGCGCGGGCAGCGTGCCCGGCGCCTGCCTGCGCCTGCGCCGGGTGCTCCGCCAGGGCGCCACCCACCTGATCGCCGCCAAGGAACAGGCCAACCTGTGCGCCTGGCTGGCCACGCGGGGCACCGACTGCCGGGTGATCTACAGCCGCCACGCCACGCTGGAATGCACCGGTCAGCGGCTCGGCCCGCGCCTGCTGGGCTGGCTCTACTCCCTGTACCTGCTCGGCGGCGGGCGCGCGGTGGCGGTGTCCGAACCGCTCGCCGGGGCGCTGTCGCGGCGCCTGCTCTGGCGCCGGGAGCGCCTGCACAACTGCCCGAACGCGGTGATCGGCGACGAGCTGCAGGAACTGGCCAACCAGCCGCCACCCTGCCCCGTGCCGGAAAGCTACCTGCTGGCGGTGGGCCGCCTGGCGCCGGAAAAGGGCTTCGATGTGCTGCTCGAAGCCTATGTCCTGGCCAGCCGGCAAGCGTCACTGCCGGCGCTGGTCATCGTCGGCGCGGGGCCCGAGAAAGACGCTCTGCTGGCCCTGGCGGCGCGCCTGGGCATCGCCTCCCGGGTGTGGTTCACCGGCTTTCTGCGCAATCCCTACCCGCTGTTTCGCGGCGCCCGGCTGTTCGTGCTCAGCTCGCGCCACGAAGGCATGCCCACCGCGCTGATCGAGGCCCTCGCCTTGCAGGTGCCGGTGGTGGCCAGCGACTGCGAAACCGGCCCGCGCGAGTTGCTGCAAAACGGGCGCCTCGGCGTGCTGGTGCCCCCGGACGATCCCCACGCCCTGGCCGAGGGGCTGCGGCGCGGGCTGGAGTGGACGCCGCCCGCCGGTGACACGAGCGTGCGCCGCTTCCACGGCCGCCAGGCCGCCCAGGCCTACTACCGGGTGTGGAACCGGTGAGCCGGCGCATCCTGTTCATCCTGCACAACCTGCACGGCGGCGGCGCCGAGAAGATGCTTGCCCGGCTGGCCAGCAGCCTGTGCGCGGAGTACCGGGTGACAGTGCTGACCCTCACCGAAGGCGGCATCCACGAGGCGCTGCTAGCCCCCGGTGTGCGCCGGGTGTGCCTGGAGAGCCCGCGCACCGCCCGCGCGCTGCCCGCCCTGGCGCGCTTCCTGCGCCGCGAGCGCTACGATGCCATGCTCGCCGCACTGACCCATGTGAACGTGCTGGCCATCGGCGCCGCCCTGCTATCCGGCACGCTGGCGCGCCTGCATGTCAGCGAGCGCAATGCCTTCTCCCGAGATCGCTGCGTCAATCCCGCCCGCAGCGTGCGCGCCGCCTACGCCCTGGCGCCCTGGCTGTATCGGCTGATTCCCAATCCGGTGATCTGCGTGTCGCACGGCGTGGCGCAGGATCTGCTGCGCCATCCGGCGTTGCGACCGCGTAATCTGGTCACCGCCGACAACCCGGTGCTGGACGACGACTACCTGATCCACCCGCTGCCCAACCCGCGTCATCCGTGGCTGCGCCACAAAGCGGGGCGCGTGCTGGTGGCCGTGGGTCGCCTGGCGCCGCAGAAGGGGTTCGACATTCTTCTCGACGCCCTGACGCGCCTGCCGGAAGACGTGCGCCTGGTGATTTTCGGCGAAGGCCCGCAGCGCGCAGCGCTGGAGCAGCAGGCCCGCCGGCTGGGCCTCGCCGGGCGCCTCGACCTGCCCGGCTACTGCGTCGACCCGCAGGCAGAGATCGCCGCCGCCGACTGCTTCGTGCTCGCGTCCCGCTTCGAGGGCAGTCCCAACGCCCTGGTGGAGGCCCTGGCGACCGGCGTGCCCGTGGTGGCCACGGACTGCCCCTACGGGCCGGAGGAGATCCTGGATCGGGGACTCGTCGCGCCCCTGGTCCCCGTGGAGGATGCCAAGACCCTGGCGCGCACGGTGGCGCAGGTTCTGGCCAGCAACCCCGAGGCGGAGCGCAGCCTCCGGCAACAGGCCGCGGCCCGTTTCACCCGCAGTGCGGCAGCGCGCAGCTATCTGCGGGTGCTGCTGCCGGAGGACCAGGCATGAAGACCCTCGAGGTGCGCTACTCCAGCCTGCGTTTCGCCTTTCTCATGTTCGGGCTGCTGTTCTACCTGAAGGCGTTCGACTTCCTGATCGCCCTGGTGATCGGGCGACGCGGCCTGAGCATGGACCGGGAGCTGGAAGGCAATCCGGTCAACCAGATCTGCGGATTGATCACCCTGCTGGTGCCGGCCTGGCTGTTCATCCGCCAGCGGATCTTTCAGCGCCGAAGCGTCTACCGGGACAATCTGGTGCTGCTGCTGTTCCTCGGCTGCCTGCTGCTCTCGGTGTTCTGGTCCTACGAACCGGGGCTGAGTTTCCGGCGCTTCGTGGCGCTGCTGGGCGTGGTGTTCTTCGCCGGCTTCGCCGTCTACAACTACCCCCTGGAACGCCTGGCGCTGCTCATCGGCTGCACCATCGGCTTCCTGTCCTTGCTCGGCCTGGCGTTCGCCCTGGTTTCCCCCGAGCTGGTGTTCTACAGCGACGGCGCGCGGGCCGGAGCCTTTCGCGGCGTGTTCGGCGAGAAGAATGCCGCCGCACGCATCAACGCCGTCGCCATCCTGCTGCTGCTGCCGGCCATCCGCCGGCGCAACCGCTGGGCGCTGCTCGCCGGCTTCTTCGCCCTGGTGGCCATCGCCCTCGGACGCTCGGCAACCGGCCTGGTACTGGTCTGCGCCGGCGTGGCCAGCTACTGGTACTTCCTGACGCTGATCCGCCTGCGCCTGCATCGTTCGCGCTCGGTACTGGTGACCAGCACCCTGGTCTACCTGCTGATCTGCCTGACGCTGTATGCCAATTACCATATCTTCCTCGACCTGCTCGGCCGCGACAGCTCGCTGACCGATCGCACGCAGATCTGGGCGCTGCTGGCCCCATCCATCGAGGAAGAGCTGCTGCGCGGCTATGGCTTCGGCGCCTTCTGGGCCAGCTCGGCGGCGGATTTCTTCCTGCGCCGCTGGGGCTATATCGGCAATGCCCATAGCGGCTATCTGGAAACCCTGCTCAATGGCGGACTGGTTCATCTGGTCGCGCTGGTGCTGCTGTTCGCCGCCACCCTGTACAAGCATTTCAACGCCCTGCAGCAGCGCAGCGCAGTGGCCCAGCACGCCAGCGCGCTGGTCATCATCGGCGTGTTCATCCTTTCCAACTACGTGGCGTATGTGGTGCCCAACCACCGCACCGGGGAGTTCCTGGTGTTTTGTGTGCTGGCCCTGTCCCTGCGCCCCGCCCGGGCCGCAGCGACAAGCCGCGCCGGCGTGGAATCCGGTATCTACGGAAGGCCTTCGGCATGAACGACTACTCGGTGTGCGTGATCATCCCCCTCTACAACGCCGACGACACCATCGACCAGGCGCTGGACTCCCTGGCAGCCCAGACCCGGCGGCCGGACCGGGTCATCGTGGTGGACGACGGCTCCACCGACGCTGGCCCGGAGCGGGTGGAGCGCTATCGCGCTCCCTTTCCGCTCACCCTGATCCGCCAGACGAACCAGGGCCCGGCCGCGGCGCGCAATCGCGGCATTTTCCAAGCCAGTGATCACCTGCTGGCCTTCCTGGACGCCGATGACTACTGGCTGCCCACCAAACTGGAAAAACAGCTGGAATGCTTCAAACGACTCAGCGCGGCGGGCCGGCGTATCGGTCTGGTCGATTGCTTCGGCATGAACCTGTTCGCCGATGGCCGGCAGATCCCTTTCGCCTGGTGCAAGGCCGGCTGGCATTTCCGCGATTTCCAGCAGCGCAACGTCATCAACTGTCCCTCCTCGGTGTTGATGGAGCGTGAGCTGGCCACTCGCTTCGGCGGCTTCGACGCGCGCCTCCGCTTCGCCGAGGACCGCTGGCTGTGGACCCAGGTGGCCGAGCGGGCGGAAATCCATACGGTGCAGGAGGTGCTCTATCACCGCCTGGTCGGTCCCGACAACATCACCGCCCAGCCAGAGCGCCACTACCCTCACAAGTTGCGCTTCGTCGAGCTTTACCTGGAACATTACGGCGCGCAGATGAGCCCACGCGAGCGCACGGATTTCATTCTCGCCAACCAGACGGAATTCCTCGAAGCTTTCTCGCGCCAGGGACAACAGCACCGGGTCATTCAGGTGTTCGAACAGATGCTGCGCATTTCCTGGCGCGCTCTGCTGACCGCGCATGGCAAGCCCGCACTGCGCTACGCCTATGCCCGCGCAACCCGCTGGCGCATGCCGGAACGTGCACGGTGATCCGGGAACGCCTGGCTCGCCTGGCCTGGATCTTCTCGGAGAAATTCGGGCTGATCCTGTTGTCCATGCTGTCCTTCTTCGTCTTCGCCCACCTGCTGACCCCGGAGGAATTGGGCGTCGGCATGCTGATCATCGTCATCGTCGAGCTGGTGGGCATCCTGTTCGGCGCGCTGATCGAAGACCCGCTGGTGCGACAGCAACAGGTCTCGCACCGCCAGCGCGCCACTGCCTTCTGGGCCTGCGTGGTGGTCGGGCTGGGTTCGCTGGGGGTGATCGGTCTGGGCGGCCTGATGGTCAGCGACGATACGGCCGTGCGCGCCATGGTGCTGGTGGCGGCATCCAAGGTGCTGGCGACCCTAATGGCGCGCATCTACGTGGCGGAGATGCGCCGCAGCGGCAACTTCCGCCTGCTCGCCTCGCGCACCCTGCTGGGCAAGGTGCTCGGCGCCTTGGGCGGCATCCTGGTTGCGCTGCAGGGCGGCGGCGCCTGGGCGCTGATCGTGCAGGCGCTGATCATGGAGCTGGTATCCCTGCTGATGCTGATGCGCAACGACCCGCGCCGCCTGCCGCTTGCGTTTGATCGGCCCTGGCTGGCCGGCGTGCTCGTGGCCGGCCTGCCCATCGCGATCAATACCCTGTGCGGGCAACTGCTGCAGCGCGGGGCCAGCGTGGTGCTGGGACTCACCGTGGGCGTGCAGGCGGTGGGCCAGTTCAATTTCGCCCTGCGCATCATCGAACTGCCGCGCACGGCGCTCTACAACGGGCTGGCCAGTTATGCGCTGCCGGCGTTCGCCCGGCGCGCCGAGCAGCCGGCACGCCTGTGGTCGCTGTTCGGCGCCGTAAGTAGCCTGACCGGCTTCCTGCTCACGCCCTGCTATATCGGCCTGGCGCTCACCGCCGAGGATCTGGTGCTGCTGGTGTTCGGCGCCCAGTGGCTGGCCGCCGTACCGACCCTGCAGGTACTGGCGGTGATGGCGGCGCTGGCCAATACCGCCCTGCATGCGCAGAGCCTGCTGGTGGCAGTGAGCCGCATCCAGACCGTGGTGCGCGCCGAAGTCGTCACTACCCTGCTGACGCTGGCCCTGCTCGGCCTGCTCGGTGAACCGCTGGGCGCCCTGGCTGGCGGGCTGGCCATGCTGGCGCGCACCCTGCTGATCGTGCCGATCCATGTCGCCGCGCTGCGCCGCAGCATCGGTTTCGGTGCAGCCGACTGGCTGCAGGGCAACTACCGCAGCCTGCTCGCCACCCTGCTGATGAGCCTCGCCGTGCTGTATTTCTCGGCCCACAGCACCCTGGGCGGCTACACCCACTGGCTGGCGGACATCTGCGTCGGCACCCTGGCCTACGCCCTTGCCTATTCGGTGCTGCACCCGCGCTGGTGGCCGGATTTCAAAGGGATGCTGGCGATGCGCTGAGCGGACGGTTGGGCATTTATCGCCCTGACTTGACCCGCGCGGGGCACTGACCGAATACTGTACTCATATACAGTATTCGAGTGATCGCGCATGTCATCCGTTGTCGCCCTCGACCGCCTGCTCGATACGCGCCGTGTCTGGCGCGGTCAGGCCGTCGTCCCGCCTTCCGCCAGCCAGCCGACCGGACATGCCGCGCTGGACGCCGCCCTGCCCGGCGGCGGCTGGCCGGATGCCGCGCTGAGCGAGATCCTCAGCGCGGCCATCGGCATCGGCGAGCTGCGCCTGCTGTGGCCGACCCTGGCGCGCCTCACCGCATCCGCCGAGCGGGTCGTGCTGGTCGATCCACCCCATATCCCCTATCCGCACGCCTGGCTGGCCGCCGGCGTCGACCTGCGCCACCTGAGCATCGTGCGGGCAACTGGCCGCGACGCCCTATGGGCCGCCGAGCAGTGCCTGCGTTCGGGCTGCTGCGGTGCCGTGCTGTGCTGGCCGAAACAGGCCGACGACCGCGCCCTGCGGCGCCTGCAGGTCGCCGCCGAAACCGGCCAGACCCTGGCCTTCGCCTACCGTCCGCTGCAGGAAGCCGCCAATCCCTCACCCGCCGCCCTGCGCCTGGCGGTGGACGCCCGCGAGGTGCGCGTCCTCAAGTGTCGCGGCGGCCTGGCCCCGGCCCGGCCGATCGCCACAGCCGCCTTGGCCAGCGGCGGCGGGCACTGAGACCGTCATGCGCTGGGCCTGCATCCTCTTTCCGCAACTGGCCATGGATGGCGTGCTGCGCCAACGGAGCGACGCGGACGCGCCGCTGGTTCTGCTGGCCGGCACGGCGCAACGGCGCCGACTGCAGGCGGTCAACCCGGCGGCGCGCGCCCTGGGCCTGAAGCCTGGCCAGTCGCTCACCGCCGCCCAGGCGCTCAGCCAGCACTTCGCCACTGCCGAATACGATCCGGCGGCCATCGAGCGCTGGCAGCAGCTGCTGGCCGCCTGGGGCTACCGCTTCAGCGCCCAGGTAAGCCTGCACTATCCGCGCTGCCTGCTGCTGGAGGTGCAGTCCTCCCTCGGCCTATTCGGCCCGTGGCCGCGCTTCGAGGCGCGTCTGCGCGAGGAACTGACCGCCCTGGGCTTCCAGCACCGCATCACCGTGGCGCCCAATCCCGCCGCCGCGCGGGTGCTGGCCAATGCCCATGATGGATTGGCGGTGGGCGACGAAACGCTGCATCAGGCGCTGGCTCCGTTGCCGGTGGAGCGCCTCGGCTTCTCCCGCGAGGCGTCCAGCGCCTTTGCCCGCATGGGCGTGCGCAACCTGGCGCAGCTGCTCGCCCTGCCCCGCGACGGCCTGGCCAAACGCTTTCCGGCCGAGGTGCTGAGTCAGTTGGATACGCTGCTCGGCCAGCGCCCGCTGGCCCTGGCCTTCTACCGACCGCCGGATCGGTTCGAGGCGCGCATCGAACTGAACTTCGAGGTCGAGTCGCACCAGGCGCTGCTCTTCCCGCTGCGCCGGCTGACCGCCGACCTGGCCACCTACCTGGCGGGGCGCGACAGCGGCGTGCAGCGTTTCGTCCTGTATCTGGAACACCGCAACCGCCCCGCCAGTCAGGTGCCGGTCGGCCTGCTGAGCGCCGAGCGCGAGGCCGCCATGCTCTTCGAGCTGACCCGGGGCCGCCTGGAGCAGCAGCAACTGCCGGAGCCGGTGCTGGCGGTGCGTCTGGTCGCCCGGGACCTGCCGCCCTTCGTGCCGGAACACCAACGGTTGTTCGAGGAACGCCCGCAACAGTCGCTGCCCTGGGAACAGCTACGCGAGCGCTTGCGCGCCCGCCTGGGCGACGACGCTGTGCAGGGCCTCGGCGCCCGCGCCGACCATCGTCCCGAGCAGGCCTGGAGCAGCCAGTCTGCCGACGTGGCACTGCCGCCCTGCGGTCCCCGTCCCGGCTGGCTGCTGGCCGAGCCGCAACCGCTGCGCGAAGGCAGCGTGCAGGTGCAGGCCGGCCCGGAGCGTATCGAGTCCGGCTGGTGGGACGGCGGCGACGTGCGCCGCGACTACTATCGGGTCGAAACCCGCGCCGGCCAGCGCGGCTGGGCCTTCAGGACCGTCGGCAATGACGGGCCGCTGCTGCTGCACGGCTGGTTCGCATGAGCGCCTACGCCGAACTGCACTGCCTGTCGCACTTCAGCTTCCAGCGTGGCGCCTCCAGCGCCGCGGAGCTGTTCGAGCGCGCTTCACGTCTCGGCTACCGCGCCCTGGCGATCACCGACGAATGCAGCCTGGCCGGCATCGTGCGCGCCTGGCAGGCGGCCAAGGAACACGCGCTGCCGCTGATCGTCGGCAGCGAGATGCGCATCGAGGACGGTCCGAAACTGGTCTTGCTGGCCGAGAACCTGGCCGGCTACCAGACACTCTGTCGATTGATCACCCAGGCCAGGCGCCGCGCCGACAAGGGCCGCTATCGCCTGCTGCATGAGGACTTCGACGCGCCGCTCGACGGGCTGCTGGCCATCTGGCTGGCGGAGCATGACGCCGACCAGGCCGCCTGGCTGCTCACGCGGTTCCCGCAACGGCTGTGGCTGGGCATCGAACTGCACCGGGGCCCGGACGATGCCGCACGGTTAAAGCACCTGCTGGCGATCGCCCGCGCCTACGGCCTGCCGGCGGTGGCCTGCGGCGACGTGCACATGCACGCCCGCGGGCGCCGCGCCCTGCAGGACTGCATGACCGCCATCCGCCATCACCTGCCGGTCAGCGAGGCCGGCGTCCACCTGTTTCCCAATGGCGAGCGCCACCTGCGCCGCCGCGAGGAGCTGGCCGAGCTCTACCCGCCCGAGCTGCTGGCCGAGACGCTGCGCATCGCCGAACGCTGCACCTTCGACCTGGATCAGTTGCGCTACCAGTACCCGCAGGAACTGGTTCCCCCGGGCTACGACGCCACTGGCTGGCTGTGCGAACTGGTGGAGCTCGGCGCCCGCGCACGCTGGCCAGACGGGGTGCCGGACAAGGTACAGGGGTTGATCGACCATGAGCTTGAGCTGATCGCCGAACTCAAGTACGAGAGCTACTTTCTCACCGTCCATGACATCGTCCGCTGGGCCCGCGAGCGGGGCATTCTCTGCCAGGGGCGTGGCTCGGCGGCCAACTCGACGGTGTGCTTCGCGCTAGGCATCACCGAACTGGATCCGTCGCGCAGCAAGCTGCTGTTCGAACGCTTCCTGTCCCGCGAGCGCAACGAGCCGCCGGACATCGACGTCGATTTCGAGCACGAGCGCCGCGAGGAAGTCATCCAGTACATCTTTCGCCGCTACGGCCGCGAGCGCGCCGCGCTCACCGCGGTGGTCAGCACTTACCATGGCGCCGGCGCGGTGCGCGACGTGGCCAAGGCTCTCGGCCTGCCGCCGGATCAGGTGAGCGCCCTGGCCGACTGCTGTGGCCGCTGGAGCGACCGGCCACCGGCCGCCGTACGCCTGCTCGAGGCCGGCTTCGACCCGGAGAATCCGCTATTACGCCGGGTGCTGGCGCTGACCGGCGAGCTGATCGGCTTCCCCCGGCACCTGTCGCAGCATCCCGGCGGCTTCGTCATCTCCCAGGAGCCGCTGGCCAGCCTGGTGCCGGTGGAGAACGCCAGCATGGCCGAACGGACGGTGATCCAGTGGGACAAGGACGACCTGGACCTGGTCGGCCTGCTCAAGGTCGATGTGCTGGCACTGGGCATGCTCAGCGCGCTGCGCCGCTGCTTCGACCTGATCGAGCACTATCGCGGCACGCGCTGGACCCTGGCCAGCCTGCCTCAGGAAGACCCGGCGACCTACGCCATGATCAGCCGCGCCGACACCATCGGCGTGTTCCAGATCGAGTCGCGGGCGCAGATGGCCATGCTGCCGCGCCTGCGCCCGCAGACCTTCTACGACCTGGTGATCCAGGTGGCTATCGTGCGCCCCGGGCCGATCCAGGGCGACATGGTCCATCCCTACCTGCGCCGGCGCAACGGCGAGGAACCGGTACTCTACCCGTCCGACGAACTGGTGCCGGTCTTCGAGCGCACCCTCGGCGTGCCGCTGTTCCAGGAACAGGTCATGGAGCTGGCGATGGTCGCCGCCGACTACACCCCGGGCGAGGCCGACGAACTGCGCCGCAGCATGGCCGCCTGGAAACGCCACGGCGGCCTGGAAAAACACCGCGAGCGCCTGACGTCGCGGATGCTCGCCAAGCAGTACACACCCGAGTTCATCGCGCGCATCTTCGAGCAGATCAAGGGCTTCGGCAGCTATGGCTTCCCTGAGTCCCACGCGGCCAGCTTTGCGCTGCTCAGCTATGCCAGCAGCTGGCTGAAGTGCCATGAACCGGCCGCCTTTGCCTGCGCCCTGGTGAACAGTTGGCCGATGGGTTTCTACAGCCCCGACCAGGTGCTGCAGGACGCACGCCGGCATGGCATCGAGGTGCGCCCGGTCGATGTGCGCCACAGCGGTTGGGATTGCGCCCTGGAGGATGGCGGTGGCCCGCAGCCGGCGATCCGCCTGGGACTGCGGATGATTCGCGGCTTTCGCCAGGCCGATGCGCAGCGGATCGAGGCGGCGCGTCCGTTCGCCTGTGTCGAAGACCTGGTGCTGCGTGCAGGCCTGGACGCCCGCGCCCGCGAGCATCTGGCCGATGCCGGTGCCTTGCGCGGCCTCGCCGGCCATCGCCACCGGGCGCGCTGGGCGGTGGCCGGCGCCGAACCCCAGTTGCCGCTGTTCGCCGGCCTGACGGCCCGCGATGACCCCCCGGCGAGCCTGCCGCCGCCCACAGTCAGCGAGGAACTGTTCACCGACTACGCGACCCTGGGCACCACCCTCGGTCCGCATCCGCTGGCGCTGCTGCGCCGCCAGCTCGAGAGCATGCGCTGTCGCAGCTCGCGCGAACTGCGCGACGCCGAACCCGGCCGCCCGCTCAGCGTCGCCGGCCTGGTCATCGGCCGCCAGCGCCCGCAAACCGCCAGCGGCGTGATCTTCGTGACCCTGGAGGACGAGTTCGGACTGATCAATGTGATCGTCTGGCACGACCTGGCCGAACGCCAACGCCGGGTCCTGGTGCAGTCGCAGATGCTGCGCATCGACGGCCATCTGGAAGCGGCGAATGGCATCCGCCACGTCATCGCCGGCCGACTGACGGATCTCACCCCGCTACTGACGGGGCTGGATGTGCGGAGTCGGGATTTTCATTAACGGTGCCTGTATGCCGGCCGCCGCACCGGCATGGTCTGCAAAGGAGGAACACGAAATTTGGATATAGAGAAGGTCTACCGACGCTTCTCAAAGAACCGATCGATCGAGGCCGAAAAAATCGGCCGCGTCGCGCAGTCCAAGAACATCGAGTGTTCCAGATCTAGCTGCTCTTTCAATGACGCCGATTGAGCATGTAAGAGCAGCGCTTTCGTAGCTCGTATTACATGCGTAGGCATCGCCGATAACCTATAGATCAAAGCCTGTACAAATTCGTCCAGTCGCGGTCGTTCGACCACATGGTTCACCAACCCCCAATCGGCCGCCTGCCTTGCATCGAAGCCACGATTCCACAACGCGATCTCTATCGCACGGCTCAATCCAAGCCTGCGGACAACATGCCAGGAAAGCCCCAGATCGCAGGTCGTCGCAATGTCCGAATAGGCATAGACGAAACGGGTTTCTGCCGCCGCGATAGAAATATCCGCCAGACACGCCAGGCTTAGCCCGGCGCCCGCAACGGCCCCATGCAGACGCGCAATGATCACGATCGGCATGGCCTGGAGCAAAAGCACGGCCTGATTCATCGGTGGAATGATCGCCGCAACGGTCGCCTCCGGATCCTGACGCAGGGCGTGCAGGTCGCCGCCCGCCATGAAGGCTTTCCCACTGCCCTGCAGGACGAGCGCCTTGAGTTCGTCTTGTCCAGATAGCGACTCGCAGGCTTGCAGGAATTCCTGTGCCATCGCAGGGCTGAGCGCATTGAGGGTATCGGCCTGGATGAAGGTCATCCAGGCGATCCCGTTTGCGATGCTCAGGGTAAGCGTCTTGCCTGCCTAGTGCGGTTCCACGCCCGCGCCCGGCACAGCTTCATCGTTCATTTGCGCTGGTCGACCGTCACGATCTCGCGACGCTCGGCAAAGCTCGCCGGGACATCCGCCTCGTCCATGAAGAACTGCTGATACCACTCGCGAAGCTGGTAGACCGGGCCGTCGCCCTCGGCTCCGGCGCCCTCGCCCCGCTGGTGCCGGTGGGCGCCGGCGACCGCATCCACATGACCATCAGCGGCATCGGCGCCGCGAGCCTGCACTTCGTCGACTGAACCCGATTCGTCAAGGAGACGAACCATGAGCAAGAAGATCCGCTGCGCCCTGATCGGGCCCGGCAACATTGGCACCGACCTGTTGTACAAGCTCATGCGCAGCGAGGTGCTCGAGCCGGTCTGGATGGTGGGCATCGACCCGACTTCCGAGGGCCTCAAGCGCGCTGAGGAAATGGGCCTGAAGGTCACCGCCGACGGGGTCGACGGCCTGCTGGCGCACGTCGAAGCCGATGACATTCGGATCGCCTTCGATGCCACCTCTGCCTATGTGCATGCCGAGAACAGCCGCAAGCTGAACGCGCTGGGCGTGCTGATGATCGACCTGACACCGGCGGCCATCGGGCCCTATTGCGTGCCCCCGGTGAACCTCAAGGACAACCTGCGGGCCGGTGTGAAGAACGTCAACATGGTCACCTGCGGCGGTCAGGCCACCATTCCGCTGGTCGCCGCGGTGTCGCGTGTGCAGCCCGTGAAATATGCGGAGATCATCGCCACCGCCGCGTCCAAGTCGGTTGGCCCGGGTACGCGCAAGAACATCGACGAGTTCACCCGCACCACCGCTGGCGCGGTGGAACATGTGGGCGGGGCGAAGAAGGGCAAGGCGATCATCGTCATCAACCCGGCCGAGCCGCCGCTGATCATGCGTGACACCGTGCACTGCCTGGTCGAAGACACGCCAGACGAAGCGGCCATTACCGAATCGATCCACGCCATGATCGCCGAGGTGCAGAAGTACGTGCCGGGCTACCAGTTGGTCAACGGGCCGGTGTTCGATGGCAAGCGTGTATCCATCTTCATGGAGGTCGAGGGCCTCGGCGACTATTTGCCCAAGTACGCCGGCAACCTCGACATCATGACCGCAGCCTCGGCCCGCACCGCCGAGATGTTCGCCGAAGAACTGCTCAAGCAGACCGAGGTTTAAGGAGTTCGCCATGGACCTTCGCGGCAAGAAAATTACCGTACACGACATGTGCCTGCGCGACGGCATGCACCCCAAGCGGCACCAGATCAGCCTGGAGCAGATGAAAAGCATTGCCCAGGGCCTGGATGCGGCCGGCGTGCCACTGATCGAAGTCACCCACGGCGACGGCCTGGGCGGCAGCTCGGTCAACTATGGCTTCCCCGCGCACAGCGACGAGGAATACCTCTCGGCCGTCATTCCGCTGATGAAGAACGCCCGGGTATCGGCACTGCTGCTGCCGGGTATCGGCACGGTCGACCATCTGAAGATGGCCCATGAACTTGGGGTTTCCACCATCCGTGTGGCAACCCACTGCACCGAGGCGGATGTTTCAGAACAGCACATCAACCACGCCCGTCACCTGGGCATGGACACGGTGGGCTTTCTGATGATGGCGCACATGAACAGCCCTGAAGGTCTCGCCGCCCAGGGCCTGCTGATGGAGAGCTACGGCGCCAACTGTATCTACATCACCGACTCGGCCGGTTATCTGCTGCCCGAGGATGTCCGCGCCCGGGTCGCCGTACTGCGCGCCGCACTGAATCCGGAGACCGAGATCGGCTTTCACGGCCATCACAACCTGTCGATGGGCGTGGCCAATTCCATTGCCGCGATCGAGGCAGGGGCCACGCGTATCGATGCCGCCTGCGCCGGCCTTGGGGCGGGTGCCGGCAACACGCCAATGGAAGTGCTGGTGGCGGTGTGTGACCGCATGGGCATCGAGACCGGCGTCAGCGTGTTCGGCATTCAGGACGTCGCCGAGGACCTGGTGGTGCCGATCATGGACTTCCCCATCCGCAGCGACCGCGACGCGCTGACCATGGGCTACGCCGGGGTCTATGGCTCGTTCCTGCTGTTCGCCAAGCGCGCCGAGAAGAAGTACGGCGTCTCGGCGCGCGAGATCCTCGTGGAGATGGGGCGCCGCGGCATGGTGGGTGGCCAGGAGGACATGATCGAGGACACCGCGCTGACGCTGCTCAAGCAACGCAGGGCTAACGCCTGAGTCAAATCCTCTCGCGTCTCGGAGCCAAACATGACGACTGCCACCACAGCGGAGGCGCGCCTCGGCTGGCGCACGCATGGCGTGCTGGCGCTGCTGGTGGTGGCCTATGCCAGCAGCTTCATCGGTCGACAGATCATGTCGGTGATGATCGAACCCATCAAACTGGAATTCGGCGTCAGCGACACGGCCATGGGGCTGGTATCCGGCCTGTCGTTCGCCGCCGTCTATGCCCTGCTCGGCCTGCCGGCCGGTCGCCTGGCGGATCGCCATTCGCGGATGCGGGTCCTGGCCATCACCGCGGCGCTCTGGGCGCTGGCCACCCTCCTCTGCGGCATGGCCACCGGCTTTCTCATGCTGGCGCTGGTGCGGATGCTGGTGGCGGCCACCGAGGCCCCCGTTACTCCAACATCCCTTTCACTGATCGCCGATCTCTACCCGGTTCGGAATCGCTCGCTGGCGATCAGCTGTTTCACCGGTGCGCCCACCCTGTCTGCCATCGTCGGCCTGAGCATGGTGCCTGGCTCGTGGATGTTCATGGCTGGCGCACCGGATTCGTGCTGATCGCCATTCCGCTGTTGTTCCTGTCGCTGGTCTTCGGTTTCCTGGTGCGCGAGCCCCAGCGGGGGCGCTGGGACGGCGTCGCCGATCAGCCGGATCCGGGAGAAACCTTACGGCAAGCGGCTATGACGTTGCTGCGCAACCGGCCCTACCTGATCCTGATGAGCGCCAGTGCGCTGACCACCTTCAGCGCCTACGCCTTTGCCATGTGGAACACCAGCTTTCTCGTGCGCAGTCATGCGCTATCACTACAGCATGCCGGCATCCTCGCCGGCGTGGTCAGCGGTGCCAGCATGGCCTTTGGCGGTGTATTCAGCGGCTGGTTGACCGACCGCCTCAGCAGCGTGAATCGCGCCTGGCTGCTACGCATCCCGCTGCTCGGGCATCTGCTCGGGCTGGCTGGCATGGTGCTCTATCTACTCTGGCCGCAGGCGACATGGTTGACCGTCGCAGGCCTGCCGGTGCCAACAGCCATGCTCTGGGCAGCGCTCAGCGGTTTTTTCAGCATCTGGTGGGTGGCGGCGTCCTTCAATCTGCTGACCCAGTTGGTCAGCCCCTGGCAGCGCGCGACGGCGATCGCCCTGCAGACGGTTTTCTCCACACTGCTTGGCATCGGTCTCGGCCCGCTTGCGGTCGGCCTGCTGAGCGACGCACTCGGCGGCGCGTTCGGCAACGACTCGCTGCGCTACGCCATCCTGTTCATCAGCGTTTTCCTGCTGGTGCCTATGGGCTTGCTGCTGACGCTGTACCATTCCGGTGCCTATCACGCGCCGGCGCCCGTGCTCAGACCGTCTGCCGGGGCGCCGCTGGTGGCCTGCTCGGATTGAAGGAGGCGGTCACCTGGCGCAGCAACGCCCGGCAAGCCAGGCGTCTTTCGAATGTCGTCGCAGCGGTGAAGGCTCAGAAGGTCTTGGCGCGCATCAGTGCGTCCATGCCGCCGTCGACGAACAGTACGCTGCCGTGGATGAAGCTCGCCTGAGGCCCAAGGAGAAAGGCGATCGCCTCCGCCACCTCTCGGGGTTCGCTGCCACGACCCAGCGGCGCCACGAAACGACGCGTCGACTCCCCATAACGCGGATCGGCCTTCGAAGCCTGCAGCAGTGGCGTCTCCACCGCACCTGGCGCGACCACGTTCAAGCGTACGCCGCGTCCAGCCCAGTCAACCACGTTACGTCGAGCCAAGCAGGTCACCGCATACTTGGAACCGGCATAAGCCAAATGCGTCTGGCCCTGCTGCTCTGCCAGCTCGATCGCACGGGCCTCATCGCCGTCCAGCATCGCCTCAACCATCGGCAGCTCGGCGGCCCCAGGCTGAGTCGCCGCAATGGAACCGACGATCACCGCAGCCGGCTGCTGTCCTCGCGATAGCGCCTCGGCCAGACCGTCCAGCAGGGCACTGACGCCAAAGTAGTTGACCGCAACGACCAGGCCACTGTTTGCAGCGGTTACGCCGACGCCGGCGCAGCAAACCAGCCCATCGAGCACGCCACCACAACGGTCCAGCACAGCGGCGACGGCCGTTTCTCGCCCGCCTGGGGTAGACAGATCCGCCTCGATATCAGCCTGGCCCCGGTCAATGCCAATCACAGTATGGCCGGCGCGGGCCAGCAGCTCCTTGAGCGCGGCGCCGATGCCTGAAGCGCTTCCAGTAATTGCGATAACGGACATAAACATCTCCTTGATGGGCGGATTAAGAACGGGCATGCCATAGGTTACTGCCGGATGCCTCACATAGGCTCACTCCACCATACGACAGCCCGCATCTCATCGTCTGGAAAGACTACCGTGAGCCGCAAAGCAAGGCTCTGTAAGAAAGGTCCGAACGGGTGAGTCGACGCAATGAAAGGCTGGAGGCACTCATGGGCAAAGCGTTGCGACCGCCCCGATGCCGCCTTGGAAACTGATCGCGGATCTGGCTTCCCTGGCGCACAAGACCCAGACGTCCCCATCACCAGCAAACCGGTACGGCATCGCAAGTGGTTGTGGCGGACAAGGGCGACGAGCCGACACCTGCGCCAGTACTGCGACCGTTATCGAATGCAGCCTGTGATCCCGCTGCGGAGCATCGCGCAGCTAATTGCCTGCCAATTGGCTACCGGAAGGCCCGAAATTGGCTATCAGAAATTTTCTGATCGCCCATAAAAAAATCCAGTCACCGCTAAGTGACTGGATTTTTTGGAGTTTTTTTGGTCGGGACGGAGTGATTCGAACACTCGACCCCTTGCACCCCATGCAAGTGCGCTACCATGGCTGCGCTACGCCCCGACATCACTACCAGCCTCGCTGGAAGTGGTGCGCACTATATAGTAACCATCTGATAAATGGAAGCTTTTTTTGCGAGGAGACCCTCACTTGCGCAGGATCCGCAACACGTCTTCCAGCTCGCATAATGTTTGCCGGATGAGCTGTCGTGTTTGTGTAGTGTCTTCGATAGCTTCCTGGCCGGACAGCTTCTGCCGAGCACCGCTGATGGTGAAGCCCTGGTCGTAGAGGAGGGAGCGAATCTGGCGGATGACCAGTACATCATGACGCTGGTAGTAGCGGCGGTTACCCCGCCGCTTCATCGGACTGAGCTGGGAAAATTCTTGTTCCCAGTAGCGCAGGACGTGGGGCTTGACGGCGCAGAGGTCGCTGGCCTCGCCAATGGTGAAGTAGCGCTTGCCCGGGATGGGCGGCAGGTCGTCCGTGCCGCCTTTAGGATTTGCTTCCGGCATAGGTTTCAACCCTTGCCTTGAGCTTCTGGCCCGGGCGGAAAGTCACCACACGGCGCGCCGTGATGGGGATCTCTTCGCCCGTCTTCGGATTTCTTCCGGGGCGCTGACGTTTGTCGCGCAGATCGAAGTTGCCGAACCCGGACAGTTTGACCTGTTCGTTCTGCTCCAGGGCCTGGCGAATTTCCTCAAAGAACAGCTCGACCAATTCCTTGGCTTCTCGCTTGTTCAGGCCCAGCTCTTCATACAGACGTTCAGCCATTTCAGCTTTCGTCAGAGCCCCCATACGCTACATCCTTAACGTGGCGTTGAACCGATCTCCCAGCGAGGTGAGGATGGTTTGGGTCGCAGCGCTCACCTCATCGTCGTTAAGAGTGCGCGAAGGATGCTGCCAGGTCAAGCCGACTGCCAGACTTTTACGAGACGGATCAATGCCTTTGCCCTGATAGACATCAAACAGCTTGAGATCAGTCAGGTAATCCCCTGCGCACTCTCGAATACAACCCAGAACCTCCTCGGCTGGCGTGTCGCGATCAACCAGCAATGCCAGGTCGCGGCGCACTTCAGGGAAGCGTGACAGCTCTCGGAATGCCGGCAGCTTGCCCACTGCCAGTTCGGCCAGGTGCAGCTCGAAGAGGAACAGCGGCTGCTCGATGCCCAGCTCCGTGGCTAGTTGCGGATGAATGGCGCCCATGTAACCGACCGTTCGTCCTTCCCGCTCGATACGCGCGCACTGCCCCGGGTGCAGGGCCGGATGCTCTCCGGCAACGAACCGGAAGGCCCCCGCATCGCCTGCAGCAGCCAGCAGCGCTTCCACGTCCCCCTTGAGGTCATAGAAGTCCACGCTCTCGCGCCCATGGCTCCAGGATTCCGGGAGGCGATTACCGGTGATCACACCCGCTAGCATCGACTCCTGCTGGAGCTGGGGGAGCTGACCCACAAAGCGCAGGCCGCTTTCGAACAAACGCACCCGATTCTGCTGGCGATTGAGGTTGTGCAGGACCGCCTTGACCAGACCCGGCCAGAGGGAGGCACGCATCGCCGCCATGTCGGCGGAAATCGGATTGGCCAATACCAGCGGAGTCGCCTCAGGGTTGAACTGGGCAAACAGCTTGGGATCGATGAAGCTGTAGGTGATTGCCTCCTGATAGCCACGAGCAACCAACAGGCGACGCAACGCGGGCAACTCGGCTGTCGCTTCTGCGCGCGCCTGAGGTGCCAGTCGCGCCTGCGGATAACGAACCGGCAAACGGTCGTAACCGTACAGGCGCCCAAGCTCTTCGATCAGGTCGACTTCCAGGGCGATATCGAAGCGATGACTGGGGATCTGTACTTCCCAAACACCCTCTACCTTGGCGCTCACAGCCAGGCCCAGGGCGGCGAGCAGACGCTCCACCAGCGCAGGCTCCAGCTCAAGCCCCAGCATCTGCGCGATACGGTCGCTGCGTAGGATAACGGCGTCACGCTTGGGCAGATCGGCCTCGCTGACGGCCTCGACGACCGGGCCGGCTTCACCGCCGACGATTTCCAGCAACAACGTAGTGGCGCGCTCCATGGCCTGACGGGCCAGCTCGAAATCCACGCCGCGCTCGAAGCGATGCGATGCATCGGTGTGCAGGCCATAACCGCGCGCCTTGCCGGCCAGGGCGATCGGATCGAAGAACGCCGATTCCAGGAACAGATCTCGGGTCTGCGCACTCACGCCGCTGTGTTCGCCGCCCATCACACCGGCAATGGCCAGCGGACGTTCGTGGTCGGCGATCACCAGGGTGTCCGCCGTCAGCGTGGCTTCCTGGCCGTCCAGCAGAACCAGCTTCTCGCCCTGCTCCGCCATGCGCACCCGGATGCCGCCGCGAATCTCGGCCAGATCGAAGGCGTGCATGGGCTGGCCGAGTTCCAGCATCACGTAGTTGGTGACATCGACGGCCGGATCGATGCTGCGAATATCGGAGCGGCGCAGGCGCTCGACCATCCACAGCGGCGTCGGACGACTCAGGTCGACGTTGCGAATGACACGTCCCAGGTAACGCGGGCAGGCCTGCGGGGCCAGCAGTTCCACCGGGCGGGTTTCCTCGTGGACGGGCACCACCGGCTGGATCGCCACCGGTTGTACGTCGCTGCCGTAGATGGCGCCTACTTCCCGGGCCAAACCGGCCAGCGACAGGCAGTCGCCACGGTTGGGGGTCAGGCCGATCTCGATGACCACGTCATCCAGGCCCAGATACTCGCGGATATCCATGCCAAGCGGAGCATCGGCAGCCAGCTCCATCAGGCCGCTGTTATCTTCGCTGACCTTCAGCTCGGAGGCCGAGCACAGCATGCCGTAGGATTCCACGCCGCGCAGCTTGGCCTTCTTGATCTTGAAGTCCTCGCCCAGCTCGGCACCGATCATGGCAAAGGGAATCTTGATGCCCGCACGGGCATTGGGTGCGCCGCAGACCACCTGGAAGGTTTCGCTGCCGTTGCTGACCTGGCATACGCGCAGCTTGTCGGCATCGGGATGCTGCTCGGCACTGAGAATCTCACCCACCACCACGCCATGGAAGTCACCAGCCACCGGGGTCACGCTGTCGACTTCCAGGCCCACCATAGACAGCTTGGCCACCAGCGTGTCGCGATCGACTTCGGGGTTGGTCCAGCTGCGCAGCCACTGTTCACTGAATTTCATCTTCTGCTCTCTCCTGTTCGGTTCGTGTCGGACGCGGGCCTAGCGGAATTGCGCCAGGAACCTCAGGTCGTTGTCGAAGAACAGGCGCAAGTCATTGACGCCGTAGCGCAGCATGGCCAGACGCTCCACGCCCATGCCGAAGGCAAAGCCCTGGAATTCCTCGGGGTCGATTCCGGACATGCGCAGCACGTTGGGGTGCACCATGCCGCAACCCATCACCTCCAGCCAACCGGTCTGCTTGCAGACACGACAGCCCTTGCCTGAGCACATCACGCATTGCATGTCGACTTCGGCGGACGGCTCGGTGAACGGGAAGAAGGAAGGACGGAAACGCACGCCCAGCGGCTTTTCGAAGAACACCCGCAGGAACTCCTCGATGGTGCCCTTCAGGTCGGCAAAGCTGATGCCCTTGTCGACCAGCAGGCCTTCGACCTGATGGAACATCGGCGAGTGGGTGATATCCGAATCGCAGCGGTACACACGTCCCGGGCAGACGATGCGGATCGGTGGCTTCTGGTTCTCCATGGTGCGCACCTGCACCGGCGAGGTATGGGTACGCAACAACATGTTGGCGTTGAAGTAGAAGGTGTCGTGCATCGCCCGGGCCGGGTGGTGGCCGGGGATGTTGAGGGCCTCGAAGTTGTGATAGTCGTCCTCGACTTCGGGCCCCTCGGCCACGCTGTAGCCGATATGGGTGAAGAACTGTTCGATGCGCTCCTTGGTGCGGGTAACCGGGTGCAGACCACCGGATGCCTGGCCACGGCCGGGCAGCGTCACATCGATCCGCTCGGCAGCCAGTTTGGCCTGCAGGGCGGCGGCTTCCAGATCAGCCTTGCGCGCCGCCAATGCACCTTGCACTTGGTCACGGGCGGCATTGATAAGCGCGCCGGCCCTGGGACGCTCTTCCGCCGAGAGCCTGCCCAGAGTCTGCATCAGCAGGGTGATCTCACCCTTCTTGCCCAGGTATTGCACCCGGATCTGTTCGAGGGCGTTGATGTCTTCGCTGCCTCGCACGGCCTCCAGCGCTTGGGCGACCAGTGCATCGAGATTTTCCATGTACATCCTCCCGAGGATCTTGCAAAAGCACCCGCTGTGTCAGGCGTTTTTGCAAGAGCCCTTCAAATACAAAATAGGGGAAGAGCCCAAGGCTCTTCCCCTATCGTTGACGCTTCGCTCCGGACGAATCCGGTATGCCGGGGAAGTTAGGCCAGAGAGGCTTTGGCTTTCTCGACGATCGCGGCGAAGGCGGTCTTTTCGTTCACTGCCAGATCGGCCAGAACCTTGCGGTCGATCTCGATGGCCGCCTTTCTCAGGCCAGCGATCAGGCGGCTGTAGGACAGACCGTTCTGACGAGCACCGGCGTTGATACGAGCGATCCACAGAGCGCGGAACTGGCGCTTGCGCTGACGGCGGTCACGGTAGGCGTATTGGCCAGCCTTGATCACCGCCTGCTTGGCAACGCGGAACACGCGGGAGCGTGCACCGTAGTAGCCCTTGGCGAGCTTCAGAATTTTCTTGTGACGAGCACGAGCGATAACGCCACGCTTAACACGAGCCATGAGTAAAGTCCTCTAAAAATCTTGACCGGATTAACGAACGCGCAGCATGCGCTCGACCTTCGCCTTGTCAGACGGGTGCATCAGCGAAGTGCCCCGCAGCTGACGCTTACGCTTGGTCGTCATCTTGGTCAGGATGTGGCTCTTGAAAGCGTGCTTGTGCTTGAAGCCGTTTGCGGTCGGCTTGAAGCGCTTCTTGGCACCACTCTTGGTTTTCATCTTTGGCATGTTCGGTACTCCGTAGCTGAGTGCTTACAAATAACTGCAAGGCCTGCCAGTGCCCTGGTAGTTATTTTTTCTTCTTGGGAGCGATGACCATCATCAGCTGGCGTCCTTCCAGCTTCGGATGCTGTTCAACGGCGCCGTATTCGGCGAGATCGGCTTCGACCCGCTTCAACAGCTCCATGCCCAGCTCCTGGTGAGCCATCTCACGACCGCGGAATCGCAGGGATACCTTGGCCTTGTCCCCTTCACTGAGGAAACGGATCAGGTTGCGAAGCTTGACCTGATAGTCCCCTTCCTCGGTTCCTGGACGGAACTTGATTTCCTTGATCTGAATCTGCTTCTGGTTCTTCTTGGCCGCCGCCTGCTGCTTCTTCTTTTCGAACAGGTGCTTGCCGTAATCCATGATGCGACAAACCGGAGGCAGGGCCTCGGCGGAAATTTCCACCAGGTCCAGCTTTGCCTCTTCGGCGACCCTCAGGGCTTCGTCGATGGAGACGATGCCGATCTGTTCGCCATCCGCACCGATCAGACGGACCTCACGAGCACTGATGTTTTCATTGATCGGAGGCTTGGGTGCCCGTTTGTCTTGTCTCATATCACGCTTAATAGTCATTACTCCGATGCTTGGCGACCACGCCGGGAAACCGTCTGTGCCAGCAAACCGCTGAACTGCTCGATGGGCATGCTGCCCAGATCAGTACCTTCGCGGGTGCGCACAGCGACGGACCGTGTCTCAACTTCCCGGTCTCCAATAACGAGGAGGTAGGGAACCTTGAGCAAAGTATGCTCGCGGATTTTAAAGCCGATCTTCTCGTTTCTCAAGTCAACCTTTGCCCGGAAGCCTTGGGAATTCAGGGTTTTCTCGACTTCCTCGGCGAATGGCGCCTGCTTGTCGGTAATGTTCATGATCACCGCCTGGGTCGGAGCCAGCCAGGCCGGGAAGGATCCTTCGTAATGTTCGATCAGGATGCCGATGAAGCGCTCGAACGAACCCAGGATCGCCCGGTGCAGCATGACCGGCCGCTTGCGCTGGTTGTCCTCAGCGATGTAGCTGGCATCCAGCCGCTCGGGCAGGTTCGGGTCGTACTGCAGGGTCCCGCACTGCCAGTTGCGGCCCAGGCAATCGCGCAGGGTGAACTCGATCTTCGGACCGTAGAAGGCGCCCTCGCCCGGCTGGTACTCCCAGGCCAGGCCGGATTCATTCAACGCCTGCGCCAAGGCCTCCTCGGCGCGATCCCAGAGCTCGTCGGAGCCGACGCGCTTGGCCGGTCGGGTCGAGAGCTTCATGGCGATGTCAGTGAAGCCGAAGTCCGCGTAGACCTTGAGCGTCAGCCGGATGAAGTCGGCCGCTTCCTGGCGCACCTGATCCTCGGTGCAGAAGATATGCGCGTCATCCTGGGTGAAGCCGCGCACCCGCATGATGCCGTGCAGCGCGCCGGACGGCTCATTGCGGTGGCAAGCACCGAACTCAGCCATGCGCAACGGCAGATCGCGGTAAGACTTCAGGCCCTGGTTGAAGATCTGCACGTGGCACGGGCAGTTCATCGGCTTGACTGCGTAGTCGCGGTTCTCCGAGGAGGTGGTGAACATGTTTTCGGCATAGTTCGACCAGTGCCCGGACTTCTCCCAGAGGATGCGGTCCACCACTTGGGGGGTGCGCACCTCGACATAGCCGTTTTCGCGCTGAACCTGGCGCATGTACTGCTCGAGCCCCTGATACACGCTCCAGCCGTTCGGGTGCCAGAACACCATGCCGGGCGCTTCTTCCTGGGTGTGAAACAGCCCCAGGCGCTTGCCCAGTCGACGGTGATCACGCTTCTCGGCTTCCTCGATGCGCTGGATATAAGCAGCCAGCTGCTTCTTGTCGGCCCAGGCAGTGCCATAGATTCGCTGCAGCTGCTCGTTCTTCGAGTCGCCGCGCCAGTAGGCGCCGGATATACGGGTCAGCTTGAAGGCCTTGAGGAAGCGGGTGTTCGGCACGTGCGGCCCCCGGCACATGTCCACGTATTCCTCGTGGTAGTACAGACCCATCGCCTTCTCGTCCGGCATATCGTCGATCAGGCGCAGCTTGTACTCTTCGCCACGCGCCCTGAAGACCTCGATGACCTCATTGCGCGGCGTCATTTTCTTGATGACGTCGTAATCCCTGGCAATCAGCTCGGCCATTCGCGCTTCGATCGCCGCCATATCCTCCGGCGTGAAGGGGCGATCGATGGCGATGTCGTAATAGAAGCCCTCGTCGATCACCGGACCGATGACCATCTTGGCATTCGGATAGAGCTGCTTGACTGCATGCCCCACCAAGTGGGCGCAGGAGTGACGAATGATCTCCAGCCCTTCCTCGTCCTTCGACGTGATGATCTGCAGGGTGGCATCATTTTCGATCAGGTCGCAGGCATCGACCAGGCGACCGTTGACCTTGCCGGCGATCGTCGCCTTGGCCAGGCCCGCACCAATGGACTGCGCCACCTCGGCCACGCTGACCGGATGATCGAATGAACGCTGACTACCGTCGGGAAGAGTAATGATGGGCATGGCGCCTCCTCTCCTAGTGGTGACCCCTACCAAAGGCCACATGGGTTGGGATGAGCCAGTAAAGCGATCCGCCGGAAGAACCCGCCGCACTGTGGCAGGAGGCCTGAGGCCTAACCCGTCGAACCGGAGCACTGGAAATCGAAGCCGCGGATGCTTCCAGAAAGCCAGGCATCTGGCAAGCAGCCATAAAAAAAGGGCCGCTTGCGGCGACCCTTTCTTGGAATTTGGTAGGCACAATTGGACTCGAACCAACGACCCCCACCATGTCAAGGTGGTGCTCTAACCAACTGAGCTATGTGCCTTCCGATGGCCGTGCATTTTACGCACAGCCCTTATCCTGTCAACTGGTTTTTTTCGCTAACGCCCTGAATCGCCGCATTTTTTGGGATTCACTCGCGTGCGGTACGCATGGTGACGAACTCCTCCGCGGCGGTCGGGTGAATTCCCAGGGTGTCGTCGAAATCGCGTTTGGTGGCGCCAGCCTTCATCGCCACCGCCAGGCCCTGGATGATCTCGCCGGCTTCCGGACCGATCATGTGGCAACCCAATACACGGTCGCTGTCGGCATCCACTACCAGCTTCATGAGGGTGCGCTCCTGGGACTCCGTGAGACTCAGCTTCATGGGCCGAAAACGGCTTTCGAAGACTTTCACGCGGTGCTTTTCACGCGCCTGCTGCTCGGAAAGACCCACCGTACCGATATTTGGCAGGCTAAACACTGCGGTCGGTATGAGCTCATAGCTCAACGGGCGGTACTCCTCCGGCCTGAACAGACGACGCGCCACCGCCATGCCTTCGGCCAGCGCCACTGGCGTCAGCTGCACACGGCCGATCACGTCGCCGATGGCCAGAACGTAGGGGTCCGTGGTGCGGTACAGGTTGTCGACCCGGATGAAGCCCCGATCATCCTGCTCGATACGCGTATTCTCCAGCCCCAGGTTGTCCAGCATCGGCCGGCGCCCGGTGGCATAAAAGACGCAGTCGGTTTCCAGCACCCGACCATCGGCCAGCGTCGCCTTGAGAGTGCCGTCGGCCTGCTTGTCGATGCGCCGGATGTCGCTGTTGAACTGCAGGTCAACGCCTTTCTTCTCCATCTCGTCACGGAGATGCACCCGCAGACTCTCATCGAAGCCACGCAGAAACAGATCGCGACGGTAAAGCAGCGAGGTCTTCGCACCCAGGCCATGGAAGATGGAGGCGAACTCCACCGCGATATAGCCACCACCGACCACCAGCACACGCTGCGGCAGCTGTTCGAGGTAGAACGCCTCGTTGGAAGTAATGGCATGCTCGGCGCCGGGAATGTCCGGCTTCTGCGGCCAGCCTCCGGTGGCGATCAGGATATGCCTGGCGCTATAGCGCTGCCCATCGACCTCAACATGCTGGCCACCTACCAGACGCGCATGCCCCTCCAGGAGCTTGACGCCGCTGTCGACCAGCAGCTTTCGATAGATCCCGTTGAGACGCTCGATCTCCCGGTTCTTGTTGGCGATCAGCGTCGACCAGTCGAACGCAGGCTCACCACTCGTCCAGCCATAACCCTTGGCCTGTCGCAGCTCTTCCTCGAAATGCGCGCCGTAGACCAGCAGCTTCTTCGGCACGCATCCCACGTTCACGCAGGTGCCACCCAGGTAACGACTTTCGGCAACCGCCACGCGCGCACCGAAGCCGGCGGCAAAACGCGCCGCACGGACACCACCGGAGCCGGCGCCAATGACGAAGAGGTCGAAATCATAGGCCATAGTGTTGTCTCCTGATTCAGGCCGCCAGCATACCCCAGCATTCCCGGACTGGGGCATTTCGCTCAGGAGAACCGTCATGGGCCCCACACTGACGCACATCGCGCTGCATGTCCCCGACCTTGACGCCTGCATAGCGTTCTATTCCGACTTCTGCGGACTCCGACTGATACACCAGAGGCCCGCCAAGGGCTCGCGCATCGTCTGGATGGCCGAACCCGGCCGCGAACACGCGTTCGTCATCGTCATGATGCCGGGCGGCAACGAACGTCAACTGGCTACAGACGATTACAGCCACTTCGGATTCGCCTTGCCCAGCCGGGAGGCGGTGGATGAGATTGCCGAGCGCGCGCGCCAGGCCGACTGTCTGATCTGGCCACCCCGGGACGACTCTTTCCCGGCCGGCTATTACTGTGGCGTGCGCGACCCGGCCGGGAACTATGTGGAATTCAGCTATGGCCAACCACTAGGACCGGGCGCCAAGCCGCTAAAAAGCGCCGGAGACGGCCCGCCCACCTGACAGAGGCTGAATCAGAACGCCTTGCCGGCCTTGTAGAAGTGCTCGAAACAGAAGTTGGTGGCTGCGATATAGCCTTCGGCACTGCCGCAGTCGAAACGCCGCCCCTTGAAGCGGTAAGCCAGCACGCAGCCCTGCTGAGCCTGCTTCATCAGCGCATCGGTGATTTGGATTTCACCGCCCTTGCCCGGCTCGGTCTGTTCGATCAGCTCGAAGATGTCCGGAGTGAGGATATAGCGACCGATGATCGCCAGATTCGACGGCGCATCTTCCGGCCGAGGCTTCTCCACCATGCTACTGACCCGATAGATGTCGTCGCGAATGGCCTCGCCAGCGATGATGCCGTACTTGGACGTCTCCTCCGGCGGGACTTCCTCGATGGCCACGATGGAGCAGCGGAACTGGTTGTAGAGGCGCACCATCTGGGCCAGCACGCCATCACCCTCGGTATTCAGGCAAAGGTCATCCGCCAATACCACTGCAAACGGCTCATCACCGATCAGCGGGCGACCGCTGAGAATGGCGTGCCCCAGCCCCCGCATCTCGATCTGACGGGTATACGAGAAACTGCAACTGTCGATGAGGCGGCGGATGCCACTCAGGTAGCGCTCCTTATCGGTGTTGCGAATCTGGTGTTCCAGCTCATAGCTGATGTCGAAGTGATCCTCCAGCGCCCGCTTGCCACGTCCAGTGACAATGGCGATCTGATTGAGACCTGCCTCCAGGGCTTCCTCCACTCCGTACTGAATCAGCGGCTTGTTGACCACTGGCAGCATTTCCTTGGGCATAGCCTTGGTAGCTGGAAGGAATCGGGTGCCGTAGCCAGCTGCCGGAAACAGACATTTCTTGATCATGGCCATCCTTGGTTCGCGAGAAAGTCAGAACGATGCGGCGTGTCCGCCTGATAAGTCGGACAGTGTAGAAAATACCTGCCGTTTTGCTTCGTTATTCCCAAAGCAACTCACCCTCCCTGCTGATCTCCTTGAGCTTGGCCAGTGCGGCATGCGCAACCTCCTCGGCCTCGAAAGCGAGATCATACCGATGCCCCTCCGCCAGGGTATGCACCACAGGCCTGGCACCAGGGTCGCGCGTCTTGACCGCGATCACCGCCTGATAACCGTCCTCCACCGGAAGCGCCGAGGCAACCGCCTCATAATGTTCGAAGTGCCTGAAGATCATCCGCCCACCCTCCTCCACTGCCGTCTGGGAATGGACAGCAAAAGCGGGCGAAAGCTCGCCGGTCAGCCCTTGTAAGTCGACGCAATGGTCTCCAGGCGCCCAGCAGGAAGAGCAGTTATTGCGCGGGCAGTCGTGGGCAAGTAGAGGTTCATGCGCGGGATCACTGGAACCCTAGGTTTACGATCCGGACGCTCGGCCTGGCGAGCCGCACGATCGAAATCTCCCAGCTCACGCACCTTCGGCGCGCCGCCCACGCGAATAAACACCGGCAGATTGGCATGCACCATGGCGTCGTAGCGGGTGGCTTCACTGAACCAGAACATGAGCCGCGGATGAGGCGCCAGTTTCTTGTAGCGATGCAGCACCTGCTCGTCGGCCAGGCTTGCAATGCTCTGCAACTCCAATCCCGCCGGGGTACGCTCCACCGAGCAGCGCGCCTCCGCTGCCTGCTGTTGGGCGCGCACCAGAAGCAACTCACGGACATCCTTCACGAGAACCTTCTCGGCGCCGGCCGTATGCCCTGCCCATGTGAACACCAGAAGACGGGGCGCCGCATCGAAGGCCTGGATATGCCGAGACACCTGCATCATGGAAAAACCAGCCCCTAGGGCCGCCCGCAAAAGCCGTGGGCGTGCCGTCTTGGCCAGATTCATCTCCAGACGGGTCTGCTCCACCGTCGCGACCAGAGCATCCTTGAGCCGATTGATTGCTCGCACCTGATCCAGCAGACAATCCCTGACCTCGAAGTAACCAGGCAGGCGCATCACCGTACCCGGGGCCTGCCCCGACGCCCGCTCCAGCATGGAGAAAGCGGCCTTGGCAGACTGGATGGCGTCATTGCCGGTCAGGCGCTCGACGGAAATCACATCAGGAGCCTTCTGCTCCCGTAGCAAAGGCAACCGCCAGGCTACGCCTGAAACAACCTGGCCCGGCCATTGTGCATTGAAACCCAGCAGCGCCTCGCGCAGCTCGGCATGGGCATTACGGATGTCGTCGTACATGGCGCCCTCCAGCATACCCTGCCCTGTTGGCCTGGGCAGGAGGTAAGGCAGACAGACTAACGCAAATATAGGGGTGGTATTAATGAATCAGGAAGTTGCGACTGGAAGGCACGAGCATTTCTGCTGGCACGAAGGGTATGGAAGCGCCTGGCGGCAGCTCCGCCGGAAGAAGAGCGAAGGACTGAATCGAGGTGGTGCCCGAAGCCGGACTCGAACCGGCACGACCTTGACGGTCGAGAGATTTTAAGTCTCCTGCGTCTACCATTTCGCCATTCGGGCAGCGAAGTGGCCGGACTATATACAGACACCCAGGCTTAGGCAAGTTGCCGCAACTCCGCCCAGCAACATGAAAGTCCAGTCGTATCAACGAGTTGTACTTATTGAACACAGGGAAACAGCACGATTGAACGGTATATTCAACGCAAAATAAAAAGCCCCGCAGATTAAACCTGCAGGGCTTTTCAATAGTGGAGGCCGAGGTCGGAATCGAACCGGCGTACACGGATTTGCAATCCGCTGCATGACCACTCTGCCACCCGGCCTCAAATGAAAGCGCCGCATCTGCGGCGCCAACATCAAAAATTGGAGCGGGAAACGAGACTCGAACTCGCGACCCCAACCTTGGCAAGGTTGTGCTCTACCAACTGAGCTATTCCCGCTTGGTGACGGCCGCCATTCTATCGTTTCCAAACACGCCGTCAAGCCTTTGATTCAAAAAACTTATTTCTTTTCCGGGGTGACCCGCAGATGCGGCCAGGCAGCCAGCAGATACTGGCACATGGACCACAGGGTCAGGCCTGCAGCAATGAACAGCAGGCCGTAGCCGAGCAACACCCAAAGCGTGAATACCGCAGGGTTGGCCAGAAGGATGACCAGTGCGACCATCTGTGCGGCGGTCTTCCATTTGCCCCACTGGGATACCGCGACCTGAGCCCGGGCCCCGAGCTCCGCCATCCATTCCCGCAGGGCGGACACCACGATCTCTCGACCGATGATGATCGCCGCAGGGAGGGTCAGCCAGAGATTGCTGTGCTCTTCCACCAGCAGCACCAGCGCCACGGCCACCATCAGCTTGTCGGCCACCGGGTCGAGGAACGCACCGAACGGCGTGCTCTGCTCCAGGCGTCGCGCCAGGTAGCCATCGAACCAGTCGGTCACCGCCGCCAGGGCGAACACTGCGCTGGCAGCCCAATAGCTCCAGGAAAACGGCAGGTAAAACAGCAGAATGAAAACCGGAATAAGCAGAACGCGTAAGACAGTGAGCAGATTGGGGATGTTCATGGGCAGGCTTGGGCGGCGGGGTGGCACGGCATTCTACTCACTGTGCAGGGCGGCATAAATCGACTCGGCCAGTTTTTTGCTTATACCCGGTGCCTTGGCGATCTCTTCGATACTGGCGCGACCAAGCTCCTGTAGACCACCGAAGTGCTTGAGCAGCTCACGACGGCGTGTCGGCCCGACGCCAGCAATGCCCTCCAGGGTCGAGGTACGGCGAGCCTTACCGCGCCGGGCACGATGGCCCGTAATGGCGAAGCGGTGGGCTTCGTCGCGGATCTGCTGGATCAGGTGCAGCGCCGGCGAATCAGCCGGCAGGGTGAATTCGTGCTCGGCGTCATTGAGGTAGAGCGTCTCCAGCCCCGGCTTGCGGGTCACACCCTTGGCCACGCCGAGTAGCAGCATGCCGCCCACGGCCATTTCCTGCAGCACCTCGCGCGCCATGTTGAGCTGGCCCTTGCCGCCATCCACCAACAGGATGTCGGGAACCCTGCCCTCCCCCTCCTTGAGCTTGCCGAAGCGACGGGTCAGCGCCTGGTGCATGGCGGCGTAGTCGTCACCGGGTGCCACGCCTTCGATGTTGTAGCGTCGATAGTCGGATTTCAGCGCCCCCTCGGGGCCGAACACCACGCAGGACGCCACCGTCGCCTCGCCGCTGGAATGACTGATGTCGAAGCACTCCAGCCGGGTCGGCTGTTCTTCCAGCGCCAGGGCCTGCGCCAGGGCCTCGAAACGCGCCGCGGTATGCTGCCGGTTGGCTAGACGGGCGGCCAGCGCCTGCTCGGCATTGGTGACTGCCAACTGCTGCCAGCGCGCCCGAGTGCCGCGCACACGTACGCTGATGCTCAGCTCGCGGCCGCGCAGCTCGGCGATGGCGGTCAGCAGCGTCGGGAAGTCCTCATGCTGGGCATTGACGATCAGCTCGGCCGGCAGATCCCGCTCACTGCTGCCCAGATAGTACTGGGCCAGGAAGGCGGCTAGCACACTGGCACTGTCCTCCTCGATGGCCACCTGTGGGAAGAAATTCTTGCTGCCCAGCACCCGCCCTGCCCGCACGCTGATCAGATGCACACAGGCGCCGCCCGGGTTGACGATGGCGGCGATCACGTCCACATCGCCAGTGCCACCTTCCATGCTCTGCTGATCCTGGACGCGGCGCAGGATGCCGACCTGGTCGCGCAGCTCGGCGGCGCGCTCGAATTCAAGACTCATCGCCGCCTGCTCCATCTCTGTGGTCAGCTCGGCGGCCAGCGCATTGCTGCGACCCTCCAGGAACATCACCGAGTGGCGCACATCCTCGGCGTACTCCGCCGGACTGACCAGCCCGACGCAAGGCCCCTTGCAGCGCTTGATCTGGTACTGCAGGCACGGGCGGGTACGATTGCGGAAGTAGCTGTCCTCGCACTGGCGCACCAGGAAGGCCTTCTGCAGCAACGCCAGGCTTTCACGAATGGCCCCGGCGCTGGGATAGGGGCCGAAGTAGCGACCCTTCGCCTTCTTGGCACCGCGATGGATGCCCAGCCGCGGATAATCGCCGTCGGACAGAAACACGTACGGGTAGGATTTGTCGTCGCGCAGCAGGATGTTGTACGGCGGCCGCCATTCCTTGATCAGCGTCTGCTCGAGCAGCAGCGCTTCGGTCTCGTTGGCGGTGATGGTGGTTTCCACCTGGGCGATGCGAGACACCAGCGCAGCGGTCTTTACCGCCAGGCCGGTCGTGCGGAAGTAGCTGGAGAGGCGCTTCTTGAGGTTGCGGGCCTTGCCGACGTAGAGCAGCCGGCCCTCGGCATCGAACATCCGGTACACGCCCGGATGGGAACTGCAGGCCGCCAGGAAGGCGGCCGGATCGAACACGGAAGGCGTCATGTCAGCTGGTGGCGTCGACCATGCCGTGGCGCACGGCCAGCAGCACCAGCTCCACATCACTGGTCACGGCCAGTTTCTCGAAAATGCGGTAGCGGTAGGTGTTCACCGTCTTGGGGGACAGGCACAACTTGTCGGAGATGCTCTGCACCTTCTGGCAACCGGCGATCATCAGGGCGATCTGGATTTCCCGCTCGGAGAGCTGGTCGAACGGCGAGCCCTGGTTCTGCGGCTGGAAGGACTTCAGCGCCAACTGCTGGGCGATCTGCGGGCTGATGTAGCGCTGGCCGGCGAAGGCCTGGCGGATCGCCTGGACCATTTCCTCCAGTGCGGCGCCCTTGGTCAGGTAGCCCGAGGCGCCCGCCTGGAGCAGACGGGTCGGGAACACATCGTCCTCGCAGACGGTCACCACTACCACCTTGATGTCGGGATGGCTGCGCAACAGCTTGCGCGTGGCCTCCAGCCCGCCGATACCCGGCATGCGCACGTCCATCAGCACCACGTCGGGCTTCAGCTCGCGAGCCTTCCTCAGCGCCTCCTCACCGGAGTCCGCCTCCCCCACGACCTGCAGATCCCTGATATCGGCCAGCATGCGAACAATGCCCGCCCGCACCAGATCGTGATCATCGACAACCAGCAGCCTTATCAAGACGCACCTCATTCACTCGGCCGCTCAGCCGACGGCTTCTTCGTGTGGCCGAACCCTAGCAAAAAAGCGCGCGCTTCGCCTAGCTCGCACGCTCGCGCTGTGCGGATCCTGACAGGCCGGGGAGCTTATCGCGCCACAGGAATGGCTCAATTCAAGCGGTGGGTCGCTCCCAGGCGCGCCGCAACAGATCAATCACTTCTTCGTCCGAGGTCTGCGAAAAATCGCGGTACCACCGACCGATAGCCCAAAGGGGTTCGGGAACCAGCGGACAGATCACCTCGTCCGCCTCATGCCGCAGCACGGCGAGCGTTTCCTGCGCGCCCACGGGTACCGCCACGGTGACATGCGCGGCACCCAGCTTGCGTACCGCCTGCACAGCGGCGCGCATGGTCGCCCCGGTGGCGATGCCGTCATCGACCAGGATCACCCGTTTGCCCTTCACCTCCGGCATGGGCCGCTCGCCCCGGTAGACGCGCTCGCGCCGGGCCAGCTCCTCCGTCTCGCGCCGCTCGACCGCGTCTATCGCCACTTCGCCGATGCCCAGGGAGCGGAGGATATCCTCGTTGAGCACCCGCACCCCGCCGCTGGCAATCGCGCCCATAGCCAGCTCGCTGTGCCCCGGCACCCCCAGCTTGCGCACCAGCATCAGGTCCAGCGGGCAATCCAGCGCCAGGGCGACCTCGAACGCCACCGGCACGCCGCCGCGGGGTAGCGCCAGCACCAGGGTTTGCGGGCCACCCTGCCCGGCCAGCAGCTCGGAAAGGGCGCGGCCGGCGGCAACCCGATCGGGAATGGGAACATCCAGCGAGTGCTTGGGCATGGCCGGCCACCTTGGTCAGGATCAGCGTTCATGCTCCAGCATAGAAAGCCAGGAACCGGCCGCAACCGGTCCCTGATCGGAGGGTCAGAAACGCTTGAACGTCGGATCGTCGAAATGACTGCCGTAATCGTTCAGCGCCATGATGACCCGTACCGCGCCCGCACGCCGTCCCTCGCCGCCGTGCCCGGCCATTTCCTCGGCACCGGCCATAAGGGAGGCGATGATCAGGTGCAACTGGGCGTCGGCCTGCTCCGGCAGCGAACAGTTCTTCACCATGTAGGCCACCCGGTCATTCACCAGCGCCGCCAGACGTTCGTACTCCGCCGTCGGCAGACGGTCCTGGTGGATCGCGTCATGCGTGGCATGCAGCGCCGAACCCAGCTCACCCATGGCCTTGCGCAGCGGCGCATCCGTGACCCAGCGCTTGCCGTTGTCCAGGCGCAGCGTCTGGGCGCTATCGCCGTGTTGATGATGATCATGGCCGCCGGCCGCCAGACTGGCGGTGGCGGTACCCAGGGAAAGGCTGCCCAGCAGCAGGGGAAGCAACAGCGTACGGTAATGCATGGTCATGTCCTTATCTCGTCGATAAACACCCGAAGCGGGCTCGAACCTGTAACGCTGGCGCGCGGAAAAATGTTCCCGTCGTCACTCCCGGTGCAACTGATCGAGGCCGATTGGCCCTACTGGCTGGCCTAGCAGAATGTCTGCCAGTCGATCGCGCTGCGACGGTTCGAGAATCTCCCGCTCACGCAGCAACTGATCGATCACCAGACGCTGCTGCCGCTCCTGCAGCTCGGCGATCCGCACCCGCGCCGCCTCGATCTTCTCGATGTCCGTCTCGGCGGCGAAGATCCCGCGCACCAGGCTGTCGCGCTGTTCGCCTATCGCCTGCATGGACGTCCGCAGTTGCGCCAGGAACGGTGCTTCGGCGTCATGCCAGCGCTGCAGCTGCCGACTGTTCAGTTGCAGCTCGCGAGTCAGGCTGGTCTGGGCTCCGGAGGGCATCGGCAAGCCCTCGCTGGCCAGCTGCGACCAGAGCGCAGCAACCAGCACGCCCAGGTTGATCAACAGGGAGACCGCCAGCAGGCGGCGTTGCAGGGTGGAACTCATTGTGAAACTCCTTGGGGTTGGCAGAATTCGGGGCGGGCGCACAGCCCGCCGGGAGGCGTGCTGCTCAGCACTGCCAGCAGCGCCGAGGCGGGCATTTCCGGGCGCTCTGGCGTGACGAGCGTGGAGCCCAGCAGCACGCCAAGCAGCAGCGAAGCCGCAGCACCCAGCGCCAGAGGGAGGCGGCGCGGACCGGAGGCTGCTCGTGTACGCCACCGCAAGGCGCGAAGGTCCTCGCCCAGTACACGCAGCTCGACAAGGCGCGCCTGGCAATCGGCACAGCTGAACAGATGTGCCTCGGCCATCGGACGCAGGGCAGGTTCCAACTCGCCGTCCAGCAAGGCGGACAGCGCCTCCTGGTGCAGATGCTCAGTCATGCAGGTGCTCTCCTCCTTCCAGTCGATAGTGCTCCAGCAGCCCCTCGCGGGCCCTGGCCAGCCGCGACTTCACCGTACCGGGCGGAATGCCCAGCAGATTCGACAGCTCGGCGTACGACAGCCCCTCCTGCTCTCGCAACAGCAGGATCACCCGCTGCTCGGCCGGAAGGCGTTCGAGAAGCCGTTCCAACTGGCGCAGGCGGCGATCCAGCTCCAGCCGCCGAACCGGCGATGGAGACGGATCCACATGCTGTTCAACTTCGAACGGCTCGGAAGGTTGGCGCAGCTGCCGACGCCACTCATCACGGGTGGTATTACGAGCAATCTGCAGCAGCCAGGTGCGAAAGCGCGCTTCGGGTCGCCAGCGGGCGATTGCCTGCCAGGCCTTGAGGAAGGTTTCCTGGGCGATGTCTGGCGCGTCAGCCGGCGTGCCTGGCAGCCGTCGCACAAAGCGCAGCACCCACGCCTGGTGACGACGTACCAGCAGGCCGAAGGCATGCGGGTTGCCGGCCTGGGCCTGCTTGATCAGTTCTTCATCCGTGTGTTTCATGCCCTGCCCGGATCGGAAGTTGCCGGGCGTTAACGAACACAGCGGTAAAAAGGTTCCCGGACGTCGTCAGGGTTACCCAGCACGGCGCACGGAACACTGGATCGCGATCAAGAAAAATCGCCATTCAGCCTCGGTTAAGCCAGCGCGCCTGGAACGGCCGGCGAAGGAACGCCGCGACCCGTAACAGAGCCGGCGCCGGCTTCAGGAACGCCTGCATGTCGGACTCTGCTGACTGCAGGGTGCAGGCGTGGCCTGCTGGCTCCACACGGCTAGCTGGCCACCAGGAAGCGTTCGAACCAGTCGCCGGCATGTTGCGCCACTTCCTCCAGGGCGCCCGCTTCCTCGAACAGGTGGGTAGCACCCGCCACCACGGTCACCTGCTGGACGCAATGCAGGTGGTGGGCGATCTCGCGATTGAGCGACAGCACCTCGTGATCGAGCTCACCCACGATCTGCAGGGTGGGCGCCGCCACGCCATCCAGCGATTCGCGGGCCAGGTCGGTCCGTCCGCCCCGCGACACCACGGCACGCACTACGTGCGGCCGCTGTGCGGCGGCGATCAGTGCGGCGGCTGCGCCGGTGCTGGCGCTAAACAGGCCGAGCGGTAGCATGGCCAATTCCGGGTCCCGCTCCAGCCAGTCGATCACCCCGACGATGCGCCGCGCCAGCAGCGGAATGTCGAAGCGCAGGCGGCGCGTCAGCGCATCGATGCGCTGTTCGTCCTCGGTGAGCAGATCGAACAGCAGCGTCGCCAGGCCCCGCCTGGCAAAGGTACGCGCCACCTGCTGGTTGCGCGGGCTGCGCCGGCCACTGCCGCTGCCATGCACGAACACCACCAAGCCGCGCGCCTCGGGCGGCCGCAGCAGGTCGGCCGCCAGGCCGGCGTCGTCAAGGGTCAGGAACAGGGACATCGGTTCCAGGGTGTGCATGGGCCCTCCTCGCTACTTCAGGTGTTTTCCGGACGAATCGCCAACAGGCTGCCGGGCATCTGGTAGAGCAGGTGCTCGGTGGTGCTGCCGACATACCGCTCCAGCCCCCGCCGCTGGATACGCCCCATGACCAACACGTCGATGCCGACATCCCGCGCGAATCCGGCGAGCATCAGGGTGGGGGGGCCGAGCAGGAAATGGCGACGATCCTGCGGCACGCCGCACGCGTCGGCGAAGTGCAGGAAATCGCTGCGCTCGCTGGCCTGCAGGTCGCCCGCAAGGTCGGCCCACGAGGCGCTGAAACCGCTGAAGTCGCCCAGGAACACCGCCATCGGATCGAAGGCGTGCACCAGATGCAGCTCGGCATCGCACTGCAGCGCCAGGGTATTGGCCGCCTCGACGATGCGCCGGTTCAGCGGGCTGTCAGGGGCCTTGTCCCCCCCGGTATCCACCGCCGCCGCGATCCGCCGGGGATGCGCGTGCCCGCCCTCGCCCACCAGATGCAGGGGCACCGCGCAGTCACGCAGCAATTGCCAGTCGAGCGGCGTGGTGAAGGTTCGACGGAGTTCACCGACCCGCTCGACATCCTTGACCAGCACGTCCGGCTGCATTTCCTCCACATAACGCAGGATCTCGGCATGCGGGTCGGCCGTCCACACCACCTCCGCCGTGACATTCAACCCCTGGTGGCGCAGAGATTCGATCTGGGCTTCCAGATGCTGCCTGGCCTCCAGGACAAAGCCGTCCTGCGCCTTGCTGCGCACGTCATGCTCCAACAGCGGCCAGGACCACGGCGGCTCGATGCAGGCCAGCACATGCAGGCCTGCATCGCTCTCCCTGGCCAGCACGGCAGCCCGTTGCAAGGCCGGGGAATGGCGCTGACGCAGATCGGCGAGAGTCAACAGTCGCTGATAGTGGCCCATGGCAATTCCTCCCTTTTTTTCGCCCGCGGCACTGCTGTGAGCATAGGTGCGAATACCCGTGCGTCCCGCGCCGCCGGTCACGCGCTGCTAGCAGTAGCCGGGCGCCGCCGGCAGGGCGTCGGCGCCACTCCCCCGCAGCAGGCGCAGGTAATGGTCATAGCGGTAGGTGGGACCGTCACGACAGACGTAACTCGCACCCAGATAGCAATGTCCGCACAGGCCATCGGCGCAGTGCATGCGCCGCTCCAGCGACAGCCAGATGCGCTCGGCGGGCAGGCCGCGCCGCAGGCATTCGCGCGCGCTGGCCAACATCAGCGGTTCCGGGCCGCAACACAGCAGCGCGTCCACGCCGCCTGCGGCGAACACGCGATCAAGCTGGTCCAGGGGCGTACCGGGTCGCTGGCCGGGGGGTGGTTGATCGAAGCTCTCGAACAGCGGCAGCAGGTTGCGCCAGCGCGCCCGTTCCCGGCCCAGCACCTGGGCGGCGGCATGGCGAGCGCCGTACAACAGCGTCAAACGTCAGGGCGCGTCCGGCGCGCAGGCGTCCTCGATCATGCTGGCCAGGGGTGCCAGGCCGCATCCCCCCGCCACCGCCAGCACCCGGCTACCCGCCGGCAGGTCATGCGGCCAGCCGTGGCCGAACGGGCCGCGATAGCCCAGCAGCGCACCCGGCGCGCAGGCGAACAGCGCATCGGTTACCCGCCCCATCCGGCGCACCAGCGCGCTGAAGCTGCCGTCCGGATCCGGGGGCCGTACATAGGTGAACGGCGCCTCACCGACGCCGGGCACGCAGAGCATGAAGAACTGCCCGGGGCGCACGGCGCCATCGCCGGCGTGTGGAGCGTCCAGGCGAAAGGTGAAGTGGCGGGCGTCCTCGCCATCCGCGTAGTGCTGCTCAAGCCACAACCGGCGGGGCGTCGCGTCGATCATGGCTTCGCCACCCGGCCCATGACGCCGTGCACGCCGATGCCACCCGGACAGACCCGGTCGCAGCGCCCGCAACCCACGCAGCCATAGGCGTCGAACTGCTCGCGAAACGCCTCGCCGAACTTGTGATACCAGAAGCGCCGCACGCGCTGCCCGGCGCTGGCGGTGGGGTTGTGCCCGCTGGCCTCGCGCTGGAACGCCTCGTACAGACAGGAATCCCAGACCCGCTCGCGCGCGACGCCGCGCTCCTCGTCCGCCACGTCCAGCGGGGCGAAGCAGGAACAGGTCGGGCAGACCGTGGTGCAGCCGGAGCAACCGAGGCAGCGCAGGCCCACCGCCTCCCAGGCCTCCTCGGTGATGCGCCCGGCGTGCAGCGCCTGGATGCCCCGCGCCACCTCCGTCTGCGGGCCCTGCTCGGCCGCCACCCGCCGGGCATTTTCCTGGCGCTCCGCCTCGCCGTCGTCCGGCGCCACCGGCACAGCGAAGCCACGCAGCGCCTCGGCGCCAGCGGCGGATACGACCAGCAACCGCCAGCCTTGCGACAGCGGCAGCAGGATCAGATCGGCGTCGCCGTCATGCACCCGGGGTCCGCTGCCGACCAGGCTGCAGAAACCGCCCGCGCAGCTGTGCCGGCACTCCAGCGCAACCAGCAGACTGGCCCGGCGGCGGGCCTGGTAATGGGGATCGGCGGCGAAGAACTGGTCCTGGTAGGCGACCGCCCGCAAATCGCAGGCATGCAGGCCGAACAGCACCTGCGGCTCGACCTCGGGCATCAGGCCGAGGAACTGCCCGCCGTCGAAGCGAAACAACTGCTCGCGCTCGGCGAAGAAGAAGCCCTTGGCGGAGAACGGCGGCAGCACGGACGGTGGATCGAACGGGGCGGCATCGTCCGCCGCCAGCGCCTGCCAGTGCCAACCGCCCTGCCCGTCGGCACGCACCTCATGGACGGTGCGCTTGCGCGCCAGCCAGTCGCGCAGCCGCTCCGGACGGTCGAGTTCAACGGCGTCCATGGCGTTCCGTCGTTCGTGGAGTCACACCCGGCGCCAGCGGTTCCACCGCCACGGCGCAGGCCTTGAGCTCCGGCATGCGGCTGATCGGGTCCTGGGCCGGATTGGTCAGCTGGTTGCACGGCGCCTCGCGAAAGTGATACGGCATGGCCAGGGTGCCCGGCGGCACGTCGTCGGTCAGGTGTACCCGGGTCTCCAGCCGGCCACGTCGCGAGCGCACGCGCACCGCCTGGCGCTCGTTCAGGCCCAGCGCCACGCCATCGTCCGGGTGCATGAACAGCAGCGCCAGCGGCGTCTCCCGCTCCAGCAGCGGCGACTGCCGGGTCATCGCGCCGCCACCGTAGTGGAAGTGCAGGCGATGCGTGGTGAAGGCGAAGGGATACTCGGCATCCGGCACCTCGTCGAGCGCCACCTGGCTGACCGGCAGCAGGCGCCCGCGCCCGCGCGGGCGCCGGATAATCCATGGCGGAGAAAAGCGGGGTGAGCGCCGTCATCTCGGCGAAGACCGCCTCGGCGTCCGGCCAGTCCATGCCGGAATAGCCCATGCACGCCGCCAGCGCGGACAGGATCCGCCAGTCGGCGCGCGCCGTGCCGGGCGGCGCCACGGCTTGGCGAATGCGCTGCACGCGGCGCTCGCAGTTGGTGAAGGTGCCATCCTTCTCGGTGAAGGCGGCGGCCGGCAGCACCACGTCGGCGAGCCGGGCGGTCTCGCTCAGGCGCAGCTCCACCACCACCAGGAAATCCAGAGCCTGCAGCGCGCGCAACAGCTGGTTCTGGTCCGGGTCGGTCACCACCAGCTCCTCGCCCATCACCATCAGCGCGCGCAGCTGGCCGCGCCGCGCCGCCTCGCTCATGGCCAGCGAGGTCAACCCCGGCAAGGCGGGTGCCGGACGGCCCCAGGCGACGGAGAAGCGCGCCTGCACGGCAGGGTCGGCAGCCGGCTGGTAGCCGGGATAGACATCCGGCAGGCAGCCCATGTCACAGGCGCCCTGCACGTTGTTCTGCCCGCGCAGCGGGTTGATGCCGGTACCCGGCCGACCGATCTGGCCGCAGGCCAGAACCAGGTTGGAGACCGCGATGACGTTGTTGGTACCGCTCTGGAACTGGGTAATGCCCATGCCGTAGGCGGTGAAGGCGGCGCGGGCGTGGCTGAACGCGTAGGCCACCCGCTCCAGCTCGGCCAGCGTCAGGCCGGTCTGCGCACAGCACTGCGCCAGATCGAAGTTGGCCAGGTGATTGCGCAGCGCGGCCTCGCCTTCGCAGCGCGCGGCGAGGAAGGCGCGATCCTCCCAACCCTTGGCGAGGATGATATGCAGCAGGCCGTTGAGCAGCGCGATATTGCTGCCCAGGCGAAGCTGCAGGTGGATATCCGCCAGGTGTGCCAGGCGAGTGCGGCGCGGATCGACGACGATCAGCGTGGCGCCGCGCGCCTGGGCGCGCAGCATGCGCGCGCCGATCATGGCGTGGTTCTCGGTGACGTCGGCGCCGATCACCAGCAGCAGGTCGGCCTGGTCGATGTCGGCGATGCCGCCACTCATCGCCCCGGAGCCCAGGGTGCGTCCCAGGCCGGCCACCGACGGGCTGTGGCAGATGCGCGCGCAATGGTCGATGTTGTGGGTGCCCAGCACCGCGCGGGCAAATTTCTGCGCCGCGTAATTGTCCTCATTGCTGGCATGGGCGCAGCTGATCACCCCGACGCCGGCCGGCCCCAGTTCGTCCAGCGCCAGCTGGAAGCCTTCGGCGGTTCGCGCCAGCGCCTCCTCCCAACTGGCCGGGCGCAGGCGGCCGTTTTCCCGAACCAGTGGCTCGCGCAGGCGCCCGGCGGGCTCGACGGCGAAGCTGCACGCCCAGCCCTTGGCGCACAGCTGACCTTCGCTGACCGGATGTCCGGGTTGCGGCTCGACGCCAATGACCCGGCCCTCCTCCACGCGCAGCCCCAGACCGCAGCCGACGCCACAGAAGGTGCAGATGCTCGGCACCACGTGCATGTTCAGCCGCCCGGAGCGATGGCCAGGATGCTGCAAGGCACCTGGTAAAGCGCGTGCTCGGTGGTGCTGCCGACCAGCCTGTCCAGGCCCTTGCGCTGCACGCGCCCCATCACCAGCACGTCCACCTGCTGTTCGCGGGCGAACTCGGCGAGGGTCATGGTCGGCGGGCCGAGCAGGAAATGCCGGCGATCCTCGGGAACCCCCTGTACCTGGGCGAACGCCTGGAAGTCCTGCTGGGCGATGTCGCGCAGCTCGTTCCAGGACTCGCTGGGCGCGCCGGCGTCGGCCATGTAGTAGCGCAGCGGGTCATAGGTGTGCAGCAGGTGCAGCTCGGCGCCGCTTTGCATCGCCAGGGCGTTGGCCGCCTCGATGATGCGCTCGTTCAGCCCGGTTTCCCTGGCCTGTTCCCGCGAGGTGTCGACCGCCGCGACCACCTTGCGCGGCTGGGCATGACCACCGGCGGCAACCAGATGCAGGGGTGCGCTGCACTCGCGCAGCAGGTGCCAGTCCAGCGGAGTGATGAAGGTGCGTTTCAGCTCGCCTTCGTGCTGCACATCCTTGATCAGCAGGTCCGGCTGCAGCTCGGCCACGTGCTGGAGGATTTCCGCCCGCAGGTCGGACACACAGAGCACCTCGCGGGTGATCGTCAGCCCCTGTCGGCGCAGCGGCTCGATCTGTTCCTCCAGGCGCGTGCGGCATTCCGCGGCGTAGCCGTCGCGGGTCCTGGCCTGCACCTCGGCGGGCAACAGCGCCACCAGCGCGGGGGTCGCCACCAGCGCGGCCACATGCAGCGTGGCGCCACCCGCGCGGGCCAGGGCCGCCGCGCGCTGCAGCGCCGGGGAATGACGCATCCGGGGATCGACGATCACCAGAAGGCGCTGGAACTGGGTCATGGGGGGCAGCCTCCGTGAAGTCCGGCCGCGCGGCCGCCCTTTCACTGTAGCCGCGCCCACCCCGAACCGTTGATCGTCATGGCGGCCGCCCGGCGGAGATTTCACCCATGCTGCACAGGGTCGCGCTGACGACGGACGACACGCATGAATGGACAACGCGAGGTCATCGACTTCCTGTGCAACCCGCGCAGCCACGGCCCGGGGCCGGGCGTCGTCGAGCGCATCGACACCCACGGCTCGCTGATCGTCCTGTACGGCGACCGGGCCTATAAGCTAAAGCGCGCGGTGACCTACGCCTCGCTGGACTTCCGCAGCCTGGCGAGCCGCGCCCGTGCCTGCCGCGCGGAACTGGCCCTGAACCGCCGCACCGCGCCAACCCTGTACCTGGGGGTGAGCGCCATTACCCGCCAGGCCGATGGCCGCCTGGCCTTCGATGGTCCCGGCAGCGTACTGGACTGGGTGGTGGTGATGCGCCGCTTTCCCCAGGAGGCCCTGTTCGACCGCATGGCCGGCGCCGGCACGCTGGCGATGGACCTGGCCGAACAGCTCGGTGCCGAAATCGCCCGCTTTCACAACAGCGCCGACCGCCTGCCCGAGCACGGCGGTGTCGAAGGCATCCGCCTGGCCATCGAGGAGAACCACCGGGAACTGCTCGGCCATCCGGACCTGCTGCCCAGCGCGCCGGTACAGGCCCTGTACCGCGCCAGCCTGCAGGCGCTCGACCGCCAGGCCGACTGCCTCGAACAGCGGCGCCGCGACGGCCGGGTCCGGCGCTGCCACGGCGACCTGCGCCTGGCCAACATCTGCCTGTTCGAAGGTCGGCCGACGCTGTTCGACGGCATCGAGTTCAGCGAGCGACTGAACTGCATCGACGTGCTCTACGACCTCTCCTTCGTGCTCATGGACCTGCACTTCCGGCAGTTGCCGAGGCACGCCGAGCAGCTGCTGGCCCGCTACCGGGCACAGCGCGACGAAGCCGAAGACTGCCAGCCACTGCCACTGTTCTTCGCCCTGCGAGCGGCGCTGCGCGCCTTCACCCTGGCCGGCAGCGCCAAGCGCCAGAGCGAGCCACGCATTGCCCGGCTCAAGGCTCGCCAGGCCCGCAGCCTGCTGCGCCTGGCGCGCGTCAGCCTGGAGCTCCCGCCGCTGCGCTTGACGCAGGCACGCCAGCGGCAATGCTGAACCCAGGCCCGATCATGGAGAGGCACATGTCTACGGAACGCCCGCTTATCTTCGCCCTGCACGGCAGCCAGGACTATGCCCGCCGGGTCGCCCGACACCTCGGTTGCGACCTCGGCGAACACGAGGAACGCACCTTCGAGGACGGTGAACACAAGACCCGCGCCCTGGAGCGGGTCAACCGCCGCGACGTCGTGGTGCTGCACAACCTCTACGGCGACGAGCGCCAGAGCGTCAACGACAAGCTGTGCCGCCTGCTGTTCTTCTGCGGCGCGCTGAAGGACGCCGGCGCCCGCCACCTGCAACTGGTCGCCCCCTACCTGTGCTACGCCCGCAAGGAACGCCGCACCCAGTACCAGGACCCGGTCATCACCCGTTACCTGGCGGGACTGTTCGAGGCCTGTGGGGTGGATCGGCTGATGGCCCTGGAAGTCCACAACCTGGCGGCCTTCGACAACGCCTTCCGCATTCCCACCCAGCACCTGGCCAGCGCTGAGCTGTTCGCCGAGCACTTCGCCCCACTGGCCGCCGACGCCGAGCTGGTGTCCGTGTCGCCGGACGCCGGCGGCGCCAAGCGCGCCGAACTGTTCCGCCAGGCCCTGCAGCGGCGCATCGGCCGGCCGGTGGGCAGCGCCTACATGGAGAAATACCGGGCCAACGATGTGGTCACCGGCGCCCTGCTGGTCGGCGACGTGCGCGGCAAGGTGGCGATCGTGATCGACGACCTGATCAGTACCGGCGGCACCCTGCTGCGCGCCGCCCGGGCCTGCCAGGAGGCTGGCGCCTCGCGCCTGTTCGCCGCCGCCGCGCACGGGCTGTTCACCGGCGGCACCGAGCTGCTGGACAGCCCGCTGTTCGAAGGCATCGTCCTGTGCGATACGGTGCCGCCGTTCCGCCTTCCCGCCGAGCTGGCCGCGCGCCGGCTGACCCTGCTGGATTCCACGGCCATGGTGGCGGCGCAGTTGGCGGAGAATTACGGCATCCAGACGTAACGGTACGGAATCAGTACATATCGGGATGGGGTTGGCTCGGCGGCGGCGCTTCCTTCTCCGGCAGCTCGGTCATTACCGCCTCGGTCAGCAGCAGCACGCTGGCCACCGACACGGCATTCTCCAGCGCCACGCGCACCACCTTGGTGGGATCGATGATGCCGGCCTCGTACAGATCCACGTAGCGGTTGGCGGCGGCGTCGAAGCCGACGTTGCCGCCCTCGGCCAGCATGCGCGCCACCACCACTCCGGCATCCACCGCCGAATTCTCGGCGATGGTGCGCGCCGGCGCCTCCAGGGCGCGGCGCAGGATCTGCAGGCCGGTGCGCTCGTCGCCCTCGCAGCCGGCTTCGGCCTGCTCCAGCGCCGGCACGCAGCGCAACAGCGCCAGCCCGCCGCCCGGCACGATGCCTTCGGCGATGGCCGCCTTGGTGGCCGCAATGGCATCATCCAGCGCGTCCTTGCGGGCGCGCATCTCGGATTCGGTGGGCGCGCCCACGCGGATCACCGCCACGCCGCCGGCCAGCTTGGCCAGCCGCTCCTGCAGCTTCTCGCGGTCGTAGTCGCTGGTCGCCTTGTCGATCTGCTGGCGCAGCTGCTGTACCCGCTTGTCGATGGCCTCGCGGGCGCCCGCGCCGCCGATCAGCGTGGTGCTCTCCTTGTCCGCCACCACGCGCCGGGCGCGGCCGAGCATGTCCAGGGTCACCTGCTCCAGGCTCAGCCCCAGCTCGCTGGAAATCACCTGGCCGTCGGTGAGAATGGCGATGTCCTGCAGCAGCTCGCGGCGCCGGTCGCCGAAGCCCGGCGCCTTCACCGCCACTGCGTGCAGCACGCCGCGCAATTGGTTGACGATCAGCGTGGCCAGCGCCTCGCCCTCGATGTCCTCGGCGATCAGCACCAGCGGCCGGCCGCTCTTGGCCAGCTGTTCGAGCAGCGGGATCAGGTCCTTGAGCAGGCCAATCTTCTGCTCGCAGAGCAGCAGGTAGGCGTCCTCCAGCACCACCTGCATCTTCTCGCTGTCGGTGACGAAGTACGGCGATACGTAACCCCGGTCGAAGCGCATGCCTTCCACCACCTCCACAACAGTCTCGGTGGTCTTGGATTCCTCGACGCTGATCACCCCCTCGCTGCCGACCTTTTCCAGCGCGTCGGCAACCTGCTCGCCGACATTCGCATCGTTATGGGCGGAGATGGTCGCCACCTGGGCCTTTTCCAGCCGCGTGCTCACAGGCCGGGACTGGCTGCGCAGGGTGTCCACCGCCAGTTGCAGGCCGCGATCCAGCCCGCGCTTGAGGTCGATGGCGCTGGCCCCGGCCACCACGTTGCGCACACCGTCGGCGAACAGCGCGTGGGCGAGCACGGTGGCGGTGCTGGTGCCGTCGCCCACCAGTTCCCCGGTACGCTCGGCGGCCTGGCGCAGCATCTGTGCGCCGAGGTTTTCCTCCGGGTCTTCCAGGTCCACCTGCTTGGCAATGGTCACCCCGTCGTTGCACACCAGTGGTGCGCCCCAGCTGCGCTGGATCAGCACCGACTTGGACTTGGGCCCGAGCGTCACCCGCACCGCATCGGCCAGCTGCGTGGCGCCGCGCAGCACCTTGTCGCGGGCGGCGCCGCGAAACAGGATCTTGGTGTGGGCCATGGCATGCCTCCTTCGCCGATGCGGACGGTTTGCGTGTTCGAGTGGCAAGGGCGCGGGAAAGCTCCGGGGTGGCGATGGACGCGCCGAGCGACGCTCAGCGCCGATCCAGGTGGTGATACAGCTCGTCTTCGTCGGCAAAATGCAGGTCGAGCACGGTATCCAGCTGCACCAGCAGGCGCTGGATATCGGCCAGTGCCTCGGCGCTCGGCGGGTCTTCCAGGTCGGCGCCCATGCGCTCCAGCTGGTGGCCGAGGCGGAAGATCTCCCGGTGCGTGTGGCTCAGCGCGGCGAGCGGGTCCTCCCCGGCCAGGTGGTTCGCCAGGCGCGGGAACAGCGCATCCTCGTCCTCGCGCTCGTGGGGCAGCAGCTGTTCCTGCAAATCCCCCAACAGCTCGCGCAATTCCCGCCCGGCCTGTGCCGCCGGCAGGCTGGTCAGCCGCTGTGCCAGCCGGTGCACCCGGATCAGCAGGGGCGCCAGCGCGGCGTGTCCCTGGCGCAGGCGCTCCACCTGCTCGCTGTCCAGCGCCGTCGCGGCGATCCGCCGGCCGCCACGCAGGGCGCGCAAGGCGTTGAGGATGACCAGCACGTCGATGCCTTCCTGCAGCAACGCGCCGGCCAGCGGCGGCAGCATGCCCAGCGCCGCGAAGAGCATGGCCAGCAGCGACAGGCCCATGCCCACCGTCACGCTCTGCACGGCGATGCGCCGCGAGCGCCGCGCGATCAGCAGGATTTCCGGGATGCGGTCCAGGCGATCCACCAGCAGCACCACGCTGGCCGCCTCCGAGGAGGCCGTGCCGCCACCCGCCGCCAGGGCGATGCCGACATCCGCGGCGGCCAGCGCCGGCGCATCGTTGATGCCGTCGCCGACCATCGCGGTGTGGCCCTGGTGGCGGCCCTGAGCCACCGCCTCGACCTTCTGCAGCGGCGTCAGGCCGGCGCACACCTCATCAACCCCGGCGGCGCGGCCGATCACCTCGGCGGCCTCCCGCTGGTCGCCGGTCAACATGACCATCCGCTCGACCCCGGCACGCCGCAGCGCCCGCAGGGTATAGGGGGTTTCCAGGCGCAGCCGGTCGGAGAACAGCGCCACCCCTTCGATCTGGCCGTCCACGGCAATGAAACTGCCGGCGGCCAGCTCATAAGCCATGCGCCGGCGCAGCGTCTCGATCCCGGGACTGACCACCGCGCCCTGCGCCACGTAATCGAAGCTGCCGAAGGCGATGTGATGGCCGTCCACCTGGCCGCTGAGCCCGGCGCCCGGCACCTCGTGTACCGCGCGTGGCGTGACCAGGCTCAGTCCCTGCTCGGCAGCCGCGCGCACCAGCGCCCGCGACACCAGATGCGGGGAGGCCTGGGCCAGCGCCGCGCCCAGGGCCAGCAGCCGGGCCGGCGGAAGCCGGCCGGCGCTTTCCACGGCGTCGAGGGTCACGTTGCCGGCGGTCAGGGTGCCGGTCTTGTCGAAGAAGAAGCGCCGGGCCAGCGCCAGCGCCTCCAGGGTGGCGCCATCCTTGATCAGCACGCCGCGCCGTGCGCTGCGCGAGATGCCGGCGATGATCGCCACCGGCGCGGCGAGGATCAGCGGACAGGGCGTGGCCACCACCAGCACCGCCAGGGCGCGCAACACGTCGCCGCTGAGCCACCAGGCCAGCCCGGCCAGCCCCAGGGTCAGCGGGATCAGCGCGAGCGCGTAGCGGTCGGCCAGCCGCACGAAGGGCGCCCGCGAACCGCGCGCCGCCTCGACCATCGCCACGATGCCGGCATAGGTGCTCTGCTGCGCCGGCCGGCTTGCGCGCAGGTCGAACGGCGCGCCGGCGTTGACCACCCCGCTGCGCACCGTCTCGCCGGCATGGCGGCGCACCGGCAGGGCTTCGCCGGTCAGCGCCGACTCATCGAGGACCGCTTCGCCGAGCAGCACCTCGCCATCCACCGGCACCACTTCGCCCAGACGCACCAGCAGGGTGTCGCCCGGCGCCACCTGCTCCACAGGAATCTGCTCCAGCGCATCGTCCCGGTAACGCCAGGCCTGGCGCGGCGCCCGGTCGACCAGGCGGTGCAGCTCGCGTTCGGCGCGCTGCTCGGTCCAGGACTCCAGCAGGCGGCCGCCGGCCAGCATCAGCGCGATGATCGCCGCGACCAGCGCCTCGTCGACCGCCAGGGCGGCGAGGATGGCCAGCAGCGCGATCAGGTCGACGCCCACCTCGCGGCGCAACAGCCGCACCAGGATCTCTGCCAGCAGCACCGCCGCCGCCAGCAAGGCGCTGGCCGTCCACACCCAGCGCGCCGCCCGCTCGGGCGCCAGCAGCCCGACCGGCACTGCCAGCAGGGCCACCAACAGGAGCAGCGGGTTGAACCAGGCAGGCAGGCGGGCGGTTGGCATCAGGCTCCGGGCAGCATGCGCCGCAGGGTTTGGTCACGCAGCACATAGTGATGGAACAGCGCCGCCACCGCGTGCAGGCCGATCAGCCAGTAACCGGCCTGGGCAACGGTTTCGTGCAGTTCCTTGAGCTGGCCGGCGCGGTCCTGGTCAGCCGGCAGCAGCGCTGGCAGCTCCAGGCCGAAGAACGGCACCGGCTTGCCGGCGGCGCTCAGGGTCAGCCAGCCGAGTAGCGGCAGGCCGATCATGAATGCGTATAGCGCTAGGTGCATCAGCCGCCCCAGCAGGTGCAGCGCGCCGGGTTCCGGCCGCACCGGTTTGATCAACCGCGCCAAAAGGCGCAGCCAGACCAGCGCGAACACGCTCAGGCCCAGCATGAAGTGCCAGTGCTTGAGCAGCTCGCGCGGCTCGCTGCCCTTGGGAAAGTTGCCCTTCAGCTCGATGGTGGCGTACACCGCCGCGATCAGCAGCAGCATCAGCCAGTGCAGGCCGATGCTCAGGGGGCTGTAGCGTTGCGTGTTCATTGCGGTACTCCTCGCGGATGGGATACCGGCAGGCTAGCGAGCGTTGCTTAACCGAAGCTTAGCGGGGGGCGACGCAGCGGCCTCGGCCGGGAAGCTCACCACCACCCGCAGCCCGCCCAGCGGCGAGTCCAGCAGCGCCAGCCCGGCGCCGTGCAGCTCGGCGATGCGTGCGACGATGGCCAGGCCGAGCCCGGCGCCCTCCCCCTCGCCCAGCCGGAAGAAGCGTTCCAGCAGCTGCGGGCGCAGCTCGGCCGGCACACCCGGCCCGCTGTCATCCACCACCAGCTGCAGGCCCTGCGCCGTGGTGCCCAGGCTGACCTGGATGCGGCCGCCCGCCGGGGTGTACTGCAACGCGTTGCCGACCAGGTTCTGCAGCAGCGTGGCCAGGCTGGCTGCATCGCCGCGCAGCAGGCGGTCGCCGTTGCACTCGTCTTCCAGGGTCAGTTCCTGATCGCGACTGAGCGCCAGCGGGGTCAACTCGGCCAGGGTTTCGCGGGCCAGCGCGCCGACGTCCACGGGCTGGCGGTGCACGCGCTGGGCGTCGGGCTCCAGGCGGGCCAGGGTGAGCAGCTGCGTCACCACCCGGGTGGTGCGATCGACGCCGCCGATCAGCAGCCGCAAGGCGCGCTCGCGTTCCGCCGCATCGGCCGCGCCGAGCGCGTTCTGGGCATGGATGCGCAGCACCGCCAGCGGCGTGCGCAGTTCGTGGGCGGCATCGGCGATGAAGCGCTTCTCCCGCACGATCAGCTGGTTGAGCTGGTGCAGCAGCCGGTTCAGCGAGGCCGCCACCGGCTCCAGCTCGCGCGGCAAGGGCGCCAGCAGGAGCGGCGACAGGTCGGCGGCGTCGCGGCTGCGCAGCAGATGCGCCATGCGCGCCAGCGGCCGCAGACCCCAGCCCACCGCCAGCCAGACCAACAAGGCAACCAGCGGCAGGCCGATCAGGTCGGGCAGCAGGCTGCGCCGGGCGATCTTGCCCACCAGCTCGCCGCGCACGTCGTCGCGCTCGCCGACCAGGATGCGCAGGCCGTCGCGGCTGCCATCCAGCAGGAACAGCCGCCACTGGTAGTCGCCCAGACGCAAGTCGTGGAAACCCGCCTGTCCGCCCAGCAGTTCCAGCAGCGACTCGTCCGGCGCGCTCGACGAGCGCAACAACAGCCGCCCCTGGCCGTCGTAGGCCTGGAAGCCCAGCTTGCTTTCGTAGGCATGCCCGGCAAGCACCGCGCCCGCGTCGCGCCGGTAGCGCACCGCTTCATCGAGCGCGGCCTGCAGCTCGGCCAGCCGCCCCGGTTCCTGGCCGCTGCGCAGCATGCCCTGCAACAGCCGGGCGCTCTGCGCCAGCTGGGCATCGAACAGCTCCTCGATCTCGTGGCGGGCGTCGCGGTAGCTCTGCTGGGCAACCAGGGTCAGACCCAGGGCCAGGGTGCCCAGGACCAGCACCAGGGTGCGGGTGCGGATCGACAGCTTCAGCATTTTTCCACCAGATAGCCGACACCGCGCACCGTGCGGATCAGCTCAGGAAAGAACTTGCGGCGCAGGTGGTGGATATGCACCTCCAGGGCATTGCTCTCCACCTCCTGGTCCCAGCCATACAGCACCTGCCCCAGTCGGTCGCGGGTCAGCACCCGCCCCGGCTGGGCCAGCAGTTCGTGCAGCAGCAGGTATTCCTTGCGCGGCAGGCCGATCTCCCGGCCCTGGTAGCTGACCTGCTGGGTCACCGGGTCCAGGCGAATGCCCCGATACTCGAGCACCGGCTGCGGGCGGCTGAAGCTGCGCCGCAGCAGCGCGCGCAGCCGGGCCTTGAGCTCCTCCACATCGAACGGCTTGACCAGATAGTCATCGGCGCCGGCATCCAGCCCGGCGATGCGGTCGCTGGTCGCGTCGCGGGCGGTGAGCACCAGCACCGGCACCGGATTGGCGGCGGCGCGCAGGCGGCGGAGCACCTGCAGGCCATCAAGGCGCGGCAGGCCCAGGTCGAGGATGGCCAGATCGAAGCTCTCGTGACTGAGCGCGTGCAGCGCCGAGGCGCCGTCGCGCAGCCAGTCCACCGTGTAGGCCTCGGGCTTGAGGGCCGTACGGATGCCCTCGCCGAGCGCCGGATCGTCTTCCACCAACAGAATGCGCATAAGGCGGTTTCCACCATGCCGGGCGTTCCCGGCATTCAACGCCGGGCGCCGTCTTTATTCCAGTTCTTCTTCGACCCGCTGCAGCAGGCGTTGTGCTTCCTCGCGTCGTCCGGCATCGGCCAGCGCGCGGCCCGGCCGGTCGGGTGCGGCCAGCGCCTTCTCCAGCGCCGCGCGGGCCTCCCGGTAGTGGCCCTCGCGGAACAGGAAATCAGCGTGGAAGTAGTTGCTGTCCAGACCGTTCGGATTCAGGCGCAGCGCCTGGTCGAACAGTTCGGCGGCCTTGGCCTTGTCACCGAAGCCGATCGGCCAGCCGGGCACCTGGTAGTACAGGGTGGCCAGGCTGGTGTAGGCAGAGCCGTCGAGGGCCTGCGGATCGAGCGCCAGCGACTCTTCGAAGGCCGTGCGCGCCCGTTTGGCCAGCCCCAGCGCGCCCAGACCGCCCTTGGCGCCGGCCCAGGTGCTGAGGATGATGCCCTGCCAGCTCTTCAGCTCCGCCGAGTCGGGGTTGCGCCGCGTGGCGGCTTCGGCCTGGCTGGCGAGCTGTTCGAAGGCCGCCTCGCGGCGCGCCTCGGGCAGCTCGTAGTTGATCTGCGCCCAGCGCTCCTGCAGACGCGCGAGCTCCTGTTCGCCGGCCGCGTCGAGGGCGAAGACGGACGAGCTGGCCAAGGCCAGCAGGACGGCGCAAATACCGTGGCGGATAGTCATGGATGTTGTTCTCCGGAAGAGGAAGTGGGCACGGCAGGCTCCGCCCCATGGGCGAAGCGGCGGATGACCGGCAACTGGCGCTGCAGCGCGCGGTCGACCAGCCGGGGTAGCAACTGGTTGAGGAACACGAAGAAGCGCTCCGGCCAGCCGAGGTAGAGCTCCTCGCGCTCGGCCTCAATGGCCCGGGCGATCTGCCCCGCCACCCGGCGGGGATCGTCCATGGCCACGCCCAGCGCATCGTTCATGGCCACCACCGGCCCGGCGTTCATCGCCGTGCGGGTGGCGCGCGGCGCGATGTACAGCACCCGGACGGCGGTGTCGGCCATCTCGCGGCGCAAGGCCTCGCTGAAGCCGCGCAGGGCGAACTTGCTGGCGCAGTAGGCCGCAAAGCCCGGGTAGCCGAGCGAGCCGAAGGTGGAGCCCAGGTTGATCACCAGCGCGCGCGGCGCGCGGCGCAGTTCCGGCAGCAGCAGACGCAGCAACTGCAAGGTGGCGGTGACGTTCACGCTGATCAGCCGCTCGATGGACGCCTCGTCCTGCTCCTCGAACAGGCTGAAGCTGTTGATCCCGGCGGCGCTGATCACCCCGTTGAAATCCTCGAAGTGGCGGGCGGCGATCAGCACCCGCTGACGGTCGGCCGGGCTGGCCAGGTCGGCGCAGACGGTCTCCACCTGGCCGGGAAAGCGCTCGGCCAGCTGTTCCAGCGCGGCGTAATCGCGGCCGACCAGCAGCAGCCGGGCGCCGCCGCCACACAACCGCTCGACCAGCGCCTGGCCGATGCCGCCGCTGGCACCGGTCACCAGCAGCCGGCAGTCAGCGAGTCGCATGGCGCACCTCCACCGGCAGGCTGTGGAACAGGTCGCCGTACAGGCGGTACACCACCCGCGCGGTATGCACCACGGCGGCGCGGTCGTCGGCGTCGTCGAGGCGGTTCATCAGCGTGCGGAAGAATTCCACATGGCTGATGTCCAGGCTGCCGTGGGAGGTCAGGTAGCTGAAGGCCTGGGGCGGCAGTTGCAGGCTGGTGCGCAGCACCTCGGCGGCCTGGGTGGCCAGGGCGATGCTGGTGCCCTCCAGCACGTTGACCATGCCGAAGAAGCTCACCGGGTTGTCGCGGGCGATACGGTCGTAGACGTAGGCGACCATCAGCTCGGTGGGCAGGCTCGGCTGGCCGTTGCGCACCGCCTCGGCATCGCCGCCGCAGGCGCGGATGTCGTTGAGAATCCATTCCTGGTGGCCGATCTCCTCCTCGATGTATTCGGCTACCGCGCTGCGCAGCCATTCCAGCCGCTCCGGCAGCCGGGCACCGCAGGCCATCAGCAGCGGCACGGTGTGCTTCACGTGGTGGTAGGCCTCGCTCAGGAAGGCGATGTAGCTGTCCAGGCTGGCGGTGCCGTCCAGGGCACTCCGGATGATCGGCGCGCCGAGCAGGTAGGCACGCTCGGCCTCGGTCTGGTGTTGCAGCTCGTCGAAGAACTCCATGGGTCACTCTCCGCAGGGGGAAGTCAGCAGGCCCGCCAGGGCCGCTTGGTAATGGTCGAGCAGCGCGGCACGACGCAGCCGCCCGTTGCGGGTGGCCAGGCCGTTGTCGGCGCTGAAGGGTTGTGCGGCGCGCAGCCAGCGGTGCACGCGGGCGTAGTCGGGCAGCGTGCGGTTGACCGCGGCGACCGCCTCGGCCAGTTGCGCGTCCGGGCAGTCGGCGCGGCGCGGCACCAGCACGGCGACGTTGCACGGCAGCGCCTCGCCGTGCAGCCAGGCCTGGGCGATGGGCAGTTGCTGGACCAGCTCGGCCTCGACCCATTCCGGGTTGACGTTGCGGCCGTAGGCGGTCACGAACTGGTGCTTCTTGCGTCCGCGCAGGGTCAGGAAGCCGTCCTGCAGTTCGCCCAGGTCGCCGGTGGCCAGCCAGTCGCCGGACAGCGGCGGCTCGCCCAGGTAACCGAGCATGCGCGCGCCGCGCACCCAGACTTCGCCGTCCTCGGCCAGGCGCAGCTCAACGTGGGGCAACGGCCGGCCGACGCTGCCGATGCGGCGCGCCTCGGGGGTGTTCAGGCACACCACCGAGGCGCACTCGGACAGTCCGTAGCCCTCGAATACCGGCAGGCCCAGGCGGTCGGCCCACTCCAGCAGCTGCGGCGCCACGCGCCCGCCGCCGACGGCGACGAAGCGCAGCGAATCCGGCAGCGCCACGCCCTGCTCCGCCGCCGTCACCAGCGCCAGCAGCAGCTGCGGCAGCAGTATCAGGCTGTTGGGGCGCACCGCATGCAGCAGCGCCAGGAAACGCGCCACGTCGAAGCCGCTGGCGCCCTGCAGCCCGACCTGCGCCAGCGGGCGCAGCTCCACGGCGGCGCCGGCCAGCAACGGGGCGTAAATGCCGGCGAGGTTCTCCAGCAGCGTGGCCAGCGGCAGCACGCACAGATGGCGCGTGACCTGGCGGCTGCGGCTGGCCCGCTCCAGGCTGTCGGCCACGCGCAGCAGGGTGTCGGCGTCGAGGCAGACGCCCTTGGGCTGGCCGGTGGTGCCCGAGGTGTAGGTGATCTTGCAGGTGCCGGGCGGCAGTTCCGCCTGGCGGGCCGGCGCGCGGCGCAGCAGCCCGCCTTCCTCGCGGAAGCCGCAGGCCTGGCTAGCCGGACTGTGCGCGCCGAGCAGCGCGTCGACGCCGGCGTCCTGCAGCACGTGGATCTGCTGGTCATCGGAGAAGAAGCCCGGCAGCGGCACGCAGACGAGTCCCGCGCGCAGCAGCGCCAGATCCCATAGCGCCCACTCCAGGCCGTTGTCCAGCGCCAGCGCCACGCGCCGCACCTCCCAGGCCCGCAGGCGTTCGACCCGGGCATCGATTTCGTCCAGCAGCGCGGCATAGTCGAGCCGGCGCTCGCCGTCACTCAGCGCCGTCCCGCTGTGGGCCGCCAGGCGCGCCCAGAACCGTTCAGCAGCCGACGGCATGGGCCAGCCCTCCGTGGTAGAGCGGCTGATGGCCGAGACGCGCATACACCCCCAACTGCAGCAATTGGCGGTGGCCGGGCAGGATCTCACCGACCATCACCTGCGGCCGGCTGGCGTAGTAGCTGCCCCAGTCCTCGCGCTCGGCACCCAGGCGCGCCGGATCAGCCTCGCCCAGCGGCAGCGGCGCCAAGCCCAGGCGCTGGAAGCTGTTGAGCAGTTCGCGAGTGCCGGTGAAGGCCACCCACTGGAAGCCTTCGCTGATCAGCAGGTCGGTGAGCGCGACGATCAGCAGGCGCGCCGAGGCGGCGCCGGTGGCGGCCAGGTTGCCGACCTCGACGATGGCGTCGCGCGGCACCTGCCGCGCATGGCGGCGGGCGATCTCGCCCTCCAGCGGCGCGTCCAGGTAGCGCTCCAGAAACAGCGGCTGGCGGGCCGGACGCAAGCCTACCGCCCCCTGTACCACCCCACGCTCGTCCAGCAGGCCGAGCAGGCAGGGCAGGAAATGGCGGATGCGCGCCTGGTGCTCGTCAGCGAAACGCTGGCGAATGAACGCTTCCAGCGTGTGCCGCAACGGGCCGCCATCGGCCTCGGCCCGGCGCAGGTACAGCGGCGTGTCGCGGCCGATGCGCGCCAGGGTGTCGGTTTCGTGTTCGGGCTCAAGCATGCGGGGGCGTCCTCTGCGGAAATGATCCGAGAGGCATCTTCGGCACCCAGGCTTAAGAAATTCTTAGGTTTCCCACGGCAAGTACCGGCGCGCGGCGACTTTTCGCAGCGAGCCGGCTTCAGCGTTCCCAGAGGATATGCGCGCTCTCCAGCGGCACCTTCGCGTCGGGGTGCGCCGGCACCACGCGCAGCGTGTAATCGCCGGCCGGGCGCTCGGCTGGCAGTTCCAGGCGATAGGCGTAGCCGTGGGTGGCGCCGACCAGTGCATGGGCGCGCTGCAGCGCCCGGCATTCGGCCGGCTGGCCGTCGGCATACAGCTCGACACGCACGGCGTCGGCGTCCAGGTCGCCCAGGTACAGCTGCGCCTCGACCTGGTGCAGGCCGTCCTGGGTAGTCACCCGCACCTCGCCGATGCGCAACGAGGCCCATTTCTCGTCCAGTTCGCGCTGCCAGCGCACCAGCGCGGCCGCGCGCGCGCCCCGCTCGGCCGCACGCTCCCGGTAGGCGACCGCCGCCGGCAGGTAGTGCGTTTCGGTGTATTCGCGCACGGTGCGCGCCGCCGAATACTGCGGGGTGAGCCGCGCCATGCTCTGGCGCATGCGCGCCACCCAGGCGGTGGGGATGCCCTGCGCGTCGCGCTGGTAGAACTGCGGCACCACCTCGTTCTCCAGCAGCGCGTAGAGCGCCTCGGCATCGCGGGCGTCCTGGACCGCCTCGTCCGGGTCCTGCTCGCCATTGCCCAGCGCCCAGCCGACCTCGGGCGTGTAGGCCTCCGCCCACCAGCCGTCCAGCACCGACAGATTCAGGCCGCCGTTGACCAGCGTCTTCATGCCGCTGGTGCCGCAGGCCTCCCACGGGCGGCGCGGGGTGTTCAACCAGACGTCCACGCCCTGCACCAGCCGTTCGGTCAGCTGCATGTCGTAGTCGGCGAGGAACACCGCGCGGTGGCGCACCTCGGGCCGGCGCACGAACTCCACCCACTGGCGGATCATCGCCTGCCCGCGGCGGTCCTCGGGGTGCGCCTTGCCGGCCAGGATCAGCTGCACCGGGCGCTGCGGGTGGGTGAGCAGGCGGATCAGCCGCTGCGGATCGTGCAGCAGCAGGTTGGGTCGCTTGTAGGCCACGAAGCGCCGGGCGAAGCCGAGGGTCAGGGTGTTGCAGTCCAGCACATGGCGGGCGGTCTCGCGCCAGGCCTCCGGCGCGCCGGAGGCGCCCATCTGCCAGACCAGCCGCGCCCGCGCGTAGCCCACCAGCGCGGCGCTGGCGGCGGTGCGGAACTGCCAGAGCTGAGCGTCGGACACGCAGGCGATGTCCTCGCCCAGCGTGCCGACGGTGCCCGACCAGCGATTCTTGCCGCAGGCGGTGGTCCACAGTTCGTCGGCCTGGGCCGAGTCCCAGGTGGGCATGTGCACGCCGTTGGTGATGTGGCCGACCGGCACCTCGGCCAGCGGCCAGCGCGGAAACAGCGGCGCGAACAGCGCCCGGCTGACCGCGCCGTGCAGGCGGCTGACGCCGTTCACCGCGCCGCTGCCGCGAATCGCCAGCCAGGCCATGTTGAACGGCTCGCCGTCGTTGTCCGCCTCCAGCCGGCCGAGCGCCAGCAGCGCGCGACGCGAAATGCCCAGCCGCTGTTCGGCGTAGGCGCCCAGGTACTGCTCCACCAGCGCCGGGGCGAAACGGTCGAAACCCACCGACACCGCCGTATGGGTGGTGAACAGGTTACCGGCGCGGGTGGCGGCCAGCGCCACGTCGAACGGCTGGCCGGTGTCCGCCATGAATTGCCGTGCGCGCTCCAGCACGGCGAAGGCCGCATGCCCCTCGTTGAGGTGGCACACCTCCGGTTGCAGGCCCATGGCGCGCAGCAGCTGCCAGCCGCCGATGCCCAGCACCAGTTCCTGGGTGAGGCGCAGCTCGCTGCCGCCGCCGTACAGCTGACTGGTGATGCCGCGATGAACCGGGTAATTGGCCATGTCGTTGCTGTCCAGCAGGAACAGCCGCACCCGTCCCACCTGCACCTGCCAGCCGCGCAGCCAGATCAGCTGGCCGGGCAGCTCCAGGCGCACTCGCAGCCATTCGCCATCGGCCTGGCGCAGCGGCGTGACCGGCAGCTGCCCCGGATCGTTGAACGGATTCAGCGCGCGCTGCGCGCCGGCGCTATCGATGGTCTGCCGGAAGTAGCCACTCTGGTACAGCAGGCCGACGCCGTACACCGGCAGCCCCAGATCACCGGCGGCCTTGAGCTGGTCGCCGGCCACGTTGCCCAGCCCGCCGGAATAGATGGGCAGCGACTCGCCGAGCATGAACTCCATACTGAAGTAGGCCACCGCGCCCAGCGCCGCTTGCGGATGGGCCTGCTGGAACCAGGCCGGCGCCTCGGCGGCCTGCCGGCGCGCCTCGACCAGCGTCGCCAGCCGCCGGCGCACGTCGGCATCGCCCAGCACCTGCCGCAGTCGGCCCTGGGAGACCGTCTGCAGCACCACCCAGGGATTGCGCGTCTGGCTCCACAGCTGTTCATCAAGCTGCCGCCAGATCCAGTCCGTGGCGTGGTTCCAGGAGGAACGCATGTCCAGCGCCAGCCCGAGCAGCGCCTCGAAACCCTCGATGTCGTGGAAGGCCAGGCGCTGCTTGGGGTGAATGAAATGAATCGGCTCGCTCACGGTCCCTTCCTTCGCAGGTATGTGCAATTCCTGCTCAGGATAGATGGCGCCCGAGGGCGTCTACGGGAGCGCCCGACCATGCCGCATGCCGACCGCCCTGCCCGCCCCCTGTCGTCGGCCCGCCACTGGCTGGGCTGGCTGCTGGGCGCCGCCGGACTGGCGGCGGTGGTGACGGTGGCGCTGCACCTGAGCGAGGTGCGCGCCTTCGCGCAGCAACTGGCGCGGCTGCAGCCGGGCTGGCTGCTGCTGGCCGTGCTGCTGCAGGCCATGACCTACCTGGCCCAGGGGCAGCTGTACCGACGGGTGGCCCATGCCGGCCAGGCCGAGCTGTCGCTCTGGCAGGGCGCGCGGCTCGGCCTGATGAAGCTGTTCATCGACCAGGCGCTGCCCAGCTACGGCCTGAGCGGCACCCTGGCCGCCACCGCGGCCTTCGAACGCCACGGCATCCGCCGCCCGGTGGTGATGGCCTGCCTGGCGGTGAGCCTGACCGCCTACCTGCTGGCCTACGTGGCGAGCCTGGCCGCCGCGCTGGCGGTCACGGTGCTGGAAGGCCACGCCACCCGCCTGCTGCTGCTCGCCGGCGGCCTGTTCGTGCTCGGCACCCTCGGGGCGGGTCTGGCCGTGGCGCTGCTGGCCGGGCATCCGCTGCCGGCGCGCCTGAGCCGGCTGCCGGGCGGCCAATGGCTGCAGCGGCCGCTGGCCGTGCTGGCACAGGCCGATGCCCGGCTGGTGCGCAACCCGCGCCTGCTGCTCACCGCCACCGGCCTGGACCTGGGCATCGTGCTGCTCGACGCCACGACGCTGTGGGTGCTGATCCTGGCGCTGGGTGAAAGCCCCAGCTGGGCCAGCGTGTTCGCCGGCTTCATGCTGGCCAGCGTGCTGCGCAGCATCGGCGTGACACCCGGCGGGCTGGGGCTGTTCGAGGCCGCGCTGATCACCACCCTGAGCTGGGCCGGCATCAGCGTGCCGGTGGCGCTGTCGGCGACCCTGCTGTTTCGGGGCCTGAGCTTCTGGCTGCCGATGCTGCCGGGCCTGCTGCTGGCGCGCGGCGCCACCCGGAACACGACACCCACGCCCGCCGCGGACGACGAACCCTGGTGGAGCTGGAGCCCCGAGCAGGCCTTCCGCCAGCTGGACAGCACCCCGGACGGCCTGGACGCCGCGAGGCTGGCGCGCCATCCGGCGGCGACGCAGCTGGCGCGCGGGCGGACGGCGGGGCTGGGGCGCACCTTCCTGACCCAGCTGTACAACCCGCTGATGCTGATTCTGGTGGTGGCCTGCGGGGTGTCGCTGGTGGTGGCGGAGTGGCTGGACGCGCTCATCGTGCTGGCGATCATCCTGCTCAGTGCCCTGCTCACCGCCCTGCAGGAACGCCGCGCCTCGCGGGCGGTGGAAGCGTTGCGCGCGCAGGTGGCGCTCACCGCCAAGGTGCGTCGTGACGGCCAGCTGCGGGAGATTCCCGCCAGCCAGGTGGTGCCGGGCGACGTGGTGGAGCTGTCCGCCGGCAGCCTGGTGCCCGCCGACGGCCTGCTGCTGGAAGCGCGCGACTGCTTCGTCGCCCAGGGCCTGCTGACCGGCGAATCGGCGCCAGTGCAGAAGCTGCCCGGGGTGGCGAAGATCGACGCCAGCCTGGCCGAGCGCAGCAACTGCCTGTTCATGGGCAGCTCGCTGCGCAGCGGCACCGCCCGGCTGCTGGCGGTGCGCAGCGGCGCGGCCAGCGAGTACGGGCGCATCGCCCAGAGCCTGACCCTGCGCCCGCCGGAAACCGAGTTCGAACGCGGCCTGCGCCACTTCGGCGCGCTGCTGCTGCGGGTGATGCTGCTGATCGTGCTCGGCGTGCTGGCCGCCAACATCCTGCTGCAGCGGCCCACCGTGGACACCCTGCTGTTCGCCATCGCCCTGGCGGTCGGCCTGTCGCCGGAGCTGCTGCCGGCGGTGCTGGGCATCACCCTCGCCCAGGGCGCCCAGCGCATGGCCCACCAGGGGGTGATCGTGCGCCATCTCAACGCCATCGAGAACCTCGGCGCCATGGACGTGTTGTGCAGCGACAAGACCGGCACCCTCACCCAGGGCGTGGCGCGCCTGGACGCCGCGCTGGACGCCGAGGGCCAGCCGTCGCCGCGCTGCCTGCTGCTGGCGGCGCTCAACGCCGGGCTGCAGACCGGCATGGCCAACCCGCTGGACGAGGCGATCAGCGCCGCCGCCCAGGAACAGCAGGTGGCGTTGGACGGCTACCGCAAGCTCGACGAAACCCCCTACGACTTCGTGCGCAAGCGCCTCGGCGTGCTGGTGGCCGAGCCGGCGGGCGCGCCGCTGCTGATCGTCAAGGGCGCGCTGGACAAGGTGCTCGACGCCTGCGACCACGTGCACGGCGAGCCGCTGGACGCCGCGCACCGCGCACAACTGGATGCCCGCTTCGCCGAGTGGAGCGCCCAGGGCTACCGGGTGCTGGGCGTGGCCAGCCGTGCACTGCCGGACGCAACCGGCTGCACGGTGGCCGACGAGCGCGCGCTGGATTTCGAGGGCTTCCTGCTGATCTTCGACCCGCCGGAACCCGGCGTGGCCGACACCCTGCAGTGGCTCGCCGGGCTGGGCGTGCAGGTGAAGATCATCAGCGGCGACAACCGCCGGGTGACCCGCCATGTGGCCGAGGCGGTGGGCCTGGACGCCGAACAGCTGATCACCGGCAGCGAGCTGCTGCGCATGAAGGACGACGAACTGCTGCACCGCGTGCCGCAGGTAGCGCTGTTCGCCGAGGTCGACCCCAGCCAGAAGGAGCGCATCATCCTCGCCCTGCAGAAGACCGGCCACGTGGTGGGCTTTCTCGGCGACGGCATCAACGACGCCCCGGCGCTGCACGCGGCGGACGTCGGCATCTCGGTGGACCAGGCCGCCGACGTGGCCCGCGAGGCCGCCGACTTCGTGCTGCTGCGCCACGACCTGGACCTGCTGCGCCTGGGCATCGATGAGGGCCGGCGCACCTTCGCCAACACCCTCAAGTACATCTTCATCACCACCAGCGCCAACTTCGGCAACATGATCAGCATGGCGCTGGCCTCGGTGCTGCTGCCGTTCCTGCCGCTGCTGGCCAAGCAGATCCTGCTCAACAACTTCCTCTCCGACCTGCCGGCCATGACCCTGGCCGGCGACCACGTGGACCCCGAGTGGGAACGCACCCCGCACCACTGGAACCTGCGCGAGGTTCGCAACGTGATGGTGGCGTTCGGCCTGACCAGCTCGCTGTTCGACGCGCTGACCTTCGGGCTGCTGTTCTACGTGGCCGGCGACCAGCCGGCGCTGTTTCGCAGCGGCTGGTTCGTGGAATCGCTGCTCACCGAACTGGCGATCATCTTCGTGGTGCGCACCTACAAGCCCTTCTACCGCAGCCGCCCCGGCCGGCTGCTGCTGATCAGCACTCTGGCGGTGATGCTGCTCACCCTGCTGCTGCCCTACACCCCGGTGGGCGGCTGGTTCGACCTGGTGCCCCTGCCCTGGCCGCTGCTGGCGGCGATCCTGACCCTCACCCTGCTCTACGCCGCCACCTCCGAATGGGTGAAGCGCCATCTGCTGGCCACCGCCCGCCGTCCGACACGGGCGGCGCGGCGGCATCGGGGGCAGCCGTGGCCGCCATGAACAACCCCGGATGTGACGGCCTGCCAGCGCGTGGCAGCCGAAGGACAACCTGATGACGCTGACGCAACTGGTCGCCGACTACGGCTATCTGGCGGTATTCGCCGGCGCGCTCTTCGAGGGCGAAACGGTTTTGCTGCTGGCTGGATTCGCCGCGCACCAGGGGTACCTGTCATTCCCTGGATCGTCCTCATCGCCTTCTGCGGCGGCACGCTGGGCGATCAGCTCTGGTTCTTCATGGGTCGGCGCTACGGAACGGCCTTGTTGAAGCGCTTTCCGCAACTGACGCCAGCTACGCAGCAGGTCAACCGCCTGATGCTGCGTTTTCAGGTGGGGATGATTATCGGCGTGCGCTTCATGTACGGATTACGCATCGCCGGGCCCATCGCCATCGGCATGAGCGACGTTCCAACGTGGCGCTTCATTCTGTTCAACAGTTCACCTACTACATTGCGTCATATTGTCTGGGCAACGTTCGCCATAACCGGCAGCCAAAAGCGACGCGACGAAGGAGCGGCGCTTCTGGCTGTCCGAGTTCATGGCGTTGTTATGCCTATAAGTCGGAGGCGGCCTTCTTGGCGTTCTTTTGCCTGATGTCGTCCTCGATCAGCTCCTTCATTTTTCGTACTTCCTGCAGGGCAGGCGTAAATGTGTACGACAACGAAGTACTTTGCTGATTACCGAAGCCGAACGTGTTCCGATTCAGGACGATATCGACATTACCATCCCGATACTTGTAATCTTGCTGAAACCCCATACCCTGAGGAGATGCAGCACCATACTTCGTATCCAATGCATCTTTCAGCGTCTTAAAGGTTTCTCCGGTGTCGGACCAAGTTACGGAAATATCGTACAGCTTCTTGTCAGGAGCGAAGCTAAGCCACGCCTCGCGTACTGGACCAAACTTATTAAATCTCTCGAACGACCCGACTTTGATCATTGGCAAATCGCTGCCATACCCCTTGTAACCGTAATTGTCTTCAAATCGTGAACCCGCCTTCTTCAATGAGGCGATGACTTGATCTCGTGTCTGGTCCCCAAGCCCAAGACCAAGATACTCGGCGGCGTCAGCCGAACCCACGGAAGCCACCAGGAGCATACCCGCCGAAAATATAGTAACGACTCCAGATTTCACTCTATTTTCTCCTTTTCTGAGTTTTTTATTGCGCTACTTTGACCTTGACTCTCTCTGCTCCCCGACGTAAACACAGAAAGCGGAATTGTAGCCGTTAAACGTAACCGAGTAGTTGAAGTCACAGAAATGCGCTGGGTTTTTGGTTGCAACGATATCACCCTTCTTGCAAACGCCTCCCAGGCCCTCCACCAACGAGTCATTGTCCGCTCCGAGACACGCCTGCCCCGTTGGCGCTTGCTCGTAACAACCGGCAAGCGACATGGCAACCACGCCGATTAGGATGCTCTTCTTCATGGTTCTTCTCTACCTCCCTTGTTGGCATAATTGGGATAGGGAGACGCCTCACGGCGCCTCTCCTCCCACACCACCGTGCATACGGGTCACGTACCTGTCGCTTACACACATCTTACGCTTCCGACGACTCCTTACCTGTTCTACTCTATAGACCCCGTCTCATTTGCAAAAGAATTATCCACCCAACAATTCCATCACTCCTCTCCACATCAATCACCCTCT
>NZ_JRUD01000006.1 GCF_000802425.1 Pseudomonas flexibilis | reverse complement strand
TCGACCAGATCCACCGCACGCTGCGCCGCGATGCGTCGGCGCGTGCGGCCGACGCGGTGCTGGCACTGGTGGGCCGCTGAGATGCAGCTGGGGCTGGATTTCGAACTGGTCGAGGAACTGGTCGCCGGTGTCGACGAAGTTGGCCGCGGTCCGCTCTGCGGCCCGGTGGTCACCGCCGCGGTGATCCTCGATCCGGCCCGCCCGATCCGGGGCCTCAACGACTCCAAGAAACTCACCGAAGCGCGCCGCGAGGCGCTGTTCGACGAGATTCAGGAAAAAGCGCTGGCCTGGTGCATTGCCCGCGCCGAGGTGGACGAAATCGACCGCCTCAACATCCTCCACGCCACCATGCTGGCCATGCAGCGCGCTGTGGACGGCTTGAGCGTTACACCGAAGCTGGCGCTGATCGACGGCAACCGCTGTCCCAAACTCTCTGTGCCCAGCGCCCCGGTGATCGGCGGCGACGCCGAGGTGCCCGCCATCGCCGCCGCCTCCATCCTCGCCAAGGTCAGCCGCGACCGGGAAATGCAGGCGCTGGACCTGATCTACCCCGGCTACGGCCTGGCCGGCCACAAGGGCTACCCCACGCCCGTCCACCTCGAAGCGCTGCAGCGCCTTGGCGCCACGCCTATCCACCGACGCAGCTTTGCGCCGGTGCGCAAAGCACTGGAAATGATCTTGCCCAGCAGTAGTGGACACGGATTTAGGCACTCATCCGAGCTTCAAAGGCTTCCGGGCTGATGTGCCCCAGCGTGCGCATTGTCGTAGCAGTTGCCTTTCGCGCTCATGCTGCAGCGCAACTGATGGGCTCGGATCAGCGTCTGGTAGGCCATCGAGCAGTACTGGCTGCCGCGGTCGCTGTGCACGATCACACCGGTGGGCTGCTTGCGTCGCCACAGCGCCATGCGCAGGGCATCGCAGACCAGGTCGGCCGTCATGCGTTCGCTCATGGCCCAGCCGATCACCCTCCGGGAATACAGATCAATGATCACCGCCAGATACAGCCAGCCTTCTTCCGTGTGCAGGTAGGTGATATCGCCCACCCATTTCTGATTCGGAGCCGATGCCGTGAAGTCCTGCTGGAGCAGGTTGTCCGCAACGGGGAGCGAGTGCCGGGAGTTGGTCGTGGCCTTGAACTTCCTGGCCGCTTTGGCGCGCAATCCTTGCCGTCGCATCGAGGCAGCAACCGTCTTGCGATTGCAGGGCAACCCCGCGTCCCGCAGGTCATGGCAAAGCCGTGGAGCTCCGCTGCGGCCTTTGCTTGCGCTGTAGGCCTGCGCGACCCGCTGATCCCGTTCGGCCCGTTGCTGATGGCGTGTAGAGGGGCGGCGTGAGCACCAGGCGTAGAAGCCGCTACGAGCGACGCCCAGCACACGGCACATGGCTTTCACCGAAAACTGCGAGGTGTGGGTTCTCATGAAGGCGTACTTCACTTGAGGCTCTTGGCAAAGTACGCGGCGGCCTTTTTTACGATGGCCAGCTCTTCGGCTTGCTCGGCCAGAAGCCGCTTGAGTCGGGCGTTTTCGTCGGCCAGAGATTGCTCACGCTCACTGCTGGTCTGTGATTGCTGCTGCTTGCTCCGCCAGCCATAAAGCTGGGACGCATGAAGGCCAAGCTGCTCGGCGGCTCTGCTGACGCCGACTCGCTCAGCGAGCGCCAAGGCTTCATCCTTGTAGGCTTGGGAGTGGCGGGTACGGGTTTGCTTCATCGTGCTTGCGGGTCTTGCCATGGTTCACCTCGTGCAGTGTATCGCTTAACGGGGTGTCCACTGGAGCTGGGCAAGATCAAAATTCTCTAGAGCTTCCCAGCCGATCTGCTGGTGGCTTCGATCCCGGTCAAACGCTTGCGTCATCTTTCTTGGTAACGAAAACGGGGCCTACTCTTTCGAGTGGCCCCGTCTGCCCGGCTAATGCTGCGTAATAGGGGGCGGGTTTAGTTACGCTTCCGGTTCCGCATACGCATTGGCGTTGTTTCGATTGTGTTGAATGACCAAGCCGATGAGGCAGGCTACGGCGATCAGGATGCCAATCGGTTTGGCATAGTGGATTGGCAGATTAAAACCAATCCCGGCCGTTGCGATATACGAAATGGTCACGGCGGTGCCGATCACGGCGGGGATGCTGACAATCCAGTGGAAGCTGCCCCGATCCAACAGATACTTGGTTGCCAGCCACAGCACGCTGGTGGATAGCAGCATGTTGGAGAAGGCGAAGTATCGCCAGATCAGCGAGAAGTCCAGGAACGTCATCAGATACGCCACGCCCAGCAGCGGCGCCGACAAAGCCAGGCGGCGCATGGCGGACTGGGGAATGTTGAAGGCGTCGGTGATGGTCAGGCGCAGCGAGCGGAAAGCGGTGTCGCCGGAGGTGATCGGGAAGATGGCCACTGCCAGGATCGCCATCACTCCGCCAAAGATGCCCAGGTAGCTGGTAGCGATATGGTTGATCACAAAGCCCGGCCCGCCCTGGTCGAGCATAGCCTTGAGTTCGACATAGCCGCCGGGGAAGGTGGCGATGCCTGCCGTAGCCCACACGCAGGCGACTATGCCTTCGCACATCATCGCGCCGTAGAACACCGGGCGAGCATATTTTTCATTGGTGAGGCAGCGGGCGATCATCGGCGACTGGGTAGAGTGGAAACCACTGATGGCCCCGCAGGTTATGGTCAGGAACAGCAACGGCCAAATGGGCAGTCCGCTGGGGTTGGGCGTCAGGAAGTCATGCTCATGGTGGCCGTCGAAGTAGGCGAACAGATCGGTGACCTGAGGCAGGTGGGGCGCTTCACGCAGCAGCGCTAGAGCAACCAGGCTGGTCATCACGATCATCAGCAAGCCAAACAGCGGATACAGTTTGGCGATGATTTTGTCGATGGGTAGCAAGGTCGCGAAGAAATAATAGGCGAGTATTAACAATACCCAAAATGTATTTCCGGCCAGGAACGTGCCTTCGAAATAGGACAGGTTGCTCAGCAGGCCTGCCGGGCTCATGATGAAAACCACGCCAACGAAGAAAAGCAGCATGCAAGTGAAGACCAGCATGAAGCCTTTGAAGATCACGTTGTAATAGTTGCCGGCAATCTCCGGCAGGCTTTTACCATCTTCCTTGAGGCTCATCACGCCGGAGAAATAGTCATGCACCGCACCGCCAATAACGTTGCCGATGACAATCCAGACCAGCGCGATCGGGCCATACAGGGCGCCCAGGATGGGGCCGAAAATAGGGCCGATACCGGCAATGTTCAAAAACTGAATCAGAAATGCCCGCATGGGGCTGATGGGGACGTAGTCGACGCCGTCATGCAGGCGCTGTTGGGGGGTTATGGCTGTAGGGTCTATGCCCGCTTGTTTTTCAACAAATGGGCTGTAGAACTTGTAGCCGAGTAAAAGTATTGCAAGGCTGGCAAAGAAAATGAGCATTTATGGACCTCGTTTTGTAGGAGTAAGCTCCGCTGGCTGCTCTGCTCTAATGGGAGCTTTTTTGAGGGTAAGCCAATGAGCGCTCTCGCTTATTGAGCATCAGCCTAAAGTCGTAGATGTAGAGCGAAGGGGGGCAGATTTATTTTTCCGTCTAGTCTGACTCGTGCAGGAATGAGGGAAAAGGCACGGCATTTATTTATCGCCCCGTTCTTTAAAGCAGAAGACTGCGGGTAACGGCTCGGTTAGCCCCCTCCGGGACCTGATTTTGCCCAGATGGACACCCCCTTGACCCGTCACGCAACACTGGAAGCGTCCGCCATGCCCGCCACTCGCCTCTGGATCAAGAACCCCCTCGCCCTGTTCACCGCCAACGAACAGCGCGCGCCGGGCGGGCTGGTGATTGAAGGCGGGGTGATCGTCGAGCTGCTGGGCGCCGGTCAGGCGCCGGCGCGGCCGGTGGACAGCACCTTCGATGCCCGCGAGCACGTGGTGTTGCCGGGGCTGGTCAATGCCCATCATCACTTCTATCAGACCCTGACCCGCGCCTGGGGGCCGGTGGCCAGTGTGTCGCTGCTCGACTGGCTGATGACGCTCTACCCGGTGTGGGCCGGGCTGACGGCCGAGCAACTGGCACTGGCCAGCCGGGTCGCGCTGGCCGAGCTGTTGCTGTCGGGTTGCACCACCACGGTGGATCAGCATTACCTGTTCCCGGACGGCCTGGAGCAAGCCATCGATATAGAGGTGGAAGCGGTGCGCGAGCTGGGTATGCGCGCCACCCTGTGCCGGGGCTCGATGAACCAGGCCAAGCCCGACGGTGGGCGGCCCTACCGGCGCCTGGAGCAGGACGCCGAGGTGATCCTCGCCGACAGCGCGCGGCTGATCGACCGCTACCACCAGCGCGGCGACGGCGCGCAGGTCCAGATCGCCCTGGCGCCCTGTTCGCCGTTCTCGGTCACCCGTGAGCTGATGCGCGACACCGCCGTGCTGGCCGAGGCGCGCGATGTGCGGCTGCACACGCACCTGGGCGAGACGCCGGACGATGCGGCGTACTGCCTGCGGCGCCACAACATGCATGCCGTGGACTACCTGAAGAGCGTCGGCTGGCTGGGGTCGCGCACCTGGCTGGCCCATGGCATCCACTTCAGCCAGGTGGAGATCGACCGCCTCGGCGCCGCCGGCGTCGGTATCTGCCATTGTCCGAGCGCCAACATGCGCCTGGGCAGCGGTATCTGCCGGACCCTGCAGCTGGAGGTCGAAGGGGCGATCATTGGCCTCGGCGTCGATGGCTCGGCCGCCAACGATGCCTCCAACCTGATGCTCGAAGCCCGCCAGGCGCTGTACCTGCAGCGCCTGCGCTACGGCGCGGCGGCGATCACGCCGGAGAAGGTGCTCGGCTGGGCGACCCGGGGTTCGGCGCGCTTGCTGGGCCGCACGGATATCGGCGAGCTGGCGGTGGGCAAGCAGGCCGACCTGGCGCTGTTCAAGCTCGACGAGCTGCGCTTTTCCGGCAGTCACGACCCGCTGGCGGCGCTGCTGCTGTGCGGCGCCGAGCGGGCCGACCGGGTCATGGTCGGCGGCCGCTGGCGGGTGGTCGATGGGCGGATCGAAGGGCTGGACGTTGCCGCGCTGATCGCCGCGCACAACCAGGCGGCGCGGCAGCTGATTGCCGGTTAGCAGTTGTGGCGCTGCCCACCGCCCCGCCTGCGCGCTTTCCGTTACAATCCCGCCCCTTACCGTCAGTCGTGCCCAGGTCAGCCATGCCCGTTTCGTTCGTCCATCTGCGTCTGCATACCGAGTTCTCGCTGGTCGATGGCCTGGTGCGCGTCAAGCCGCTGGTCAAGGCCGTGGCGGCGGCGGGCATGCCGGCGGTGGCGGTGACCGAAATCAGCAACATGCATTCGCTGGTGCAGTTCTACAAGGCGGCCAATGGCGCGGGCATCAAGCCCATCTGCGGCGCGGACATCTGGCTGGCGAGTCCCGAGGAAGACGGCCCGCTGAGCCGCATGACCCTGCTGGTGATGGATGCCAAGGGCTATCTGAACCTCACCGAGCTGGTCTCCCGCGGCTGGACCGAAGGCCAGCGCAACGGCATGGTGGTGATCGAGCGCGACTGGGTCAAGGAAGCGTCCGAAGGGCTGATCGCCCTGTCTGGCGCCAAGGAAGGGGAGGTTGGCCAAGCGCTGCTGAATGGCGACGAGGCGCTGGCCGAGCGTCTGCTGCGTGAATGGATGGATGCCTTTCCGGAGCGTTTCTACGTCGAGCTGCAGCGCACCAACCGGGTCAACGACGAGGAATACCTGCACGCCGCCGTGCCGCTGGCCGATCGCTTCGGCGCGTCGATCGTGGCCACCAACGATGTGCGCTTCCTCAAGCAGGACGATTTCGCTGCCCACGAAACCCGCGTTTGCATCGGCGAAGGCCGCTCCCTGGACGACCCGCGTCGCCCGCGCCTGTACAGCGACCAGCAGTACCTGAAATCGCCCGAGGAAATGGCCGAGCTGTTCAGCGACCTGCCGGACGCCATCGAGAACACGGTGGAAATCGCCCGGCGCTGCAACATCGAAGTGAAGCTGGGCAAGCACTTCCTGCCGGATTTCCCCACCCCCAACGGCATGAACATCGACGACTACCTGCGCCATGCCTCCTACGAGGGGCTGGAAGAGCGTCTGGCGGTGCTTTGGCCGAAGGACACCACGCCCAACTATGAGGAAGTGCGCCAGCGCTACGTGGATCGCCTGGAGTTCGAGCTCAACACCATCATCCAGATGGGCTTCCCCGGCTACTTCCTGATCGTGATGGACTTCATCCAGTGGGCCAAGAACAACGGCGTGCCGGTGGGGCCGGGGCGGGGCTCGGGTGCGGGCTCGCTGGTCGCCTATGTGCTGAAGATCACTGACCTCGATCCGCTGGCCTACGACCTGCTGTTCGAACGCTTCCTGAACCCCGAGCGGGTGTCCATGCCCGACTTCGACGTCGACTTCTGCATGGACGGCCGCGACCGGGTGATCGAGTACGTGGCCGACAAGTACGGCCGCAACGCGGTGAGCCAGATCGTCACCTTTGGCACCATGGCCGCCAAGGCGGTGGTGCGCGACGTGGCGCGCGCCCAGGGCAAGTCCTACGGCCTGGCCGACAAGCTGTCGAAGATGATCCCCTTCGAAGTGGGCATGACCCTGGAGAAGGCCTTCGAGATGGAGGAGCCGCTGCGCGAGTTCCTCAAGAACGACGAGGAAGCCCAGGAAATCTGGGACATGTCCCTCAAACTGGAAGGCATCACCCGCGGCACCGGCAAGCACGCCGGCGGCGTGGTAATCGCACCGACCAAGCTCACCGATTTCTCCGCCGTGCTGTGCGACGAGGACGGCAACGGCCTGGTGACCCAGTTCGACAAGGACGACGTGGAGCAGGCCGGCCTGGTGAAGTTCGACTTCCTCGGACTGCGCACCCTGACCATCATCAAGTGGGCGCTGGAGACCATCCACCGCGAGCAGCGCCGTCGGGGGGAAAGCGAGCTGGTCGATATCGACCGTATTCCGCTGGACGACAAGAAAACCTACGACATGCTGCAGAAGGCCGAGACCACGGCCGTGTTCCAGTTGGAATCGCGCGGCATGAAGGAGCTGATCAAGAAGCTCAAGCCCGACTGCCTGGAAGACATGATCGCCCTGGTGGCGCTGTTCCGCCCCGGCCCGCTGCAGTCGGGCATGGTGGACGACTTCATCAACCGCAAGCACGGCCGCGCGCCGCTCTCCTACCCGCACCCCGACTACCAGTACGCGGGCCTCGAGCCGGTGCTCAAGCCCACCTACGGCATCATCCTGTACCAGGAACAGGTGATGCAGATCGCCCAGGTGATGGCCGGCTACACCCTCGGCGGCGCCGACATGCTGCGCCGCGCCATGGGCAAGAAGAAGCCCGAGGAAATGGCCAAGCAGCGCGGTGGCTTCATCGAGGGCTGCGCGAACAACGGCATCGATGCGGAGCTGGCGGGCAACATCTTCGACCTGGTGGAAAAATTCGCCGGCTACGGTTTCAACAAGTCCCACTCGGCCGCCTATGGTCTGGTTTCCTACCAGACCGCCTGGCTGAAGGCGCATTACCCGGCGCCGTTCATGGCGGCGGTGCTCTCGGCGGACATGCACAACACCGACAAGGTGGTGATCCTCATCGAGGAATGCCGCCACATGAAGCTGCGCCTCGATGCGCCGGACGTGAACACCTCGGAGTTCAAGTTCACCGTCAACGAGGATGGCCGCATCGTCTACGGCCTGGGCGCCATCAAGGGCGTCGGCGAGGGGCCGGTGGAGGCCATCGTCGAGTGCCGCGCCGAGGGGGGGCCGTTCAAGGACCTGTTCGACTTCTGCAGCCGCGTTGACCTCAAGCGCATCAACAAGCGCACCCTGGAGGCGCTGATCCGCTCCGGCGCCCTGGATCGACTCGGTCCCTACTATCAAGACGAGCCGAAGGCCTACCAGGCCAGCGTGGACCTCAATCGCGCGGTGCTGCTGGCCGCCATGGAGGAAGCCGTGCAGGCTGCCGAGCAGACCGCGCGCAGCGAGCAGAGCGGCCACATGGACTTGTTCGGCGGCCTGTTCGCCGAGCCGGAGGCGGACGTGTACGCCAACCACCGCAAGGTGCGCGAGCTGTCGATCAAGGAACGCCTGCGCGGTGAGAAAGAAACCCTCGGCCTGTATCTGACCGGCCACCCCATCGACGAGTACGAGAAGGAAGTGCGGCGTTTCGCCCGCCAGCGCATCGTCGATCTCAAGCCGTCGCGCGAGCTGCAGACCATCGCCGGGCTGATCGTCAACCTGCGGGTGATGAAGAACAAGAAGGGCGACAAGATGGGCTTCATCACCCTGGATGACCGCTCTGGGCGCATCGAGGCTTCGTTGTTCGCCGACGCCTTCGCCAGCAACCAGGCGCTGCTGCAGAATGACGCGCTGGTGGTGGTGGAAGGCGAGGTCAGCCACGACGATTTCTCCGGCGGCCTGCGCCTGCGCGCCAAGCGCGTGCTGAGCCTGGAAAGCGCGCGCACCGCGCTGGCCGAGAGCCTGCGCCTGAAGGTCGATCATCAGATGCTGCAGGGCGAGCGCCTGCGCTGGATGGCTGATCTGTTCAAGCGCCATCGGGGCGCCTGTCCGCTGACCCTGGACTATACCGGTAGCGAGGCACGCGCCCAGTTGCAGTTCGGGGAGGCCTGGCAGGTGGACCCGACCGACAACCTGATTCAGGCGTTGCGTGACCAGTTCGGACGCGACAACGTCTTCCTGCACTACCGCTAGCGGGAATGACCGCCAGCTCGACCACGGGAGCCCCGAATCTTCGAGGTGGGCTCCTCCCGGAACAGCCGCCCGGCCCCTGGCCGCGAAACAAGACGGATGACTATGAACCCGAACTTTCTGGATTTCGAACAGCCGATTGCCGACCTGCAGGCCAAGATCGAGGAGCTGCGCCTGGTGGGCAACGACAATTCGCTGAACATCGGCGAAGAGATCGGTCGTCTGCAGGAGAAGAGCCTGTCGCTGACCGCCAGCATCTTCAGCAACCTGACCAGCTGGCAGATCGCCCAGCTGGCCCGTCATCCCAAGCGTCCCTACACCCTGGATTACATCAGCCACATCTTCAGCGAGTTTGAAGAGCTGCATGGTGACCGGCACTTTTCCGATGACGCCGCCATCGTCGGTGGTGTGGCGCGCCTGGGCGAGCGCCCGGTGATGATCATCGGCCACCAGAAGGGCCGCGACGTGCGCGAGAAGGTGCGCCGCAACTTCGGCATGCCGCGTCCGGAAGGCTACCGCAAGGCCTGCCGCCTGATGGAAATGGCCGAGCGCTTCAAGATGCCGATCCTCACCTTCATCGATACCCCCGGCGCCTATCCGGGCATTGATGCCGAGGAGCGCAACCAGAGCGAGGCCATCGCCTGGAACCTGCGCGTGATGGCGCGCCTGAAGACGCCGATCATCGCCACCGTGATCGGTGAAGGCGGTTCCGGCGGCGCACTGGCCATCGGCGTGTGCGACCAGCTGAACATGCTGCAGTACTCCACCTATTCGGTGATCTCCCCGGAAGGTTGCGCCTCTATCCTGTGGCGTACTGCCGAGAAGGCCCCGGAAGCTGCCGAGGCCATGGGCATTACTGCCGAGCGCCTGCGCGAGCTGGGCATCGTCGACGAGATCATCAAGGAGCCGCTGGGCGGCGCCCACCGCGATCCGGGCAGCATGGCCGCCAGCCTGCGCGACAAGCTGAATGCTCAGCTGGATATGCTGCAAGGCCTGGAAACCGACGCCCTGCTGGCGCGTCGCTACGAGCGCCTGATGAGCTACGGCGTGGCCTGATCGGTCCGTCCGCGTTGCTGCACCTCGGAGCCGACGTCAGTCGGCTCCTTGCTTTCCGGGGCCTGGCCCCGCTAGCCTCCCGCCATGACGCTTCCTGATCGACTTCTCCATGCCCTCGCGCCCTGGCGCGACGCGGCTGCCTGGCGCGTGGCCTTTTCCGGTGGGCTGGATTCAACGGTACTCCTGCATCTGCTCGCCGAGCTGCGCGAGCGCGAAACCCTGCCGCCGCTTTCCGCCATCCATGTCGCCCATGGCCTGCAGGCCGCCGCCGAACCCTGGCCGGCGCATTGCCGCGCGGTGTGTGAGCGGCTGGGCATCGCACTGCAGGTTGTCCGGGTCGATGTGGATCGCAATGCCGCCAGCCTGGAACAGGCGGCGCGCGAGGCGCGTTATGCCGCGTTCGCCGCGGCGCTGCGGCCCGGCGATGTCCTGCTCACCGCCCAGCATCGCGACGACCAGGCTGAGACGTTGCTGTTTCGCCTGTTGCGCGGCGCCGGCGTGCGTGGCTTGGGCGGCATGCCGGTGAGTCGTCCGCTGGGGGCGGGGAGCCTGGTCCGGCCGCTGTTGGCGGTGTCGCGCGCCGAGCTTGAAAGTTGGGCGAGACAGCACGGTCTGCAGTGGGTGGAAGACCCTTCGAACACCGATACCCGCTTCGCCCGCAATTTTCTGCGCCAGCAGGTCATGCCGCTGCTGGCGGGCTACTGGCCTCAGGTGGCGGGCAATCTGGCGCGCACGGCCGCGCACCTGCGCGAGGCGGATGCCCTGCTGGGCGAGCTGGCCGACCAGGACCTGGTCGCGGCGCGCGAACCGTCGCCCTGGCCCTGGCTGAGCCTGCCTTCATTGCGCCTGGAACCGCTGCAGATGCTGTCCGAAGCACGTCAGCGCAACGCGCTGCGTCACTGGCTGGCGCCGCTGACGCGGCTGCCGGACAGCGAGCATTGGGCGGGCTGGGCCTGCCTGCGCGACGCCGTCGACGATCGTGCGCCGGTCTGGCGTCTGCAGGGCGGCGAGCTGCGTCGCGCCGCCGGCCGGCTCTGGTGGCTGTCGGGCCCCTGGCTGAACAGCGTTCATCTGAACGCCGGCTTTGCGGGAGGGCAGATCGACCTGCCGGGCAATGGCCTGGCGCGCTGGGAGGGCCGCCTGCCTTCGGGGGAGCTGCGGCTGGCCTACCGGCAAGGCGGCGAGCGGATGACGCTGGCGGCGCGCGGCACGCGTGACCTGAAACGGCTGCTCAACGAGAGCGGGCTACCGCCGTTCGTGCGCGACCGTTTGCCACTGCTGCTGCGCGGCGACGAGCTGTTGGCGGTGGCCAACCTGCCCGCGCTATGCACCTCGGAAGTGCGAGGTCGCCTGCATTGGGAATGCCCGAAGGCCAACCTCGGGTTTGAGCTGACCGGTTGATTCCGGTAGACTGCGCTCCCGTCTTATTACAGCTTCTGCGGCTTCCTCCGGAACCCGTGGTAGCTGGCTATTGTCGCATTGCGCAATCGCTCCTTCGCTTACCCCGCGGCGCCGGCCGCTTACTAACGCAGACTTCTAGGGTTTTTCATGACGCGCTACATCTTCGTCACGGGTGGTGTTGTTTCTTCATTGGGGAAAGGCATCGCCTCGGCTTCATTGGCGGCCATCCTGGAGGCGCGGGGCCTGAAGGTCACCATGCTGAAGCTGGACCCCTACATCAACGTGGACCCGGGCACCATGAGCCCGTTCCAGCACGGTGAGGTCTTCGTCACCCACGACGGCGCCGAGACCGACCTGGACCTGGGCCACTACGAGCGCTTCATCCGCACCCGGATGACCCAGAACAACAACTTCACCACCGGCCGCGTCTACGCCGACGTGCTGCGCAAGGAACGCCGGGGTGACTACCTGGGCGCCACCATCCAGGTGATCCCGCACATCACCGACGAGATCAAGCGCCGGGTGATCAAGGGCGCCGGCGACGCTGACGTGGCCCTGGTGGAAATCGGCGGCACCGTGGGTGACATCGAATCCCAGCCGTTCCTGGAAGCGATCCGCCAGTTGCGCGTGGAAGTGGGCGCCAAGCGCGCCATGCTGATGCACCTGACCCTGGTGCCGTACATCGCCACCGCCGGCGAGACCAAGACCAAGCCGACCCAGCATTCCGTCAAGGAGCTGCGCTCCATCGGCCTGCAGCCGGACGTGCTTGTCTGCCGTTCCGAACAGCCCATCGACGTCTCCTCGCGCCGCAAGATCGCCCTGTTCACCAACGTGGAAGAGCGCGCGGTGATCAGCCTGCCGGACGCCGACACCATCTATCGCATCCCCGGCATCCTGCATGCCCAGGGCCTGGACGACTACGTGCTCGAGCGCTTCGGCCTGGAGTGCGACAGCGCCGACCTGTCCGAATGGGAGCGTGTGGTCGACGCCAAGCTGCATCCGGAGAAGGACGTCACCATCGCCATGGTCGGCAAGTACATGGAGCTGCTGGACGCCTACAAGTCGCTGATCGAGGCGCTGAACCACGCCGGCATCCAGAGCCGCACCAAGGTCAATCTGCGCTACATCGATTCCGAAGACATCGAGAACCAGGGCACCGGCCTGCTGGAAGGCGTCGACGCCATCCTGGTTCCTGGTGGCTTCGGTCTGCGCGGCGTGGAAGGCAAGATCAAGACCGTGCAGTACGCCCGCGAAAACAAGATCCCCTACCTGGGTATCTGCCTGGGCATGCAGGTGGCGGTCATCGAATACGCCCGCAACGTGCTGGGCTGGAGCGACGCCAACTCCACCGAATTCGACAAGTCCAGCCAGCACCCGGTGGTCGGCCTGATCACCGAATGGCAGGACGCGACCGGCGCCGTGGAAACCCGTACCGACGCCTCCGATCTGGGCGGCACCATGCGCCTGGGCGCGCAGGAATGCCGTCTGGAAGCCGGCTCGAAGGTGGCCCAGGCCTATGGCGCCGAGGTGATCGAAGAGCGTCACCGCCACCGCTACGAAGTGAACAACAACCTGCTGCCGCAGCTGACCCAGGCCGGCCTTAAGGTCTCCGGCCGCTCGATGGACGGCGCGCTGGTCGAAGTGGTGGAAGCACCGAACCATCCGTGGTTCGTGGCCTGCCAGTTCCACCCGGAATTCACCTCCACCCCGCGTGACGGCCACCCGCTGTTCAGTGGCTTCGTCAACGCCGCGCTGGAATACAAGGCGAACAAGGCATGACCCAGAAGATCATCCGCGTCGGTAACATCGAGATCGCCAACGACAAGCCGTTCGTGCTGTTCGGCGGCATCAACGTGCTGGAGTCCCGCGACCTGGCGATGCAGGCCTGCGAGGAGTACGTGCGGGTGACCGAGAAGCTCGGCATTCCCTACGTGTTCAAGGCCAGCTTCGACAAGGCCAACCGCTCCTCGATCACCTCCTTCCGCGGCCCGGGCCTGGAAGAGGGCATGAAGATCTTCGAGGAAGTGAAGAAGACCTTCGGCGTGCCGGTACTCACCGATGTGCACGAACCCTACCAAGCCGCCCCGGTGGCCGAGGTGTGCGACATCATCCAGCTGCCGGCCTTCCTGTCGCGCCAGACCGACCTGGTGGTGGCCATGGCCAAGACCGGCGCGGTGATCAATATCAAGAAGGCCCAGTTCCTCGCCCCGCAGGAGATGAAGCACATCCTGCGCAAGTGCGAGGAGGCCGGTAACGATCAGCTGATCCTCTGCGAGCGCGGCTCCAGCTTCGGCTATAACAACCTGGTCGTGGACATGCTCGGCTTCGGCATCATGAAGCAGTTCGAGTACCCGGTGTTCTTCGACGTGACCCACGCGCTGCAAATGCCGGGTGGTCGCGCCGACTCCGCCGGCGGCCGCCGCGCCCAGGTCACCGACCTGGCCAAGGCCGGTCTGTCGCAAGGCCTGGCCGGCCTGTTCCTGGAAGCCCATCCGGACCCGGACAACGCCAAGTGCGACGGTCCCTGTGCTCTGCGCCTGAACAAGCTGGAAGCCTTCCTCACCCAGCTCAAGCAGCTGGACGACCTGATCAAGCAATTCCCCGCTATCGAGACCGCTTGAGGCGCTCGCCCAAGCCCCTTTCACTGGAGTGTTAGCAAGCATGGCAAAAATCGTCGACATCAAGGGCCGCGAAGTCCTGGACTCCCGCGGTAACCCGACCGTGGAAGCCGACGTGATTCTCGACAATGGTATCGTGGGCAGCGCGTGCGCCCCGTCCGGCGCCTCCACCGGTTCGCGCGAAGCGCTCGAGCTGCGCGATGGCGACAAGAGCCGTTACTTGGGCAAGGGCGTGCTGAAGGCCGTGGCCAACGTCAATGGGCCGATCCGTGACCTGCTGCTGGGCAAGGACCCGGCCGACCAGAAGGCCCTGGACCGCGCAATGATCGAGCTGGACGGTACCGAGAACAAGGCCAAGCTGGGCGCCAACGCCATCCTGGCGGTCTCCCTGGCCGCCGCCAAGGCCGCTGCCAAGGCCAAGGGCATTCCGCTGTACGCGCATATCGCCGACCTGAACGGCACCCCCGGCGTCTATTCCATGCCGGTGCCGATGATGAACATCATCAACGGCGGCGAGCATGCCGACAACAACGTCGACATCCAGGAATTCATGGTCCAGCCGGTAGGCGCCAAGACCTTCGCCGACGCGCTGCGCATGGGCGCCGAGATCTTCCATCACCTGAAAGCCGTGCTGAAGGCCCGTGGCCTGAACACCGCCGTCGGCGACGAAGGTGGCTTTGCGCCGAACCTGGCCTCCAACGAAGATGCCCTGGCCGCCATCGCCGAAGCCGTGGCCAACGCCGGCTACAAGCTGGGCACCGACATCACCCTGGCCCTGGACTGCGCGTCGTCCGAGTTCTACAAGGATGGCCAGTACGACCTGGCCGGTGAAGGCAAGGTGTTCAGCGCCGAAGGCTTCGCCGACTACCTGGCCGGCCTGACCCAGCGCTACCCGATCATCTCCATCGAAGACGGCATGGACGAATCCGACTGGGCCGGCTGGAAGGTGCTGACCGACAAGATCGGCGCCAAGGTGCAACTGGTCGGCGACGACCTGTTCGTCACCAACACCAAGATCCTCAAGCGCGGCATCGAAGAGAAGATCGGCAACTCGATCCTGATCAAGTTCAACCAGATCGGCTCGCTGACCGAGACCCTGGAAGCCATCCAGATGGCCAAGGCCGCCGGCTTCACCGCGGTGATCTCGCACCGTTCCGGTGAGACCGAGGACAGCACCATCGCCGACCTGGCCGTGGGCACTGCCGCCGGTCAGATCAAGACCGGTTCCCTGTGCCGTTCCGACCGTGTGTCCAAGTACAACCAGCTGCTGCGTATCGAAGAGCAGTTGGGCGGCAAGGCTCCGTACAAGGGCCGCGCCGAGTTCCGTGGCTGATCGCCGACGGTGAAAAAGGGCAGCGCAGGCTGCCCTTTTTGTATGTGTGGGCGTGGATCTTTGTAGGAGCGGCTTCAGCCGCGATGCTTTGTGCGAGGTCTAGCCTGGCCGGCCGCGCCTAGCCGGTCGCCCCTAGCCGGTCGCCCCAAAAGCTCGCGACTGAAGTCGCTCCTACAGGTCTTTGCCGGTCGCCGCTTTTGTGGGGGCGGGCCTAGCCGTCCGGGCATGCACGCATTACCTTAGCCCCTCACTCTGGCTGGGCCGATTCATGTTGAGACCTTTCTACCTGCTTTTTGCTGTACTGCTTCTGCTGCTGGCCGGCCTGCAGTACCGCTTGTGGCTGGGCGATGGCGGCGTGGCGCAGATTCGCGACATGAACCGGCAGATCGAGGCCCAGCGCAGCGAGAACGCCCGCCTGCTGGAACGCAATCGCATCCTCGAAGCCGAGGTCAGGGAGCTCAAGCAGGGCATGGAAACCGTGGAAGAGCGGGCGCGACATGAACTGGGCATGGTCAAAGAGGGCGAAACCCTCTTTCAGTTGACGGAATGATGTCTGACTCCCTGCCGGCCTTCTGGGCCGTGATTCCCGCCGCCGGCATCGGCAGCCGCATGCGCGCCGACCGTCCCAAGCAATACCTGGCGCTGGCCGGCCGCACGATCCTCGAACATACCCTGGCCTGCTTCCTCGACCATCCCGGCCTCAAGGGTGTGGTGGTCAGCCTGGCCGAGGATGATCCGTTCTGGCCGCAGCTGTCCTGCGCCCGGGATCTGCGCATTCACCGCGCGCCGGGCGGCAGCGAGCGCGCTGATTCGGTGTTCAATGCCCTGCTTCGGCTGGTCGAGCTGGGCGCCGGGGAGGACGACTGGGTGCTGGTGCATGACGCCGCGCGGCCCAACCTGGCGCGCAGCGACCTGGACAACCTGTTGGCGGTGTTGGCCGACGACCCGGTGGGCGGCCTGCTGGCGGTACCCGCGCGCGACACGCTCAAGCGCGCCGGCCCGGACGGGCGGGTGCGGGAAACCGTCGACCGCTCGGTGATCTGGCAGGCCTACACGCCGCAGATGTTCCGCCTGGCGCCGCTGCAGCACGCACTGGCCGATGCCCGGGTGGCTGGTGTCGCAGTCACCGACGAGGCTTCGGCCATGGAATGGGCCGGACTGGCGCCGCGCCTGGTGGAAGGGCGCGCCGACAACCTCAAGGTCACCCGCCCCGAAGACCTGCAGTGGCTGGCCCAGCGCTGGGGCCGATGAGGCGAGCGTAGGGCGCTCGGCGCTGTTCCGACCGCCGGCACGGCGTTGCCACCATGGTGGCCAACGCGACATGGCCAGCCCCGTAGGGTGGGTAACTCGCGCAGCGATTACCCACCGAAAGGTGCAGACCGGTGGTGGACAAGCAAAGCGTTGCCCACCCTACGCCAGCGACATCGGCCGTGTGCGGTGGCTAATACCGGTAGATCGCCGCCGCCCCGCTGCGGGTCGGCATGCGTTCCTGCGGCACCACCACGACCTCACCCCCCTGTTGGATCGTCCAGCTGGCCAGTTCCTCGAGCAGGTCCGCGCAGTTGCTCTGCTCGCTGTCCACCTCCAGCGCCTGGCCGGCGCTCTGGTCGGCGTGGCCGGGGATCTTGCGATCGGCTTCCACCAGCAGGGTGGATACCCGCCCTTCACGGGTGGCCTGGGCGATCAGGTTGAGCTGGTCGCTGGACTGCCCCCGGTTGGCCAATGCCTGGAACTGCCCCACCAAGCCCTCCAGGCGCTTCAGGTAGCGCGGCTGCATCACCTGCCAGCTCTTGTCCCGCAATTGCTGGTCATTGAGCAGGCCGGGGTCCAGCGGTATGCCTTCCGGCAGCAGGAACTCGTTGCGGCTGAGCGCGCGGAACATCGCCTGGTTATCCGGTAGCGCGGCCAGCAGCAGTGGCAGCTCGGTGGGGCGGCTGTGATGTTCCAGGATGGCCTTGTCCAACAGGCGGAAGAAGCGCTCGCGATCGCTGTTGATCTCGTCCTGCTTGCCGGAACCGCCGCTTTCGGCGTGCATCGAGCCGGCTCGCTCGCTGGCGCGACCGTAACCCTGGGGCAGTCCGCTCTGGCCTTTCTCGGTCAGCTCGCTGCCCAGCGCCGCTTCCAGCGTTTCCGGGACGCCTTCGGCCAGCGGTACGCGGCTGATGCCATCGCGGTTGCCTTCATACAGGCGCACCCGCTCCAGGGTCAGGCAGAGGATCTGGTAGCGGTCGGCCGATTGCACGATGCGCACCAGTGGGCGAATGCTGGGGCGATCATTGACCACCGCCAGTTCGGGAACGCGGCGTTGCAGGTGAAACACCTGGAAATGACCGGGTGCACTGAAGGCGGCCAGTCCGTCCAGACTGTGGTTCCAGAATTCCTGGGCCTGGGCCAGGGTGCGCAAGGGCTTGAGCAGATCCTCGATGAGCGGTTCGCTGACATCCTTGCGCTCGCGCAGCATGCTCTCCAGCTGGCGGATCAGGGCCTTGAAGCGGATCGGGTCCTGTTCCCGTTCGGGGAAGGTGCGGTGGGTCGGCTGGTAGAGGGAAAGGCAGGGGGTGGCGCTTTCGGTCAGCAATTGGCGAAGGGATTCGCGGGTGAGCAACGCAGCCATGACGCATCTCCTTTGAGGTCAAGAAAGATTCACAGTTGATGCTTGCCGATCAGATGGTCCAGCGCGTTGCCCAGCTTGGTGGTGGCCCCCGTGATGGCCAGTTCGAGGGAGTCGGCCTTGTGGGTCACCGACAACGGATCATGATTCTTCAGTCGTGCCTCGATCTGGCAGCGCTTGTCCTGGGCGCCGCCCTTGCCGCCGTTCTCGTCGTGCAGATGCACCTGCAGGCGGGTCAGGTAGTTGTCGAAGCGGTTCAGCGTGCTTTCCAGCGAAGCGCGCACGCGGTCCTCCAGACCCTGGCTGACGTCGATGCTGTGGTTGCTGTGAACCTGAATGAGCATGGGGGTCTCCTTTCATGTTCAGCGGGCCGAAGAGCCAGGTTTCCCCGGGGCGTCTCGGAAGGCTGATATGCTCTAACGCCATAAACGCCTCTGGAGCATGCTCATGACCATCCGCTCACGCGCCGCGGTTGCCTTCGCCGCCAATCAGCCCCTGCAGATCGTTGAAGTGGATGTGGAGCCACCCCGCGCCGGCGAAGTGCTGGTGCGCATCGTCGCCACCGGGGTCTGCCACACAGATGCCTACACGCTTTCGGGGCAGGACTCCGAAGGCGTGTTCCCCTGCATTCTAGGTCACGAAGGGGGAGGCATCGTGGAAGCGGTGGGCGAGGGTGTCACCTCGGTGGCAGTCGGTGATCATGTGATTCCGCTCTATACCGCCGAATGCGGGGCTTGCAAGTTCTGCACGTCCGGCAAGACCAACCTGTGCAGCGCGGTGCGCGAGACGCAAGGCAAGGGCCTGATGCCCGATGGCACCACGCGTTTCAGCTACCAGGGCCAGCCGGTCTACCACTACATGGGCTGCTCGACCTTCTCGGAGTACACCGTGCTGCCCGAGGTCTCGGTGGCGAAGATCCCCAAGGAAGCCCCCCTGGAAAAGGTCTGCCTGCTGGGCTGTGGCGTGACCACTGGTATTGGCGCGGTGCTCAACACCGCCAAGGTCGAGGAGGGTGCCACGGTGGCCATCTTCGGGCTGGGCGGCATCGGCCTGGCGGCGATCATCGGCGCCAAGATGGCCAAGGCCAGCCGCATCATCGCCATCGACATCAACCCCGCCAAGTTCGCCATCGCCCGCGAGCTGGGCGCCACCGACTGCGTCAATCCCCAGGACTACGACAAGCCGATCCAGAACGTGGTGGTCGAGATGACCGACGGTGGTGTCGACTACAGCTTCGAATGTGTCGGCAATGTGCAACTGATGCGCGCCGCGCTGGAGTGCTGCCACAAGGGCTGGGGGGAGTCCACCATCATCGGCGTGGCCCCGGCGGGCGCGGAAATCAGCACCCGTCCGTTCCAGCTGGTCACTGGCCGGGTCTGGCGCGGTTCGGCGTTCGGCGGCGTCAAGGGTCGTACCGAACTGCCCGGCTATGTGGAAAAGGCGCAGCGCGGCGAGATCCCGCTGGACACCTTCATTACCCACAACCTGCCGCTGGACAAGATCAATGAGGCTTTCGAGCTGATGCACGAAGGCAAGAGCATTCGTACCGTCATTCACTTCTGATTCGTGGGTGTGGAGCCGTCGCCGCCAGGCGCCGCCTCCACCTCGACTGCACGAGGCATCGGCATGACCCTTGAACTCCTTTCCAGCAACAAGTGCTTCGGTGGCTGGAACAAGCGATACCGCCATCGTTCCCGCACCCTCGACTGCGAGATGGTATTCGGCATCTACCTGCCGCCCCAGGCCGTGCGGGGTGCGAAGTTGCCGGTGGTGTACTGGCTGTCCGGCCTGACCTGCACGGACGAGAACTTCATGCACAAGGCCGGTGCGCAGCGGCTGGCGGCGGAGCTCGGCCTGGTGCTGGTGACGCCCGACACCAGCCCGCGCGGCCCCGGTGTGCCCGATGATCCGGAGGGCGCCTGGGACTTCGGCCTGGGTGCCGGCTTCTATGTGGATGCGACCCAACACCCCTGGGCTCAGCATTACCGCATGCACGACTACGTGGTGCGGGAGCTGCCCGCGCTGATCGAGGCCGAGTTCCCGGTATCGGAGCTGCGCGCCATCAGTGGCCACTCCATGGGCGGTCATGGTGCGATGGTCTGTGCGCTGCGCAACCCCGGACGCTACCGCTCGGTCTCGGCCTTTGCGCCCATTGGCAATCCGATCAGCAGCCCCTGGGGGGAGAAGGCCTTCACCCACCTGCTGGGAGACGATCACGCAACCTGGAAGCCCTGGGATGCCTGCGCGCTGATCGCCGCCACCCGCGGCAAGGACTGCGAGCGTCTGCCCATACTGGTGGACCAGGGGGAGGATGACGAATTTGTTGATCTGCAGCTCAAGCCCGAGGTGCTCAGGGCCAGCGCCGAGACCAGCGGCTACCCCCTGACGCTGCGTCGCCAGCCCGGTTACGACCACAGTTATTACTTCGTGGCCAGTTTCATCGAGGACCACCTGCGCTATCACGCCCAACACCTGGCGCAGCCGAGCGCCTGATAGCCGAGTCGGGTAGAATCACGCCCTGTTTTTCTCCAGGGCGTTTCTTCATGCGTATCGGCCACGGCTACGACGTTCACCGCTTCGGCGAGGGCGATTTCATCACCCTTGGCGGAGTGCGGATTCCCCACAAGTTCGGGCTGGTTGCCCATTCCGATGGCGATGTCGTGTTGCACGCGCTGAGCGACGCGCTACTCGGTGCGGTCGCCCTGGGCGACATCGGCAAGCACTTCCCGGATACCGACCCGACCTTCAAGGGCGCCGACAGCCGCGTGTTGCTGCGCCATGTGGTCAAGCTGGTGCGCGAGAAGGGCTGGCAGGTCGGCAACGTGGATGCCACCATCATCGCCCAGGCGCCCAAGATGGCGCCGCATATCCAGGTCATGCGCGAACGCATCGCCGAGGATCTGCAGGTGGAGCTGGATCAGGTGAACGTCAAGGCGACCACCACCGAGAAGCTCGGTTTCACCGGCCGTGAGGAAGGTATCGCCGTGCATGCGGTGGCCCTGCTGCTGCCGCTATGACCGAGACCGATCTGCTCGGGCCTCGCGCCCATGGTGAGCCCTGCGGCAGCGCGCTGCTGAAGGAAACCGCCGAGGACTTCCAGGTCGACGAAGTGCTGGACATCCCGCTCAGCGGCAGCGGCGAGCACCTCTGGCTGTGGGTCGAGAAGCGCAATCTGAATACCGAGGATGCCGCGCGGCGCATCGCCAAGGCCGCGCGCCTGCCGATCAAGGCCGTCAGCTATGCCGGCCTCAAGGACCGCCAGGCGCTGACGCGCCAGTGGTTCAGCCTGCACCTGCCGGGCAAGACCGATCCCGATCTGAGCGCCGCCGAGGACGACAGCCTGCGCCTGCTCAAGCAGGTCCGTCACAGCCGCAAACTGCAGCGCGGTGCCCATGCCGCCAACGGCTTCACCCTGCGCCTGACCCACCTGCAGGCTGACCGCGAGGCACTGGAGCAGCGCCTGCTGCGCATCCAGGCCGAGGGTGTGCCGAATTACTTCGGCTTGCAGCGTTTCGGCTTCGACGGCGGCAATGTCGCGCAGGCGCGCGAGTTCGCCGCCCGGCAGGAGCTTCCGGTGCAGCGCAACCTGCGCTCGCGCCTGCTGTCTGCGGCGCGCAGTTATCTGTTCAACCGGGCACTGGCCGCGCGGGTTGCCAACGGGACCTGGAACCGCGCGCAGGTGGGTGATCTGCTGGCCTTCACCGACAGCCGCAGCTTCTTTCCCGCCGGCGAGGCGGAGTGCAGCGATCCGCGCCTGGCCATCCTGGACCTGCATCCCACCGGTCCGCTGTGGGGCGAGGGGGAGACGCCCGCCGCGGGCGCGACCGGAAAGCTGGAGCAGGAGTTGGCGGCGCGCGAAAGCGAGCTCTGCGCCTGGCTGCAACAGGCGGCCATGGCGCAGGAGCGGCGTATCCTGCGCCTCCCCATCGTCGGCCTGGCGTGGCATTATCCGGCCCCTGACATTCTGCAACTGAGCTTCGTCCTGCCGTCCGGCTGCTTCGCCACCGCTGTGGTGCGCGAGCTGCTCGAGCTGATCCCGGCGGGGCCGACGGATTCTTCATGCGTATTCTGATTGCCAACGACGACGGGGTGCATGCGCCGGGCCTGGTCGCGCTGCACGATGCCCTGGCCGACTATGCCGACTGTACGGTGGTCGCGCCGATGCGCGACATGAGCGGCGCCAGCAGTTCGCTGACGCTCGACCGTCCTCTGCACCCGCAGCGCATGCCCAACGGTTTTATCGGCGTGGACGGCACGCCCACCGACTGCGTGCACCTGGGCCTCAACGGCCTGCTCGAGGACAAGCCTGACCTGGTGGTGTCCGGCATCAACCTGGGCGCCAACCTCGGGGACGATGTGCTTTACTCCGGCACGGTGGCGGCCGCCATCGAGGGTCGTTTCACCGGCAAGCCCGCCTTCGCCTTTTCCCTGCTGTCGCGTAGCCCGGACAACCTGCCGAGCGCGGCGCATATCGCGCGCACCCTGGTCGCCAATCATCACCGGCTTGATCTGCCGCCGCGCACGGTGCTCAGTGTGAACATCCCGAACCTGCCGCTGGGGCATATCCGGGGCATCCGCCTGACCCGTCTGGGGCACCGCGCCTGCGCTGCGCCGCCGGTGAAGGTGGTCAACCCGCGTGGCAAGGAAGGCTACTGGATCTCGGTGGCCGGCGACGCGGAAGACGGCGGTCCGGGCACCGATTTCCACGCGGTGATGCAGGGTTATGTTTCGGTCACGCCGTTGCAGCTGGACCGCACCTTTCATGAGGCCTTCAAGGGGCTCGATACCTGGCTGGAGGATTTGTTGTGATCAACCGCGAGCCACGCCTCTCCCATCGCGGCATCGGGATGACTTCGCAGCGCACGCGGGAACGTCTGATCCAGCGCCTGTACGAAGAAGGCCTGTCCGATGCACGGGTGTTGGAAGTGATTCGTCGCACGCCGCGCCACCTGTTCGTCGACGAGGCCCTGGCGCATCGCGCCTACGAGGACACCGCGCTGCCGATCGGCCATAACCAGACCATTTCCCAGCCCTATATCGTCGGGCGGATGACCGAGCTGCTGCTGGCCGCCGGCCCGCTGGACAAGGTGCTGGAGATCGGCACCGGCTCCGGCTACCAGACGGCGGTACTGGCCCAGCTGGTGGAACGGGTATTCTCCGTGGAGCGCATCCAGGCGCTGCAGGACCGCGCCAAGGACCGCTTGCAAGAACTGGAATTGCGCAACGTGGTCTTTCGCTGGGGCGATGGCTGGGAAGGCTGGCATGCGCTGGCGCCGTACAACGGCATCCTGGTCACCGCGGCAGCCTCGCAGGTGCCGCAGGCCCTGCTGGATCAGTTGGCACCGGGTGGCCGACTGGTGATTCCGGTGGGCGGCAATGGTCATGATCAACAGCTTCTGCTGATCACCCGGGAGGAGCAGGGCTTTGTCCGCCAGGTGCTCGACCCGGTCCGCTTCGTGCCTCTTCTCAGCGGGCCGCTGGCCTGATTTGCATGGACGACACATGAAAGACGCGTTTCTGTTGTACATCAAGGGAATGGCCATGGGCGCCGTGGACGTGGTACCCGGCTTTTCCGGCGGCACCATGGCGCTGATCACCGGCATCTACGACCGGCTGCTGGCCGCACTGGCCGCCACGCCCCAGGCACTGGGGCTGTTCGTGCGCGGTCGCATCGGCCAGGCCTGGCAGGCCTGCGATGCCAGCTTCCTGCTGGTTCTGCTGCTGGGCATTGCCACCAGTATCTTCAGCCTGGCCAAGGGCATCAGCTACCTGATGGAGCATCACCCCATACCGCTGTGGTCGTTCTTCTTCGGACTGGTGATGGTTTCGGTCTGGCTGGTGGGGCGCGAAGTGTCCCTCTGGCGCTGGGACCGGCTGCTGGGGCTGGTCGCAGGCACTGCCTTCGCCATCTGGATCACCCTGGCGGCGCCGCTGCAGCTGACCGCTGATCCCGTGACCCTGTTCTTCGCCGGTGCCCTGGCTATCTGCGCGATGATCCTGCCGGGCATCTCGGGCAGTTTCATCCTGGTGCTGCTGGGGCTTTACCCTGCGGTGCTCGGCGCGCTCAAGAGCTTCGACCTGCCGGTGCTGGCGGTCTTTGCGCTGGGTTGCCTGCTGGGCCTGATGAGCTTTTCCCGCCTGCTCAGCTGGCTGCTGGAACGCGTCCGCGACCTGACGCTGGCCTTCCTGGCCGGCATCATCCTCGGTTCCCTCGGCAAGGTCTGGCCCTGGAAGCAGACGCTGACCTGGCAGACCAACAGCCGGGGTGAGTCCTACCCTTTGCTGCAGGAAAACCTGTTGCCGGAGCGTTACGCCGCCCTCAGCGGCCAGGATCCCCAGGTGCTGCTCGCCCTGTCGTTGGCTGTGCTGGCCATCGTGCTGGTGCTGGGCATCGAATGGCTGGGCCGCCGTACCGCCCCTGTCCGTCCGGGCCTGGCGGACTGATGAAGCGCAGGAGGTCGGCTTGAAGCGAGCGAAGCCAGGCTACCTCGGACTGCTGATCGGCGGCGCCGTGCTGGTCGCCGGGCTGCTGGGCGGTTGCGCCTCGTCTCCCCCTGGCGGGGTGCAGGTCATCGACCGCAACCAGAGCGCCTACATGCGCGAACCCTTGCGTCGCGGTCGCTATCTGGTTCGCCCGGGTGACACGCTCTACTCGATCGCCTTCCGCTTCGGCTGGGACTGGAAGACGCTCGCCGTTCACAACGGCATCGGTGCGCCCTATCTGTTGCGCCCGGGTGATTACATTCGCTTTGACGGTCCTCTCAAGGGCGAAACTTCCCGACAGACGGCAAGCGCGGCGCCACGGCCCCGTGCTCCTGTGCAGCCGGTTACCAAGCCGTCGCCCCCGCCCAGCCCTCCGCCGGTATCCAAACCCAGTCCCGCTGCGGTTGCCCGGCCCAGCGTGCCGCCGACGCCGTCACGCCCCCCGGCGAGTCGGTCAGCAACCGCCTGGACATGGCCAACGGCGGGAACTATGGTTGGGCGCTTTGCTCCAAACGGTAGTTTGAATAAAGGCATTGATATCGCCGGGGAATTGGGACAGCCTGTTTTCGCCGCATCGGATGGCATGGTGGTGTACGCCGGGAGTGGTTTGCGGGGCTACGGCGAGCTGTTGATCATCAAGCATGACGATGTGTATGTGAGCGCCTACGGCCACAACCGTAGGCTGTTGGTGCGGGAGGGACAGCAGGTCAAAGCCGGGCAGACCATTGCGGAAATGGGCTCGACGGGTACTGACCGGGTGAAGCTCCACTTCGAGATTCGCCGTCAGGGCAAACCTGTCGATCCACTGCAGTATCTACCGCGGCGTTGATCCGCAGCCCATCCCGCGAGCGGATGGGCTCTGGTGTACTAGGGAAAGTGCATCTGAGCTGTTGTCGAACTCAGTAAGGGACAATAACAATGGCACTCAAAAAAGAAGCGCCTGAGTTTGATGTCGACGACGAAGTGCTCCTGCTGGAGCCGGCCCTTGTTCTCGATGAAGTCGAGGAGAACGAGAAGTCCTTCGTCAGCGCCAGGATCAAACCGGCGACATCTTCAGCCAGGCAGCACAAGCACATCGACTATAGTCGGGCACTCGATGCCACGCAGCTCTATCTCAATGAAATCGGTTTCTCACCTCTTCTGACTCCCGAAGAAGAGGTCTACTTCGCGCGGCTGGCCCAGCGGGGCGACCCAGCCGGGCGCAAGCGCATGATCGAAAGCAACCTGCGCCTGGTGGTCAAGATCGCCCGTCGCTACGTCAATCGAGGCCTGTCGCTGCTCGATCTGATCGAGGAGGGGAACCTCGGTCTCATCCGTGCGGTGGAGAAGTTCGATCCCGAACGCGGGTTCCGCTTCTCCACCTACGCCACCTGGTGGATTCGCCAGACCATCGAACGGGCCATCATGAACCAGACCCGAACGATTCGCCTGCCGATCCACGTGGTCAAGGAGCTCAACGTCTACCTGCGGGCCGCCCGCGAGCTGACGCAGAAACTCGACCACGAACCATCCGCCGAAGACATCGCCAACCTGCTGGAGCGCCCGGTCTCCGAGGTCAAGCGCATGCTGGGCCTCAACGAGCGGGTGACGTCCGTGGACGTGTCGCTGGGGCCGGATTCCGACAAGACCCTGCTCGATACCCTGACTGACGACCGTCCCTCCGACCCGTGCGAGCTGCTTCAGGACGATGACCTGTCCCAGAGCATCGATGCCTGGCTGTCGGACCTGACCGAGAAGCAGCGTGAAGTGGTGATCCGCCGCTTCGGCCTGCGCGGCCATGAAAGCAGCACGTTGGAGGAGGTTGGGCAGGAAATCGGCCTGACCCGTGAGCGGGTTCGGCAGATCCAGGTGGAGGCGCTAAAACGTCTGCGGGAAATCCTCGAAAAGAACGGTCTGTCGAGCGAGGCGCTGTTCCAGTGAAGGGGTGATGACAACGAAACGGGGCGCCGCAGGGCGCCCCGTTTCGTTTGTACGCGCTGGACTCAGCGTTCGGCGAGCCGCACGCCAAAGTCCTGGTAGCCGCCGGCATTGATCACGTGGCGGTAGCCCATCTCGAGCAGGCGATCCTGCGCCAGGGACGAGCGCCGCCCGCTGCGGCAGTAGAGCACGATGGGTGTGTCCTTGTCGGGCGCTACGGCGGCAATGCCCTCGGCAATGCGGAAATGCGGAATGTGCTGCGCCCCTGGCAGCGCACCCGCGGCGAATTCCTGGCTGGTGCGCACATCGATCAGCACGGCGCTTGGCCCGGCCATGGCCGCCACTGCGGCAGAGTGATCGATGGGGCCGGCCACTGCAGGGCCGCCGGCGAGCAGGGTGGCAGCGAGAAACCATGAGCGCATGGGAACCTCCGGCTACTGATGTCCCTGCCAGCATACTCCCGCGGCGTGATAGCATCGCGCGGTTTTTTCGCGGGTGTCGTCATGCTGGCCGAACTGTTCGCCATTCTGGCTCCGGTGCTGATCACGGCGGGTATCGGCTACGGCTGGGCCCGCAGTGGCCAGGAGTTTCCCTCCTCCTTCATTGCTCAGCTCACCCTGCGCATTGGTACGCCCGCGCTGGTGCTCTCCGCGCTTACCCGCACGCGTATCGAACCCGATGCCTTCCTGGAGATGGTGTTTGCTTGCGTGCTGGTGACCCTGCTGATGGGCGCCACGGGTTGGCTGATCAGTCGCCTGCTGCGCAAGGACTGGCGCATCCTGGTGCCTGCCTTCCTGTTCTCCAACACTGGAAACCTCGGCTTGCCCATTTGTCTGTATGCCTTTGGCGAGCCGGGGCTGGCGCTGGCGGTGGCCTTCTTCATCGTGCTCAGCGTCAGTCAGTTCAGCCTGGGTGAGCTGTTCTCGGGCGAGCGTTCCCTGAAAAAGGCCTTGCTCAATCCCACCCTGCTCAGCGTCGCGCTGGCCTTGCCGGTGGTGTTTCTGGAGCTGCAGCTGCCGCGCTGGCTGCAGAACAGCCTGGACCTGCTGGGCGGCATGACCATTCCGTTGATGCTGCTGACCCTCGGTGTCTCGCTGGCCACCATTCGCGTGCGCCACCTGGCCCAGGGCCTGGTGCTGGGGGGCTTGCGGGTGGGCAGCGGTGCGCTGCTGGCCTGGCTGGTCGGCACCGCGTTGGGCGTGCCGGCCCTGACCCTCGGGGTGCTGGTCCTGCAGGCGGCCATGCCGGTCGGGGTGTTCAACTACCTGTTCGCGCTGCGCGCCAACCGTTCGCCGGAGGAGGTGGCCAGCCTGGTGCTCTGTTCCACGCTGCTGGCGCTGCTGCTGTTGCCCGTGCTGCTGGCCTGGTTGCTGCCGGCCCTGCGCCTCAACTGAACAGACGCGGCAGATTGGGCAGCACCAGCACCAGGGTGACGCCGGCCAGGATGAATCCGGCATCGCGCAGTTTCTTCGACGATTTGCGCATGATCGGGGCCTCGATTCTTGTTGTTGGCACCCTCGTTTCGACTCGCCGGACTTCTACGGGGTTCTGCCGGTTGGCGTACACCCGCCTTGCCGCAGGCAGGAAGGGCGTTCCAGACGCTGCGCTGCAAGCTGCCATTCATCTGAGCACTGCCGTCAACCCGGCTGAGCGCATTGGTCATTGCCCAACGGCTCGCCGCGGCTAAGGTAGGACGAGCGCCGCATCGCCGGCACCTACAACAAGAGAGACAACCTATGACCGATGCCTGGATTTTCGACGCGGTGCGTACGCCGCGCGGCAAGGGCAAGCCGGACGGCGCGCTGTACAGCGTCAAGCCGGTGGACCTGGCCGCCGGACTGCTGCGCAGCCTGCGAGCACGCAACGACCTGGACACCGCCGAGGTGGACGACATCCTGCTCGGCTGCGTGACGCCGGTTCGCGACCAGGGCGCCGACATCGCCAAGACCGCCGCGCTGGTCGCCGGCTGGGACGAGCGGGTCGCCGGCGTGCAGCTCAACCGTTTCTGCGCCTCGGGACTGGAGGCGGTCAATATGGCGGCCATGAAGGTGCGTTCCGGCTTCGAGGACCTGGTGGTGGCGGGTGGCGTGGAGTCCATGTCGCGGGTGCCGATGGGCTCCGATGGCGGCGCCTGGGCGCTGGACCCGTCCACCAACCTCGCGTGTCAGTTCGTGCCCCAGGGCATTGGCGCCGACCTGATCGCCACCCTGGAAGGCTTCAGTCGCGAGGATGTCGATGCCTTTGCCCTGCGCTCCCAGCAGAAGGCGGCACAGGCGCGGCGCGACAACCTTTTCGAGCGCACGCTGGTGCCGGTCACCGACCAGAATGGCCTGGTGCTGCTCGATCACGACGAGTTCATCCGCCCCGATACCAGCCTGGAAGGGCTGGGCAAACTCAAGCCCAGCTTCGAAATGATGGGGCAGATGGGCTTCGATGCCACCGCGCTGCGCAAGTACAGCCAGGTGGAGCGCATCAACCATGTGCACACGCCGGGCAACAGCTCGGGCATCGTAGACGGCGCCGCGCTCATGCTGGTCGGCAGCGAAGCCAAGGGGCGTCAGCTGGGGTTGACGCCGCGCGGCCGCATCATCGCCACGGCGGTGACCGGCAGCGACCCGACCATCATGCTCACCGGCCCGGCGCCGGCCACCCGCAAGGCACTGGCCAAGTCCGGGCTCTCCATCGACGACATCGACCTGTTTGAGGTCAACGAGGCGTTCGCCTCGGTGGTGCTCAAGTTCATGAAAGAACTGCGCGTACCGGAGGAGAAGGTCAACGTCAACGGCGGCGCCATCGCCATGGGCCATCCGCTGGGCGCCACGGGCTGCATCATTCTCGCCACGCTGCTCAATGAGCTGGAGCGCCGCCAGCTGCGCTACGGGCTGGCCACGCTCTGCGTGGGTGGCGGCATGGGCATCGCCACCATCATCGAACGGGTCTGAGCAGGGAGAACGCCATGAGCCAAGCCATTCGCTACGAAGCCGGCGCCGACGGCATCGTCCTGCTGACCCTGGACATGCCCGGGCAGAGCGCCAACACCATGAACGCCACCTACCGCGCCGCGATGGCCGAGACCCTTGAGCGCCTGGAAGCCGAGCGTGAGCAGATCGCCGGCGTCATTCTCACCTCGGCGAAGAAGACCTTCTTTGCCGGCGGCGACCTCAACGAGCTGGTCGCGGTTACCCGTGCCGATGCCGAACCCTTCTTCCGCATGGTGCAACTGCTCAAGCAGCAGCTGCGCCGCCTGGAAACCCTCGGCAAGCCGGTGGTCGCCGCGATCAACGGTTCCGCCCTGGGCGGCGGCTGGGAAATCTGCCTGGCCTGCCAGCACCGTATCGCCCTGGACGCGCCGGACGTGCAGCTCGGCCTGCCGGAGGTCACCCTGGGTCTGCTGCCGGGCGGCGGCGGCATCGTACGTACGGTGCGCCTGCTGGGCATCGAAAAGGCCCTGCCGTTCCTGCTGGAAGGCAAGAAGCTGCGCCCCCGCGAGGCGCTGAAAGCCGGCCTGCTGCATGAAGTGGTGGGCAGTCGCGAGGCGCTGCTGTCCCAGGCCCGCGCCTGGATCCTCGCCAACCCCGAGGCCACGCAGCCCTGGGACGCCAAGGGCTACAAGCTGCCCGGCGGAACCCCGAGCCACCCGGGCGTGGCGCAGATGCTGGCGATCGCCCCGGCCATGCTGCAGGACAAGACCAAGGGCTGTTTCCCGGCGCCGGAGAAGATCCTCTGCGCCGCCGTGGAAGGCGCCCAGGTGGACTTTGCCACCGCCGAGCTGATCGAAACCCGCTACTTCACCGAGCTGGCCACCGGGCAGGTGGCCAAGAACATGATCGGCACCTTCTGGTTCCAGCTCAACGAGATCAATGCCGGCCGGTCCCGGCCGTCCGCGCCAGAGCGCCGTCAGGTGGGCAAGGTCGGTGTGCTGGGCGCCGGCATGATGGGCGCCGGGATCGCGTACGTGAGCGCGGCCGCCGGGGTCGAGGTGGTGCTCAAGGATGTGTCCGTCGAGGCGGCGGAGAAGGGCAAGGCATACTCCGCCGGCCTGCTCGACAAGAAGCTGAGTCGTGGCCACCTGACGGCGGACGAGCGCGAGGCTTTCCTGGCGCGCATTCGCACCACTAATGACGAAGCGGACTTCGCCGGCTGCGACCTGGTCATCGAGGCGGTGTTCGAGAACCGCGAGCTGAAAGGCCGGGTGACCGCCGCGGCCGAAGCCGCCGCGCTGCCCGATGCGGTAATCGCCTCGAACACCTCGACCCTGCCGATCACCGGGCTGGCCCGGGCGGTGCAGCATCCGGAAAGGTTTGTCGGCCTGCACTTCTTCAGTCCGGTGGACAAGATGCCGTTGGTGGAGATCATCCGTGGCGAGCAGACCAGCGACGAGACGCTGGCCCGCGCCTTCGACTTCGTGCAGCAGATCCGCAAGACGCCCATCGTGGTCAACGACAGCCGTGGCTTCTTCACCTCGCGGGTATTCGGCACCTATACCAACGAGGGGTTGGCCATGCTGGGCGAGGGCGTCAGCGCGGCGATGATCGAGAACCAGGCGCGCCAGGCCGGCATGCCGGTTGGGCCGCTGGCGGTCTCGGACGAGGTCTCGCTGAGCCTGATGGCGCATATTCGCGCGCAGACCCGCGCCGATCTCGCCGAGGAGGGCAAGTCGATCCCCGAGCACCCGGCCTTCGTCGTGATCGATGCAATGCTGGAGTGCCACCAGCGCCCTGGCAAGGCGACCGGCGGCGGCTTCTATGACTATCCCGCCGGGGGCAAGAAACAGCTGTGGCCCGGCCTCAAGGAGGCCTTCGCCGAGTCCGCGCAGCAGCCGGAGGCGCAGGAGATTCGCGACCGTCTGCTGTTCATCCAGGCCATCGAGACGGTTCGGTGCCTGGAGGAGGGCGTGCTGACCTCGGTCGCCGACGCCAATATCGGCTCGGTGTTCGGCATCGGCTTCGCCGCCTGGAGTGGCGGGGCGCTGCAGTTCATCAACCAGTACGGCGTGGCGCGGTTCGTCGCCCGTGCCCGCGAGCTGGCGGAGCGACACGGCGAGCGGTTCGCGCCGCCGTCCCTGCTGCTGGACAAGGCGGCCACAGGCGGGCAGTTCTAATGCGCGGGGCCCGTCGCCAGGAGTGGCGGCGGGCCTGGGGCATCTGGTAGAAAGAGGGCGCACCGCACTGTCTTTCGAGTAACCCCTCATGCCCCTGCGTATCTGCATCCTCGAAACCGATCACCTGCGTCCGGAGCTGGCGGACACTTTTGTCGGCTACGGCCACATGTTCAAGCAGTTGTTCACGGACCAGCCCATCGAGGCCGAGTTCGAGACCTTCAACGTCGTGGACGGCCAGTACCCGCCCGAGGATCGGCACTACGACGCCTACCTGGTCACCGGCAGCAAGGCCGACTCCTTCGGCACCGACCCCTGGATCCAGACCCTCAAGGACTACCTGCTCAAGCGTTATGAAAAGGGCGACAAGCTGCTGGGCATCTGCTTCGGCCATCAGCTGCTGGCGCTGCTGCTGGGCGGCCAGACCGAACGTGCGCAGCAGGGCTGGGGGGTCGGGCTGCACCAGTACCGCCTGGAGAATCGCGAGCCCTGGATGCAGCCGGCGCTGGAAGACCTGTCCCTGCTGATCAGCCACCGCGACCAGGTCACCCGTCTGCCGGAGAACGCCACTGTCCTGGCCTCCAGCGAGTTCTGCCCGGTCGCGGCCTTCCGCATCGACGACCGCGTGCTCTGCTTCCAGGGCCACCCGGAATTCGTCGTCGATTATTCGAAGGCGCTGCTCGATGCTCGCCAGGACATGCTTGGCGAGGTCCTGTATCAACAGGCGCTGGGCAGTCTGCAGGAGTCCCACCACGGCAAGGCGGTGGGCGAGTGGATGCTGCGCTTCGTCGCCCAGGGCCGGGACCCGCAGCCGGCTTGAGCGGCGAGGTCAGTGGCCGGCGGCTGAGGGGAGTGCAGCCGCCGTCTCGGCGCTCAGTTCATCGATCACCGTGCTCATGCGTGCACGGCAGCGCTCCATCAGCGCCGGCATGTCGTCGAGCGTCAGTCCGGTGGTGGCGATGGCTGGCAGCGCGCGTACCTTCACCCGCACGCTTTCCGGCCGGTTCAGGTCCAGCAGCTCGGTATAACGGCTGACGCACACCGGCACGATGGGGGCGCCGGCGGCAATCGCCATCTGGAACGCACCCTTCTTGAAGGGCAGCAGCTCGGTCCCGGCGTTGCGGGTGCCTTCCGGGAATACCCAGATGGATACTTGCCGGTCGCGCAGGGCTTCGGTGGTGGTCAGCATGGCCTGCTTGGCGCGGATGGCGTTGCCGCGGTCGAGCAGCACGTTGCCGGCCAGCCAGTAGAGCTGGCCGAACAGCGGAATCCACTTCAGGCTCTTCTTGCCAAGGCTCACCGTGCGCGGCGGCACTACGCCGCCCAGTACGAACAGGTCGTAGTTGGACTGATGGTTGGCGACGATCACGCAGGCCTGATCAGGCTTGTTCAGTTCCTCGATATCGGCATCCACCCGGATGCCCAGGAAACGCTGGCTGGGCAGCGCGAACAGACGGGCGCAGCGCCGCGTATTCTCCGGGTTGAAGGGATGCAGGAGGCACAGGAACAGGCCAGTCAGACTGGCCAGGGCGGAGTAGGCGCACAGCAGGAACAGGCGCAGAGCAGACAACATGGACAGGCTCGTGGCGATTCGGGCGGCTCAGTGTACGGATGTCCATTGAGCCGGGCAAATCAGGCGAAAGGCAAAGAGCAGGGGCCGTCGACCGGCCCCTGCTTGGGTTCAGAAGCCGTACTGCTTGTCCAGTTCGATGGCCTTGTTGAGGGTTTCCAGCAGGTCCTTGCGTACCTTCAGCTTGGTCTGGCGGTGGGCCTTCATGTTGATCTTCAGTAACTGGCCGGCTACCTCGCGGGCGGTAGCCATCAGCGCCTCCGGCTCGACCACGCGATCCAGGAAACCCGCGTCCAGGGCGCCCTGCGGATCGAACATCTCGCCATTGATCACCGAGCGCTGGAAGGCCGCCTTGCTCAGCCGGTCGCGGGACAGCTCGATGCCCACGTGGTGCATGGTCATGCCGATCTGCACTTCGTTGAGCCCGATATTGAACGGACCCTTGACGCCGATGCGGTAGTCCGAGGACAGCAGCAGGAAGGCGCCCTTGGCCACCGCGTGGCCCGGGCAGGCGGCGATGATCGGGTAGGGGTGGGCCAGCATGCGGCGCGCCAGAGTCGAGCCGGAGGCGACCAGATCCAGGGCGTTCTGCGGACTGGAGGTCATGACCTTGAGGTCGTAGCCGCCCGAAAGAATGCCCGGCTGGCCGGTGAAGATGACCACCGCGCGATCCTGCTCGGCGCGATCCAGCGCGGCATTGAAGGCGGCAACCATGGCCGGGGAAATCGCATTCACCTTGCCGTTGTTCAGGGTGAGGGTGGCGATGCCGTCGGCGAATTCGTAGGAGATCAGCTCACTCATGGCGGGTTCCTTGTTGGCAGTGGCGCTGACGTTAACCAGCCGCGGCGGTCAGGTAAAGCACGGTGACCGACCGGTGGGTCATGCGGGACGCCGTTCCACCCGTCTCGCCAGCCCCAGTGTTCGGATGGAACCCTAAGCGCATGAAAAAAATGAAGAAAATGAAAAATAAAATTTGCTTTTGGAAAAACACTCGACTAGATTAGCGGGCCTCGACGGGGTGAACGCCTCGATCGAGATCCGGTGAGGTGTCCGAGCGGTTGAAGGAGCACGCCTGGAAAGTGTGTATACGGGAAACCGTATCGTGGGTTCGAATCCCACCCTCACCGCCACTTTCAATACACAAAGCCCTGCATATGCGGGGCTTTGTCGTTTCCGGGGTTTGGCTATTCCACACCAGCCCAGCTTCACACTTCCTTGGCCTGACCGCTGGGGGTGAAGTGCCCTACACGATCATTTCTTCGTGCTGCAAAGCCGGGATAATGGCGAACATTCTTTCTCGTATTCCGGTAGTGCCGCATGGAAATCAAGGTCAACTTTCTCGACAACCTTCGCCTCGAAGCCAAGTTCGATGACTTCACCGTGGTGGCGGATCAACCCATCCGCTACAAGGGCGATGGCTCGGCGCCCGGGCCGTTCGATTACTTCCTGGCTTCGTCAGCGTTGTGCGCGGCGTACTTCGTGAAGCTGTACTGCCAGACGCGCGATATTCCCACCGAGAACATTCGCCTGTCGCAGAACAACATTGTCGACCCGGAAAACCGCTACCAGCAGATCTTCAAGATCCAGGTCGAGTTGCCTGCGGATATCTCGGAAAAGGACCGCCAGGGCATCCTGCGCTCCATCGAGCGCTGCACGGTGAAGAAGGTGGTGCAGACCGGACCGGAGTTCGTGATCGAGGAAGTCGAGAACCTGGACGCCGATGCCCAGGCCTTGCTGCTGCCCGGCACGAACCCCGAAGCGAGTACCTATATTGCCGGCAAGGACCTGCCGCTGGAGCAGACCATCGCCAACCTGTCCGGCATCCTGGCCGGCCTGGGCATGAAGATCGAGATCGCCTCGTGGCGCAACATCGTGCCCAATGTGTGGTCGCTGCACCTGCGCGATGCGCACTCGCCGATGTGCTTCACCAACGGCAAGGGCGCGACCAAGGAAAGCGCGCTGGCGTCGGCGCTGGGCGAGTTCATCGAGCGGCTGAATTTCAACTTCTTCTACAACGACCAGTACTGGGGCGAGGAGCTCGCCAATGCGGCGTTTGTGCACCACCCGGACGAGCGCTGGTTCCAGCCCGGTCACGACGATGCGCTGCCGGCCGAGATTCTCGACGACCACTGCCTGGAGATCTACAACCCCGATGGCGAGCTGCGCGGTTCGCATCTGTACGACACCAACTCCGGCAATGTGCAGCGCGGCATTTGCTCGTTGCCGTTCGTGCGTCAGTCGGACGGCGAGGTGGTGTATTTCCCATCCAACCTGATCGAAAACCTGTACCTCAGCAACGGCATGAGCGCCGGTAACACGCTGGCCGAGGCGCAGGTGCAGTGCCTGTCGGAAATCTTCGAGCGCGCGGTGAAGCGCGAGATCCTGGAAGGGGAACTCGCCCTGCCGGACGTGCCGCACGAGGTGCTGGCCAAGTACCCGGGAATTCTCGCCGGCATCCGGGGGCTGGAAGAGCAGGGCTTCCCGGTGCTGGTCAAGGATGCGTCCTTGGGCGGGAAATACCCGGTGATGTGCGTCACCCTGATGAACCCGCGTACCGGCGGTGTGTTTGCCTCGTTCGGGGCCCACCCGAGCTTCGAGGTGGCGCTGGAGCGCAGCCTGACCGAGCTGCTGCAGGGCCGCAGCTTCGAAGGCCTGAACGACCTGCCTCAGCCGACCTTCGAAAGCCATGCGGTGACCGAGCCGAACAACTTTGTCGAACACTTCATCGATTCCAGCGGCGTGGTGTCCTGGCGCTTCTTCAGTGCCCGGGCCGACCATGCGTTCGTCGAATGGGATTTCTCCGGCCAGGGCGAAAACTCCAATGCCGAGGAGGCCGCCACCCTGTTCGGCATCCTCGAAGACATGGGCAATGAAGTGTACATGGCGGTCAATGAGCATCTGGGCGCTACGGCGTGCCGCATCCTGGTGCCGGGCTACTCGGAAATCTATCCGGTGGAAGACCTGATCTGGGACAACACCAACAAGGCCCTGCTGTTCCGCTCCGACATCCTCAACCTGCACAGCCTGAACACCATGGGTCTGCGGGCGCTGCTGCGCCGGCTGGAAGACAGCGAGCTGGATGACTACAGCGATATCGCCACGCTGATCGGCATCGAATTCGACGACAACACCGCCTGGGGGCAGCTGACGATTCTGGAGCTGAAGCTGCTCATCTGCCTCGCCCTGAAGAAGTTCGCCGACGCGAAGGAGCTGGTGGAAGCCTTCCTGCAGTACAACGACAACACCGTCGAGCGGGGCCTGTTCTACCAGGCCCTGAACGCGGTGCTGGAAGTGCAGCTGGACAAGGACCTGGCGCTGGAAGACTACGAGGTCAACTTCCGCCGCATGTTCGGCAACCCGCGCATGGACGCGGCGCTCGGCTGCCTCGACGGCAGCGTGCGCTTCTACGGCCTGACGCCGACCAGCCTGCAGCTGGAAGGGCTCGAGCGGCACCAGCGCCTGATCGACAGCTACCGGAAGCTGCACGCAGCGCGCGCCCGGGTCGTGGCGTAACGAGTGCGACGCGCGCCCGCACGGCGGGCGCGCCTTGTGTCCGGGTCACTCGGCCCGCGTCACCCGCCAGACCACATTGGCCAGATCGTCGGCGACGATCAGCGCCCCGCGCGGATCGACAGTCACGCCCACCGGCCGGCCGCGCGTCTTGCCATCCTCGGTTCGAAAGCCTGTGACGAATTCCACCGGCTGTCCCGCCGGCTGCCCGCTTCTGAACGGCACGAAGATCACCTTGTAGCCCACCGGGTGCTTGCGGTTCCAGCTGCCGTGCTCGCCAATGAACACCCCGTCGGCGAACCGCTCGCCCATCGCCGGGGTGGAGAAGTCCAGGCCCAGGGCGGCGACGTGGGAACCCAGCGCGTAGTCGGGGGTGATGGCCGAGGCGACCTTGTCGGGATCCTGCGGTCGCACGCGGTCATCGACGTTCTGCCCCCAGTAGCTGTAGGGCCAACCGTAGAAGCCGCCTTCGCGCACCGAGGTGAGGTAGTCCGGCACCAGATCCTCGCCCAGTTCGTCCCGCTCGTTGACCACCGCCCACAACTGCCCGGAACCCGGCTGGATCGCCAGCGCCGTCGGGTTGCGCAGGCCGGTGGCGTAGGGCTTGTAGGCGCCGGTTTCCGCGTCGATCTGCCAGACCATGGCGCGGTCCACCTCGGCCTCCATGCCGCGCTCGGTGATATTGCTATTCGAGCCGATACCGACATACAGGTAGCGGCCGTCCGGGCTGATGGTCAGCGCCTTGGTCCAGTGGTGATTGATCTCGGCGGGCAGGCGGGTGATCTCGGCGGGCGGTCCACTGGCCTTGGTCTGCCCGTCCCGATAATCGAAACGCACCAGGGCGTCCTGGTTGGCCACGTACAAATTGCCCTCGAACAGCGCCAGCCCATACGGCGCGTTGAGGTTGTCGGCGAAGACCGTCTGCAGCTCGTAGCTGCCGTCGCCATCGGCGTCGCGCAGCAGAGTCAGGCTATCGCCGCTCTCGACCGGGGTGGTGCCCCTGGCCTTGATAACGCCGGCGATCACATCCTTCGGCTGGAGAGCCGGCGCGCTGCCGCCGCGTCCCTCGGCGACGAGAATGTCGCCATTGGGCAGCACCAGTGTCTGGCGCGGGATCTTCAGGTCGGTGGCGATGGCCGTGACGCGGTAACCCGACGGTACGGTCGGCGTCTGGTCGCCCCACGGCACCGGTTCGGCAATGTTCATGCTCGGCAGCAGCCCGCGCGTGGGCTCGGGCAGGGTGGGGGAGGTGCCGTATTCCTGAACGGTATCCTCACCGCCGCCGCAACCCGCGAGTGCCAGGGCCAGCGCCGAGGCGGTCAATGCATTCGACGGTTTCATCGGACCTCCCTCGCGTGCGGGCCGGCAAGGCCGACCCAGGTCGCAATGCATGCCAGCAGGGTGACGATCACCGAAAGCACCAGCCCGGTCGGCATGGTCGCCCAGGCGTCCTTGGCGTGCTGGAGGGCATTGATGAAGCCCAGCCCCCAGGTCGCCACCAGAAGCAGCACGTAGGTCATGGCCCGTCCCCGGCGGCCGGCAGCGATCAGGTTGGCCAGGGCAAACAGAATCGCCAGGCCGCAGAAGACCAGCCCCCCGGCAATCAGCCAGGAGGCGAAGTTGCTCCACTGGATGTGGTAGCTGCGGTAGTAGGCGATATCGCTCAGCAGGGCGCCGAGAAACAGCGGCACGGTCCCGGCCAGCAGCGTCGCATGCAGCGGGTTCGGCGTGCTTCGATAGGTGCGGTAGATGGTGTCGGTCACGGTGTTCCCCTCATCGCTGGGTGAGCCGGCTCGCTCTGACTGTGCCTAGAAGGGGATCGTGCGCTTGGCCCAGAGTTCAGTCGTCTGGTGGCGCCGCCTCGGATTCGCAACTGATCGGGCCCCTGTGCCCAGTCACGAACTAACCCCTGGCCATGGAGTCACGTGCACGTCTGCGGCGAAAAAGCCGGAACTGCCTCGTCAGCCGGCATGAGGAGCACGCCATGAACAACATGACGGTCAGCGACTACTTCGTCGAACGGCTCTATCAGTGGGGCGTGCGGCGCATCTATGGCTATCCCGGGGATGGCATCAATGGCGTGTTCGGCGCGCTGAACCAGGCCGATGGCAAGATTCGGTTCATCCAGGCGCGCCATGAGGAAATGGCGGCGTTCATGGCCTCGGCTGATGCCAAGTTCGGTGGCGGACCGGGGGTGTGCATCGCCACCTCAGGCCCCGGAGCTTCCCACCTGGTCACCGGCCTTTACGATGCGCGCCTCGACCACATGCCGGTGTTGGCCATCTGCGGCCAGCAGGCGCGTACCGCCATGGGCGCCCATTACCAGCAGGAGGTCGACCTGGCGTCCCTGTTCAAGGACGTCGCCGGCGCCTTCGTGCAGCAGGCCGCCGCGCCGGCCCAGGTGCGTCATCTGGTGGACCGCGCCATTCGCAGCGCGTTTGCCGAACGCAAGGTGGCGGTGATCATCCTGCCCAACGACCTGCAGGACGAGCCCTACAACGAGCCGCCGCGTGCCCACGGCGCGGTGCGTTCCGGCATCGGCTACAGCCGCCCGAAGGTGGTGCCCTACGAGCGCGAACTGCAGCAGGCTGCCGAGGTGCTGAATGCGGGCAACCGCGTGGCGATCCTGGTGGGCGCCGGCGCGCTGGATGCCACCGACGAGGTCATCGCGGTGGCCGAGCGGCTGGGCGCCGGCGCTGCCAAGGCGCTGCTCGGCAAGGCGGCCCTGCCGGACGACCTGCCGTGGGTCACCGGCTCGATCGGCCTGCTGGGTACCGAGCCGAGCTATAAGCTGATGACTGAATGCGACACCCTGCTGATGATCGGCTCCGGCTTTCCCTACGCCGAGTTCCTGCCGGAGGAAGGCCAGGCGCGCGGCGTGCAGATCGATATCAACGCCGACATGCTGAGCATTCGCTACCCCATGGAAGTGAACCTGCATGGGGATGCCGCCGAGACCCTGCGCGCCCTACTGCCACTGCTGGAAGAAAAGACCGACCGCGGCTGGCGCCAACAGGTGGAGCACTGGCGTGGCGAGTGGGAGAGGACCCTGGAAGCACGGGCGCTGGCCAGCGCCAACCCGATCAACCCGCAGCGGGTCGCCTGGGAACTGTCGCCGCGCCTGCCGGACAACGCCATCATCACCTGTGATTCCGGCTCCTGCGCCAACTGGTTCGCCCGGGACATCAAGATCCGCCGGGGCATGCGCTGTTCGTTGTCCGGAGGCCTGGCCTCCATGGGCGCCGCAGTGCCCTATGCCATCGCCGCCAAGTTCGTGCACCCGGATCGCCCAGTGGTGGCGCTGGTGGGCGACGGCGCCATGCAAATGAGTAACCTGGCCGAGCTGATCACCGTGGCCAAGTACTGGCGGGAGTGGCAGAACCCGCACTGGGTCTGCTGCGTGTTCAACAACCAGGACCTCAACCAGGTGACCTGGGAGCAGCGCGTCATGCAGGGTGATCCGAAGTTCGCGGCCTCCCAGGACATTCCCGACGTGCCCTACCACCGCTTCGCCGAATCCATTGGGCTGAAGGGCATCCATGTCGATCGGGAAGACGCCGTGGCGGCTGCCTGGGACGAGGCGCTGGCGGCCGACCGGCCGGTGGTGATCGAATTCAAGACCGACCCGGATGTCCCGCCGCTGCCGCCACACATCAAACTGGAACAGGCCAAGGCTTATCTATCGGCGCTCTGGCAGGGCGATCCCGACCGCTCCGGAATCATCCGGCAGACCGCCAAACAGGTACTGGGATCGCTGATGCCGGGGCATCGCGACAGGCAGTGAACGCTCCCGCGGCTTCTGCCGCGATGGGGCTGCGCCAGGACATTGCGGCTGAAGCCGCGTCACAAAGGCGGGCCGGCAGCCGCGTCCGCCGATGGAACTAATTCCAGCCGACGAACCCGAAAAACCTGGGCCTGTCCGTTCGGGCAGGCCGTTTTTTGCGTGTTGATAGGAGGTTCAGGCGATGAATTGGGAGCTGTTATTGGAAGAGGCGCTGTGGATCCGGGTCGCCCTGATCGTGGCCGTGACGCTGCTCAGTTACTGGGTACTGCGCGTGGCGCTGTCCTTCGTGACCAAACGGCTGCACAAGCGTGCCGAGGCAACCGCCAGCCGGCCGCTCAGTATCGTGGCGCAGATGCTCGCCCACACCAGCCACCTGCTGCTGTTCGCCTTCTCGCTGCTGATCGGCTTGAAGGTGGTCGAGCTGCCGGCGCGCTGGGAAGTCGCCCTGTCGCACGGCTGGTTCATTGCCCTCGCCTTCCAGGTGGCCCTGTGGGCGGACATGGCGGTGCGCCTGTGGGTGGAGGGTCTGACCCGCAACGGCAAGGCACGCAATCCGGTCACCACCACGCTGATCGGCATCATGGTGCGCCTGGTGGTGTGGACCATCATGCTGCTGTCGATCCTGGCCAACCTGGGCGTCAACATCACCGCGCTGGTGGCCAGCCTGGGGGTGGGCGGCATCGCCATTGCCCTGGCCGTGCAGACGCTGCTCAGCGACGTGTTCGCCTCGCTGTCCATCGGCATCGACAAGCCCTTCGAGATCGGCGACTTCGTGGTGTTCGGCGAGGTGGCCGGCACCATCGAGCACATTGGCCTGAAGAGCACCCGCATTCGGGCGTTGAGTGGCGAACAGGTGGTGTGTTCCAACGCCGACCTGCTCGGGCAGATCGTGCACAACTACAAGCGCATGAATACCCGACGCATCGTCTTCAAGTTCGGCATCGCCTACGAGACATCGAGCGCCCAGGCCCGCCAGGTGGGGCAACTGGTCAAGCGCATCATCGATGGGCTGGACGAGGTGACGTTCGATCGAGCCCACCTGCTGGCCTTCGACGACAGCCAGATGACCTACGAGGTCGTCTACATCATGCAGAGCGCCGACTACAACCGGTACATGGACATCCAGCAGGAGATCAACCTGGCGCTGATCGACGGGCTCGACGAGCTGGGCGTGAGTTTTGCCTATCCGGTGCGGCGGGTGGAGTTCATGGGCGGGCGCCTCCCGGAGGTCAAGGTGGCCGGCGTGGCGAAGGAGGCGACTCGGCAGGATGCTGCACGGATGGGTTAGCGGTGACGGCTGCGGTTGTGCCGACGGACGGATGATCTGGCAAACTGCCATGCCCTCTCGGAACGCCCGCGCTGTCGCCGATGCCCACGCCGTTGTTTGCCTGTCGTCTCCTGCTGCTGCCCACCCTGTTGCTGCTCGCCGCCTGCGCCGGGGTTCGCGTGTCTGCCCTGGACACCCAGGACTACATGGCGCAGCGCCGTGGCGATGTGCTGACCACCGGCCGGCTGAGCGCCTCGGTGGGTGTCGCCCTGCAGGTCACCGGCATCGAGGCGGACGCCTGTGAGGATCAGCCGCCGCGTTGCCGGGAGGCGCTGAAGGTTGCCGAGGGGTTGTCGGACGAGCTGCGCCTGTCGGTGCTCGCCGAGCTCTGGCTGCAGGAGGCGCTGCGGCTGGACGATGCGCGTTACGAGGAGCGGGTGGCGGCCTACCTGGAAACGGCGCGTTACGCCTACGCCTACCTGTTCCTGACCGGACGCACGCTGGAAGAGCGCGCCCTGGATGACCGGCAGACCCAGGTGCGCGACTACTACAACTTCGCGGTGCAGCAGGCCGCGCTACTGATGTTCCGCCATTACCAGCGCACCGGAAGCATTGCGCAGCCGGACCGCGCGCGGCGGGTCGGTGACTGGACGGTGGTCGAGGCGTTCGGCAATCTGCCCTTCGATCCGCGCCAGTCGCAGCCCCTGGAGCTGATGCCGGCCTCGGAACTGAGCTTCGCCGGCGTGCGCAACCAGTACCGCCGGGACGGGCTGGGCGCCGAGCTGGTGCTGGGCACGGCGCGGCGGGTGGTCGATCGGCACAGCGCCACCCGCAGCTGGAGCGAGACGCCCTTCATCGCGCTGACCGCCGTGGTGACCTTTCCCGGCGACAGCCTGGAGGCGGTGCTCGGCACCCGCGAGGCGGTGATCAGCGCCTACGATCCCTACCGGCACGCCAGTCTGCCGCTGGCCGGGCGGGTCATTCCCCTGGCCGCCAACTTCACCTCCGCCTACGGCGTGTGGCTGGCGCGCTCAGGCTTTGCCGCCCAATCGCTGCTCACGCTGATCGGCAAGGGCGAGGTGCTCGAGCGCCCGCATGTGTACCTGCTGCAGCCCTATGATCCCGGCCGCCGCACCATCGTCATGCTGCACGGCCTGGCGAGCAGTCCGGAAGCCTGGATCAACGTGGCCAACGAGGTGATGGGTGACGAGGCGCTGCGGCAGAACTACCAGATCTGGCAGGTCTACTACCCCACCCAGGTGCCGCTGGCGCTCAACCATCAGGAAATCCACGACGCCCTGCAGGGCGCCCTGCGCCACTTCGATCCAGAAGGGACTGCCCCCGCGTCGCGGGACATGGTGCTGGTGGGGCACAGCATGGGCGGCGTGCTGGCCAAGCTGATGGTGTCGCGGTTCGACGAAGGCCCGTGGCGCGAGTATCTCGTTCGGCAGAAACTCGACGGCCTGGCTGGCGTACGGCTGGAGCACCTGGCCCGCGAGCGCCTGCAGCCGCTGCCGCAGGTCAGCCGTGCGGTGTTCATCGCCGCGCCGCACCAGGGCACGCCACTGGCGGAGAATTTCCTGGCGCGCTGGGCGTCGCAACTGATCCGGCTGCCGGTGTCGGTGGTGGTGCGCCTCAACGAGATGGCCCAGTTGCTGGTCGATCCGACATCGGCAAAGCCGGTGGTGCTGACGCAAGGCGTGACCAGCATTCACAACCTGGCCAGCCACAATCCGCTGATCCAGCTGGGCGGGCGGCTGCCGATTGCGCCGTCGGTGCGTTACCACTCGATCATCGGGCGGAACACGCCGGATCAGCCGCTGGCCGAGTCCAGCGACGGCATCGTGCCCTATGCCAGCGCCCATCTGCCCGGGGCGGAGTCCGAGCGGGTCATCCCCGGCGGGCACAGCGTGCAGGAAACGCCCCAGGCGATTGTCGAGCTGCGGCGAATCCTGCGCGTGCACCTGGCGGCGCTGCGTCAGCTTCCGGCGGAGTAGGCGTTAGCGGTGCAGCACGTACTCGCCGCGCAGGCGCACGGCGTCGGCGCCGTCCGCGGCGGGAATGCGGATGTCCAGGTACAGGCGGGCCAGGCCGCGGCGGCGGAACTGGCTGGTGAACTTCTCCCAGTCCGCCGCGGACGGTGCCGCGCAGATGGCCACGGCGTCGTCGGCCACCGGCAGCGGGTAGTCGATCTGTCCGCCCTTGATGACGATGTGGCCTTCGCCCAGCTCGCTGTCGCGCAGGCGCAGCGTCAGCCAGCCCCAGCCGGCCAGCACGCACAGGCTGTAGAGGCTGCCGCCGAACATGGTGCCCTTGTGGTTGCTGTTGGCGGCCAGCGGCATGGCCAGCTGCAGGCTGTCGCCATCCCAGGCGCGCACGCTGAGCTGCATGGCGCGGGTCAGCGGGATGTCGTGGTGGATGAGGTCTTCGAGGAAGCGGCAATCGGTGGTCATGGTGTGTTCCTGGTCCAGCGGTGCGCCACATGATCCTCGCCGGGCGCATGGCCTGCAATTGCCCCCGCGTTCAATAGCCCAGCCAGATCAGGCACAGCGACAGGGTGAGCAGCGAGCCCAGGGTCGAATAGAGCACCACCCGCGACACGCGCGCGCCGCTGCGCTGGTAGTACTCGGCCAGCATGTAGGGGCCGGTGCCGGTGGGCAGCGCGGCCAGCAGCACGGCGCTGTGCGCCCACAGCGTCGGCAGTTCGAGCCACTCGAAGGCCACATACCAGGCCAGCAGCGGTTGCAGGATCAGCTTCATCGCCACCAGCGGAAGCACGCCGGGGGTGCTTTCCTGCTGCTTGTGGGCGAGGAACAGGCCCAGCGACACCAGCGCGCAGGGTGTGGTGGCGGCGCCGAGGATGCTCAGCAGATCGCTTGCGGGTTTGGGCAGTGGTACGCCGCCCCAGGCCCACAGTGCACCCAGCACCGGCGCAACCACCAGCGGGTTACCGGCCAGCGCCCGGCTGACCTTGCGCAGCGCAGGTCCCAGGGCCTTTTCGCCCTGCAGGGCCACTTCGACGCCGACCAGCGCCAGGGCGAAGATGCCGCACACCACCACCAGCGAGGCGATCAGCGCCGGCTCCAGGCCGTTCTCGCCGAAGACGATGATGCACAGCGGAATGCCCACGTAACCGGTGTTGGCATAGGCGGCACCGAGGGCGTCCAGCTGGGCATCGGCGGCCGCCCCCTTGCGGATGCGCCACACCAGGGCGAGCAGGAAAACCACCAGCGCACTGCCGCCGAAGGCCAGCAGGAAGCCCGGCTGCCAGAGCCGTTCCCAGCTGGAGTTGGCGGTCACGCTGAACAGCAGCGCCGGCAGCGCCAGCCAGACCACGAAGCGGTTGAGCTCCGAGGCGGCGTGCGGGCCGAGGCGGTTGGTCCTGCGGCACACATAGCCGATCAGGATCAGGGCGAACACGGGCAGGACGATGGTGACGACGGAGAGCATGGACTTCTTCACCGGACAGGAGCCGAGCAGCCTACTTGAGCCAGGCATCGCTCGCCAAGGCGAACCACCGGCTCTGGCGCCGGGTCTATCGGCCATTGCCCGGGGAGGAATGACCGTGACACGGATGCTCTGCCTGTTGACCTGCTGCCTGGCTCTGGCCGCCTTCGAGGCGCCGGCTCGCGATTACCGCTTCGCCGACGCCCATGTCCACTACCTGGATTTCTTCCAGGAAAGCGAAGGCATGGACGCGCTCTTCGCCGCAATGGACGCCGCCGGGGTGGAGCATGTGATGCTCTCCGGCATCCCGGTGGCCAAGAAATGGCACGAGGATGAGCCCAAGCGTCCGCGCTACTACGCGGGCGACGATGCCGGGGCCTACTGGTACAGCGCCACCGATGTGTTCGTCGCCGCCGCGGTGAAGGCCCTGCCGGCGGATCGCCGGCGCCGCGTGCACCCCTTCCTGACCGGTTTCAACCCCGCCGACAAGAACGCCGACGCTCATATCCGTCGCATGCTGGAGCTTGACCCCGGGCTCTGGCAGGGCATAGGCGAGGTGTTCACCCGGCACGATGACCTTACCGCGCTCACCTATGGCGATGTGCCCCGCGCCAACAACGAGGCACTACGGCGCGTCTACCATCTGGCCGCCGAATACGACCTGCCGGTGCTGCTGCACGCCAACATCACCTCCAAGCGCGAGCGCAACCCGCTGTACCTGCCGGAAATTGAGGAGGCGCTGCGCAACCATCCCCATGTGCGCTTCATCTGGGCGCACGCTGGCACCAGCATGGAAATCCATCGGCACCAGGAAAAACTGGAATTCCTGCGTCCGACCCTGGCGCGCCTGCTGGAGGACTATCCCAACCTGTACATCGACCTGTCCTGGACGGTGCTGCGGCCGTACCTGCTGGACGCCAAGGGCCGGCCCGATCCGCGCTGGGTGGAACTGGTGGAACGCTACCCGGAGCGTTTCATGCTCGGCTCCGACGTAGTGGGCAGCTTCGGCAGCCTGGGCGAACTGATCCACGACTTCCGCCCGTTCCTCGACGCACTACCGGCCCCGGTGGCGCGGCGGGTGGCGCGCGACAACTTCCTGGCCATCCTGCCGGCGCGCGGCTCGGCCGACCAGCGGTAGAAAAATGCATTAAAGGTACTGGGGCGGACGTCGATACCCGTAATGTGACCGTTCGGTCACGATCCATCCTGCCCGCTATGTACGAGTGATCCATCGATGTTCCGAGATATGAAAGTGGCGCCGCGCGCCGCGCTGGGATTTGGCCTGATTGCGTTGGTGGTACTGCTGCTGGGGCTATTCGCGCTCAATCAGATGTCGGTCATGCGCGAGCAATCCCGGGACGTCGACGAGAACTGGCTGCCGAGCATCCTGGCGCTGAGCGATCTGGATCGCACCATGCTGCGTATCCGCGCGGTCACCCTGCGCCTGTCGGCGGTGCGCGACGAGCGCAGCCAGCAGCAGACCCTGGCGCAGCTGAACGAGTTGCTGGGCACGCTCGATGGCCTGGAGCGGGAGTATCGCCGCTACCTCAACGACGAGGAGGAGCGCCAGCTGTACGAGCGCTTCACCCGCCACCAGCGCAACTACCTGGGCGAGCATGCGCGCCTGATGGACTTCATCCGCGCCGGCAACGACGCGCAGGCCATGGAGGTGCTGGCCGGCGCCATCAACCAGCATGCCAATGACATGTCCAGCAGCCTGGGTGCGCTGCTCGACTTCAATCGCGCCGCGGCCGGCAAGGCGGCACGCTTTGCGGAAAACGTCTACGGCAACGCCATCGTCGGCGTGATCGTGGTCATCGTGGCGGCGGCGCTGCTGACCATCCTGCTGGCCTGGCTGTTCACCCGCAGCCTGCTGGTGCCGCTTGGCCAGGCGCTGGAGGAAGCCCTCGCCGTGGCGGCCGGCGACCTGACCCGCGAGATCCGCGTCACCGGTCGCGACGAGCCGGCGCAGTTGCTGGACGCCCTGCGCACCATGCAGGGCAACCTGCGCAGTGCCGTGCAGCAGATCGCCGACTCCTCCAGTCAGCTGGCCTCGGCCGCCGAGGAGCTGAACGCGGTCACCGAGAATTCCTCGCGCGGCCTGCACCAGCAGAACGACCAGATCGAGCAGGCCGCCACCGCCGTCAACGAGATGACCAGTGCAGTAGAGGAGGTGGCCCGCAGCGCGGTGGATACCTCCCAGGCCACCGGCGAAACCAACCGCACCGCCCTGCAGGGCCGCGATGCCGTGAAGCAGACTGTCGGCGCCATCCGCCAGCTGAGCGCCGAGGTCAACAGCAGCGCCGGCCAGGTGGGGCAACTGGCGGTCAAGGTACGCGACATCGGCCAGGTGCTCGACGTGATCCGCGCCATCGCCGATCAGACCAACCTGCTGGCGCTCAACGCCGCCATCGAGGCCGCCCGTGCCGGTGATGCCGGGCGCGGCTTCGCGGTGGTGGCCGATGAAGTGCGCGCACTGGCGCACCGCACCCAGCAGTCGACCCGAGAGATCGAGCAGATGATCGGCGGCGTGCAGCAGGACACCGAGCAGGCGGTCGGTGCCATGCAGCACAGCCTGGAACGGGCCCGCAGCAGCGAGGACGTGGCGCAGGCGGCCGGTGAGGCGCTGGAGCAGATCGCCCAGGCCATCGCCGGCATCAACGAACGCAACCTGGTGATCGCCAGCGCCGCCGAGGAGCAGGCCCAGGTGGCGCGCGAGGTGGACCGCAACCTGGTGGCGATCCGCGACCTGTCGCTGCAGAGTGCCGCCGGCGCCAACCAGACCAGCGCCGCCAGCCAGGAGCTGTCGCGGCTGGCGGTGGGGCTCAACGGACTGGTCACGCGCTTCCGCCTGTAGTCGCCGGACGACCTTCGTCCGGGTCGTCCTGCCGGAGCGCAGCCACTAGAATGGGCCGCCCAGCCCTTCAGACAAGTGCATCCATGGACATCGAGCTGGCTCGAACCTTTCTGGAAATCACCCGGGGCGGCAGCTTCATTGCCGCCGCCGAGCGCCTGCATGTCACCCAGACGGCCATCACCGCGCGGGTGCAGAAACTCGAAGCCCAGCTGGGCTGTTCGCTGTTCGTGCGCAACCGCGCCGGCGCGCGCTTGACCGCCAACGGCGAGAAGTTCATCGGCTACGCCAGCCAGCTGGTGCAGAGCTGGGAGGCTGCGCGCCGCGACCTGCCGCTGCCGGAAGGATGCGATTCCAGTCTGGCGGTGGGCGGCGAGATGAGCCTGTGCAACCCGCTGATGCTGTCCTGGGTCGCTGAGCTGCGCGAGCGGATTCCCGGCCATGCGATTCGCGCCGAGGTGGGGGAGAACGGTTACCTGCAGGAACGCCTGGAGCTGGGCCTGCTCGACTGCGTGCTGGTCTACCACCCCAGCTACTGGCCGGGCCTGCAGGTGGAGCCGGTGCTCGAGGAGCGCCTGATCCAGGTGCGCAACCCGGCCAAGCCCGAACCCTACGTGTATGTGGACTGGGGCGAGCCGTTCCGGCAGCGTCACGACGCGGCGCTGCCCGAGCGGGCGCGCGCCTCCCTGGCCTTCAACCTGGGGCCGCTGGCCCTGCAGTACCTCCTGCAGCAGGGTGGCAGCGGCTACTTCCGCAGTCGGGTGGTCGAGCATTACCTGGCCAGCGGGGCGCTCGAGCGCGTGCCGCAGGCGCCCGAGTTCAGCTACCCGATCTACCTGGTCTATTCCCGCGAGCGCGACAGCCAGGTATTGCGCCAGGCCATCGGCCTCCTGCACGACGTGCTGGCGCGTCCCAGCGACTGGTCGCAGCGCTGGGATCCGATGATCTGATCAGCCGGCCTGGCGCAGCAGATCCTGTTGCAGGGCGGCGATGACATCGGTCTGGGTGATCATGCCCACCAGCACCTGATTCTCCAGCACCGGCACGCAGTGCAGCCCCTGGCTGGACATCAGGGTGATCAGCTCGGCCAGATGCAGCCGGTGGTCGACGCTCACCACCGGGCAGGTCATCACCTCGCGCAGCAGGGTTTCACGGCGGCGGCCCAGCGGCCACAACTGGCGGCGGCGCGACTGGCCGATCAGGTCGATGACGCTGACGATGCCCACCAGCCGATTGTTCTCCAGCACGGGCAGGTTGCGCAGCCGATGGCGCTTGAGCATGGCCAGCGCCTGGTCGACAGTGGTGGTCGGGCTGGCGATACGCAGGTCGCGGGACATGATCTGCGCCGCGTTGATGTCGCCCATGCGCCGGCGCAGGGCATGACGCTCGGTGCTGCGCAGCAGCTGTTCCAGGTCGTCGGGCGTGATGTCGACGAAGCCGTCGAACTCGTCCAAAGCCTGGCGCAGATCGTCCGGGGACACGCCGGTGCGTTGCTCCGGCAGCGGATCGGCGGTGCCATGCAGCTCGTTGGAGCTGGCGGCAGCCTTCGGATAGCGGACGCCGGTCAGGTTGTTGTACATCAGGGCGCTGACCAGCAGCGTGAGCGCGCCGCTGAAGGCGGGCAGTACCAGGGCGAGCCCCGCGCCCTGGGTGTCCGCACCCGTCACGATCAGGCTTAGCGCCATGGCCCCGCCCGGGGGGTGCAGGCAGCGCAGCAGGTACATCAGCAGCAGCGATACACCCAGGGTCAGCGCGGCGACCCACAGACCGACCTCGCCGCCGTGGAAGTGAACCACCAGCGCGGCGCACAGGCCTGCCACGGCATAACTGCCCAGCAGCGACCAGGGTTGGGCCAGCGCGCCGGAGGGCACCGCATACAGCAGCAGCGCCGAGGCGCCGAGCGGGCCGAGCAGGTGCAGCGTCAGCGGCAAACCGAACAGTTGACTGTTGACCCAGGTGCACAGGGCGACCGCCAGGCCGGCGCCCAGGGTGGCGCGCAGCCACTCGCGAGGACGCGGTGAAGGGTTGGTAGGCAGCAGGTTGGCAAGCCAGGCGGGCAGGGGGGAAACCGGAAGGGCCATGATGTCCAGCAGGGTACGGCGGCAAGGCGAAAGGCGTGCAAGTCTGTACAAGGACCGAGATCAAGACAAATGAAATAAATTGGCTTTCGGGTGCAGGAAAATTGATATCAATGGCCTTTTGGTTGGCTTTGCATCAGTAATGGTGCAGGTCTGGAGCAATTTATTTCATTGTCGGCCCTCGTAAACGAGCGACTAGCATGGGCTGCACGCTGCATAGAGAGGAGCCATGCGATGAACAACAACGAGCGCGAGGCATTGATTGCCGCATTCAACGAGCTTCTGGCCGCCGAGCGCGCCGGCGCGCAGGTGGCTGCCGCCAGCCTGAAAGAAGTGCAGAGCGAGGCGCAGCGCAGCGTGCTGCAGCAGATCCATCGCGGGGAGGCGGACAGCTGTCGGCGCCTGCGCGACTGCCTGTTGCAGATGGGCGCCGAGCCCACCAGGGAGCGCGGAGCCTTCTACGAGAAGTGCATGGCCATCCCCGATCTGGTCGAACGCCTGAAACTGGTGGATCGAGGCCAGCAATGGGTGATCCGCAAGCTGGAAGCCCTGCTGCCGCAACTCGGCGACCCGCGCTTGCGCGAGGAGATGGAGGCGGTGCTGGTCACCCATCGCGACAACAGCCACGACTACGCCGCGCGGGCAGGACTGCTGTAGGGCGACCGGAGCTATCCGGGCACGTCCGGTGCGCGGGTGTTCACCGGCGGGGTCACGGCCTCGGGCGACACCGCTGGAGCTTCTGCCCATTCCCCCGTCCTGGCCGTTTGCTGGTCGTACTCCTGCTTGACCTCCTTGACCACCTGCCCCGCCTTGATCATCGGGTAGATCAGCAGCCCCACCCGGGCCAGGGTGCCGACGCGGCCCAGGCGCTTGCCGAACAGCGCGAGGAAGGCGGTGGCGCCGATCACCCAGGGCGCCTTGCGGGCATCCTGGTAACGCCCGGGGGCGCCGCCCATCAGCTGGCGAATATGGTCGAGCGGATGACGCAGCGGCTCGGCGTTGTACAGCACCTGCTGGCGGTACATCTCCATGCGCAGCCGGATCAGCTCCTTGTGCTGATCCATTGCCGGTGGTCGGCTCAGGGGTTCGTTCATGGCAACAGACGCTCCCGGTTGCGGGCCATTTCTTCAAGGGTGTCGTGGAACGGTCGCGCCTGGTTGCGCACCTGGCTCTTCGCCTTGCCGAAGCAGATGGCCACGCCGATGGCATACAGCACGCACAGGCCGAGAATCGCCAGCATGCGGTAGTCGTCCCAGGCGGCGATGACGATGGCCGAGGACAGGCCGATCACCAGCAGCAGGCCGAAGACCAGCCCCAGTGCCGCATAGGTCAGCAGGCGGAGCGTGCGGGCCTTTTCTTCCTTGATTTCCAGGCCGAGCAACTCCACATGACCTTCCAGCAGACCGAGCAGGGCGCCGCCGATGCGGCGTACCGATGGCCCGTCGTTCTGACCCGAGGCGGACGGCGGCGAGAGGTTCTCGTCCATGGGCGCTCCCTTCAGCGACGCGGCGAGCTGAGCAGGCCCAGCAGGAAACCCACGCCGGCGGCAATGCCCAGCGACTGCCAGGGATGCTCGTGCAGATAGTCCTCGGTGGCCTGACGGGCCGCCTGGCCCTGCTCGCGCAGGGTGTTCTCGCTGTCCTTGAGCAGGCCCTTGGCGCGTTCGATGTTGGCGTTGATGCGGTTGCGCAGCTCCTCGGTCTGGCCGCCGGCGCTGCCGGTGGTCTGCTTTAGGAGACTTTCGGCGTCGCTGATCAGGGTCTGGAATTCCCGGGAAATGGCGCGCTGGACATCATGCAGGTTGCGCCGGTGCACCTCCTTGTCGAAGGGGCGCTGCCCGCCCGCGCCGCCGCTGCCCATGGAGCCGAAGGTGCCCATGCCGGCGCCGCTGCTGGCGGAACCGGTGGTACTGCCGGGATTGAGGGGTTCGAAAGGATCATTCGTGGCCATGCGCGTTCTCCTGACGGGTGTGAACTCCCCGTTTCGAGCCCCGCTGCGCTGCAAGGTTCCTTGCCGCTGCCGACAGGATGGCGCGCGGTATACTGCGCGCCCCCGTCCGGAGAACGCCCATGCTTCCTGAATGCCAACTGTTCGGTACCCTCGGCTGCCACTTGTGCGAAGTGGCCGAGGCACTGCTGATGCCCTTCGTCGAGCACGGCCTGTTGGTGGAGCTGGTCGACATCAGCGAGCGCGAGGAGTGGGTGGAGCGCTACGGCCTGACGATTCCGGTGCTCCGCCGTTGCGACAGCGGTGCCGAGCTGAACTGGCCCTTCGACGCCGAACAGGTGGTGGCCTTCCTGCGTTAAGCCGGTCAGCTGATGCTGCGCGGCAGCCAGAAGAACATCACGAAACAGAACACCGTCAGGCCGATGCAGAAGGCCGCGAAGCGCCGCAGGCGCTTTTCGCGCGCCTGCTCCTCCAGCGCCGGCAGCGGCATGCCGCAGTCCTGGCAGTCGTCACGCGCAGATGGATTGTCCTGCTGGCAGTAGAGACACCTGGCCATCGTTACCTCCCCATGGCGTTTGGCGTGTGCCGGTTCATTCGAACTGCTCCAGGCGCTGGCGATCGAGGATGGTGATCACCCGGCCTTCCTGGCTGATGATGCCGTCGTCCAGCAGGTGGCGCATGATCCGCGAGAAGGTCTCCGGCTGGATCGACAGGTGACCGGCCACCAGTTGGCGGGTCATCGGCAGCTCGAAGGACGGACTGCCGTCCTGCACGCGGCCAAGCTGGGTGAGCAGGTAGCGCACCACGCGGTGGGTGGCGTTCTTCAGCGACAGGGTCTCGATCTCGTTGAGGCGCTGGTGCAGGCGGATACTCAGCTTGCCGAGCAGTGCGAAGGCCAGGCGGTTGTTGTCCTGCAGCAGGCGCATGTAGGTGGCGTTGGGGAACCGGTACAGCTGGGTGGGCGTGACCGTCTGCGCGGAGGCCACGTAGTTGGGGGTGTCCATCAGCATCATCGCCTCGGCGAAGGTCTGCCGGTTGGTCAGCACCTCGAACACCTTCTCCTGGCCGTCCGGCGTGAGCCGGTAGATCTTCACTGCGCCGGAAATCACGAAATAGAAGAAATGCGCCGGGTCGCCCTGGCGGAACAGCGTGTCGCCCTTCTCCAGGTTGAGCAGTTGGCTGCCCTGCATCAGTTGATCGAGCTGCTCGTCGCTGAGCGGCTCGAACAGATGGTGGCTGCGCAGGATTTGGCTGTGGACTCGGTGTAACACCATGAGCGTCTCTCCGTTCAGGCCGCTTGATCGGTAAGGGTGACTGCCTTCAACGGGCAAACAGTACGTTGTTTTCCAGGTGGATGTGCTGCATCAGGTCATCCCGCAGCTCCGCCAGTCCGCGATAGAGGGCGCGCCAGGTGTTGCAGGCATGCGGCGGCGGGGTGATGTCGTCGGTCATCTCATTCAGGCGGGCCAGCGCCTCGCCGTGCTGGTCGTGCTCGTAGCGCATCACCGCGATGGGGCCCTGCGCATGGGGATGGGGCGGCTCGCTCAGCAGTAGCGGGAAGAGGATCTTTTCCTCCTTGAGCATGTGGCTTTCCAGTTCCTGCTGCATGTTCCACAGGTGTTCGGCCAAGCCGTTAGGGCAGGTCGGATTCTGGCCATGCACCTGCTCCACCCGGCTGGCCAGGCGGATCAGCTCGGGCAGCTGTTCGCGATGGCGGGCGTGGAAGCGGGTGAGGATGTGCTCGATCAGCTCGGTGTTGCTGGCCTGGCGCCAGTCGGGCTGGTCGGTATCGCCGTGCAATGCTTGCAGCTGCGCGGTGATGGCGTCGGCATCCAGGCCGCGCCTGACGCAGGCCTCGCGCAGTGTCTGCTGGCCACCGCAGCAGAAGTCCAGTTGGTGCTGGTGAAATACGCGGGTGGCACCGGGCAGGTCGGTGGCGAGGTCGCCGAGGGTCTGGTCGATCAGGGATGTCATGGCAGGGGCTCCGTTGAGCAGGCTTGCTGGTCTATCGCAAAGCACGTGCCACATACAACCTATTGATATAGCTAGGATTTTAAAAAGTAATGGTCAAAATAACCCGAAGCGAGTAGGGTTCTTTCGACCCTGTACGGTACTAATCACCATGATGGACGACAGCCTACTGGCCGACCTTGCCACCGAATTGCCGCACACCGTGCGCCTTCAACGCCTGGTGCACACCCTGCAGCAGCGTTTCCGCTGTGGTGCCGTGGTGCTGCTGCGCCTGGAAGATGACAGCCTGCTGCCGGTGGCGGCGACCGGCCTGGTGCGCGAGGCGCTGGGACGGCGTTTCGTGGTGGCCCGGCACCCGCGGCTGGCGACCATCCTCGCCCAGCGCGAGCCGGCCTGGTTCGAGCCGGGCAGCCGCCTTCCCGACCCCTATGACGGGCTGCTGGAAGGGCAGGAGGGCGACCCGCTGCCCGTGCACGACTGCATGGGGCAGAGCCTGTACGTGGAGGGTCGCCTGTGGGGCGCGCTGACTCTCGATGCGCTGCATGCCGGCACCTTCGACGATGCGGCGCGCCGCGACCTGCAGCGCTGTGCCCTGCTGATCGAAACGGCGGTGCGCATCACCCGCCTGGAGCATGAGAACCGCAGCTTGCGGATGGCGCGCAGCGACGTGCTGGAGCAGAACGTCAGCCTGGTGGAGGGCGAGCTGCTCGGTCGTAGCGAGGCGATCCGGGCGCTGCTGCACGAGCTGCAGGTGGTGGCCGAATCCGAGCTGCCGGTGTTGTTGCTCGGCGAAACCGGGGTGGGCAAGGAACTGTTCGCGCGCTGGTTGCACCGGCATTCGCCGCGCCGCGACCGGCCGCTGGTGCATGTGAACTGTGCGGCGCTGCCTGAGTCCCTGGCCGAAAGCGAACTGTTCGGCCACGCCAAGGGCGCCTTCTCCGGCGCCAGCAGCGAGCGACCGGGACGTTTCGAGGCGGCCAATGGCGGCACCCTATTCCTCGACGAGGTGGGCGAACTGCCGCTGAGCGTTCAGGCCAAGCTGCTGCGCACCCTGCAGAACGGTGAAATCCAGCGCCTGGGCACCGACCAGCCGCGCCGCGTGGATGTGCGCATCATCGCCGCCACCAACCGCAACCTGCAGCAGAGCGTGCGCGAGGGGCTATTTCGCGCCGATCTCTATCACCGGCTGTCGGTCTACCCGGCGCCGATCCCGCCGTTGCGCGAGCGCGGCAACGATGTGCTGCTGCTGGCCGGTCACTTCCTGGAGCTGAATCGCACGCGCCTGGGGCTGCGCAGCGTGCGCCTGTCGCCGGCCGCCGAGCAGGCGCTGCTGGCCTATCCCTGGCCGGGCAATGTGCGCGAGCTGGAGCATGTGATCAGCCGTGCGGCGCTGCGCCTGCTCAGCCGGGGCGGCGAGCGCGGCGCGATTCTCACCCTGGAGCCGGAATTGCTGGATCTGGACAGCACCGCCAGTGCGCCGCCGTCGGCGGCGCCGCAGAGCTCCAGCGCGGTCTTGCCGGTGACGGACCCGCAGCCGTTGCGGGTCGTCGTCGATGCCTGCCAGCGCCAGGCCATCCGCCAGGCCCTGGAGGCGACCGGCGGCAGCTGGGCCCAGGCCGCCCGCCTGCTGGAACTGGACCCCAGCAACCTGCACAAGCTGGCGCGAAGGTTGGGCATGAAGTAGGGCGTGCACCCGAACCAGTAGGAGCGACTTCAGTCGCGAGCTTTGGGTGGGTCCCGCACGAGCGCCACGGCTAGAAACTCGCAGACAAGTGCGCTTGTATGTTTGTGCCTGT
>NZ_JRUD01000005.1 GCF_000802425.1 Pseudomonas flexibilis | reverse complement strand
ATCCCCCCGGGGCCGCAAGGTGGTAGTAGGCAAAGGGTTGAAGGGCTACCGTCCGCAGTTCTACTTCCGTACCACTGACGTGACCGGTAACTGCGAGCTGCCGGAAGGCGTCGAGATGGTAATGCCGGGTGACAACATCAAGATGACCGTCACCCTGATCGCTCCGATCGCCATGGAAGACGGCCTGCGTTTCGCGATTCGCGAAGGTGGCCGTACCGTTGGCGCCGGCGTGGTTGCCAAGATCCTCGAGTAATCGGGGAACTGCGCAGAAAGGGCCCTTCGGGGCCCTTTTTGTTTGACTGATCAAAGATTGACACCCCCTGGGGGCATCCGTACAATTGCGCCTCCTTTTAACGGGCGTAGTCCGTCCGTTGGGGATGGCAAATTGGAGTCTGAGGTCAAAATGCAAAACCAACAAATCCGTATTCGGTTGAAGGCTTTTGACCATCGCCTGATCGATCAATCCACCCAGGAAATCGTGGAAACCGCGAAACGTACTGGGGCTCAGGTGCGTGGTCCGATTCCTCTGCCTACCCGCAAGGAGCGGTACACTGTGCTGATCTCTCCGCACGTCAACAAAGACGCGCGCGATCAGTATGAAATTCGTACCCACAAGCGCGTGCTGGACATCGTTCAGCCGACCGACAAAACCGTCGATGCGCTGATGAAGCTCGATCTTGCGGCTGGCGTGGAAGTGCAGATCAGCCTCGGCTAAAACCTCCCGGTTTTAGTCGTGTAACGCTCTGAAATGGGCGGCCATAGCGGGTGAAAGCCCCGTACACTCATGAGGTTTTACAACATGACTATTGGTGTAGTCGGTCGTAAGTGCGGCATGACCCGCATTTTCACCGAGGAAGGTGTCTCTATTCCGGTTACGGTCATCGAGATCGAGCCGAATCGCGTCACCCAGTTCAAGAACGAAGAGAGCGATGGCTATCGTGCCGTGCAGGTGACTGTCGGCGAGCGTCGCGCTTCCCGCGTGACCAAGGCTCAAGCCGGTCACTTCGCCAAGGCAAATGTCGCTGCTGGTCGTGCCGTCCTGGAATTCCGTCTTGAAGACGGCGAGTACCAGGCTGGTGATGAGATCAAGGCGGAAATTTTCCAGGCTGGTCAGCTGGTGGATGTCACCGGCCAGTCCAAGGGTAAAGGCTTTGCCGGTACCATCAAGCGCTGGAACTTCCGTGGTCAGGACAACACCCACGGCAACTCCGTCTCCCACCGCGTTCCGGGTTCCATTGGCCAGTGCCAGACTCCTGGTCGTGTTTTCAAGGGCAAGAAGATGTCCGGTCATCTCGGCGCTGAGCGCGTGACCGTGCAGTCCCTGGAAGTGGTGCGCGTCGATGCCGAACGTAACCTGCTGCTGGTCAAGGGTGCCGTTCCGGGCGCTACCGGTGGCGACGTTATCGTCCGTCCGGCTGTCAAGGCGTAAGGGGAGAAACTGAGATGCAATTGAATGTAAATGGCGCTCAGGCGATCGAAGTTTCCGATCGTATCTTCGGCGGTGAGTTCAACGAGACCCTGGTACACCAGGCAGTCGTGGCCTACATGGCTGGTGGCCGTCAAGGCACCCGCGCCCAGAAGACCCGTGCTGAAGTTTCTGGTGGCGGTGCCAAGCCGTTCCGTCAGAAGGGTACTGGTCGTGCTCGCGCCGGTTCCATCCGCAGCCCCATCTGGCGCAGCGGCGGCGTGACCTTTGCCGCCAAGCCGCAGGATCACTCCCAGAAGCTCAACAAGAAGATGTACCGCGCCGCCATGCGCTCCATCCTTGCTGAGCTGGCTCGTACCGATCGCCTGGTCGTGGTTGAAGAGTTCTCGGTCGATGCTCCGAAGACCAAGGGTCTGCTGAGCAAGCTGGGCGGTCTGAACCTGTCCGATGTGCTGATCGTTACCGATGCGGTCGATCAAAACCTGTACCTGGCTGCGCGTAACCTGCCGCACGTCGACGTTCGCGACGTCCAGGGCAGCGATCCGGTCAGCCTGATTGCCTACGACAAGGTGCTGATCACCGTGTCGGCGGTGAAGAAATTCGAGGAGCTGCTGGGATGAACCAGGAACGCGTATTCAAAGTACTGCTCGGCCCGCACATCTCCGAGAAGGCCACTGTCCTGGCTGACAGCAAGAAGCAGTTCATTTTCAAGGTTGCCACCGATGCAACCAAGCTGGAAATCAAGAAGGCCGTCGAAGTCCTTTTCAACGTCAAGGTCGCTGGTGTCCGCACTGTCAACGTGCAGGGCAAGACCAAGCGCACCATGCGTGGTATGGGCAAGCGCAACGACTGGAAGAAGGCGTACATCGCTCTCCAGCCGGGTCAAGATCTCGATTTCGCCAGCAGCGCTGAGTAAAGGGGTGCATCATGGCAATCGTTAAATGCAAACCGACTTCTGCTGGTCGCCGCTTTGTCGTCAAGGTGGTCAACCAGGATCTGCACAAGGGCGCTCCGTACGCTCCGCTGGTCGAAAAGCAGTCCAAGTCCGGCGGTCGTAACAACAACGGCCGTATCACCACTCGCCACGTTGGCGGTGGTCACAAGCAGCACTACCGTCTGGTCGACTTCCGCCGCAACAAGGATGGCATTCCTGCCATCGTCGAGCGCGTGGAATACGATCCGAACCGTACTGCCCACATCGCGCTGCTGAAATATGCCGACGGTGAGCGTCGCTACGTCATCGCGCCGAAGGGCATCAGTGCCGGTGACCAGCTGATCTCTGGCGCCCATGCGCCGATCAAGCCCGGCAACACCCTGCCGCTGCGCAACATTCCGGTGGGTTCCACCATCCACTGCATCGAGCTCAAGCCGGGCAAGGGCGCTCAGCTCGCTCGTTCGGCAGGTGCATCGGTTCAGCTGGTCGCTCGCGAAGGTGCTTACGTCACCGTCCGCCTGCGCTCCGGTGAAATGCGCAAGATTCTGGCCGAGTGCCGCGCGACCTTGGGCGAAGTCTCGAACCACGAGCACAGCCTGCGTTCGCTGGGTAAGGCCGGCGCCAAGCGCTGGAAGGGTATCCGTCCGACCGTTCGCGGTGTGGCCATGAACCCGGTTGATCACCCGCATGGTGGTGGTGAAGGTCGTACTTCCGGTGGTCGTCATCCGGTGTCGCCGTGGGGCTTCCCGACCAAGGGTAAGAAGACCCGTACCAACAAGCGCACCGACAACATGATCGTCCGTCGCCGTAAGTAACTAGAGGGATACGACTGTGCCGCGTTCTCTGAAAAAAGGTCCTTTTATCGATCTTCACCTGTTGAAGAAGGTCGAAGTGGCGGTGGAAAAGAACGATCGCAAGCCGGTGAAAACCTGGTCGCGCCGTTCCATCGTTCTGCCGCAAATGGTTGGTCTGACCATCGCTGTCCACAACGGCCGCCAGCATGTGCCGGTGCTCGTCAACGAGGACATGGTTGGCCACAAACTGGGCGAGTTCGCCGCTACCCGCACCTACCGCGGGCATGCTGCGGACAAGAAAGCCAAGCGCTAAGGGGTAAGGAACGATGGAAGTAGCCGCTAAGCTGTCGGGCGCTCGCATCTCCGCCCAGAAAGCCCGCTTGGTCGCCGACCAGATCCGCGGGAAGAAGGTGGGCGAAGCGCTCAACCTGCTGGCTTTCAGCAACAAGAAAGCCGCCGAGATCATCAAGAAAGTGCTGGAGTCGGCCGTGGCCAACGCCGAGCACAACGAAGGCGCCGACGTGGACGACCTGAAGGTCTCCACCGTCTTCGTCAACGAAGGGCGTTCGCTGAAGCGTATCATGCCGCGTGCCAAGGGCCGTGCTGATCGCATCGTCAAGCGGTCTTGCCATATCACTGTCAAGGTTGCGGACAAGTAAGGGGTCGATCAGATGGGTCAGAAAGTACATCCCATTGGCATTCGCCTGGGCATCGTCAAGGAGCACACCTCCGTCTGGTACGCAGATAAGCGTCAGTACGCCGACTATCTGCTGGCCGACCTGAAGGTTCGTGAGTATCTCCAGGACAAACTAAAAAACGCGTCCGTTAGCCGCATCGACATCGCTCGTCCGGCTCAGACCGCACGCATCACCATCCACACCGCTCGTCCCGGCATCGTGATCGGCAAGAAGGGTGAGGATGTTGAGAAGCTGCGTCAGGACCTGACCAAGCAAATGGGTGTGCCCGTGCACATCAACATCGAGGAAATCCGCAAGCCGGAACTCGATGCCATGCTGGTTGCACAGAGCGTGGCTCAGCAGCTGGAGCGTCGTGTCATGTTCCGTCGCGCGATGAAGCGTGCGGTGCAGAGCGCAATGCGTATTGGTGCCAAGGGCATCAAGATCCAGGTGAGCGGTCGTCTGGGTGGTGCGGAAATCGCGCGCACCGAATGGTATCGCGAAGGTCGTGTGCCTCTGCACACCCTGCGCGCCGACATTGACTACGCCACTTACGAAGCGCACACCACCTACGGTGTGATCGGTGTCAAGGTTTGGATCTTCAAGGGTGAGGTCATTGGCGGCCGCACCGAAGAGCTGAAGCCGCAAGCGCCCGCTCCTCGTAAAGCTGCCAAGAAATAAGGAGTACGCATCATGTTGCAACCCAAGCGTACGAAGTTCCGCAAGCAGATGACCGGTCACAACCGTGGCCTTGCTCAACGCGGTAGCAAAGTCAGCTTCGGCGAGTTTGCACTGAAATCCGTGAGCCGCGGTCGCCTGACTGCACGTCAGATCGAAGCTGCACGTCGTGCACTGACTCGTCACGTGAAGCGTGGCGGCAAGATCTGGATCCGCGTGTTCCCCGACAAGCCTGTTACCAAGAAGCCCCTCGAAGTTCGTATGGGTAAAGGTAAGGGTAGCGTCGAGTACTGGGTAGCCCAGATTCAGCCGGGCAAGGTGCTCTACGAGATCGAGGGTGTTTCCGAAGAGTTGGCGCGCGAGGCTTTCGCACTGGCCGCTGCAAAGCTGCCCCTCGCCACCACCTTTGTTAAGCGGACGGTGATGTGATGAAAGCGAACGAACTTCGTGGAAAAACGGCGCAGGAGCTGAACGAGCAGCTGCTCGGCCTGCTGCGCGATCAGTTCAATCTGCGCATGCAGAAGGCAACTGGTCAGCTGGGGCAGTCTCACCTGCTCAAGCAAGTGAAGCGCGACATCGCTCGCGTCAAGACTGTGCTCAACCAGCAGGCAGGTGAGTAATCATGGCTGAAGCTCAGAAAACCGTCCGTACGCTGACCGGCCGTGTCGTCAGCGACAAGATGGACAAGTCCATCACCGTTCTGATCGAGCGTCGCGTAAAGCACCCGATCTACGGCAAATATGTGAAGCGTTCGACCAAACTGCACGCCCACGACGAAACCAATCAGTGCCGCATCGGCGACCTGGTCACCATTCGCGAGACCCGTCCGGTTTCCAAGACCAAGTCCTGGGCGCTGGTTGAAGTCGTAGAGCGCGCAGCGGAAGTCTAAGGACTAGGGGTCGGAGAAATTTTATGATTCAGACTCAATCCATGCTCGACGTCGCTGACAACAGCGGTGCTCGTCGTGTTATGTGCATCAAGGTCCTGGGTGGTTCGCACCGTCGTTATGCCGGTATTGGCGACATCATCAAGGTCACCGTGAAAGAAGCGATTCCGCGCGGTAAGGTCAAGAAAGGCCAGGTCATGACTGCCGTGGTCGTGCGTACCCGTCATGGTGTGCGTCGTCCCGACGGTTCGATCATCCGCTTCGATGGCAACGCCGCGGTTCTGCTGAACAACAAGCAGGAGCCGATCGGCACCCGTATCTTCGGGCCGGTGACTCGTGAACTGCGTACCGAGAAGTTCATGAAGATCGTCTCGCTCGCCCCCGAAGTGCTGTAAGGAGAAGCCGTCATGCAAAAGATTCGTCGTGACGACGAGATCATCGTCATCGCCGGCAAAGACAAGGGCAAGCGTGGCAAGGTGCTCAAGGTGCTGGCAGACGACCGTCTGGTCGTCGCTGGCGTCAACCTGGTGAAGCGCCACACCAAGCCGAACCCGATGCTGGGCGTTCAAGGCGGTATCGTCGAGAAAGAAGCGCCGCTGCACGTGTCCAACGTTGCAATCTTCAATGCTGAAACCAACAAGGCTGACCGCGTTGGCTTCAAGGTTGAAGACGGCAAGAAAATTCGTGTCTTCAAGTCCACCCAGAAGCCGGTTGGCGCTTGAGAAGAGCAGGTAGAAACCAATGGCACGACTCAAAGAGATCTACCGGAACCAGATTGCGCCTCAGCTGAAGGACGACCTTAAGCTGGCCAACGTGATGGAAGTTCCGCGCATCACCAAGATCACCCTGAACATGGGTCTGGGCGAAGCGATCGGCGACAAGAAAGTCATCGAGAACGCGGTAGCCGATCTGGAAAAGATCACCGGCCAGAAGCCGGTGGTCACCTACGCTCGCAAGTCCATCGCCGGCTTTAAGGTCCGCGAGGGCTGGCCGATCGGGGTCAAGGTCACCCTGCGCAGCGATCGCATGTACGAGTTCCTGGACCGTCTGCTGTCCATTTCCCTGCCGCGTGTGCGTGACTTCCGCGGCCTGAATGCCAAGTCCTTCGATGGTCGTGGCAACTACAGCATGGGTGTGAAAGAGCAGATCATTTTCCCGGAAATCGATTACGACAAGATCGATGCTCTGCGTGGTCTGGACATCACCCTGACTACCACTGCCCGTAACGACGACGAAGGTCGCGCGCTTCTGCGTGCCTTCAAGTTCCCGTTCCGCAACTGATCTGGAGTAGGCAATGGCCAAACAGAGCATGAAGAACCGTGAGCTGAAGCGTCAGCAAACGGTTGCCAAGTACGCCAAGAAGCGTGCCGAGCTGAAAGCTATCATCGCCAACCCGAACTCCACTCCGGAAGCGCGTTGGGAAGCCCAGGTAGCCCTGCAGAAGCAGCCGCGCGACGCCAGCGCTGCTCGCCTGCGCAATCGCTGCCGTCTGACCGGCCGTCCGCACGGTGTGTACCGTAAGTTCGGTCTGTCCCGTAACATGCTGCGTGAAGCGGCCATGCGCGGTGACGTACCTGGTCTGGTCAAGGCCAGCTGGTAAGCAGTCTGCGAGGAGTTCGCTCCTCGCTTTGGCTCTCAGATCAAGCCCCTTTCGGGGCTTGATTTGTTTTTGAGCAATCTCTAGAATTGCCGGCTCGCCAGAGCCCGGCATTTAGCCGTTACGGTCTCTGGCGCTCCAGGCGCCGAAAGGCCGTTTTTTTGTTTAGGAGCATCAAGCCCATGAGTATGCAGGACCCGTTAGCGGACATGCTAACTCGTATCCGTAATGCCCAGATGGCTGAAAAGTCCGTCGTAAGCATGCCGTCCTCCAAGCTGAAGGTGGCAGTTGCCAACGTTCTGAAGAACGAAGGTTACATTGCGGGTTACCAGGTGAGCAGCGAAGCCAAGCCGCTGCTGACCATCGAGCTGAAGTATTTCGAAGGCCGTCCGGTCATTGAAGAGCTCAAGCGCACCAGCCGTCCCGGCCTGCGTCAGTACAAGTCCGTCGATCAGCTGCCGAAAGTGCGTGGTGGTCTGGGCGTCTCGATCGTTTCCACCAACAAGGGTGTGATGACTGATCGTGCTGCTCGCGCTGCCGGTGTCGGTGGCGAAGTCCTCTGCACCGTATTCTAAGGGGGTTTAAGCATGTCTCGCGTTGCTAAAAACCCCGTCAAGCTGCCTGCGGGTGTTGAAGTCAAGCTGAACGGTCAGCTGTTGTCGGTCAAGGGTGCCAAGGGCGCTCTCGAGCTGAAGCTGCATCCGTCGGTTGAAGTCATTCAGGATTCCGGAGAGCTGCGCTTTGCTGCTCGCAATGGCGATCAGCAGACTCGCGCCATGACCGGTACCACCCGTGCGCTGGTCAACAACATGGTCCTCGGTGTCAGCCAGGGCTTCGAGCGCAAGCTCCAGCTCGTTGGTGTGGGCTACAAGGCTCAGGCCAAGGGCAAGGTGCTCAACCTCGCGCTCGGCTTCTCGCATCCGATCGACTACGAGCTGCCGGAAGGCATCGTTGCCGAGACCCCCAACCAGACCGACATCGTTCTGAAGGGTATCGACAAGCAACTGCTCGGTCAGGTTGCCGCCGAAATCCGCGACTTCCGTCGTCCCGAGCCGTACAAGGGCAAGGGCGTGCGTTATGCAGACGAAGTCGTCCTTCGCAAAGAAGCCAAGAAGAAGTAGGGCATAGCAAATGAGCGAAAAGAAAGAAACTCGTCTGCGTCGCGCTCGCAAGGCACGCCTGAAAATGCGCGAACTGGAAGTCGTACGCCTCTGCGTGTACCGCTCTTCCCAGCACATCTACGCCCAGGTCATCTCGGCCGATGGCGGCAAGGTCCTGGCTTCCGCCTCGACCCTGGACAAAGAACTGCGCGACGGTGCCACTGGCAACGTCGAGGCGGCCAAGAAGGTTGGTCAGCTGGTAGCCGAGCGTGCCAAGGCCGCTGGTGTCACCCAGGTGGCGTTCGACCGTTCTGGCTTCAAGTACCACGGCCGCGTCCAGGCGCTGGCTGATGCTGCTCGTGAAGGCGGGCTGGAGTTCTAAGTTATGGCAAATCACGAGCAAAAGCGCGATCGCGACAACCGCGACAACCGCGAAGAAGCACGCGACGAAGGCTACATCGAGAAGCTGGTTCAGGTGAATCGCGTTGCCAAGACCGTTAAGGGTGGCCGCATCTTCACCTTCACCGCGCTGACCGTTGTTGGTGATGGCAAGGGTCGTGTCGGTTTCGGTCGCGGCAAGTCCCGCGAAGTACCGGCCGCCATTCAGAAGGCCATGGAAGCGGCTCGCCGCAACATGATCCAGGTCGACCTGAACGGCACCACCCTGCAGTACCCGCTGAAGTCTGCTCATGGCGCCTCCAAGGTGTACATGCAGCCGGCCTCCGAAGGTACCGGTGTGATCGCTGGTGGTGCCATGCGCGCCATCCTGGAAGTCGCGGGCGTGCAGAACGTCCTGGCCAAGTGCTATGGCTCCACCAACCCGGTGAACGTGGTTCAGGCCACCTTCAAGGGTCTGAAGGCCATGCAGGCGCCGGCCAGCGTTGCAGCCAAGCGTGGCAAGAGTGTCGAGGAGATCCTCTAACCATGGCTAACACTGTCAAAGTCACCCTCGTCAAGAGCGTGAACGGCCGCCTGGCCAACCACAAGGCGTGCGTCAAGGGCCTCGGTCTGCGTCGCATCGGTCATACCGTCGAGATCCAGGACACTCCTGAAAACCGCGGCATGATCAACAAGGCCTACTATCTGCTGCGTGTGGAGGGCTAACCATGAAACTGAATGATCTGCGCTCCGCGCCCGGCGCCCGTCGCGAAAAGCACCGCCCCGGTCGTGGTATCGGTAGCGGCCTGGGCAAGACCGGTGGTCGCGGCCACAAGGGCCAGACCTCCCGTACCGGCGGCACCATCGCTCCCGGTTTCGAGGGTGGCCAGCAGCCGCTGCACCGTCGTCTGCCGAAGTTCGGCTTCGTCTCCCTGAAGGCCCTGGATCGCGCTGAAGTACGTACTTCCGAGCTGGCCAAGGTGGAAGGTGACGTCGTGACTCTGCAGGCGCTGAAGGATGCCAACGTCATCAACCAGAACGTGCAGCGTGTCAAAGTCATGCTGTCCGGCGAGGTTGGTCGCGCTGTTACCCTGAAGGGCATCGCCGCCACCAAGGGTGCGCGTGCGGCTATCGAAGCAGCTGGCGGTAAGATCGAGGACTAAATGGCTAGGCAAGGTGCTCTCTCTGCGCTAAGCAACGGCGGGTTGTCCGAGCTGTGGGCTCGGCTGCGCTTCCTGTTCCTGGCGATCATCGTCTACCGAATTGGTGCGCATATCCCGGTTCCCGGGATCAATCCTGACCGTCTGGCGGAGCTCTTCCGTCAGAATGAGGGGACCATTCTTAGCCTGTTCAACATGTTTTCCGGCGGTGCGCTGGAGCGGATGAGCATCTTTGCGCTGGGGATCATGCCGTACATCTCGGCGTCGATCATCATGCAGCTGATGACCGCTGTCAGCCCGCAGCTGGAGCAGTTGAAGAAGGAAGGTGAATCTGGCCGTCGCAAGATCAGCCAGTACACCCGCTACGGCACCCTGGTGCTGGCCATCGTGCAAGCCATTGGCATGTCCGTTGGCCTGGCGAGCCAGGGTGTGGCTTTCGCGACCGACTTCGGCTTCTACTTCGTGGCCATCACCACGTTCGTAGCTGGCGCCATGTTCATGATGTGGCTCGGCGAACAGATCACCGAACGGGGTGTCGGCAACGGCATCTCCATGTTGATCTTCGCCGGCATCGTGGCGGGCTTGCCGTCGGCCATCGGTCAGTCGTTCGAGTCGGCTCGGCAGGGCGACATCAACATCTTCGCTCTGCTGGTCATCGGCCTGCTGGCCGTACTGATCATCGGTTTCGTGGTGTTCATCGAGCGTGGCCAGCGCCGTATTGCGGTGCACTACGCCAAGCGTCAGCAGGGCCGCAAGGTCTTCGCCGCGCAGACCAGCCACCTGCCGTTGAAGGTGAACATGGCGGGCGTTATTCCGGCCATCTTCGCCAGCAGCATCCTGTTGTTCCCGGCTTCGCTGGGTCAGTGGTTCGGTCAGTCCGAGAGCATGGGCTGGCTGCAGGATGTTTCTCAGTCGATCGCTCCGGGCCAGCCGCTGAACATCTTGCTGTTTAGTGCAGGGATCATCTTCTTCTGCTTCTTCTATACGGCGCTGATGTTCAATCCGAAGGACGTAGCGGAGAACCTGAAGAAGTCTGGTGCCTTTATCCCGGGTATCCGTCCGGGTGAGCAGTCGGCGCGCTACATCGATGGCGTCCTGACCCGCTTGACCATGTTCGGTGCTCTGTACATGACGGCTGTGTGTCTGCTGCCCCAGTTCCTGGTGGTGGCCGCCAACGTGCCGTTCTACCTTGGCGGGACCTCGCTGCTGATCGTGGTCGTGGTGGTCATGGACTTTATGTCTCAAGTCCAGTCCCATCTCGTCTCGCACCAGTACGATTCCCTGATGAAGAAAGCCAACCTGAAGGGCTATGGCAGCGGCATGCTCCGCTGACCTGGTTGCCGTAAGGTTCTAGGAGTTACTGATGAAAGTTCGTGCATCGGTCAAGAAGCTGTGCCGTAACTGCAAGATCGTGCGTCGCGACGGCGTCGTGCGCGTGATCTGCAAGGCGGAGCCGCGCCACAAGCAGCGCCAAGGCTGATTGTGATCCAGCGTCAATAGCCCGGCAGCTAGTGTGCTGCCGGGTTGAACATTTGCTATTACAGCGCTAATATCGCGCGCCCTATTTCTTGGCTTCCGGGGCGTCGGTAGCTGTCAATTGGAGTCCACACTGAATGGCCCGTATTGCAGGCGTCAACATTCCAGATAACAAGCACACTGTTATCTCGCTGACCTACATCTACGGTGTTGGTCGCACCACTGCACAGCAAATCTGTGCCACCACCGGCGTGAATCCGGCGGTGAAGATCAAGGATCTCTCCGACGAGCAGCTCGAGCAGCTCCGCGGCGAAGTCGCCAAGCTCACCACTGAAGGTGACCTGCGCCGTGAGATCAACATGAACATCAAGCGTCTGATGGACCTCGGTTGCTACCGCGGTCTGCGCCATCGTCGCGGTCTGCCGGTACACGGTCAGCGTACCAAGACCAACGCGCGTACCCGTAAGGGCCCGCGTAAGCCGATCCGCAAGTAATCGCTTAGGAATTTGATCATGGCAAAACCTGCTGCTCGTCCTCGCAAGAAGGTCAAAAAGACGGTGGTTGATGGCATCGCCCACATCCACGCTTCTTTCAACAACACTATCGTGACCATCACTGACCGTCAGGGCAACGCGTTGTCCTGGGCCACCTCCGGTGGTTCCGGTTTCCGTGGTTCCCGTAAGTCCACTCCGTTCGCTGCCCAGGTGGCTGCCGAGCGCGCCGGCCAGGCTGCGCTGGAGTACGGTCTGAAGAACCTCGATGTGAACGTCAAGGGCCCGGGCCCGGGCCGCGAATCCGCAGTCCGCGCACTGAACGCCTGCGGTTACAAGATCGCCAGCATCACCGACGTGACGCCCATCCCGCACAACGGGTGCCGTCCGCCGAAGAAGCGTCGCGTGTAATAGGAGACAGTGAGAAATGGCTCGTTACATTGGTCCCAAATGCAAACTGTCTCGCCGTGAAGGCACCGACCTGTTCCTGAAGAGCGGTGCTCGCGCACTGGACTCCAAGTGCAAGGCCGAACAGGCTCCCGGCCAGCACGGCCTGCGTCGCGGTCGTCTGTCCGATTACGGCACCCAGCTGCGTGAAAAGCAGAAAGTGCGTCGCATCTACGGCGTTCTCGAGCGTCAGTTCAGCGGTTATTACAAGGAAGCTGCCCGTCGCAAGGGCGCTACCGGCGAAAACCTACTGCAACTGCTCGAGTGCCGTCTGGACAACGTCGTCTACCGCATGGGCTTTGGTGCCACCCGCGCCGAATCCCGTCAGCTGGTGTCGCACAAGTCCATCACCGTCAACGGTCAGACCGTGAACATCCCGTCCTACCAGGTGAAAGCCGGTGACGTGGTTGCTGTTCGCGAGAAGTCCAAGAACCAGCTGCGTATTGCCCAAGCTCTCGAGCTGGCGGCTCAGCGTGGCCGTGCCGAATGGCTTGAAGTAGACGCAGAGAAGAAGTCGGGCGTGTTCAAGAGCGTTCCGGCCCGTTCTGACCTGTCCGCCGACATCAACGAAAACCTGATTGTCGAGCTCTACTCCAAGTAAGGGCTAGAAAATAGGTGCATCCATGCAGAGTTCGGTAAATGAGTTCCTGACCCCGCGTCATATCGACGTTCAGGCGGTCAGTCCGACCCGCGCCAAGATCACGCTCGAGCCTCTCGAGCGTGGCTTTGGCCATACCTTGGGCAACGCGCTGCGTCGCATCCTGTTGTCCTCCATGCCTGGCTGTGCAGTGGTCGAGGCCGAGATTGATGGCGTGCTCCACGAGTACAGCGCCATCGAAGGCGTTCAGGAAGATGTCATCGAGATCCTCCTGAACCTCAAGGGCCTGGCTATCAAGCTGCACGGCCGCGATGAAGTAACGCTGAGCCTTTCCAAGAAGGGCCCGGGCGTGGTCACCGCCGCCGATATTCAGCTGGATCACGATGTCGAAATCGTCAACGGCGACCACGTGATCGCTCATCTGGCGGACAACGGTTCCCTGAACATGAAGCTCAAGGTGGCGCGCGGTCGTGGTTACGTCCCGGCCGACGCCCGCCAGAGCGACGAGGACGAAAGCCGCAGCATTGGTCGTCTGCAGCTTGACGCTTCCTTCAGCCCGGTCCGTCGTATCGCTTACGTGGTGGAAAACGCCCGCGTCGAGCAGCGTACCAACCTGGACAAGCTGGTCATCGACCTGGAAACCAACGGCACCCTCGATCCCGAGGAATCCATCCGTCGCGCCGCGACCATCCTGCAGCAGCAGCTGGCCGCGTTCGTCGATCTGAAGGGTGATGCGGAGCCGGTGGTAGTGGAGCAGGAAGACGAGATCGATCCGATCCTGCTGCGCCCGGTTGACGACCTGGAGCTGACCGTCCGTTCGGCCAACTGCCTCAAGGCAGAAAACATCTACTACATCGGTGACCTGATCCAGCGCACCGAGGTCGAGCTGTTGAAGACGCCGAACCTGGGCAAGAAGTCCCTGACCGAAATCAAGGACGTTCTGGCTTCTCGTGGTCTGTCCCTCGGTATGCGCCTCGATAACTGGCCGCCGGCAAGTCTGAAGAAGGACGATAAGGCCACCGCCTGATCGTCCCCAGTCACCGAACTTTCACGTTTGGTAAGGAATTTCAATCATGCGTCATCGTAAAAGTGGCCGTCACCTGAGCCGCACCAGCGCCCACCGCAAGGCCATGTTCCAGAACATGGCGGTGTCGCTGTTCGAGCACGAACTGATCAAGACCACCCTGCCGAAAGCCAAGGAACTGCGCCGCGTTGCCGAGCCGCTGATCACCCTGGCCAAGGAAGACACCGTCGCCAACCGTCGTCTGGCTTTCGACCGCACCCGCTCCAAGGCTGCTGTCGGCAAGCTGTTCAACGACCTGGGCAAGCGCTACGCCACCCGTCAGGGCGGCTACCTGCGCATCCTGAAGTGCGGTTTCCGCGCTGGCGACAACGCCCCGATGGCTTACGTTGAACTGGTTGACCGTCCGGTCGCTGGTACCGTGGAAGCCGCGGCTGAGTAAGTCGTGATCCAGAAAGAAACCGGGCCCTGGCCCGGTTTTTTTTCGCCTGTGCGAAACCGAATGGCCATCTGTGGTCTCCTTGCGGCTACGCTGACAGCGCGCCACATCATTGCACCTGCCTTGGAGAATGGATGCCCAGAGCCGCTTCCGCCGTCCTGCTTTTACTCACCAGCTCCCCCGCCCTGGCCGCCGTTGAAGTTGCCCACATGGTGATCAGCGGGACGCGTTTTGAAGCGCCGGTGGATACCCAGCCTTTCTCGGTCGAGCGGATCGACCTTGGCGATGCCCGCCAGGGCCACCCAGGCATCGACTTGTCGGAAGCATTGCAGGGCGTACCGGGTCTCAGCGTTCAACAGCGCCATAACCTCGCGCAGGAACCGCAGCTGTCGATCCGCGGCTTCGGGGCACGTTCGGCCTTCGGGATCCGCGGCGTCAAGCTGCTCAGCGACGGGATACCGGCAAGTATCCCCGACGGCCAGGGGCAGGCTTCGAGTTTCGATCTGGATACCCTCGATCACATCGAAGTCCTGCGTGGTCCCTCCGCCAGTGTGTATGGCAGCAACTCGGGCGGGGTGATCCAGCTGTTCTCCCGCGACGGCACGGGCGACCCACGCCTTCTGGCAGGCAGTACCTTCGGACGCTGGGGTACGCGGCGGCATCACGTGGGCGTGGAGTCTGGCACAGACTGGGGCGGCCTCGTGTTCAACCAGTCCAGTCTTGATCTGGATGGCTTCCGCCATCACAGCTCGGCGCGCGTCGACAAGCGCTTCGCCAAGCTGACTGTCACGCCGGCGGACCGCCGGCTGGCCTTGATCTACAGCGATCTGCAGCAGGACGACACCCAGGATCCGCAGGGGCTCGATTGGGCAGCCTATCGGCGGGACCCACGTAGCAACTCGGCCAATACGCTGCTGTACAACACGCGAAAGTCCGTTGACCAGCAGCAGGTGGGCATCAACTACCAGCAAGATCTTTGGACTGCGCAATGGCAGACCACGCTGTACGGCGGAAAACGCCGCGTCGTGCAGTTCCTGTCGATCCCCCGAGCGGTGCAGCAGGCCAGTGCGACGCAGGCTGGTGGCGTGGTCGATTTCGAGCGCGATTACTACGGGTTGCATAGCCGCTGGATCCAGCCATGGCTGGTCGGGCCCGGCGAGCTGATCCTTACCGGCGGCCTGGATTACGACGTATCGGTGGATGATCGCCAGGGTTACGAGAATTTTGTCGGTGATCTGCTGGGCGTGCGGGGTAGCTTGCGGCGAGATGAGCGAGACGAGATACGCAGCCTGGCGCCGTACCTGCAGCTGGCCTGGCACGGAGAGCAGCTGAATGTCCAGGTGGGTCTGCGCCACAACGAAGTGGCGTTCGAAGTGGACGATCACTACGTGGTCGCCGGAAACGGCGATGACAGCGGCGCGGTTACGTACCGCGAACTCACCCCCAGCGTCGGCGCCGGTTATGCGCTCCCCTTTGGGCTGACGGCCTATGCCGGCTGGTCTAAAGGCTTCGAAACGCCGACCCTGGGTGAGCTGGCGTACTCGGGCGAGGATGGTCGTTTCGGCTTTGGTCTGCGTCCGGCCACCAGCGAGCAGCACGAGCTGGGTCTGCGTGCGGCCTTGCCCGGCCACGGCCGCCTGCAGGCCGCCTGGTTTAATATCCGGACCGACAATGAGTTGGTGGTGGCTGCGGCAAGTGGTGGTCGCACGGCCTACCAGAACGCGGCCCAAACGCGACGACGCGGGTTTGAGATCGGGCTGGAACAGCCGTTGGGGGATTATCTGCAGGCGCGCCTGGCCTACACCTGGCTGGATGCGCGGTACAGCAAACGCTTCAGCAGTCAGGGGCAGGTCGTTGCGAGCGACAACCGGCTACCCGGCATAGCGGAGCACAGTTTTTCCGCGACGCTGGCCTGGCAGCCACGCGATGATGTGGAGCTGGGGCTGGAGGCGGCCGCGCGCAGCGCCATGGAGGTCCATGATCTGAACCGTGATCGCGCGGCGCCGGGGTATGCGCTGTTCAGCAGCTATGCGCAGTTCGAGCAGCGACACAGGGCGTGGATACTGCGCGAGACGCTGCGGATCGACAATCTCGCGGGGCGCGAGTACATCGGTTCGGTGATCATCGGCGACGGCAACGCCCGCTATTACGAACCCGGCGCCGGGCGCACCTGGTACGCAGGGCTGAGCCTGGAGTATCGGTTCGGGGAAGACTGACCGCATGCTTCGTTAGTTTTTCTCAATTGAATGCTTTGAGTCATGTCATGGGTTTCTATCGAAGGGGCTACGTATAGTCGCTTCAACGAACTGGCTCGCCAGTTCCCCAGAGAAGAAACCAGAGGGATCCAGACGATGACCGACAAGCCGAAACTCACGACCGCCGCCGGTGCGCCCGTAGCCGAGAACCAGAATGTCATGACCGCGGGCCCGCGCGGGCCGATGCTGCTGCAGGACGTCTGGTTCCTGGAAAAGCTTGCCCATTTCGACCGCGAGGTGATTCCGGAGCGGCGCATGCACGCCAAGGGCTCCGGAGCCTTCGGCACGCTGACCATCACCCACGACATCACTCGCTATACCCGCGCCAAGGTGTTCTCGCAGATCGGCAAGCAGACCCCGATGTTCGCCCGTTTCTCCACCGTGGCCGGTGAGCGGGGCGCGGCAGATGCCGAACGTGATATCCGCGGCTTCGCGCTGAAGTTCTACACCGAGGAAGGCAACTGGGACCTGGTGGGCAACAACACGCCGGTGTTCTTCTTCCGCGACCCGCTGAAGTTCCCCGACCTCAACCACGCCGTGAAGCGCGACCCGCGCACCAACATGCGCAGCGCCAACAACAACTGGGACTTCTGGACCGGCCTGCCCGAAGCGCTGCACCAGGTGACCTACGTGATGGGCGACCGCGGCATTCCGGCCTCCTATCGGCACATGCACGGTTTCGGCTCGCACACCTACAGCTTCATCAATGCGCAGAACCAGCGCTACTGGGTCAAGTTCCACTTCAAGACCCAGCAGGGCATCAAGAACCTGACCGATGCCGAGGCGGCGGCGATCGTCGCCAATGACCGCGAGAGCGGGCAGCGCGATCTCTACGAGGCGATTGAGCGGGGCGACTACCCGCGCTGGACGCTGTACGTGCAGATCATGCCGGAGGCCGACGCGGCGACCTACCGCTTCCACCCGTTCGACCTGACCAAGGTGTGGTCGAAGAAGGACTACCCGCTGATCGAGGTCGGTTACTTCGAGCTGAACCGCAACCCGGACAACTACTTCCAGGACGTGGAACAGGCCGCCTTCACCCCGGCCAACGTGGTGCCCGGCATCGGCTTCTCGCCGGACCGCATGCTGCAGGGTCGTCTGTTCTCCTACGGCGATGCCCAGCGTTACCGCCTGGGGGTCAACCACCACCAGATCCCGGTCAACGCGCCGCGCTGCCCGTTCCACAGCTACCATCGCGACGGCGCCATGCGCGTGGACGGCAACCACGGCAGCCGTTTGCACTACGAGCCGAACAGCTATGGCGAGTGGAAGGAGCAGCGGGACTTCAGCGAGCCGCCGATGGCGCTCGCTGGTGCGGCCGATCGCTACGATTACCGCGAGGACGACAGCGATTACTTCACCCAGGCCGGCGACCTGTTCCGCCTGATGGACAGCGACGCGCAGGAGCGTCTGTTCGGCAACACCGCCCGGGCCATGAACGGGGTGGAGCGGCACATCAAGCTGCGCCACATCCGCCACTGCTACCTGGCCGACCCGGCCTACGGCAGCGGTATCGCCAAGGCGCTGGAGATTCCCGTGGAGGAAGCCCTGGTCTGATCGAGGCCGGAAAAAACAAGCCCGCAGCATGCTGCGGGCTTTTTTGTTTTCAGGATACGCCTGACGGGCGACGTATCGGCAACCTCAGGCGCCGAGCGGTTGTGCGTCGCGCTCCAGCAGGGGCTTGAGGAAGCGCCCGGTGTGGGACGCCGGATTGGCGGCGACCTGCTCCGGCGTGCCGGTGGCGATGATCTGGCCGCCCCGCGAGCCACCTTCGGGGCCCAGGTCGACCAGCCAGTCGGCGGTCTTGATCACATCCAGGTTGTGCTCGATCACCACCACGGTGTTGCCGTGGTCGCGCAGCCGGTGCAGCACGTCCAGCAATTGCTGGATGTCGGCGAAGTGCAGGCCGGTGGTGGGCTCGTCGAGGATGTACAGGGTCTTGCCGGTGTCGCGCTTGGACAACTCGCGCGCCAGCTTGACCCGCTGGGCCTCGCCGCCTGACAGCGTGGTGGCACTCTGGCCGAGCTTGATGTAGGTCAGACCGACGTCGATCAGTGTCTGCAGCTTGCGCGCCACGGCTGGCACCGGGTCGAAGAACTCACGCGCTTCCTCGATGGTCATCTCCAGCACTTCATAGATGTTCTTGCCCTTGTACTTCACTTCCAGGGTTTCGCGGTTGTAGCGCTTGCCTTTGCACACGTCGCAGGCCACATAGATGTCCGGCAGGAAGTGCATTTCCACCTTGAGCACGCCATCACCCTGGCAGGCCTCGCAGCGCCCACCCTTGACGTTGAAGGAGAACCGCCCCGGACCATAGCCGCGGGCGCGCGCTTCCGGCACGCCGGAGAACAGCTCGCGGATCGGTGTGAACAGCCCGGTGTAGGTCGCCGGGTTGGAGCGCGGCGTCCGGCCGATCGGGCTCTGGTCAATATCCACCACCTTGTCCAGGTGCTGCAGGCCGTCGAAGCTGTCGTAGGCCGCCACTTCCAGGCTGGTGGCCCCGTTCAGCGCCGTGGCGGTGATCGGGTGCAGGGTGTTGTTGATCAACGTCGACTTGCCTGAGCCGGACACCCCGGTGACGCAGGTCAGCAGACCGACCGGTATCTCCAGGGTGACGTTACGCAGGTTGTTGCCGCGCGCGCCCTTGAGGATGAGCTGCTTCTTCTTGTCTCGAGGGGTGCGCTTGGCCGGATAGCGGATGCGCTCACGGCCGGACAGGTACTTGCCGGTCAGCGAAACTGCATGCGCCATGATCTCATCGGGCGTGCCTTCGGCGACGATGCGCCCACCATGCACGCCGGCGCCGGGGCCTATGTCCACCACGTAGTCGGCCAGGCGAATGGCGTCCTCGTCGTGCTCCACCACGATCACCGTGTTGCCCAGGTTGCGCAGGTGGGTGAGGGTGCCCAGCAGGCGCTCGTTGTCGCGCTGGTGCAGGCCGATGGACGGTTCGTCGAGGATGTACATGACGCCCACCAGGCCGGCGCCGATCTGGCTGGCCAGGCGGATGCGCTGCGCCTCGCCGCCGGACAGCGTCTCGGCGCTGCGGTCCAGGGTCAGGTAGTCAAGGCCGACGTTGACCAGGAACTGCAGGCGCTCGCGGATTTCCTTGAGGATCTTGGCGGCGATCTCGCCGCGCTGGCCGCTCAGGCTGAGGCCGGCGAAGTAGTCGCAGGCGTCGCCCACCGGCAGGCCGGTCACCCCGGGCAGCGTCTTCTCGCCCACCCAGACGTGCCGCGCCTCGCGGCGCAGGCGGGTGCCCAGGCAGTCCGGGCAGGGCTGGGTGCCCAGGTACTTGGCCAGTTCCTCGCGCACGCTGTCGGAACTGGTCTCCCGGTAGCGGCGTTCCAGGTTGTTGAGGATGCCCTCGAAGGGATGCGAGCGGGTGACGATGTCGCCACGGTCGTTCAGATAGCGGAAGGCGATGCTTTCCTTGCCGCTGCCGTAGAGGATGCGTTTCTGGTTCTCGGCGCTCAGGCTGTCGAACGGCGCATCCAGGTCGAATCCATAATGCGCGGCCAGCGAGCCAAGCATCTGGAAGTAATAGATGTTGCGTCGATCCCAGCCGCGAATCGCCCCGGCGGCCAGGCTCAGGTTGCCGGTCACTACCCGGCGGGCATCAAAGAACTGTTTGACGCCCAAGCCGTCGCAGGTGCCGCAGGCGCCGGCCGGGTTGTTGAACGAGAACAGCTTGGGCTCCAGCTCGCTGATCGAGTGGCCGCATACCGGACAGGCGAAGCGCGCGGAGAAGATCAGCTCCTCCTGCGTGGCGTCTTCGTCCATCGGCGCCACCAGGGCGATGCCGTCGGCCAGCTTCAGCGCGGTCTCGAAGGATTCGGCCAGACGCTGCTGCAGGTCGGCGCGCACCTTGAAGCGGTCCACCACCACCTCGATGGTGTGCTTCTTCTGCTTCTCCAGCGCCGGCAGCTCGTCCAGCTCGTCCAGCTCGTAGAGCCGGCCGTTGACTCGCGCGCGCACGAAGCCCTGGGCGCGCAGCTCGTCGAACACTGCCAGGTGCTCGCCCTTGCGCTCGCGGATCACCGGAGCCAGCAGCATCAGGCGGCTGCCCTCGGGCAGGCCCAGCACCTGGTCGACCATCTGGCTGACGGTCTGCGCCTCCAGCGGAATGTCGTGATCCGGGCAGCGCGGCGTGCCGACCCGCGCGTAGAGCAAACGCAGGTAGTCGTAAATCTCGGTGATAGTGCCCACCGTGGAGCGTGGGTTGTGCGAGGTGGACTTCTGCTCGATGGAAATCGCCGGCGACAGGCCCTCGATGGTGTCCACGTCGGGCTTTTCCATCATCGAAAGGAACTGCCGCGCATAGGCGGACAGCGATTCCACGTAGCGGCGCTGGCCCTCGGCGTACAGGGTGTCGAAGGCCAGGGAGGACTTGCCGGAGCCGGACAGGCCGGTGATGACGATCAGCTTGTCGCGCGGCAGGGTCAGGTCGATGTTCTTCAGGTTGTGGGTACGCGCCCCACGGATCAGGATCTGGTCCACGTACAGCGGGCCTCGCATGGCGGGCGGAAAGGCGGAAGTATACGGGCAGGAGAAACGCGCGTCACAAGCGCGCTTATCGGTCCAAGCCGGTGTCGTCCTGCTAGAATCTGCGGCCCTTTTCACGAGGCTTGTTCGTTCATGCACGATTCATCCAGCGAACGCATGTCCCCTGCCGAGACCCGGGCCGCCGGCGGGCTGGCCATGGTCTTCGCCTTCCGCATGCTCGGCATGTTCATGGTCCTGCCGGTGCTGGCCACCTATGGTCAGGAGCTGGCCGGCAGCACGCCGGCGCTGATCGGCCTGGCCATTGGTGCCTACGGCCTGACCCAGGCGCTGCTGCAGATTCCCTTCGGCGTGCTGTCGGACCGCATCGGTCGGCGCCCGGTGATCTATGCCGGCCTGCTGATCTTCGCCGCAGGTTCGGCGCTGGCGGCCAATGCCGATTCCATCTGGGGTGTGATCGCCGGGCGGGTGCTGCAGGGCGCCGGGGCGATTTCCGCCGCGGTGATGGCGCTGCTCTCCGACCTGACCCGCGAACAGCATCGCACCAAGGCCATGGCGCTGATCGGCATGAGCATCGGCGTGTCCTTCGCCCTGGCCATGGTGGCCGGCCCGCTGGTCACCCGCGCTTTCGGACTGTCCGGCCTGTTCTGGATCACCGCCGGCATGGCGCTGTTCGGCATGGTGGTCGTGGCGGGCATGGTGCCCAAGGCCACGGCGGCGCTGCGTCATCGCGAATCCGGCGTGGCCCGCCAGGCGCTGGGCAGCATCCTGCGCCATGGCGAGCTGCTGCGCCTGGATGTGGGCATCCTGGTGCTGCACGCGATCCTCATGGCCAGCTTCGTGGCGCTGCCGCTGACGCTGGTCGAACAGGCCGGTTTGCCGCGCGACGAGCACTGGTGGGTATACCTGGTGGCCATGCTGGTGGGTTTCTTCGCCATGGTGCCGTTCATCATCTATGGCGAGAAGAAGCGCCAGATGAAGCGCGTGCTGCTCGGCGCGGTGGCGCTGCTGCTGGTCTGCGAGCTGTATTTCTGGCAATTGGGCCACAGTCTGACCGCGCTGGTGATCGGCGCCATCCTGTTCTTCATGGCCTTCAACCTGCTGGAGGCGTCGTTGCCCTCGCTGGTCAGCAAGGTCTCGCCGGCGGCCGGCAAGGGCACGGCGATGGGGGTGTATTCCACCAGCCAGTTCCTCGGCGCGGCGCTGGGCGGCATCTTCGGCGGCTGGCTGCTGGAGCAGGGCGGACTGGGCGCGGTTTTCATCGGCTGTGCGCTGCTGTGCGCGATCTGGCTGGCAATTGCTGCTACCATGCGCGAGCCTCCCTATGTCACCAGCCTGCGCCTGTCGCTGTCGCGCGCGGCGCTGGCCGATACCGGGCTGACCGCGCGCCTGCTGGCGGTGCCGGGCGTGGCAGACGTCATGGTGGTGGCTGAGGAAGCCGCCCTGTACATCAAAGTGGATACCGAACAACTGGACCGCGCGTCGCTCGAGCGTCTGATCGACCCGGCGCCGGCGTGCTGAACCTGGGAGAAGCGTCATGGCCCGTGGGGTTAACAAAGTCATTCTGATCGGCAACGTGGGTGGAGATCCGGAAACCCGCTACCTGCCCAACGGCAACGCGGTGACCAACATCACCCTGGCCACCACTGACAGTTGGAAGGACAAGCAGACCGGCCAACTGCAGGAACGTACCGAATGGCACCGCGTGGTGCTGTTCGGCAAGGTTGCCGAGATCGCCGGCGAGTACCTGCGCAAGGGCTCGCAGTGCTACATCGAAGGTCGCCTGCAGACCCGCAAGTGGCAGGACCAGCAGGGCCAGGACCGCTACACCACCGAGATCGTGGTAGATATGGGCGGCACCATGCAACTGCTCGGCGGCCGTGGTGGCAACGCCGAAGGCGGTGGCGACTATGCCCAGCGTCCGGCCCGCCCGCAGCGCGAGCCGCAGCAGCAGGCTCCGGCTGCCCGCCAGGCTCCGCAGCAGGCACCGGCGCAACCGGCGCCCGATTACGACAGCTTCGATGACGATATTCCGTTCTGAGAAGTGCGTCACAGACAAAAAGCGCAGCCTCGGCTGCGCTTTTTGCTTTCAGGACGCAAGATCGCTAGTGACGATCCGATAGCAAACCCGCAGAATGCCGAAGGTCATCGCCCGCATCGCGTGCCGTTCAACCTGATCCTTATTCCGGCCACCATGCAGTTATTCAGTCATTCTTCCCATAGCGAGTCGATTCCATGCGCATGCGCCTGATGTTGCTCGGCGGCGGCAGCGCGCTGGGGCAATCGCTGATCGCCAAGGGCGCCGAGGAAGACATCGGCTTTCTCGCCCCGCGCCCTCCGGGTGCCAGCTGGGATGCCGCCAGCCTAACCCAGTTGCTCGACGATACCCGCCCCGACGCGGTGGTGAACCTGGCCTTCTATTACGACTGGTTCCAGAACAGCAAAGTGGACGAATCACGGCTGGCCGCGCAAAAGGAAACCGTCGAACGTCTGGCAGAGCTTTGCCAGTACCACGGCATCATCCTGCTGCAGCCGTCCAGTTATCGTGTCTTCGACGGTGCCCGGGTGACCGCCTATGGCGAAGCGGACGAGCCGCAGCCACTCGGCCCCCTGGGCCAGGCCTTGCTGGACATGGAGCAGGTGGTACGCGCGCTGTGCCCGCGCCATGTGATCCTGCGCACCGGCTGGATCCTCGACGACAGTCGCGATGGCGTGCTCGGTCGCTTCCTGCGCCGCCTGGAAACCGGCGAACCGCTGGAGCTGGCCGATGACCGACGCGGCAATCCCTGCCCGGTGGACGACGTGGCGCGGGTGATCCTGGCGATCCTCAAGCAGCTCGACTGCGCCGCGCCGCTCTGGGGCACCTACCACTACGGCGCCCAGGAGGCCACCACCGTGCTGGCGCTGGGGCAGTGCATGGTCGCCGAGGCGCGCAACCTGCGCACCCTGCCGCCGGCCGAGATCATCCCGCTGGCCCACGCGGCCTGCGCCGACGCAGCGGCGGAGCCCCAGCATGGGGTACTGGCCTGCAAGAAGATCCTCAACACCTATGGCGTCAAGCCACGCGCCTGGCGGGCGGGCCTGCCGGCGCTGCTGGACCGCTATTTCCGCCACGGGGCGAGCTGAACGGATTTCTGCGAAGTCTCGGGGCTGGCGTTACGCCGGCCAGCGAAGCGGACTCCCACCGCGGGGTATCGCTCCTGCCCTCGCGGGCACCACGACTCTGTAGAGCGGTGTGGTGTGTAACGATCCATAAACGAGAACGCCCCGCTGGGCGGGGCGTTCTCAGGTGGCAAGTGGCTTAGAACTTGTAGCCCAGGCCGACCATGTAGACCATCGGGTCGACATCGACGTCGACATTCAGGCGACCGACGCCGGCCAGGGTGGTCTTGCCGGTGGTGTCGATATCGATGTAGCGCACCTGGGCGTTGATCATCAGGTTATCGCTCAGCATGAAGTCCGCGCCGACCTGGTAAGCCAGGCCCCAGGAGCTGTCGAGGGACAGGTTTTGGAAGCCCTTGGTCTTGGCGCTGCTGGTGACTTCCTCGTCGAAGAACACGGTGTAGTTGATACCCACGCCGAGGTAGGGCTGGAAGGCGGAATTGCTGTTCATGGGATAGACCACGGCGCTCAGGGTCGGCGGCAGGTGGCTGATTTCGGCCAGCTCGCCGTTGAGCGCATCCAGGCCGGCCGGCGAACCAGCCACCCCGACGGTGTGGGTGAAGGGCGTGGCGGCCAGCAGTTCGATACCCACCTTGTCGGAGACCATGTAGGCGAAGTTCAGGCCCAGCTGGGTATTGCTGTCCAGGGTTGCTTTGCCGCCGAGGTCGGCCGCACCCAGTTTGATCCCGCTGCTCTCTTCTCGCGGATCCACGGTCACCGCACCGGCGCGAACGATGATGTCACCGGCCTTGTGGGCGTGAGCGAGCGGAGCAGCAATGGCCAGGGCCAGGGCGGAAGCGGCGAACAGAGTCTTGCGCATGGGGTAACTCCATGGATTGTCGTGTTTAGTGGCAACCATGGTGCGCCTGGGGTTTTTCGCGATTTTTGATCTGGCGCAATAGTCGGTGTGTCGTACCTGCGACAGCTTGTCCCTGCTATCAATGTGCCTTTCTGTGGGGGAGGGGGGGGGCTACAGGTCCCCTTCCTCATAGGCATAGATCTTCTGCGCCTGAATGCGATACCCCGCTTCGGCCAATTCGCTGCTGACGGCCTCCACCTGCATGGGACCCTCGATCCAGAACGGCTGCCAGAGTTCCTGGATCGGAACGCCCAGCTCGCTGACTGCATGCACGATCTGGTTGGAGGGCGGCGGTGGCACATGGATGCAGGCGCCATAGAACGGTACCAGCAGGAACTCGGTAACGCGCCCGCGCTCGTTCATGTCCAGCGGCACGATATAGCCCGGCAGGCGCACCCGCTGGCCATCCAGCGCCTGCACCACCGGCTGACCGGTGGCCTGGGGCATGCTGGTGGTCGCCTCGGCTTCGCCCATCAGCACATCGCCCAGCTCGGCCAGGTCGTGCATCGGCAGTTCGGGGAAGACCGGTGGCGGCGCGTCGGCCGGTACCAGATCGTTCCAGCCCAGTACCCGTACCTGGGCGGCCTGCAGCGGCAGGGACAAGGCGAACAGCAAGGCAAGCAGCGTGCGCAACATGAGCAACCTCATAGACGGATCGACAGGCCATCGGCCAGTGACTGGCGATAGGCGCGCCAGGCTGGCAGGGCGCCCATCAGCAGGGCGGTGGCGAAGATAGCGCCCAGCAGTCCCCATTCATAGACGCCGGGTGGCGTGAGCGGCAGGTACAGGCCGAAATGGCTCTGCAACGGTGGCTGTGCCAGGAACAGGCCGAGGTAAAGCAGTGCCAGCCCGAGCAGGATGCCGGCCAGGGTCAGAGCGCCGGCCTCCATTACCAGCAGGCCGGCGATATGCCACGGCCGCGCGCCCACAGAGCGCAGGATGGCCATTTCCCGGCGCCGCTCGTTGAGGCTGGAGAGAATGGCGGTGAGCATGCCGACCAGGCCGATCAGCACCACGAACAGCGACACCACGAACAGTGCCTGCTCGGCAACGCCCATCAGGCTCCACAGTTCCTGCAAGGCGACGCCGGGCAGGATCGCCAGCAGCGGTTCGCCGCCGTACTGGTTGATCTCCCGCTGCAGGGCGAAGGTGCTCACCCGGCTGTGCAGGCCGACCAGGAAAGCGGTGATCTGCCTGGGCTGCAAATCGAGCTGGCGCGCCTGCTCGGCACTCACGCGTCCGGCGCCGCGCGCCGGCATGCCGTTCCTCCAGTCCACGTGCAGGGCTTCGATGCCCTGCAGCGGCACGTGCAGGGTGCGGTCCACCGGTGTGCCGGTGCGTTTGAGAATCCCAACAATGCGAAACGGTTTGTCGTCATGGTGGGTGAGACTCACCCGGGCCACGCCATGGGCCAGCACGATCTCCTGATCCAGCCGATAGCCGAGGCTGCTGGCCACTTCCGCACCCAGTACCACTTCGAAAGGCTCGCTGCCGAACGGCCGTCCTTCGGCTAGTTGCAGGGCCTGCTGCCGGCCGTGCCGGAAGTGCTCGAAATAGGCCTCGCTGGTGCCCAGCACGCGGAAGCCCCGGTGCGAGTCGCCCAGCGACAAGGGGATCGCCCATTTCACCCGGGGATGCTCGGCAAAGTGCTGGTAGCTTTCCCAGCGGATGTTGTTGGTGGCGTTGCCGATGCGGAACACCGAATAGAGCAGCAGGTTCACCGCCCCGGAGCGCGCGCCGACGATCAGGTCGGTGCCACTTACAGTGCTGGCGAAGCTGGCGCGCACTTCGTGCCGGGTGCGCTCCACGGTGAGCAGCAGGCAGACCGACAGGCCAATGGCAAACACGGTCAGCAGCACGGTGGAGCGGCGGTTGGCCAGGCTGGCCAGGGCCAGGCGAAGCAGAGGCATATCAGACTCCCGTGCGGGGTGCGGCGCGGTTCAGGTCCGCCAGTGACAGGGCGCGATCGAACAGCGGCGCCAGGCTCTGGTCGTGGCTGACGAACAGCAGGCTGGACCCGGCCGCCTGGCACTCGGCGAACAGCAGGCGCAGGAACGCCTCGCGACTGTCCGCATCCAGGGCCGAGGTGGGCTCGTCGGCGATCACCAGCTCGGGCTGGCCGATCAGCGCGCGGGCGGCGGCGACCCGCTGTTGCTGGCCAATGGATAACGACGACGCCGGCTGCTGACGCAGCTCGGCAGGCAGTCCCAGATCACCCAGCAGGCGCTCGATCGCAGCGGCGACGCTGCCGTGTCGCTCATGGGCTCGGCGCTGGCGCAGGCCAGAAAAACGGCAGGGCAGGGCGACGTTCTCTGCGACCGACAGAAAGGGCAGCAGATTGAACTGCTGGAAGACATAGCCGGTGTGATCGACCCGGAAGCGATCCCGGGCGGCTGATCCGAGGCTGGCCAGGTCTTGCCCCAGCAGTCGCACTTGGCCACGCCCAGGCAACTGCACGCCGCCGAGCAGGCCGAGCAGAGTGGTCTTGCCGCTGCCGGACGGGCCTTGCAGGAACAGGCTTTCGCCGCGAGAAAGCTGGAAAACGGGGATGTGCAGCAGCTCCGGCTGGCCGGGCCAGGCGAAGCCCAGCTGGACAATGTCGAGCAAGGGATCGGTCGTCACGTTCAGAACTGCAGTATCGGATTGCGAGCGTTCAGGGTCTGGCCTTTCTGCCCGCGGGGGCCGATCAGTTGAACGTCCAGTTCATGCAGTCCCGGGTACTGACGGAACAGATTACGCAGGTCAATCGAGCGCAAGGCCTGGGGCTTGGCGCAGGTGAACTGGTAATAGGCATGGATGTCATGGTGATCGTCGGCAGGCTCGGCTTCGGAGGCTTCGTCATGCAGGGCCAGGTGGTCCTCGTCGCCGGCGGCCACGCCGAACAGCTCGCTGCTCACGGCCTCCCGCTCGAGCGCGCAACCGGCCTCGGGGGCTAGCATAAAGACCTTTTCCGGCTGGGTCAGAAAGTCCCGCACCGCGTTCAGGCGTGCCTGTTCACGTGCATTGGCGGGGGCTCGCTCGAAGCCCGCCAGGTTCATGGCTGGACTGTGCAGTTGCAACTCCAGCAGCTTGCCCTCCAGCGCGACATCCAGTTGCGCTTCGCCATGAACATGCGCGTCCAGGCTGTCGTGCTCGTGGCTGCGATGTTCGTTCGCCAGGGTGGCGCCGCTCAGCAGCAGGGCGAAGGGAAACAGAAGGTAATGCATGAAACCTCCCAGAACGGAATGTGCAGACGATGCCAGCACTGCTGGCGTTTACGGAATTCTTGTTACCTTATAACCAATTTCCCGCTGTGCTGACCACCGCTTCGCAGGTCGCGTTTGAAGCACGGCTGACATTCAAGGACACAGGCATGATTCGAGTACGCGGTCGCATCGGCGACCTCCCCGTGGAGCTGGAGATCGAACTGGGCAGCGAGGATTGGCAGAACCTGCGTGACGCCGCTGCGCAAACCGCTCCGAGCACCGCGCCGAAGCCGGTCGTCGACGCTTGGGATGGGCACTGGGAGGGAGCCCGTGCGCTGTTACGCCAAGCCGGGGAGCTCTCCGGGCCGCAGTTGCTGGATCAACTGGCCGCGCTTGCCGGCAGCCCCCAGGCCGGCAAGCGGCTGCTGGTGCGTTTGCGCCACTGCGCCCAGGTGAAAGTCGAACCGGTGGGCGGTGCGCCTCTTTATCGCTGGGTCGGCTGAGGCGCGGTGTGGCGTTGGTGGTACCGCGCGTCATGGCTGCAGCTCCTTCCGAATCGCCCAGCGCCTCAGTACAGCGCCTGATACAAGCGGCGGCGGTACTGGGTCACCAGCGGGTGATCGCTGCCCAGCAGGTCGAATACCTGCAACAGGGTCTTGTGCGGCAGGCCATCGGCATAGTGTCGGCTGCGCATGAACAACGTCAGCAATCCGTCGAGCGCCGGCTCGTACTGCTGGCGGGCCAGTTGCTGGACGGCCAGTTGGTAGGCCGCCTCGTCGTCGCTGGCATCCCGTGCCAGGCGTGACTTGAGCAAGGCGACCTCCGGCAGGTCGGCTGCCTGGCGCAGGAAGGTCAGCTGGGCGCGGGCGCCGGCCAGGGCCTGCTTGTGGTCGTCGCCGGCCGGGACGGCGTTGAGCACCGTCTCGGCCTCGCCCAGCTCGCCGCGCTCGGCCAGGCAGCGGGCATACAGGATCAGCGCCGGTGCGTTCTGATTGTCCTCGCTAAGCAGTTGCTTGAGCAGCGCTTCCGCTTCGCCGATGCGGCCCTCGGCAAAGGCCGCCCGGGCGCTGTCCAGCAGATCGGCCTCGGGAGCGGCCGGCAGCTGCACGTGGGGCTCGAGCATGGCACGGATGGCCGATTCCGGCTGCGCGCCGGCGAAACCGTCCACCGGCTGGCCGTCCTTGAACAGCACCACGGTCGGCAGGCTGCGAATGCCCAGGCGCATCACCACGCCCTGTTCGATATCGCAATTCACCTTGGCCAGCAGCAGCTCGCCCTGGTAGTCCTCGGCGATCTTCGCCAGCACCGGCATCAGCGCCTTGCAGGGCGAACACCATTCAGCCCAGAAGTCCACCAGCACCGGTTTGTGAAAGGAGTTCTCGATTACCAGTTGCTCGAAGCTGGCATCGGTGGCATCGAAGATGTACGGAGTCGCGCTCATGGGCTCTCTCGGGGGATGTGCGTTGGGTGGAATGGTAAGACGGCCCGCCGCCGGCGGAAAGCCAGCCGCTTATCCAGACGAACGGTTTGAAGGCATTCGATCGGGCGGCGCGACATTTGCTTACCGTGCCGGTCTTGACAGATTCCCGTAGACCGCTTCTAGCCGGCATTCGGGAATAAAGGCAAAATAATGGCACCCTGCCGAACGGAATCTGCCAACGCCGGAGCAGGGATTATCAACGGGGGAGGAAAACCATGTTTCGTAAAGTAGTGCTGGCTTCGGCCATTGCGCTGGCGGCTACGCCTGCGCAGGCAAAGTTGTTCGATGTCACTTTGTCTTGGAATAACAACGGCACGCTGGTCACGGAGAACTTCAGTTTCAACGATGCCGAGGAGGCCATCGATGTCGTCGACATCGATTTCATTATCGACAAGTGGGGTCAGAGCGGCTTCAACGAGACTACTGACACCGCCATCGCCGACATCAAGTTCCGCGGCGTGCCCATTCAACTGACCTACCAGCAAGGCAACAAGCTGATCCTGGACATTCCCAGCCTGGGGATCTACCAGGAATTCACTGACGACCCGCAAGGCGACGATGCCCTCGACCAACTCAAGGACTTTCTGGTCGAGAAAGGCGAGAACGAGATTCTCACCCAGATCAACAAGGCCGCCGCCGCATCCACCAGTTTCGACCCGGTTGCCGGTAACCCCAGCAGCCTGATGTCGACCATGGTCGACAACATCTATTTCCTGACCAACAGCTCGATCACCGGCACCGATCGCCAGAATATCGACAACCAGTGGGATATCGGCCTGCGCCAAAGCAGCTACACCACCCTGGATAACCAGGACGTGGTCAACTATCAACTGCCGCTGGCCTACACCTTCAAGCTGGATTGGTTCCCCGGCCACCGTCTGCAGTTCCGCCTGCCGATGAGCTACACCACCATCAACGAAGATGCCAAGAGCTACAGCCTGCAGCTGGGCTTCGGCTGGACCATTCCGCTGATCGATGGCCTGGAGATTACGCCGGCCATTGACTACGGCGTCGCCGGTTCCGCTGAAATCCTCAGCGTGGGCGTGCTGCGTGCGCTGTCGCTGACCACCCGCTACGACTTCTCGTTGTTCGGCCAGGAATTCACCCTGAGCAACAGCATGGCGAAGATCGACAGTGAGCGCCTCGAATACGAGGACGACGACGATGTAGATCCGGTGACCTACGCGATCGATTACGACCTGAGCAACAAGGCCATGACCAACGGGCTGGCCTGGCACATCGCCCTGCCGTGGAAGCTGGCGACCCAGGTGTTCGTGCGCGACACCCGCTACTCGGGCGATGCGCTCTATTCCGAACAGGTAAGGGAATACGGCGTCAACTTCGGCTGGTCGGCCTGGGCTTCCACCAACACCCAGTTCTTCGTGGGTGCCAGCTATCAGAGCCACGACAAGGAAGAGTTCGATGGCGCACGGATGAACGTCGGCCTGACCTTCTAAGCCGAACGTGCGCTGCATGAAAAGGCCCCGCTCAATGCGGGGCGTTTTCGTTGCGCTGGGCGTGATACAGATTCACGTGTCGGAATTCCGCCGGCTCCGCCAGGTCCGGCCAGGTGCAGGCGTCCTCCTGGCCGAGGTGGCGATACAGCGGATGCTGGAAATCCTTTACCCGCGAGTCGGCCACCAGTGCCTCTTGCCCACGGCTGAGAAAGGCGTCGAGCAGCGGCAGGTTGGCGCGGTCGTACAGCACGTCGGCGACGATGATCAGATCAAAGCGGTCTTCCTCGGCGAAGAAGTCCGCCGAATAGCCCAGGGTCACGCCGTTGAGCGCCGCGTTGGCGCGGCAGGCCTCCAGCGCCAGTGGATCCAGGTCGCAGGCCACCACCTCGGCGGCGCCGGCTTTTGCGGCGGCGATCGCCGCCACGCCGGAGCCGGCGCCAAAATCCAGCACGCGCTTGCCGCGTACCCACTCCGGGCGCTCGGCCAGCCAGCGCGCCAGCACCAGGCCGCTGGCCCAGCAGAAGCACCAGTAGGGCGGCTCCTCGAGAATGCGCCGGGTTTCCTCGGGGCTGAAGGCGCGCTCCATGTTGGCCGGGTCGATCAGCCACAGGGACAGGTCCGTGCCGGGTAGCCGCGTGGCGGTCAGGCGGGCATCCCCTAGCAGGGAATCGAGGGCGGTTTGCAGGGAGGCGGGCAGCAACATGGCAACAGCGCTCGATGGATCAAGGGCGCGCCTGTATAGCGCAAAGCGGTGCAATTTGTCTCGCCCAGGCTATCGAGTACCATGGCCGCACTTCCCAGCCATACGGGCGCTTCCCATGCACTGTCCCTTCTGTGGTGCCCACGACACCAAGGTTATCGACTCGCGCCTGGTCGCCGAGGGCGACCAGGTGCGCCGCCGGCGCGAATGCCTGGCCTGCGGTGACCGCTTCACGACGTTCGAGACTGCCGAACTGGTCCTGCCTCGGGTCATCAAGCAGGACGGCAGTCGCCAGCCGTTCGACGAGGAAAAGCTGCGCGCCGGCATGCAGCGCGCGCTGGAAAAGCGCCCGGTCAGCGTCGAGCGCCTGGAAGAATCCATCGTCCATATCAAGCACAAGCTGCGCGCCAGCGGCGAGCGCGAGGTCAAGGCGTTGATGGTGGGCGAGCTGGTGATGGACGAGCTGCGCAAACTCGACGAGATCGCCTACATCCGTTTCGCCTCGGTGTATCGACGCTTTCAGGACCTCAACGAATTTCGTGAGGAAATCGAGCGCCTGTCCCGCGAGCCGGCCCGGCAATGAACGATCAGGGTTATATGGCGCGGGCCCTGGAGCTGGCGCGGCAGGGCTTGTATTCCACCCACCCCAATCCCCGGGTCGGCTGCGTCATCATGCGGGACGGCCGCATCGTCGGCGAAGGCTGGCACGTGCGTGCCGGCGAACCGCACGCCGAAGTGCACGCCCTGCGCCAGGCGGGCGAGCTGGCGCGTGGCTCCACCGCCTACGTGACGCTGGAGCCGTGCAGCCACTTCGGTCGTACGCCGCCCTGCGCCGAAGCACTGGTCCAGGCCGGCGTCGCCCGGGTGGTGGCCGCCATGCAGGATCCCAATCCGCAGGTGGCGGGACGCGGCCTGGAGCGGCTGCGCAGCGTGGGCATAGAGGTCTGCTCCGGCGTGCTCGAAGCGGAAGCCCGCGAGCTGAACGTGGGCTTTATCAAGCGCATGGAAAGCGGCCTGCCCCATGTGCGGGTGAAACTGGCCATGAGCCTGGACGGCCGTACCGCCATGGCCAGCGGCGAAAGCCAGTGGATCACCGGGCCGGCGGCGCGCGCTGCCGTGCAGCGGCTGCGCGCGCGCTCCAGTGTGGTGATCACCGGCGCCGATACCGTATTGATGGACGCTGCGCGGTTGACCGTGCGCAGCGACGAGCTGGGCGTTTCGCCCGAGCAGGCCGCGCTGGCGCTGGGTCGCCCACCGCTGCGCGTGCTGGTGGATGGCCGGGGCCGCGTGCCGCTGTCGGCGCCATTCTTCCAGGCGGGTCCGGCGCTGGTGGTCACCGCGCTGGATACCCCGGTGGATTACGTCGCGGCTGGGCATGAGTGCCTGGCGTTGCCGGGCGAGGGCGAACACGTGGACCTGGCGGCGTTGCTGCGCACGCTCGCTGGGCGCGGTGCCAACGAGGTGCTGATCGAGGCCGGTCCGCGTCTGGCGGGCGCCTTCGCACAACAGGGCCTGGTGGACGAGTTCCAGATCTTCATGGCCGGCAAGTTCCTCGGTTCCAGCGCGCGGCCCTTGCTGGACTGGCCGCTGCAGCGCATGGCCGAGGTGCCGGAGCTGCACATCCGCGAGATTCGCGCGGTGGGCGATGACTGGCGAATCATCGCGGTACCTGCGTAGGGCGGTCAGCGCTTTATCTGGCCGCCGCCGGCGGTGCACCCAACCCCCATGGTGGCCAACGCGGCGCGTTGACCACCCTACGGACTGACACGACCCTCGCAAAGCCCCTACTCCCCCTGTGGCTGCATGCCGCAGCCATTTGTGGTAAAAACGCCGGCGGATCGGCCCTCCGATCCAACGTTCTCAGGGCGGGGTGAAATTCCCCACCGGCGGTGATGGCCTGAATGGCCCAAGCCCGCGAGCGCCCGCCTTCGGCGGGGTCAGCAGATCCGGTGTGATTCCGGAGCCGACGGTAAGAGTCCGGATGAGAGAGAGCGGGACGCCTCGACGCGTGCGGTCCGTGCGCGCGTCCGTTTCCCCTTCGATCAGCAGCGCCCTGTTTTTCCACGAAAACAGGAGTTCGTTCCATGCAGTGCGTTCTTTGCTCCGGCCGGGAGGCGACATGTTCACCGGCATAATCGAAGCCATCGGCACTATCCAGAGCATCACCCCCAAGGGTGGCGACGTCCGTGTCTATGTGAAGACCGGCAAGCTCGATCTGGGCGACGTCAAGCTCGGCGACAGCATTGCCGTCAACGGCGTGTGCCTGACCGCCGTGCAGCTCCCCGGCGACGGATTCTGGGCCGACGTCAGTCGCGAGACCCTGGCCCGCACCGGCTTTGCCGACCTAAAATCCGGCAGTCGGGTCAATCTGGAAAAGGCCCTGACGCCTACCAGCCGCCTGGGTGGCCACCTGGTCAGCGGCCACGTCGACGGCGTGGGCGAGATCATCAGCCGCGAAGACAACGCCCGCGCCGTGCAATTTCGCATCCGCGCGCCGCGCGAGCTGGCCAGGTACATCGCCCTCAAGGGCTCGATCACCGTGGACGGCACCAGCCTGACGGTGAACGGCGTCGACGGCGCCGACTTCGAGCTGACCATCGTGCCGCACACCCTGGCCGAGACCATCATGGCCGACTACCGCGCCGGTCGCCGCGTGAACCTGGAAGTGGACCTGCTGGCCCGTTACCTGGAACGCCTGCTGCTGGGTGACAAGGCTGCCGAGCCGACCCGCACCGGCATCACCGAAAGCTTTCTGGCCGCGCACGGCTACCTGACCAAGTAAGGAGCGGGCCCGATGGCTCTCAACACGATCGAAGAAATCATTGCCGACATCCGCGCGGGCAAGATGGTCATCCTCATGGATGACGAAGACCGCGAAAACGAAGGCGACATCATCATGGCCGCCGAGTGCTGCCAGGCTGAACACATCAACTTCATGGCCCGCCATGCCCGCGGCCTGATCTGCATGCCGATGAGCAAGGAGCGCTGCGAGCGCCTCAACCTGCCGCTGATGGCGCCGCGCAACGGCTCGGGCTTCGGCACCAAGTTCACCGTCTCCATCGAGGCGGCTGAAGGCGTGACCACCGGCATCTCTGCCGCCGACCGCGCACGCACCGTGCAGGTCGCCGCCGCCCGCGAGGCCAAGGCCGAGGACATCGTCAGCCCCGGGCACATCTTCCCGCTGATGGCGCAGCCTGGCGGCGTGCTGGCGCGTGCCGGGCATACCGAGGCGGCCACCGACCTGGCGCGCCTGGCCGGCTTCGATGCCAGCGGCGTGATCTGCGAGATCATGAATGACGACGGCACCATGGCCCGCCGTCCGGAACTCGAAGTGTTCGCCGAACAGCATGGCCTGAAGATCGGCACCATCGCCGACCTGATCCACTACCGCATGATCCACGAGCGCACCGTGGAGCGGATTTCCGAACAGCCGCTGGACACCGAGCTGGGCCAGTTCAAGCTGGTCACCTACCGCGACAGCGTGGAAAACGACGTGCACATGGCGCTGATCATGGGTGACATCACTCCGGAAGTGCCGACGCTGGTGCGCGTGCACAACATGGAGCCGCTGCGCGACCTGTTGCAGGTCAAGGTGCCCGGCCGCTGGAGCCTGCGTGCGGCCATGGCCGAGGTGGCCGGTGCCGGCAAGGGCGTGGTGCTGCTGCTTGGTAAACCGTTCAGTGGCCAGGAGCTGCTGGCGCAGCTCAGCCGCACCCAGGCGGCGAGCCCGGCGATGTACAGCACCGTCGGTGCCGGCTCGCAGATCCTGCGCGACCTGGGCGTTCGTCAGATGCGCCTGATGAGCGCGCCGATGAAGTTCAACGCGATATCCGGTTTCGACCTGGAAGTTGTAGAATACGTCGCCGCAGAATGATGCTCAGGGCGCCGCAGGATCGCGGCGCCTTTGTTCTTTTTCGAAAGAGACCCTTTTCATGACCCTCAAGACCATCGAAGGCACCTTCGTTGCACCCCAGGGCAAGTTCGCCCTCGTGGTAGGCCGTTTCAACAGCTTCGTCGTCGAAAGCCTGGTAAGCGGCGCCATCGACACCCTGGTTCGCCACGGCGTGAGCGAAGACAACATCACCATCATCCGCGCACCGGGCGCCTTCGAACTGCCGCTGGTGGCCCAGAAGGTCGCTCAGCGTGACGAATTTGCGGCCATCATCGCCCTCGGCGCGGTGATCCGTGGCGGCACCCCGCACTTCGAATACGTGGCCGGCGAATGCACCAAGGGCCTGGCCCAGGTGTCCATGGAATACGGTGTGCCGGTCGCCTTCGGCGTGCTGACCGTCGATTCCATCGAGCAGGCCATCGAGCGCTCCGGCACCAAGGCGGGCAACAAGGGCGGCGAAGCAGCCCTGTCCGCACTGGAAATGGTCAGCCTGCTGACCGCCCTGGAGGTCAAGTGAGCCTGCACCACGACGACAGTCAGGACGCCCCGCAGCCGGCCGGCAAGCCGACCAAGGGTGGCGCGCGCCGCGCGGCGCGCGCCCTGGGCATGCAGGCCCTCTACCAGTGGCACATGGCGCGCCAGGCTCCGCACGAGATCGAAGCCCAGTTCCGCGTCGACAACGCCTTCGTGGGCGTCGACGGTGCCTATTTCCATGAACTGCTCAACGGCGTGCTCAGCAACCGTGGCGAGATCGACGAGCTGATCGCGCCGTGCCTGGACCGTCCCATGGACGACCTGGACCCGGTGGAGCTGGCCATCCTGCGCCTGTCCACCTATGAGCTGAAGCAGCGCCTCGACGTGCCCTACCGCGTGGTGATCAACGAGGGCATCGAGCTGGCCAAGACCTTCGGCGCCACCGACGGCCACAAGTTCGTCAACGGGGTGCTCGACAAGCTGGCGCCGAAGCTGCGCAGCGCCGAGCTGCGGGCCGGCAAACGCTGATCCGTGGGTGAGTTCGAGCTGATCCGCCGCTTCTTCGCCACGGCGCCCTGTGCGCAAGGTGGCGAAGGCGTGGCACTGGGCATCGGCGACGACTGTGCCCTGCTCGAACTGCCGCCCGGCGAACAACTGGCGGTGTCCACCGACACCCTGGTGGCCGGCAGCCATTTTCCCCTGCAACACGATCCCTTCCTGCTCGGCCAGCGCGCCCTGGCGGTTTCCACCAGCGACCTGGCCGCCATGGGCGCCACGCCCATCGGCTTCACCCTCGCCCTGACCCTGCCGGACGCCGACGAAACCTGGTTGCGGCGCTTCGCCGACGGCCTGCAGCGCATGGCCGCGCAGTGCAGGATGACCCTGCTGGGCGGCGATACCACGCGCGGCCCGCTGACCCTCGGCATGACGGTGTTCGGCCGCGTGCCCAAGGGGCTGGCGTTGGTGCGCTCCGGTGCGCGGGTCGGCGACCTGCTGTGTGTCGGTGGCAGCCTGGGTGACGGCGCTGGCGCGCTGCCGCTGGTGCTCGGCGAGCTGCCGACCCAGGGCGGGGCGGCGGAATATCTGCTGGCGCGCTACTGGCAGCCGCAGCCGCAACTGGCCCTAGGCCAGGCGCTGCGCGGCCGCGCCACGGCGGCACTGGACATCTCCGATGGCCTGCTGGCCGACTGCGGGCATATCGCCCGGGCTTCCGGCGTGGCGCTGTGCATCGAGCGGGCACACCTGCCGCTGTCGGCGGCGCTGCGTGCGCTGTTGCCTGCGGACGAGGCGCTGCGCTGTGCGCTGTCCGGCGGCGACGATTACCGGCTGGCGTTCACCCTGCCGGCGAGCGAACGGGCTGCCTTGCAGACCGAGTTCCCGGAGATGGCTGTCATCGGTCGCGTCGAAGCGGGCGAGGGCGTGCACCTCTACGATGAGCAGGGACGCGAGTTGGCCCTCGCTGCCCGTGGCTACCAACACTTTGGATGATCTCGTGACCGATTCCGCCCCCGTGCCGCCTTCGGTATGGCGCAACCCCTGGCACTTCCTGGCCTTCGGCTTCGGCTCCGGCACCCTGCCCAAGGCGCCGGGCACCTGGGGTTCGCTGGTGGCGCTGCCGTTCGTGCCGCTCTGGCAGATGCTGCCGGACTGGGGCTACTGGCTGATGCTCGGCGTCACCATGCTGTTCGGCGTCTGGCTGTGCGGCAAGGTGGCCAACGACCTGCGCGTGCACGACCACGAGGGCATCGTCTGGGACGAGATGGTCGGCATGTGGATCACCCTCTGGCTGGTGCCGGAGGGCTGGTACTGGTTGCTCGCCGGCTTCCTGATGTTCCGCCTGTTCGACATCCTCAAGCCCTGGCCGATCCGCTGGATCGACCGCCAGGTCCACGGCGGCGTCGGCATCATGCTCGACGACGTGCTGGCCGGCGTGTTCGCCTGGCTGGGCATGCAGGGGCTGGTCTGGCTGGTGGGCTGAACGCCGCGGCGGGAGCGGACTTGCCAGCGAGCTTTTCGCGGCGTGTCTAACAGCTCGCGAATGAATTCGCTCCCACGGCACGAGTCGTAGGGTGGCTCGCGCTTCACCGAGCCACCAAGCGGGCCGTTAGGCACGCCGTTCCGGCGCGACGGCGGCCAGGACAACGCTGTCCGCCCTACGAAGCTCGCACAGGACTAGGCCCACTCCTTGCCCAGCCCCAGCCGATTCATCAGCTCCAGCAATCGGGGATCAGCCGCCACTCGCTCCCGCATCTGCAGCCGCAGCGACTCGCTGGATTCGCGGTCGAGAATTACGGCCTGGTAGTGATCCTCCACGCTCTGGATGCCGTTGTCCTTCAGCAGCGCCTGGTAGGTACTCTGCAGCAGCTGGGAGTATTCGGTGCGCTCGGCGGACGAGGCCGCCGCAACCTGGGGATAGCGCTCATCCAACCAATTGGCGCTTGCCCCCAGGGTATTGGGCGCCTCGATATAGCTGCCGGCCATCCAGGCAGGCAACTGGTACATCTCTAGCGGATGATCAGGTGTTTGCGCCGCCTTGGCTGCCCGCAGACCGGCATCGGGCAGCGTGACGCTATCAGCCGGGCGATTGGACGCTTGGGGCGTGGCTTCGGTTGGTGTTTGCGTCGCTCTGGCAGCGCTGGGAGTGAAGGCTTGGATGGGTGAAGCCGAGGGCGAGGCAATTTGCATGCTGGATCTCCATTTCGCAGGGTTGCTAATGCACAACGAGGATTTAGCAGCATGCATGCCAATTCCACGCAACCCTTGTGGGCTGTGGCCGCGGCCAGTGAATGGGTAACGATTCGCAGACAACGCTTGCCGACTCCGGCTGACGATTGCCGCCTGCGCTGTGACCCATCCCCGCGTCCCCGTGCATGAAGCTGGCTATCCTGCCCATCCTTTTCCGATGCCGCGCAGGGAGTGCCGATGTTCCGTTTCCTTCCGTTCGCCAGCCTGATGCTGGCTGCCTCGCTCGCCCAAGCCGCGCCGGGTCACGTGCAGGTGGTCGGTCTGTTTCCCAATGCCGCCGTGCTGACGGTGGACGGCGAGCGCAAGCTGGTGCGGGTCGGCGAGACCGGTCCTGGCGGGGTGGTGCTGGTGGCCGCTGATGCGCAGGGCGCGTTGCTGCGCATTGATGGTCATACGCGGCGTGTCGAGCTGGGTCGCGAGCAGTCCGCCGGCTTCAGCGCGCCGACCCGTCAGCAGGTCAGCATCGCCCGGGGCGAGGGTGGCCATTACCGGGTGATCGGCGCGGTGAACGGCGTTTCGCTGCCGCTGCTGGTGGACACCGGCGCCACCAGTCTGGCGATCAATGAGCAGCAGGCGCGACGCCTTGGCCTGGATTATCAGAAGGGCACACCGATGCGGGCCAACACCGCCAACGGCGTGGTGAATGGCTGGCGCGTGCACCTGGACCGGGTCAACGTCGGCGGCCTGGAAGTGCCCGGCGTGGAGGCCGTGGTGCTGCAGGGCAACGCGCTCAACCAGGCGCTGCTGGGCATGAGCTTCCTCAACCGTGTGCGCTGGCGTGAGGAGCACGGCGTGCTGGTGCTGGAGTCGCGTCTGTAGCGGCCGGGCGTCGCCCGCAAGCCGCTTGACTGGGGTTATAATCCCGGCCTTTCCTTTTCTGGAGCGCCTCCGGTGTCCGTCGTTTTCGTCGCCGCTTCCAAACTGCCCACCCCCTTTGGCGAATTCACCATGCACGGTTTCCTCGACGAGGCCACCGGCAAGGAGCACGTGGCGCTGACCATGGGCAGCTTCGAGGACGGCGCCCCGGTGCTCGGTCGCGTGCACTCCGAGTGTCTGACCGGCGATGCGCTGTTCAGCCAGCGCTGCGACTGCGGCTACCAGCTGGAAGCGGCGCTGCAGGCCATCGCCAAGGAAGGGCGCGGCGTGCTGCTCTACCTGCGCCAGGAAGGCCGTGGCATCGGCCTGCTGAACAAGATCCGCGCCTATCACCTGCAGGACGGCGGCGCCGACACCGTGGAAGCCAACGAGCGCCTGGGCTTTGCCGCCGATCAGCGCGAATACAGCATCTGCCTGCCGATGCTCGACCACCTGGGCATCCACGCGCTCAAGCTGATGACCAACAACCCGCGCAAGGTGAATGCGCTGGAAGGCTTCGGCATCCGCATCGCCGAGCGCAAGCCGCTGCTCACCGGCCTCAACCCGCACAACCGCAACTACCTGCGCACCAAGGCCGGCAAGCTCGGCCACATGCTCGGCAACCTGCATCAGGACGAGTCGGACACCTGATGGAGCGCATGACACGGCATCGACGGCTCAATCGTGTGTGGTGGCTTATGTTGCTGGCCGCTGTGCTGCCCTGGCTGCTGCTGGTCAACGTGCCGGAAGTGGCGCAGTTGCCGCCGATGACGCTGTTCGTCATCGGCCTGTGCGGTCTGCTGCCGACCCTGAAGATCTTCCCGCACTTCAAGCGTGCGCTCTGGGCGCTCAAACCGCCGTTCGATGCGGCGCTGGAAGACCAGCGCTGGGCCGTCCTGGCCCGCGCGCAGCGCAACGGCATGCTGTGGGCCAGCCTGCCGGCCTGGCTGGCCGCGCTGGCCAGTCCGCTGGGCCTGGAAGGCGTGGCGGGCCTGCTGCTGGTGACCGGCAGCGCGCTGTTTTCCCTCGTCTACCGCATCCCGCGTCAGGTGCTCCTGCCGTAGCTCTTGCTGGTGAAGTAGCGCTCCGCGAAGCCGCGGCGCTGGTTCACCACCAGCGTCAGCACGAAGAAGAAGTTGCACATCAGGTTGCACATGCGCGGCAGAATCAGGGGCACCTCGATGCCTTCCTGATCGACTCTCACCAGCGCGCGAATGGCCTTCTTGGCCGCCGAGCGCGCCTGGTGCAGCTGCGGCACCGGCGGCAGGCCGCGCGGCAGCACGAAGCCCTTCAGTCGTTCCGCCACTTCCTCCCGGTAATGGGCCAGGCGCGCGCTCAGCCAGGCGATATCCGACTCTTCGACGGCCAGCCGGCCACGCACCGAGCCGTTGACGTGAAAGGCCAGCGGTTGCAGCTGCTCCAGGTCGGCGCGCAGGTCGGGCATGTCGTCCGGCAGGTAGGCCAGCGCGCCGCCGATCAGTGCGCACAGCTCGTCGGTGACCACCTCGAAGTCGCAGAGGTACGAGGTGTCCTGGATGAACGGGTAGCAGACCTCGTCGAGGTTCTTGCTCAGTTTCAGCACCATGGCGAACTCACTTGGGCAGGATGATGGGCGGCTGGGCGTCGAGGTCCACATGCACCTCGACCTGGAAGGCGGCCGCCACATGGGCCTCGGTCAGCACTTCCCGAGGGGTGCCGAAGGCCAGCAACTGCCCCTCGGCCAGCAGGCAGAGCTTGTCGCAGTAGCGCGCGGCCAGGCCCAGATCATGGATCGACAGCACCACCGCGCGGTCCTGGCGAGCATGTTCGCGCAGCAGCTCCATCACCTTGCGCTGATGCAGCAGGTCCAGACTGGCCACCGGCTCGTCGGCCAGCAGCAGCACCGGCTGGCCGGCCAGCACACGGGCCAGCCACACGCGGGCCTGCTCGCCCCCGGACAGCTGCGCCACCTTGCGCCGCCGCCAGGGCAGCACGCCGGTGCGCGCCATCGCCGACTCGATCAGCGCGGCGTCCTCGTCGCCCCAGGGCAGGCGCCCGAGCGCCACCACGTCCTCGACGCACAGCGACCAGGCACTGTGATGGCTCTGCGGCAGAAAGCCGATGCGCTGGGCGCGCTGCTTCGGCCCGAGGCGTCGGGCATCGAAACCGAAGTAGTCCAGCGTGCCGCTGTAGGGTTGCACGCCGGCCAGCGCGTTGAGCAAGGTGGACTTGCCGGCGCCGTTGGGACCGATCACGCCCAGCATCTCGCCAGGCGCCAGGGCCAGGCGCAGCGGCTGCAGGCGGCCGGGTACGGCCAGCCGGTCGAGGCGAATCAGATCCATTGCTTGCGTTCCTTCCACACCAGCCAGATGAACAGCGGCGCGCCGATCAGCGCGGTCAGCACGCCCAGCTTCAGTTCGCGGCCCGGCGGCAACAGGCGCACCGCCATGTCGGCCAGACAGACGAGACTGGCGCCGGCCAGCGCCGAGGGAATCAGCAGACGGTCCGGGCGATGGCGCACCAGCGGACGTACCAGGTGCGGGACCAGCAGGCCGACAAAGCCGATGCCGCCGGCGACCGCCACCGAGGCGCCGACCAGCAGCGCGCAACCCAGCACGATCAGCCGGCTGCCGCGCTTGTGGGCCAGGCCCAGGCTCTGCGCCACCTGCTCGCCGAGGCTCAGCCCGAGCAGCAGGCGGCGCTGGCTCCAGATCAGCCCGAAGCCGATTAGCAGCGCCGGGCCGAGCAATAGCAGATGCTCCAGGCCGCGCTCGGACACCGAGCCCAGCAGCCAGAACACCAGCTCCTGCATGGCATAGGGATTGGGCGCGAAGTTGAGCACCGCCGCCAGCAGCGCGCCGCTCAGCGTGCTGATCGCCAGACCGGCGAGCAGCACCATGCCGGCGCCACTGGAACCGGCCAGCGCCAGCATCAGCACCAGCGCGATGGCCGCGCCGCACAGGCCGGCCAGCGCCGGGGCGAAGGCGCCGGCCCACGGCAGCAGACCGAAATAGAACACCGTGGCCGCGCCCAGCGCCGCACCCTGGCTGGCGCCGGTCAGCCCCGGATCGGCCAGCGGGTTGCGCAGCAGGCCCTGCAGCGCCGCACCGGCCAGCCCCAGTGCGGCGCCCACCGCCAGCGCCAGCAGCGTGCGTGGCAAACGGATCTCGCCGATCACGATGGCGTCCGCGCCGTTGCCGCCGCTCAGCCAGTCGAGCAGGCCGGTGATGACCGACACCTGCGTCGAGCCCAGGCCCAGCGACAGCAGCGCCAGGCCCAGCGCCAGCAGGGCGAGCAGGGGAGTGATCAGTCGAGCCATCGGTGCAGTTGTCCTATCAGTTCCCAGGTCCAGGGGCCGGGGCATTGCCAGCGCCAGTAATCGGTAGTGAGCCAGCGGTCGGCGGGTACCGCGTGCTTGAGCGCCGGGTGTTCGGCGAACTGGTTGGCCAGCGCCTGGTGTTCCGGCGCGGCCCAGAGGATGGCGTCCGGTGGGTCGGCCACCACCAGCTCCAGGTCCAGGCGCTGGTAGCCCTCGGCGGTCAGGTAGTTGCGCCAGCCGGCGCGTTCGAGGATTTCGTGTTCCAGCGTGCCGCGCCCGGTGCCGATGCCGTTGGCGCCGAGCAGCAGCAGACGCTGCGGGCGAGCCGGCGCCGGCAGCGCCGCGGGTGGCGCACTGGCCAGGGTTTCGGGTAGCTGAACGGCGCGCAGGAACTGCCGCTCATAGGCCGCCACCTGCGCCAGCGTCGTCGGCAGCGGCAGCACCTCCACCGACAGGCCGAGCGCCTGCAGCCGCTGGCGCAACAGGGTATTGGTGAACTGCCCGACCACTACCCGGTCCGGTTGCAGCGCGTAGATCTGTTCGAGGCTGCCGTCGTGGGTCGGCCACTGCGGGCCGATCCAGTCGATGGGGTAGCGCTGCTGCATGGGCGACAGGGCCAGCACCCGGTCAGGCGGGAGGTAATGGACGACCATCCAGTCCAGGCACAGGTCGAGGGAGAGGACACGCTGCGGCGCGTCGCCCGCCTGTGCCGGCAGGGCAAGCGACAGGAGCAGGGGCAGGAACAGGGCTCGCAGCAAGAAATACCGCCTCGTCGAATCAGGGGGACGCACCGCATCGGCGGCGCCCGCGGAATATGGCGGGTTGCCGGCGTGCCGGCAACCGCTAGGGGGTTACAGGGAGGGAGTCCAGGTAAAAGCCAGCTGCGCGGAGCGACCATCTTCCTGATAGGGGACTCCGAAGTTGGTGGTGGTGTAGTACGCCTTATCCAAGAGGTTATCGACCTTTACCGCCACCTCCAGCTCAGGATGCGCCTGCCAGCGGGCGCGCAGTCCCAGCAAGCCATAGCCCGGGATAACGGTGGTGTTTGCCGGGTCGAAATAGGTCCGGCCGGAGGCGCTCCAGCTGGCGCCTACCGCAAACTGACCGAAGTGGCGATCGATGTCCCAGCTCAGCGTCTTCCGGGCGCGGTTGACCAAGTCGTTGCCGGTCGCACGGTCCTCGGCGTTCAGCAGGCTCAGACTGAGGTGGTTCTGCCAGCCCAGCAGGTCTGCCGACACCGTGACTTCGATGCCGTCGATGCGGGCCTCGTCCAGGTTGGCCGGCGGCCAACCGTTGATGGCGTCTTCCAGTTCGGTGCGATAGGCAGCTGCCTCGATATCCACCTGCGGGCTGACCAGGCCGGTCCAGCGTAGTTCGTAGGTTCGCGAGGTTTCCGGCTGTAGGTCCGGGTTGCCGCCGGAGCATCCCCAGCCGGGATAACAGTTCACTGGGTAGTAAAGGTCGCTGAGCAGCGGAGCCCGGAAGCCTTCCGCATACGATAGCGTGACCTGGTGCCGTTCATTCAGGGGCAATTTGAATGCGGCGTTCCACGAGTTCTCAGTGCCGAACTGCTGGTTGTCATCGTGGCGCACGCCCACTTCAGTGCCGAAATTCTCGCCGTTGTAGCTGTGCTGGAGGAAGGCGGCTGCGTTGTAGCGGGAGTCTTCCGTGTAGCGTCCGGAGTTGTGGATATGGTCGCGGTACCAGTCGAGGCCGACCTGTAGGCGCTGTGCATCGCTCAGGGACAGGCTGTTTGTCCAGTTCAGGCTTTCGCGCTCGGTTTCGTTGAAGCTGTCGGTCACCGCCGCCCTGTCGAGGTTGTGCATTTCGCCTTCCGAGTACCCCAGTTCCAGGCGTGTACTCCAGAGTTGAGTCAACTGGTGGCTGAGGTAGGCGGAATAGAAGCTGTTCTTGACCTCGTCGTAGGGGAACTGGCTCCAGCCGAAGCCATCGTATTCGTACTCACTGTCCGTGTGGCTGATGTTCAGCCCGGCCTCGGTCTGCGAGCTGAAACGATGATTGAGATTCAGGGCAATCGAGGAGTTTTCAAACCCGTCGTTGTCGGCATCCGTTCCGGTGCTCAGGCTGGAGCGGCTGAAGCCATTGCTCTGCTCGTGGTTAAGGCTCAGGTTGAAGCGGGTGGCGTTGTTGCCGCCGGACAGGCCTAGGGATTGCTCCCATGTGTCGTGGCTGCCGTAGGCAACCCGAACGCGCGGAGACAGGCCGGGTCCTTCGGCTCGGCGGGTAAAGATCTGGATGACACCGCCGATGGCATCGGAACCGTAGATGGCTGAGCGCGGGCCGCGCAGGATTTCGACCCGTTCAATTTGATCCACGCTCAGAGTGTTCAGTGGAGCACCGCCGAGGTTGGTGTCGTTGGCGCGCTGGCCGTCGATCAGCACCAGTGTCTGTGCCGTCTTGGTGCCGCGGACGAACACCCCAACGGTTGAGCCGCGTCCGCCGTTCTGCATGACCTGCACGCCTGGGGTGCGGCGCAGAAGATCGGGCACAGTGCTCGGCTGCAGGCGTTCGATGTCATCGCGGGTAAACACGGTTACGGCGCTGTAGGTGTCGCCCTTGCTTTCGGCGGTACGCGAGGCCGTTACCACCACCTCCGGCAGCTTCAGCTGTTCATCGAAGCGTGGCGTTTCATTGGCGGCGAATGCCGCAGGAGAGGCCAGGGCAATCGCCAGGGCCAGGCGGGACAGTTTCATCAGAAGAATTCCTCAAAAGATCAAAGCTTTTGAGGAGGGCAGAATCACAAGCGCGGCGTACGGGAGACAGCGCTTGACGGTGCCGCCCTCCGCAACACCAGTCGCTTCCTGTCGGCCGGTCTCCGGACTCATGACCCTGACGACTCCGCCTTCCCGGGAAAATTCCCAGTGGCTGTTGGAGTCGCCGCCCGAGGGGCGGTCATTCACCGTTGCGGGGGCAGTGCCGGGATGGCTCCAAAGAGCGCCACCGGCTTCCCGTTTAACGCAAAAACGCTTGCGCACCGACAAGAAAAACGCGCGCACCATAACGGGCGGGGGGCGTGGAGGCAATGACCGGGGTTAAGAATGGCCTGGCGCCTGCGGGTGGCGGCGTCCGATGCGCGGCGCCGCTTTTGTGCTTGTGGGAGCGAATTCATTCGCGAGCTTCTGGCTGCGGAGCGCACTAAGAGTTCGCGAATGAGCTCCCACAGGTCAGTGCGCAGGCCGCGCTTCTGTTACAGGCGCAGCAATTGGCCGTAGCCCACCGGCCGGCGAAACGCCGTTTCCAGGGGTTCGCCGAGCAGCAGGTGATGCAGCGCGCGGATCGGCCCGGCATGGGTGATCAGCAGGGCATCGCCGGTTTCGATCTCGGCGAGGAATTCCCGCAGCCGGGCCAGCAGTTGGGGCAGGGACTCACCGCCGGGCGGCGCGGCACTCTGCCAGTGATCGCCCCAGTGACGCGCCTCTGGGGAGTCCAGCTCCGCCCAGGTGCGACCTTCCCAGGCGCCGAAGTTCAGCTCCATCAGTCGCGCATCGGTGCGGTAGGGCAGCTCCAGGGCATCGGCCAGTGTGCGGCAGCGCCGGCTGGGGCTGCTCCACACCGGCGGCAGGCCGTCGGGAAAGTTCTGGGCCAGCTCATTTCGCACGGCCTGGGCTTCGGCAGCGAAGCTGTCGGCCAGCGGTACATCCAGCTGGCCGTAGCACAGCCCCGGCGCGCAGCCGACGCGGGTGTGGCGGATCAGATAAAGCGGCACAGCGCCAACGCCCCGAGCAGGAAGGTCAGCTCGCTCAATTGTTGCAGCGCGCCCAGGCAGTCGCCGGTGAAGCCGCCGATCCACTTGCGCAGCCAGCGGGCGAACCACAGGCGCAGGGGAATCAGCGGCAGCACCGCCAGCCACAGCAGGGGCGGCAGTTCGATCCACAGGAACGGCGCCAGGGCCAGCGCGGCGGCGATCAGCAGGCCGAGCAGCGAGATGCGCACCGCCAGCGGCTTGGCCTTGCCTTCCGGGCGGGCGTAGGACTCGGTGAGCATCATGGTCGCCGCGTTCAGGCGGCTGACGGCGTGGGCGAGGATCAGCAGCGGAATCACCAGCGCGGCGGGCAGCGAGACCAGCAGCAGGAACTTGCCGGCCAGCGCCGCGAGCAGAGTAGCGGCGCCGTAAGTGCCCAGCCGCGAGTCCTGCATGATGGCGAGGATGCGCTCGCGGTCCCAGCCGCCGCCCATGCCGTCCATGCAGTCGGCCAGACCGTCCTCGTGGAAGCAGCCGGTGAGCAGCAGGCCGAACACCATGCTCAGGAAGATGGCGATCGGCGCATCCCACAGGAAGCTGGCGCCCCAGTAGATCAGCGCGCAGGCCGCGCCGATCAGCGTGCCGATCAGCGGGAAGTAAATCGCCGCCCTGTTCAGCTCGTCCTCGGAATAGGGCACCCGCGCGGGGATCGGCACGCGGGTGAAGAACTGCAGCGAGAGCAGGAAGCGATCGGTCTCCCGGCGCAGGGCGGAGCGCTCGCTCATCGGTCGCTGCCCTTGTCGGAGACGCCGGCGGATTCGAACGAGGCCATCTCGTTGAGGAAGCCGCAGGCGGCCTGCAACAGCGGGAAGGCCAGCACCGCGCCGCTGCCTTCGCCCAGGCGCAGGTCCAGCTGCAGCAGGGGCGTGGCCTTGAGGTGCGCCAGCAACAGCGGATGGCCGCCTTCCTGGGAGCGGTGGCCAAATACCGCGTAGTCGCGCACCGCCGGCGCGATCCGCATGGCGGCCAGCAGCGCGGCGGTGGCGATGAAGCCGTCGACCAGGATCAGCGCACCCTTCTCGGCGCTGCCCAGCATGGCGCCGGTCATCATCGCCACCTCGAAGCCGCCGACTTCGGCAAGAGCATTCAGGGCGTCGTGCGGGCCGGGGCCGACGCGCTCGGCCACCGCCTGCAGGGTGGCGACCTTGCGCGCCAGGCCGGCGTCGTCCAGGCCGGTGCCGCGTCCGGTGCAGGCGGCGATCGGCAGGTCGGCCAGCAGGTGGCTGAGCAGCGTGGCGGCGGAGGTGTTGCCGATACCCATCTCGCCGAAGGCCAGCACGTTGCTACCCAGGGCGACTTCCTCGTGGGCGATGCGTCGGCCGGTTTCCAGGCAGCGCAGCGCCTGCTCGCGGCTCATGGCCGGGCCTTCGAGGCAGTTGGCGGTACCGTGGGCGATTTTCTCGTGGCGCAGCGGCAGGTCGGTGGGGAAGTCGTGGTTCACCCCGGCATCCACCACCTGGAAGGCGAAGCCATGCTGGCGCGCGAAGCTGTTGGTGGCGGCGCCGCCGGCCAGGAAGTTGTACACCATCTGCGGGGTGACTTCGGCCGGATAGGCGCTGACGCCGGAACGGGCCAGACCGTGGTCCGCAGCGAAAATGGTCAGGCTCGGGCGGTTCAGCTCGGGGCTGAGGGTCTGCTGTACCCAGCCGATCTGCAAGGCCAGGGCCTCCAGCTGGCCAAGGGCGCCGAGGGGCTTGGTCTTGCGATCGATCTTGTGGCGCAGGGCCGGCAGGATGGCGGTGTCGGGAGCGGAAAGGTTGAAGCAGGGCAGGGAAGACATCAAGGCGCTCGATAGCACCGAGCGGGTCGGTGCGGAAGGAATGAAAAAGGGGGCCGCCGGAACCTTACTGCCGGCAGCGGGGCGGGACAAGCATCAGGGGGGCTAGGGGCGTAGCGCGGACAGTGCCTTCCTGTCCGCCGATGGTTCCCGACCGAAGCCGCGTTCGGCGGACAAAACAACGTTGTCCGCCCTACAGCTGCACCGACCGGATGTAGGGCGGACAGCGCTTTCCTGTCCGCCGATGGTTCCCAACCGAAGCCGTGTCCGGCGGACAAAACAGCGTTGTCCGCCCTACAGGCTGTCCAGCCGCTTTCGCACCGCCGCTTCGATCCCCGCCTCGTCCAGCCCGCACTCGGCGAGCATTTCGCTCGGCTTGGCATGTTCCACATAGCGGTCCGGCAGGCCCAGGTGCAGCAGCGGCTTGACGATGGCTTCGCTGCTAAGGAACTCGCTGACCGCGCTGCCGGCGCCGCCCATGATGCTGTTTTCCTCGAGGGTCACCAGCAGCTCATGCTCTGCAGCCAGCTGGCGCACCAGGGCCTCGTCCAGCGGCTTGACGAAACGCATGTCCACCACGGTAGCGTCCAGGGTTTCGCCGACCTTCAAGGCTTCGGCCAGCTGCACGCCGAAGGCCAGCAGGGCGACGCGCCGGCCCTGGCGACGGATCACGCCCTTGCCGATGTCCAGTGGCTGCAGGCCCGGCTCCAGCGGCGCGTTCGGGCCGGTGCCGCGCGGGTAGCGCACGGCGGCCGGCCCGTTGTGCAGGAAGCCGGTGGTCAGCATGCGGCGCAACTCGTTCTCGTCGCTGGGGGTCATGACCACCATGCCGGGGATGCAGCGCAAGTAGGAGAGGTCGAAGCTGCCGGCGTGAGTCGGGCCGTCCTCGCCGACCAGGCCGGCGCGGTCGATGGCGAACAGCACATCGAGGTCCTGCACCGCCACGTCGTGAATCAGCTGGTCGTAGGCGCGCTGCAGGAAGGTGGAGTAGATCGCCACCACCGGCTTGGCGCCTTCGCAGGCCATGCCGGCGGCGAGGGTCACGGCATGCTGCTCGGCGATGGCCACGTCGAAGTAGCGGTCCGGGAAGCGCTCGCTGAAGGCCACCAGGTCGGAGCCTTCCTTCATGGCCGGGGTGATGCCCAAGAGGCGCGCGTCCTGGGCGGCCATGTCGCACAGCCACTGGCCGAACACGTTGGAATAGCGCGGGCCGGCCGGCTTCTTCGGGGCCTTGGGTGCGTCTTCCAGCTTGTTGATGGCGTGCCAGGCGATCGGGTCCAGCTCGGCCGGGGCGAAGCCCTTGCCCTTCTTGGTCACCACGTGCAGGAACTGCGGCCCGGACAGGTCGCGCATGTTGCGCAGGGTGGCAATCAGGGTCGGCAGGTCGTGGCCGTCGATGGGGCCGATGTAGTTCCAGCCCAGTTCCTCGAACAGGGTGCCGGGCACCAGCATGCCCTTGGCGTATTCCTCGGTGCGGCGGGCGATTTCCCAGGCGCCGGGCAGGCGCGACAGCACCTTCTTGCTGCCCTCGCGCATGGAGGCGTAGGTACGGCTGGAAAGGATCTTGGCCAGGTAGTTGGACATGCCGCCGACGTTGCGCGAGATCGACATGTCGTTGTCGTTGAGCACCACCAGCATGTCGGCGCCGACTTCCGGGGCGTGGTTGAGCGCCTCGAAGGCCATGCCGGCGGTCAGCGCGCCATCGCCGATCACCGCGATGGCCTTGCGCTTCTCGCCGCGCAGGCGGTTGGCGATGGCCATGCCCAGCGCCGCGCCGATGCTGGTGCTGGAGTGGCCGACGCCGAAGGTGTCGTACTCGCTCTCGCTGCGGCGCGGGAAGGCGGCCAGGCCGTCCTTCTGGCGCAGGGTGCCCATGCGCTGGCGACGACCGGTGAGGATCTTGTGCGGATACGCCTGATGGCCCACGTCCCACACCAGCCGGTCATCCGGGGTGTCGAAGATGTAGTGCAGGGCAATGGTCAGCTCGATCACGCCGAGCCCGGCGCCGAAGTGGCCTCCGGTCTGCCCGACACTGTAGAGCAGCTCCTGGCGCAGTTCGTCGGCCAGTTGTTCCAGTTCCGCTTCGCTCAGACGGCGCAGCTCGACGGGCGTTGCGGCGCGGTCGAGCAGGGGCGTGGCGGGACGCTGGCGGGGGATTTCATGGAACGTCTTGGGCATCAGACTGATCGTTTCATCGGGGTAAAAGACGGCGCAGTTTACTCGAAGCGTGTGAGGCTGCCCAATCGGCTGTTCAGTGAATGAACAGGCTGAGCAGCCACAGGCCCAGCAGCAACAGCAGCACGCCGGAAATGAAGGCGCGGCGCAGCAGGGCGCGCACTGCCGACACCAGGATCAGCAGGCCGACGACCAGCGCCGCCAGGCTGAGCAGCGAGGCGTCCATGCCCAGGGCGCTGGCCAAGCCGTTGAGAAAGCCGCGGCCGGCATCGGCGATCGCCTCGAACAGCCCATACAGGCCATCGATGATCCAGCGCAGCAGGGTGCCCAGCGCCTCGCCCATGCTTTCGAAAAAGCCTTCTACCCGCATCGCATCGACCTTCCGTTGAATGGACGCGCAGTGTAGGGGCTCTCGGCGTGACTTTGCGAGCCTGTGGGGATGGCCGTCGGGCTGGTCGATTGCCAACTGGCCGGCATTGGCTACTGTTTAACCAGAGGTGACGACCTTGGCAGAGGTCGCGCCTGCCGGCACAGCCTGCGGCACCGCACGACCGCAGGGACCGGCCAGCCTGAGCAGGAGATGCGTGATGGACATGAACCGTCGGCAGTTCTTCAAGGTCTGCGGTGTCGGCCTTGGGGCGTCCAGCCTGGCGGCGCTGGGCATGGCTCCGCCACCCGCCTACGCCGAATCGATTCGCCACTTCAAACTCGCCCACACCCGGGAAACCCGCAACACCTGCCCGTACTGCTCGGTCGGCTGCGGGCTGATCCTGTACAGCCAGGGCAGTGGTGGCAAGAACGTCAGCCAGGAAATCATCCACATCGAGGGTGACTCGGATCATCCGGTCAATCGCGGCACCCTGTGCCCGAAGGGCGCCGGCCTGCTGGACTTCGTCCACAGCCCGCACCGCCTGACCCAGCCGGAGGTGCGCGAGCCCGGCAGCGACACGTGGACGCCGATCAGCTGGGACGACGCCCTGGATCGCATCGCCCGGCTGATGAAGGACGATCGCGACGCCAACTTCATCGAGCGCAACGAACAGGGGCAGACCGTCAACCGCTGGCTGAGCACCGGCTTCCTGGCGGCCTCGGCGTCGTCCAACGAGTCCGGCTACATCACCCACAAGGTGGTGCGCGCCCTCGGCATGCTGGGGTTCGATAACCAGGCGCGTGTCTGACACGGCCCGACGGTGGCAGGTCTTGCCCCGACGTTTGGCCGCGGTGCCATGACGAACCACTGGAGTGACATCCAGAATGCCGATCTGATCCTGATCATGGGCGGCAACGCCGCCGAAGCCCACCCGTGCGGCTTCAAGTGGGTGACCGAAGCCAAGGCTCACAACAAGGCCCGGCTGATCGTGGTCGACCCGCGCTTCAACCGCTCGGCCTCGGTGGCCGACCTGTACGCACCGATCCGCACCGGCACCGACATCGCCTTCCTGGGCGGGTTGATCAACTACCTGCTGGAGAACGACAAGATCCAGCACGAGTACGTGCGCAACTACACCGACCTGCCGCTGATCGTGCGCGAGGGCTTCGGCTTCGAGAACGGCCTGTTCGACGGCTACGACGCCGAGCGACGCGGCTATCCGGACAAGTCGACCTGGAACTACGAAATCGGCCCGGACGGCTACGCGCTGACCGACCCGACGCTCAGCCATCCGCGCTGCGTCTACCAGCTGCTGCGCGCCCACTACAGCCGCTACACGCCGGAACTGGTCAGCAGCATCTGCGGCACGCCGCAGGACCTGATGCTCAAGGTCTGGGAGGCCGTGGCGGAAACCTCGGCGCCCGGCAAGGTCATGACCATCATGTACGCCCTGGGCTGGACCCAGCACACCGTGGGCTCGCAGATGATCCGCTGCGGCGCCATGGTGCAGCTGCTGCTGGGCAACATCGGCATGCCGGGCGGCGGCATGAACGCCCTGCGTGGTCACTCCAACATCCAGGGACTCACCGACCTGGGCCTGCTCTCCAACCTGCTGCCCGGCTACCTGACCCTGCCCCGGGACACCGAGCAGGACTACGCCGCCTACATCGCCGGGCGGGCGCCGCGGCCGCTGCGGCCCAACCAGCTGTCCTACTGGCAGTACTACGAGCGCTTCCACGTCAGCCTGATGAAGGCCTGGTTCGGACCCAACGCCACGGTGGAAAACAACTGGGCCTACGACTGGCTGCCGAAGCTGGATATCCCCGGATACGACGTGCTGAAAGTGTTCGACATGATGTACGAGGGGCAGATCAACGGGTACTTCTGCCAGGGCTTCAATCCCATCGGCTCGTTCCCCAACAAGGCCAAGGTCAGCGCCGCGCTGTCGCGGCTGAAGTACCTGGTGGTCATGGACCCTCTGCAGACCGAGACGGCCGAGTTCTGGCGCAACGCCGGCGAGCACAACGATGTGGACACCGCCGCCATCCAGACCACGGTGTTCCGCCTGCCCACCACCTGCTTCGCCGAGGAGAATGGCGCGCTGGTCAACAGTGGTCGCTGGCTGCAATGGCACTGGAAGGCCGGTGACCCGCCAGGGCTGGCGCGCACCGACGTGCACATCATGGCCGGCCTGTATCACCGGCTGCGCGAGCTGTACCTGAGCGAGGGCGGCGTGTTCCCCGATCCGATCCTCGGCCTGCACTGGAACTACGCGCGCCCCGACGAGCCCAGCGCCGAAGAAATCGCCATGGAGTACAGCGGCAAGGCGCTGACCAACCTGACGGACCCGAACACCGGCGCGGTCGAGGTGCGTGCCGGCGAACAGCTGGCCGGCTTCGGCCAGTTGCGCGCCGACGGTTCCACGGCCTGCGGCTGCTGGATATGGTCCGGCTCCTGGACCCAGCAGGGCAACCAGATGGCGCGGCGCGACAACGCCGACCCCTTCGGCATGGGCCAGACCCTGGGCTGGGCCTGGGCGTGGCCGGCCAACCGGCGGATTCTCTACAACCGCGCCTCGGCGCGGCCGGACGGCCAGCCCTGGGATCCGGTGAAGAAGCGCCTGGTGTGGTGGAACGGCACGCGCTGGGCCGGCACGGACGTCCCCGACTTCAAGCTCGACTCGCCGCCGGAGGAGGGCATGAGCCCGTTCATCATGACCCCCGAGGGCACGGCGCGCTTCTTCGCCGTGGACATGATGGCCGAGGGCCCGTTCCCCGAGCACTACGAGCCGTTCGAGACGCCCATCGGCCGCAACCCGTTGCACCCGGACAACCCCTTGGCGCGCAGCAACCCGGCGGCGCGGGTGTTCAAGAACGACATGGAGCTGTTCGGCACCGCCGAGGAATTTCCCTACGCGGCCACCACCTACCGCCTCACCGAGCATTTCCATTTCTGGACCAAGCACTGCCGGCTGAATGCGATCACCCAGCCGGAGCAGTTCGTGGAGATCGGCGAGGCATTGGCCAGCGAGCTGGGCATCGCCGCCGGCGACCGCGTGAAGGTGTCGTCCAACCGCGGCTACATCAAGGCGGTGGCGGTAGTCACCAAGCGCATCCGCCCGCTCACCGTGGACGGGCGCACGGTGCACCACGTGGGCATCCCGCTGCACTGGGGCTTCTCGGGACTGGCCAAGAACGGCTTCATCACCAACACGCTGACTCCGTTCGTGGGCGACGGCAACACCCAGACCCCGGAGTTCAAGTCCTTCCTGGTCAACGTGGAGAAGGCATGACATGGCGACCCAAGACCTGATTGCCCGCTCCGCCACCACCACGCAACCGCCCTCGGTGCGCGACACGATGGAGGTGGCCAAGCTGATCGACACCTCCAAGTGCATCGGCTGCAAGGCCTGCCAGGTGGCGTGCTCGGAGTGGAACGACCTGCGTGACGAGGTGGGCGAGAACCACGGCATCTACGACAACCCCATGGACCTGACCGCCGAGTCCTGGACGCTGATGCGCTTCGCCGAGTACGAGAACCCGGACTCGGGCAACCTGGAATGGCTGATCCGCAAGGACGGCTGCATGCACTGCGCCGAGCCGGGCTGCCTGAAGGCCTGCCCGAGCCCCGGCGCGATCGTGAAGTACGCCAACGGCATCGTCGACTTCAACCAGGACCACTGCATCGGCTGCGGCTACTGCATCACCGGCTGCCCCTTCAACATCCCGCGTCTGTCCGCCAAGGACAAGAAGGCCTACAAGTGCACCCTGTGTTCCGACCGCGTGGCGGTGGGCCTGGAGCCGGCCTGCGTGAAGACCTGCCCGACCGGCGCCATCGTCTTCGGCAGCAAGGACGACATGCGCAACCACGCCGCCGGACGCATCGCCGACCTCAAGGAGCGCGGCTTCGAGCAGGCCGGGCTGTACGATCCGGCCGGTGTTGGGGGCACCCACGTGATGTATGTGCTGCACCACGCCGATCAGCCGCAGCTGTACAGCGGTCTGGCCCAGGACCCGACCATCAGTCCGTTGGTCAGCCTGTGGAAGGGCGTCACCAAGCCGCTGGCGCTGCTGGCCATGGGCGCGGCGGTGCTCGGTGGTTTCTTCCACTACGTGGGCATCGGCCCGAACCGCGTCGAGGAAGACTACGACCCCGAGGCAGGTGATCCGCTGCCGCCTTCTGGCGAACCTGTGGTGCACCAGGTCGACCCCGGTGTGCACCAGGTCGATCCCCGCGACCCGCGAAGCGGAGGAACCCCGAGATGATCCGCAGCAGACCCATCGTTCGCTACACCGCCGGTCAGCGCGTCAACCACTGGCTGGTGGCGCTGTTGTTCCTGGCCGCCGGCCTGTCCGGACTGGCGCTGTTCCACCCGTGGCTGTTCGGCTTGTCCGGCCTGTTCGGCGGCGGCACCTGGACGCGCATCCTGCACCCCTGGTTCGGCGTGGCGATGTTCGTGTTCTTCCTGTTCCTGGTCATCCGCTTCGCCCGCCACAACGGCATGGAGCGGCGCGACTGGCAATGGCTCAGGCAGATGAACGACGTGGTGGCCAACCGCGAGGAGCGCCTGCCGGAGGTGGGTCGCTACAACGCCGGCCAGAAGCTGCTGTTCTGGGTGCTGATCGTGCTCATGCTGGTGTTGCTGCTCAGCGGCCTGGTCATCTGGCGCGCCTGGTTCAGCCACCTGTTCGACCTCACCAGCCTGCGCCTGGCCAGCGTGATTCATGCGGCGGCCGGCTGGCTGCTGGTGATGAGCATCATCGTGCACGTGTATGCCGGTATCTGGGTGAAAGGCTCGATGGACGCCATGCTGTTCGGCACCGTCAGTCGCGCCTGGGCGCGCAAGCACCATTACCTCTGGTATCGGCACCTCACCGGCGAGGAAACGCCGACGACACGCACCGTGCATCGCCCGCCGCGCAGCTAGGCTGAATGCGCCAACCCGGAAAAGGACAGTCGTGTGACAGGGAAACTTCTCGAACCGGGGCAGATCGAGGCGGCGGCCGAACGGCCGCCGTTCATCCAGCTGCCACCGCATGACCTTTTCGCTCTGCGTGCCGCGCAGTTCGACACACTGGCCACCGATCACCCGCTGGGCGAATACCTGCGCCTGCTGGCCGGCGTCTGCCGGGCCCAGCAGCAGGTTCTCGACCAGCCGCCCGCCCTGCCGGCGCTGAGCGAACGGCGCATCCAGGAATCCCTGCGCCACGGGCTGCCGCCGTTGTCGGTCGATACCCTGGTGCGTGAAGGGGGCTGGCAGCCGCTGCTGGATGCCTGGCTGGACATCTTCTACACCGCGGACAACCCCACGGTGCGCGCCGCGCTGGCGCGCCTGCACCGTGCCGACGAGTCGCAGCGCAAGGCCTGGGCGGTGGCGCTGCTGGCCGGCCAGTACGAAGGCCTGCCGGCGGCGCTGGTGCCGTTTCTCGGCGCCGGTCTGCAGCTGGCCTGGACCCACTGGCTGCTCGGTCTGCGCGAGCGCCTCGAAGCCCTGCCCGAACCGGGCGAGCTGACCCATTGCCCGTGCTGCGGCGCGCCGCCCATGGCCGGGGTGATCCGCCACCGGGGCGTGTTCAACGGCCTGCGCTACCTGGTCTGCTCGCTCTGCTCGGCGCAGTGGCACTTCGTGCGCCTCAAGTGCAGCCAGTGCCTGTCCACCCGCGAGCTGGACTACGTGCGCCGCGACGGCACGCCCGGCGATGTGCAGGCCGAGGCCTGCCCGAGCTGCCATGGCTACCTCAAGCTGCTCTACCTGGAGCGTCGCTCCGATGGGGAATGCCTGTCCGCCGACCTGGCCAGCCTGGAGCTGGACATGCTGATGAATGAGCAGGGCTTTCACCGCCTGGCGCCCAACCTGCTGCTGGCGCCGGGAGGCGAGGGATGAACGAGGCGGTGCGCCTGCCCTCGGTGGAGCGCCTGCTGCAGGCGCCGGCCATGGCTCCGTTGCAGGAGCGGCACGGGCGCGCGGCGCTGCTGCACAGTCTGCGCGAGTTGCTGGACGAGCTGCGCGAACCCGTCCTGCAGGGCCGCTTGTCCGCCGTGGAGCTGGAGGCCGCCGTGCTGGCCGGCCGCGTCGGCGAGCGGCTGGCCAGCCGGGAACGCAGCCAATTGCGCCGGGTGTTCAACCTGACCGGCACGGTGCTGCACACCAACCTGGGGCGTGCCCTGCTGCCGGAGGAAGCCATCGAGGCGGTGGCGCTGGCGGCCCGTCATCCGGGCAACCTGGAATTCGACCTGGCCAGCGGCCGGCGCGGTGATCGCGACGCGCTGGTCGAGGAACTCCTGTGCGAGCTGACCGGCGCCGAGGCGGTCACCGTGGTCAACAACAACGCCGCCGCCGTGCTGCTGGCGCTCAACAGCCTGGGCGCGCGCAAGGAAGGCATCATCTCGCGCGGCGAACTGATCGAGATCGGCGGCGCCTTCCGCATCCCCGACATCATGGCCCGCGCCGGGGTGAAGCTGGTCGAGGTGGGCACCACCAACCGCACCCACGCGCGCGACTACGAGGCCGCCATCGGTCCGCGCAGCGCGCTGCTGATGCGCGTGCACACCAGCAACTACAGCGTGCAGGGCTTCACCGCCAGCGTGCCGACCGACCAGCTGGCGCGCATTGCCGCGCAGCACGACCTGCCGCTGCTGGAAGACCTGGGCAGCGGCAGCCTGCTGGACCTGTCGCGCTGGGGCCTGCCCAAGGAACCCACCGTGCGCCAGGCGCTGGCCGACGGCGCCGGGCTGGTGACCTTCAGCGGCGACAAGCTGCTCGGCGGTCCCCAGGCCGGGCTGATCGTCGGCCGGCGCGAGCTGATCCAGCGCCTGAAGAAGAACCCGCTCAAGCGCGCCCTGCGGGTCGACAAGCTGACCCTGGCCGCCCTGGAGGCGGTGCTGCGTCTGTATCGCGACCCCGAGCGGCTGGCCGAGCGACTGCCCACGCTGCGCCTGCTCACCCGCCCGCAGGGGGAGATCCGTGCCCAGGCCCGGCGTCTGCTGCCGGCGCTGAGTGGCGCGCTGCCGGCCGACTGGCAGCTGGAGGTGGTGGATGCGCTGGGCATGATCGGCAGTGGCGCCCAGCCGGTTGCCCGGCTGCCGAGCGTGGCGCTGCGCTTCACGCCGCAACAGCCGCGCCGCCTGAGGAGCCGCGCCCTGCGCCAGCTGGAGGAGACCCTGCGCGGCCTGCCGATTCCGGTGCTCGGGCGCATCGACGACGACGCCCTGTGGCTGGACCTGCGCCAGCTGGATGACGAACCGGCCTTCCTGGCCCAGTGGCCATTGCTGCGCGAATGATCATCGGGACCGCCGGCCATATCGACCACGGCAAGACCACGCTGCTGCAGGCTCTCACCGGCCAGGCCGGCGACCACCGCCGCGAGGAGCGCGAGCGCGGCATGACTATCGATCTGGGTTATCAGTATCTGGATCTGGGCGCGGATGAACCGGTGGGCTTTATCGACGTGCCCGGCCACGAGCGCTTCATCCACAACATGCTGGCCGGCGCCAGCGGTATCGACCGGGTGCTGCTGGTGGTGGCCGCCGATGACGGGGTGATGCCGCAGACCCGCGAGCACCTGGCGATTGTCGAGTTGCTGGGCATTCCCCGCGCCCTGGTGGCCATCACCAAGATCGACCGGGTCGAGCCGGCGCGGGTCGCCGAGGTGGCCGCGGACGTGCGCCAGTTGCTGGCGGCCGGACCGCTGGCCGGCGCGCCGCTGTTTCCCGTCTCGGCGGTCAGCGGCGAGGGTGTGGCGGCCCTGCGCGCCGCGCTGATCGACGAGGCCGGCGCCTGCCGGCGACGGCGCGCCGCGGGGCACTTCCGCCTGGCCATCGACCGCGCCTTCAGCATCGGCGGCGCCGGCACGGTGGTCACCGGCACCGCCTTTGCGGGTACGGTCAGCGTCGGTGACGAGCTGCTGCTCAGTCCCGCCGGGCTCCGGGTGCGGGTGCGCGGCCTGCACGCGCAGAACCGGGAGGCCCGGCAGGCCTGGGCGGGACAGCGGGTGGCGCTGAATCTGGCCGGGGAGCGCGTGTCCCCGGAACGCATCCGGCGCGGCGACTGGCTGCTGGCGCCGGCGCTGCATGCCCCGTCCAGCCGTCTGGATGTGCAGTTGCGCCTGCTGCCTGGCGTGCGCCCGCTGCGCCACTGGACGCCGGTGCATGTGCACCTCGCCGCGCAGGATGTCAGCGGGCGCGTCGCCCTGCTGGAAGGCGAGCTGCTGGAGCCCGGCACGCAGGGCCTGGCGCAACTGGTGCTGAACGCACCGCTGCACGCCGTGCACGGCGATGCCCTGGTGCTGCGCGACCAGAGCGCCCGCCAGACCCTGGGCGGCGGCCGGGTGCTGGATCCCTTTGCGCCCAGTCGCCAGCGGCGCAGCCCGGAGCGTCTGGCGCAACTGCAAGCGCTGGTCGCAGGCGGGCTGGAAAGCGCCCTGCCGGTGCTGCTGGCCCATGCGCCCAACGGCCTGGAACCGGCCATGCTGGAACGTCAGTTCAACCGTCTGCCCGACAGTTGGCCGTTGCCCGAAGGGGTACTGCGCATTGCCACCCGCGTCGGCCCGCGGCTGTTGCTGGCCGAGCGCTGGGAGCAGCTGGGCGAGACGCTGGTCGCCGGTCTGCAGCGCTTTCACGAGGAACAGCCGGACGAGCTGGGCCCGGATCGCGATCGCCTGCGCCGCTACGTGGTGCCGCAACTGGAACGCCCGGTGTTCATCGCCCGGCTGGAGGAGAGCATGGTCCGTGGCGAGGTGGCCAGCAGCGGACCCTGGCTGCATCGCCCGGACCATCAGGTGCGACTGGATGAGGCGGAGGAAGCGCTCAAGGCGCGTATCTGGCCGCTGCTGGAAGCCGGCGGCTTCGACCCGCCCTGGGTGCGCGATCTGGCCCGCGACACCGGCACGGCCGAAGCCGACATGCGCCTGCTGCTGCGCAAGCTGGCGCGGCTGGGGCAGCTGCAGCAGGTGGTGCGCGATCTGTTCTACCCGGAAGCCACCCTGCGGCGCGCGGCGCAAGCTCTGCTAGCGCTCGAAGCCGAGCAGGGCGCCGTGCGCGCCGCCGCCTTCCGCGACCGCATCGGCCTGGGGCGCAAGCGCAGCATCCAGTTGCTGGAGCACTTCGACCGCGTCGGCCTGACCCGCCGCTTCGGCAACGAACGCCGGGTGCGGCGTGACAGCGGACTGGTGGGCAACTAGGGTTAGCGAGCCTGGAAGGCAAGCGTGTCCGGTGGCGCGGCCGGGCTTCAAACCCGGTTGGGGGCGGCAGCCGCTCCCGGGTAGGTTCGACTCCTACTGCCTTCCGCCAATTCGGTGCGGGTGCCAACGGCGGCCAGAACGGCGCTGACCGCCCTACGCGCTCCGAGATGTTTTTGGATGGAACCTTGTAGGGCCGGCTTTACGCCGGCCGACGGCGCGTCGGTTAGTTCACACCCCGGTCGGCCGGGATAAACCCGGCCCTACACCTGTCGCTGCCGCTGTTGTAGGAGGGGCTTTAGCCGCGACGCTTTCGTGCTGGCCCCGTCGCGGCTAAAGCCCCTCCTACAAAGCACAGGATCTGTAGGAGCGGCTTCAGCCGCGATCCAGCTGGCGCCATCCCACACGCCATCTCACTTCCACTTCAACGCCTGCACCGCCGGGTTGTCCGGATCGAAGCCATCCAGGCGCATCTGCTCCTCCAGCGCCGCGCGGGCCGCGTCGCCCTGGGGAAAGCGCTGGCGCTGCGTGGGCCAGTCGTCCGGGCGCAGGCGCACCAGCCAGCCGGCGCCGTAGCAATCGCGATGAATCAGCGCCGGGCGTTGCTCCAGGGCTTCGTTGACCGCGCTCAGTTCGCCGCCCAGCGGGCAACGCGAGGAGGTGGCCGCCTTGGCGAATTCCAGCACGCCGAAGCTGCGCCCTTCCTCGATGCGCGCGCCGAGGCGTTTGGGGGTGAAGGCGAAGATCTCGCCGTACAGCGCGCAGCCGTACGCGTTCACTCCGAGGGTCAATTGTCCGTCCGCCTCCTCGCGCAGCCACAGGCCCAGCGTCGGGGCGTAATGGAGGTCGTTGGGGAACTCCAGTCCGTGGATATTCACAGGCTCAGTACCTTTTCCGTTTCGAGAATCAGCCGGGCCAGCTCGCCGCCGCTGGAGATTTCGTCCAGCTCCTCGATCAGCGCGGCCTCGTCCAGCGCCACGCCCGGCTGACGGCACATCAGCAGACGCGCGCCGGCTTGTCTGGCCTGGCGGATGAAGTGCAGCACGGTTTCGCCCTCGGCCATCGGGCGCAGGGTTTCAGCCACCTCGCGCCGCGCCAGCTGCGTGGCTTCGCCGGTGAGGAACAGCGTGACCCGGGCGTCCATGCAGGCCAGCAGCGTGGCGATATGGAAGGGCGCGGCGCAGCGGGCCGGGGTGCTCGGTCCGCTGCTGACCAGGATCAGCACGTCGCGACTGTCCATGTCGCCTCCGTCAGCGGGCGCGCGGCGGATACTGGCTGAGCACCCGCGCCGCCGTTTCATGAATCAGCGTCGCGCGCTCGCTCGGGCTTTGCTGGCCGCGCGATAGCACCTGCTCGTCACTGCCGCGCCACACCAGCCGGCCATCGCGTCCATCCAACAGGTCGACCTGCAGGATGCCCACCCGGTATTCGTACTGGTTCGTCTGCGCGTAGCTCGGGCCGCCCCACCAGCCGCTCGGGTAGCCCATGAACATGCCGCCGTAGTAGGTGGTGTAGCTGTCCTGGCGACGCTCGACGCTGAACCAGGCCTGCACCTTCAGGTCGGCCTGGCCGCTGGTCGCCTGACGCAGGCCGCGTTGTTCCAGTTGCTGGCCGACGGCTTCGCGAATGCGCTGCTCGGTCAGGTCGCTCTTGATCACCGGATCGTCCGGACGGTAGCGCACCGCGGGCTCCTGCCAGCTCCAGCTGCGGTAGGCGGCGAAGTCGCGGGTGGGGTCGTAATCCAGCTCCATGGTGCTCTGGCAGGCGCCGAGCACCATAAGCAGCGGAATCAGCAAGAGGCGGTACGGCATGGCGGTTAACCTCCGGTTCGGTGACGCCGGTCAGTCTACGGCGGAAAGCCGGACAGCGCTCTGCGCGCGGCCTGGTATAGCCTGGTTCGGTCGGCGCCATCGACGGGGGACTCGCCATGGCCACGCCAGACCGCCTGGCCATCGTCACTGTCGCGCAGCTCCAGGTTCAAGACCAGTATGTTGCGCCGATAGGCGTAGACCCTGGGCATGGCGTTCCATCCGCCACCGAAGGCGCCGACGTGAGGTGCAAAACCCTGGCTGCCGCCGTAAGGCTCGACGACCTGTTGCAGGCGGCTGGTCTGGAACAGCTCGGCCCAGACCGTCAGGTCGGCGCTGGCGTCGTGGCGTTCACGCAGCCCGAGCCGTTCCAGCTCGGCGGTAACGGCGTCGCGGACCTGTGCGGCGCTGTAGTGGGCGCTGCCGGTCGGCTCCTGTTGCCATCGCCAGGTGCGGTAGGCAGCGTAATCACGCGGGGGCTTCGGGTAATACGCCCCGGGGGCGGGCTGGACGACATCCGGGCTGTCGGCGCCGGCTTGCGCCGGCCATGAGGTGGGAGAGGTGCTGCTGGTTGTCTGGCAGGCGACCAGCAGCGCATACAGGACCAGCAGGACTGAACGGGGCATACATGACTCCCGGGCCCCGCACGGTCATACAACGGGGCGACACATCCAGTGTAGATAGCGACCCAGCCCGGCGAAGGCCGGATGGCGACGATAGGTCAGCTCCATCTCCAGCAGGTCTTCGAGGGTGGCCTTGCCCTGGAACTCGGCGGGCATGTAGTCGTGGAACACGCGCACGCCGCTGCGCGCCTCGACGCGCCAGTGCGGTGCCAGCTGCGCCTCCAGCTCGCGCGGATCGAGGGGGCGCTGCGGGGTCAGGCTTTGCCCTTCGCCGGCGAACTGCTCCTTGCGCAGCTTGCGGAAGTGGCCCTTGAGCAGGTTGCGGTAGATCAGCGCGTCGCGGTTGTAGAACGCCAGGCTCAGCCAGCCGTCTTCGGCGGTCAGCTGGCGCAGCGGCGCAAGGATGGCGGCCGGCTCGGCCAGCCATTCCAGCACGGCGTGGCAGAGCACCAGGTCGTAGGGCTCGTGGGCCTGCGTCGCCAGCTCCTGCCAGGAGGCCTGGAGGAACTGCGCCGGCAGCTGCGCCGCCGCGAAGCGCTCGCGGGCGCCGTCGAGCATCGGCGCGGCCGGTTCGGCGAGGGTCACCGCGTGGCCCTGGCCGGCCAGCCACAGGCTCATGTGGCCGAGCCCGGCGCCGACGTCGAGCACGCGCAGCGGGCGGGACGGCAGCACCTCGGCCAGATCGGCCTGCAGCACGGCGAGGCGGATGGCGCCCTTGGCGCCGCCATAGATCTTCTCGGCGAAGCGCGTCGCCAGTTCGTCGAAGTGGCGGTCGCTCATTTTCCGTAACGCCGTTCGGTATCGGCCAGCTTGGCGCGCACCACCTGGTCCATGTCCAGGCCGAGCTCGGCGCACAGCAACAGCAGGTAGAGCACCACGTCGCCGATTTCCTGGCCGGCATGTTCCAGTTGCTGTGGCGACAGGTGGCGCGACTCGTCCTCGCCCAGCCACTGGAAGATCTCCACCAGCTCGGCCATTTCCACGCTGGCGGCCATGCTCAGGTTCTTCGGACTGTGGAAGCGCCGCCAGTCGTTGGCGTCGCGGATGGCGTGCAGGCGGGCGGTGAGGGCGTCGAGGTTCATGGCGGCTCCGGAGTGCGAGCCGGGGATTATCCCGGAAGATGCCGGCGGGGATAAGCCCGGCGCCGCGGAGCGCCGTCGGCTGTTGGTGGAGCCGGTTTATCCCGGCCGGAGATGCGGTGGTTCGGGTTTTGGATCCCCTGGCCGGCGTAAAGCCGGCCCTACAGGGCCAGTGCCTGGCTGAGTTTCGTAGGGTGGATAACGCTTCATCTGGCCGCCAGGCGGTGGGCACGCTGCTTGCGGGTTGCTCGCCGCGGATAGGAAGGCGCGGTCCGGCCCACCTTACCTTGGCGTTTCGATGGGCCGCCAGGCGCCGCTCATATGCGGCAGGTCATCACGGCCACGCAGTGCGAACTGGCCCTCCGGTGCCGGGGTGCTGGCCAGAAGGCGCACCTCGGCCGGTAGCAGCACCGGCTTCTGGAAGCGCACCTCCACCTCGTAACCGCTGTCCGGCAAGCGTTCGCCCAGGGCAGCCAACGCGCGGCCCTTGTTCCACAGGCCGTGGGCGATGGCTCGGGGGAAGCCGAACAGCCGGGCGGTCGGCGCGGCGAGGTGGATCGGATTGAAATCGCCGGCGACGCGCGCGTAGCGCCGGCCGATGTCCGCCGGTGCCCGCCAATGGGCGATCTCCTCCAGAGGCAGGGGCTGCGGCTCGACCCGAGGTTGCGGTGTGCCGTCCAGGCGCAGACCGCGATAGAGGATGCGGCTGTCGCCTTCCCAGAGCAGGCCGAGCTGGTCTTCCAGGCGGGTGATGATGCTGAAGGTGACGCCCTTCTCGTGGGGCAGCAGCCGCTCGGTGTGGACACTGACGCGGAACGGGCCCAGTCCGCCGAGGGTGCGCAGCACACGGATGCGGTTTTCCAGATGCACCAGGCCGAGCAGCGGAAAGGGGAAATCGCTGGCGGTCAGCAGCTTCATCTGCAGGGCGAAGGCCAGGATATGCGGGTAGGTGGGCGGCAGACGGCCGTCGTCGGCGAATCCGCACAGCGCGCGGTAGCGGGCCAGGTTGTCGGCGTCCACGCTCAGGCTACAGGCCAGGCCAAGCCCAGGCAGCGTGCGGCCCCGGTTGCCCCGGCGCAGGGCGGCGCGAACGAACAGCCCGGGCAGGGCGGGGGCACGGGGCAATTCTTGCCAGTCGGTCAGCATCGGGGCTCTCCTTGAATCCGATGACCGCACAGGTTCCCGGGCTTTGCCGGTGGTGGCATTGGCCAGGCTGTCGCGCAACGGTGACGCAGCAGCCATTCCGCAGTGCCGTCGCCTTGAGCAGCTGGCAAAAAGCTGTCTAAGATGCGGGCGTCACGCCTCACAAGAAAAACCAAAAATGACGATGCGAGATCTGACCGATGACGCGGCGCTGCTGCGCCCGGTGATCGAGGCCCTGCGTGCCAGTGGTGTCGATCCGGCTCCGGTTCTGGCCCAGTTGGGTCTGCCCGCGCAAGGCCTGCCACAGGGGCGGTTTCCCCACAGTGCCCAGGCACCCTTCTGGCAGGCCTGCGCGGAAGCCTGTGGCGAAGAGCATGTGGGCCTGCATCTGGTGGCGCACCTGGCGCCCTATCACGGCCTGCTGCTCGAATATCTGTTTCTCTCCAGTCCCACCTTTGGCGATGGCCTGCGCCATGCGCTGCGTTATGCACGGCTGCTTTCCGACACCCTGTCCGCCGGCCTGGAAGCTGCTGACGGCCAGGCCGTGTTGGTGATGGGGGGGACGCCAGACGTCTCCCGTCACTTCCCGGAAATGCTGGCGGGGGCGGCGATCCGTCTGTTCTCGGCGCTGACCGACGGCCAGTTCCGACCGCTGGAGGTGCAGTTCATGCATGGGCAGGGCGCTCCCGCCGAACGGTATGCCGAGGTGTATGGCTGCCCGGCCCGTCTGGGCGCGTCGCGCTATGCACTGGTGTTCGACGCCGCGGTGCTGGAACGTCCTTCGCGGCATGCCGCACCGGATCTGCTGCGCATGCACGAGTCGCTGGCGCGTCGCCAGTTGCACGAAGTCGAGCGTCTGGACCTGGTGCGCCAGGTGCGTGAACTGATCGGCGAGCTGCTGCTGGACGGCGGGCCGACCCTTGAGCAGGTGGCGACGCGCCTGCAGATGCCGACGCGGCGCTTGCGTGAGCGCCTGTCGCTGGCGGGGGTGCGCTTCAATGACCTGGTCACCGACTACCGCTGCCGGCTGGCCAAGGAGCTGCTCCTCAAGACCGACGAGCGTATCGAGGTGATCGTCGAACGCACTGGCTTCTCCGAGCCGAGCACCTTCTACCGCGCCTTCAAGCGCTGGGTCGGCGAAACCCCGGTGGAGTTCCGCCGTCGCGGCAAGGCCGCCGCACGGGTGTCCTGATCTCGAAAGTCAGCCGAGCGCAGCGCCACGCCGTGCAGGTTCGCTCAGGCGCCCAGCAGGCTCTGCCCGCAGACCCGCAATACCTGGCCGGTGACCGCGCCGCTGCTCGGCTGGGCCAGCCAGGCGACCGCCTCGGCCACGTCCTGTGGCAGGCCCCCCTGGTTGAGGGCGTTCATGCGCCGGCCAGCCTCGCGGATGGTCAGCGGAATGGCGGCGGTCATCTGGGTTTCGATGAAACCGGGCGCCACCGCGTTGAGGGTGATGCCGCGCGGCGCCAGCAGCGGCGCCCAGGCCTGTGCCAGGCCGATCAGCCCGGCTTTGCTCACCGCGTAGTTGGTCTGCCCGAGGTTGCCGGCGATGCCGCTGATCGAGGCGATCAGCACCACGCGACCGTCGTCATGCAGGGTCCCGGCGTCCAGCAGCGCCTGGGTCAGCCGCTGCGGTGCGCGCAGGTTGACGGCGATCACCGCATCCCATTGTTCCTCGCTCATCTTCGCCAGGGTCTTGTCGCGGGTGATGCCGGCGTTGTGCACCACGATATCCACACCATCCGGCAGCGCCTCGACCAGCCGTTGCGGTGCGTCGTCGGCGCAGATGTCCAGCGCCAGGGCGCACCCGCCCAGGCGCGCGGCCAAGGTTTCCAGCGCGGTGCCGGCCTGCGGCACGTCGAGCAGCAGCAGGTCGGCGCCGTCACGGGCCAGGGTTTCGGCGATGGCCGCGCCGATGCCGCGCGAGGCGCCGGTGACCAGCGCGCGCTTGCCGGCCAGCGGGCGGCTCCAGTCCTTTACCTGGGCGCGATTGGCCTGCAGGCGGAGCACCTGGCCGGACACGTAGGCGCTCTTCGGTGAGAGGAAGAAGCGCAGCGCGCCTTCCAACTGATCCTCGGCACCCTCGGCGACGTATAGCAACTGCACGGTGCCGCCCCGGCGCACTTCCTTGCCCAGTGAGCGGGTGAAGCCTTCCAGGCTGCGCTGGGCGCTGGCGGCGAACGGGTCCTTGAGGCTTTCCGGGGCGCGGCCCAGCACGAGGATGTGCGGGCAGCTGTCGAGCTGGGCCAGCGCGGGCTGGAAGAAGCGGCGCAGCTCGCCCAGGCGCTCCGGGCTGTCCAGGTCGCTGGCATCGAACACCAGTGCCTTGAGCGGGCTCGCGCCCGGCCAGCGCGGCAGCTCGCCGAGGCCATCGCGGTCGGCGTAAAGCTCGCTGCTCAGGCGCTTGAGGCTGCCGGCCAGCGTGCTGGCGAGCAAGCCGCCGCCGAGCAGGATCGCCCCGTCCACCGGCCGCGAACGACCACTGGCCCAGCGCTCCAGACGGATCGGACGCGGAAGGCCGACAGCACCGACCAGGCGGCGGCCGAGGGTGGAGTTGGCGAATTCCAGGTAGCGGTCGGACATGGGAAAGACTCCGGTAGAAGGCAGAATGGCGTGCACTCTACCGGCTGGCGCGCAGCCCGCATTGACCGGACTGACCGGTCAGCCGGCGAGGCGGCCAATGCGACGTCTGTCCGGGCCGCTAGCCTACAGCCGCCTTTCACCTTCTCCAGGAGTCCGTTCATGGCCCAGCTGCGCCGGGTCGCCATCGTTGGCGGCAACCGCATCCCGTTCGCCCGTTCCAACACCGTCTACGCCACCGCCAGCAACCAGGAGATGCTCACCGCCGCCCTGGAAGGCCTGATCGAGCGCTTCAACCTGCATGGCGAACGCCTCGGCGAGGTGGTCGCCGGCGCAGTGCTCAAGCACTCGCAGGACTTCAACCTGACCCGCGAATGCGTGCTCGGCTCACGCCTGTCGCCGCAAACGCCGGCCTACGATATCCAGCAGGCCTGCGGCACCGGCCTGGAAGCGGCCATCCTGGTGGCCAACAAGATCGCCCTCGGACAGATCGATTGCGGCGTCGCCGGCGGTGTGGACACCACCTCGGACGCGCCGATCGGCGTCAACGAGGGGCTGCGGCGCATCCTGCTCGAAGCCAATCGCGGCAAGTCCACCGCCGACAAGGTCAAGAGCCTGCTCAAGGTACGCCCGCGCCACCTGGCGCCGCATATCCCGCGCAACGGCGAGCCGCGCACCGGGCTGTCGATGGGCGAGCACTGCGAGCGCATGGCGCAGCACTGGCAGATCCCTCGCGACGAGCAGGACCGTTTGGCCTATGAAAGCCACCGCAAGCTGGCGGCCTCCTATACCGATGGCTGGCATGCCGACCTGCTGACCCCGTTCGCCAGCCTGAGCCGCGACCAGAACCTGCGCCCGGACATCGACCTGGACAAGCTGGCCACCCTCAGGCCGGTGTTCGAGAAGAACGGTCGCGGTACCCTCACCGCGGCCAACTCCACGCCGCTGACCGATGGCGCCTCGGTGGTGCTGCTGGCCAGCGAGGAATGGGCCAAGGCGCACGGCCTGCCGATCCTTGCCTGGTTCTGTGACGGCGAGGCGGCAGCGGTGGATTTCGTGCAGGGTGCCGAAGGACTGCTGATGGCGCCGGTGTATGCCGTACCCCGCCTGCTGGCCCGCCATGGCCTGCGCCTGCAGGACTTCGACTTCTACGAGATCCACGAAGCCTTCGCCGCCCAGGTGCTGTGTACCCTCAAGGCCTGGGAGGATGCCGAGTACTGCAGGACGCGCCTTGGGCTGGACGCGCCGCTGGGCGCGATCGACCGCAGCAAGCTCAACGTGAAGGGCAGCTCGCTGGCCGCTGGTCACCCGTTCGCCGCTACCGGTGGGCGTATCGTCGCCAACCTGGCCAAACTGCTGCACCAGGCCGGCCCCGGCAAGCGCGGGCTGATCTCGATCTGCGCCGCTGGCGGTCAGGGGGTGGTCGCCATCCTGGAAAGCTGACTTGGCGAAAACCTGCACAATCTGAGGCAAGGGCCCGCCAGCACGGGCCCGCACCGCCCTGGTCGACAGCTTCTCCACGGAGTTATCCCCAGGCTTTGTGGGTAAGGTCGGCTGCTCCGAGCCAATCCGGCGTTGTGATTTTCCCTTGTCCAACAAGCACTTGGGCAATAAGTGCACGATTTGCTGGCGGCCCCCGCAGCCTACGGGCTGCACGGGTACGGTGGACAGCTTCTCCACGGGGTTATCCCCAGGCTTTGTGGGTAAGCGCGGCTTGACCTGGGGGCGGCACAAGCCGAAGCTTGCCGGGACAGTCAGAGCCGTGGACGCCCGAGGAGTTGAACCATGCAAGGCCAAGCGAACGTCGTCGATTACCTGAAAGTCCTGCTCAAGGGCGAGCTGGCCGCGCGTGATCAGTATTTCCTGCATTCGCGCATGTACGCCGACTGGGGCTTCACCAAACTGTACGAGCGCATCAATCACGAAATGGAAGAGGAGACCCAGCACGCCGACGTGTTGCTGCAGCGCATCCTGTTCCTGGAAGGCAGCCCGGATATGACACCGGAAGCCATCCACCCCGGCGCCGACGTGCCGGCCATGCTGCGTAGCGACCTGGCGCTGGAATACAAGGTGCGCGCCGCGTTGGCCAAGGGCATCGAACTGTGCGAGCAGGCGGGCGACTACGTCAGCCGCGACCTGCTGGTGGCGCAGCTGCACGACACCGAGGAAGACCACGCCTACTGGCTGGAGCAGCAACTGCGGCTGATCGACCGCATCGGCCTGCAGAACTACCTGCAGTCCCAGGCCAGCTGAGTCTGTCCTGACGAACCTGTGTGCCACCGCCGGGAGGCTGCGAATAGCCGCAGCCTCCCGCAATGCCGTATAAGTCGGCCCATCTTTTCACCGAGCCCGCCGCCTGCGCATGAAAGCCCCGAAACGTCTCGAACCCCTGCTGGAAGATGGCCTGATCGACGAGGTCCTGCGCCCGTTGATGAGCGGTAAGGAAGCCGCCGTGTACGTGGTGCGCTGTGGCGACGAGCTGCGCTGCGCCAAGGTCTACAAGGAGGCCAACAAGCGGGGCTTCCGCCAGGCCGCCGAATACCAGGAAGGCCGCAAGGTGCGTAACAGCCGCGACGCGCGGGCCATGGCCAAGGGCTCGAAGCATGGTCGGCGCGAGCGCGAGGAGGCCTGGCAGAACGCCGAGGTCTCCGCCCTGTTCCGGCTGGCCAGCGCCGGTGTGCGCGTGCCCAAGCCCTACGACTTCGTCGATGGCGTGCTGCTGATGGAGCTGGTCAGCGACGGCGAGGGCGATGCCGCACCGCGCCTGAACGATGTCGACATGAGCGCCGAGGACGCCCGCGAGCTGCATGGCGTGATGATCGGCGAAATCGTCAAGATGCTCTGCGCCGGACTGGTGCATGGCGACCTGTCTGAATTCAACGTGCTACTCGACCCGGACGGCCCGGTGATCATCGACCTGCCCCAGGCGGTCGATGCCGCCGGCAACAACCACGCCTTCCGCATGCTGGAGCGCGATGTCACCAACATGGCCGAGTATTTCGGCCAATACGCGCCTGAACTCCTGCACACCCGTTACGCCCAGGAAATGTGGGCGCTCTATGAACAGGGTGAGCTGACCCCGCAGAGCATGCTGACCGGCGAGTTCGCCGAGCCGGAGGAGGAAGCCGACCTGGATGCCGTGCTGCGCGAGATCAAGGCGGCCCTGGCCGATCAGGCCCGGCGCCAGGCGGCGCTGGCCGAGGCGGACGCGCCGGTCGGCCTGGAAGAACCTACGCCGCCCTGGCTGCGCGGCTGAGCATCAGCTCGCCTGTTTTGTGGAGCAGCACGGGCCCGATTCCAGCTCGCTGAGAATCGGGCAGTCCGGCCGGTCATCGCCGTGGCAATGCTCCACCAGGGATTGCAGGGTGTCGCGCAGCTCGCTGAGCTCGGCGATCTTGCGGTTCAGTTCCTGCACATGGGCGCTGGCCAGGGCCTTCACGTCGGCGCTGGCGCGCTGGCGGTCCTGCCAGAGGCTCAGCAGGCGGCCCACTTCCTCCAGGGAGAAGCCCAGATCCCGCGCGCGGCGAATGAAGCCCAGGCGATGCAGGTCGTCCGTGCCGTAGGTGCGATAGCCGCTGGCGCTGCGCCCGGCCGGGCGCAGCAGGCCGATGGATTCGTAGTAGCGGATCATCTTCGCCGACAACCCGCTGTGCTTTGCCGCCTGACCGATGTTCATCGCCTTACTCCTCGGGTTTCCAGCGCTTGAGCAGCAGCGCGTTGCTCACCACGCTGACGCTGGACAGCGCCATGGCCGCGCCGGCCACCACCGGGCTGAGGAAGCCCAGCGCTGCCAGCGGCAGACCGATCAGGTTGTAGATGAACGCCCAGAACAGGTTCTGGCGGATCTTCGCGTAGGTGCGCCGGCTGATCTCCAGGGCCGCCGGCACCAGGCGCGGGTCGCCGCGCATCAGGGTGATGGCGGCGGCGTGCATGGCCACATCGGTGCCGCCGCCCATGGCGATGCCCACGTCGGCGGCGGCCAGCGCCGGGGCGTCGTTGATGCCGTCGCCGACCATGGCCACCACCGCGCCGTGGCCTTTGAGGCGCGCGACTTCGGCGGCCTTGTCAGCCGGCAGCACTTCGGCGTGCACCTGCTCGATGCCCAGCTGCTTCGCCACGCTGTGGGCGCTGCCGCGGTTGTCGCCGCTGATCAGGTGGGTGTGGATGCCACGTTGCTGCAGGGCGGCCACGCCGGCGGCAGCGCCGTCCTTGAGCGTGTCGCCGAAGGCGAACAGGCCCAGCACGCGCGCCTGCGGCGCCGTTTCGATCAGCCAGGAGAGGGTGCGCCCCTCGGCTTCCCAGTCGGCGGCCTGCGCGGCCAGGGCGCCCGGCTGCAGGCCCTGTTCCTCCAGCATCCGGCGGTTGCCCAGGGCCAGGCGCCGGCCGTCCAGCTCGCCGGCGATGCCGCGTCCGCCGAGGGCCTGGCTGGCGCGGATCTCCGGCACCTGCAACTGACGCTCGGCGCACTCGTCGAGCACCGCGCGGGCCAGCGGGTGTTCGCTGCCACGCTGCAGGGCGCCGGCCTGGCGCAGCAGCTCGGCCTCGTCGCCGTCCACGGCGTGCAGATGCACGACGCGCGGCCGGCCGGACGTCAGGGTGCCGGTCTTGTCGAAGGCCACCACCGTCACCGCGTGGGCGCGCTCCAGGGCTTCGGCGTCCTTGATCAGGATGCCGTGGCGGGCCGCCACGCCGGTGCCGGTCATGATCGCCGCCGGGGTGGCCAGGCCCAGGGCGCACGGGCAGGCGATGACCAGCACCGCCACGGCGTTGATCAGCGCGGTTTCCAGCGCGGCGCCGGCCAGCAGCCAGCCGCCCAGGGTGAGCAGGGCGATGACCAGCACGGCCGGCACGAACACCTCGCTGACGCGGTCGACCAGGCGCTGGATCGGCGCCTTCGCGGCCTGGGCGTCTTCCACCAGGCGGATGATGCGCGCCAGCACGCTTTCCGCCCCGACGGCCTGGGTACGCACCAGCAGGCGACCGTCACCATTGATGGCGCCGCCGGTGACCGTGCTGCCGGGCTGCTTGGCCACCGGCAGGCTTTCGCCGCTGATCAGCGCCTCGTCGGCCTGGCTTTCGCCCTCGACCACGTCGCCATCCACCGGGAAGCGTTCGCCCGGGCGCACCACCACCAGATCGCCGACCCGCAACTGGGCAAGGGGCACCTCCTCCTCGCGACCGTCCACCAGGCGCCGGGCGCGTTCCGGGCGCAGGGCTTCCAGGGCGCGGATGGCCGCGCTGGTCTGGCGCTTGGCGCGGCTTTCCAGGTACTTGCCGAGCAGCACCAGGGCGATGACCACCGCCGAAGCTTCGAAATACAGGTGCGGCATCTGCCCGGCCGGGGCGGCCCACCACTGGTAGAGGCTCAGGCCGTAGCCGGCGCTGGTGCCCATGGCCACCAGCAGGTCCATGTTGCCGCTACCGGCGCGCACGGCCTTCCAGGCGGCCCGGTAGAAGCGCGCACCGAGCACGAACTGCACCGGTGTGGCGAGCAGGAACTGCGCCCAGGCCGGCAGCATCCAGTGCTGGCCCAGCAGATCGCCGAACATCGGGATCACCAGCGGCGCGGCCAGCAAAAGGGCGAGGATCACCGCCAGCCGTTCGCGGCGCAGGCGCCGCTCGGCGTCTGCCCCGTCGGTGCTGTCGCGGGCCGCCAGGCTGGCCTGGTAGCCGGCCTTCTCGACGGCGGCGATCAGCGTGGCGTCGCGCACCTCGCCGACCAGTTGCAGATGGGCGCGCTCGCCGGCCAGGTTGACGCTGACGGCGCGCACGCCGGGCACCTTGCCCAGCGCGCGTTCGACGCGCCCGGCGCAGCTGGCGCAGGTCATGCCGGTGATGGCGAGCTCCAGGCTGCGCGCCGGCACCTGGTAGCCGGCGCGCTCGACGGCGGCGATCAGCTCGTCCAGCGTGGCGCCGTCGGTTTCGACGCGGGCGCGTTCGCTGGCCAGGTTGACTTCGGCGTGGCGCACGCCGGTGAGCTTGTTCAGGGCGCGTTCGACCCGACCGGCGCAGCTGGCGCAGGTCATGCCGCTGATGGGGAAATCGAGGGTGGCGGACATGGGTTCCTCCTTGCGAGTGACCCTATGCTCGACCTTGACCTCGTGGCAAGGTCAAGCGTTCCACCGTTCAGGCGCGCTCGCGAATCAGTCCGCGGAACAGTGCATCGAACATGGGGCCGGCATCGGTCTCCGGGTCGAACTGCTGCGGGTCGCGCAACCAGTCGCCGATCAGGCCGATCAGTAGGCCATGCACCGCCCGCGAGGCCTGGTGGGCGTTGATGCCCGGATGCAATTGGCCAAGGCGTTCGCAGTCCTCCAGCAGGCGCTCGCAGATGGCGATGAACTGATTGACGAACTGGTTGTGACGTTCCTCGGCCGGACGCAACTCGTCGGTGAACTCGCAGCGCTGCATGAGCACGGTGAGGATGCGTCGCTTCTGCTCGTTCTGCACCAGAATCTGCAGGCCGCTGACGCACATGTCGCGCAGCGAGCCCAGCGACAGCTGCGGATCGGCGCTGAGTTTCTCGGCGATCTGCTCGGGCGGCAGGCGCACCTGGTTGAGCATGGCGGTGAACAGGTCGGCCTTGTTCTGGAAGTGCCAGTAGACGGCGCCCCGGGTGACCCCGGCGGCCCGGGCAATGTGCTCCAGACTGGTGTGCGCCACCCCGCGCTCGAGAAACAGCTGTTCGGCGGCGTTCAGAATGGCGGCGCGGGTCTTCTCGGCATCTTCTTTGGTTCGACGCATGGGGTGGGTCCGGGGCCTCGGCAGCAAGAAAGGAGGCGGCATTGTCGATTCATGATTTACAAACGTCAATGTATGTAAGAGAGTCGCAGCCTCGCGGCGCGCTCCAGTCAGGAATATGTAGCTCATGCCCATTCGTCTGCTGCTGATTCTGGGTGCCCTGTCGGCCTTCGGGCCGCTGGCCATCGATTTCTATCTGCCCAGTTTTCCCGCCCTGGCTCAGGCGTTCAGCACCGACGTCGAGCATGTGCAGCAGTCGCTGGCGGTGTATTTCATCGGCCTGGCGTTCGGCCAGCTGATCTACGGGCCCCTGGCCGACCGCTACGGCCGGCGCGGGCCGCTGCTGTTCGGCGTGACGCTGTTCGTGCTGTCGTCGCTGGCCTGCGCGCTGGCGCCGAGCCTCGACGCGCTGATCGCCGCGCGCCTGGCCCAGGCACTGGGCGGTTGCGCCGGCATGGTGGTGTCACGCGCGGTGGTGCGCGATCTCTGCGAGCCACGCGACGCCGCCAAGGTGTTCTCGCAGCTGATGCTGGTCATGGGGGTGGCGCCGATTCTCGCACCGCTCGCCGGCGGTCTATTGCTGCAGCTGTTCGGCTGGCAGTCGATCTTCTACAGCCTGACGCTGTTCAGTGCGCTGGTCGGCCTGGCGCTGTACCGCTGGCTGCCGGAAACCCTGCCGGCCGGCGCCGAGCGCTTGCCGCTACGCGGTAGCCTGGGCCGTTACCTGGGACTGTTCCGTGACCGCGAGTTCCTCACCTTCGCCCTGACAGGCGGGCTGTCGATCTCCGCCATGTTCGCCTACGTGGCCGGCTCGCCGTTCGTGTTCATCGAACTGTACGGCGTGCCCGCCGAGCACTACGGCTGGCTGTTCGGCGTCAATGCCGCCGGCTTCATCCTCGCCGCCCAGGTGAACGCCTGGCTGATGCGCTTCCGCGGCCCGGGATTCTGGCTGCGCCGGCTGAGCGCTCTGTTCCTGTTCTGCGCTTTGTTGCTGCTGCTGTTTGCGGCCTGGCGCGCGCCGCTCTGGCTGCTGATGCTGCCGCTGTTCCTCGCCATGGGCTGCCTGGGCTGCATCCTGCCCAACGCCGCCGCCTGCGCGATGGCGCGCCAGGGCGGCCAGGCGGGCAGTGCCTCGGCCTTGATGGGCAGTCTGCAGTTTGCCGTGGCGGCGCTGGCCAGTGCGCTGGTTGGCGTGCTGCATGATGGCAGCGCGCTGCCGATGGCCCTGGTGATCGCCGGCTGCGCGCTGCTGGCGGCGCTGCTGGCCTGGTACAGCGGCCAGGTAGAAGCTCGCTGATAGCGCTTTCCCATCCCGACCTAAGCAGGCCTGGCGAGCGTCCGGTGGCGAACCATACTCGAAGCCATCAAGGGCGTGGCGGCGAGGCAGACATCCATGAGTTATCCACAGGATTACCGGCGTTCACTGGCGGAGCCCGCCGACTTCTGGGCCGAGCAGGCCCGTGATCTGGACTGGTTCCGGGCGCCGCGCGAAACCCTGCGTGCGCTGGACGATGGGACGCACCGCTGGTTTGCCGATGCGCTACTCAACACTGCCTATCTGGCGCTGGACCGGCATGTCGAGAACGGCCGGGGTGAACAGCCCGCGCTGCTCTACGATTCGCCGGTCAGCGACGTGAAGCGTCAGTACAGCTACCGCCAGTTGCGCGACGAGGTCGCCCGGCTGGCTGGTGCGTTGCGCGCGTTGGGAGTGGAGAAGGGCGACCGGGTGGTCATTTACATGCCCATGGTGCCGGAGGCGGCCATGGCCATGCTGGCCTGCGCGCGCCTGGGGGCGGTGCATTCGGTGGTGTTCGGCGGCTTCGCGCCTCAGGAATTGTCGGTGCGCATCGACGATGCGCGGCCGAAGCTGTTGCTCACGGCCTCCTGCGGCATCGAGTTCGACCGGGTCATTCCCTACCAGCCGCTGGTGGAAACGGCGCTGGCGCTGGCCGAGCATCCGCCGCAACGGGTGATGGTGCTGCAGCGTCCGCAGGCGCCGGCGCAATTGCGCGGGGGGTGCGATCTGGACTGGGCGCAACAGGTGGCACAGGCATCGCCTGTGGAGCCAGTGCCGGTGCTCGGCGGCGATCCGCTGTACATCCTCTACACCTCGGGCACCACGGGGCGGCCGAAGGGCATCGTGCGCGACAACGCCGGCCACGCGGTGGCGCTGCGCTACTGCTTCGAACGGGTCTACGGCATGCGGCCGGGCGACGTCTGGTGGGGGCTGTCGGACATCGGCTGGGTGGTCGGCCATTCGATGATCGTCTACGGCCCGCTGATGGCCGGTTGCGCGACGGTGTTCTACGAGGGCAAGCCGGTGCGCACGCCGGATGCCGGGGCGATCTGGCGGGTGATCGAGGAGTACCGGGTTAATGCGTTGACCTGTGCGCCGACCGCCATTCGCGCGGTGCGCAAGGAAGACCCGTCTGGCGAACGGCTCGCGCGCCACGACCTGAGTTCGTTGCGCGCGCTGTTCCTGGCCGGCGAGCGGCTGGATTCCAGCACGCACCAGTGGCTCGAGGAGCAGACCGCCCGGCCGGTGCACGACCATTGGTGGCAGACCGAGACCGGCTGGCCGGTGACCGCGCCCTGCGTGGGGCTGGCGGACTATCGGCGCAAGGTTGGCTCCAGCAACGCGGCAGTGCCGGGCTACCACGTGCTGGTGGTGAACGAGGAGGGCGAGCTGCTGGACGCGGGTCAGGAGGGCGCCATCGTGGTCTCGCTGCCGTTGCCGCCGGGGTGCGCGCAGACGCTGTGGAACGATTCTGAGCGCTACCGGCAGGCCTATCTGCAGGCGGTGCCCGGGCATTACCTGACTGGCGATGGCGGCTACCTGGACGCCGACGGCTTCGTCTACGTCATGGGCCGCACCGATGATGTCATCAACGTCGCCGGCCATCGCCTGTCCACCGGGGAGATGGAGGACCGGGTGGCGCGTCATCCGGCGGTGGCCGAATGCGCGGTGATCGGTGTGCCGGACGACCTCAAGGGACAGCTGCCCCTTGCGCTGGTGGTCTGCAAGGAAGGGGTCGCGATCGATCCGGCTGCTCTGCAGGCCGAACTGGTGGCCAGGGTGCGCGAGGAGCTCGGCGCGCTGGCCTGTTTCCAGCAGGTGCGGGTGGTGCGCCGGCTGCCGAAGACGCGTTCGGGCAAGATCCTGCGTGCGGTGCTGCGCAAGATCGCGGCTGGCGAGCCTTACGCGCCGCCGGCCACCATCGACGATCCGGCGATCCTCGAAGAGCTGGCCGGGGTGCTCCGGGGCGAGCTGTCGGCCGAGGCCCCGTGACATCACGTCGCTCAGGGGTGGCCTTGCAGTCGCGCCCGTGGCTGGTAGAGTCGCGCGCATGATTGCCACCCGTCGACCTCATCCCCTGCTGCTTTGGACGCTGTGCCTGAGCGTGCTGCTGAGCCTGCATTTGTGCGGCTTGCGTCACGGCCAGTCCAGCGCACTGGCACTGAGTGGCTTGGCGGGCGGTTTCTGCTCCAGTGACAGCGCGCGCTTCGATGCGTCTCCGGCAGAGGACGCCGAACCGCTGGGTGACTGGAGCTGTCCGCTGTGTCAGAACCCCGGGGCGAGCGATGGCGGCTGGAACGCGGATGGACCGATGCTGGCGGGAACCGGGCTTCTCCTGCTGGCGGGGCGTGCCGTTCGGCGTTCACGTCGCCGTTACACCCTGGCGTGTCCCCGCGCACCTTGATCGCGACCTCTTACTTCCGGTCATTACCTCTCCTTCATTCGATCAAGGTGTTCACATGCTGAAATTTCAACGCGCGCTGCTGGGTGCGGCGCTTTGTCTATCCACCGCCTGGGCGCAGGCTCAGGATATCCGGGTCGAGCAGCCTTGGTCGCGGGCCATGCCGCCCACCGCCCCGGCGGCCGCCGCCTACCTCGTGCTGCATAACACGGGTGCCGGTGCCGATCGCCTGGTCGGCGCCGCCACTCCGATCGCGGGGAAGGCCGAACTGCACGAGCACGCCCACGTCGGCGGCGTGATGCAGATGCGTGAAGTGGCCGGCGGGATTCCGCTGCCGGCGGGCGCCGAGGTGAGCTTTCAGCCGGGCGGTTACCACGTGATGCTGCTCGAACTGCCCCGCCAACTGAAGGACGGCGAGCAGTTCCCGCTGACCCTGCGTTTCGAAAAGGCCGGCGAGCTCACCGTGGAAGTCCCGGTGCGGCACATGGCGCCCGCCATGCAGGGCGGCCACCACCACGGCCACTGACGGGCCGGGTGCCGCAGCGTGGGCAGCGTTGCGGCACCCGACTCAGGTCATGTTTCCTGCAGGTGGATGCGGCCGCGACTCAGGTCGGCCAATTGCCGCTGCAGGGTTTCCCGCCGGTCGGGCGCCAGCCGGAAGCGCAGCTCCACCCCCTCGCTCAGAAAATCCTCCCCATCGAGCAGCGCGCCGCAATCCATGAGGCGCTGGCGGACGCGGGCATGCTCGGCGAATTCACAGCGGCAGCGCAGGTCGATGCGCTCGATCAGTGGTTGGCGCTGGCCCGCCTGCAGGCATTTCGCAGCGCAGCCGCCATAGGCGCGCGCCAGACCGCCGGTGCCGAGCAGGATGCCGCCATACCAGCGGGTCACCAGCACCGCCACCTGATCGAAATCCTGTCCCTCGATGGCGGCCAGGATCGGTCGCCCGGCGGTGCCGCCGGGCTCTCCGTCATCGTTGAAGCGGTACTGCTGACCGATCTTCCAGGCCCAGCAGTTGTGAGTGGCATCCGCGGCACTGTGGGCCGCGATAAAGGCCTGCGCGGCAGCTGCGTCGGTGACTGGCGCGGCCAGGGCGACAAAGCGGCTCTTGCGGATGTCTTCCTGGTAATCGCAGGGTGCACTCAGGGTCCAGGTCATGTGGGCGTGTCCCCGGTGGCGGCCAGTGCCGCGAGAAACTCGTCGAGAATCAGCTGAGGGCGTCGCCCCTTGCGGGTGACCACCGCCAGCGGCAGATCGTGGAAGCGTTCCCGGGGCTTGAGTGCCCGCAGCCGACCGGCTTCCACCCATTGCCGGGCATAGTGTTCCGGCAGATAGCCGATGTAGCAGCCCGTGAGGATCAGGAAGGCCATGCCCTCGCGATCCGAGGCGCTGGCGGTGCAGCGCAGCGCGCGGTAGTGGGGCTGCACATCCGGTGGCAGGCGGAAGGTCGGGGCGATGGCTTCCTGGCGCTCCAGCAGGGCGTCGTCGATGGCCGTATCCTCCAGGGCGAACAGTGGGTGACCGGCGGCGCAGTAGAGCAGGGAGCGTTCCGCGTACAACGGCTGGTAGTCGAGCCCGGCCAGCGCGCCGGCCTGCGGCACCACGCCGACCTGCAGGCGTCCATCCAGCACCCCCTGTTCCACTTCCGCCGGCGGGATCATGCGGATGTGGATGTGTATGTCCGGACCGCGCGCCTTGAGACGGGCCAATGCATGGGTTACGCGCATCTGCGGCAGGGTCACGAGGTTGTCCGGCAGGCCGATGTGCAGCTCGCCGCGCAACTGGCGATGCAGCGCATTGACCTCGTCGCGAAAGCCTTCCACAGCCCCCAGCAGGCGCAGGGCCGCCTGGTAGACCTCGCGGCCTTCTTCTGTCAGGGCGAAGCCGGCACGGCCGCGCTGACACAGGCGCAGTCCGAGCCGCTGCTCCAGGTCGGCCATCTGCTGGCTGATCGCCGAGCGGCCGATGCCCAGCACGCTTTCCGCGGCCGAAAAACCGCCGCTCTCCACCACATTGCGAAACAGTCGCAGCAGGCGCAGATCGAAATCGGTGACCTGGGGCAGGGGGAGGGACCGAACTGTGGTCATTGTTTAGCCATGAGTGAAGTGAGCTCCGGAATATCGGTATTTAACGGACTTTAGGTCGCTGGCAATGTCGACGGCAAGCGCCATGCTGTTCAGGCGGTTCTGGTCCTTTGCGAGGCTTGCGATGAATCTCCATCAAAGCGTCACCGCCCCGGTAGCCAGCCAGTTGAAACTGGATGCCCACTGGATGCCGTTCACCGCCAACCGTCAGTTCCAGCAAGACCCGCGCCTGATCGTCGGCGCCTCGGGCAGCTGGCTGACCGACAGCGAGGGTCGGCAGGTCTATGACAGTCTGTCGGGCCTGTGGACCTGCGGGGCCGGCCACTGCCGGGCGCAGATCCAGGCCGCAGTGGCGCACCAGCTGGGCACCCTGGACTATTCGCCGGGCTTTCAGTTCGCCCATCCCCTGTCATTCCAGTTGGCAGAGCGGATCGCCGACCACCTGCCCGGCCCGTTGAATCATGTGTTTTTCACCAACTCCGGTTCCGAGTGCGCCGACACGGCGGTGAAGATGGCGCGCGCCTACTGGCGGCTGAAGGGACGGCCGAGCAAGACGCGGCTGATCGGTCGAGCGCGCGGCTACCACGGTGTGAATATCGCTGGCACCTCGCTGGGCGGTATCGGTGGCAATCGCAAGATGTTCGGCCAGCTACTGGAAGCCGATCATCTGCCGCACACCTTGCAACCGCACCTGGCGTTCACCCGGGGCATGGCCGACAGCGGTGGCGTGGAACTGGCCAACGAGTTGCTCAAGCTGATCGAGTTGCACGATGCCTCGAACATCGCGGCGGTGATCGTCGAGCCGATGTCCGGCTCCGCCGGCGTACTGGTGCCGCCCACCGGTTATCTGCAGCGGTTGCGCGAGATCTGCGACCAGCACGACATCCTGCTGATCTTCGATGAGGTGATCACCGGCTTCGGCCGCCTGGGCACCTACAGTGGTGCGCAGTACTTCGGCGTGACGCCGGATCTGATGAACCTTGCCAAGCAGCTCACCAATGGTGCGGTGCCGCTGGGCGCGGTGGTGGCCAGCGAGGAGGTCTACCGGACCTTCATGGAGCAGGTGTTGCCGCAGCACGCCGTGGAGTTTGCTCATGGCTATACCTATTCGGCCCACCCAGTGTCCTGCGCCGCCGGGCTGGCCACCCTGGACCTGCTGGCGGGTGAAAACCTGGTCCAGCAGGCTGCCGAGCTGGCGCCCCACTTTGAACAGGTGTTGCACGGGGTAAGGGGTGCCCGGCATGTGGTGGATATCCGCAACTGCGGCCTGGCCGGGGCGATCCAGCTGGCTGCGCGCGACGGCGATGCCATCGTGCGCCCGTTCGAGGCCGGCATGCGCCTGTGGCGGGCGGGCTTCTATGTGCGCTTTGGTGGCGACACGCTGCAGTTCGGCCCGACCTTCAATGCCCGTCCGGCCGACCTCGACCGGTTGTTCGACGCGGTCGGCGAAACCCTCAATGGACTGGATTAGGAGCCGCTCATGTCAGTCATTGCACATCTGATCAACGGCGAACGGGTGCTCGGCGAACGCACCGCGGAGGTTTTTGACCCGTCACGCGGGCTGGCAATTCGCCGGGTATCGCTGGCTGATCACGCCACGGTGCAGCAGGCCGTTGCGGCTGCCGCGGCGGCCTTTCCGGTGTGGCGCAATACGCCCCCTGCCCGACGGGCCCAGGTGCTGTTCCTTTTCAAGCAACTGCTTGACGAGCACCGCGACGAGATCGCCCGGCTGATCAGCGAGGAACATGGCAAGACTCTCGAGGATGCCGCCGGGGAAGTGCAGCGCGGCATCGAGAATGTCGAGTATGCGTGTGGCGCGCCGGAGCTGCTCAAGGGTGAATACAGCCGCAACGTGGGGCCGAACATTGACGCCTGGAGCGACTTTCAGCCGCTCGGCATCGTGGCGGGCATCACGCCGTTCAACTTTCCGGCCATGGTGCCGCTGTGGATGTATCCGCTGGCCATCGCCTGCGGCAACTGCTTCATCCTCAAGCCTTCCGAGCGGGATCCCAGCTCAGCTATGTATGTGGCCGAGCTCATGCTGCAGGCCGGATTGCCCAAAGGCGTCCTCAATGTAGTGCACGGGGATCGCGCCGCGGTGGATGCGCTGATCGAGGCACCGGAAATCAAGGCCTTGAGCTTTGTCGGCTCGACGCTGGTGGCCGAGCACATCTATACGGAGGGTACTCGGCGCGGCAAGCGGGTGCAGGCGCTGGGTGGGGCGAAGAACCATGCGGTGCTGATGCCCGATGCGGATCTGGACAATGCGGTCAGCGCACTGATGGGCGCGGCATACGGCTCGTGCGGCGAGCGCTGCATGGCCATCTCGGTGGTGGTATGTGTCGGCGATCAGGTCGCCGATGCGCTGGTGGCAAAGCTGGTACCGCAGATTCAAGCGCTGAAGGTGGGGGCCGGCACGGAATGCGGCATGGACATGGGACCCTTGGTAACCGCGGCTCAACGGGAGAAGGTGCTTTCCTATATCGAAGACGGTGTCGCGGCCGGGGCGGAGCTGGTGCTTGATGGGCGGAATGTGTCGGTCGTTGGACATGAGCAGGGTTTCTTCCTGGGAGGCTGCCTGTTCGACCGTGTCATGCCTGACATGCGCATCTACCGGGAGGAGATCTTCGGGCCGGTACTGTGCATCGTGCGGGTCGGCAGTCTGGAGCAGGCCATACAGCTGATCAACGCTCACGAATACGGCAACGGGACCTGCATCTTCACCCGCGACGGCGAGGCGGCCCGGCTGTTCTGTGAGGAGGTGGAGGTCGGTATGGTCGGTGTGAACGTACCGCTGCCGGTGCCGGTGGCCTATCACAGCTTCGGTGGCTGGAAGCGTTCGCTGTTTGGCGACCTGCATGCCTACGGCCCGGATGGCGTGCGGTTCTATACACGGCGCAAGGCGATCACCCAGAAATGGCCGCAACGGGCCAGTCACGAAGCGGCGCAGTTTGCATTTCCAAGCAATAGATAGGTGCTTGGGCGAGTATCGATCACCAGGGAGTGCCGGAGCACGCGTCATTGATCGCGACCGCCAGATGTTTGGCTATCTCGGATCGCATGTGGCCGATGGAACTGCCCTTCCGGTGAATGCGGGTGTGATCCCAGCCTGACCATTCCCGCGCTTGCCGAGCGCTTTGCAAGCAACCCCATGCTGTGAGAACGCCTTAGGCGTCTTCGAACGAACTTTTGTAATAAAACTACAAATAACCGTTGACGGGAGATTATGGCGCCCTATAATGCGCCCACTTCCAGCGCAGAGCTGCTGAAAACTCCTTGTAAATCAACGAGTTGGATGTTCTGATCTGCCTGGTAGGGCTCGCTAGAGGAAGCGGGCTGCTGGTCGAGGTGGGGTTGACAGTGTCGTTTGGCGCTGTATGATTCGCCTCCCGCTGCAGAGTCTGGGTGGTGGCGCTTATTCCAATACGGCGCTGCCGGAGACACCTTATGTCGAGTTGTCGTGAGTCTGTGCTAACATTAAGAATGAGAATA
>NZ_JRUD01000004.1 GCF_000802425.1 Pseudomonas flexibilis | reverse complement strand
GCAACATAGAATCTCCCACAAGCACGGCGCGGGCTGCGGCATTCAGCTTCCGCCCGTCAGATATGGTAAAAAGCCATGCCGCCTGGCTACAGGCTACCCCCCATCAAAAAAAACAACCCGCAAGGGTCCGACCTCCAAGGGAGACACCATGAATCGTCGCCATCTGTTCGGCGCCGCCGCTGCCCTGCTTGCTACGCTGGGTCTGGCTGGTTGCAAGGACGACACCGCCCCCGCTGCCCAGCAAGCCGCTGCAGCCCCCGCGCAAACCTTCCAATGGAAGATGGTCACCTCCTGGCCGAAGAACTACCCGGGCCTGGGTACCGCGGCCGAGCGCCTGGCCGAGCGCATCAACACCATGAGCAACGGCCGCCTGAGCGTGAAGGTCTACGCGGCGGGCGAGCTGGTTCCGGCGCTGGAAGTGTTCGACGCTGTTTCCCGCGGTACCGCCGAGATGGGTCACGGCACCCCCTACTACTGGAAGGGCAAGGTGCCGGCCGCGCAGTTCTTCACCTCCATTCCGTTCGGTTTCTCCACCCTGGAGATGAACGCCTGGATCCACAAGGGCGAAGGTCAGGCCCTGTGGGATGAAGCCTATGCGCCCCACGGCGTGAAGCCGTTCAATGCCGGCAACACCACCATGCAGATGGGTGGCTGGTTCAACAAGGAAATCAACAGCGTCGACGACCTCAAGGGCCTGAAGATCCGCATGCCGGGCCTGGGCGGCGAAGTGCTGGCCAAGCTGGGCGCGACCACCGTCAACCTGCCGGGTGGTGAAATCTTCACTTCCCTGCAGACCGGCGCCATCGACGCCACCGACTGGGTCAGCCCGTACAACGACCTGGCCTTCGGCCTGAACAAGGCCGCCAAGTACTACTACTTCCCGGCCTGGCAGGAGCCCCAGGCGCTGGTCGAGCTGCTGGTCAACAAGTCCGCCTACGAGAAGCTGCCGGCCGACCTGCAGGTTATCGTCAGCGAGGCCGCCCGCTCCGCCGCACTGGACATGATGGACGACTACACCTTCAACAACGCCAAGGCGCTGCCGGTCCTGCTGGAGCAGGGCACCGTGCTTAAGCGTTTCCCGGACGCGGTTCTGGCTGCGCTGCGTGAAACCTCCGCGCAGGTGCTGAACGAAGTGGCTGCCCAGTCCGATCTGAACACCCGCATCCATGCCTCCCAGGAAGCCTTCCTGAGCAAGATGCGTGAAACCATGCAGATCACCGAGAAAGAGCTGTACAACTGGCGCTAAGCGCTTGGGGTTGATAAAGCGGAGCCTCCGGGCTCCGCTTTTCGTTTCCGGCCCACCTGCCTTTGTGTCGTTTCCAGGCAGCTCGCGACTGAAGCCGCTCCTACAGGTTTCCCAGCGGGCCGCCATCCGACGGTTTTTTGATCCGGCCTGCAAAAAAGCATTTAAGGTTTGCCGTAATTTTGTCGCCTCTGTTAATCAAGCGAACCCGTTTTCTGGAATGCATCATGGAAATCAGTCGGTCCCTCAAGCCCGTCCAGCTCGGCACCGTGGAAACCGCAACCGCGCGCGCCCAGGCGCCGGTCGGCAAGCGCGAGCGCCAGCAGGCCGGCGAGCCGCAGATGAGTCTTGAACCTCTGCAGGAAAGCCTGAATGCGCTGCCGGACGTTGATCTGGCACGAGTGCAGGAGATCAAGCAGGCCCTGCAGCGCGGCGAAATTCCCCTCGACACCGAGGCGCTGGCCGCCAGCATCCTGGCCTATCACGGTGGTCAGCAGGCGTGAGTCAGAAGGCCAAGCTACTGGCGGTGATCGAAAGCGACATCGCCGCCGATCTCGAGGCATTCGGCCAGGTTCTGCCCCTGCTGGACGAGCTGCATGACCGACTGCTGGCGCACGACGGGCTGGCCATCGAGGCCCTCAACCGTCGCCTGGACCCCTGGCTGGCCGCCATTGCCGAGCGTGACGCACGGCGCGGCAAGATTCTCGGCGCCTTCGGCCTGTCGATGGATGCCGCGAGCATGGCACGTCTGCTGGCTGCGTACCCTGCTTCCCAGCGTGAAGCGCTGACCCGCCAGTGGCAGCGGCTGGGCGAAATCGCCCACGACTGCCGCCAGCGTAACGAGCGTAATGGCCGGCTACTGGCCATGCACAACGAAATTCTCAGCCAGCTCCTGACCGGGGCCGGCCAGGAAGCCACCGTCTACGGCCAACAGGGCTACTGACGGATTCACGGTGGCCGGCAGCATTGCTGGCCGCCAGTGACTTGCCCTCATCCCGCGCTCCCCTACCTCTGCCTGTCAGGCTTTTGGCGCTTAAGTTCGCGTCCCGGCGGGTCGCTTTTATGGAGCAGACGAAGCAACCGGAAAGCCGGAAAGGTTTTTTCCGCCCTGCGCTGCGCCTGGGCCGGGCGGAAACTCCGTTTCTGCGGATTGGCGCGCGAACCGCGAATATTCCACACGTGGCAATTTGGCATCGTAATTGCCTGCCTACGAACCAGAGGTGCTCAGACATGACGACTTACGATTCCAATTACGCCTATAACATGGCCACCCAGCTGGCCCAGTACGACACCCAGTACAGCTATACGCGCCTGGATCGCAACAAGACCAACTACACCGCACAGCAGACCGCGCTCAACTCGCTGAGCTCGGCGCTGAGCACCTTCCAGACCAAGCTGAGCAGCCTGAACAGCGTCAGCGGTTCGATCCTGCAGAACAAGGCCACGCTGAGCAGCGAGGGTTATGCCACCGCCAATGTGACCTCCAAGGCACAGGCGGGAAGCTATCAGTTCTTCGTCAAGCAGTTGGCCAGCAAGGATCAGGTTGCCCTGCAAAGCCTGCCGGCGAGTGGCAGCCTGCAAATTGGCCAGCCTGGCAACGCCGAGGCCACCGGATTTACGGTTGATCTCGCCGATGCTGCCTACCAGACCGACGGCACCCTGGATCTCAGCAAGCTGGCGGCAGATATCAATGCCCAGGCCAAGACCAACAAGCTTGGTGTCAGTGCCACGCTGGTGCGTAGTGGTGGTGTAACCAACCTGGTGCTGACCAGCGAAAAAACCGGGGTGGCGCAGAAGATCTCGCTTAGCCTGGACGGCGCCGACGAAGCCACGACCGCCGCCTCGCTGGGCTCCAAGCAGCTCTCTGCAGCCCAGGACGCGATTGTCTACCTGGGTGCCGACGAAGCGAGCGGTATTGCGCTGACCAACAGCTCCAATACCTACGACAACATCATTGATGGTGTCAGCCTGACCTTCAGCAAGGCCCACGCAAGCGGCGAAGCACCCCTGTCCATCGACATCGCCCAGGACAACGACGGCACCAAGGCCAAGGTCCAGGAGTTCGTCGATGCCTATAACGCCCTGGCCGGCGAGCTGAAGAAGCTCACCGCCAGCGGCTCGGAAGACGCCAAGCGTGGCGCGTTGGCCGGCGACGGCACGGTACGGTCGATCAAGGGCATGATCGACAACATGATCCGCAAGGGTGTGACCGTCGACGGGCAGCAGGTTTCGCTGGTTTCCCTGGGCATCAGTAATACCCGTGAAGGCACATTGACCCTGGACAGCGCCCGCCTGGAGAAGACCCTCAGCAGTAATCCCGGGGCTCTGGACGCCTTGTTCAAAGGCGACGGTGGCACCGACAAAGGCATCCTCGGCGGCCTGCTGGACCGTGAGACCGGCCTGGCCAAGTACACCAGCAGCGTCAACGGCATCCTCAAGAACCGCAAGGACACCATCGCCGACTCGCTCAAGCGGGTCGAGAAGGAGCGCGAGCGCGTCGACACCCAGTACGACAACCTCTACCAGCGCTACCTGTCGCAGTACACCAACCTGGTCACCATCATGAGCCAGATGGAACAGACCTCCGGTCTGTACTTCACCTGATACGGAATCGCCATGTACCAAGAAGACACCTACGACAGCTACCGCATGGTCGACCTGGAATCCCGGGTCGCAGCGGCCTCGCCCTACGATCTGGTTCTGGTGCTGTTCGACGGCCTGCTCGACGAACTGGAGCGTATGCGTGGCCATATCGAGGCCAAGCGTTATCTGGAGAAAGGCCGTTCCGTCGAGAAATGCGTGAACATTCTCAACGGTCTGTCCAGCGCGCTGGATTTCGACAGCGGTGGCGACGTGGTGACCGGTCTGGCGCGCCTGTATGACTACATGATCTACCGGTTGACCGATGTCAGCGTAACCCTGTCCCTGGAAGGCGTCGACGAAGTGGTCGGTTTGTTGCGCGAACTGCGCGAAGGCTGGGAGGGCGTGCGTGACGCCCGCCGATGACCTGCAACGCTTGCTCGACCTGCGTGTGCGCTTCGAACAGGTGCTGCACCGAGAGGCCTGGGACGATCTCAAGGCGGTCGATTCGGCACTTCGCGAGCTGCTGATCGACCTGCGCCGCCACCAGCCCCTCTCGAAGGAGGTGCTGGACGCCTGCCGAGATGTTCAGCAGATCCACGGCCTGGCGCTGCAGCGCTGCCAGGACGAGTGTCAGCGCCTGCGCATTCTGATGAACCATTCCGAACAGCCCGCGGACGGCCCAAGTGCCTACGCATGGGTGGAGAGCCTGCGGTGAATACAGCCACTCAACTCGGCAACGCCCAGCCGCTGGCGGGGAATCCCCTGCTGCAACAGGGTGCAGCGGCCGTAACGCCGCAACCCGCACCGTCGGCCAGTGAGCACGGTAGCCCGAATCCCGAGACCCTGCCGTTCGATGCAGAGCTTCAGGCGCTGCTCGCCACCCTGCCCGGTCTGCAGGGGGGCGAGTCCGCCGAAGGCGATGCCGCCGCCCAGGCCCCATCTCCCGCAATCCCCGCTCCAGTCGAACAGGGCCCCGAGCACGCCGAGGCGTTGCTCGGCCTGCTGTCCGCTCAGCAGCAACAGCAGGTACACGCACAGCAGGTACCCCAGGCATCCGTGAGCAAGACGTCGGCTCAGGCAGCGCGGGTGCCTGAAACGCTGCCGGGACTCCAGACCGCTGTGCCGCCGCAGGCCCCGGCTGACGCCGCGCTGCGGAATGCGCAGTCCCTGCCGGCGCAGTCGATGCCGGCGCAACAGCTTGCCGACGGGCCGGGCCCGGTCGCACTGCGAGCTGAGTCATTCATGGTCCTGGGTAGCAGCGAAGGCGCAGGTCCGCTGGAACCACTGCATTCGGCAGCCGCAGTGCGTGCGCCTGCTGACGCAGCACCCGTACCGGGCGCCGGCGCACCGGCTGGCGCAGCCTCCGAACGGCTGCTCCGGCTCGAGGGCAACGACGCGCAGCGAGGCGAACAGATGATGCAGGCCTTGCGCAATAGCGTCCAACTGCAGGTCCAGCAGAACCAGCAGGTGGCCACCATTCGTCTCGACCCGCCGGAGCTGGGCAGTCTGGAGATCCAGGTCAGCCAGGAATCCGGACGAATTAGCATTCAAATCAGCGCGGCCCAGGCCGATACCCTGAGATTGCTGCAGCAAACCAGTGACCGGCTGCGCCACGAACTGCTCAACCAACAGTTCGTGCAGGTTAGCGTGCAGGTGGGTGGCGAAGGTCACTCGGGGCAACAGTCGCGCCAGAACCAGGGAGGTTCCGGTGAGGCGCTGGTGCGTGGCAATCCGCTGCAGGACATCGGCGATGCCAGTTCGCACGCAGCGCCTCGCGACGTGCTGGCCACGGTTTGATGCCTTCCGTTCCATTGCAAGAGAAAGAATATGTCGTCCCGCGTTGTCGTCTCGCTCCTGGTGCTGAATATCCTGCTGGTCGTTGGCGGCACCGCCGTGAATTTCTTCTGGAAGAAACCCATCGCTGATTTCTTTGCTGCGGCGGGAGAGACGAATGGCGCAGTACGTCCTGATCCGGTAGACCTTTCCAAATTCCAGTTTCTGAACGTGGAAAAGATCTACGTAAACCTGCGGGGCAACCAGCGCGAGCACTATATGGTGATCGACCTGGCTGTACAGGTCAGCGCCAAGATCGACAAGAAGGAGCTCCAGCAGTTCGCGCCGGTGGTGCGTAATTCGGTCGTCGCACGCTTGTCCGGCATGCGTTACGAGGTGGTGCGCAGTCTGAGCATCGCGGAGCTGCAGCTACTGCTCGAAGAGGCACTCCGTCAGGACATTGTCGAACGTAACCTGCGGGTGTCCTTCGAACACCTCCTGGTCAACAAGTTGCTGGCCCAGTAGCCATGAACGCCTCCTGCGCTGCCGAACCCGTCCTTCGTCACGAGCCCTCACCGATGCTCGCGCCGCAGGAAGAGCAGCGCTGGCTGTTGCGCTATCTGCCGCTGGTCAAGCGCATTGTCAGTCAGCTGTCGCTGCAGGCCAGCTCGGCACTGGATCGCGAAGACATGGAGCAGATTGGCCTGTTGGGGCTGCTCGACAGCCTGCGTCGCTATGGCGAGCCGGATGAGGGCTTTGCGCGCTTCGCCAGCCTGCGGGTGCGAGGTGCCATCCTCGACGAACTGCGCCGCCAGGACTGGCGGCCGCGGCCGGTGCGCCAGCAGACCCACAAGCTGCGCGATGCCGTGCGCGAGCTGACCCGCCGGCTGGGCCGCGAGCCCACCGACGAGGAAGTCATTACCCATACCGGTTTGAGCGAGGAGGCCTACCAGAACTATCTGGTTGACCTGTCCTGCGAAGCCATCGAAAGCCTCGATGGCCTGCTGCAGGCTGGCCAGGAAAGTCGCTTCGGCGATAACGGATTCGAGGAGCAGGTGCAGCGCGAGCGTCTGCTGGCCCAGATATTGGGTCTGCTGCCGGAGCGCGAGCAACTGGTCCTCACCCTGTACTACCAGCACGAGCTCTCCCTCAAGGAGATCGCGCTGGTTCTGGAACTCAGCGACGCACGCATCTGCCAGCTGATCAAGCAGGCCATCCAGCGCGCCTGCGCCTTGTTGAACGAGCCTAACAAGCCCTAACCAGTCGAGCCCGTCATGCAGAAGATACTTGGATCCCTCATCATCGTTGCCTGTGTTCTCGGTGGCTACGCACTGGCCAACGGCGAACTGGCGATGCTCTGGCAGCCGGCGGAAATGCTGATCATCGTGGGTGCCGCACTCGGCAGCCTGGTGGTCGGCAATCCCAAGGAAGTGCTGATCGAAATGGCCAAGCAGGCCAAGGGCGTGGTCGTCTACAAGCGCCGTGGCGAAGAGTTCCAGCGCCAGTTGCTGATGCTCCTCTACGAACTGCTGGAAATGGTCGAGATCGGCGGTCTTAAGGTGCTCGACGAACACATCGAGGCGCCCGAGCAGAGCAGCGTGTTCGGCAAGTACCCGATGATCATCGCCGAGCCCAACCTGATGGCCTTCATCGCCGACAACTTCCGCCTGATGGCCATGGGCAAGATCAGCGCTCACGAACTGGAAGGCTTCCTCGAGCAGGAGCTGGAGGCCATGGAGGAAGCCCTGCTGCTGCCGTCCCGCTCGCTCAACCAGGTGGCCGAGGCGATGCCCGGCTTCGGTATTCTCGCGGCGATCATGGGCATCATCATCACGATGGGCAACATCGGCGGCTCGGTGGCCGAAGTGGGTGCGCACGTGGCCGCCGCGCTGGTTGGTACGTTCCTCGGCATCTTCTTCTGCTACTGCGTGATGCAGCCGCTGGCCAACGCCATGACCCAGCGCATTCGCACCGAGATCTCGGCGCTGGAATGCGTGCGTACCACCCTGGTCGCCCACGTCGCTGGCAAGCCCACCCTGTTGTCGGTGGACGCCGGCCGCAAGCTGATCGAGCAGGACGTCAAGCCCGCCTTCAGCCAGCTGGAAGCCTGGGTCAACCGCTATGAAGAAGAGCGGGACGCGGCATGAGCCTGAAAAAGAAGCGGGAGGGCGAGAAGGAAATTGTCGTCAGGCGGCGCAGCAAGAAAGGCCACGGCGAAGCTCACAGCGGTGCCTGGAAGGTCGCCTTCGCCGACTTCACCCTGGCGATGATGGCTTTGTTCATGGTGCTGTGGATCATCAACCCCAGCAAATCCTCCGCGCCGATCACCGCCGAAGACCCGGTCAGCAACCCCCTGATGGAAGGCATGATCAACATCTTCGACGGTTTCGATGCACCGGTGGAGCTGGAAGCCAGGCCCTCGCAGCCGGAACCGCAGCCCGAGCCGAAAAAGGCCGACGAAGCCACCGAGGAGCCGATTCCCAGCAAGATCTACCGCACCCGTCAGGAGCTGGAGCAGCTGGCCGAGCTGATTGACGTACTGTCCGGCAAGCTGGACGCGCTGACCAACCTGGAGGTGGCGGTGGTGCCGCAGGGGCTGCGCATCCTGATCAAGGATGACGAACAGCGCTACATGTTCGAGCGCGGCAGCGCCAAGCTGAATCCACACTTCAAGACCTTGCTGGGCAACCTGGCAGAGGTTCTTTCCAAGGTGGAAAATCGCATCATCATCAGCGGCCACACCGACGCCACCCAGTACCGGCGCAGCGCGCTGTACAACAACTGGAACCTGTCCGGTGACCGCGCCCTGGTGGCCCGCAATGTCCTGGTGCAGTCCGGCCTGCCGGGCGAGCGCATCCTGCAGGTCACCGCCCTGGCCGATGTGATGCCGCTTAATCCGCTGGAGCCCACCGATGGGATCAACCGCCGCATCGAGCTGCTGTTGCTGACCGAGCGGGCCGAGGTGCTGTACCGCGAGCTGTTCGGCGAGGCCTATCCGCAGGCGAAGCTGAATCGCCAGCTGGCGCCGTCCGGTACGTAAGCGATCGACGCTGTTCCGGCCGGCGGCTGGCTTACCCCCACCGCCGGCTGGAAATCACCCGAAGCGGCAGCCACGCATGCTCTCTCCGTAGGAGCGACTTCACTCGCGAGCGTCTGGGTTCGGCCGCACCTAAGGCGGCTCAGGTTGTAGGGTGGACAACGCTTTGTTTGTCCACCGTTATGCGGCGCCCTCGGGCGACCCAAAAAAACGCCGACCGCCTACAGGTGCGCCGCGCACGTGGCCAGCAGGGGCGTCAGGGCCAGCAGGCCGCCCAGTTTCACCCAGTTCGGCAGCGTACGGCGCCTGCTCCTGACCGGGGTGGCAGAAGGCGGCACGCTCGGCGCGGGTAGCGCCTCCTCCCCTGTCTCCGGTTCGATGAACTCCGGATTGAACAGATAGCCACGACGCGGCAGGGTCTGGATGATGTTCCGCCCCTTCTCGTCGCCGAGAAGCTGCCGCAGCACATAGATCTGCTGGTTCAGGCTGCCCTGGCTGACCACACGGTCAGTCCAGCCGTACTCGAGCAACTCCTCGCGGGTGACCACCTCGCCCGGGCTGCGCAGCAGGCGTTCCAGCACGCGGCTGCCCGCGTAACCCAGTTCAATGCGTTGGTCGCTCCCCTGAGGACGCAATTGGTATTGGCGCGCCTGGAAAAGGAGACGGCAGTCACCCTGGCCGGTACGCAGGCGGATGACTTCGCGAGTCGATTGGCTTTGAGGGATCATGGCAATGAAGGACTGTCAGTGATGGAGGCGTCAAAAAAACCGTGAACTGCGTCGGTGAGTGACTTTTTGCAAGGTTCGTTCCGGGCGGTTGCCAGTCCCCTGTGGCCGGGTGACGAAAGGCGGCTTCTGCGAAGCGGGTCACAAATCGCCGGCCAATAAAAAAACCCGCCGAAGCGGGTTTTTTTGCCAGTACCGAACCCTCTGCAGCGGGTCCGGTATGACGGTGGCGCTTAGCCCAGCAGGGACAGGGCCAGGCCGCCCATCTGGCTGGTCTGCTTCAGCATGGCGACGCTGGACTGCATCAGCATGTTCTGCTTGGTCATCTTGGTCGACTCGGCGGCGAAGTCGGTGTCCATGATGCGGCCCATGGCAGTGTTGGTGTTGTCGGCCATGTTGGCCAGGTTGTTGATGGTGTGGTTCAGGCGGTTGATGTTCGCACCCATGGCGCCACGCGCAGCACCAACCTCGGTCAGCAGGGTGTCCAGCTCACCGATCATGGTACGGGCGGTAGCGCCGCCACTGGCGATGCTGCCGGAGACAGCAGTCAAGGCGGTGTCGATAGCGGTCAGCTCGGCGGACACATCCACGCTGAGGGTTTCAGCGCTGGAGGAACCGATCTGCAGTTCCACTGCTGCGGCCAGCTTGCCACTGGCGCCGAACAGGTTGTTGGTTGCGCCGTAGCTGGTGTTGTCGATGATGTTGGTCAGCTCGGCATTCAGCTCGGCGTACTCGGCATCCAGCGCGGTCAGGTCGGAGGCGCTGTTGGTGCCGTTGGCGGCCTGGGTGGCCAGGTCCTTCATGCGCAGCACGATGTTGGTGAACTCGTTCAGCGCGCCTTCAGCGGTTTGCAGCAGGGAAATGCCGTCCTGGGCGTTGCGCTGGGCAACGGCCTGGCCGCGGCCCTGGGCGTTCAGGCGAGTGGCGATCTGCAGGCCAGCGGCGTCGTCAGCGGCGCTGTTGACACGGAAGCCAGTACCCAGACGCTGCTGGCTTACACCCAGAGCAGAGTTGGACTTGGCCATGTTGGTTTGGGTCAGCAGAGCGGCGTAGTTGGTATGAATCGAGATGGCCATGTTGGGCCTCCTTCAAAGAAATCTGTCTTTTGGAAAGCTGGCTTCGATTGCCTGCTAATCCCTCAAGGCGACGCTTTCGCGAGGAGGCTTAAATGTTTTTTGAAAATAATTGCAGATGGCTATCACGGTGGCGCCGCGCACTTCACCTGTAGGGGCTCGCGGACAATTCGCTCCCGGTCGGCTTATTCCCCACCCATGGCAAAATTCGGCAGCCGATCCACTGGCTGGGTGAAGGCGAACGGAATGGATTCCAGCGCCATGCCGACGTTGCGCTGGATGACGAAGTGCAGGTGCGGGCCGGTGCTGTTGCCGGTATTGCCGGAGCGGGCGATGGGTTGGCCCTGGGCGACCCGCTGGCCCTCGCGTACACGAACCGAGCCCTGTTGCAGGTGCAGGTAGACGCCCATGGTGCCGTCGTCATGGAGGATGCGGACGTAGTTGCCGGACGGGTTGCCGGCCCGGCCGCTCTGATGGTTTTCCAGGCTGACCACCACGCCGGCACGGGCGGTCAGAATAGGCGTGCCGACGGGCATGGCGATGTCCACCGCATGGCGGCCCTTGGGGGTGAAGTGGCTGTAGCGACCGTTCGGCCCCTGTGACAGGCGAAACGGTCCGCCCAGCCAGGGCAGCGGGTAGCGGCTCTGGGTCGGCAGCAGGCGTGGATCGCCCAGCACATGGCGCAGGCGCGGGGTATAGCTCGGCGGCCGGGCGGGATCACGGGGCGCCAGGGTGAGCAGGCGGATATGGCTGCGTGGCGGCAGGATCCAGCGAATGGGCTGGTCCGGTACGCCAACGGCGTTGTCGACGTCTTCTAGGCTGAGCTCGATCTGCACCGGCGCATACAGCTCGTTGTGCACCCGCAGGGTTTCGCCGGCTGCGTGACGGCTGATGTCCAGATGGACCCGCGACTCCAGCCGCTCCTCGACCTCGTCGTTCAGCCGCAGCACGGCCGCGCCGGGAACGGCGCGGTCACTGTAGGTGACCACGCCGGCGGCGTCGGTGTACTTATAGACCGTCAGGCTGCTGGCCTGGGCGGCGGTGCCTAGCAGAGCGGCGGCGATGACGAACAGGCGAAGCGGCATGGCATCGGCAGGGTGCAAGGGGGGCGAGCCGAGAGACTAGCGAGGCCGCTGTCCGATGGCGACAGGCAGGGTGTCAGGCTGTGAAGGGCTCGGCTTTACGGAGCGCCGTCGCGGACAAGTCCGCTCCCGCGAAGCGCGGCCTGCGCGCACCTGTGGGAGCGGACTTGTCCGCGAGCCCTTTGGGCAGACGCCTCAGCCGCCCGGCACGAAATGCCGCTGGGCGGTTCCGCGGGCGATCTGCCGGGACAGGTACTCGAGCTTCTGTGGATCGCTGTCCACGAAGCGCACGATGAGTTGCAGCCACTCGCTGGTAGGCTTGGGCTCGGCGGCGGCAATGGCGTGCACGTAGCCGTTCAGACGGGCCACGTCGTTGTCCTCGCCGTGCTGCAGGTCCAGCACGGCGCTTTCCAGAACCTGTGGCACCAGTCCAGCGCGGTTGATCAGCAGCGAGGCATCCTTGAGGCTGAGGGCCTTGATCAGGCAGGGCAGCGTGCCGCCGGACAACCGCAGCTGGCCACGCGAGCGGTTATTGGCGGGTTTGGCGGGCTCGGCTGCCCTGGGGGCCGGTTTCGGCCTGGGTGCGGGGTCCGCAGGGGCGGCTGCCATGGGGGGAGCCTCGACAGCAGGCTCCACCGCGATCGTGCTGGCGGCAGGCGCAGAGGATGCTGCCGCGCGTCCCGCGGTCAGCGTGCTGACGGAGTCATTGGCGAGGGTGCTGGTAAAGCTGGGCGCGGCCTGGGAGTGCAGATCATCGAGACGGCCAGTGCTTTGCAGGGCCTTCTTGACCTTGGAAAGCAGTTGCTCGCTGGTGAAGGGCTTGCCGATGTAGTCGCTGACCCCAGCCTGTACGGCCTGAACCACATTGCTCTTGTCGCCACGGCTGGTGACCATGATGAACGGGGTTTTCTTGAGCCCCTCTTCGCTGCGGCACCAGTTGAGCAGGTCGAGGCCGGACATCTCCGGCATTTCCCAGTCGCAGAGAATCAGGTCGACGCTGTTGCGGCTGAGAAATTGCTGCGCCTTGCGCCCGTTGGCGGCTTCTTCGACGCGAATTCCCGGGAAATGGACGCGCAGACCCTTCTTAACCAGATCGCGGATGAACGCGGCATCATCCACTATGAGAACACTGACTCTGCTCATCGGCCCTTCCTTCAACTCGTGGGGGCAAGCATAGCGCCCTCTAATAGCCAAACGCCATGACTGTCGACGGAAGGCTGGAGGCATGGCCTGGCGCTTTGCACGATAAGCGTGCGCCCCGCTGGTTTCAGCGTATCGGCAGACTGCCCGTTCGCTTTAGGCGTTCGCGCCGGATGGCTGGCGGACAGGTGGGCTCATGTCAAATCGCCGACCAATGGGCGAGCAGCTGCGGCAGTTGATCGAGACGGCTGATCTGCGCGTCGGGCGCGGCCTCGCCCTGCCAGGCGAGGCCGCGCGGGTTGTACCAGATGGCGCGCAGGCCGGCGGCCCGGGCGCCCTGGATATCGTCCAGTGGATGATCACCCACGTGTACCGCCTCGCCGGGCGCCACCCCGGCGCGACGCAGCGCCTCGCGAAACGGTAGCGGGTCGGGTTTGCCCACGCCAAGCTCCTCGGCACACAGGGCGAACTGGAAATAATCGGCCAGGCCCAGGCGGCGCACATCCGCGTTGCCGTTGGTCAGCACGGCCAGCCGGTAACGGTTGGCCAACACTTCAAGGGTCGAGTGAACGTCAGGGAAGAGGCTGACCCGGTGCCGCGCGGCCAGGAACACCTGGAAGGCCTGCTCGGCCAGCTCGCGGGCTTCCTCGTCCTCATAGCCTGCATTGCGCAGGGCGCGCAGCAGTACGCGGCGGCGCAGCTCGCTGATGCGGTGCTTGAGCGGTGGCTCGGCGGCGACCAGTTCGGACCGGATGTGCCACAGCTGCTCGACCTCCGCTTCGCCGATGCGCGGTGCGGCGCCGAGCAGCCACTCGCGCAGCGCGGTCTCGGCGCTTTCCAGCACCGGGGCGACTTCCCACAGGGTGTCGTCAAGATCGAAGGTGATCAGTTGAATGCTCATGGCTTGTCACTGCTGCGGCGCCTGGCGCGGGGATGACTGCTGTCGTAGACCTTGGCCAGGTGCTGGAAATCCAGATGGGTATAGATCTGCGTGGTGCCGATGTCGGCGTGGCCGAGCAGCTCCTGCACGGCGCGCAGATCCTGGGACGATTCCAGCAGGTGGCTGGCGAAGCTGTGGCGCAGCATGTGCGGATGCAGGTGCTGGCCAAGCGTCCGGACACCGGCCTGGCGCATCTGCTGGCGAACCACGCGCGGGTGGATGCGTGCACCGCGCACGCCGATGAACAGCGCATTGTCCTGTGGCGCCAGCTGCGCTCGCTCACGCAGCCACACGCGCAGCGCTTCGCGGGCCTGCCGGCCGACCGGCAGCACACGGGTCTTGTTGCCCTTGCCGGTGACGCGCACCAGGCCGGCGTCCAGATCCAGGTCGGCAAGTTCCAGGCCGACCAGCTCACCCAGGCGCAGGCCGGAGGAATACAGCAGTTCGAGCATGGCGTGGTCGCGACGGGCGACGGCGTCGTCGCCCACTGTTGCGTCCAGCAGTTGCATGGCGCGGTCGGTATCCAGCGTGCGCGGCAGGCGACGTTCGCCCTTGGGGGGCGACAGGCCGACCGCCGGGTCATGGCGGCAGCGCCCTTCGCGCAGCAGGTAGCGGTAAAGGCCGCGCACGGCCGACAGGAGTCGGGCCAGGCTGCGTCCGGACAGGCCCTGGCCGTGCAGCTCGGCCAGCAGCAGACGCAATTGCTGCGGCGTCAGCGAAGCCCAGTCCGCAATTCCCTGTTGCGCACACCAGGCGAGCACCTTGCCGAGGTCACGGCGGTAGCCGTCCAAGGTATGCGCCGACAGCTGGCGCTCGCTGCGCAGCTGTTCGAGGTAGGTGTCGAGGTCGGTTTGCATGGGCGTCACCGGTGGGAGCGGACTGGTCCGCGAGCTCTTCTTGCAGGCCGGATCAAAGAGCTCGCGAATGAATTCGCTCCCACGGTGCGGGTCAGCGCACCTGGCGCAGCGGCGAGGCGCAGCGTGGCAGCACGCGGGCCAGCACTTCGGCGATATAGCCGAGGAACAGGGTGCCCAGCGAGCTCTTGTAGTGCTGCGGGTCGGGGCTGCCGATGGCCAGGACACCCAGTTGGCCCTGGTTGCCCAGGCCGATTACCGCGGCGGAGCCGATCTGCTCGCTGTCCTCGGCGAACAGGAACCTCAGTTCGGCCGGACGCAGCGCACCGCTGATGGCACGGCCGGCACTGAGCAGGCCGCCAATGGCCTGTTGGGCTTCGCCCAGCGGTATCACCCGGCCGACGTCGCACGGCGTGTCGCGAAACAACACCAGGCTGACGAACGGTACCTGGAAGTCGTGGCGCAGGCTGTCTTCCACGGCGCTGACCAGGTCCTCGAGGCTGCCGGCGTCCAGCAGGGCGAGCACCAGTCGCTTGCTCTTGTCGAACAGGCGGTCGTTGTCGCGCGCCACGTCCATCAGCTGGTTCAACCGCTGGCGCAGCTCGATGTTGCGCTCGCGCAGCAGCCGGACCTGGCGCTCGACCAGCGACACCGCCTGGCCGGGCTGGTGGGGAATGCGCAGCTCGGGGATCAGCTCCTCGAAGTCGACGAAGAACTCGGGATGCTGGCGCAGGTACTGGGCCACGGCGTCGGCATCGAGGGTCGGGAGCTGTTCGGTCATAGGCGGATCTGTCCTTCGTAAACACGCACGGCGGGGCCGGTCATGATCACCGGGCGGCCGGGGCCGGCCCATTCGATGCTCAGACGTCCGCCGGGCAGTTCGAGTTGCACGGGCGACTCCATCCAGCCCTGGCGAATAGCTGCGACAGCAGCGGCGCAGGCGCCCGTGCCGCAGGCCTGGGTTTCCCCGGCACCGCGCTCCCAGACGCGCAGGCGCGCCTGGTGACGGTCGACGACCTGCAGGAAACCGACATTCACCCGCTGCGGAAAGCGCGGGTGGTGCTCCAGCTTCGGACCCAGCGCATGCACCGGGGCGGTGTCGACATTGTCGACCCGCAGCACGGCATGCGGATTGCCCATGGAAACCGCGGCCAGCTCCACTTCACGGCCGTCGACCTCGACGCGGTAGCTCAGCGCCTCGGCCTCGGCCTGGAAAGGAATCTGCGCCGGCGCCAGGCGCGGCGCGCCCATGTCGACGCTGATCTGGCCATCGGAGCGCACGCGCAGCTCGATGATGCCGCTCTTGGTTTCCACGCGGATGCGCCGCTTGCTGGTCAGGCGCTTGTCCAGCACGAAACGGGCGAAGCAGCGGGCGCCATTGCCGCACTGCTCCACCTCCGAGCCGTCGGCGTTGAAGATCCGGTAGCGGAAATCCACGTCCGGGTCGCTGGGCGGCTCGACGATCAGCAGCTGGTCGAAACCGATGCCGGTATGCCGGTCGCCCCACGCCTTGGCGTGCTTGGGCTGGATGTGCGCGTGCTGGCTGACCAGGTCGAGGACCATGAAGTCGTTGCCCAGGCCATGCATCTTGGTGAAGCGCAGCAGCATGCGATGACCTCAGTTGGGCAGCAGGCTTTCGCCGGCGAACAGCTCGGTCAGGGTTTCACGGCGGCGCACTTCATGGACCTGTTCGCCATCCACCAGCACCTCGGCGGCGCGGCCGCGGGTGTTGTAGTTCGAACTCATCACGAAACCGTAGGCACCAGCGGAGCGCACGGCCAGCAGGTCGCCTTCGGCCAGGGCCAGCTCGCGGTCCTTGCCGAGGAAGTCGCCGGTCTCGCAGATCGGTCCGACGATGTCCCAGGGTTGCGGCTGCGCGTCACGCTTCTCGACCGGTACGATGTCCATCCAGGCCTGGTACAGGGCCGGGCGGATCAGGTCGTTCATCGCCGCGTCGATGATGGCGAAGTTCTTGTGGTCGGTGCGCTTGAGGAATTCCACGCGGGTCAGCAGCACGCCGGCGTTGGCGACGATGGAGCGGCCCGGCTCGAAGACCAGGGCCAGGTCGCGGCCGGCGATGCGCTCGCGCACCGCGGCGATGTAGTCCCCGGCCAGCGGCGGCTGCTCGTCGCGATACTGGACGCCCAGGCCACCGCCCAGGTCCAGGTGGCGAATGCGGATGCCGCGTTCGGCCAGGCGGTCGATCAGCACCAGCAGGCGATCCAGCGCATCCAGGAACGGCGACAGGCTGGTCAGCTGGGAGCCGATGTGGCAGTCCACGCCGATGATTTCCAGGTTCGGCAGCTCGGCGGCGCGAGCGTAGACGGCCTCGGCCTTGGCGATGTCGATGCCGAACTTGTTTTCCTTGAGACCTGTGGAAATGTACGGGTGGGTGCCGGCGTCGACGTCCGGATTCACGCGCAGGGAGATCGGCGCGCGCTTGCCCAGGCTGGCGGCCACGTCCTGCAGGCGTTCGAGTTCTTCGGCGGATTCGACGTTGAAGCAGTGCACGCCTACGTCCAGGGCGCGGTGCATATCCTCGCGGCTCTTGCCGACCCCGGAGAACACGATCTTGCCCGGCTCGCCGCCGGCGGCCAGCACGCGCTCCAGTTCACCGCTCGAGACGATATCGAAGCCGGCGCCCAGGCGCGCCAGCACGTTCAGCACGCCCAGGTTGGAGTTGGCCTTGACGGCGAAGCACACCAGATGCGGCATTCCGACCAGCGCATCGGCGTAGGCGCGATACTGGGCCTCGATGTGGGCGCGGGAATAGACATAGGTGGGGGTGCCGAAGCGCTCGGCGATGGCGGGCAGAGCCACGCCTTCCGCGAACAGTACGTTGTCGCGGTAGTTGAAGGGTTGCATGCAGCCTCCTGGGCTGACCGGGCCCGCGTGCCGGGCTCCGGGCTCTAGAATTCGAACCGGTCCTTGCTGTGCCCGGCGTTTGGCTCGTCCGGGTGGTACAGGGGACCCTTCTGACCGCAGCCACTGAGACCCACGCTGAACACGAAGAGCACCAGGAGCGATGGCAACAGGCGCTTCATGGCGAAAATCCTTGTAAAAGCGGTGATTGCGCCGGAGTATACCGGCCCCCCGGCAGCTTGCCTATGCGCCGCTCCGGGACTTGCCGGCGCGCGGGGCACTCGCCATCCTTGCCGGTATTTGAGGAGAGTGCCATGACGCTGAGTGAAGCCCGTTTCCACGATCTGGTCGACAGCCTGCAGCAGGATGTCGAGGATGTTTTCGACGACAGTGGCCTGGACGTCGACCTGGAAAACAGCAACGGTGTGCTCACCGTGCGCTTCGAGAACGGCAGCCAGCTGATCCTCAGTCGCCAGGAGCCGCTGCGCCAGCTCTGGGTGGCGGCCCGCTCCGGTGGTTTCCATTTCGACTACGACCAGATCAGCGAGCGCTGGATCTGCGACACCAGTGGTGAGCGGCTGGGCGAGTTGCTGAGCCGTGTGGTTAGCGAGCAGGCGGGCGAGGCGCTGGGCTTCGACGCCCTGTAACCCGGTCCTCTTGCTTATTTGCCCGGCTATGGTAGGTTCAGTCCGGTACGCAAACCCCGCCTTCCAGGCTGTGTGACACTGCGCATACGACGCATCGGCCGATCCGGCCTTATCTTCGCTTGCTCGCTCACACTGCCGCTTCGGCGGGGTTTTTGCTTTTCCGTGTTTTGCAATCGAACAACCAAGGAGTCAGCAGCAGGCCATGAGCAGCACACCCTCGATTACCGTCACTCGCCTCGATATGCAGCGTCTGGAAAAGCTGCTGGACAGTCTGGAGGATTACACCCCGGCCGCCGAGGCGCTGGAGGCGGAGCTGTCGCGCGCCACGGTGGTCGGCCACGATGAGGTGCCGGCGGGGGTGGTGACCATGAATTCCCGCGTGCATTGCCGAGAGGAGAGCACTGGCAAGGACTATCACCTGACCCTGGTCTACCCGCAGAACGCCGGCAAGGAAGGCACCGTGTCGGTGCTGGCGCCAGTGGGCACCGCGTTGCTCGGCCTGACCACCGGTCAGAAGATCGAGTGGCCGGCGCCCGGCGGCAAGACCCTCACGCTGACCCTGCTGGAAGTCGAGTACCAGCCGGAAGCGGCGGGCGACTATCAGTTGTAGGTAACTCGTTCGCTCCCGCAGGGCCGACCTCTCTGCTGGTGGGAGCGGACTTGTCCGCGAGCCATTCGTGCAGGCCACGCCCAGAAGCTCGCGAATGAATTCGCTCCCACCTTAGCCGGGGCCGTTTTTCCTGGGCGTGGACTTGTCCGCGCGCTCTTCGTGCAGGCCCCACAAGAACATCATCGTTCAGCCCCGCGTGCTGCCGCCCTGCAGGTCACGCATCAGCAGGGCGTACTGCAGATCGACGCTTTCCGGTACCGGCAGGTACAGGGTGTGGCCATCGCCCGGCGCCACGTCGCGGCGCTGGCCCTGGGCATCTTCCAGGGCCTCGAGGGTGAAGTTCAGATTGCCCTGCGGAGTCATCAGTTCCAGCCGGTCACCGAGGGCGAAGCGGTTCTTCACCTTCACCTCGGCCAGGCCGTTCCGGCGCTCGCCGGTCAGCTCGCCGACGAACTGCTGGCGCTCGGACAGCGAGAAGCCGCGCTCGTAGTTTTGGTATTCGTCATGCACGTGACGGCGCAGGAAGCCTTCCGTGTAGCCGCGGTGCGCCAGTGACTCCAGGGTATCCATCAGCGACTTGTCGAACGGCCGGCCGGCGACCGCGTCGTCGATGGCCTGGCGGTACACCTGTGCGGTGCGCGCCACGTAGTAGTGGCTCTTGGTGCGGCCCTCGATCTTCAGCGAGTGCACGCCCATCTTTACCAGGCGCTCGATGTGCTGCACGGCGCGCAGGTCCTTGGAGTTCATGATGTAGGTGCCGTGTTCGTCCTCGGTGGCCTCCATGAACTCGCCGGGGCGGGTCACGTCCTCGAGCAGGAACACCTCATCGGTTGGCGCGCCGACCCCCAGGGTCGCATTGGCCGGCTGCACGGCGATCGGTTCGTACTGGTGCACCACCTCGCCCAGCTCGTTTTCCTTGGCCTCGTGGGTCTTGTACTCCCAGCGGCAGGCGTTGGTGCAGCTGCCCTGATTGGGGTCGCGCTTGTTGATGTAGCCCGACAGCAGGCAACGGCCCGAATAGGCCATGCACAGCGCGCCATGCACGAATACCTCCAGCTCCATGCCGGGCACCTGCTCGCGGATCTCGCCGATCTCCTCCAGCGACAGCTCGCGGGACAGGATCGCTCGGGTCAGCCCCTGGCGGCGCCAGAACTCCACGCTGGCCCAGTTCACCGCGTTGGCCTGCACCGACAGGTGTACATGCATATGCGGGAAGTGCTCGCGCACCAGCATGATCAGCCCCGGGTCGGACATGATCAGTGCGTCCGGCCCCATCGCCACCACCGGCTCCAGATCCTTGATGAAGGTCTTCAGCTTGGCGTTGTGCGGCGCGATGTTGACCACCACATAGAACTGCTTGCCCTGGGCATGGGCCTCGGCGATGCCCAGCGCCAGGTTGGCGTGGTCGAACTCGTTGTTGCGTACCCTCAGGCTGTAGCGCGGCTGACCCGCATACACCGCATCGGCGCCGTAGGCGAAGGCGTAGCGCATGGACTTGAGCGTCCCGGCGGGGGACAGCAGCTCGGGGCGGAAGGTCTGGGACATCGGGCGACGGCTCGGGTAAACGTGGAGGGCCGGCATTTTACCCGCTTTTCCGAGTGGCGTACCGGGGCATTCGGTCGGCAACCTGAGGCGAGTCGGGTTGGGTGCGGAGCTGGCTAGGCCGTGCAGGTTGCGGGTAGAGGTTCGCGGACAGGTCGCTGCCACGGGTTCGTGCCATGCTGAGCCGGCGCGCTTCGTGGTCCACCTCTGGCCGGGCGACCTTAGGTGGGCGCACCTCGGCGGTCCCCCCTAGGCGGGCCCCCAAAAGCTCGGGAATGAATTCGCTCCTAGAGGTGTGACCATCCCGCCATTCCGACTGGCGGTGTTTGCCGGTATGTTCGGCGTCTGTTCCCGTCGATACCGTGTCCATGCAGCCCCTCGCCCATCCCCTGCCCGCCAGCCTGACCCTGCTCGCCGCGCTGTACGTCGCCCAGGGCCTGCCCTCCGGGCTGATGGCCCACGCCCTGCCGGTGCTGTTGCGCCAGCAGGGTGTCGACCTGGCGCTGATCAGTCTGCTCAAGCTGCTGGCGCTACCCTGGTTGCTCAAGGTGCTGTGGGCGCCGTGGATCGACCGCCTGGGCGGCTCGCCGCTCGGCCATCGGCGCGGCTGGATCCTGCCCCTGCAGGCCGGCGTGGCGTTACTGCTCATCGTGCTGGCCTGGCTGCCCCAGGCGCAGCTGTTCGGCCCCTGGCTGCCGCTGCTGCTCGGCCTGCTGCTGCTGATCAACCTGGCGGCGGCCACCCAGGACGTGGCGACCGACGGGCTGACCGTGCGCCTGCTGCCGGAGCGCTGGCGCGGCCTGGGCAACAGCCTGCAGGTGGGTGGCTACAAGGTCGGCATGCTGGCCGGCGGCAGCGGCCTGCTGCTGGTGGCTGATGATCTGGGCTGGCGCTGGACGCTGCTCGCTCTGGGCCTGCTGGTGCTGCTGCTGCTGATCCCGCTGCTGCGCTTTCCCGAGCGTCGCGTGCTGCCGTTCCACGCCGAGTGCGCCGAGCCGGCCGGTGTGACCCTGCCCTGGCGTCACTACCGCGGCCTGCTGGTGCTGCCGGGCATGGGGCTGTGGCTGCTGGTGCTGCTCAGCTTCAAGCTCGGCGATGCGCTGGGTTCGCCGATGATCAAGCCGATGCTGGTCGACCAGGGCTGGGGCGCGGCAGCGCTCGGGCAGCTCACCCTTCTCAGCAGCCTGCTCGGCATCGGCGGCGCGCTGGCGGGGGGCTGGCTGTACGGCCGAATCGGCGTCCTGCGTGCCTTGCTGCTCGGTGGTCTGCTGCAGGCCATCGGGATCGCCGGCATGGCCTTGCTGATCGGTCAGGCCGAGGTGGCGTCGGTGTACGCCGTGGCGCTGTTCGAGCAGTTCGCCGATGGACTGTCCACCGTGGTGCTGTTTGCCGCGATGATGCGTCAGTGCCGCGCAGAGCACGAAGGCGCCGACTTCACCCTGCAGGCTTCGGTGCAGTTGCTGCTCGGCGGCATCGTGGGTGCGTTCAGCGGCGTGCTGGCCAAACTGCTTGGCTATCCGGGGCTGTTTCTGCTGGCCGGCGGGCTGGGTCTGGCGGCGCTGGGTGTGGTGCTGGCGGGCAGGGGGCCGCTGCGCGGGGACCTGGTGGACAAGGAATAATACGTGACTGGCGGCCGGAACCCGGCTTATGTAGGAGCGGCTTCAGCCGCGATGTTCTTTGGCGTGTGGCAAGAGCTCGCGACTGAAGTCGCTCCTACAGGGTTCGTGCGCCTTCAGGCCTTTCGCCACACGCTGGCCAGCCAGGGTTGCTGGTCGCGCGGCAGGCCGGTGGGGCGGTAGTAATGCTCCAGTTCCTCGAAGCCGGCGGACGTCAACAGCGTTCGCCAGTGCGGCCAGTCGTGCCAGACGCCGTAGCGCTCGCCCTGCCAGCCTTCCTCGTTGTGCCCGCGTGGATTGGAGCTGAACAGCACACCGCCGGGCTTCAGGCTGTCACGCAGTTCCGTAAGCACGCGGGGCAGCTCGGCGCCGGGGATGTGAAACAGCGATGCATTGGCGAAGATGCCATCGAAGCGTTCGGCGGGCAGATCGAGGGCCAGGAAATCCTTCTGCCAGATCTCGCAGCCGCTGGCCTGGCGGGCCAGGTCGACAAACGCGGCGCAGCCGTCCAGGCCGATCGGCAGGTGGCCCAAGGCCTTGAAGGTGAGCAGATCACGGCCCGGGCCGCAGCCGAAATCGAGGATCGCCAGCCCCGGTCGCGCCGGCAGGTGGCGCAGCAGCGCCTGGATGTTCTGGCTGACATCGTGGTCGCGGGTGCCGGCCTCGAAGGCCTGGGCGTTGCGCTGGTAGTGGGCGAGGGTGCGGCGGCTGGCGTCGTTCATCGCTTCAGCATGGCACGGATGCCGGCCAGCGCGTCGTTGCCCCGTGCGGCCTTCACTTCCTTGGGCGCTTCCTCCAGGCCTTCCCACTCCAGGTCTTCCTGGGGCAGTTCGTCGAGGAAGCGGCTGGGCAGGCAGTCGATGATCTCGCCGTACTGCTTGCGCTTGGCGGCGAAGGTCATCGCCAGGTTCTGCCGGGCGCGGGTGATGCCCACGTAGGCCAGGCGGCGTTCCTCCTCGATGGTGTCGGCCTCGATGCTCGAACGGTGCGGCAGCAGCTCCTCCTCCATGCCCATGATGAACACGTAGGGGAACTCCAGGCCCTTGGAGGCATGCAGGGTCATCATCTGCACGCCGTCGGCGCCCTCTTCCTCTTCCTGCTGGCGCTCCAGCATGTCGCGCAGCACCAGCTTGCCGATGGCCTCCTCGATGGTCATCTCACCGTCCTCGTCCTTCTCCAGCGTGTTCTTCAACGCGTCGATCAGAAACCAGACGTTGCCCATGCGGTAGTCGGCGGCCTTGTCGCTGGAGCTGTTGCCGCGAATCCAGCCTTCGTAGTCGATGTCCATGACCATGCCGCGCAGCGCCTCGATCGGATCGTCCTCGGCGCACTGCTGGCGCAGCTTGTCCATGTAGCGCTTGAAGCGGCTCAGGCGCTCGGTGTAGCGGCTGTCCAGGCGTTCGCCCAGGCCGATCTCCTCGCAGGCGGCGTACATGGAGATGCCCCGTTCGGTGGCGTAGTTGCCGAGTTTTTCCAGGGTGGTCGAGCCGATCTCCCGGCGCGGCACGTTGATCACGCGCAGGAAGGCGTTGTCATCGTCCGGGTTGACCAGCAGGCGGAAGTAGCTCATCAGGTCCTTCACTTCCTGGCGGGCGAAGAAACTGGTGCCGCCGGACAGTCGGTAGGGAATCTGGTGGTGCTGCAGCTTGAGCTCCATCAGCTTGGCCTGGAAGTTGCCCCGATAGAGGATGGCGAAATCGCTGTACGGCCGCTGGGTGCGCAGGTGCAGGGTGAAGATCTCCAGGGCGATGCGCTCGGCCTCGGCCTCCTCGTTCTTGCAGCGAATCACGCGGATCGGATCGCCGTGGCCCATCTCCGACCACAGCTGCTTCTGGAACACGTGCGGGTTGTTGGCGATCAGCACGTTGGCGCACTTGAGGATGCGGCTGGTGGAGCGGTAGTTCTGCTCGAGCATCACCACCTGCAGCGACGGGAAATCCTCCTTGAGCTGCATGAGGTTCTCCGGGCGTGCGCCGCGCCAGGCGTAGATCGACTGGTCGTCGTCGCCCACCACGGTGAAGTGCGCGCGCTCCTGCACAAGCAGCTTGACCAGCAGGTACTGGCTGGCGTTGGTGTCCTGGTATTCGTCCACCAGCATGTAGCGCACGCGGTTGCGCCATTTCTCCAGCACCTCGGGATGGTCCTGGAACAGCTTCACCGGCAGCAGGATCAGGTCGTCGAAGTCCACCGCGTTGTACGCCTTGAGCGTGCGCTGGTAGTGCATGTAGACGATGGCCGCGGTCTGCTCCCGCGGGTTGCGGGCAGTGGCCAGCGCCTCCTCGGGCAGGATCAGGTCGTTCTTCCAGGCGCCGATGTAGCTCTTGATCTCGTCGACACCATCGTCGCCGGAATACTCCTTCTGCATGATGTCGCCGAGCAGCGCCTTGATGTCGCCCTCGTCGAAGATCGAGAAGCCCGGCTTGTAGCCCAGCTTCAGGTATTCCTTGCGGATGATGTTCAGGCCCAGGTTGTGGAAGGTCGACACCGTCAGGCCCTTGCCCTCGCCGGGCTTGAGCAGGGTGGCGACGCGCGCCTTCATCTCGCGGGCGGCCTTGTTGGTGAAGGTCACCGCCACGATGTACTGGGCGCGAATACCGCATTGCTGGATCAGGTAGGCGATCTTGCGGGTGATCACGCTGGTCTTGCCGGAGCCGGCGCCGGCCAGCACCAGCATCGGCCCGCCGATGTAATGCACCGCTTCCTGCTGTCGGGGGTTGAGTCGTGACATGGATCGCGCCCTGGAACCGAAAGCGGCCGATTCTAACAGGGGTGGGCAGAGACGGATTGGTCCGGGCGGCGGAACGGCTTAGACTACCCGGCAGGGCGTAATGCCATTATGGTTTTTTCAGGATCGAGACGAGCCGAAGAAATGCGTAAGTTCAGCCGCTTTCCGTTCATCAAAGGGATGCGAATCGATGTGCGTGATCCTGCCCGCAATGTATCGCTGGGCTACGCTGCCGACGTTTCGCTGGGTGGGTTGCGCCTGATTGGCGAGGAGACGTTCACTGCCGGGGAGCAGTACGAGATCGTGCTGGAGGTGCCCAAGAACGACCTGACGCCCGAGCAGCAGATCCCGCTCACGGTGATCTGCCAGTGGACGCGAAAGAATTTTCGCCGTGGCTACGAGCAGGGCCTGCGGGTGCTGGAGCCTTCGCGGGCGTTCGAGAACCTGGTGAAAAGCCTCAGCCACAGCCTGGGGCTGTCGGAAACCAGCCTGCCGAAGCGGCGCGTCTGAGCGCCGCCGGTCGGCTGGCGCTATGACTTGCCCACCTGCGCCGCCAGCGCATCCTCGATGGCGAAGCGCAGGTGTGGCGTTTCTCCCGCCAGTCCACGCAGGAACGCCTGGATACGGGCATCGGCGGGCATCTCGCCTAGCACCTCCAGTATGCGTTGCTGCACCAGGCGCTCCTGTGAGGGAAAGGCCTGCAGGAGCGCATCGAGGCTGCCCGGGTAGAAGGCCACCAGTGCCTGGCGACTCTGCCGGGGGAAATCACCGTCATCCAGATCGCCCAGCAACTGGATCATCAGGGCGACGGTCTGCGCGTCGGCGCGACCATGGCGGGTCAGGAAGGTGATCAGGTTGGCCTTCGTCTCGATGCGCCGATAGCCGGTGCGCTGCACCCTCAGTCGCTCCAGCTTGCGCACCACCTCTGCCTGTTGGCTGCCGGCCTGTGCACCGTGTGCCAGCAGCAGCACGCTGGCCTCGAAGGCCCCTTCGTCGCTGAACAGCTGGCGCGCGCACTTGGCAGGCGTGCAGGCCGTCGAGCCCGGTAACTGATAGCGAATGAACAGCCTGTCACGCGTCAGGGCGTCGACGTGCGGGTAGGTTGTCAGCGTATTGGCAAACAGCGTGCGGTGCCGGTCGATGATCTGCTGCGTCCCGGCTTCGTTGCGCGCGTCCAGTGAGCGAAGCAACTGGTGGACGTCCTGCAGCGGCTGGCGCTGCAGCCCTTGCCAGTCGTGGTCGATGCGGGTCAGCAGGCGATCGAGCGCCTTCCCATGACCTCCCTCGGGCTCCAGCGGGGTGCTGCGCAGGAACGCCTCCGCGACATCTTTGAGCAGCAGGTCGGGCCGGCTGATGGTTGGCGCTTCCCGGGCCAGCAGCTCGGCGGCCAGCAGAGGCTGGTTGTGCCGGATGATCCGGTACAGCTCATGGGCCAGCTCGCCCCGTGACATTGGCGGAGTGGCGAGCCTCCCAGCGCCGGCCAGGCTGAGCAACTGCTCGATCTGCTCCGCCAGCCGCTCGGCCGGTTGCCGGTGGCCCGGCGCCGGGCGGGCATCGGCCTTCTGGCTTCGGGTGTGGTTGGACAGTGGCGCGAGACTGCGTGGCAGGTAAGTCGGCCGGACCCGTGCCAGCCCCTCGACAACCTGCTGCCACTCCGTTGCGGAAAGCTCGCTCTGGCGCAGCGCGGCGTCGATCGCCAGGGGCAGCACCAGCTCGGTTTCCTCGGGGCGGACGCTCTTCGACTGGGCGAACAGGTAGTCCCGGTAACCCGGCAGCGGATGCTGGCCGCGGATCAGCGCGGGCGCCAGATCGTACTGCCAGCGATGGCAGTCGTAGTCGAAGGGGACGGAAAGGGACAGCGCCAGCAGTTCAGCGGTGCGCTGCGCGCCGGGGAGTTTCTTGCCCAGGGTTTGATATTCGGCCGCCTTGGCGGCGCAGGGGTCGGTGCTGGTGCCCTTCTGCAGTCCCCGCAGCTGCTTGCCCAGGCCGTCGGGGTCGACTTCGATCTCCGCCTTGAGGAAGAAGTGCTCGCCGTCCCACTGTTCTTCCAGGATCCGCGTGCGGGTCAGCGCCTGGGCGAAGGACTGGATGTTGTTCTGTACGGTGCGGGAGAAGGTTTCGCCATCCAGGCGCTCGGTACTGTCCAGCGACGCCTGCACCTGCACGCCGACCTCCTCGATGGCCAGGGCCTGCAGCTGTTGCAGCGCTGCTTTGCGTGCGCTGACTTTCGAGTCGTTCTCGCTGGCCCGGTAGGTGTAGTCCCGGACCAGGGCCACGGGCGCCGCGTGCGCCGGCAGTGCCAGGGCGAGTGCCAGGGCGGAAATGACGAGACGGATGTACATGATCTTTCCTTTCAGAGCGGCGCGGGGCGCCAACTGGCGCCCCGCAGGCTCAGCCCAGCGTTCCGACGATATTGATCGCCACCTTCTCGGGGATCTCGTTCTGCGACAGCACGTGCAGCCCGGGGCTGAACACCCGTGCGTAGCGGGCGAGCAGCGGGCGCAGTTGCGGCATGACCACCAGGATCGGCGGGTGGCCGTCCTTGCGCAGGCGTTCCTTGACCACCGGCATGCTGGTCTGCAGCTGGTTGAGCAGCGCGGGGTCGACCGGAATGTTGTCCAGGCTGACGGTGCCCTGTTGCTGGGCGATGCCCAGGGCGCCCATCAGAGTGTTCTCCAGCGCATTTTCCAGCACGAACACGCCCAGCTCGCTGCGTTCGCCGGCGATGGCGTTGACCAGCGTGCGGCGCAGGGCGAAGCGCACGTCGGAGGCCAGCAGGATCGGGTCCTTGGTGCTTTCGCTGCCTTCCAGCAGGGTAGTGGCGATGGTCACGATGTCACGCAGCGGCACTTCTTCCTGCAGCAGCTGACGGTATACGCGGTGCTGCTGGGTGTAGCTGAGCGCGGTCTTGAGACTTTCCGCCAGCTTGGGGGCCAGGACGGTCAGGCGCTGCATCAGGTGATCGACGTCATCGTGCTTGAAGATTTCCGCCAGGTTCTCGCGGATGATCTTGTTCAGGTGGGTCGCTACCACGCTGGAGCAGTCGATCACCTGATAGCCGAGGTTGAGCGCCTTGCTCTTGAGCGCCGGGTCGATCCACACCACCTGCATGCGGTAGGCCGGGTCGGTGCCGAGGATGCCGTCGATCTCGCCGTACAGCTTGGCCGAGGGAATGGCCATCAGGCGGTCCGGGTACAGTTCGGCGCCGTCGATGCGCTCGCCGTTGATGTAGATGGCGTACTGCGAGGCCTTCAGGCGCAGGCTGTCGCGAATGTGCACTTCCGGCAGCAGAAAGCCGAGCTGCTCGGAGAGCGTCTGGCGCACCCCGCGAATGCGCAGCGGCAGCGGCGAGCCACCGGCGTCGTTGACCAGGCCGACCAGCTTGTAGCCCAGCGATACCGACAGCCGCTCGACCAGCGGGATGTCTTCCCAGGCCAGTGGCTGCGGCTTGTCCTGGCGCAGGTCGCGGCTCAGGGCAGCGACCTTTTCCAGGCTTTCGGCCTCCTCCACCGGGGCGAACTTGGCGGTGCGCCAGGCCACGAAGGCGATCAGCGCCGCGAAGCTCATGAAGGCCAGATGCGGCATGCCCGGCACCAGGGCGATGACGGCGATCACCCCGGCCACGGTGTAGAGCGTCGACGGCTGGGCGAGCATCTGCTTGCGCACCAGGCCGGTGATTTCCGCCGACTCGTTGGTGCGGGTGATGATGATCGCCGCGGCGGTGGACAGCAGCAGCGCCGGAATCTGCGCGGCCAGGCCGTCACCGATGCTCAGCAGCGCGTACAGGCGCCAGGCGTCGCCGGCCGACAGGTCGTGCACCAGCATGCCGATGGCGAAGCCGCCGATCAGGTTGATCAGCAGGATCAGGATGCCGGCGATGGCGTCGCCGCGCACGAACTTGGCGGCACCGTCCATGGCCCCGTAGAAGTCGGATTCCTTGGCCACGGCGGCGCGGCGCTGGCGCGCCTCGTCGGCGTTGATCAGGCCGGCGTTGAGGTCGGCGTCGATGGCCATCTGCTTGCCGGGCAGGGCGTCCAGGGTGAAGCGCGCGGTCACCTCGGCGATGCGCTCGCCCCCCTTGGTGATCACCAGGAAGTTCACGATGGTGAGAATCACGAAGACGATGATGCCGACGATGAAGTTGCCGCCGATCACCACCTCGCCGAAGGCTTCGATCACCTTGCCCGCGGCGTCGGTGCCGTTATGGCCTTCCAGCAGCACGATGCGCGTGGAGGCCACGTTGAGCGTCAGGCGCAGCAGTGTGGTGACCAGGATCACCGTCGGCAGCAGCGAGAAGTCCAGCGGCGTGCGGGTCGAGACGCAGACCAGCAGCACCAGGATCGACATGCCGATGTTGAAGGTGAACAGAATGTCCAGCACCAGCGGCGGCAGCGGCAGGATGATCATCGCCAGGATGGACAGCACCACCACGGGGATGCCGATCTTGCCGTTGCGCAAGGTGGCGGAAAATTGCTGCATTGGGCTCATGTTGACGCTCGGTTGGCAAGTGAAGAGGGAATGGGCAGTTCCTTGGGCAGCACCGGGGCGGCGCGACGGGTGCCGCGCCGGTAGGCCTTGAGCTGCAGGACGTAAGTCAGTACGTGGGCCACCGCCTGATACAGGGCGGTCGGAATCTGCTGGTTGACCTGGGTGGTGAAGTACACGGCACGGGCCAGGGGCGGGATGGGCACCACCTCGATGGCGAGGTCCATGGCCTTCTCGCGAATGAACTGGGCGGTTTCGTCATGCCCCTTGGCCAGCACATAGGGGGCCTGGGCCTTCTTGAGGTCGTACTTCAGCGCGACGGCGTAATGCAGCGGGTTGGTGATCACCACGTCCGCATCCTTGAGCACCTTGCTGATCTGGCGCTGGGCCAGCTGGCGCTGCAGGCGCTTGATGCGGGCCTTCACCTCCGGCTTGCCCTCGCGGTTCTTGTACTCCTCCTTCACCTCCTGCTTGGTCATGCGCATCTTCTTCATGAACAGGAAGCGCTGCAGGGGGACGTCGATGGCGGCGAACACCACGAACACCGCCATCATCATGATCAGCATGTCGAAGGTCAGGGAAAAGGCGCTGCCCAGGGCCGTGGCCAGATCGGACTTCTGCAGGGCGATCAGGCGCGGCAGGGTATAGACCATCTGGATCCAGCCCATGGCGATCAGGATCAGCACCTTGAGGAAGGACTTGAGGAAGTCGGTGAGGTTCTGCATCGAGACGATGCGCTTGAGGCCGGTCAGCGGGTTGAGCTTGCTCAGCTTGGGATGGAAGTTCTTGCTGGCAAACATCCATCCGCTGGGGATCAGCCCGAACGGAATCACCACCAGCGGCGCGATCAACAACGGCAGCAGGATCAGGATGAAGGTCAGGATGCCGTTGAGCAGCACCTGGGTCACGTCATTGGGGGTCAGCTCGCTGCGCGCGAAGTTGATGTACGAACCGGTGAAAATCTGGTCGAAGCCGTCGAGCATGTAGTCGAAGAAGATGCGCAGCAGCAGCAGGGTGGCCAGCAGCGAGACCATGGTGGCCAGGTCGCGCGACCGGGTGACCTGCCCATCCTCCCTGGCCTTCTGCAGCTTCTGGGGTGTCGCCTGTTCTGTTTTTTCCTGACTGGACTGGTTCTCAGCCATCGAGGCCTCCCGGCAGCAGGATGGCCAGGTTGTCCAGCAGCTGGCGGCTGAGGTTCAGGTAGTTTTCCGGCAGGTGCGGCACCAGCAGCTTCAGACACAGCAGGCCGACCAGGATGGCCAGCGGGAAGCCCAGGGAAAACAGGTTCATGGCCGGCGAGATGCGGTTCAGCAGGCCGAAGCAGAACTGCACCAGGAATAGGCAGAACACCGCCGGCAGGGCGATCAGCAGTGCGGCGGCCAGCACCCAGGCCATGGCGTGCACGAAGGCCTGGAAGCCGAAGTAGTGCAGCCCGCTGCCCACCGGCCAGAGGGTGAAGCTCTTGTGCAGGATGCTGACCACCAGCAGATGGCCGTCCAGCGCCACGAACACCAGCATCAGCAGGATGAAGAACACCTGGTAGACGATCGACGTGGAAGACACGCCGTTCACCGGGTCGTTGTAGCGCGCCATGCCCATGCCCATCTGCGTCGAGATGAGCTCGCCAGTGATGGTGAATACGGCGAAGGCCAGCTGCAGCATCAGGCCCAGCAGCAGGCCGAAGAGGATCTGCTCGATGGTGGCCAGCGCGCCGGCAGGCGACAGCACGTCGATTTCCGGCGCGGGCGGCAGGGTCGGTAGCAGCGCGACGGTCAGTACCAGGGCCAGCAACAGGCGGGCGCGCACCGGCAGCGAGCGCTGGGCGAACAGCGGTGCGATGCTCAGCGCCGCCATGATGCGCACGAACGGCCACCAGAACAGCTGCAGGGCCAGCAGCCACTGGCTGGCCTCGAAAAGTGCCTGCCCGGAATTCATGCCTCAGCCGACCAGCCCGCCTGCCTGGCGGAAGGTCTGGATGAACAGGTCCATCAGCGTGCCGAGGATCCAGTGACCGCCGACCACCAGCATGGCCAGAGTGATCAGCAGGCGCGGCAGGAAGCTGAGCATCTGCTCGTTGATCTGCGTGGCGGCCTGGAAGATCGCCACCAGCAGGCCGCCGATCAGACTCGGAATCACCAGCACGCAGACGATCAGGGCGGTGATCTGCACGGCGTGGCTGATCAGGTCGACGGCGATTTCCGGAGTGAGCACGGCACTACCTCTAGAGGGGCTGCAGGCTGGACGTCAGGGTGCCGACCAGCAGCGTCCAGCCATCCACCAGCACGAAGACCATCAGCTTGAAGGGCAGCGAGATCATCATCGGCGAGAGCATCATCATGCCCATGGCCATCAGCACGCTCGCCACCACCAGGTCGATGACCAGGAATGGCACGAAGATCATGAAGCCGAGCTGGAAGGCCGTCTTCAGCTCGCTGAGCACGAACGCCGGCAGCAGCAGGGTGAAGTCCAGGGTAGTGATGTCGGCGGGGCGCTCTTCGCCGGCCAGGTCGAGAATGGTGGCCAGCGCCGTCTCGTTGGTCTGCGCCAGCATGAAGCGGCTGATGCTCTGCTTGGCCTGGGACAGGCCCTGCTCGAACGTGATCTGGTCGTTCTGGAACGGCTCGTAGGCCTGGGTGTGGATCTCCTGCCAGACCGGGCGCATCACCAGCAGGGTCAGCGCCAGGGCGATGCCGACCAGCACGTTGTTGGGCGGGCTGGACTGCAGGCCCATGGCCTGGCGCAGGATGGCCAACACGATGATGAAGCGCGTGAAGCAGGTCATCAGCATCAGCATCGCCGGCACCAGACCCAGCAGGGTCATCAGCACCAGGATCTGCAGCTTGACGCTGAGCGTCTGGCCGTTTGCCGTGTCGTTCAGGTTGAACAGGGTGATCTCGCCGCCGCCGGCTTCCTGGGCGAATGCCGGAAACGGCAGCAGCAGCGTGACGACCAGAATGCCGGCCACGGCCAGCAGGCGCGCCATCATGGCTTCAGACCGGACAGACCGTTGCTGTTGAGTTCGACGATACGCAGCCCGTAGTTGCCGTTGAGCACCACCACCTCGGCCTTGGCGAAGGGTGCGCCATTGACCTTCACGTCCAGCGGCTCGCCGGCCAGCTTGTCGAGGGCGATGACGCTGTGCACGTCCACGGACATCAGGTCCTGCAGGGTGACTTCGCTGGAACCGACCTCCAGGGTGACATGCACGGGGATCTTGCCGAAGAAGCTCAGGTCCTGCTGGGGCAGGCGCTGCTGCGGCTCGGCGGGCTCGGGGAGGCTGGCAAGCGGCTCGGGATCGTTGAGGCTCAGGTCGGCGTCGCTGATCAGGGTGTCCAGGTCGCTGTTCGACAGGTGTCCGGTCATGGGTTCTTCACACTTTCCAGAGAGGTTAGAAACAGGCTGCCGCTTTCCTCGAAGATGCTGCCGCGGAACAGCGGATGCTGGTTGACGCAGACCTCGACCGGCTCGCGCAAGCGGGTCATCAGAATGTCGCCGGGGCGCAGCGCCAGCACGTCGGCCAGGCTCATCTGCAGCGAGGCGAGCACACAGTCCAGGTGCAGCGGCAGCTGCTTGATCTGTGCGACGGGATCGCAGTCCTGGCGCGGCGCGGGTCGATCGTTCACCTGGCTGGTCAGCTCGTCGACCACGTCGGGATCGAGGAACAGGAACAGCGATCCCTGCAGGCCGCTCGGCGCCTGGTAACGGAACTCCGCGACGTACTCCCAGTGCACTTCCTCGTAGGCGTTCTCGTAGCGCTCCAGCCTGCCGATGGACTTGCCGCCCAGCAGCATGCGCCCGAACAGATCGGCCACTTCCCGGCCCAGGCGCTCGCCCAGGCGCTGTTCGGAAGTGTTCGGCGGCGGCAGCTCGCCGGCCAGCGAAGTACCGCCGTAATAGCTTTCGAGAATTTCCGCCAGCAGGGCGCGGTCGATGGAAAAGCCGATGCGGCCCAGCGGGCTGTTCAAACGCAGCGCGGGCTCGTGCGGATATTCCTCGTGTACGTTGACCTGGATCAATTCCAGGGTGATGCGAAAGTTGCGCAGGAAATAATCGGCAATGATGCGCGGATGTTTGCTGGAACTTTCCTTAATGAAAATCGGCACCTTGTGATAATGCCGGCCCAGCTTGTGCGGCTTGAGGCGGAGCAATTTGTCCGCCGGCACATCATGGAGCACTTTCGGGTTGCCAGTCATGGTGTGGAACATCCTGAATATAAGTAAGCGATCCGTGGTCGGGTCATGCTGTCCATCGGATTCGGGTCTCGGCGCGAGTCGCCGAGCCGCTGGCCGCGCCGTCTCGCCAGGCGCGCCTACCCCATTCCGCAACCCTATCGGCAGGGGTGGCGAAACCTTAAATCAAAAAAGATCAAAAGCCCCCGTTTCATTGATTTTGATGGCGGCTGAGGGTATTAATCGCGTCCGGTACTGGGCACAGTGGCAACTGGCTGCTAGCGTGCCACACTCGCTGCGTAAATTGCAGCCACGACCCGTACGAATAGATGTGCAAAACCTGCCGCCGCGGCAATCCCAGTTTGGCCGTTGGTCTTATTGCGCGGGAAAGAAGGTAGTCGTTGTACGTTCCTGAAACGTGACTTCCCTGGATTGGTATATGCATAACTTCAATGAGCGACCAGCAGCCGCTGAAATAACTTCGCCGGTGATCGGCGTGGTCGGCAGTCGGGACAATCACAGCTATGCATTGCTGCTGCAGCAGTTGCAGGCCGCCGGCTGCGCCGTCGAGCATTTCGCCGAGCTTCCGGCGCCGGCCGTTGCACATCAGGCACGGCTGGACATCCTCTTCCTGTTCGTTCGCGACCTGGATATCGCCGCCCTCGAAGTGCGCCTGCTGCCGCTGGTGAGCTGCCAGCGCCTGCATGTGGTGCCCATCGTCGAGTACGCCGACCAGGCCGTGGCGGCGCGCCTGCTCGAACTGGGCTGCATCGACTACCTGCTGGCGCCGTTCAGCGCCACCCAGGTCACCGCCCTGCTGCAGCGCCATGCCCAGGCCGGGCTGGCGCGCGAGGGCTTCGTCAGCCAGTCGGCCGCCGGCCGGCGCCTGCTGGCCATGGCCCAGCGTGTCGCGCTGACCCGCATGCCGGTACTGATCACGGGCGAAACCGGCACCGGCAAGGAGCTCATGGCCCGCTACATCCACAGCTTCGGTGCGACCTCCGGGGCGCCCTTCGTGGCGGTCAACTGTGCGGCGATCCCCGAGGCGATGCTTGAATCCCTGCTGTTCGGTCACGAGCGCGGTGCCTTCACCGGTGCGGTCAGCAGCCAGGCGGGCAAGTTCGAGCTGGCCAATGGCGGCACCCTGCTGCTCGACGAGATCGGCGAGCTGCCGCTCGGCCTGCAGGCCAAGCTGCTGCGCGTGCTGCAGGAACGCCGGGTGGAGCGACTGGGCGGTCGACGCGACATTGAGCTGGATGTGCGCATCATCGCCGCCACCAACCGCGACCTGCGCGAGGAAGTGGCCCAGGGGCGCTTCCGCGAAGACCTGCTCTACCGCCTCGACGTCCTGCCGCTGCACATTCCGCCGCTACGCGAGCGCCGCGAGGACATCCTGCCGCTGGCGCGCAGCTTCATTCAGCGTTGCGCCCCCCACGAAGACCCCGATCAGTTGCTGACCGAAAGCGCCTGCCAGGCGTTGCTGCACCACGCCTGGCCGGGCAACGTGCGCGAGCTGGAAAACACCCTGCAACGCGCGCTGGTGCTGCGCAACGGCCTGTTCATTCAGCCGGTCGACCTCGGCCTGGCGGTCGCCGAGCCGGCCGCAGCGAGCCTCGCCAGCGCGCCGCTCGAAGGTACCGGCGGGCGGGCCGCGCTTAAAGCCAGCGGCAAACTGGCCGAATACCAACATGTGCTGGACACCATTCGGCGTTTCGACGGGCACAAGGCCAAGGCGGCGCAAAGCCTCGGCATGACCCCGCGCGCCTTGCGTTATCGCCTCAATGCCATGCGCGAGCAGGGCATGCAGATCAACATTTGACCGGCGGGAGACGGGCATGGATTCAATCACACAGGTGCGCATGGACATGCTCACGCGCATGCAGCAGTTCACCAGCGTCGCCCAGGGCGGCGCGGTGCGCGAGGCGCTGCGTTCGGAGGAGGCTCAGCCGGGCAGTTTCGGTGTGTCCTTCGAGCAACTGATTCGCGCGGTGGACGCCGATCAGCACCGTGCCAGTGCCGCCCAGCGTGCCGTGGAGATGGGCGAAAGCGACGACCTGGTGGGCGCCATGGTCGACAGCCAGAAGGCCAGCGTGTCCTTCTCCGCCCTGCTGCAGGTACGCAACAAACTGTCCACCGCCTTCGACGAGATCCTGAAGACGCCGCTGTAAGCGTCACGAGAGCCGACCCGTGCTGCAGAACCTACTGAACAAATTCCACGAGCGGGGCTTGAAGCTCGACCCCCGCTGGTTCCTGGCCAGCCTGGCCGCGGTGGCCGCGATCCTGGCGATGCTGGTGGTCTTCTACCTCTGGCGCGACAGCGAAACGCTGCGGCCCCTGTATGGCAGCGGCGAGACCTATCAGGTTTCCGACGTCATGCAGGTGCTGGACGCCGAGGGCGTGCGTTACCGGGTGCATCCGGTGAACGGCCAGGTGCTGGTCGCCGAGTCGGACCTGGCCCGCGCGCGCATGCTGATGGCCTCCAAGGGCATCAAGGTCAGCCGCCCGGCCGGTTACGAGCTGTTCGACAAGGAAGAGCCACTGGGCACCAGTCAGTTCGTGCAGAACGTGCGCTTCAAGCGCAGCCTGGAAGGCGAGCTGGCACAGACCATCATGACCCTGCGCGGCGTGAACTCGGCCCGCGTGCACCTGGCCCAGGAGGAGAGCCACTCCTTCGTGGTCGGCAAGCGCGCCCCGGCCAAGGCCTCGGTGATGGTGCAACTGGACCCCGGCTACAGCATGGAACCCGACCAGGTCACCGCCATCGCCAACCTGGTGGCCGGCAGCCTGCCCAACCTCAAGCCCGAAGACGTGCACGTTGTCGACCAGTACGGCGTGCTTCTGACCCGCGCCCTGGCGGCCGGCGGCACCGGGCCAACCCAGCAGTGGAAGGCCAACGAGGAGTACCAGAAGAAGGTTGCCAGCAACATCGAGCAGGTGCTGGCACCGGTGCTGGGCCTGGGCAACTACCGGGTCAGCGTCGCCGCTGACATCGACTTCAGCCAACGCGAGGAAACCCAGCAGGTGTACGGTGATACGCCGCGCCTGCGCAGCGAGGTGACCCGTGACGAGCGCACCCTGGACCAGTTGGCCCTGGGCGTGCCCGGCTCGCTGACCAACCGGCCGATCGCCAACGCGCCGAACGCCGAAGGCGATGCCGAGAACCGTGCGGCCACCTCCACGCGCCTGGAAAGCAACCGCCGCCACGACTACGACCAGACCATCACACACATCAAGCACCCGGCCTTCCGCCTGCGCCAGCAGAGCGTGGCGGTGGTGATCAATGCCGACGTGGCGCCCGAGGGCGGCTGGCCGGCCGAGACGCTGACCCAGCTGGAAACCATGGTGCGTACCGCCGCAGGCTTCAACGCCGAGCGTGGCGACCTGCTGGCCCTGAGCACCCTGCCCTTCGCGCCCCTGTCGATCGTGGAGCCGGAGCTGGCCTGGTGGCAGGACGACAAGGTGCTGGAGTGGGGCAAGCTGGGCCTGGCCGGACTGGTCAGCCTGCTGATCCTGCTGTTCGGCGTGCGTCCGGCGATCCGTGCCCTCAGCCCGCGCAAGGACGACGCCGAAGCCGAGGCCGCCGCGGCACAGGCTGCCAGCGCCCAGGCCGCGCTGGTCAGCGACGATTCGCACCTGCTGGCGCCCGCTGCGCCCGAGGCACCGGCTCCCGCCCTGCCGAAGATCTTCAGCGAGCTCAACCCGCTGGCCGAGATCCGCCTGCCGGCGCCCGGCTCGGGTCTCGAGCACCAGATCGAACACCTGCAGATGCTTGCCCTGCACGAGCCCGAGCGGGTCTCCGAAGTGCTCAAGCACTGGATCGGCCGTAACGAGAAGAAAGCATGAGTACGCAAACCAGCGACAGCACCACCCCGAGCGAGCCGACGAGCCGGGTAGTCACCACGAACAGCCTGCCCAGCCCGGTCGAGCAGGCCGCCATCCTCATGCTCAGCATGGACAAGGAGGCCGCCGCCGGCGTGCTCAAGCACTTCTCCCGCGAGGAAATCATCGCCGTCAGCCAGGCCATGGCGCGCCTGTCCAACATCAAGCTGAGCCAGGTCACCGACGTGATCGGCCGCTTCTTCGAGGACTACAAGGAGCAGAGCAGCATCAAGGGCGCCAGCCGCAACTACCTGGACGACATGCTGGCCAAGGCCCTGGGCGGGGAGATCACCCGCACCCTGCTGGACAGCATCTACGGCGAGGAAATTCGCGCCAAGATGTCCAAGCTGGAATGGCTCGACCCCCGCCAGCTGGCCACGCTGATCGCCAGCGAGCACGCCCAGATGCAGGCGGTGTTCATCGCCTTCCTGCCGCCGGGACAGGCCACCGAGGTGCTGGAATCCCTGCCGGTCGAGCAGCAGGACGACCTGCTCTATCGCATCGCCAACCTCAACGAGATCAGCGGCGACGTGATTGCCGAGCTGGAGCAGCTGATCGAGCGCAGCCTCAGCGTGCTGTCCACCCAGGGCTCGCAGGTGCGCGGCCTGAAGCAGGTGGCGGACATCATGAACCGCTTCAAGGGCGACCGCATGCAGATGTTCGAACTGCTGCGCGGGCACGACGAATCGCTGGTCGACAAGATCGAAGACCAGATGTACGACTTCTTCATCCTTGCCCGCCAGAGCCAGGAAGTGCTGCAGACCCTGCTGGAAGCCGTGCCGCTGGAAGAGTGGGTGGTGGCCCTCAAGGGCGCCGAGCCCGAGCTGGTCAAGGCCGTGCTCGGGGCCATGCCGCGCCGTCAGGCGCAGCAGATGGAAACCATCAAGCGCCGCCAGGGCCCGGTGCCGATCAGCCGGGTCGAGCAGGTGCGCAAGGACATCATGTCCATCGTCCGCGAAATGGCGGCCGACGGCGAATTGCAGATCCAGCTGTTCCGTGAACAGACGGTCGAGTGACAGGTGAGCGCATGACGGTACGAGTGATTCGGGGCGACGCCCGTGGTTGGCGCGTCTACCGCTTTCCGCCGCGCCATCGTGGCGTGGCGGCCGGCGACGGCCAGGACGCGCTGACGGCCGATCCGGCCGCGCTGCAGCGCGCGCTGGCCGAGGGTTATCAGGAAGGCCAGGAACGCGGTTTCCAGGAAGGCCGCGACGAGGGCGTCGAAGTCGGCCGCGCCGAAGGCTACCAGCGTGGCCTGGAGGAAGGTCTGGCCAAGGGCCTGGAAGACGGCCGGCTGCAGGGGCGGCGCCAGTTCGAGCAGGCCTGCGCGCCGCTGGACCGCATGATGGAATCCTTCCGCGTGGCGGTCAGCGAATACGAGCGCGGCCGCCGCGAGCAACTGCTGGAAATGGTCGCCAAGGTGGCCAAGCAGGTGATCCGCGTCGAGCTGACGCTGAATCCGGCACAGCTGCTGACCCTGGCCGAGGAAGTGCTCAACACCCTGCCCGGCAATCACGAGGACGTGCAGATCCACCTCAATCCCGAGGAGTGCGCACGCATTCGCGACATCGACCCGGAACGCGCGCGGCGCTGGAAGCTGGTGCCCGACGACCGTCTGGCCCATGGCGAATGCCGCGTGGTCACCTCCGAGGCGGAAGCCGACATCGGCTGCCAGCAGCGCCTGGACGCCTGCATGGACACCCTGGCCGGGCACCTCAAGGTCGAGGACTGATCGGCCATGCTGCTGGACAGTGATGCCCTCGACGAGGCCCTGAAATCCCTCGACAGCGTTCAGTTGGCCAAGGTCAGCGGACGCCTGGTGCGGGTCTCCGGGCTGATCCTGGAAGGGCTCGGCTGTCACCAGCCGACCGGCCAGCGCTGCTACGTGGAGCAGACCGACGGCAGCCTGCTGGAAGCCCAGGTGGTGGGCTTCAACCGCGAAATCACCTACCTGATGCCGTTCAAGAAGCCGCTGGGCCTGGCCACCGGCGCGCGCATCTTCCCGATCCGCGAGGAAGCGCGCCTGCGCATCGACGATTCCTGGCTTGGCCGGGTGGTCAACGGCCTCGGCGAGCCCCTGGACGAGCAGGGCAAGCTGACCGGCCACGACCTGCTGCCGCCGCTGCCGCCGCCGGTCAACCCGCTGCGCCGCCGCCCGGTGGAAGAGCCGCTGGACGTCGGAGTGCGCGCCATCAACTCGATGCTCACCCTCGGCAAGGGCCAGCGGGTCGGCCTGTTCGCCGGCAGCGGCGTGGGCAAGAGCGTGCTGCTGGGCATGATCACCCGGCAGACCAAGGCGGATGTGGTGGTGGTCGGCCTGATCGGTGAACGCGGCCGTGAAGTGCAGGAGTTCATCCTGCACTCCCTCGGCCCGGAAGGCCTGCGCAAGGCGGTGGTGGTGGTGGCGCCGGCCAACGAGTCGCCGCTGATGCGCCTGAAGGCCGCTGATCTGTGCCATAGCATCGCCGCCTATTTCCGCGACCGCGGCCAGGACGTGCTGCTGCTGATGGATTCCCTGACCCGCTACGCCATGGCCCAGCGCGAGATCGCCCTGGCGCTGGGCGAGCCGCCGGCCACCAAGGGCTATCCGCCGTCGGTGTTCGGCATGCTGCCGGAGCTGGTGGAAAGCGCCGGCAACGGCGCCAGTCCAACGGGCAGCCTCAGTGCGCTGTACACGGTGCTGGCTGAGGGCGATGACCACCAGGACCCGATTGTCGACTGTGCCCGTGCCATCCTCGATGGCCACATCGTGCTGTCGCGCAAGCTGGCCGAGGTCGGCCACTACCCGGCCATCGACATCGGCGCCTCGGTGAGCCGCTGCATGGCCCAGGTGTCCGCGCCCGAACACCGCAACGCCGCGCGTCAGCTCAAGGAGCTGTACAGCACCTACGAAAAGATCCGCGAGCTGATCCCGCTGGGCGGTTACACCCCCGGCGCCGATGCGAAGACCGATCGCGCCGTGCAGCTGGCGCCCGCCATCGAGCGCTTCCTGCGCCAGGAAACCGGCCAGGATGCCGACCTCGACTTCAGCGTGCGCACGCTGCAGCAGCTGCTGGGGAGTCGCGGATGAAGGACCAGCTGAATACCCTCGGCAAGCTGGCCGCCATCCGCCAGATGCGCGTGCGCCAGATGCTCGGTCGCGTGCAGTACCAGCGCAACCTGTGCCAGCGCTATCGCAACAACATCAGCGGCCTGGGCCGCCTGAGCGAGTATGTCGGTGGCGCGGAGACCGGACTGCACCGCCTCAACCAGCAGCAGTACAAGACCAACCTGTACAAGATGATCGACCTGCAGCGGCGTGAGCTGGCGACCGCCGAGGAGCACCTGGAACGCCTGCAGAACGACCTGCTGCGCGCCATGCGCAGCGAAAAGGCGCTGGAGCAGTTCATCGACGCCAAGTCCGACGAGTGGAACCGCGAACTGGTGCGCCAGGAGCAGAAGATCCAGGACGCGATGGCCAGTCAGTCCTGGTGGCGCGGTACCGGGACCTAGCGGCAGGCTGGTACGGCGCCCGGCAGGAGCGAATTCATTCGCGAGCTGTTGGGTGCGGCCTGCACGAAAGAGCTCGCGGACAAGTCCGCTCCCACCAAAGCCGTGGCCCACGAAAGCGGCTACCGGCCACCCGTCGCGCTGCGCTGTCGCTCGCGCTTGGCCGACCATACTTGCCGGCGAGGTGATCGCCATGTCCGACACGAGCGCCGCGCTGATTCTCGACACCGCCCTCTCGCTGGCCGAGGCCAGGGGCTGGGAACGCCTGCAGCTGTATGAAGTGGCCGATGCACTGGGCATCGGCATGGACGCCATCGCACGCCATTACCCCGACAAGGACGCCCTGGTCGACGCCTGGTTCGCCCGCGCCGAACAGGCGATGCTGGCACGTGCCCGCGACGAGGACCTGGCAGCCCTGTTGCCCGCTGAGCGCCTCGAGGAGCTGCTGGTGGCCTGGTTGCGAGCGCTTGAGCCGCATCATGCGCTGGCAGGCCAGATGCTGCTCTACAAGCTGGAGCCGGGGCATCTGCACCTGCAACTGGGGGGCCTGCACAGCCTGAGCCGGGTGGTGCAGTGGTGGCGCGCCGGTGCTCGACTGCGGGGTGCGTGGCTGAACCGTATCGGCCAGGAATGCCTGCTCAGTGGCCTGTTCCTGCGCACCTTCTTCCGCTGGCTGCGCCGTCCCGATCCCGACCTGGCCCAGACCCGACGCTACCTTCGCCGTCGCTTCGAAAGCGCCCCGCTGCGCTACCTGCTGCATTGATCGGGCTGTCGCAGCCAGAAACATTCTGCGCTGGCAATCACCTTGGCCACTGGGCAAGATGACGCGCGTGAATCAATCAATAGGGACATCCCTGATGCAGCGTTTTCTCAGTATCGCCCTGGCTTTCTGCCTGGGCCTGACCTTTACCCTGGATGCCGACGCGGCACGTCTGGGTAACAAGAAGAGCTTCGGCTCCGCGCCGTCCCACCAGACCCGCCAGGCCGCTCCCGCCCAGCAGAATCAGGCGCAGGCGCCGGCTGCGCGTCCGGGCGCCGCGGCGCCCGCTGCCAGCGGCGCGTCCAAGTGGCTCGGCCCGCTGGCCGGCATTGCCGCCGGTGGCCTGCTGGCGGCCATGTTCATGGGTGACGGCTTCGAAGGCCTGCAGATCATGGACATGCTGATCTTTGGCCTGATCGCCTTCGTGATCTTCAAGCTGATCGCCGCGCGTCGCCGCAAGGCGCTGGCCAGCATGCCCCAGCAACAGCAGTACGCCACCGCCGGTGCGCCGCCGGTGATGCAGCGCGATGTGCCGAGCGAGGCTGCGGGCACCAATATCTTCGGTCAGTCGATCGGCGCGGGCGCCGCCGCGCCGGTGATCAATGCGCCGGCCTGGTTCAACGAGCAGCGCTTCATCGAGCAGGCGCGCACCCACTTCCTGGCGCTGCAGCAGCACTGGGACGCGGCCGAGATGGACAAGATCGCCGAGTTCGTCACCCCGCAGATGCTCGCCTTCCTGACCCAGGAGCGCGAGTCGCTGGGCGATGGCTTCCAGTCCACCTACATCGACAACCTGAGCGTGGTTCTCGACGGCGTGGACGACAACCCGGACAAGACCGTGGCCACCCTGACCTTCAGCGGCGTGAGCAAGACCTCGCGCTTCGATCAGGGCGAAGCCTTCAGCGAGAGCTGGCGCATGGAGCGCGAGCAGGGCGAGAACCAGCCCTGGTTGCTGGCAGGTATCCGCCAGAACGCGTGATCGATTGGGCAGTAGGAAGACCCGGGCTAGTCCCGGGTTTTTCTTTTGTGCGGCATTCGGGCGCGCTATAAAGCGCGCATTACCCAGAGGAGTCCCATCGATGGAAGATGTCATCGATCAGTTGCGTGAACTCAACGAGCCGGTGCCGGTGCCGCTGGAGCTGCCGGACGAGGAGACCCTGGTGGAGATCCAGGAGCAGATTCTCATCCACCTGCCCTACGAGTTGCGCGAGTTCCTGCTCAAGGTCAGCGATGTGGTCTACGGCCGTCTGGAGCCGGTGACCGCCAGCGATCCGCAGTCGCACACCTACCTGCCGGAAGTGGCCGCCAACGCCTGGGATGCCGGCGTGCCGCGCTATCTGGTGCCCCTGTGCCAGGACGGGCGCGACTACTACGCAGTCGACCCGGAGGGCGAGGTGTTCCTGTGGCGCGAGGACACCGGCGAGCTGGACGACGAGACCTGGGAGTCGGTGTGGCACTGGGTGCGCGATGTCTGGTTGGAGGGTGGGGCGTAAGCCGAAAAGCAGCGCTGTCCGCCCGCATGCCCTGCCTCGACCCGCTGGCGGCCAGAAAAGCGCTGACCGCCCTGCGTCGGGTGGGATTCCCCCAGTCAGCCGGCCCGTTGCGGAGCCGGCTGCTGCTGGGTGATGCAGTGGATGTTGCCGCCGCCGAGCAGGATCTCGCGGCCCGGCACCATCACCACCCGATGCTCCGGGAACAGTCGTCGCAGTAGCTGCTCGGCCTCGGCGTCGTGCGGGTCGTCGAACGAGGGCGCGATGATGCCGCCATTCACGATCAGGAAGTTCACATAGGAGCCGGCCAGGCGGATCGATGGATCGCGGGGCTGGCTGCCGACCGCACGGTCGACGCCGGCGCACTCCTCCTCGGTCGCGTACAACGGGCCTGGGATCGGCATGCGGTGGACCGTAAGCTGGCGCCCTCGGGAATCGCGGCTGCGTTCCAGTACCTGCAGCGCCGCGCGGCAGCGGGCATGGTTGGGGTCGGCCGGGTCGTCCGTCCAGGCCAGCAGCACCTCGCCCGGGCGCACGAAGCAGCAGAAGTTATCCACATGGCCGTCGGTTTCGTCATTGAGCAGGCCTTGCGGCAGCCAGATGATCGTTTCCACCGCCAGGTAATCGCGCAACACGGCTTCGATCTGCATGCGGTTCAGATGCGGATTGCGGTTCGGGTTGAGCAGGCATTCCTCGGTGGTCAGCAGGGTGCCTTCGCCGTCCACATGGATGGCGCCGCCTTCCAGCACGAAACCGGGCGTGGCATAGCGGGCGCAGCGCTCGATGCCCAGCACCTTGCCGGCCACCTGGCTGTCCCGGCTCCACGGCCAGTACAGGCCGCCGTTGAAACCGCCCCAGGCGTTGAAGTCCCAGTCCACGCCGCGTACCTCGCCGGTGGCGTCGATGACGAAGGTGGGACCGGTGTCGCGCATCCAGGCGTCGTCGCTGCTCATTTCCACCAGACGGATGTTCGGCTGATCACCCAGGCGGGCGCTGGCGTTCTCGTACTGGGCTTCGCTGATACCGATGCTCACCGGCTCGAAGCGGGCAATGGCCTGGGCCACGGCGCTGAAGGCGGCCTGTGCCGGCTTACCGCCCAGGCGCCAGTTGTCCGGTCGTTCCGGCCAGAGCATCCAGGTCTGGCTGTGCGGCTCCCATTCGGCCGGCATGCGGAAGCCGTCGGCCCGTGGAGTAGTCAGCGCCATGTCAGGACTCCAGGCTGCCGTCGAGGGTCTTCAGCGCGCCGTACAGGTTCGGCCGGCGATCACGGAACACGCCCCAGGCGCTGCGGATCTTCTCCAGCTCATCCAGATCGAAGCGTTGCACCACGATGCCCTCTTCGGTTTCGTTCAGTTCCTGCAGCTTGGCGCCGAACTGATCGGCGATGAACGAGGAGCCGTAGAAGGTGATGTCGTAGCCGTCCTGCTCCTCGCGGCCGATGCGGTTGCTGGCGATCAGCGGCATCAGGTTGGCGCCGGCATGGCCCTGCTGCACGCGCTGCCAGTGGTCGCGCGAGCTGATGGTGGCGTCGTGGGGTTCGCTGCCAATGGCGGTCGGGTAGAACAGCAGCTCGGCGCCCTGCAGCGCCATGCTGCGCGCGCATTCCGGGAACCACTGGTCCCAGCAGATGCCTACGCCGATCTTCGCATAGCGGGTGTTCCACACCTTGAAGCCGGTATCGCCGGGGTTGAAGTAGTACTTCTCGTGGTAACCGGGGCCGTCCGGGATGTGACTCTTGCGGTAGATACCCAGGTTCCGCCCGTCGGCGTCGAGGATGGCGATGCTGTTGAATCGGGCCCGGCCGGCCCGCTCGAAGAAGCTGATCGGCAGCACCACCTGCAACTCGGCGGCCAGCTTGCTGAAGTGGGCAATGGCGGGGTTCTGTTCGGCTTCGGTGGCCAGCAGCAGGTAATCGGCGTTCGGCTTCTGGCAGAAGTACGGCGTTTCGAACAGTTCCTGAATCAGGATGATCTGCGCGCCCTGCGCGGCGGCCTGGCGCACGAGACGCTCGGCATTGGCGATGTTGGCGTCGCGATCCCAGGAACAGGCCATCTGGGTGGCGGCGACAGTGACGATGCGGGACATGGCGGAAACCTCGCAATCCGGAGACAGGCTAAGCATGGCCCATGAAGGGCCGGTATGGATGGCAGGGATATATAGCCGATAAATATCGGTAAAAGAAGGCCGTCCGCCTGTCTTGGGCGACTAATCGGCAGAAATTAACCGATAAATATCGATCTATGCGCCTGGGGCGCTCCGCTTGCTCAGCCAGGGCGGCAGGTAGAGACCCAGGTAGGCGATGACCACCCGCAGGCCTTCCTCCCGCCAGCGGGACGTGATCTGTCCGTGCAACTGGACCGAGCTGGCGTAGACCCGGTCGGCCAGCTCGATGGCCAGCGCGAAGATGTCGATCTCCTCCGGCAGCGCCGGCAGCACGAAATGGCGCTCAAACAGGGCACGCAGCAGCCGGCCCAGTTCCAGGTCATGCTGCTGGTCGGCCTGGGTCACTTCGCTCAGGCCGTGCTGGGCGAGGATCAGCTGGCGGGCCGCCGCATCCGCGGCGTAGATATCCACCATGCGCTGTTCGAGCTGTGCCGCCAGGTCATGCCAGCTGCGCAGCGTGGCGTGGTCCACGGGAAGGGTGAGCACCTCGCGAAAGGCGGCATGCACCTGGGTGGCCAGCGACTGCAACAACAGCGGCACGTTTGGGAAGAAGTGATAGACCGACGAGGGCGGAATGCCGGCGCGTTCGGCCACCGCGTAGATGCTTAGCTCGGCAACGCCCCCCTCGGCGAGCAGGGCGCGGGCTGCGGCATGGATGGCATTGATGCGCGTCTGGCTGCTGGCGCGGGGCTTGCGGGGAAGCGGGGGGCACGACATGTAAAGGCTCTGTAACTGGGTATTCGAGTGCTGGCAGGGTATCGCCCCGCCGGTCACTGGCTCGACGGGGGCGAATTGTCGGGGAAGCGACCGGGGCATGGTGCGATGCGTGTCGCATTGCCCGGCGGCCTCAGACGGTATGCAGGTACCAGTTGTACTCCAGGTCGGAGATGGAGTGCTCGAATTCCTCCAGTTCGCTTTCCTTGCAGGCGACGAAGATGTCGATGTAGTCGGGGCTGATGTAGCGCGCGAGGATTTCGCTGTCGTCTAGCGCGCGTAGCGCGTCGCGCAGGTTGTTCGGCAGGCTGGGCTCGAGCTGCTCGTAGGAATTGCCCTCGATGGGTTCGCCCGGCTCGATCTGCTGGGTCAGGCCGTGATGCACGCCCGCCAGCAGGGCCGCCATCAGCAGATAGGGGTTGGCGTCGGCGCCGGCTACCCGATGTTCCAGGCGCACCGCCTCGGGGCTGCCGGTGGGCACGCGCAGCGCCACGGTGCGGTTGTCCAGGCCCCAGCTGGGGGCATTGGGCACGTAGAACTGGGCGCCGAAGCGGCGGTAGGAGTTCACGTTCGGGCAGAGGAAGGCCATGGAGGCCGGCAGGGTCTCCAGCACACCGCCGATTGCGTGGCGCAATGCGGCGTTCTGCTGGGGATCCTCACTGGCGAAGATGTTGTTTCCGTCGCGGTCGAGCAACGATATGTGCACGTGCAGCCCGTTGCCGGCCTGGCCCGGATAGGGCTTGGCCATGAAGGTCGTGTCCATCTCGTGGTCGTAAGCGATGTTCTTGACCAGCCGCTTGAGCAGTACCGCGTAATCGCAGGCCTTCAGCGGGTCGGCCACGTGGTGCAGGTTGACCTCGAACTGCGCCGGCGCACTTTCCTTGACGATGGCATCGGCGGGGATGCCCTGCACCTTGGCGCCCTCGAGGATGTCCTGCAGGCAGTCAGCGTACTCGTCGAGGTCATCGATCAGGTACACCTGCGTGGAATGCGGACGCTTGCCGGAAATCGGCGAACGCGGCGGCTGCGGACGGCCATTCACGTTCTCCTGGTCGATCAGGTAGAACTCCAGCTCGAAGGCGGCGCAGACCGTCAGGCCCAGCTCATCGAAGCGGTCGATCACCTGGCGCAGCACTTCACGCGGATCGGCAAAGAACGGCGTGCCATCCAGTTCGTGCATGGTCATCAGCAACTGGGCGGTGGGGCGCTTCTGCCAGGGTTCGTAGCTGAGGGTGCCGGCGATCGGCAGGCACACCCGGTCGGCGTCGCCGATGTCGAGGCCCAGGCCGGTGCTTTCCACCGTGCTGCCATTGATGTCGAGCGCGAACAGCGATGCGGGAAGATTGATGCCTTTCTCGTAGACCTTGGTGAGGCTGTTGCGCTCGATGCGCTTGCCCCGCACCACCCCGTTCATGTCGGCGATGAGCAGATCGACGAACTGGACGTCCGGATGCGCTTCGAGAAAGACGCTCGCCTCGCTGGGGTGAGCGACACGCGGAGGGGGCGACATGATCCGTACCTTTATTGTTAAAAATTTCAATCAGTCTGTGGCCTGGTTGTGAGTCAATCCCAAACCCTCGGGCCTGTCAATAGCCGGAAAAAACGCCCCGCGAGGGTGCGCGAAGGCCATTTTCGGGGCACGCCGGGTGGTCGCGTCAGATCCCTCCAGAGCCCATGGCTCGTGGGTTTCAGCCGGTATTGACGTCGTGTGGGGCGGAAGTTGTGTAAAAAAATGAACAGCGCTAAGCTCGGTAGCAAACCGAACGCGGATACGGATGTGTCCCATGCCCTGCCAGCCACTGAGCGTCGCCAACCCCTGCCACCGGCACCGGGGTGCCTGCTTACCCGTGCCGGCCCGCCTTTCAATTTCGCAACCCCCACGACCCGCGCGCGGCTCGCCAGTCAGGCGTCTGGCCGCGTCACCGCTGAACCGGCAATTTCGGCTCGGCAAAACCTGAGGCCTTTATGAGTACCGACCTCGATCAGCTCACCGACTGGCTGAAAGAACACAAGATCACCGAAGTGGAATGCCTGATCAGCGACCTGACCGGCATCGCCCGGGGCAAGATCGCGCCGACCAACAAGTTCATCGCCGAGAAAGGCATGCGCCTGCCGGAGAGCGTGCTGCTGCAGACGGTCACCGGCGATTACGTGGAAGACGACATCTATTACGAGTTGCTCGACCCGGCGGACATCGACATGTATTGCCGTCCGGACCCCAACGCCATGTTCCTGGTGCCGTGGGCCATCGAGCCCACCGCCATGGTCATCCACGACACCTTCGACAAGATGGGCAACCCCATCGAGCTGTCGCCGCGCAACCTGCTCAAGAAAGTATTGAAGATGTACGCCGACCACGGCTGGATGCCCATCGTCGCGCCGGAAATGGAGTTCTACCTGACCAAGCGTAGCGACGACCCCGATTACCCGTTGCAGGCGCCGGTCGGCCGCTCGGGACGCCCCGAAACGGGGCGCCAGTCGTTCTCCATCGATGCCGCCAACGAGTTCGATCCGCTGTTCGAGGACATGTACGACTGGTGTGAGGCTCAGCGCCTGGACCTGGATACGCTGATCCACGAGGAAGGGCCGGCGCAGATGGAGATCAACTTCCGGCACGGCGAGGCCCTGCACCTGGCCGATCAGATCATGGTGTTCAAGCGCACCATGCGCGAGGCGGCGCTCAAGCACGACGTGGCCGCCACGTTCATGGCCAAGCCGATCACCGATCAGCCGGGCAGCGCCATGCACCTGCACCAGAGTGTGCGCGACGCGCAAAGCGGCAGGAACATCTTCTCCAACGAGGATGGCTCGCCGAGCGAGTTGTTCCTCAGTTACATCGGCGGCCTGCAGAAGTACATCCCCGAGCTGTTGCCGCTGTTCGCCCCCAACGTCAATTCGTTCCGCCGTTTCCTGCCGGATACCTCGGCGCCGGTGAACGTGGAATGGGGCGAGGAGAACCGTACCGTCGGCCTGCGCGTGCCGGAATCCTCGCCGCAGAACCGGCGCATCGAGAACCGTCTGCCCGGTGCGGACGCCAACCCGTACCTGGCGATCGCCGCCAGCCTGCTGTGTGGTTACATCGGCATGGTCGAAGGCCTGCGGCCCACCCAGCCGGTGCAGGGGCGCGGCTATGAGCGGCGCAACCTGCGCCTGCCGCTGACCATCGAGGATGCCTTGGAGCGCCTGGAAAACTGCAAGGCCCTGGAGAAGTACCTGGGCAAGAAGTTCATCGCCGCCTACGTGGCGGTCAAGCGGGCGGAAAACGAGAACTACAAGCGGGTGATCAGCTCCTGGGAGCGTGAATTCCTGCTCTTTTCGGTATAGGTCGCGACGCTGCGGCGCGGGGCCTGGAGAAAGGTGTCGACACGATGAGCAAACAGACCGAACACTGGCAGGCCCTGAGCCGCGACCACCACCTGGCGCCCTTTACCGACTTCCAGGCGCTCAACCGCAAGGGCGCGCGCATCGTGACCCGCGCCGAGGGCGTGTACCTGTGGGACAGCGAGGGCCACAAGATCCTCGATGGCATGGCCGGGCTCTGGTGCGTCAACGTCGGCTACGGCCGCGAGGAGCTGGTCGAGGCGGCCGCCCGGCAGATGCGCGAACTGCCCTACTACAACCTGTTCTTCCAGACCGCGCACCCGCCGGCCCTGGAGCTCGCCCAGGAAATCGCCGCGCTGGCGCCGGCGGGCATGAACCATGTGTTCTTCACCGGCTCGGGCTCCGAGGCCAACGACACCGTGGTGCGCATGGTGCGCCATTACTGGGCAGTCCAGGGCCAGCCCGAGAAGCAGGTGATCATCGGTCGCTGGAACGGCTATCACGGCTCGACCATGGCGGGCGCGAGCCTGGGCGGCATGAAGGGCATGCACGCCCAGGGCGGTTTGCCGATCCCGGGGATCGAGCACATTGACCAGCCTTACTGGTATGGCGAAGGCGGCGCGCTGAGCCCCGAGGAATTCGGCGTCCGCGTGGCCGACCAACTGGAGGAGAAGATCCGCCAGCTTGGCGCCGACAAGGTCGCCGCTTTCATCGCCGAGCCGATCCAGGGCGCCGGCGGGGTGATCGTGCCGCCGGACAGCTACTGGCCGCGCATTCGCGAGATCCTCGCGCGCCACGACATCCTGTTCATCGCCGATGAGGTGATCTGCGGCTTCGGCCGTACCGGCGAATGGTTCGGCAGCCAGTACTACGACCTGCGGCCGGACCTGATGCCGATCGCCAAGGGCCTGACCTCCGGCTACATCCCCATGGGCGGCGTAGTAGTGCGCGACAAGGTGGTCGAGGTGCTCAACCGCGGCGGCGAATTCGCCCACGGCTTCACCTATTCCGGCCACCCGGTGGCGGCGGCGGTAGCGCTGGCCAACCTGCGCATCCTGCGTGACGAAGGCATCGTGGCGCGGGTCAAGGCGCAAACGGCACCCTATTTGCAAAGACGTTGGCGTGAGCTGGCCGCCCACCCGCTGGTGGGGGAGGCACGTGGCGTCGGCATGGTGGCTGCCATCGAGCTGGTGAAGAACAAGGAGACCCGCGAGCGTTATCGGGGACTGGAAATCGGCATGCGCTGTCGTGAGCACTGTTTCCAGAACGGCCTGGTGATGCGCGCGGTGGGGGACACCATGATCATCGCGCCGCCGCTGGTGATCAGCCCGGCGCAGATCGATGAGTTGCTCGAAAAGGCCTTCACCTGTCTGGACCTGACTCTCAAGGAGGTGCAGGGCCGGTAAAAAAGGCTCGAATCGGCCGAGCAGCCAGTTGTATCGACACGGGCTCCTTGCCAGACTTCGCGCGTGCGTAGGCCAGGCTCACCAGGGTGTGTCGCGGCAGTGGGCTCGCTCGCCAGCCACGCCATCTGAGTACTCAAAAAACAATCGGAGCAGTGAAGGCATGAAACTCTTCGGCAAGACCTTTCTCGCGCTATCCCTGACCGCGGCCGTGGCCGGTCTGGCTCAGGCCCAGGAAAAAGTGCTGCACGTCTACAACTGGTCGGACTACATCGCTCCGGACACCCTGGACAAATTCCAGAAGGAAACCGGCATCAAGGTGGTGTACGACGTGTTCGACAGCAACGAAGTGCTGGAAGCCAAGCTGCTCTCCGGTGGCTCGGGCTACGACGTCGTGGTGCCGTCCAACCCGTTCCTGGCCAAGCAGATCAAGGCCGGCGTGTTCCAGAAGCTGGACCGGAGCAAGCTGCCCAACTGGGAGAACCTCGACAAGAACCTGCTCAAGTCCCTGGAAACCAGCGACCCGGGCAACCAGTACTCCTTCCCCTACATGTGGGGCACCATCGGCTACGCCTACAACGTGGACAAGGTCAAGGCCGTGCTGGGTGACGGCGCCCCGGTGGATTCCTGGGACCTGGTGTTCAAGACCGAGAACATCGAAAAGCTGAAGAGCTGCGGCGTGTCCTTCCTCGATTCGCCCACCGAGATGCTGCCGGCGGCGCTGAACTACCTGGGCCTGTCGCCCGTCAGCGAGAGCAGTGCCGATCTGAAGAAGGCCGAGGACCTGTTCCTGAAGATTCGTCCGCACGTGGCCTACTTCCACTCCTCCAAGTACATCTCGGACCTCGCCAACGGCAACATCTGCGTGGCGGTCGGCTACTCCGGCGACCTCTACCAGTCCAAGTCGCGCGCTGAAGAGGCCGCCAACGGCGTCAACATTCACTATCAGATTCCGAAGGAAGGCGCCGGCTCCTTCTTCGACATGCTGGCCATTCCTGCCGATGCCAAGAACGTCGAGAACGCCCACGTGTTCCTGAACTTCCTGCTCAAGCCGGAAATCATGGCGGAAATCACCGATTACGTGCAGTTCCCCAACGGCAACAAGGCGGCTACTCCGCTGCTGGACGAGGCGATCCGCAATGACCCGGGTATCTACCCGCCGGAAGAGGTGATGGCCAAGCTGTACGCCTTCCCCGACCTGGATGCCAAGGTGCAGCGCGCCATGACCCGCAGCTGGACCAAGATCAAGTCCGGCCGTTGATTCATCGGCCGGCTGCTTCGGCAGCCGGCCGTTTTTCCCTGCCCACACCGACATGGCCATAAGGCCAGGAGCGTGACCGTCCGCCCCGCGCTGCATTTCAGGGGCACAGGAGAGCGACCGCCGGTCGCCGTTTCATCATTCTTGCCGCCTCTCGCGGCCCGCGCATGAGGACTTCACCATGCCCCATCGCAGTGCCCTGCTTGTCGCCTGCACCGTCCTGGCTCTGACCGGCACGGCCCAGGCCCAGTCCACGGTCCACGTCTACAACTGGTCGGACTACATCGGCGAAGACACCCTGGAGAATTTCCAGAAGGCCACCGGCATCCGTGCGGTCTACGACGTCTTCGATTCCAACGAAACCCTTGAAGGCAAGCTGCTGGCCGGTCGCTCCGGCTATGACGTGGTGGTGCCCAGCAATCACTTCCTCGCCCGGCAGATCAAGGCTGGCGCCTTCCGCAAACTCGACCGCGACCAGTTGTCCAACTGGAACAACCTGGACCCCGCGCTGCTGCGCCAGCTGGAGGTGAACGACCCCGGCAACCAGTACGCCGTGCCCTACCTGTGGGGCACCAACGGATTGGGCTACAACGTCGAGAAGGTTACGGCCGCCCTTGGCGAGGATGTCGAGGTCGATTCCTGGGCGCTGGTCTTCGAAGTGGAGAACATCAAGAAACTCTCCAGCTGTGGTGTCGCCTTCCTCGATTCCGGGGACGAGATGCTGCCGGCGATGCTCAATTACCTGGGGTTGGACCCCAACAGCCAGAATCCCGATGACTTTGCACGTGCCGAAGCCCGGCTGCTGGAGGTGCGTCCCTACGTGACCTACTTCCACTCCTCCAAGTACATCTCGGACCTCGCCAACGGCAACATCTGCATGGCCGTGGGGTACTCCGGTGACGTGTTCCAGGCCGCCGACCGCGCCGAGGAAGCCGGCAAGGGCATCGAGATCGGCTATGTGATTCCCAAGGAAGGCGCCAACCTGTGGTTCGACATGTTGGCCATCCCGAGCGACGCGAAGAACGTCGAGCAGGCCCACGCGTTTATCAACTACCTGCTGGATCCCGAGGTCATCGCCGGGGTCAGCGACTACGTCGGCTATGCCAATCCCAACCTGGCTGCGCAGGAGCTGATGGACCCCGAGGTGCTGGCCGACGAGGCCATCTATCCGCCGCCGGAAGTGTTGGAAAAATTGTACATTTCGGCCGAATTGCCGCCGACTGTGCAGCGTTTGATGACACGCAGCTGGGCGAAGGTAAAGAGCGGAAAATAAAGCCGTAAAAAGGCGCGTCCAGCGCTGGCCCTGGACGCTGCTCGATGGTTCAATTGCGCCCCTTTGACCGGGGGTGCTCTCGGGGTCTATCGGCGTTGCGAAGCAGCCGAAACGGACCGCGAGGCTTCCGGCCTTTTAACGTGGTACTGGTTGTCTGGGCGCGGAATGCAATGCTGCCGGCGTTCCGCATCGAAACTTAACATCCGACCTGGCGCCACCAGGTAATGTCGGGGGAGTGTGCATATATGGCGGTGGCCTCGAGCGCCTTCAAGAAAGCCCTCAGCGGCGATCAGCAAGCCAAGGAAATTCTGGTCAGGATCGACCGTGTCACCAAGAAGTTCGACGAGACCGTGGCGGTCGATGACGTGTCCCTGACCATCCGTCGCGGCGAGATCTTCGCCCTGCTCGGTGGCTCGGGCTCCGGCAAGTCGACCCTGCTGCGCATGCTCGCCGGGTTCGAACGACCCACCGAGGGGCGCATCTACCTGGACGGCCAGGACATCACCGATCTGCCGCCGTACGAGCGGCCGATCAACATGATGTTCCAGTCCTACGCGCTGTTCCCGCACATGAGCGTGGAGCAGAACATCGCCTTCGGCCTCAAGCAGGACGGTCTACCCAAGGAGGAGATCGCCGAGCGCGTGGCGGAAATGCTGCGCCTGGTGCAGATGAGCCAGTACGCCAAGCGCAAGCCGCACCAGCTGTCCGGCGGCCAGCGCCAGCGCGTGGCCCTGGCCCGTTCGCTGGCCAAGCGCCCGAAGCTGCTGCTGCTCGACGAGCCCATGGGCGCGCTGGACAAGAAGCTGCGCTCGCAGATGCAACTGGAGCTGGTGGCCATTCTCGAGCGCGTCGGCGTGACCTGCCTGATCGTCACCCACGACCAGGAAGAGGCCATGACCATGGCCGAGCGCATCGCCATCATGCACCAGGGCTGGATCGCCCAGGTGGGCAGCCCGATGGACATCTACGAGACGCCGGCCAGCCGCCTGGTCTGCGAGTTCATCGGCAACGTCAACCTGTTCGAGGGCGAGCTGATCGAGGACCTGGAAGACCACGCGATCATCGCCTGCCCGCAGCTGGAGCGGCCGATCTATGTCGGCCACGGCATCAGCACCCGTGCCGAGGACAAGCGCGTCACTTATGCGCTGCGCCCGGAAAAGCTGCTGATCAGCACCAGCATGCCGGAGGTGGAGCACCCGGATTACAACTGGGTGCAGGGCACCGTGCATGACATCGCCTACCTGGGCGGTCACTCCACCTACTACATCCGCCTGGCGTCCGGGATGCTGGTGCAAGCGTTCCTGGCCAACAGCGAACGGCACGTGAAACGACCCACCTGGAACGACCCGGTGTACCTGCACTGGATCGACGACAGCGGCGTGGTGCTGCAGTCATGAGCCTGGCGATGCTGAAGCGCTTCCTGCCCACGGGACGGCATGTCGTCATCGGCATCCCGTTCTTCTGGCTGCTGCTGTTCTTCCTGCTGCCCTTCGTCATCGTGCTGAAGATCAGTTTCGCCGAGGCCGAGGTGGCCATCCCGCCGTACACGGAAATCTTCGTGTGGGCGGAGAACCAGCTGCAGATCCTGCTCAACCTGGGCAACTACGTGTTCCTCAGCGAGGACGAGCTGTACCTGCTGGCCTACCTGAGTTCGCTGAAGATCGCCCTGGTCAGCACCCTGCTGTGCCTGCTGATCGGCTACCCGATGGCCTACGCCATCGCCCGCGCCGACAAGCAGGCGCAGACCATCCTGCTGATGCTGATCATGATGCCGACCTGGACCGCGATCCTGATCCGCGTCTACGCCTGGATGGGCATCCTCAGCAACAACGGCCTGCTCAACAGCGTGCTGATGGGCATCGGGCTGATCGACGAGCCGCTGCAGATCCTCAACACCAACCTGGCGGTGTACATCGGCATCGTCTACTCGTACCTGCCGTTCATGGTGCTGCCGCTGTACGCCAACCTGGTCAAGCACGACCTGAGCCTGCTGGAGGCCGCGGCTGACCTGGGGGCCGGGCGCATCGCCACCTTCTGGAAGATCACCGTGCCGCTGTCCAAGAGCGGCATCGTCGCCGGCTGCATGCTGGTGTTCATCCCGGTGGTGGGTGAGTTCGTCATCCCCGAGCTGCTCGGTGGCCCCGAGACGCTGATGATCGGCAAGGTGCTCTGGCAGGAATTCTTCAACAACCGTGACTGGCCGGTGGCGGCATCGCTGGCGGTGGTCATGCTGGCCATCCTGCTAGTCCCGATCATCCTGTTCAACCGCAACCAGGCCAAGGAACTGGAGGACAAGCCATGAAGCGCTGGAGCTTCTCCAACCTGATGCTGTGGGTCGGGTTGGCGTTCATCTACCTGCCGATGGTCATCCTGGTCATCTACTCGTTCAACGACTCGCGGCTGGTGACGGTGTGGGGCGGCTGGTCGGTGCGCTGGTACGCCAGTCTGCTGGACAACCGCCAACTGATGGGCGCGGTGATGCGTTCGCTGGAGATCGCCCTCTACACGGCCATTGCCGCTGTGGCGCTGGGCACCCTGGCGGCCTTCGTGCTGACGCGTATCCCGCGTTTCCGGGGTCGCACACTGTTCGGTGGCATGGTCACCGCGCCGCTGGTGATGCCCGAGGTGATCACCGGTCTGTCGCTGCTGCTGCTGTTCGTGGCCATGGCCCAGTTGATCGGCTGGCCGGCCGAGCGCGGCATGACCACCATCTGGATAGCCCACACCACCTTCAGCTCCGCCTATGTGGCGGTGGTGGTGATGTCGCGCCTGCGCGAGCTGGACCTGTCCATCGAGGAAGCGGCCATGGACCTGGGCGCCAAGCCCTGGAAGGTGTTCTTCCTGATCACCATTCCGATGATCGCGCCCTCGCTGGTGGCCGGCGGCATGCTGGCCTTCGCGCTGTCGCTGGATGACCTGGTGCTGGCCAGCTTCGTCTCCGGCCCGGGCGCCACCACCCTGCCGATGGAGATATTCTCCGCCGTGCGCCTGGGGGTGAAGCCGGACATCAACGCCATCGCCAGCCTGATCCTGCTGGTCATTTCGCTGTTCACCTTCCTGGCCTGGTACTTCACCCGCCGGGCCGAAGACCGCAGGCGTCGTTCCATCCAGCAACTGCTGGACGAAACGCGCCCCGAGCGCGATCCGCGCCCGCAGCCGGAAGTGGCTTGAGAACGAGGGGGCAGACCTGAAAAGTCTGCCCCCTTTTTCATGCACAAAAGCACAACCTGAAAAACCACCGTAGGGCGGACAGCGACTTCCTGGCCGCCATTGCGCCGGAACGGCGCCCTCGCGGCGCGCTTGGTGGATCGGTGAAGCGCGATTCCCTACGGGGCGCCCCGGGTCCGCCAGAGCAGCGCCGCCAGCAGCAGAAACGCCAGCGACCAGCAGGCGGCGGACACGAGCAGCCAGGGGTACGGATCGGCTCCCAGCGGTACGGGCAGGATGCGTGCCAGGGCGGCCAGGCTGAGCAGCCCGGCGGCGGGGTGGATCCAGGGGACGGCGTTGGCATCGCGCAAGCGATAGAGCAGGCGCGTGCGCGCCATGACCGCCAGGGTCAGGGTGCCGAGTGCGCCGACCGTGATGCCGTGCAGGGCGACGGTCAACGGCAGCACGTCGAACAGCAGTGCGGCACCGAACAGCAGCAGACCGAGCGCCAGCCAGGCATAGCCGAGCAGCAGCACGGCGAGGTCGGCGCGGCGCAGATGCCGCCAGGGCTGCCAGCGCAGCAACCGTATGCCTGTCAGCGCGCCGGCGGCCAGCGTTAGAGCGCCACCCACGGACTCAAGCGAGACCAGCAGGGCCAGCAGTGCGATTCCCAGCAGCACCAGCCCGGACCCTTCCAGGTGCGGTTGCACCCGCGCCTGCAGGTTCCAGCCTTGGCTTTGCGCATGGCCGGCCAGCGCCGGGGCGATGATGCGCCCGCCCATGAAGAACAGCAGGGTGGCCAGCACCAGCAGGGCACCCTGGGCCGGGTGCGGGCTGATCGACAGGCGCGGGTCGAGACTGCCCAGCACGCTGGCCAGGCCAAGGGCGATGACCAATGGCGCGACGGACTGGTTGCGCCACTTCTTCGCCGCGCCGACGAAGCGCGGCACTACCTTCCAGGCCAGCCCGGCCGCGAACAGTGCGGCGCCCAGCATCGACAGCCAGCCAGCGGGCCATAACAGCCAGCCCAGCCGCGCCAGGGCCCAGCCGGCCAGCAGTGCCAGCGTCACCCGTTGTGGTTGCGGGCCGAGCAGGTAGCCGGCGACCACCGCCAGGGCGAAGCCAAACAGCATTTCATGGGCGTGGCCGTAGGGCGTGGCCAACCCGGGTGGGGTGGGTAGCAGGCCGAGCAGGCCGAGCACCGACCAGGGCAGGATCAGGGCCGCATACAGCGCGGCGACGGCAAAGAACCAGGCGTTGGCGAACGGCTGGCGGGGCTTGCGGTCGGCGCGATCGGTCATGGTGGAGGCGGACGGCTTGGCGCCGTCCGCCGGGGCCGATCAGCGTGTGGCCAGCAGCTCGCGGCCGCGCTGCACGGCGGCGCGCACCTGCGCGGGCGCGGTGCCGCCGATGTGGTTGCGGGCGTTCACCGAGCCTTCCAGGGTCAGCACGGCGAACACGTCGTCGCCGATCTGGTCGCTGAACTGGCGCAGCTCGTCGAGGCTCATCTCGGCCAGGTCCTTGCCGGTCTGCACGCCGTACTTCACCGCGTGGCCGACGATCTCGTGGCAGTCGCGGAACGGCAGGCCCTTGCGCACCAGGTAGTCGGCGAGGTCGGTGGCGGTGGAGAAGCCACGGCGGGCCGCCTCGCGCATCACGTCCACGCGCGGCTTGATGGCCGGGATCATGTCGGCAAAGGCGCGCAGCGAGTCGCGCAGGGTGTCGGCGGCGTCGAACAGCGGTTCCTTGTCTTCCTGGTTGTCCTTGTTGTAGGCCAGCGGCTGGCCCTTCATCAGGGTCAGCAGGCCGGTCAGCGCGCCGAACACCCGGCCGGTTTTGCCGCGCACCAGCTCGGGCACGTCGGGGTTCTTCTTCTGCGGCATGATCGAGGAGCCGGTGCAGAAGCGGTCGGGCAGCTCGATGAAGTTGAACTGGGCGCTGGTCCACAGCACCAGCTCTTCGGAGAAGCGCGACAGGTGCATCATGGCCAGCGAGGCGGCGGCGCAGAATTCGATGGCGAAATCGCGATCGGACACGCCGTCCAGCGAGTTGCCGCCGATGGCCTCGAAGCCCAGCAGCTGGCAGGTGATCTCGCGCTGGATCGGGTAGGTGGTGCCGGCCAGCGCCGCCGAGCCCAGCGGCATGCGGTTGACGCGCGTGCGACAGCCCACCAGGCGCTCATAGTCGCGGCTGAGCATCTCGAACCAGGCCAGCAGGTGGTGGCCGAAGGTCACCGGCTGAGCGGTCTGCAGGTGGGTGAAGCCGGGCATGATCACCTCGGCGTGCTGCTCGGCCTGTTCCAGCAGGCCCTGCTGCAGGCGGCTGATCTCGCCGAGGATGGTGTCGATCTCGTCGCGCAGCCACAGGCGGATGTCGGTGGCCACCTGGTCGTTGCGCGAACGGCCGGTGTGCAGCTTCTTGCCGGTGATGCCGATGCGGTCGGTCAGGCGTGCCTCGATGTTCATGTGCACGTCTTCCAGGTCGACGCGCCAGTCGAACTGGCCGGCCTCGATCTCGCCCTGGATCTGCTTCAGGCCGTCGATGATCGCGTCGCGCTCGGCGACGCTGAGCACGCCGGCCTGTTCCAGCATGGTGGCGTGGGCGATGGAGCCCATGATGTCGTGGCGGTAGAGGCGCTTGTCGAAGTCGACGGAGGCGGTGAAACGGGCGACGAAGGCATCGACGGGCTCGCTGAAGCGGCCGCCCCAGGACTGGTTGGTTTTCTCGACACTCATGGAAGGCTCTCGGCTGTTCGCAACGGTCAGGGGGCCGCGCCGGCGGCCTCCCGCAAAGGATGGCGCATGATAGCAGGGTCTGCCGGCGCGCCGCTGCCGCCGGTGGCTGACGAGCCGGTCACGGAACGCCCGGGGCGTCCCTCGATTCGGTGCGCCAGATCGCTGTGCCAACGCGGCGCCCGGGCAACATGAGCGCCATGCGCCTGTTAACCCCGAAACCTGCCCCGCTCGACGATTTCTTCGTGCCCGCGCTCTGCGAGCCGGAGGCGCTGCTCACCCTCGTGTTGCTGGCCGAGCTGCTGGTGCTGGTGCTGGTACTGGCCGAACCGATGACCGTCGGCTTCGACTGGGTGCGCCTGGCCCTGGTCTCGCTGTTCGTGCAGTGGATCGTGCTGCTCTCGGCCGCCGTGCTGTGTCGGCTGCGCCCCTGGCTGGCACGTTGCCGGCCGCTGATCGCCGGTCTGGGGTGCTGCCTGGTGGTGGTGCTGCTGACCCTGGCCTGCACCGCGGTTGCCGAGCAGTACGAGCTGGGCGGCCCGCCCAGCGGGGAGCCGGCGCTTTACCTTCGTCATGCGCTGATCAGCCTGATCATGAGCACCCTGCTATTGCGCTACTTCTACCTGCAGAGCCAGTGGCGCCTGCAACAGCGCGCCGAGCTGCAGGCACGCATCGAGGCCCTGCAGGCGCGCATTCGTCCGCATTTCCTGTTCAACAGCCTGAACAGCATCGCCAGCCTGGTGGTGAGCGATCCGGCCAGGGCCGAACAGGCGGTGCTGGACCTGGCCGACCTGTTCCGCGCCAGCCTGGCCAGCCCCGGCAGCCTGGTCAACTGGCGAGAGGAGGTTACGCTGACGCGCCGTTACCTGGCCATCGAGCACTACCGGTTCGGCGAACGCCTGCAGGTGGAGTGGTGCGTCGATGGGGTGCCGGATGATCTGCCGATTCCGCCGCTGACCCTGCAGCCATTGGTGGAGAACGCGCTGATCCATGGGGTGGCCCCGCGTATCGAGGGCGGCCTGGTGCGCATCGAGGCGCAATGGCGCGCGGGGCGCTTCGAGCTGCAGGTCAGCAACCCGCTGGCGGAGCGGGAGGTGCCGGCATCGCGCGGCACCCAGCAGGGGTTGGCGAACATCCGTGGCCGACTGACGGCACTTTTTGGTCCTGACGCGAGTCTGAGCGTGGAGCGCCGTAACGGACGGCACTTTACCTGTCTACGCTATCCTTGTTTCAGTCTCACGCAGGAAGCCAGAGCCATATGAACGTCTTGATCGTCGATGACGAACCGCTCGCCCGTGAACGTCTGCAACGCCTGCTCGGAGAAATCGAAGGTTATCGCGCGCTGGATGCCGCGGCCGCCAATGGCGAGGAAGCCCTGGCCCTGATCGACAGCCTCAAGCCCGACGTGGTGCTGCTGGATATTCGCATGCCCGGCCTGGATGGCCTGCAGGTCGCTGCCCGCCTGTGCGAAAAGGAAGCGCCGCCTGCGGTCATCTTCTGTACCGCCCACGACGAATTCGCCCTGGAGGCTTTCCAGGTCAGCGCGGTCGGCTATGTCGTCAAGCCCGTGCGCCGCGAGGACCTGGCCGAGGCGCTGCACAAGGCGCAGCGCCCCAATCGCATGCAGCTGGCCGCCCTGACCCGGCCGCAAGCCGGCGGAGGTGGACCCCGCACCCATATCAGCGCCCGCACGCGCAAGGGCATCGAGCTGATTCCGCTGGAACAGGTGCTCTACTTCATCGCCGATCACAAGTACGTGACGCTGCGCCACAGCGGCGGCGAGGTGCTGCTGGACGAGCCTCTCAAGGCGCTGGAGGACGAGTTCGGTGACCGCTTCGTGCGCATCCATCGCAATGCGCTGGTGTCCCGCGAACGCATCGAGCGCCTGCAGCGCACACCGCTGGGGCATTTCCAGCTGTACCTCAAGGGCCTGGATGATCAGGCGCTGACCGTGAGCCGCCGTCATGTCGCCGGCGTGCGCAAACTGATGAGCAACCTGTAGGGCCGGCCGGGCGCTTTCCTTGATCCGCGCCGGTCCAGCCTCCGGCCGCGGCCTGTTATCATGCCGGCAGTTCTCGTTCTGGAATTGCCCATGTCCCGCGAAATCCGCATTGCCACCCGCAAGAGTGCCCTGGCCCTGTGGCAGGCCGAATACGTCAAGGCGCGCCTGGAGCAGGCGCATCCCGGCCTGCAGGTCAGCCTGGTTCCGATGGTCAGTCGCGGCGACAAGCTGCTGGACGCGCCGCTGGCCAAGATCGGCGGCAAGGGCCTGTTCGTCAAGGAACTGGAAACCGCCCTGCTGGAGAACGAGGCGGACATCGCCGTGCACTCCATGAAGGACGTGCCCATGGAGTTTCCGGAGGGCCTGGGCCTGTTCTGCATCTGCGAGCGCGAAGACCCGCGCGACGCCTTCGTTTCCAACACCTTCGACTCCCTGGATGCGCTGCCCGCCGGCAGCATCGTCGGCACTTCCAGCCTGCGCCGCCAGGCCCAGCTGCTGGCCCGCCGCCCGGACCTGAAGATCCAGTTCCTGCGCGGCAACGTGAACACCCGCCTGGCCAAGCTGGACGCCGGCGAGTACGACGCCATCATCCTGGCCGCCGCCGGCCTGATCCGCCTCGGCTTCCAGGAACGCATCCGTTCCTTCATCAGTGCCGAAGACAGCCTGCCGGCCGGTGGCCAGGGCGCGGTGGGCATCGAATGCCGCAGCGCCGACAGTGAGGTGCATGCGCTGCTGGCGCCGCTGCACCACGCCGATACTGCCGACCGGGTCATTGCCGAGCGTGCACTCAACAAGCACCTGAACGGCGGCTGCCAGGTGCCGATCGCCTGCTACGCCATGCTGGAAGGCAACGACCTGTGGCTGCGCGGCCTGGTCGGCCAGCCGGACGGCGGCCGTCTGCTGCGCGCCGAGGCCCGCGCACCGCGCCAGGATGCCGAGGCGCTGGGTGTGCAGGTGGCCGATGCCCTGCTGAAGCAGGGCGCTGCCGCCATCCTGGCCGAAGTCTACGGCGAGGCCGGCCATCCGTGAGCGCCTGGCGCCTGCTGCTGACGCGCCCCGCCGAGGAGTGCGCCGCACTGGCGGCGCAGCTGGCCGAGCAGGGCATTCACGGCAGCTGTCTGCCCCTGCTGGACATCCAGCCGCTGCCGGAAACCCCCGAGCAGCGCAGCCTGCTGCTGGAGCTGGACCGCTACTGTGCGGTGATCGTGGTCAGCAAGCCGGCGGCACGCCTGGGCCTTGAGCGCGTCGATCGCTATTGGCCGCAGCCACCGATCAACCAGCACTGGTTCAGCGTGGGCGCGGCCACCGGCCAGCTGCTGGCCGACTACGGCCTGGACGTCAGCTGGCCTGAGGGGGGTGATGACAGCGAGGCGCTGCTGGAACTGCCAGCGTTCAGCGACGCCCTAAAGGTGCCCAACCCCCGGGTGCTGATCATGCGCGGTGATACTGGCCGGGAATTGCTCGCCGACCATCTGCGCGGCCAAGGTGTGGCGGTGGACTATTTGCCACTCTACCGGCGCCACCTGCCCAACTATGCTTGCGGCGAGCTGTCCCGACGCGTCGCCGCTGAGCGGCTCAATGGCCTGGTGATCAGCAGCGGCCAGGGCTTCGAACACTTGCGCCAGCTGGCCGGCGAGGCCTGGCCGGAACTGGCTCGGCTACCCTTGTTCGTGCCCAGCCCGCGAGTTGCCGAGCTGGCCCGCGCCGCGGGCGCCGAGCAGGTGGTGGATTGCCGTGGCGCCAGTGTCGCGGCGCTGCTTCAGGCATTGCAGGCCCACCGGGCCCCACATGGATAGGACGTACACGTGAGCGAAACCGACGCGCAAAGCCCCGCTCTTCCGGCTCCCTCCGAGCAGAACGAGCCCCGCATGGCTGCCGGCCGTACTGCCCTGCTGCTGGCGATCGCCGCCCTGCTGATCGCCCTGGCGGCTGCCGGAATGGGCGGTTGGAGCTTCTGGCAGGGGCAGCAACTGCAGCGCCAGGCGCAGGCGCAACTGGCCGAGCAGCGCCAGCTGCAACAGGAATGGCAGACGGCCCGTACCGAAAGCGAACAACAGCTGGCGGCGACCGAGAGTGATGTGCGCCAGCGTCTTGAGCAGTTGCCCAGCCAAGAGCAACTGGCCGAACAGCGCCAACTGCTGCAGACCCTGCAGGGCGATCAGCAGCACCTGGCGCAGAGCCTCACCCGCCTGCTCGGCGCCAGCCGTGAGGACTGGCGGCTGGCCGAGGCCGAGCACCTGCTGCGCCTGGCCATCCTGCGCCTGTCCGCCCTGCAGGATGTGCCCAGCGCCATTGCCCTGGTGCAGGTCGCCGATGACATCCTGCGTACGCAGGACGATCCGCTGGGCTTCGCCGCGCGCGGCGAGATGATCAAGGCCCTGGAGGCCTTGCGTGCCCTGCCGCAGCCGGACCGCAGCGGACTGTTCCTGCAACTGGCCGCCCTGCGCGAGCAGGGCGAGCGTCTGCTGCACCAGCCGCCGCAGTTCAGTCAGCCCGCCCGGGAAGCGCCGCAGCAGGCGTCCGAGGAGCGGGTCTGGGAGTACATCTGGCGCAAACTGTCCCCCTACCTGCGCATCGAGCTGAACGCCGAGCAGGAACTGCGGCCGCTGTTGGCCGGGCAAAGCCTCGCGCAGGTGCGCCTGGCCCTGAGCCTGGCCCTGGAGCAGGCGCAATGGGCCGCGCTGAACGGTCAGCCGCAGGTCTACGGCGCCGCGCTGCAGCAAGCCAGCGACGTGCTCACCGGTTATTTCGATACCGCCAACCCCGCCGCACGCAGCCTGCGTCAGCGCCTCGCCGAGTTGGCCGAGCAGCCGGTGAGCGTCGACACGCCCGACCTGCGACCGGCCCTGCAGAGCCTGCAGGCCTACCTGCGTCAGCGCCAGCAGGCGCGCGGCGAGGAACAGCCCGCGACGGAGGAAGCGCCATGATCCGCGCCGTGCTGCTGCTCGCCGTGCTGGTGGCCGGCGCCAGCCTGCTGGGCCTGGCCATCGCCCAGGGCAGCGGCTACGTGCTGATCGCCTACCGAGGGATGCGCTACGAATCCAGCCTGTGGATGTTCCTGGCCCTGCTGCTGGCGTTGTGGCTGCTGGTCTGGCTGGCGCGCCGAGCGCTGCGTCTGCTGGGTGTTTCGGGCGCGCTGCTCAACCCCTGGTCGCGGCGCCACCGCCAGCGGCGCGGCCACAAGGCCAGTGAGCGCGGCCTGCTGGAGCTTGCCGAAGGCCGCTGGCGGCCGGCGCTGCAGCACCTGCGCCTGGCTGCCGAACAGGACCCGCATCCCTTGCCCTATTACCTGGCCGCCGCGCGGGCCGCGCAGCATCTGGGTGACTACGAGGAAAGCGACGCCCTGCTGGAGCAGGCCCTGAACCGCCAGCCCCATGCGGAACTGGTCATCGCCCTGACGCATGCCGAGCTGCAGGAGCAGCGCGGCAACCTGGAAGGGGCCGAGGAAACCCTGACCGCCATGCTCGAGCGCCATCCGCACCAGCCGGAAACCCTGCGCCGATTGCTTGCTGTGCAGCGCCGCCAGGCCAAGCCGGCCGCGTTGCTCGGCCTGCTCCCGGAGCTGCGCAAACACAAGGTGATCGAGGAAGCCGAGTTGCGCGAACTGGAGCGCGAGGCCTGGGCGGCGCGCCTGCGTGAGGTCGGTCGCGGTGGCGAGGCGCAGGCCCTGCGTGACACCTGGCCGCTGCTCAGCAGCAGCCTGCAGCACGATTCGCACCTGCTGGGCCTGTATGCCGAGCAGCTTGGCCGTGCCGGCGCCGAGGCCGAGGCCGAGGCCCTGGTGCGCAAGGCGTTGCGCAGGCAGTACCAGCCGGCCCTGGTGGAACTCTACGGCCGTCTGCGCGGGGCGGACAGCGGCCAGCAGTTGCAGGAAGCCGAACAGTGGCTGAAGGAGCACCCTGACGATCCCGTGCTGCTGCGCGCCCTGGCGCGAATCAGCATTCGCCATCAGCTGTGGGGCAAGGCGCGGGACTATTACGACGCCAGCCTGGCGCTGCAGCGCGATCCGAGGACTTGTGCCGAGCTGGCCCGATTGCTGGCGCGCCTGGGCGAGGGCGAGCGCAGCAACCAGCTGTTTCAGGAGGGGCTGGGAATGCTGGACACCGACGCACGTCATGCTTGAAAAGCCCCGGTGGGTTCCTCTACCGTAGCGACCCTCACAGCCCACCGGTGTCACCATGCTCCACGTCAGTTCCCGCACGCTGTTCCTCGTCGCCTTCCTCGGCACTGTCCTGATCATGCTGGGGGCGCTTTATCTGGAACATGGCGTCGGCCTGGAGCCGTGCCCGCTGTGTATCCTGCAGCGTCTGGCAGTCATCGGTTTCGGTCTGGTCTGCCTGGTTGCCGCCATACACGGGCCGGCGCGCACCGGCCAGCGAGTGTATGCCGCGCTGGCGCTGCTGATGGCAGGCGCGGGTGCCGGGGTGGCCGGGCGGCAGATCTGGCTGCAGCAGGTGCCGGCCGATGAGTTGCCGGCCTGCCTGCCCAGCCTCGACTACATGCTCGAAGCCCTGCCGTTTCAGGAAGTCATCAGCCTGATGTTGCACGGCAGCGCCGATTGCGCCAAGGTCACCTGGACCCTGTTCGGCATCAGCATTCCCGAATGGAGTCTGCTGGCCTTCATTGGCATGATCCTGTTCTCCCTGTATCTGCTGCTGCGTCGCCGTTGATCGGCTTTCCCGCGTTCCCTTTCGCGTCAAGCACCCGCCAAGCCACGGCGCACGCGGCCTGGCGGGAAAACGCGCGTATGAATATTTCCCCGCCCGCGCCTTGAAAGGCGATCGTCCTCAAGCCTACAGTGGCCCGCACACGGGCACCGAAGCCGGTGCGCGTCCTGATGCCGCCATGAGTTATACGAGGTCGACATGCTGGAACGATGCCGAAATGCCCAGGAACGCTGGGGTGGGGTTCATGAGCTGATCGATCGCTGGTTGCGCGAACGGCAGGATCTGGTCACCGAGCTCGCTGGTCTCGGCAAGGGTGTCGAGCCCGGAGCGCAGGGCGCCGAGGCGCTCAGGGGGCTGTGCCAGATCATGCTCGATTACGTGTCGGCCTGGCACTTCGGTGTCTACGAGCAGCTGCTCATCGAGGCGCGCGAATTCAACGACCAGCGTGGCCTGGAAGTGGCCAGCCAGATCCAGCCCCGCATCGAAGCAATCACCGCGCAAGTCGTGGCATTCAACGACCGCTGTCCGGCCGGGCGCTGCGCCAGTGATCCGGCGCTGGCCGGCGAGTTGCAGCAGCTCGGTCGGTTGTTCTGCGAACGCTTCGAGCTGGAGGACTGCCTGATCGAGGTGCTGCACAACGCGCATCGCCAGAAGGCGCAGGCAGTCGCTGGCCATCAGTGACCGGGTTTCATTGCTGCCGGTCAACCCGTTCTGCAATGCCGGCGTGAGCGCCTATGCCCGGCTCCGACGGGCGGCTAGTATGGGCGCATTCATCGCCAGGAGAGCGTCATGGCCGCCAAGAAGAACACCGTGCAAACCCCCCTGCACCTGCTGCAGGAACTGTCGCAGAGTCTGCTCGCGCACCTGGAGGAGGCCTGCATCCTGGCCCAGGCCGATGCCGAGAAGCTGTTGCTGAAGCTTGACCGGCAACGCGCCAAGGCTCAGGAAAAGCTCGAAGCGGCCCGCCAGGCGCTGGAGAAGGCCGCTGCTGCGGGCAAGGCCGGAGCGCAGGCCAAGGCGCGTGCGCGCATCGAGAAGCTCGAGCTGCTGCTGGACGCGCTGAAGGCCAGCGATCGCGACACCCGCAACTACCTGGTTCAGCTCAAGGCTGACATCCAGGACAGCCTGCGCATGGCCCAGCAGGTCGGCAAGGCCGGTGAGGACGCTGCCCAGGCCCTCGCCGCGCGTCAGGAGGCTCCCAAGGCCAAGGCGCCGCGGGCAGTCAAGCCCGCAGAAAAGGCACCCGTGAAGAAAGCGCCGGCGCGCGCGGCCAAGCCCAAGGCGGCAGCGGCACCTCAGTAAGCGTCAGCGCCCGGCGGCCACCGCCAGACGAGTCAGCTCGGCCGCGCAGGTGGTCGGGCTGGCCAGGCGGGTGAGCCATGTCAGGGGCTCGCCCGACGCCTGGGTGGGCCAGTCTGCGCAGCAGGCTTCCAGGCGGCGCAACAGTTCGCGTTCGGCATCCTGTTCGAGTTCGGCCAGTCGTTGGCGCAGCGCGGCCAGCCCGGCATCCTGGCTGGCCGCGACCTTCCAGCGCCGGCGCAGGGTGCGCAGCGGGGCGACCACTTCGTGCTGCCAGTCGGCGGCGACCTCGCGCAACTGCTGACAGCGCCCCGGTGTGCAGATCACGCCGCGCCAGCCCAGCCAGACGGCGCACAGCAACAGGCAGACATCCTCATCGTGCTCGTCCTGCAGACGCAGGCAAGCCGTCTCGACGCCCGGCTGGGCATACAGCTGCACGGCAAAATCCCACAGCGCTTTGCTCATCGGCCCCCCGTTCGCCGACGCAGGAAACTGATAAACTGCGCCGCCTTATGATTCGACTCGAAAAGCTTACCCTACAGCGTGGCCCGCAGCGTCTGCTGAGCGAGGCCGACCTCACCCTGCATCCCGGTCAGAAAGCCGGCCTGGTCGGGGCCAATGGCGCCGGCAAGTCCAGCCTGTTCGCCCTGCTGCGTGGCGAACTGGGCGCCGATGGCGGCGAATGTCATATCCCGGCCAGCTGGCGCATCGCCCATATGCGCCAGGAGATCGACGACCTCGAACGCCTGGCGGTGGATTACGTGCTCGACGGCGACGTCGAGCTGCGCCGCATCCAGCGTGAACTGGCCGCCGCCGAGGCGGCCCACGACGGAACGGCCCAGGCACGCCTGCACACCGAGCTGGACACCGCCGACGGCTACAGCGCCGACGCCCGGGCGCGCAAGCTGCTGGCCGGCCTGGGCTTCGAGCCGGCGCAGATGGAGCGCCGGGTCGGCGACTTCTCCGGTGGCTGGCGCATGCGCCTCAACCTGGCGCAGGCGCTGATGTGCCCGTCCGACCTGCTGCTGCTCGACGAGCCCACCAACCACCTGGACCTCGATGCGATCCTCTGGCTGGAAGGCTGGCTGAAGAGCTACCCGGGCACCCTGCTGCTGATTTCCCACGACCGCGATTTTCTGGATGCGGTGGTGGAACAGATCATCCACGTCGAACAGCAGAAGCTCACCCAGTACCGGGGCGGCTATTCCGCCTTCGAGCGCGCCCGTGCCGAGCGTCTGGCCCAGCAGCAGCAGGCCTACGACAAGCAGCAGGCGCAGCGCGCGCACATGGAAGACTTCATCCGCCGCTTCAAGGCCAAGGCATCCAAGGCCCGCCAGGCGCAGAGTCGTCTCAAGGCGCTGGAGCGTCTGGAGGAACTGGCCCCGGCGCATGTGGATTCGCCGTTCGATTTCAGCTTCCGCGAGGCATTGAAGGTATCCAGCCCGCTGCTGGACCTGGCCGAGGGACGCCTTGGCTACGGCGAGCGCGCGGTGCTCGACAAGGTCAAGCTGCAGCTGGTGCCGGGCGCGCGCATCGGCCTGCTCGGTCCCAACGGCGCCGGCAAGTCGACGCTGATCAAGACCCTGGCCGGCGAACTGCAGCCGCTGGGCGGCCGCCTGCAGCGTGGCGAGAACCTGGCGGTGGGCTACTTCGCCCAGCACCAGCTGGATGCCCTGGACTCCAAGGCCAGCCCGCTGCTGCACCTGCAGCGCATCGCCCGCGACGAACGCGAGCAGACGCTGCGCGATTTCCTCGGCGGCTTCGACTTCCGCGGTGACCGTTGCGACGAGCCGGTGGTCAACTTCTCTGGAGGCGAAAAGGCCCGCCTGGCGCTGGCGCTGATTGCCTGGCAGCGCCCCAACCTGCTGCTGCTCGACGAACCCACCAACCACCTGGACCTGGAAATGCGCCTGGCGCTGACCATGGCCCTGCAGGAATTCGAAGGCGCCGTGCTGGTGGTCTCCCACGACCGCCATCTGCTCAAGAGCACCACCGACCAGTTCCTGCTGGTGGCCGAGGGCCGTGTCCAGGAGTTCGACGGCGATCTCGACGACTACGCCCGCTGGCTGGTGGATTTCCGCGCCCGCCAGCAGCCGGCCAGCGCCGAGCCGGTCGGCGAGCGTACCGACAAGCGCGCCCAGCGCCAGGCCGCCGCCGCCCTGCGCCAGCAGCTGGCGCCACACAAGCGCGAGGCGGACAAGCTGGAAAGGCAGCTCGGCGAGGTGCAGGAAAAACTGGCGGCGATCGAAGCCCGACTGGCCGACCCGCAGCTGTATGAAGCAGTCCGCAAGGACGAGCTCAAGCAGCTACTGGCCGAGCAAAGCACCCTCAAGGCACGCGAGGCGCAACTGGAAGAAGCCTGGCTGGCCTGCCTGGAGACCCTCGAGGCCCTGCAGGCGGAACTGGAGAGTAGTCAATGAAGGAATGGTTGCCGTTGTGGGCTCAGGAGTGGTTCGGCATCCTGGTGCCCGGCTTGCAGATTGTCCTGATCCTGTTCGTCGCCTGGGCGCTGCAGCGCCTGCTGCGGCGCTTCATCGTGCGCGTCGGCGAGCGCTACCGCCTGCCGATGGAATTGCTGATGCCGCTGCGCGGCCTGCTCAGTTGGCTGATCATGGGCAGCGCCCTGCTGATGGTGCTGGAGCGCCTGGGCGTGTCGGCCACCGTGCTGTGGACCGCGCTGACCGGTTTCGCCGCCGTGGCGGCGGTGGCCTTCTTCGCCGCCTGGAGCGTGCTCTCCAACCTGTTCTGCGCCCTGCTGATCTTCACCGCCAGCCCGTTTCGCATCGGTGATCAGCTGGAAGTGGTGGAAAGCGCCGACAAGCCCGGGGTCAAGGGCCGAGTGGTGGACATCAATCTGCTCTACACCACCCTCGAGGATGTCAGCGAGGGCAGTCAGGGCTGCCTGCTGCAGATTCCCAATTCGCTGTTCTTCCAGAAGGTCGTGCGCCGCTGGCGGGGCACGGAACTTTCTACCCTCAAGCGCGAGATCTGATCCCCTATGGAATGGCTGACCAACCCGGAAATCTGGGTAGCTTTCCTGACTCTTACCGCCCTGGAAATCGTCCTGGGCATCGACAACATCATCTTCATATCCATCCTGGTGTCGCGCCTGCCCAGGCACCAGCAGGCCAAGGCACGTTTCTTCGGCCTGGCGCTGGCCATGGGTACGCGCATCCTGCTGCTGCTGTCGATTGCCTGGGTGATGCGCCTGACCAACGACCTGTTCACTGTCTGGGGTGAGGGCATTTCCGGTCGAGACCTGATCCTGTTCTTCGGCGGCCTGTTCCTGCTGTTCAAGAGCACCCTGGAGATCTGGCACAGCGTCGAGGGCGAAGAGGAATCCCATGAGGGTGCCGGCGCCGCCAGGGCCGGCTTCATGAGCATCATTCTGCAGATCGCGGTGATCGACATCATCTTCTCCCTGGACTCGGTGATCACCGCTGTGGGCTTGGTGGAGAACGTGCCAGTGATGGTCGCCGCCATCGTCATCGCCGTAATAGTAATGATGCTGGCCGCCGGCACCATCAGCGAGTTCATCGACAAGCACCCGACCCTGAAGATCCTTGCCCTGTCGTTCCTGATCGTGGTCGGCACCCTGTTGGTGGCCGAGGCCTTTGACGTGCACGTACCCAAGGGCTATGTGTACTTCGCCATGGCCTTCTCGCTGGGCGTCGAGGCGCTCAACATCCGCATGCGCCGCGCCATGAGCCGCAAGCTGCGTGATCCGCTGAAACTCAACAAGGGCCAGCCGGACTGAGTCCGCCTGACCCGCCGGGGACACTGCCATGGCCTGGGAAACCTGGTTCGCCTTCTTCGCCGCCTGCTGGGTGATCAGTCTGTCGCCCGGTGCTGGCGCTATCGCCTCGATGTCCTGCGGCCTGCGCTACGGGTTCTGGCGGGGCTACTGGAACGTGCTCGGCCTGCAGCTGGCGCTGGCCCTGCAGATCGCCATCGTTGCCGCAGGACTCGGCGCGGTGCTGGCGGCCTCGGAGCTGGCCTTCGGGCTGATCAAGTGGTTCGGTGTCGCCTACCTGCTGTACCTGGGCTGGAAGCAGTGGGTCGCGCCGGTGGGCGAGCTGGCCGCCAGCGACACGGCGCGTCCGCTGGGCCGACCGCTGACCCTGGTGCTGCGCGGCTTTCTGGTCAACGCCAGCAACCCCAAGGCGATCGTCTTCATCCTCGCGGTGATTCCCCAGTTCCTCGATCCGCGTCAACCGCTGCTATCCCAGTACCTGATCATCGCCGCCACCATGATCGCCGTGGACCTGGTGGTGATGGCCGGCTACACCGGGCTGGCGGCCCGGGTACTGCGCCTGCTGCGTTCGCCTCGCCAGCAGCGGCTGCTCAACCGCACCTTTGGCGCGCTGTTCATGGCGGCCGCCGCCTTGCTGGCCACCGTGCGCCGGGCGCCGGCCTGACATGCGCATCTGGATCGACGCCGACGCCTGCCCCCGTCCGGCGCGGGACCTGGTGGTCAAGTTCGCCCTCAAGCGCAGCCTGCAGGTCAGCCTGGTGGCCGGCCAGGCGCAGACCAAACCGGCCTTTGCCTGCGTACGCCTGATCGTGGTGCCCAGCGGGCCGGATGCCGCCGACGATTACCTGGTCGAACACGCCGAGCCGGGCGATCTGGTGATCTGCAGCGACATTCCGCTGGCCGACCGGCTGGTGAAGAAGGGCGTCGTCGCCCTCGACCCGCGCGGCCGCGAGTTCGACGAGCGCAACATGGGCGAGCGCCTGGCGCTGCGCAACCTGTTCAGCGATCTGCGCGACCAGGGGCAGATGGGCGGTGGTCAGGCGGCCTATGCCGAGCGTGATCGCCAGGCCTTCGCCAACGCGCTGGATCGCCTGGTGACGCGCCTGTCCCGAGGCTGAGTCGGCTCAGGCGTAGCGTCGGGCATGCTCGTCGATCCGTTGCTGCAGGCGGTACAGCCATGCGAAGCCCTGTTCCCAGCGACGGTGTCCCGACTTCACATTGATATGGCCGACGCCGCTGAGCAGCGTGGCCTCGGCGTACCAGTCGGCGGCCAGTTGCAGGGCACTCGAGGCGCTGGCCGCCGGGTCGTTGTCGGAGGCGACCAGCAGGCTGGGGAAGGGCAGCGGCTGGCGCGGCAGCGGCGCAAAGTTGCGCAGCGGCTGCGGGCATTCGGCGCGCTCCACATCCGCCGGCGCCACCAGCAGCGCGCCACGGACTCGCTCCAGCAGAGCAGGTGATGCCTGGGTTGCCCAGTGGGCGATGGTCACACAGCCCAGGCTGTGGCCGATCAGGATCACCGGGCCGGGCGCCCGCGCGATGGCCTCTTCCAGGCGGCGCACCCAGGCAGCCTGACGCGGCTGCATCCAGTCATCCTGTTCCACCCGGGCGCTGTTGGGCAGCACGCGCTGCCAGTGGCTCTGCCAATGCTCGGCCGGCGACCCCTGCCAGCCGGGAACGATCAGGTAGTGGGGAGTGGAAAGGGACATGGCGCGCCTCCTGACGATTTCTGGCGCCAGTGTAGGGAGCTCTGTTTCGGATAAGAAGGAATAAAAGATTATTTTCTTATGCCTTTGAGGGGTCTTCGTAGGGTGGCTCGCGCTTTAGCGAGCCACCGTGCGCGCCGCGAGGCGCGCTGCCCCTGTGATGCGGTGGCTTACCCGCACAGATAAGTCCCGGTGCCCACCGCGATCAGCACACCGTCCTGGTTATGCAGTTCGCTGCGCACCACTGCCACCTTGTTGCCCTCGCGCAGTGGCACCGCGCTGGCGATGAAGGACATGCCGCGTCCGGGGCGCAGGTAGTCGATGCGCAGGTCGATGGTGCCCAGTCGCGCCAGCCGGGCCATGCGTTCGGCCACCGGTAGCTCGTTCAGCCGTTCGCAGGCGCCAATCAGCGCCATGGCCCCGCCGGCCACGTCGAGCAGCGTGGCGATCGCGCCGCCATGCAGGATGCCCTGCACGAAGTTGCCGACCAGCTCGGCGCGCATCGGCATGCGCATCAGCACCTGCTGGCGGGACAGGCTGTCGATCTCGATGCCCAACTGCTGGTTGAAGGGAATGCGGGTGAAGAACTGGCCGATGGCCGCGTACAGCTCGTCGTTGGAGGATGGATGCATCGACGGCGCTCCGGAAGGCGGAGTGCGCAGGCTCGCCGGAAAGCGGCACCGCTGGCCAGTGGGCTGGCGCAGCGAGCCGGCAGTTTGTCCGCTATGACCTGTGGTCAGCCCTCGGCAAGGATCAGCACCTCGTCGACCAGCTTGTTGATGCCGGTGGCGGCCTCGCTGATGGACTTGGCCAGCATGTAGGCCGGGGTGGTGACCAACTTGTGGCGCCGATCGATCACGATGTCCTCCACCGGGCACTCCTGATGGTGCGCGCCCATCTTTTCCATGGCTGCGGCGGTGTCGGCGTCGTTGCCGATGGTGCACTGCACACCGGCACCGAAGATCTTCGCCGCCAGCGCGGGGGCGATGCAGATCAGGCCGATCGGCTTGCCCGCCTGCGCGAAGGCCTGGGTGCAGGCCAGCACGTCGGGTTGCACGCTGCAGTTGGCGCCGCTGACCGCGAAATCGCTGAGGTTCTTGGCCACACCGAAGCCGCCCGGCAGGATCAGCGCATCGAAGTCCTCGACCCGCGCTTCGCGCAGGTCCTTGATGTTGCCGCGCGCGATACGCGCCGCCTCGACCAGTACGTTGCGTGTGCCATTCATTTCTTCGCCCCGGTAATGGTCGATCACGTGCATCTGCTCGACATTCGGCGCGAAGCACTGGACCTGGGCGCCACGCTGGTCCAGGCGCAACAGCGTGAGCACGCTCTCGTAGATTTCCGCTCCGTCGTAGACACCACAGCCGGAAAGAATGACGGCGACTTTCTTGTGCATGCTGTTCTCCTGTATCGGTTCCTGGATGTGCAACCGCTGTGTCGTAGAGGCGGCGGATGCCGTCATCCTACTGCGTGATTGCCGGGTGGGCGAGTTCCTGCTTGGAGTGCCGGCGGTTGCCGCTGTTGCATGCCGGACGTCGCCGGCGCATGGCTCGACGCAGAGCCTCGGCTGGCCGACAATGGCCGCTCGTCGCGCCCGCCTGTGGGCGCCGTGCGGGCTGTCATCAAACGGTCATGATGATGCCGCTAACTCTTCACACACGCGCCCATGGGGCGCCTGGAGTACCCGCCGTGAGCTACACCCCCGCCGATCGCCTGTTCCCCGCCACCCGCCTGCGCCGCAACCGCAAGGACGAGTTTTCCCGTCGCCTGGTGCGCGAGAATCGGCTGAGCGTGGACGATCTGATCCTGCCGGTGTTCGTTCTCGACGGCGAGAACCGTCGTGAGGCAGTGCCCTCCATGCCCGGCGTGGAGCGCCTGTCCATCGACCTGCTGCTCAAGGAGGCCGAAACCTGGGTTGAGCTGGGCATTCCGGCGCTGGCGCTGTTCCCGGTCACCCCGACCGAGAAGAAGTCCCTGGACGCCGCCGAAGCCTGGAACCCGGACGGCATCGCGCAGCGCGCCACCCGCGCCCTGCGCGCGCGCTTCCCGGAACTGGGGGTGATCACCGACGTGGCGCTGGACCCGTTCACCACCCACGGCCAGGACGGCATCCTGGATGAAGAAGGCTACGTTCAGAACGACGTGACCGTCGATGCCCTGGTGCGCCAGGCGCTGTCCCATGCCGAGGCCGGTGCGCAGGTGGTGGCACCGTCGGACATGATGGACGGCCGCATCCAGGCCATCCGCGAAGCGCTGGAAGTGGCCGGCCACGTCAACGTGCGCATCCTCGCCTACTCAGCCAAGTACGCCAGCGCCTACTACGGCCCGTTCCGCGACGCGGTGGGTTCGGCCGCCAACCTGGGCAAGGGCAGCAAGAACACCTACCAGATGGACCCGGCCAACGGTGACGAGGCGCTGCACGAAGTGGCCGCCGACCTTGCAGAGGGTGCCGACATGGTGATGGTGAAGCCCGGCCAGCCTTACCTGGACATCGTCTGGCGCGTGAAGGAGACCTTCAAGGTGCCGACCTTCGCCTACCAGGTCAGCGGCGAGTACGCCATGCACATGGCAGCCATCCAGAACGGCTGGCTGAGCGAGGCGGTCATTCTCGAATCCTTGGTCGGATTCAAGCGTGCCGGGGCCGATGGCATCCTCACCTACTTCGCGGTGCGTGCCGCGCAATTGTTGAAACAACAGGGGCAATAAGCCCCCCAGCCGATCAGCAGGGAACCGAGATGAACACCGACGTTTCTATCGACAGTACAACCCCGGAGCGTGTTGACGGGGTCGAGGCGCCGCAGGTCGACGCGCTGCCGGTAGCACCCGAGCCGCCTGTGGCGACGGTGACCAACCTGGACGACACCAGCCTGTACATCCACCGCGAGCTGTCCCAGCTGCAGTTCAACATCCGCGTGCTGGACATGGCGCTGGACGAGTCCTACCCGCTGTTGGAGCGTCTCAAGTTCCTGCTGATCTTCTCCAGCAACCTGGATGAGTTCTTCGAGATCCGCGTCGCCGGCCTGAAGAAGCAGGTCAACTTCGCCCGCGAGCAGGCCGGTGCCGATGGCCTGCAGCCCCACCAGGCGCTGGCGCGCATCGGCGAGGTGGTGCACGAGCAGGTCACCCGCCAGTACTCGATCCTGCATGACGTGCTGCTGCCCGAGCTGGCCAAGCAGCAGATCCGCTTTATCCGCCGCCGGCAGTGGAACACCAAGATCAAGGCCTGGGTGCGTCGCTACTTCCGCGAGGAAATCGCGCCGATCATGACGCCGATCGGCCTGGACCCGACCCATCCGTTCCCGCTGCTGGTCAACAAGAGCCTCAACTTCATCGTCGAGCTGGAGGGCGTGGACGCCTTCGGCCGCGACTCCGGCCTGGCCATCCTGCCCGCGCCGCGCCTGCTGCCGCGGCTGATCCGCATTCCCGAGGAGGTTGGCGGCGCAGGCGACAACTTCGTGTTCCTGTCCTCGATGATCCACGCCCATGCCGACGACCTGTTCCACGGCATGAGCGTCAAGGGCTGCTACCAGTTCCGTCTGACCCGCAACGCCGATCTGGCGCTGGACGAGGACGTCGAGGACCTGGCCCGTGCATTGCGCGGTGAGCTGCTGTCGCGCCGCTACGGCGACGCGGTGCGCCTGGAAGTGGCGGACAACTGCCCGGCACATCTGTCCAACTACCTGCTGCGCCAGTTCAACCTGGGCGAGGGCGAGCTGTACAAGGTCAACGGACCGGTCAACCTGACCCGGCTGTTCAGCATCACCGGCCTGGACGGCCATCCGGAGCTGCAGTACACGCCGTTCACGCCGAGCATTCCCAAGGCGCTGCAGAACGCCGAGAACATCTTCAACGTGGTGGCCAAGCAGGACATCCTGCTATTGCACCCCTACGAGTCGTTCACGCCGGTGGTCGATCTGCTGCGCCAGGCGGCCAAGGACCCCCATGTGCTGGCCATCAAGCAGACGCTGTACCGCAGCGGTGCCAACTCGGAGATCGTCGACGCGCTGGTGGAAGCGGCGCGCAACGGCAAGGAAGTCACCGCGGTGATCGAGCTGCGCGCGCGCTTCGACGAGGAGTCCAACCTGCACCTGGCCGGTCGCCTGCAGCAGGCCGGCGCGGTGGTGATCTACGGCGTGGTGGGTTTCAAGACCCACGCCAAGATGATGCTGATCATGCGCCGCGAGAACGGCGAACTGGTGCGCTACGCCCACCTGGGCACCGGCAACTACCACGCCGGCAACGCGCGCCTGTACACCGACTACAGCCTGCTGACCGCCGACGCGGCGCTCGGCGAGGACGTCTCCAAGCTGTTCAGCCAGCTGATCGGCATGGGCAAGACCCAGCGCATGAAGAAACTGCTGCACGCGCCCTTCACCCTGAAGAAGACCCTGCTCGACCTGATCGCCCGCGAGACCCAGACGGCCAGCGAGGGCAAGCCGGCGCACATCATCATCAAGGTCAACTCGCTGACCGACCCGAAGATGATCAAGGCGCTCTACAAGGCCAGCCAGGCCGGGGTGAAGATCGAGCTGATCGTGCGCGGCATGTGCTGCCTGCGCCCGGGCATTCCCGGGGTCTCGCACAACATCCAGGTGCGTTCGATCATCGGCCGCTTCCTGGAGCACAGCCGGGTGTACTACTTTCTGGCCGGCGGCGAGGAGCAGCTGTTCCTGGCCAGTGCCGACTGGATGGAGCGCAACCTGGACCGCCGCGTGGAGACCTGCTTCCCGGTGGAAGGCAAGAAGCTCAAGCTGCGGGTCAAGAAGGAGCTGGAAACCTACCTGGCGGACAACACCGGCAGCTGGATCCTGCAGCCGGATGGTCGCTACGTGCGCAACACACCCAGCGGCAATGCCCACCCGCGCAACAGCCAGATCCAACTGCTGGAGCGCCTGGCCAGCCCGCAGCTGCCCGTGCTCTGATCGGCGCCGGAGCCATGACGTCAAACCGTTGCCGCATTTTGTGATGCGGTCGATGGTTTGATCGCGGCGGTTGCCGAACACTCTCGCCCCGTTGCGCGCGGCGATCCCGCGGGCAACGGTCGCGATCGGCAAGGCTTCGGGCAGGGTAGCTGTGGAGCGGGTCGATCCCCTCATTCATCGTGGCTGCGGACAGGGGAAGGTCTTTGTCGGCTGCGCTGAACAAGTGCCTTTATCCATGCACCGTATCGTTCCACCGCTCCATTGCCTGCTGCTGGGGCTGTTTCTGGCCCTGCCGGCCAGCGCCCAGGATGGCGAGCCCATCCTCATCCGTTTCGCTCACGTGGTCGCCGACGACACCCCGAAAGGCAAGGGCGCGTTGCTGTTCAAGCAGCTCGCCGAACAGCGCCTGCCGGGCAAGGTGAAGGTCGAGGTCTACCCCAACTCCACGCTGTACGGCGACGGGGACGAGATGCAGGCGCTGCTCGATGGCAAGGTCGAGCTGCTGGCCCCCTCGCTCTCCAAGTTCGATCGCTACACCAAGAAGCTGCAACTGTTTGACCTGCCGTTCCTCTTCGACGATGCCGAGGCGGTGAAGCGTTTCGGTCGGCGCGAAAAGAGTCGCGAACTGCTGCGTTCCATGGTCGGGCATGGCATCAGCGGGCTGGCCTACTGGAGCAACGGACTCAAGCAGCTGTCGGCCGACCGTCCGCTGCTGCTGCCGGCCGATGCCCGTGGTGTCAGCTTCCGAATCCAGAATTCGGCGGTGCTGCAGAGCCAGTTCGAGGCGCTGGGCGCGCAGCCGGTGCGCCTGGCCTTCGGGGCCATGTACCAGGCTCTGGAAAGTGGCCAGGTGCAAGGCGCGGAAAACCCCTGGTCGAACATCGTCAGCCAGAAGGTGCACACCGTGCAGTCGCACATCGTGGAGAGTAACCACGGCGTGCTGCACTACATGCTGATCACCAACACCCAGTTCTGGAACGGCTTGCCCTATGCGATCCGCGTCGAACTGGACGGCATCGTCGAGGAAGTCACCCAGGTGGTGAATGCCGAGGCCGAGGCGCTGAACGCGCGTGACCGCGCGCGGATCGTCGCCAGCGGCAAAACCAAGCTGATCACCCTGAGCGCGGAGCAGCGCGCGGCCTGGCGCGAGGCGATGCTGCCGGTCTGGAAGCTCTACGAGGACGAGATCGGCGCCGATGTGATCCGCGCCGCGCTGGCCGTCAACCGCAATCGCTGAGCGGCCGGGGCAGGCCCCGGCTCGGCTTCAGTGCACGCTCAGGCGGTACTCGATGCGCTTGAGCCAGTCGGCTTCCTGGGCGAAGTCCGCGCGGGTCAGCGGGTTGGCGGCCAGCCAGCCCTCGGGGAAGTGCAGGTCCAGATGGCGTTCGCCCGCCTCCAGGCGCACCCGGGGCATTTCCTGGGTGCCACGGATGTGGTGGAAGAGGATGGCGAAGCGCAGCAGGATGCACAGGCGCACGAGGGTATCGGTGTCGCCATCGGCTTCCTGGAACTTGTCCAGCGGAATGTTGCGGCGGTGACCGCGCACCAGCAGCGCCAGGTGCAACTGGTCCTGGCGCGAGAAGCCGGCCAGGTCCGAGTGCTCGATCAGGTAGGCACCATGCTTGTGGTAGTGGTAATGAGCGATGTCCAGGCCGACCTCATGCACCCGGGCCGCCCAGCCCAGCAGCTCGCGATGCCAGTCCTGATCGAGCTTCCAGGCGCCCGCCACCTGCTCCAGGGCTGATAGCGCCTTGCTCTTCACCCGCTCGGCCTGCTCCTGGTCCACGTGGTAGCGCTCCATGAGCGCCGACAGGGTGCGCTCGCGCACATCCTCGTGGCTGTGGCGGCCGATCAGGTCGTAGAGCACGCCTTCACGCAAGGCGCCTTCGGAGTGGGTCATGTGCTGCAGGCCCAGGGCGTCGAAGATGGCTTCGAGAATGGCCAGGCCGGCCGGGAAGATGGGGCGGCGGTCCGGCTTGAGCCCCTCGAAATCGATCTGCTCGACGCTGTCCAGCTTGAGCAGGCGCCGCTTGAGCCAGTCCAGGCCTTCGGCATTCACCTCGCCGTTGCCGCGTTGTGCGGCCTGGATGACTTGGCCGATGGCGCGGATGGTGCCGGAGGCGCCCACCGCTTCCTGCCAGCCGTGCCGACGCAGGCCGGTTTCGATGCTCATCAGCTCCAGGCGCGCGGCGGTATAGGCCTCGGCGTAACGGGCCGTGCTGATCCGGCCGTCTGCGAAGAACTGCTTGGTAAAGCTGACGCAGCCCATTTGCAGGCTTTCCCGGGTCAGCGGCTCGAAGCGCTGGCCGATGACGAATTCCGTGCTGCCGCCACCGATATCGGCGACCAGGCGGTTGCCGTTCATGTCGGGGAAGGTGTGCGACACGCCAAGGTAGATCAGGCGCGCCTCTTCGATGCCGGCCACCACTTCCACGGGGTGTCCGAGCAGCGCTTCGGCGCGCCGGATGAACAGGTTGCGGTTGCGCGCCACGCGCAGGGCATTGGTGCCGACGATGCGCACCGCGCCCTGCGGCAGGCCATGGATCAGCTGGGCGAAACGGGCCAGGCAGTCGAGGCCGCGCTGCATGGCTTCCTCGGTGAGGTGGCGGCGTTCATCGAGGCCGGCGGCCAGCTGGACCTTTTCGCCCAGGCGCTCGAGGATGCGGATTTCGCCCTGGTCGACACGGGCCAGCACCATATGGAAGCTGTTCGACCCCAGATCGATGGCGGCGATCAGGGGGAACTGCTCTTGGACGTTGGACATAACGGTAGTCTCGGAAAAAAGCCGGGCAATCCTGCCATGTGATCATGGCAGAGCCAACGTCGAGTGTTGGCGATGGCCGCCGCGGCCCGTTGAGCGCGCCGGCCACGGCGACGGGTTGCGAGAGGGCTCCGCGTTGCGGCACGCCGATTCGGCGGGCCGGTGGCCGCCTGGCGTGCCTGCGGCATCCGGTCGCGGGGCTGTGGGGCGTTCGTCCCGTGCGCAGAGATTGGCGAGGCCGCCATGACCCATAGTCAGAGTCAATCGCCGTCGCCTTCCAGATGTGGCCGGGGAAGGCTATCATACGGCCCACTTTTGCCTTGTCCGATCACGGAGACTTCCATGAGTGAGTTCATCACCAACGTCAGCGATGCCAGCTTCGAGCAGGACGTGCTCCAGGCGGACGGCCCTGTGCTGGTTGACTACTGGGCCGAGTGGTGCGGTCCGTGCAAGATGATCGCGCCGGTTCTGGACGAGATCGCCCAGACCTACCAGGGCAAGCTGAAGGTCTGCAAGCTGAACATCGACGACAACCAGGAAACCCCGCCGAAGTACGGCGTGCGCGGTATCCCGACGCTGATGCTGTTCAAGAACGGCAACGTCGAGGCCACCAAGGTGGGCGCCCTGTCCAAGTCGCAGCTGGCTGCCTTCCTGGACGCCAACCTGTAAGCGACGCGTGATGAAAAAGCCCTGCCGTTCGGCGGGGCTTTTTGCTTTACGGGCTGGACGCCTGTCCTTGGCCGATGGTAGATTCGGCACCGCTGTTTCTTTCGCAGCTCCCCGCAAGCCGTCGTCGACGCATTTAGCATTCGTATCTGCACGCGATTTCTGGTCGCCTTCTCCGACGCGGCTCACAAGCTCGATGCTTGTCCCATCCCTACCGCATACAACTTCGTCATTCCTATGAATCTGACCGAACTCAAGCAAAAGCCGATCGCCGAACTGCTCGACATGGCCGAACAGATGGGCATCGAGAACATGGCCCGTTCGCGCAAGCAGGACGTGATCTTCGCGCTGCTGAAGAAACACGCCAAAAGTGGCGAGGAAATCTCCGGTGACGGCGTGCTGGAAATCCTCCAGGACGGCTTCGGCTTCCTGCGCTCGGCCGACTCGTCCTACCTGGCCGGCCCCGACGACATCTATGTCTCGCCCAGCCAGATCCGTCGCTTCAACCTGCGCACGGGCGACACCATCGTCGGCAAGATCCGTCCTCCCAAGGAAGGCGAGCGCTACTTCGCGCTGCTCAAGGTCGATTCGATCAACTTCGACCGCCCGGAAAACGCCAAGAACAAGATCCTGTTCGAGAACCTCACCCCGCTATTCCCCAACCAGCGCCTGAAGATGGAAGCCGGCAACGGTTCCACCGAGGATCTCACCGGCCGCGTCATCGACCTCTGCGCCCCGATCGGCAAGGGTCAGCGCGGTCTGATCGTCGCCCCGCCCAAGGCGGGCAAGACCATCATGCTGCAGAACATCGCGGCCAACATCACCCGCAACAATCCCGAGTGCTACCTGATCGTCCTGCTGATCGACGAGCGCCCGGAAGAAGTGACCGAGATGCAGCGCACCGTGCGCGGCGAAGTGGTCGCCTCCACCTTCGACGAACCGCCGACCCGCCACGTGCAGGTTGCCGAAATGGTCATCGAGAAGGCCAAGCGCCTGGTCGAGCACAAGAAGGATGTGGTCATCCTGCTCGACTCCATCACCCGCCTGGCGCGCGCCTACAACACCGTGATCCCCAGCTCCGGCAAGGTGCTGACCGGTGGTGTCGACGCCCATGCCCTGGAGAAGCCCAAGCGCTTCTTCGGCGCCGCCCGTAACATCGAGGAAGGCGGCAGCCTGACCATCCTGGCCACCGCCCTGGTGGAAACCGGCTCGAAGATGGATGAAGTCATCTACGAAGAGTTCAAGGGCACCGGCAACCTGGAGCTGCAGCTGGAGCGCCGCATCGCCGAGAAGCGCGTGTTCCCGGCCATCAACATCAACCGCTCCGGCACCCGCCGCGAGGAGCTGCTGACCGCCGATGACGAGCTGCAGCGCATCTGGATCCTGCGCAAGCTGCTGCACCCGATGGACGAGATCGCCGCCATCGAGTTCCTGCTCGACAAGCTGAAAGACACCAAGACCAACGACGAATTCTTCATGTCCATGAAGCGCAAGTAAGCGTTCGGTCCAGGTAGCCAAAAGGCCGGGCTTGTCCCGGCCTTTTGCTTTTTCAGCGGTTTTGTAACACGGCGGCCAACGGTACACTGCGGCCCCCGACCCGCCCCCAGCGAGGCCCAAGCATGCAGTATCGCGATCTGCGCGACTTCATCACTGCCCTGGAACAGCGCGGCGAGCTGAAACGCATTCAGACGCCGGTGTCGCCCGTTCTGGAAATGACCGAGATCTGCGACCGCACCCTGCGCAAGGGTGGCCCGGCGCTGCTGTTCGAAAAGCCCGCCGGCTTCGACATGCCGGTGCTTGGCAACCTGTTCGGCACTCCCGGTCGCGTGGCGCTGGGCATGGGCGCCGAGGCGGTGTCGGAACTGCGCGAGATCGGCAAGCTGCTCGCCTACCTCAAGGAGCCCGAGCCGCCGAAGGGTTTCAAGGACGCGCTGGGCAAACTGCCGCTGCTCAAGAAGGTCATCAGCATGGCGCCCAAGGTGCGCAAGGACGCCGCCTGCCAGGAAGTGATCCTGGAAGGTGACGACGTCGACCTGTCCCGCCTGCCCATCCAGCACTGCTGGCCGGGCGATGCCGCGCCGCTGATCACCTGGGGCCTGACCATCACCAAGGGGCCGAACAAGGAACGCCAGAACCTCGGTATCTACCGCCAGCAGGTGATCGGCCGCAACAAGGTGATCATGCGCTGGCTGAGCCATCGCGGCGGCGCGCTGGATTACCGCGAGTGGTGCGAGAAGTATCCGGATCGCCCGTACCCGGTGGCCGTGGCGCTGGGCGCCGACCCGGCGACCATTCTCGGCGCGGTGACACCGGTGCCGGATACCCTCTCCGAATACGCCTTCGCCGGCCTGCTGCGCGGTTCGCGCACCGAGCTGGTCAAGTGCCTGGGCAGCGAGCTGCAGGTGCCGGCCGGCGCCGAGATCATCCTCGAAGGGCATATCTACCCGGGAGAGATGGCCGACGAAGGCCCCTATGGCGATCACACCGGCTACTACAACGAGGTGGATCGCTTCCCGGTGTTTACCGTCGAGCGCATCACCCACCGCAAGGATCCGATCTACCACAGCACCTATACCGGTCGTCCGCCGGACGAGCCGGCGATCCTCGGCGTGGCGCTCAACGAAGTGTTCGTGCCGATCCTGCAGAAGCAGTTCCCGGAGATAACCGACTTCTACCTGCCGCCGGAAGGCTGCTCCTACCGCATGGCGGTGGTGACCATGAAGAAGCAGTACCCGGGGCATGCCAAGCGGGTGATGCTCGGCGTGTGGAGTTTCCTGCGCCAGTTCATGTACACCAAGTTCGTCATCGTCACCGACGACGACATCAACGCCCGCGACTGGAACGATGTGATCTGGGCCATCACCACGCGCATGGACCCCAAGCGCGACACGGTGATGATCGATAACACACCCATCGACTACCTGGACTTTGCCTCGCCGATTTCTGGCCTGGGCTCGAAGATGGGCCTGGATGCCACCCACAAGTGGCCGGGCGAGACCAGTCGAGAATGGGGCCGCGTCATCACCCGCGATGAGGCTGTCGTGCGGCGCGTCGACGAACTCTGGGCGAGTCTGGGCATCGACTGAGCGGACGCAGAGCCGCCATAGCACAACCTGAATCGGTGTCGCGGCCGGCAACGTCCGTGGCCCCGGTCGTATTTCCCTGCGAGAAACTGCCTTGAACGTGACTGTCCAACCCTCCGGCGTGGTGCTGGAGGTTCAGCCTGGCGAGTGCATCCTGGATGCCGCCCGGCGCCTGGGCCTGGAATGCCCTCAGAGCTGCCGCAACGGCAATTGCCACATCTGCGCCGCCACGCTGCTGCGCGGCCGGGTGCGCCAGCGCGACGCCGAGCTGACCGCCGGCGAGGTCCTGCCCTGTGTGGCGGTGCCGCTGGCGGACTGCGAACTGCTGTGGCCGCTGCTGCTGGCGCCGGGCACCCTGCCGGTGCGCGAGATGAGTTGCCAGCTGATCGCCTGCGAACCGCTGGGTGGCGACGTGTACCGCCTGCGCCTGCGCGCGCCGGCCGGCAAGCCGCCACGCTACCACGCCGGGCAGTATGTGATGCTGCAGCGCGAGGATGGCGATTGGTCGGCCTATTCGCTGGCGTCCGCGCCGCACCAGGGCCGCGAGCTGGAACTGCACATCCTGGCGCGCGACGAGCAGCCGCGTGCGCTGCTGACGTTCATCGAACGCAGCGGGGTAGCACGGGTCCAGCTGCCGTTCGGCGATGCCTGCCTGGAGCGCCTGCCGGAGGGTCCGCTGCTGCTGATCGCCGCTGGCACCGGCCTGGCGCAGATGTGCGGCCTGATCGAGCATTGCCGTGCCTCCGGCTTTGCCCATCCGCTGCACCTCTACTGGGGGGTGCGCAGTCCCGAGGACTTCTATGCGCTGCCGCAGTGGGACGAGTGGCAGCGCACGCCCAACCTGATCTTGCACCGGGTGGTCAGCGACCTGTGCGGCTGGGAAGGGCGCTGCGGGCTGTTGCACGAGGCCGTGCGGGCGGACTTCCCCAGCCTGTCCGGACTGCACGTCTATGCCAGCGGCTCGCCGGCGATGGTCTACGCCACCCTGGATGCGCTGGTGGAGGCCGGCATGGCGCCGCAGCAGATGCATGCTGATGTCTTCGCCTATGCGCCGCGTCCGGCCTGAGGGCCGTAACGCTTTTCTTGTCCGCCATCGCGCCGGCGCGGCGCGCCTGGCGGCCCGCAGGGTGGGTCGATAAGGCGACCCACCCTGCGGAGTCCTGGACGCCGTCCGAAAATTGACGCGGGCAGCCGCCGCCGCCGGGCCAGCCCGGCGAAGCCTCGCGGAATGCCACGCGCCACGAGCTGGCACGCTAATAGCTAGGCAAGCCGTCAACGCCAGAGGAGTTTGCTTGTGAAATCGCTTATCGCCGCGCTGATGCTGCTGGGTCTGTTTGCCGCTCCGGTGCAGGCTGCCAAGGAGTACGATCCCAGCAAGGTTCTGTATGTCGAGCTGCGCCCGTCGCTGGTCGGCAACTACGGGGATGGCCCGCGCCCGCGCTTCTACAAGGCCGACGTGGCCCTGCGGGTCACCGGCACCTTTGCGCAGGCGCGCCTGGAGCACCACCAGGCTCTGATCCGTAACGAGCTGATCATGCTGTTCGCCGCCGTGCCCACGGGCGGCATGGACAGCCTGGAAGCCAAGGAGCAGCTGCGCCAGAAGGCGCTGGAACGCATCCGCGCCGTCATCGAGTACGAAGAAGGCTACCCGCTGGTCGAGGACCTGCTGTTCACCAACCTGATCGCCCAGCCCTAATTTGCACGGTGGTGACAGGTTGAAATCCCTCCCTGTGGGAGATTCTATGTTGCCCTGCAAGCGCTTTTAGGCAGTTCGAGGGATGTAATCCTCCCGCTTCTTCATCAGGGCAAAGGCGATCCTGGCTAGGTT
>NZ_JRUD01000003.1 GCF_000802425.1 Pseudomonas flexibilis | reverse complement strand
AGAGGTGTTAAAGAGCCAGGACGCAAGTCGGGGCTTTTTCGTTTTGGCCGCTGGACTCTCACCAGCCGCCCATGAAAAAGCCGGCCCAAGGGCCGGCTTCCGGTGCCACGAGTGGCCTTACTGCACGCTCAGCCTGTTGAGGTTCTTCTCCAGGATGGCAGTGCCAATACCTTTGACTTCCAGCAGCTCATCCACGGTGGCGAACGGGCCGTGGGCCTGGCGGTGGGCGATGATGGCCTCGGCCTTGCTGGCGCCGATGCCGACCAGCTCGCGGGCCAGGGTGTCGGCGTCGGCGGTGTTGAGATTCACCTTGGTGGCAACCTGGGCGCTCTGGGCGGCCTGGGGTTGGGCGGTGGCTTCGACAGCCAGGGCGGCGACGGAGGTGGTGCCGGCCAGGAGGGCCAGGCTGAGGGCGGACAGCAGTTTACGCATGGAAAGTTCCTTTTTCATTGAAGTCCTGCGGGCAGCCGATGCCGCCCGGCAGGCAAGCTAGCCCAACGCGGCCCGCCCGCCAGGCCGGTGTGCAAGAACGCGAGCAACGTCACGCCGGCGGCGCGACTCAGCGCAGAAGTCGCGTGTCCAGCACCTTCGAGCGCCCGCCCATGACGTTCTCGCTGATATCGATGAACTCCTGGGTGCTGGCCCGCTCCAGGCGCATCAGGCCGCGCATGACATCGTCCAGCGAACGCTGACCGTTGCTGCGCTTGCGGATCTCGCCATCCAGGTCCTGCAGCAGCAATACGGCGCGGGCGGTCACCGGGCCGCTGGCCCGCTCGCCGCGCAGGCTCTTCACATCCTTCGACCAGTCCGCCAGGTGCTTGCGCACCTGCTGATAGCGATCCTCGGTCATGCCGCCGGCACGACGCAGCAACTCGATGGCGTAGTACTCGGCCAGGCCTTCGCTGATCCAGTCACTGTTGTCGTGGTCGGTAACACGCGCGATGACATGGACCAGCTCGTGCAACAGCGAGCTGGTGCCGTTCTCGCTGACCAGCGGCCGGTCGGCGTGCATGAACAGCGAGTTGGGACCGGACAGGCCGCCCCGCCACATGGGCTCGCCGCCACCGACGATCAGCAGCTTGGCCGGATCGCGCTGGAACAGCTGCTGCACCTGCGGCCAGACGAAGGTCAGCAGGGTAAGGATGTCCATGCGCCGCATGCCCTGATCAAGCGGCGCGGCCACGGTGATTTCACTCAGACCGAGGCGCTCGCGGCGGGTGCCCAGCTTGCCGGCGATCAGCCAGCCAGTGGGACGGTCGAAATTGCGCGAGGGGTTGTCGACGCGGAAACGCTGCTTGCCGATCCGGGTCCAGCCGGTCTCGACGCTCTTCCAACCCTCCGGCAGGTCGAACTGCAGCCGCGAGATCAGCTCCACCCCGTCGCGCAGCGAGGCACGCGCCGGCGGCACCAGATCGTCGCCACGCATCAGGACCCAGTCCTCGGTCATGCGGGCGTCGTAACTGCCGGAACTGCGCTGGTTGCTGATGCGCACCCGGTAGCGCAGGCTGGCCTTGCCGCTGGACGGCTGCCATCTGCCGCGCCCGTCCGCCAGCCTCCACTGGCCATCGGCCTGGAAGTCACTGAAGGTGGTGGCCTCGCCCAGGTTGAAGTCCAGCAGGTGCACGGCCTCGCCCTTCTCCACAGTCAGGCTGACCTCGGCCTGGTCCTCGGCGGGGAGGAATTTCACCCGGTAATCCAGGTCGACCTTGGCTGCCCAGGCCGGCAGCACGGTCAGCAGAACGGACAGCAACAGTGTGGAACGAGCAAGCATGGCGGCTTCCTGCGCAAGAGAGGGGGACAGTAAAGCGGATCAACCGCTTCGACCTCAACCGGCGCGGAAAATCAGGTGCTGTTCCCAGTCCTCATCGGCGACGGCGGTTTCGCTGAGCATCTTGCCGGACAGGGAGATGCCGGCGTGGTGTACCGCATCGGGGTCGTTGCAGACCAGCGGGTGCCAGGGCAGCAGGTCCTTGCCCTCGGCCACCAGGCGGTAGGCGCAGGTGGGCGGCAGCCACTTGAATTCGTCGGTGCGCGCCGGGGTCAGCTGGATGCAGTCCGGTACATGCGCGCGGCGATTGGCGTAATCGGTGCAGCGGCAGCTCTTCAGGTCCAGCAGCTTGCAGGCGATGCGGGTGTAGTAGACGCTGCCGTCGTCCTCGTCCTCGAGCTTCTGCAGGCAGCACAGGCCGCAGCCATCGCACAGCGACTCCCACTCCTCCTGGTCCAGGTCGGCGAGGGTCTTGCGTTTCCAGAAGGGTTGGACTTTGGCGGCCATGGCAATTACGAAAGGCTGGGCTTGAAAGGCGCGCAGTCTATGCCGCCGGCCGGTGGGTGCCAAGGGCGGGTGGTCGCGACGACGCCCAAACCTGTGGGCCTACCCGAACAGATAGGCCTCGACATCCAGCCCGGCGTCGCGCATCTGCGCCAGCTTGTAGCGCAGGGTGCGCGGACTGATGCCCAGGCGCTCGGCGGTTTCCTTGCGGCGACCGCGCTCGCTGCGCAGGGTATCGAGGATCAGCTCGAACTCGCGGCGGCGCAGGTCTTCGCCCAGCGCGCCGGCGTCGCCGCCCTCTTCCGCCAGCGGCGGCAGGGACGTTGCCACGGGCGCCGCTGCCGCCACCGGCGCAGGCGCGGCAGCCGGCAGCGGCGCCAGGCCGATGGGCATGTCCAGGCACAGGTCGTGGGGCTGGATCAGGTTGTTCTGCTGCAGGATCAGCGCACGCTGGATGGCGTTGTCCAGCTCGCGCACGTTGCCCGGCCAGGGATGCCGGCGCAGGCAATCGGCCGACTCGGGCGAGAGCTTCACCGGCGGCAGGCGCATCTTGCTGGCGTGCTTGACCAACAGGCGCTCGGCCAGCGGCAGGATGTCCGCCGGACGCTCGCGCAGCGGCCGCCAGGCCAGCGGGAACACCGAGAGGCGGTAATAGAGGTCTTCGCGGAAACGCCCGGCCGCCACTTCGCCCTGCAGGTCGCGGTTGGTGGTGGCCAGCACGCGGATGTCCAGCGGCATCGGCTTGCGCGCGCCGACCCGTTCCACTTCGCGCTCCTGCAACACGCGCAGCAGCTTGGCTTGCAGGCCCAGGGGCATCTCGGAGATTTCATCGAGCAGGATGGTGCCGCCATCGGCCAGCTCGAACTTGCCCGGCTGGGCGGCGATGGCGCCGGTGAAGGCGCCCTTCTCATGGCCGAACAGGGTGGCTTCCAGCATGTTGTCCGGAATCGCCGCGCAGTTGATGGCCACGAAGGCCTTGCCGGCGCGCGGCGAGCACTGGTGGATGTAGCGGGCCAGCACTTCCTTGCCGGTACCGGATTCGCCGGAGATCAGTACGGTGGAATCGCTGCGCGCCACCCGGGCGGCCAGTTCCAGCAACTGGCGGCTGGCCGGTTCCTCGGCCACCGGGCCGTCATGTTCACTCAGGGTCAGCACGCCGTTGGCGTGGCGCGCCACCAGATCCAGCAGCGCCTTGGGTTCGAAGGGCTTGAGCAGATAGTCGGCGGCGCCCTGGCGCATGGCGTCCACGGCGCGCTCGACGGCACCGAAGGCGGTCATCAGCAGCACCGGCAGTTGCGGCTGGCGCTGGCGGATGGCGACCAGCAACTGATGACCGTTCATGCCCGGCATGTTCACGTCGCTGATCACCAGCGAATAGCTGTCCTGCTCCAGGGCCAGCAGCGCCTCTTCGGCGTTCTCCACGGCGCGAAAGGCGTAGCCGCCCAGCTCCAGGGTGTCGCCCAGCGCATCGCGCAGCGCCCGGTCGTCTTCGACCAGCAGAACCTTGGTAGTCATGCGTACTCCTGAACTCCTTCGGCCGCCAGGATCAGCGGCAACTCCAAAATGGCGCAGGTGCCACGGCCGACCCGCGAGCGCAGCAACAGCTCGCCGCGATGGGCGCGGGCCACCGCCTTGACCACCGCCAGACCCAGGCCGGTGCCGGCGGTCTTGGTGGTAAAGAAGGCTTCGCCGAGGCGCGCCAGCACTGCCGGCTCGATGCCCGGGCCGCTGTCGCTGACGGTCAGGCGCAGGGTGTCGCCCCGGCGCACCAGGTGGATCTTCAGCCGCACCTGCGGGCCGCCGGCCTGCACGGCGTTGTTGACCAGGTTGAGGATGGCGCCGACCAGGGTGTCGCGGTTGCACAGCAGCTCGCCGCCGCGCGCGTCGCATTGCCAGCGCACCTGCAGGCCCTCGATATGCGAATCGGCAGCGGCGCGCAGGGCGTCGAACAGCTCGCGCGGGGCCAGGCGGTCGGACAGCGGCAGCTCGCCGCGGGCGAACACCAGCATGTCGCGCACCTGGTGCTCCAGTTCCTGCAGGCGCTCCTTGATGCGCAGGGCGAAGCGCTGCTGCTGTTCGAAGGGCAGAGGGCGCTCGCTGAGATGACCGGCATAGGGCAGCGCGGCGGACAGCGGCGTGCGCACCTGATGGGCCAGCGAGGCGACCATGCGACCGAGGCTGGACAGCCGCTCGTGGCGGGCCAGCTGTTCCTGCAGCAGGCGCGTTTCGGTCATGTCCTGCAGCATCACCAGTTGGCCGGGCTCAGCCTCCAGCGAGCGGGTGGCCAGCGACACGCGTCGGCCGTTGCGCAGGGAAATCTCGTGGCCGTCGTCCTTGCGCGGCGCGAAACAGCGGGCGATCACGTCACGCCACAGCGCACCGACCAGCGGCTCGCCGAGCAGCTCGCGGGCCGCCGGGTTGGCTTCGCGCACGCGGCCGTGACCGTCAATAACCACCACGCCACCGGGCAACAAGTCGACGATGTTCTGCAGGCGCCGAGCCAGGCGCTCGCCGTCGGCCAGCTCCTGGATGCGCTGCAGGCTGAACTGCTCCAGACGGCCCTGCAACTCGTCCACGCGCGCTTCCAGGCTGCGCTGGTCGGTATCGGCAAGAAGAGCATCGGCGTGGTGGTGAAGCGCGGAGTGCATGGGCGTACCTGAGAAACCGTCACGAAACAGGCGGTAGTCAGGCCGCGAAGCAAAGGGCGTGCCGGGGCCTTTAGAACCGACACACTTTCGTCAGAGCGTAGGGCGGACAACGTCGTTCTTGTCCGCCAAGGCAGGCAACTCGAAGGCGCCGTGCGCACCGCTTGGCGGACAGGTGAAGCGTTGTCCGCCCTACGGTTTCGCAGCATCAGCGCAGCGGCACGGCCCGCTGTTCGCAGAGCTGCTTCAACGCATCTGCCCACTGCGGGTGGTCGTTCAGGCAGGGCACCAGCACCAGTTCCTCGCCACCGGCGGCCTGGAAGACTTCACGGCCACGGTCGCCGATTTCCTCCAGGGTCTCGATGCAGTCGGCGACGAAGGCCGGGCACATGACCAGCAGCTTCTTCACACCCTTGGCGGCCAGCGCTTCGAGGGTGGGCTCGGTGTAGGGTTCGATCCACTTGTTGCGCCCCAGGCGCGACTGGAAGGACACCGACCACTGATCGTCCTTCAGGCCCGCGCGTTCGGCGAACAGCTCGGCGGTGCGCTGGCACTGGCTGCGGTAGCACAGCGCGAGGTTTTCCGGGCTGACGCCCTGGCTGTTGGGCGCGCGCAGGTCGTGCTTCGGGTCCTTGACCAGCTTGCGGATGTGCGACTCGGGAATGCCGTGGAAGCTCAGCAGCAGGTGGTCGAAACCCTGCTGCAGGTGTGGCCTGGCGCTGGCCAGCAGCGCCTGCTGGTAGGGCTCCTCAGCGAAGAACGGTGGCAGGTACTGCAGCTCGAAGCTGAAGCCATGCTGTGCGACGACCCGGCGGATCTCCTGCAGCACGGTGGTGGTGGTGCTGTCGGCGAACTGCGGGTACAGCGGCGCCACGGTGATGCGCCGCACGCCCTGCTCGGCCAGGCGGCGCAGTGTGCCCTCGATGGACGGCTCGGCATAACGCATGGCCAGCTCCACCGGCCCGTGGCTCCAGCGCTCGGCCATCGCCGCCTGCAGACGGCGGCTGAGCACGATCAGCGGCGAGCCCTCTTCCCACCAGATGGAGGCATAGGCATGCGCCGACTGGGCCGGACGTTTCCAGAGAATCAGCGACACCAGCAGGCGGCGCAGCGGCCAGGGCAGATCGATGACATAGGGGTCCATGAGGAACTGGTTGAGGTAGCGACGCACATCTTCCACCTTGGTGGATTCGGGCGACCCCAGGTTGACCAGCAACAGCGCGTGATCGGTCATGCAACTTCCTATCGATGGCGGCCGAGCAGGTCGGCCAGGGCTAAATCCAGATCGGCGAAGCGAAACGCAAAACCCTGCTCCTGCACGCGTCGGGGCGTCAGGTGCTGGCCACCCAGCAGCAGGCTGGACAGCTCGCCGAGGCCCTTGAGGGCGAAGGCCGGCACGCGCAGCAGGGTTGGCCGATGCAGGGCGCGACCGAGCGCATGGGCGAAGTCGCGGTTGCGCACGGCCTGCGGAGCGCAGGCATTGTACGGGCCGCTCGCGTCGGGATGGGAGACGAGAAAATCGATCAGGGCGATTTCATCGTGCAGGTGGATCCAGGGCATCCATTGCCGGCCGCTGCCCTGCGGCCCGCCCAGGCCGAGCCGATACAGTGGCAGCAGGCGCGGCAACATACCGCCGTCGAGGGTCAGCACCGGCGCGGTGCGCACGCGCACCACGCGCAGCCCCAGCGCCTCGGCGCGGCAGGCCGCATCCTCCCAGGCGCCGCATAGGCGCGCGGCGAAGCCCTGGTCGGCGGGCGGCGACGTCTCGTCCAGCCGCTGCTCGCCGGCGTCGCCGTACCAGCCGGTGGCCGAGCCGGAGACCAGCACCGCCGGCCGCTGCGCGCGGCGCGCCAGCCAGTCCACCAGCTGCTCGGTCAGAGTGACGCGACTGTCCCACAGCTCCTGGCGACGTGCCGCCGTCCAGGGCCGGTCGGCAATGGGCGCGCCGGCCAGGTTGACCACCGCGTCCAGCGGCTGGTCGTCCAGCTCGACCAGCTCGGCGACGCCCTGCACGCCGGCGCCGCAGATCGCCGGCACGGCTTGCGGCCGGCGACTCCACACCCAGACCTCATGGCCCTGGGCACGCCAGAGATGACAGAGATGACGGCCGATGAGGCCGGTACCGCCGGTGAGCAGGATGCGCATGGGGGAAGTCCTCCCGAACGTGCGTGAAGGTAGGGTGCTCCACCCTCTCCCCCCGGCCCCTCTCCCGTCAAGGGAGAGGGGGCATTGCCTCCTCTCCCGGCCAGCGGTGCGCCCTTTCCCCTACAGCGGCAACCGGTAGTACAGGCTGTAGACCTCCGCCCCGTCGTTGGGATTCTTGATGCCCGCGTTGGAATAGTGGATGGCACGCAGACCCAGAGTATGTCCTTGGCCAAAGCGCAGACCGACGCCGATGCGGTCCTCGAACTGGAACATCGATCCCAGGTCGCGGTCCTCGATCTGCGTGTCGGCGAATACCGCCACACCGATGCCCGCCTCGATGAACGGCCGTAGCCGTTCGCCGGCGAACTCATAGACGAACACCGGCGCCAACGACAGGCTGTGGTTGTCGGAGGTAAGGTCGCCCTCCCACCAGGTGTAACCGGCGTCCCAGTAGCCGGTCAGCCGGCCGGTGGAGGTTTGCCACCAGCTGCGGGAGAAGCTCGATTCCAGGGCAATTCGCACGACCGTCGTGGAGTCGTGGCTCTCTCCGACCGACAGGGTCAGATCCACGGCCCGGGCTGCCGGGGAGGTGGCCGCGGCCAGGGCAAATGCCGCCACCAGGGGTAATCCGTTGCGCATCGGGAATGTCCTCGTTTGCTGGGACTTCCCGTCATCTGAAGACTCAGGCCGCGCCGAGTTCCACCGGCAGCGCCTCGAGCCGCGCCGCATGCGGCCAGAGCACCGGCAACACCCGGCGCAGCGCCTCGGGATCGCCACTGGTGTGAAAGCGCGCCGGCGCGGCCGGGCCGGCGGCCAGCAGGTCGCGGGCCGCCAGCAGGCGATGCAGCTGACGCGCCACCGCTTCGCCGGTATCGATCAGGCTCACCGACTCGGGCACCAGCTGGCGCAGCAGCGGCTTGAGGAAGGGATAGTGGGTGCAACCGAGGATCAGCGTGTCGCAGCCGGCCTCCAGCAGCGGGGCCACGTAGCCCTGCAGCAGCGCGCGGGTTTCCTCGCTCTGCAACGCGCCGCTTTCCACGCATTCCACCAGGCCCGGACAGGGCTGGGTGACCACCCGCACATCGTGGGCGAAGCGGTCCAGCAGCGCGGCGAACTTTGCGCTCTTCAGCGTGCCGGTGGTGGCCAGCACCCCCACCGCGCCACTGCGCGTAGCGCTGGCCGCTGGCTTGACCGCCGGCTCCATGCCGACGATGGGCAACTCGGGCCAGGTTCCGCGCAGTTCGGCGACCGCCGCCGCGGTGGCGGTGTTGCAGGCCACCACCAGCGCCTTGCAGCCTTGGTCGAGCAGGAACTCGGTGATGGCGCGGCTGCGCGCGCGGATGAACTCCGGGCTTTTCTCGCCGTAGGGCACGAAGCCGCTGTCCGCCACGTAAAGCAGCGACTCGTTGGGCAGGCGCGCCTGGATCTCGCGCAGCACCGAGATGCCGCCGACCCCGGAGTCGAACACGCCGACTGGCGCCTCACTGGCCATGCCGTCCTCCGCACACCGCACAGGCCGGATCGCGGCGCACCTTCAGCTCGCGGAAGCGGCTGCCCAGCGCGTCGATCAGCAGCAGTCGGCCAATCAGCGGCTCGCCGAAGCCGGCCAGCAGCTTGAGGGCTTCCAGCGCCTGCAGGCTGCCGACCAGGCCGACCAGCGGACCGATCACGCCGGCCTCGCTGCAGGTCAGTTCCGCCTCGCTGCCATGGCCGTACAGGCAGTGGTAGCAGGGACTGTCGGCGCGGCCCGGATCGAACACCGCCAGTTGCCCTTCCAGGCGGATGGCCGCGCCGGAGACCAGCGGCGTGCCGGCCGCCACGCAGGCGGCATTGACCGCCTCGCGGGTGGCGAAGTTGTCGCAGCAGTCCACCACCACGTCCACCGCCGCCACGGCGGCGGCCAACGAATCGGCATCCAGCGCGGCGTGATGCGCCACCAGACGCACCTCAGGGTTGAGCGCGGTCAGTCGGGCGATGGCCGAGTCGACCTTGGCGACGCCCAGGCTGTGGCTGTCGTGGATGATCTGGCGCTGCAGGTTGGTCAGGTCCACCTGGTCGAAGTCCGCCAGGTGCAGCTCGCCCACCCCAGCGGCGGCCAGGTACAACACCACCGGCGAACCCAGCCCGCCGAGGCCGACGATCAGCACCCGCCCTTGCTTGATGCGCAGCTGGCCCTCGATATCGATCTGCCTGAGGAGAATCTGCCGGCTGTAGCGCAGCAGTTCCTGGTCGTTCAATTCGGTCATTCAGCCTCCCAGCAACCCAGACTGATGCGTTGGTGATTGCCCAGGTCGCGGCGGCTTTCCACCCGGGTGAAGCCGGCGGCGCTGAGCAGCGCGCGCACCGCCTCGGCCTGATCGTAGCCGTGCTCCAGCAGCAGCCAGCCACCGGGCAGCAGGTGCCGGGGCGCCAGCGCGATGATCGAGCGAATGTCGTCCAGCCCGTCCGCCCCGGCCACCAGCGCGCTGGCCGGCTCGAAGCGCACGTCGCCCTCGCCCAGGTGGCGGTCGGCGGCGGCGATGTAGGGCGGATTGCTGACGATCAGCGCAAAGCGCTGCTCGTCCAGGCCATCGAACCAGTGGCTGAGCTGGAAGCGCGCGTTGGACAGGCCCAGGCGCTGGCCATTGCGCGCAGCCAGCGCCACGGCCGCGTCGACGCGATCCACGCCGGTCACCCGCCAGGCCGGCCGCTCGGCGGCCAGGGCCAGGGCGATGGCGCCGGTGCCGGTGCCCAGGTCGAGCACCTCCAGCGGCGTGGCCGGCGCCAGTTGCAGGGCGGTTTCCACCAGCAGCTCGGTGTCGGGACGGGGAATCAGCGTGTCGGGGGAGACTTCCAGATCGAGGCTCCAGAAACCCTGGCGTCCCAGCAGGTAGGCCACCGGCTCACCGGCGCGGCGGCGCTGCAGCAGGCGTTCGAAGCGGGCGCATTGTTCGGCGTCGGGCTCGTGTTCAGGCCAGGTGCGCAGGAAGCTGCGCGGCTTGCCCAGCACATGGGCGAGCAGCAGCTCGGCGTCCAGGCGCGGGCTGGGCGAGTCGGGCAGATCGGCGGCTTCGAGCAGGGATTGGAGGGTGGGCATTCGACAGGAAAACTCCTCTGCGGCCGTGGCCGCTCTGTGGGAGCGAATTCATTCGCGAGCTTTTGGCTTCGGTGCACACCGCATCGCGGACAAGTCCGCTCCCACAAAAGCGCCGTGCTTAATCCCCCAGCGCCGCCAGCTGGTCGGCCTGGAATTCCTGACGCAGCGGCTCGATCACCTGTTCGACCGCGCCGGCCATCACTTCGCCCAGGGAATACAGGGTCAGGTTGATGCGGTGGTCGGTGACCCGGCCCTGCGGGAAGTTATAGGTGCGGATGCGCTCGGAACGGTCGCCCGAACCCACTAGCAGCTTGCGGGTGTCGGAAATTTCCTTGTGGGCGGCGGCGTCCTGCTGGTCCTGCAGCTTGGCCGCCAGCCAGGCCATGGCCTTGGCGCGGTTCTTGTGCTGCGAACGCTCTTCCTGGCACTCGACCACGATGCCGGTAGGCAGGTGGGTGATGCGGATCGCCGATTCGGTCTTGTTGACGTGCTGGCCGCCGGCGCCGGAGGAGCGGTAGGTGTCGACGCGCAAATCCGCCGGGTTGATCTCGATGGCCGCCTGCTCATCCGGCTCGGGCAGAACCGCCACGGTGCAAGCCGAGGTATGGATGCGGCCCTGGGATTCGGTTTCCGGCACGCGCTGCACGCGGTGCGCGCCAGACTCGAACTTGAGCTTGGCGTACACGTCGTCACCCTCGACGCGGGTGATGATTTCCTTGTAGCCGCCGTGCTCGCCGGGGTTCTCGGAGAGGATTTCGATGCGCCAGCCCTGCTTCTCGGCATAGCGCGAATACATGCGGAACAGGTCGCCAGCAAAGATCGCCGCCTCGTCGCCCCCGGTGCCGGCGCGCACTTCCAGGAACACGTTGCGGCTGTCGTTGGGGTCACGCGGCAACAGCATGCGCTGCAGGCGATCCTCCAGTGTCTCCAGCTCGGCGCGCGCCTGATCGACCTCTTCCTCGGCCATCGCGCGCAGCTCCGGATCGCTGTCCTTGAGCATTTCCCGCGCGCCATCCAGGTCGGACTGCACCTTGCAGAAATCCCGATAGGCGAGGATCACCGGCTCCACCTCGGCGTATTCCTTGGAATAGGCGCGGAACTGGTTCTGGTTGCCGATCACTTCGGCGTCGCCGAGCAGCGCGGTGAGTTCTTCGTAGCGGTCCTGAAGCCCTTCCAGCTTCTTCAGAAGGGATGCCTTCATTTCTTCGTCTCGTCGAGGGCAAACAGCTCCTGGGCCACGGCCAGCGCATCCAGGCGACCGTCGGCACTGAGCCGCTTGAGCTGCACGCTCGGCGCGTGCAGCAGCTTGTTGGTCAGGCCGCGGGCCAGCTGGGCGAGCACGTCTTCGGCGCTGCCGCCGTTCTGCAGCAGGCGCTGGGCCTTGGCCAGTTCCTCGTCGCGCAGGCGCTCGGCCTGCTGCCGGTAGGCCTTGAGGACGTCCACGGCGGCCAGTTCGCGCAGACGGGCCATGAACTCGTCGGCGCCCAGCGATACCAGATCCTCGGCGGCGCGCGCCGCGCCTTGGCGGCTCTTGAGGTTTTCCTCCACCACCTCGTGGAGGTCGTCCACGGTGTAGAGGTATACGTCCTCCAGCTCGCCGACCTGCGGCTCGATGTCGCGCGGCACGGCGATGTCGACCATGAACATTGGCTTGTGCTTGCGCAGCTTCAGCGCGCGCTCGACGGCGCCCTTGCCGAGGATCGGCAGCTGGCTGGCGGTGGAACTGATGACGATGTCGCTGTGGACCAGCTCATCGGGAATCTCGGAGAGCAGCACCGCGCGGGCGCCGAGCTCGTCGGCCAGGGTGCGGGCGCGCTCCAGGGTACGGTTGGCCACCACGATGCGCTTGACGCCCTGCTCGTGCAGGTGGCGGGCGACCAGGGTGATGGTTTCGCCGGCGCCGATCAGCAGCGCCTGGCTGTTCTCCAGCCGACTGAAGATCTGCTTCGCCAGGCTGACGGCGGCAAAGGCCACGGACACCGGGTTCTCGCCGATGGCGGTGTCGGTGCGGACGGTCTTGGCGGTGCTGAAGGTGGCCTGGAACAGGCGACCCAGCAGCGGGCCGATGGTGCCCGCCTCACGGGCCACCGCGTAGGCGGATTTCATCTGGCCGAGGATCTGCGGCTCGCCGAGCACCAGCGAATCCAGCCCAGACGCCACGCGCATCATGTGGCGCACGGCCTGCTCGTCGGCATGCACGTAGGCACACTGGCGCAGCTCGTCTAGGCTCAGGCGGTGGTAATCGGCCAGCCATTGCAGGACCCGGTCGGCCTGCAGGCAGTCCTGGTGCAGATACAACTCGCTGCGGTTGCAGGTCGAGAGAATCGCCGCTTCACTGCTCGGCGTCACGCTGCAGAGCTGCTGGAGCGCCTCGACCATCTGCTCGGGCGTGAACGCCACCCGCTCGCGGATGTCCACGGAAGCGGTCTTGTGGTTGATACCAAGGGCGAGGAAGGCCATGCACGTCTTAGGTCGGATCAGGGAAGCGCGCAATTCTCCTATGTCGCCCGTGTTTGAACAACTCCCATCCACCCTGCCCCGCCGATGGGCTTGCCGGCAGGCCTGTGTCATGATGGCGCAAAGCAGGTGAGTTACCCCTCCATGAAGATATTCGTCACGCTGTTGGCCGGCCTCATGCTCCTGGGCTGCCAGACACTGCCCTCCGCCTCGCGCAGCACCGAGCCCGAAACCGCCGCCGCACCCGAGCCGGTGGAATATGCCTCGTTCACGCCGGACACCCTGTTTGCGCTGCTGACCGCCGAACTGGCCGGCCAGCGCGGCCGCTTCGACATCGCCTTGGCCAACTACCTGCGCGAAGCCCATGCCACCCGCGACCCCGGCGTGGCCGAGCGCGCCTACCGCATCTCCGAGTACCTGGGCGCCACCCAGGCGGCCCTCGACAGCGCACTCATCTGGGCTGACAGCGACCCGAGCAACATCGAGGCACAGCGTGCCGCAGCCATCCAGCTGGCCCGTGCCGGGCGCTTCGAGCAATCCCTCGCGCACATGGAGAACATCCTGCGCCACAAGGGCAATCCGCACTTCGACTTCCTCGCGCTGTCCGCGGCGGAGACCGACCCGGACACCCGCGCCGGGCTGATGACCAGCTTCGATCAGTTGCTGCAGAAGTACCCGGACAACGCCCAGCTGCTGTTCGGCCAGGCCCTGCTGCTGCAGCAGGACGGCAAGCCCGAAGAGGCTCTGGCGCTGCTCGACCACCCGGCGCTGCGCAAGGGTGACGTCGGCGCCCTGCTGCTGCGCGCCCGGCTGTTGCAGAGCCTGGATCGCGGCGACGAAGCCCTGCCGCTGCTGCGCAAGGGCATCCGCCAGCACCCGGACGACAAGCGCCTGCGCCTGGCCGAGGCACGCCTGCTGGTCGACCAGCGCAAGCTACCCGAGGCGCACAAGGCGTTCTCGGAACTGCTGGAGCAGCACCCGGAAGACGACGACCTGCGCTTCTCCCTGGCCCTGGTCAGCATGGAAATCGAAGACTGGCAGGGTGCCCGTGAATTGCTGGAAGAGCTGCTCGAACGCGACGCTCATCGCAACGCTGCTCTGCTGCATCTGGGGCGCGTCTACGAGGAGCTCGGCGAACCCGAGGAGGCTCTGGAGGCCTATGCCCAGATCGAGCCGGGCAATGAGTACCTGCCCGCGCTGGCGCGCCAGAGCACGCTGCTGTTCGAACGCCAGCAAGGCAGCGAGGCGGCGCGCCTGCTGCGCGAAGCCCGCGCCAGCTATCCGGAATACGCGGTGCAGCTCTACCTGATCGAAGCCGAAGCCTGGGGGCGCAACAACCAGCCGCAACGCGCCAGCCGCCTGATCGACCAGGCCCTCGCCGAATATCCCGGCGACCTCAACCTGCTCTACAGCCGGGCCATGCTGGCCGAGAAGCGCGGTGACCTGGCGCAACTGGAGCGCGACCTGCGCTTCATCCTCGAACAGGAACCGGACAACGCCATGGCCCTCAACGCCCTGGGCTACACGCTGGCCGATCGCACCAACCGCTACGAGGAAGCCCGCCGCCTGATCGAGCAGGCCTATCAACTGAGTCCGGACGACGCGGCGGTCATCGATAGTCTGGGCTGGGTGAACTACCGCATGGGCAACCTGGCAGAGGCCGAGCGCCTGCTTCGCCTGGCCATGGACAAGATGCCCGACGCAGAAATCGCCGCACACCTGGGTGAAGTGCTCTGGGTGCGCGGCAAGCAGCGCGAGGCACGCAAGGTGTGGGCCGAGGCGCTCAAGAGCGACCCGGAGAACACCACCCTGCTGCGCACGCTGCAACGCCTGACCGGATCGGAGAAGCCCTGACGCCATGAAACGCCTGACGACTCTGCTTGCCATCCTCACCCTGCTTGCCGGCTGCGCCGCCAAGCAGCCTCGCGAACTCATGGAAGGCCAGGGCAACCCTGCCCAGTGGCAGGCCCACAAGGTGCAGATCAGCCAGATCGACGGCTGGCAGATCACCGGCAAGCTCGGCCTAAAGACGCCTGAGGATTCCGGCAGCGCCACTCTGCAGTGGCTGCAGCGCCAGTCGTATTTCGACATCCGCCTCTCCGGCCCGCTGGGCCAGGGCGCCAGCCGCCTGATCGGTCGCCCCGGCGCCACCGAGCTGGAAATCGCCAATCAGGGGCGCTACAGCGCCGAATCGCCGGAGGCGCTGCTGGAACAACAGCTCGGCTGGCAGTTGCCCGTCTCCCACCTGCTCTGGTGGATACGCGGCCTCCCCGAACCCGACAGCCGCAGCCAGCTGACGCTAGACGCCGACAGCCGCCTGGCGAGACTGACCCAGGAGGACTGGCGGGTGGACTATCTCGATTACCTGGAGCAGGACGGCTTCGCCCTGCCCTCGCGCATGAAGCTGTACGGCAAGGACCTGGAAATCACCCTGGTTATCAAGGACTGGCGTCCGCGCCTGCTGGGCCGCTAGCGCCGACACCCCCTCTCTCCCCACGAGGGAGAGAGAAATGACTCCCCGAACCGAACCAACCCCATGCATGACGCCCAACTGATCCTGCCCGCCCCGGCCAAGCTCAACCTGTTCCTGCATATCCTCGGCCGCCGCCCGGACGGTTATCACGAGCTGCAGACACTCTTCCAGTTTCTCGACCATGGCGACGAACTCGGTTTCCGTTGCCGCGAGGACGGGCAGATCCGCCTGCATACCGACATTCCCGGCGTACCCCACGACAGCAACCTGATCGTCCGCGCCGCACGGCGTCTGCAGGAGCAGTCCGGCACGCGTCTGGGCGCCGATATCTGGCTGGACAAGCGCCTGCCCATGGGCGGCGGCATCGGCGGCGGCAGTTCGGATGCCGCCACCACGCTGGTGGGCCTCAATCACCTCTGGGGGCTGGACTGGAGCGAGGACCGCCTGGCCGAGCTGGGCCTCACCCTGGGTGCGGATGTACCGGTCTTCGTGCGCGGTCGCGCGGCGTTCGCCGAAGGGGTAGGTGAAAAGCTCACCCCGGTTACCCCGGAGGAACCCTGGTACCTGGTCGTTGCGCCGCAAGTGTCTGTTAGTACAGCAGAAATTTTTTCCGACCCGGAGTTGACACGTGATACTCCGGCCATTAGAGTTCGCAGCCTTCCTGAGGGGGGCGGTCATAACGACTGTCAGCCGGTGGTTGAGAAGCGCTACAGCGAAGTTCGTAACGCTTTGAAGTGGTTGAACAATTTTGTTCAGGCACGCATGACCGGCACTGGAGCTTGTGTGTTTGGGAGCTTCCCAAATCGCGATGAGGCTGCTAAAGTCTCGCGCCAACTTCCAGCCACTCTGCCGAGCTTCATCGCTCGCGGTTGCAACCGGTCTCCGCTGCACCGCGCGCTGGAAAACTTGGACAGGAAGTGAATGCCTGATTTCGGGAATTCGATACAGGGGCGTCGCCAAGCGGTAAGGCAGCAGGTTTTGATCCTGCCATGCGTTGGTTCGAATCCAGCCGCCCCTGCCATTAACCCTCACGGGTTGCGAGTTCCGGTCAGAACATTCGAGTAAAACCCTACAGGGGCGTCGCCAAGCGGTAAGGCAGCAGGTTTTGATCCTGCCATGCGTTGGTTCGAATCCAGCCGCCCCTGCCATATTCCAGAGCTGTTCAAAAAGCACGCCTTTTTGAACGGCTTTTCAATTTCATCGGACCCAATCCAGGCAGGTACTGCGCGTGTCCAAGATGATGGTCTTCACGGGGAACGCCAACCCCGATCTGGCGCGTCGCGTCGTTCAGCAATTGCACATCCCGCTCGGCGACGTTGCCGTAGGCAAGTTCTCCGACGGCGAGATCAGCGTTGAAATCAATGAAAATGTTCGCGGCAAGGACGTCTTCCTGATTCAGCCGACCTGTGCGCCCACCAACGACAACCTGATGGAACTGGTGGTAATGGCCGACGCCTTCCGCCGCTCCTCCGCGTCGCGCATCACCGCCGTGATCCCCTACTTCGGCTATGCCCGTCAGGATCGCCGCCCCCGCTCCGCCCGCGTGGCGATCAGCGCAAAGGTGGTGGCCGACATGCTGGCCAACGTCGGCGTCAACCGTGTGCTCACCGTTGACCTGCACGCCGACCAGATCCAGGGCTTCTTCGATATCCCCGTGGACAACATCTACGGCTCGCCCACCCTGGTGGACGATATCGAAGACCAGCGCTTCGAGAACCTGCTGATCGTGTCCCCGGATATCGGTGGCGTGGTGCGTGCGCGCGCCGTGGCCAAGAGCCTGGGCGTGGACCTGGCGATCATCGACAAGCGTCGCCCCAAGGCCAACGTGTCCGAAGTCATGCACATCATCGGCGATGTCGAAGGCCGCACCTGCGTGCTGGTCGACGACATGGTCGATACCGCCGGCACCCTGTGCCTGGCCGCCAAGGCCCTCAAGGACCACGGCGCCGAACGCGTTTATGCCTATTGCACCCACCCCGTGCTGTCCGGCCGCGCCATCGAGAACATCGAAGGCTCCGCGCTCGACGAAGTGGTGGTCACCAACACCATCCCGCTGTCCCCGGCGGCGCAGGCGTGCCCGCGCATTCGCCAGCTGGACATCGCCCCGGTGGTCGCCGAAGCGGTACGCCGCATCAGCAACGAAGAATCGATCAGCGCAATGTTTCGCAGCTGACGGCCCTGCCGCCAGCTATCGCGCTGAACACAAACGCCCCGCCTGACGCGGGGCTTTTCCGAGTCGCCCAAACGCTGGTCGCAAGCGTGCGGGCGACACGTATATCTGGAGATACAACATGACCAAGATCACCCTGAATGCCGAAGCGCGTTCCGACCTGGGGAAAGGTGCGAGCCGCCGCCTGCGTCGTAACGCCAACCTGGTTCCCGCCGTTGTCTACGGCGGCGACAAGGCTCCGCAATCCATCAGCCTGCTGGCCAAGGACTTCGCCAAGGCGCTGGAAAACGAAGCCACCTACAGCAGCGTCATCAGCCTGACCATCGACGGCAAGGCCGAAGACGTGGTCATCAAGGCCCTGCAGCGTCACCCGGCCAAGAGCTTCGTGCTGCACGCCGACTTCGTGCGCGTCGTTGCCGGCCAGAAGATGACCACCAGCGTTCCCCTGCACTTCATCAACGCCGAAAATTCGGTGGGCGTGAAGCAGCAAGGCGGCGAAGTGTCCCACGTGATCAGCGAAGTGGAAGTGTCCTGCGAAGCCAAGGACCTGCCGGAGTTCATCGAAGTTGATCTGAGCAACGTCGAAGTCGGCCAGATTCTGCACCTGTCCGACCTGAAGCTGCCGAAGGGCGTTCAACTGGTGGCCCTGGCCCACGGCAACAACCTGGCCGTGGCCAACATCCACGCCTCGCGCGCCGAGTAATGCAACTGGCGCTGCCGCGCGTTGCGCGGCAGCCGCTTAAGGAAGGGCCCCTGACGTGACTGCCGTACAACTGATCGTCGGCCTGGGTAATCCAGGCCCCGAATACGACCAGACCCGGCATAACGCAGGGGCCCTTTTCGTTGAGCGCCTTGCCGACGCCAAGGGCGTGCGCCTGGTTCTCGACAAGAAGTATTTCGGCCTGGTGGGCAAGTTCACCCATCAGGGTCAGGACGTTCGTCTGCTCATCCCCACCACCTACATGAACCGCAGCGGACAGGCCGTCGCCGCGCTGGCCCGGTTCTACCGCATCGAGCCCGATGCGATCCTGGTGGCCCACGACGAACTCGACATGCCCCCCGGCGTCGCGAAGCTCAAGAAAGGCGGCGGACACGGCGGGCACAACGGACTGCGCGACATCATCGCCCAGCTCGGCAACAACAACGGTTTTCATCGTCTGCGCCTGGGCATCGGCCATCCCGGCCACGCCAGCCTGGTGTCCGGCTTCGTGCTCAGCCGCGCGCCGCGCAGCGAGCAGGAGCTGCTGGACAAGAGCATCGACCACGCCCTGGGCGTTGTTCCAGAGATCCTGGCTGGCGACTGGACCAAGGCCATGCAGACGCTGCACAGCCAGAAAGCCTGATCACTCCCCTTTTCGATTCGCGAGGGATACACCATGGGATTCAATTGCGGCATCGTCGGCCTGCCCAACGTCGGCAAGTCCACCCTGTTCAACGCCCTGACCAAGTCCGGCATCGCCGCGGAGAACTTCCCGTTCTGCACCATCGAGCCCAACAGCGGCATCGTGCCGATGCCCGATGCCCGCCTGGATGCCCTGGCGGCGATCGTCAAGCCCGAGCGCGTGCTGCCGACCACCATGGAATTCGTCGACATCGCCGGTCTGGTCGCCGGCGCCTCCAAGGGTGAGGGCCTGGGCAACAAGTTCCTGGCCAACATCCGCGAGACCGACGCCATCGCCCACGTGGTGCGCTGCTTCGAGGATGAGAACGTCATCCACGTGGCCAACAGCGTGGATCCCAAGCGCGACATCGAGATCATCGACCTGGAACTGATCTTCGCCGACCTGGACAGCTGCGAGAAGCAACTGCAGAAGGTCGCCCGCAACGCCAAGGGCGGCGACAAGGAAGCCCTGGCGCAGAAGGCCATCCTGGAAAAGCTCATCCCGCACTTCAGCGAGGGCAAGCCGGCCCGCAGCCTGATGAAGCACATGGACGACGAGCAGAAGCGCATCGTTCGCGGCTTCCACCTGCTGACCAGCAAGCCGGTGATGTACATCGCCAACGTCGCCGAGGACGGCTTCGAGAACAACCCGCACCTGGACGTGGTGAAGGCCATCGCCGAGGAAGAAGGCGCCATCGTGGTGCCGGTGTGCAACAAGATCGAGGCGGAAATCGCCGAGCTGGACGATGACGAGGAAAAGATGATGTTCCTCGAGTCCATGGGCATGGAGGAGCCGGGTCTGAACCGCGTGATCCGCGCCGGCTACCAGCTGCTCAACCTGCAGACCTACTTCACCGCCGGGGTGAAGGAAGTACGCGCCTGGACCGTCAAGGTCGGCGCCACCGCCCCGCAGGCCGCCGGCGTGATCCACACCGACTTCGAGAAGGGCTTCATCCGCGCCGAAGTCATCGCCTACGACGACTTCATCCAGTACAAGGGCGAGGCCGGCGCCAAGGAAGCCGGCAAATGGCGCCTGGAAGGCAAGGACTACATCGTCAAGGACGGCGACGTGATGCACTTCCGCTTCAACGTTTGAGGATTGCGCTGGCTCTCAGCGGACCTTGGTGGACACCGAACCCCTTGCAGTCATTGGCTGCAAGGGGTTTTTTCTTATGCACCTGCAAAATAGGCAGGTGGCAGAAAGCCGAGCCTGCCGTCAGGAGCAGTCATGCTACCGGCTGCTGTGGTGGTAGCGGCCAGGCGCATAGAGATGCTCTACATTCAAAAACAACGCTGAGGAAAATCTCAGGGCGTAGGAAGCAAGCGGATGAGATATCTACTATGCGCGTCGCTCATGTTAGTCGCCTACGGAGCAGAAGCAGAAGATCTCGAGCCCAGGTCTTACGCCAATACACCTGTCGGGATTAATTTCCTGCTCATGGGTTACAGCAAGACTGAGGGCAGCGTGACCGCCAACCCTTCGGTACCGCTCGAAGATGGCAAGATCGATATCGACACAATCGTGTTTGCCTATGCCAGATCCCTGGACGTGTGGGGTCGCTCCGGAAAGTTCGATATTGTTGTCCCCCAGGCAAAACTGCAGGGCACTGCTCTTTTTGACGGCGAGCCCGTAGAGCGCTATGTCACGGGACTTATCGATCCAAGGTTTCGCTTCTCGGTTAACCTATATGGCGCCCCAGCTCTGCCCCTGAATGAGTTCGCCCGGTATCAACAGGATTTGATTATTGGCGCCAGCCTGGCGATCACGGCGCCGCTGGGCCAATACGATTCGGACAGGCTCATAAACCTCGGCAACAATCGCTGGTCATTCAAACCCGAGCTGGGGATTTCCAAGCGTCTGGGCGCATTAACACTGGAATTGTCTGGCGCAGGAACTTTTTTCACCGACAATGATGATTTCCTCGGAAATCGCACGGTTTCTCAGGACCCTATTTATCAAGTCCAAGGTCATATTATCTATTCCTTCAGCAATGGTATTTGGGCAGCACTGGACATGACCTATTTCGCGGGTGGAAGTACCTCAATCGACGGGGCCAGCAACCGCGACTTTCAGGAAAATACACGCTACGGTGGCACGCTCACGCTGCCGTTGAGTCGGAACCATTCGCTGAAACTGTTCGCCAGTAATGGCGCTTTTACCCGTACGGGCAGTCAATACGATGCCGTAGGCATTGTTTGGCAATATCGTTTCGGCGGAGGACTTTGACACACTGAAAACGGTGCAAGCCCCCCCCATGAAACAGCCGCAAGAAAGTCGCTGGTTACAGAGGCCGAGACAAGATGACGGTCATGACCATCGTGGCAACCTCAAAACGTCGCGCGCCTCGCCTCGAAGCTGATTATCGTCTGGCCCTCAAGCGGTCCCTGGCCGTGCTGGTAGTTGCCCGAAATCTCAATATCCACAAAGCCCGCAGCACGCAGCGCAAGAGCGAACTCCTCAACGCCCCACCAGCGCAGCTTGAACAGATCGAGCTCAGTTCGTAGCAAGCGGCCATCACGCCAGTGCTCGTAGCGAAGGTGGGAAAGGGTCGTCTGGGCGAGATAGCGAGTCTCAACCCGCTGATCGGTCAACGTCAGCAGATCGCCTTCTTCAGTCACCCACGTCCGAACAGATGTAGAGGCTGCTGAGGGTTCGAGAAAGCTGCATATCGGGTCAAGATCGATGATCAAACGACCGCTGGGTGCGAGGTGATAATGCAATCGCTCCAGCACAGAAGTGGCTGAAGCGCTTTCGGTAAGCAATTGAAACGACCCTGCCGGGATGATGATGGCGCCAAAGCGCTTGTCGTAGGAGAAGTTCTCAAATGTCTGCCGGGTCAACGCAGCCGGTAGATCTCGCTTGCGGCACGCTGCATCGCAATAACCGAGCATCTCACTGGAAGCATCGAAGCCCTCGATTGGGAAGCCAGCTTCCAGCAAGGGGACGTAAATGCGCCCGTTGCCGACGGCAGGCTCCAGAATAGGGCCATCGCATTGTTCGAGGCGATGGCGATAAAACTCCAGGTCACCGAATGACCGACCTACCGGCTTGTCCAGGTTGTAAACCCAGGAGGCGAGTTTTCCATATCGGTTGTGCATTGCATGCCTGCAAGGATGAGAGGGTAGCGGCATTGTCGGCGAGCTCGCGCCACCAGGCCAGAGCGGTCTGCACGGTGGAATAAGCAGGTTGGACAACAGCCCCATTGCGTTGACTGAGGCGAACGGATGGCGTACTGCCCTGTCCACCCGGCGTCCTCTGCCTAGTGCCGGGTGGAGTGAGGGCGGCCACCTTCTTCAGAACGAGATCAGCACCGACTCCGCGCTGCGCTGCGCCGGCCCGTGGTACACGGCTTCGATGTTGTTGCCGTCGGGGTCAAGGACGAAGGCGGCGTAGTAACCCGGGTGGTACTCGCGCTCGCCGGGCGCCCCGTTGTCGGTGCCACCGCTGGCCAGGGCGGCCTTGTGGAAGGCATCGACCATGGTCGGACTCTTCGCCTGGAAGGCCAGGTGATGGCGCCCAGTCAGTTGCCCCAGCGCCGCCGGGCTGTCGGCCGTCGAGACGAACAGCTCGTCGATCCAGAAGTAGCCCTCCCCCACCCCTCCCATGGGAATCTCCAGGGCGGCGCAGACGGCCTGGTAGAACACCTGGCTGGCGGGCAGGTCCCTCACCACCAGTTGGATATGGTCGATCAACCGCCCGCGATGCAGTTCCTGCGTTTCCATCTCGCTCTCCTCGTGTAGGTTCCTACAGACTTTCCTTTGATCGCAGCGCAAGGGGAAATTCCAGGCTGCCGGGTCGTCCCCCTGCGGAACACCGTCGCGCTTGCACACTCCGATGCAGTGGATGCTCAGAGTACGGTCTCCGGAGTGAAAGCACAGCTGTTCAGTTACTGGAACCGGATGCGCTCCAGCTTCTGGTTCCTGCCCATTCTCATGGCCTGCGCTGCGGTCGGGCTGGCACTCGCCACCACCGCTCTGGACCGTGGCGACACCCTGCGCGCCCTGCGTGTCGACGGCTGGCTGTTCACCGGCGGCGCCGAGGGCGCCAGCACGGTGCTGGGCACCATCGCCGGCTCGATGATCACCATCGTCGGCATCGTCTTTTCCATGACCCTGGTGACCCTGTCCCTCGCCTCGTCCCAGTTCGGCCCGCGCCTGCTGCGCAACTTCATGCGCGACACCACCTACCAACTGGTGTTGGGCATCTTCGTGGCCACGTTCCTGTACTGCCTGCTGGTGCTGCGCACCATCCGCCACGCCGAGGGGGCGGAGGCCTTCGTACCGCACCTGTCCGTCACCCTCGGTGTGCTGCTGGCGGTTTTCAGCCTGGGCGTGCTGATCTACTTCATTCACCACGTCTCGGTCGCCATCCAGGCCAACGAAATCATCGCTCGCCTCAGCCATGAGCTCTGCGCCGGTATCGAGCAGCTGTTTCCCGAACCCGCCGGCACTCCCGCCCCTAAATCGGCAGAACCCGCGGCGGAGAACGGCGTGCCGGTGCCGGCGCAGCACTCGGGCTACCTGCAGTTCATTGACCTGGAGGCGCTGCTGGCGCTGGCCCGCCAGCACGACCTGGTCCTGCGCCTCGCCTGTCGCCCCGGCGAGCACCTGATCACGGGACAGCCGCTGCTGTGGGCTCAACCACCCAGCGCTGACGCGGCGTCACTGACCGATGCGGTCAATGCCGCGTTCGTGCTGGGCAATCAGCGTACCGCCGGGCAGGACCTGCTGTTCGTGGTCAATCAACTGGTGGAAATCGCGGTGCGCGCCCTGTCGCCGGGCATCAACGACCCGTTTACCGCCATGGCCTGCCTGGATCGGCTGGGGATCGGCCTGGTGCAGGTCGCCGGCCGGCAGCCACCAGCGCCACAGCGGCTGGACAGCGACGGAACGCTGCGGCTGATTGCCCCGCCGCTCACCTTTTGTGCCCTGGCCGATGCGGCATTCGACCCGATCCGGGAATACGGCTGTTCGAGTGTGGCGGTGAGCCTGAAACTGCTGGATACCCTCGCCGTGGTGGCCCCAGCCCTGCGCAGCCCGCAACAGCGGGACTGCCTCGCCAGACATGGGCGGCGCGTTGCCCGACGCGCCGGCGAGTGCCTGAACGACGAGGAAGATCGCCAGCAGGTGGCCAGGCGCTGTGACGATCTGCTGCGGCTGCTGGCGCGGGTCAGCGGGCCGGCATGAAGACGAAACGCGCCAGGGTGTCGGCCACGCAGCCGGGCTTATCCTGCCCCTCGACTTCCACGGTCACGCGCACCGCCAGTTGCACGGCGTCGCCGATGCGTTCGGCCTTCTGCACCACGGCTTGGCCGCGCACCCGACTGCCCACCTTCACCGGCGCCGGGAAGCGCACCTTGTCACAGCCGTAGTTGACGCCCATGGCCAGGTTTTCCACCCGCATCAGCTGATTGATGAACAGGCTGGCCAGCGACAGCGTGAGGTAGCCGTGGGCGATGCAGCCTCCGAACGGCGTTCTGGCGGCGCGCTCGGGGTCGACATGGATCCACTGGTGATCCCCGGTGGCTTCGGCGAACAGGTTGACCCGCTCCTGGGTCATCTCCAGCCACTCGGTATGGCCCAGTTCCCGGCCCTCGGCGGCCAGCAGTTCGTCAATGTTGCGAAAGACAGCAGTCATGATGGTCTCCTTACACATGCTGACTGAGGTGCCCGGCAGAGAAAGAAAGGGAATGCCGGGCAGCCGCTACCCCGCCGGTTCTCTTGGAACCGGCAGGATAGAGCGCCGTAAGCCTAGATGGAGAAGGAGAAATGGCAACCTGCCGGCTTGGCTATCCGGCAGTCTGTCGCATCATGCTGCAAACATGCTCTTGGGCGTTTCGCCCAGGGCACGGCGGAACACCTGAATGAAGGCGCTGACGCTCTGATAGCCGACACGGGGAGCAACCTCGGCAACCGGTTCGCCGGCGGCCAACTGCTCCATGGCCAGCATCAGTCGCAGTTGCTGGCGCCATTGGGCGAAGCTCAGGCCGGTTTCCTTCTGGAAGCGACGGGTCAGCGTCCGGCGCGGCATGCCGATGATCTCGACCCAGTCATCCAGATCGGCATCGCTGTCCGGCTTGTCGAACAACCCCTGGGTGATCTGGCGCAGCCGCTCATCCTGTGGAACCGGCAGGAACAGGTCCTGCGCCGGCTTGCGGGCGAAGGCGTCGGCGAAGACCTGCAGATAGATGGTGTTCAGGCTCGGATCCAGAGGCATCTCGTCCAGCAGCGACACCAGCAGCTGGCTCTGGCGAATCACCCGGGGCTGCGCCGGCATCTGCCCACGGCTCCAGGCTTCCGCGAAGTTCAGCCGCAGCCCGCGCATGTCGCCATGGCTGACCGGCAGGTGCAGCTGCATGGGCGGCACCCAGGCCATGTAGCCCGGCGGCACCACCCACATGCCCTGGTCGGTGTGCAGAGTGACGACGCCGGCGCTGACCCTGAACAACCGCCCTTCCAGTTGGGCATGAAGCTTCGCTCCCTGATGGGTGCTGCGCGCAAGATGATGTACTTCCAATAGATCCATGATCCGGCCCGCTGAGAAAAAAACGCGCGAAATATACCACTGACAGGCCATCCCTTTGCCACCTCTGGCGATTCGCAACCCAGAGCGTTGAGCGAAGGCCGGCGCGCAATGGTATCAAAGTAATGGCCGGTGGCGTCAGCCACACGCCGGCCTGCGGGCGCTCACGCGCGCGCTCGCTAAGCACTTGAAAGCAACGAGATTTTTTTAGGGAAAGGTGTTGACAGGCTTCCGCCCGATAGGAATAATGCGCGCCATTCCGGCTACATAGCTCAGTTGGTTAGAGCGCAGCATTCATAATGCTGATGTCCCAGGTTCAAGTCCCGGTGTAGCCACCATATTCAAGAAGCCCGCTCAACGCGGGCTTTCTTGTTTTTGTCTTCCGGCTGCAGCTGCCGGCACGATCCACCCGCCTCTCCCAGCCTCCTTGGCTGCCGTCCCCTGGCAAACCCGATACCGGTTCAGAAGATGAGCATCAGGATGCCGATCACCACGATCAGGCCGATCAGGAAGATGATGCCGATGGCGCTTGTCAGGAACTTGAGCATGTCAGTCCTCCGGAGCCGAGAGAAAGCCGCATCGCGTTTGCCCTCCGACTGCATGAATCGCTTGCCTGAGCACCTTTCTCCCGAGGGTCGAGCAGCCGTATCCAGTGGAGGGCAAATGGCGTGCAGGGTTCACCTGTGCTGCCCGGAGCGATGGCTTGAGCGTGCCGAAGTGCCGCCCCTTCCGTGACGCGTTCCGTTCAGCTCGCAACACGGCTCGACGCCTCGCCGTCATTCACCATGGCCAGCAGCGACTTGGTTCTTCCGTAGCGCTCCAGCCGCTTCGCCAGATCCTCGGGCAGTGCCGTACACGCCTGATACCCCCGACCCCGATAGAAACCCTCCAGTTCAGGATGGCAGAACAGCCAGATCGGCCCCGCCGTGTCGGCCCGCACCCGAGCCAATAGCGCGGCTGCCACGCCGCGCTGCCGGGCCTGCGGGGCGACCAGCAGACTGGTCAGCCAATGGCCGGCGGCAACCGGCGTCAGGCAGACGCCGGCGATGATTTCCTGCTCGCGGGCGACCCAGGCGCCCTCCGCCCGGGCAACGCGCATGTGGCTGCGCTGCGCCCGGTAGAACTTGTCGAGGAGCGGGAATTGCAGCGCGGGCAATGAATCGATCCGGTACGTCATGGGGTCTCTCGTCAAATCAGCGTTTCAGCCGTGGCGGAGCAGAAAGCCCGACCGCGTCTCAGGCGTACGCAGGCAACTGCTCTAGAGTGCGACGCCATATCCAGTCCACGAGTACGCACCATGAAAAGAGCCGCGCTCATTTCCTGCCTGTCCGCCCTCCTGAGCAGCGCAGCCCTGGCCAACGAAGGATTCACGCAGCGGGCCTGCATGATCGAAGGCAACTTCAATCTGCTGGGTCAAACCCTCTACTCCAAGGACTGCATGCAGGCCGGACGAACGGAAACGGACGAAACCGCGTTCCGTCGCTCCTGCAGCGAGCTGGCAAAGACCTCCGCCGCGCTGGGTGGCAACCCGGGAACCGTGACTTACATGGCGCAATGCGAGCTGCCGGCGCAGGGCATCTGCAAGAACTTCATGAAAAGCGGCCGGGACGCCTACTACTACGCGCGCACGACCGACGACCTCGATACCCTGCCCCAAGGCTGCAATGTCTGGGGCGGGAAATGGGCACCCGGCCGCTGAAGCACCTCAGGCCGGCAGCGCCAGGATCACACTGGACGCCTTGAAGATAGCCATCACCCGACGCCCCGGAGCCAGCTGCAGGGCGTCGCAGCTGGCCTGGGTGACCACCGCCGCCAGGTGCGCGCCGCCAGGCAGCTCCAGCACCACCTCAGCATTCACCGCCCCGGGCAGCACCCGGACCACCGTGCCGCTCAACTGGTTGCGCGCCGAGACGCGCACCGGCTCGTCGTCAGCCAGCAGGATCACCGACGAGGATTTCACCAGCGCGTAGACCTGCACGCCCGGCCGCAGGCCGAGGGACTCGCAGCTTTCGCGGGTCACGATGGCCACCAGCCGCTGGTCTCCGGCGATGGCCAGCTCGACTTCGTCATTGACCGCGCCGATCTGCACCCGGGTGACGGTGCCGAGGAACTGGTTGCGCGCACTGGTCTTCATGCTGATTCTCCGCAGCAGCAAATAATCGTCGGCCTGGCGGCCGAGTTGTTCGACGAAGCGTCGATGTTCCTCCTCGATGGCCCGGAAGTTCGCCACCAGTTGCGCGCCGCGGGACGTCAGGCGTGTGCCACCGCCTCCCTTGCCGCCGGCCAGGCGCTCGACCAGCGCTTCGCCGGCCAGGTTGTTCATGCTGTCTATGGCGTCCCAGGCCGCCTTGTAGCTCATGCCGATGGCCTTGGCCGCCTGGGAAATCGAGCCGCACTCGGCGATGCTGGCCAACAGCGCGATGCGCTGTTCGCCCCCGAAGCGCTCGCCGCCCACGGTCAGCCAGAGCGAGCCATGCAGCTCAAGGCTCTTGTCGTTCCCCGTCATGGCTGCTCCCTGTACTGAGCGGCATAGCCGGCCGCGGAATGCGTCCCGGCCTGTTCGATCAACCCCTCGCGCAGATACAGCACCTGGTCGCCGAACACCTCGGCGTCCTCCGGGTCGTGGGTGATCAGCAGCATCGGCACCCGCAGGCGCCGTTGCAGCTCGTCCAGCTCGCGGCGCATGTGCGCGCGCAGCAACGGGTCGAGGGCGGAAAAGGGCTCGTCCAGCAGCAGCGCCCGGGGTTCGGCGACCAGCGCGCGGGCCAGCGCGGTGCGCTGGCGCTGTCCGCCGGACAGCTGCGCCGGCAGTTGCTCGGCCACCGCGCGCAACTGGAAAGCATCCAGCCAGTGCTCGACGGCCGGCTCTCGGTTGCGCGGGCGCGGGTTGAGCAGTCCGCGCCGCAGACCGAAGGCGATGTTCTGGCGCACGTTGAGGTGCGGGAACAGCGCGTAGTCCTGGAACAGGTAGGCCACCTCGCGGCGCTGCGGTGGCAGGTCGATGCGCGCGGCCTGGTCGAACAGCGTGGCGCCACCCAGGCGGATGTGGCCCTGATCGGGACGCATCAGCCCGGCGATGGCCTTGAGCAGCAGGCTCTTGCCCGAGCCGGAGGGGCCGAGAATCACCAGCCGCTGGCTGTCGCTGCGCAGGCCGACCGCAAGGTCGAAGCGGCGTGCGCCGGCGCGCAGGGTCTTGCGGTAATCGAGATCGAGCTGCACGGGCGATTCCTCAGCGATTGGCGATGCGTCCGGGGGCCAGGCGACCGGCAAGCAGCAGCACGCCGATGCACAGCGCCGAGGTGATCAGCACCAGCAGGTTGGCGGTGTCGTCCTGGCCGGCCTGCACGGCCTCATACACGGCGATGGACAGTGTCTGGGTCTTGCCGGGAATGCTGCCGGCGACCATCAGCGTGGCGCCGAACTCGCCCAGCGCGCGGGCGAAGGCCAGCAGCACGCCGGCCATGATGCCGCGCCAGGCCAGCGGCAGGGTGACACGGAAGAACACCCCCAGCTCGCGCACGCCAAGCACGCGCGCGGCCTGCTCCAGTTGGCCGTCCACCGCCTCGAAGGCGGCGCGCGCCGGCTTGAACACCAGCGGAAAGGCCACCACTGCGGCGGCGATCACCGCGCCCTGCCAGGTGAAGATCAGGTTGATGCCGAAGCTGTCGTGCAGCCAGGCGCCGAAGGTACTGCGTCGCCCCAGCAACACCAGCAGGTAGTAGCCGAGCACGGTGGGCGGCATGACCATCGGCAGGGTCAGCAGGGTGTCCAACAGGTCGCGACCGGGAAAGCGCCCGCGCGCCAGCAGATAGCCAACGGCCACGCCCAGCACCAGGCTGATGGCGGTGGCCCAGCCGGCAACTTTCAGCGACAGCGCCAGGGCGGCCCAGATCGCGTCCATGTCAGGGCACCTGGAAACCGTGGCGGGCCAGCAGCGCCTGGCCGGCCGGCGAGCGCAGGTAGGCGAGGAAGCGACGCGCCTCGTCCGCCTGGGCGGCATCGCGCGTCACGGCAATGGGGTAGCTGATGGTTGCCGCCAGCGGCACCGCGAAGGCCACCCGCACCGTGTCCGGCATCACCGCAGCGTCGGTGGCGTACACGAAACCGGCCTGCACTTCACCGCGCGCCACATAGTCCAGCGCCTGGCGCACGTTCTGGGTGTTGATCAGCCGGGACTGCAGCACCTCCCACAGCTGTTCGGACTCCAGCGCCTGGCGGCTGTAGCGGCCGACCGGCACGCTGGCCGGGTTGCCGATGGCGATGCGCTCGATGCCCGGCCGGGTGAGGTCGGCCAGGCGCGTCAGCGGCAGCACACTGTCGTGCGGCACGATCAGCACCAGGGCATTGCGGGCGAAGTCCTGGCGCGTGTCGCTGGCGATCAGCCCCTGCCGCTCGGCCCGGTCCATGGTTTCCTGGTCGGCGGAGGCGAACAGGTCGACCGGCGCGCCCTTGGCGATCTGCTGCAGCAGCGCCCCGGAGCCGCCGAAGTTCAGCTGCACCTTCACGTCCGTATGGGCGGCCTGGTAGTCGCGGGCAATCTCCCGGAAGGCGTTGGTCAGGCTGGAGGCGGCAGAGACGGTCAGCTCGGCGGCTTGCACGAGACCGCCGAGGCCGGCCAGCAGGATGCCGGCCATCAGCTGTTTCAGGAAAAGGCGCATACGGACTCTCCGGAGAAGTAATCGCTATATACCAGCGTATATAACGATACGTCGAGCCGCGCTGACTGAAGTCAAGAGCCCGAACCCTGGGCTCAGCGCCCCGGACGGGTCGCGAACAGCAGGCCACCGAAGATCAGCGCCCCACCGACCCAGTGGAATCCCTGCAAGGTTTCACCCAGCAGCAGGTAGGCCAGCACCGCAGCGAACACCGGCATCGTGTACAGCGCCAGCGAGGCCTTGGCAGCACCGAGGATCTTCACCCCCTGGTTCCAGGTGAGGTAGGCGATCAGCGAGGCCGGGATGGCGGTGTAGAGGATGGCGCCCAGCGTGCGCCCGTTCAGCTCGAAACCGCCCAGCTGGCTGAATTCCAGCAGATAGAACGGCAGGATCACCGGCACGCCGATCAACACGAACGCACCCAGCAGGGCCAGCGGCGGCAGCGGCAGCCAGGGTGCCCACAGGCGCAGCAGCACGGTGTACAGCGCCCAGGCCAGCACCGCGAGGATCATCACCAGGTCACCGGGGTTGAAGGACAGGCCCAGCAGATTGGCCAGACTGGCCTGGCTGATCAGCACCAGCAGTCCGGCCACGGCGATGCCCATGCCCAGCCAGGCACGGCGCTTGGGCCATTCCTTGAGCAGCAGCCCGGCGAACAGGAAGGTGGCCAGCGGGATGCAGGTATTGAGCAGCGTGATGTTGATCGCCGTGGTGCTCTTGGCCGCCGTGTAGAGCAGCGAGTTGTAGGCCCCGATGCCCAGCGCGGCGATCACCGGCAGGCGCCAGCCCGCCTGGCGCAGGGTCGCACGGTGCTGCCACAACGTGCCGGCCACGAACGGCAGCAGGATGCATAGCGCCACCAGCCAGCGCCAGAACGACAGGGTCAGCGGCGGGATTTCCCCGGCGATTGCACGGCCGATCAGGGCGTTGCCCGCCCACAGCAGGCTGGAAAGCAGAAGACCAGCGGCGGCCCAGAGATGACGAGTAGGCATGGATATCACTGTGCAATGACGAGGCGCGCACCTTACGGAAGCGCGCCGCCGCTTGGCAAGGCGTCTAGCGCGCCTTGTAGATGATGCCCGGGTTGCACTGCACCATCTGGTACAGGTCGGACAGCCCGTTGAGCGCCTCGGAAGCCCCGAGGAACAGGTAGCCGCCCGGCTTGAGGGTGGCATGGATACGGGTGAGGATGTCGCGCTTGATGTCGGCGGAGAAGTAGATCAGCACGTTGCGACAGAACACGATGTCGAACTTGCCCAACGCGGCATAGCTGTCCAGCAGGTTCAGCGCACGCAACTCGACCCGGTTGCGCACGGCGGGCTTGATCGACCACTGGCCCGGCGCCACCTGGTCGAAATAGCGCTCGCGACGCTCCGGCGACAGGCCGCGCGCCATGGCCAGGCCATCGTAGACACCTGCCCGACAGGCAGCCAGCATCGCCCCGGAAAGCTCGGTGGCGACGATCTGCGCGCCCATGCGCAACATGCCCGGGTTGGCCCGCTCGAATTCGTCGATGGTCATCGACAGCGAGTAGGGTTCCTGGCCCGAGGAACAGGCCGCCGACCAGATGCGCGGGCGCAGCGTGGGCGAGGCCTTGAGCAGCTCCGGCAGCACGCGGCTCTTGAGCACCTCGAAGGGGTAGCCATCGCGGAACCACAACGTTTCGTTGGTGGTCATCGCGTCCACCACTTCCTCGCGAAGTCCGCCACGCGGCTGTGCCTGGATGCGCTGCACCAGCTCGGTGAGCGTCTTGATGCCGCGCTGCTCCATCAACCGGTTGAGGCGACTGGACACCAGATACTGCTTGTTGCTGCCCAATTGAATGCCGCTGGTCTTTTCCAGGAAATCCCGGAACAGCTCGAAATCCAAATTACCTGAAGACACCTAACCCGCCTTAACCATAAATAAGTACGCCGAGCCTGAACGAACGGCCATCAGTCTCGTGCTTCGATTCGGGCGATCACCCGGTCGGCCAGCTCGTCGGGACGGAACTTGGAGAGAAAATCGTCCGCCCCCACCTTCTGCACCATGGCCTGGTTGAACACGCCGGAAAGCGAGGTGTGCAGCAGCACGTGCAAGCCCTGCATGCGCGGGTCCTGGCGAATCTCGGCGGTCAGAGTGTACCCGTCCATTTCCGGCATTTCGATATCGGAGATGACCATCAGCAGCTCGTCTTCCGGACGGCGTCCTTCGTCGGCCATCTTCTGCAGGAACTGCAGGGCCTGGCGCCCGTCGCACAGGGCGGTGACCTCCACGCCGACGCCCTCCAGGCAGCGCAGGATCTGCTTGCGCGCCACCGAAGAGTCATCCACCACCAGCACGTGCTTGCTGAGCGCGCGGGCCTGGATATCGGCGGACACCGGCTGCTCGATCTGCGTGCGACTGGGCACCGTCTCGGCGAGGATCTTCTCGACGTCGATGATCTCCACCAGCACGTTGTCTACGCGGGTCACCGCGGTCAGGTAGTGCTCGCGGCCGGTGCCCTTGGGCGGCTGATGGATCTCGTCCCAGTAGAGGTTGACGATGCGCTCCACCGAACGCACCAGGAAACCCAGCACGCGGGTGTTGTACTCGGCAATGATCACGAAACTGTTCTGGCGGTCGGCCAGCGGGCGCCGCCCGGTGGCCAGGGCCATGTCCAGGATCGGGATGGTGCCGCCACGAATGTTGGCCACGCCGCACACCACGCTGCTCGACTTGGGCATGTTGCTCAGGCGCGGGCAGGGCAGGATTTCCTTGACCTTGAAAACGTTGATGCCATACAGCTGCGAACCGTCCAGCCGGAACAGCAACAGTTCCAGACGATTCTGTCCGACCAGCTGAGTCCGTTGGTTTACCGAATCCAGTACACCGGCCATGCCGGACTCCTTCTTGAAAATGGGACCTGAACGCCGGGACGTCGCCCGGCCCGGCGCGCCTGTCGCAAGCCACGCCGACAAAGCGCCGGCACGTCCCTTGCTACTTCGCGAACATGATCCTGATAACGACAGTTTTCCGACGCCTGCGTGGCCTGGGCCTTGCCCTGGCGACCACGGCCGCCCTGCAAATCCCCGCCGTCGCCGGCGCGGCGGCGCAAACCTTACCTGAGCACCTTATCGGCGCCACCGAGGCATTTCTTGAGGAACAGGTAGCGAACTATTTGCAACGGGCCAGTATCGGCGGACGCTACGAGATCCAGGTCAACCGCCTCGACTCGCGCTTGCGCATGCCGGCCTGCGATCAGCCGCTGGTGGCCAGCCTGGAAAGCCCGGCCCAGCCGGTGGGCCGGGTCACCGTGCGCGTTGGCTGCCAGGGCAGTTCGACCTGGAGCCTGTTCGTGCCGGCGCAGGTGCGCCTGTTCCGCCAGGTGGTGGTTGCCCAGCGTCCGCTGGCGCGCGGCGCCATCCTCGAGGCCCAGGACATCGACTGGCGCGAGCGCGACGTGGGCACCCTCACCCAGGGCTACCTGACCGAGCCCGAGCAGGCCCTGGGCAGCAAGCTGACCCGCCCGGTGAGCATCGATCAGGTGCTCACCCCCAACCATCTGGAACGCGCGCCGGTGGTACGCAAGGGCGATCATGTGGTAATCAGTGCCGGCGGCGCGTCGCTGTCCGTGCGCATGCCCGGCGAAGCCCTCCAGGAAGGCGCCATCGGCGAGCAGGTGCGGGTCCGCAACCTGAGCTCGCAGCGCATCATCAAGGCGCGCATCAGCGGGCCGGGACAGGTGGTCGTGGACCTCTAGTCTCACACGCGACGCGCTCACCGTCAGAAACTGTGAGCCGAAACGCAAAAAGCCGACAACAGGCGTTAAAGTTCTGACGCGAACGGCCGAAACTAGTGGCAAGCGTCCACTGCTCCGTTCGAGGTAGCACATCATGGTTATCGATTTTCAGCGGCCGAACAGCGCCTCCGCGCCGGCCGGCATTACCCGCAGCAACCCTGCGCAGCCCACTGCCCCGATCAGCGAAACCGCCAGCGTCGCGCCTGCGGCCGAGAGCGGCGAATCCGTGCGTTTCAGCGCGGAAGTCCAGCATTTGCAGCAGATCACCGATCAGCTGCGCGAACAGCCCGAAGTCGACGCCGCGCGAGTCGAACGCCTGCGCCAGTCCATCGCCGACGGCAGCTACCAGGTGGACAGCCAGCGCCTGGCCGGCAAGCTGCTCGCCTTCGAATCGCAACGCTGACACGCCTCACCGGGAGTAGCGGACGCCACGTCTTCCTGAGGTGCTCATGCCCGTCGCCCAACTTCTGAACAGCTTCCGTGCGGATATCGAGCAGGCGCAACGCCTGCTCGAACTGCTGGAAAGCGAGCATCACGCACTCTGTCATTGCGAACTGGCCGTGCTGGAAAGCCTGCTGGGTGATAAGACCCGCCTGCTCGACGAGCTGGACCGGCAGCGTCACCAGCGCAGCGACCTGCTGCGCGCCAGCGGCCTGAGCGCCGATCGCGCCGGCCTGGAAACGCTGGCCGCCCGCTCCTCCGACGGCGAAGCGTTGCTGGAGGCCGCCACGCAACTCGCCGAGCTGCTGGACAGCTGCCAGGGGCTCAATCAGCGCAACGGCCGGTTGATCCAGAACGGCCAGACCAATGTCGAAGGACTGCTGATGGTGGTGCGTGGCAAAAACGACGCCGCAGGGCTGTACAATCGCCTCGGTCAAAGCGCCGCCAGCATCGCCCGTCAGCGTCCCCTTTCCCAGGCCTGACCCGCCCCGTAGCACGGCGTCCCGCAGGATTGGTTTTGGAGTACGCGGACAGTGTCGAAATTCAACATCGAAGAAAAGCCTGACCAGGGGCCCGTCACCTACAGGGAGCCCATCGAAGTGGCCGGCCATCTGCGCACCCTGGCCACCCACAAGGAACGGGTCAACATCTCCTTCGATGAACTGCCGGTGACCCGCCACGGCTACACCGTGCTGCTGGCGGTGGACCGCGAACGCAAGTTGATGGCGCTCGACGAAGTGCTGCCCCTGGAAAGCGAACGCCACCTGCTTGACGGCCAGACCTTCTCCGCCGAGGGCTACCACGAAGGCGTGCGCATGGCCTGGACCAGTCGCAACTACCGGGTCAAGCGCGGCAGTCTCGAAGGGACGCCGTGCTTCTGGATCGACCTGCCCGACGAACTGGAGTACCACCAGCGCCGCGACGCCTACCGCGCACCGCTCAAGCGCACCCAGTCGCCCAACGTCAACCTGGCCGGCAGCAAGCTGTCGCCTTCGCTGGTGGGCAAGCTGCTGGACATCTCCGCCACCGGCTGCAAGGTGCAATTCCCCGGCAACCTCACCGATTACCTGCAGAGCGGCACCGTCTACGAACGCCTGAGCATCGCCCTGCCGGACGCCACTCTGGTGGTGGCCGTAGAGCTGCGCCACCTGTATTTCGACCGCAGCCGCGAATCCAGCATGGTCGGCTTGCGCTTCTACGAGATCAGCGGCTACGAACAGCGCCAGATCGAGCGCTACGTGTTCCAGTTGCAGCGCGAAAGCCGCCGTCTGGACTTCGAAGACGAGTAAAGCGCCACGCGGCGCTTTACCTCACACCCAGGGCGCCAGATGGCGCCTTTCCCACGGCGTGATCTCGTCGTAATAGCTGCCCAGCTCCATCAGCTTGGCCGCGGCATAGCACTCAATGAAATCCGCCCCGCACAGCTCGCGCGCCAGCACGCTGTGCCGCAGGCGCTCCAGCGCCGCCGACAGGGTGAACGGCAGCTGCAAGGCCGGCGGCGCCTCGAAGGCGCCCCGCGCCGGTGGCGTCGGCTCCAGACCCAGGCGCATGCCGCGCAGCCCCGCCGCCAGGCTGGCGGCGATCACCAGGTAGGGATTGGCGTCGGCGCCCGGCAAGCGGTTCTCCACCCTTCGCGCCGACGCCTCGCTGAGCGGAATGCGCAGCCCGGCGGCGCGGTTGTCGTAGCCCCAGCAGGCGTTGTTGGGCGAGGCGAAGGGATGGAACAGGCGCTGATAGGAATTCACATAGGGCGCGAACAGCAACGTGAGCTCACCCAGCGCGGCCTGCAAGCCGCCAATGAAATGCCGGAAGGCCGGGGTCTCGTTGCCCTCCTCGTCACTGAACAGGTTCGTACCATCGTCGCGGCGCACCACGCTCTGGTGCAGGTGCATGGAGCTGCCCGGCGTCTCGGCCAGCGGCTTGGCCATGCACACCGCGATCAGCCCGTGTCGCAGCGCGATCTCCCGCAGCAGGTGCTTGAACAGGAAGGTCTGGTCGGCCACCTGCAAGGCGTCGCCGTGCAGCAGGTTGATCTCGAACTGGCTGGCGCCCATCTCGTGCAGGAAGGTATCGCGCGGCAGCCCGAAGGCGCGCATGGCGGCGTACACCTCATCGAAATAGGCCTGCTGACTGTGGTTGGCGCCCACGCTGAACGCCGCCGCCGCGCCGGAAGGCCGGCCGTCCAGGCCGCACGGGGGCACGAACGGCCGCAATGGATCGGGATTGGGCTGGAACAGGAAGAACTCCAGTTCGCTGGCCACCACGGGGGACAGGCCCTCTGCGGCATAGTCATCCAGCACCCGACGCAACAGGCTGCGGCTGGACAGCGGGCAGGGCGTGCCGTCCGGTTCCTCGGCATCGCAGATCACCAGCGCGCGCGGCTGGGCGGTCCAGGGCAGGCGGTGCAGCTGGCTCAGGTCTGGCGCCAGCACCATGTCGCCATCGTCGCCGCCGTAGTAACGCGGCGGCGGGTAGCCGCCCATCACGCACTGGAACAGCACACCGCGCGCCATCTGCAGCCGCCGGCCTTCCAGGAAGCCTTCCGGGGTCATGACCTTGCCGCGCGGAACCCCATTGAGATCCGGGGTAACGCATTCCACGGCTTCGACACCCGCCAGGCGCGGGTCCAGGGAAACGGACAGGGAGGACGACATGAGCAGAAACTCGTCTGGCGCCAATCGGCGATGGGCTCACCATAGGCCGCCGCCGGCCCGCGCGCCATGCACGCCGGCACAGCGGCCGGGCATTGCCGAATCGACCGATGGTGCACGGCCTGGCGTTTTCAGGGTCGAATCAATGCGTGCGGTTCACCGTCGCATTGCCCAACCCACACCACACAGGTCGCTCGACATGAACAACATCCCTCAGGCCTTACTCTTGATCGCCACGTCGCTATCACCGGCCTGGGTCGCCGCCGCAGACCCGGCCCCTGCCCAGGACGCAGCTCCCCAGGCGCAGCAGCCAGCCGCGAACGCCCCGGACATCGGCGAGTTCGACAAACAGATGGACCGCATGCAGGAGAACCTGCAGAAAATGCAGGCCCAGATGGAGAAGATCCAGCAGACCCAGGACCCGAACGAGCGCCAGCGGCTCCTTCAGGAACACTGGAACACCCTGCACCAGAACATGCAGACGATGCGCGGAATGGGCGGCCCTGGAAGAATGGGCGGCCCCATGATGGGGGCCGGCCACCGGATGGGCTGGCAGGGATATTCGAACCTTACGCCCGAACAGCAGGCCCAGCGCCAGTACATGATGGACAGGCGCCTGGAAATGCAGCAGCAGATGATGGACCAGATGATGCTGCACCAGCAGTACCGGGGTAATACACCCGCCCAGCCAGCGCAGTGACCGGCGAGACCGGCCGGATTACCCCGGCCGGCACGTCTCCTCAGAAATCGCCCAGCAGGCGCCGGCGCTCTGCGGTCGGCGGGTGGGTGGACAGGTAGCGCGTCCAGCCGCCCGCCTCCTGCGGGCAGGGTTCCTCGTCGGGCGGGCAAGTACGCGCGGCGCGCTCCAGGCGCGCCAGGATCTCGCCGAGACGCCGGGCGTCGATGCCCTGCTCGGCCAGCAGCTCGGCGGCGAAGCGGTCGGCCTCGTGCTCGAAGTCGCGGGAATAGCCGAGCTGGGTGAGCAGCACCGGGATCGCGGCGACCAGCGACGACACCGAGGACAGGTCCCCCGTCACGGTCATCACCACCAGGCCAAGGGCCGAACCCTGCAGCGCCTGGCGCAGCCCATGGCGGCGCTCGACGTGGCCGATTTCGTGGGCCAGCACCGCCAGCAGTTCCTCGTCGTGCCCGGCCAGCGTCACCAACTGATCTGTGAACACCACCGTGCCCGACGGCAGGGCGAAGGCGTTGGCGCCGATCTGCTCGGCGGCCCTGCGGAATTCCAGGCGGATCGGCGCACCGTCACGCTGCAGCAGCGGTGCGAAGCGCTCGCGCAGGCGGGCCCGCTCATCCTCGGCCAGCTCGCTGGGAAACAGCACCTGCTGGTCGAGCACGTCCAGCACGCCCTGGCCCACCTGGCGGCTGACCGATTCGGGGAGCGCAAAGGCCACCCCCTCGGCCAGCGCCGGAATGCCGTAGCGCACCCCGCCCCAGACGAACAGCACCGTCACCAGCACACCGAGCAGCACGTAGCGCAGGCTGGATTCCAGCCGGTGCACCAGTCCGTGCCGCCGGCCGCTGCCGCTCAGCAGGCGATCGACAGCCGCGTTATCGGCCGTCTCGAAACTGCCGCCGTCGGCGAAGCGCAGCATGCGCGGGGTATTGCCCAGCCGCGAGCTGATCGCCACCGCATCCAGCGGCACGGGCCCGGCCAGCAGTTGATCGCCATCGCGTACCTGCACCGCGCCCTCCTCCACCAGCAGGCGAGCCGGGGTCGGACGGGACGAGCCCGCATAGTAGCTACCGAGGATCGGCGGGCTGGCCGAACCACTCACAGGCCGACGCCCACGTCGAACAGCTCGCCCATCTCGCCGCCCAGCGACGAGACTTCCTGCTGACGCGCGGCAACGAAGCCTTCCAGGTCATCACCCGCCTGCAGGCTCATGTGCTCGGCTGCGTAGCGGGCGTTGCGCACCTTGGCCCACGGGTAGAACAGGCCGAGGGTCAGCACCAGGCCGAGCAGGTTGCCGAGCATCAGCAGCAGGTAGCTGCCCAGGTCATAGCGCGACTGCAGGCGATTGGCGCCCAGATGCAGGTTGCCGTAGGTCAGGTTGGTCAGGCGCACGCTGATGAAGGCGAACAGCACCAGGTAGGCCGCCGTCATCAGCACCGGCATCAGCAGTGGCACGGCGGTGCCCAGCAGAACGCCCAGCAGGCCGCCGATGATGGCGATGGCCAGCACCACCAGGAACGCCATGTAGAAGGGGCCGACGCCCACTTTCAGCTCGAAGCGCGTGGTGCCGAAGCGGCTGTTGTCGGCGATGAAGCGCTGCTGGCGATGCACGGCCAGCGGAATCAGCAGGCCCAGGGTCAGCGCGCCCAGCAGCGGCCAGACCACGAAGGCCATCGCCGCGCCACCGTAGGTGCCATCGAAGCCGAAACGCACTCCGCGCCAGGCGCTGTTGTGGTTACGGAAGCTCAGGCCGCGCACCAGCATCCACGGTAGCGCCAGCAGGAACAGCGCCAGCGCCACCAGGCCGAGGGTCACCGACACCTGGTTCGCCACGCTGTAGGCCACCAGGCAGGCGAAGGCGATCACGCGGCCCTTGAGGATCGCCACCGGATTGGCCAGGTACTCGAAGCTGCTGTCATCCAGCCGGGTGTTGCCGTAGAAGTAGCGCTGGGTGCGCACCTTGGCCCAGGCCGAATAGATGCCCAGGGTGACGATGGACAGCAGGATGTTGACGATCCAGATGCGGAAGAACTCGAATCCGTTGCCATTGAATTGAAAAGGCAGGTTGCGCGCCTGCCGGCGGGCGGTTGCGCCCTCGATCCGTGCGTCCTGCGGCGCTGCCACTGCGTCCGACATCTGTCGTTCTCCTTAGAAATCGTGGGTAGAGAAGCCCTTCGGGGCTGGGTACGCGGCCGGTCCGGCCGCGACGGGTATGCATCTTAGAGAGGATGATGGCACTTTATAATCAGTGCTTGGTGTCTGACGGCCGGTTTTGCTGTCAGCGGCACACTTTCAGTCGCCCTTGAGCTCCATCGGCAGACCGGCCACCGTGAAGGTGACGCGCTGGCAGGCGGCGGCCAGCGCCTGGTGCAGCCAGCCGGCCTCGTCGACGTAGCGGCGGGTCAGTTCGCCCAGCGGCACCACCCCCAGGCCGGTTTCGTTGCTGACCAGGATGATCCGCCCCGGCAGCTCCGGCAGGGTTTCCAGCAACGCCTGGCGCTCGACGGCCAGGCGCGCAGGGTCGTCCAGCATCAGCAGATTGGTGAGCCACAGGGTCAGGCAGTCGACCAGCAGGCAGCCGTCCGGCGCCGCCTGCTCGCGCAGCACCCGGGCCAGCGCCAGCGGCTCCTCCACCAGCCCCCAGTGCTCCGGCCGGCGCGCGCGATGATGGGCGACGCGCGCGGCCATCTCGCCGTCCAGCGTCTGGCCGGTGGCGACGTAGGTCACGGCCAGGCCGCTGCCGGCGGCGCGCTGTTCGGCCAGCCGACTCTTGCCGGAGCGGGCGCCGCCGAGAATCAGTTCAAGCATCGTCAAGCCTCTCGATGGGTGAAATCCTGGGCTGGGTGGAAAACGACCGCAGGTCTTTTCCACCTTGAATTCCGGTTCGTTTCCTCACGCTACACATGCCTCAACCCACACAGCGCCCGCAGCCGGTCGGTGTCCAGGTGCGCCTCGACCAGATCGGCCAGGCGCTCGATATCGCGCTCGCGCAGCGCCGGGTAATCCACCGCCTGCACCTGAGACAGCCCGGCCCAGCGCAGCAGCGCAGCACAGGCCGCTGGCTGCTCGAACAGGCCGTGCAGGTAGGTGGCCATGATCTGCCCGTCGGCGCTCAGCGCACCGTCCGGGCGGCCGTCGTCCAGCCGCACGGCCGGCCGCCGTAGCGCCGGGCCGTGGCTGACCCCGGCATGGATTTCGTAGCCCGTGATTTCAGCCTGTTCCAGCGCCAGCACGCCGCGCACGTTGCGCAACTGCTTGTCCGCCTCCAGCACCGTGGCGAAGTCCAGCAGGCCGAGGCCGGCGCTGGAACCTGGCTCCCCTTCCAGGCCCAACGGGTCGTCGATGCGCGTGCCAAGCATCTGCAGGCCGCCGCAGATGCCCAGCAGCTTGCCGCCGTAGCGCAGGTGGCGCTGGATCGCCGCCTCCCAGCCGTGGGCGCGCAGGAACGCCAGGTCGGCGCGTACGCTCTTCGAGCCGGGGAGGATCATCAGGTCGGCCGGCGGGATCGGCTGGCCGGGACCGACGAAGCGCACGTCCACCTGCGGGTGCAGGCGCAGCGGGTCGACATCGGTGTGGTTGCTCAGGCGCGGCAGCGCCGGCACCACCACGCGCAGCGGCTCCTCGGCCTTGTCGGCCTGGCGTGCGTCCACCGCGTCCTCGGCTTCCAGGTGCAGATCCATCAGGTACGGCAGCACGCCCAGCACCGGTTTGCCGGTGTGCCGCTCCAGCCAGTCCAGGCCCGGTTGCAGCAGGCCGAGGTCGCCGCGAAAGCGGTTGATGACGAAGCCCTGCACGCGCGCCTGCTCGCCCGGCGAAAGCAGCGCCAGGGTGCCGACCAGATGGGCGAACACCCCGCCGCGGTCGATGTCGGCGACCAGGATCACCGGGCAGTCCACCGCCTCGGCGAACCCCATGTTGGCGATGTCGCCGGCGCGCAGGTTGATTTCCGCCGGCGAGCCCGCCCCCTCCACCAACACCACCGGGTAGGCGTCGCACAGCCGGCGGTGTGACGCCAGCACCGCCTGGCGGGCGATACGCTTGTAGTCGTGGTAGGCCACCGCGTGCATGTTGCCCACCGCGCGGCCGTGGATGATCACCTGCGCGCCCATGTCGGTGGTGGGCTTGAGCAGCACCGGGTTCATGTCGCTGTGCGGCGCCAGCCCACAGGCCTGGGCCTGCACCGCCTGGGCGCGGCCTATCTCGCCACCGTCGACGGTCACCGCGCTGTTGAGCGCCATGTTCTGTGGCTTGAACGGCGCCACCGCCACGCCCTGGCGCGCCAGCCAGCGGCACAATGCGGTCACCAGGGTGCTTTTGCCGGCATCGGACGTGGTGCCCTGCACCATCAGGGTGGGCATCGGGAGAACTCCTTCAAGGCGGTTTCGAGGCGTTGCCAGCCGGGCTCGTCGGGCGGCAGGCCGAAACGCAGGCTGGCCGGTTGAGCGAAGTGGCGAACGAGAATGCCCCGCCGGGCCAGAAACGCGTGCAGTTTCGCAGCGCGCGCCGTGCGGACCCACTGGAACAGCGCGCAGCCGCCACTCGGCGGCCAGCCGTGGTGGCCAAGCAACGCCGCCAGCCGGTCGCCCTGCGCGCGCAACGCGGCGGCCCGCTGCCGGCGCGCATCGGCCTGCGCCGCGTCGAGTGCCTGCACGCCCAGCACCCGCGCCGGGCCGCTGACCGTCCAGGGGCCGAGCCGCGCCCGCAGGCGGTCCAGCAGGGTCGCCTCGGCCAGCACGAAGCCGAGGCGAATGCCGGCTAGGCCGAAGAACTTGCCGAACGAGCGCAGCACGATCAGCCCCGGCCGCTGGCTGTGGGCGGCCAGGCTCAGCTCCGGCGTGCAGTCGACGAACGCCTCGTCGACCAGCAGCCAGCCGCCTCGCTTCGCCAGTCGCGCGTGCCAGTCGAGCAGCTGCGCCGGGGCGAACACCTGGCCGCTGGGGTTGTTGGGATTGGCCAGCACCAGCACTTCCAGTGCGTCGAGGCGGGCCTCGATGTCCTCGGCGGCGAGCCGGTGCAGATCGTGCCCGGTCCAGGCGTGGGCATGTTCGCCGTAGCAGGGTTCGAGCACGCCGACCCGGCACGCGGCGCGCAGGCCCGGCAGCGCCTGGATGGCCGCCTGGCTGCCGGCCACCGGCAGGGCGCGCGCGGCGCCGTAACAGGCGGCGGCGGTCTCCGCCAGGCCGTCGTCGTCCTCCGGCAGGCGCGCCCAGGCGTCGACCGGCAGCTCGCCCAGCGGCCAGGCCTGCGGCGCCAGTCCGGTGGACAGGTCCAGCCAGTCCGCCAGCGGAATGCCATGGTGCCGCGCGGCCTGGCGCAGCCGTCCGCCGTGCTCAAGCATGGAGCACGCCTCCGACGGCCAACAGCAGCGCCAGCCACAGCAGCACCCCGGCGTAGACGCGGTTCAGCGCACGTTCGATGTCTCGCGCCCGCGCCGGCGGCCCCTCGCCGAGGCGTGGGCGTTGTTCCTCGCACCCGTGGTAGCTCGCCGCGCCGCCCAGGCTGACGCCCAGCGCACCGGCGCCGGCGGCCATCACCGGGCCGGCGTTGGGGCTGTCCCACTGCGGCGCCTGACGGCGCCAGCAGCGCAGCGCCCGGCGGGTGTCACCGAGCAGCGCATAGGTGATCGCCACTAGCCGTGCCGGCACGTAGTTGAGCGCATCGTCGATGCGCGCCGCCGCCCAGCCGAAACGCCGCAGGCGCGCGGTGCGATAGCCCCACATGGCGTCCAGGGTGTTGGCCAGCCGGTAGAGCACCACCCCCGGCGCACCGCCGACCAGGAACCAGAACAGCGCGGCGAATACCGCGTCCGAACCGTTCTCCAGCACCGACTCGGTGCCAGCGCGGGCCACGCCGGCGGCGTCCAGTTGGGTAGTGTCGCGGCTGACCAGGTAGCCGACCCGCCGCCGCGCCTCGTCCAGCTGTCCCAGGCGCAGTGCCTGCGCCACCGGCAGGGCGTGCTGCGCCAGGCTGTTCAGGCCGAGGGCGAAATACAGCGCCAGCGCATCCCACCACCCGCCGAACCGCGTACCGAGCCAGCCGGCCAGCAGCACCGGCGGCAGCACCGCCAGGCACCAGCCGAGCACCCCGAGTACCCGCCCGCCGCGCCCGTCCGCGCCGTTCAGCCGGCCTTCCAGCCGCTGCGCCAGCCGGCCGAAGCCCACCAGCGGATGCCAGCGCCGCACCTCGCCGAAGCGGGCATCCAGCGCCACCCCGGCCAGCGCGCCGAGCAGCAGGCTCATGGCCGCAGCAACCCGGCTGCCGCCTGCGGGTCGGACGGCAGGTAGAAGTGGATGTAGGAGGCGGTCAGCCGGCCGAGGCGATAGACCGCCTCGGCGGTGCGCCGGTAGTTCGGGCACTCGCCGCGCGCCAGCGGCGCCAGCGCGCAATCCAGCACGGAGTGATGGAAGGTGTGCCCGCGCAAGGTGCCCTCCGGCAGCGCCGCCGCCTGCAGGGCCAGTGCCGCCAGTTTCGGCTGCAGGGTCGCCTGGCCTGGCAGCAGGCCGGCCAGCCTGGCGCTGGCGCCGTGCCGGTCGGTCAGCCGTTCGAGCAGGTAGAGCATGCCGCCGCACTCGGCGAGGATCGGCTTGCCGGCCGCGTGGTGGGCGCGGATGGCGTCCAGCATGCTGGGGTTGCCGGCCAGTTGCGCCAGGTGCAGTTCGGGGTAGCCGCCAGGCAGGTACAGGCTGTCCACCGCCGGCAGCGTGGCGTCAGCCAGCGGCGAGAAAAACGCCAGCTCGGCGCCCAGCGCGCGCAGCAGATCGAGGTTCGCCTGGTAGAGGAAGCCGAAGGCGGCGTCGCGCGCCACGCCGATACGCACCCCGGCCAGCAGGGGCTCCAGCGCCTGCGTGACCGGCGCGACGAACACCACCGGCGCGGGCAATTGCGCCCCGGCGGTGGCGGCGATGGCCTCGGCAGCGGCGTCCAGGCGCTGGTCCAGATCGGCCAGCTCCGCCGCCTGCACCAGCCCGAGGTGGCGGCTGGGCAGCTCCAGCGCGGCACTGCGCGGCAGCGCGCCGTACCAGGTGAGCCCGGCCGGCAGGCTGTCGCGCAGGATCTCGGCGTGGCGCGGGCTGCCGATCCGGTTGGCCAGCACCCCGGCGAACGGCAGGTCCGGCTGGAAGCTGGCCAGGCCGTGGGCCAGCGCGCCGAAGGTCTGCGCCATGGCGCTGCCATCGATCACCGCCAGCACCGGCACGCCGAAACGCCGCGCCAGGTCGGCGGCCGAGGGCGCGCCGTCGAACAGGCCCATCACCCCCTCGATGAGGATCAGATCGGCCTCGCCGGCCGCCTCCCAGAGCAGACGCCGCGACTCCGCTTCGCCGACCATCCACAGGTCGAGCTGGTAGACCGGCGCGCCGCTGGCGCGCTCGTGGATCATCGGGTCGAGGAAATCCGGCCCGCACTTGAACACCCGTACGCGGCGGCCGGCGCGACGATGCAGGCGCGCCAGCGCGGCGGTGACGGTGGTCTTGCCTTGCCCCGAGGCGGGGGCGGCGATCAGCAGGGCCGGGCAGCGACGGGCATTCAAAACTCGATCCCCTGCTGCGCCTTCACCCCGGCCTGGAAGGCGTGCTTGACCAGCGCCATCTCGGTCACCGTGTCGGCGGCCTCGACCAGCCCCGGCGGCGCGCCGCGCCCGGTGACCACCACGTGCTGCATCGCGGGTCGCGCCTGGATGTCGGCCAGCACCGCGTCCAGTTCCAGGTAGCCGTACTTGAGGGCGATGTTCAGCTCATCGAGCACCACCAGGGCGATGTCCGGATCGGCCAGCAACGCGCGGGCCACCGCCCAGGCCTCAGCGGCCCGGGCGATGTCGCGCTGGCGGTCCTGGGTTTCCCAGGTGAAGCCCTCGCCCATCACGTGGTAGCGCACCTGTTCGGGGAAGCGCCGGAAGAACGCCTCCTCGCCGGTACTCGCCGCACCCTTGATGAACTGCACCACGCCGACCTTCAGCCCGTGACCCAGGGCGCGGGCGACCATGCCGAAGGCCGAGCTGCTCTTGCCCTTGCCGTTGCCGGTGTGCACCAGCAGCAGGCCGTACTCGTCGCGGGCGGCGGCGATCTTCTCGTCGACCACTGCCTTCTTGCGCTGCATGCGCGCCTGGTGGCGGGCATCGCGTTCGGCGGACTCGCGCATCATGCGGACCGCCGCGCCACGCCGCGCATGCCGGTGGACAGCGCCACAAAGAGCACCGCCGCGAAGCTGACGTACATCGCCAGGCTGGACAGGTAGCGCGGGTAGTAGATCGTCAGGCGCTCGATCAGCCCGGCGAAGGTCGGCTCAGGGTAGCGACCGGAGAAGTAGTAGAAGCCGCCGCTGGAAACCAGATGGGCGACCAGGGCGCTACCGGCCACACACAGCGCCAGCCACAGCAGTTGCCGCACGCCCCGCTGCGCGCGGCTGGCGAACAGCCGGCCGCCGAACCACAGCGCGCCGTAGGCCGGCACCAGCATCCAGTAGGCCGGCGAGAGGCACCAGTCGCTCACCGTGCCGCTCCACAGGGCGCCGAAGTCCAGCGCCACTGCTTCCAGAAACAGCGCCGGGAACGCCCAGCGCGAACGCACGAACACACCAGCCAGGAAGAACACCGCCCAGGAGGCGCTGGGCAGGCTTTCCACGCTGGCGAAGTGGTGACCGCGGGTCATGGCCAGCAAGGCGGCCAGGGCCAGGCCCACGATGAGTTGGACACGGGGCGACAGATGGGGCATCTCGCTACTCCTTATTGAAGGCCCGGCAAACCCGGGCCAGGTTGGGATGGGGTCAAAGCGCCTGGTAGCGCACGCTGAACAGCACGGCACGGCCCGGCTGCTCGTAGGTCTGGGCGGTCTGGTAGTCGCGGTCGAGCAGGTTGCTGACCTTCACCTGCGCCTTCCACTCGGCACTGAGGTGGTAGTCGGCGCGCAGGTCGACCAGCGCATAGCCGGGCAGGCGCTGGTCGTCGCTGTTTTCCTCGGCATCGAAGCGGTAGCTGTTGGCAAACACCCCGGCGCCCACCCCGAAGGCGCCGAAGCGGCGCTCCAGGTCCAGGTTCAGGCTGCGCTTGGCGCGACGCGGCAGCAGGTGGCCGCGGTTCTCCGAGCTGAGGTCGCGGGGGTCGAGCAGGGTGAGGTTGCCGGTCAGCCGCCAGCCCCACAGCTCGGTGCCGGCAACGGCCTCCAGTCCGCGTATCCGCGCACTGCTGATGTTGGTTGGGCGCATCGGGCTGCGGCCCTGCCACTCGATCAGATCGTCGATCTGGTTCTCGAAGGCATGCAGGCTCCACTCGCCCCACGCCTGGCCGCCTTCCAGGCCCAGCTCGTAGCTCTGCGAGGTTTCCGGCTGCACATCCGGGTTGCCGGCGGTCGACGCGCTGGCCGGGTAGTAGAGATCGTTGAAGGTCGGTGCGCGAAAGGCGGTGCCGTAAGAGGCGCTGAGGCTCAGCGCGTCGCTGAGCGCATAGCGCCAGGCCAGGCTGCCGGTGCCGTGACCGCCGAAGAACTCGTCGCGGTCGTGGCGCAGCGCGGCCTGCAGGCCGTGGCGGCCGAAGCGCGCCTGGTACTGCGCGAACACCCCGCGATTGAAGCGCGAGTCCTCGGCGTACCGGCTGGTGGTGTCGATGCGGTCGCGCTGGTAGTCCAGCCCCAGGCTGAGCAGTTGACCGGCGCCCAGGCGGATATCGTTCTGCCAGGCGAGGCTGTCGCGCAGGGTGTCGAAGCGGGAGTACAGGCGGTCGTCCTGGAAGTTCTCGCTGCGGTCCTCGCTGTGCCCGCCTTGCAGGGTGACGTTCCAGGCCGCCAGCGGCGTGAAGCGCGCGCGCAACCCCAGCACCTGCAGATCGCCTTCGCTGTAGGCGTCGAAACCGGAGGTGCCGCGCGTGTTGCGGCTGTCGAACTCGCTGCGGTTTTCGCTCTGCAGCCAGCTGGCGTCCAGCTCCAGCCCACCGGCGAAGCGGTAGCCGCCACGCAGCGACGCCGAGTGTTCGCGGAAACCGTCGGCGTCCGGCTCGTAGGCGGCCGGCGCGGCCGGCCGGAAACTGCGGGCGTTGATGCCGTCCGTGGACTCGCTCACCAGCCCGAGGCTGAACCAGCCCGGGCCGTTGCTGCCCTGCAGTCCGGCGCTACCCCGGTAGGTGGAGCGGCTGCCGGCGCTGACGGCGAAACCCGGCGTGAGCCCGACTTCCCGGGCCTGGCGGGTGAAGATCTGAATCACCCCACCCATGGCCTCCGAGCCATACAGGCTGGAGCGCGGGCCGCGCACCACTTCGATGCGCTCGATCTGCTCGACCGGGATGTTCTGCAACGCCGCGCTGCCGGAGGTAGCGGAGCCGATCTTGATACCGTCGACCAGCACCAGCAGGTGCTTGTCGTGGGTGCCGCGCAGCGACACGGTGGTGGCCTTGCCCCTGCCGCCGTTGCTCCACACGTTGACGCCGGCCAGGCTGCGCAGCAGCTCCGGCACATCGCGCGGCTGCTGACGCTCGATGTCCTCGCGGGTGATGACGCTGCTGGAGGCGATCGCTACCGTCGCCTGCTCGGTGCGGGTGGCGGTCACCACCGACTCGGCCAGCAGCAGCGGCTCGGCGGCCAGCGCCAGGGACACACAGGAAAGAGAAAGGTAAAGCGAAACGACGCCCAGCAGCACACCGGCGGCCGGACGATCAACAGGCTTGCGAATCAAGGGATGAACTCCGTCGTGCCTACCCGCACGACTCAAGGTCGACGACCACAGACGGAGAACGAAAGATGCGGACGCGCGCCAGGGCACGCCCATCAGCCCAGCGCCCGCCGCACTGCCGTGGAAATGCGCCAGGCCGGTCTCCGGGCTTGCGAGCGGAACCCGTGGGGGTTCCCGAATACCGCGCCTTCCCATGCCGGAGCACAGTGGCCAACTGCGGTTTCCAGACTCGCCTACCGTTGCGGGGGCAGCGCCGGAATTGCCACGGTCAGAGCGTGGCGCACCGGCTTCCCTGTTTCACCCCCGCGAACGGGGGCACCTGAAGCTGGCGCGCAGGGTAGTGATCCCGGACGGCAGCGTCAATGCGCACAGCCGTTCATCGCCTGCTGGTCATCGCAAAACCTGTACATTTTTAAGTACTCGTATAGATTTATGGGCAGGTATCGACTGCTGCGGGCTCCCAAGATGATCACGCTCTCTGCACTGCGCCACATCGCCCATTCCTGTGCGCTCAGCCTGCTGCTGCTCGCCGGCGCCGCACAGGCCAGCTGGCAGGACGCCTTGCCCGAGGCGCGTCTGATCGGCGGTGGCGACCTGCGACTGTTCGGCTTCCGCATCTACACCGCGCGGCTGTGGAGTCCCACCGAGCCGTTTCGCGCCGATGCGCCGTTCGCCCTGGAACTCACCTATCACCGCAGCATCGAGCGCGACGACCTGGTCGAGGCCAGCCTCAAGGAAATCCGTCGCCTGAATGGCGATGCCATCAATGCCGCCCAGCTGCAGCGCTGGCGGGCGCAGATGCGGCGGGCGTTCGTCGATGTGCAGCCCGGCGAGCGCATCATCGGCGTACACCTGCCGGACCAGGGCGCGCGCTTCTATGCCGGCACACGCCTGCAGCACGAGATCGCCGACCCGGAATTCGCCCGCGCGTTCTTCGCCATCTGGCTCGACCCGCGCACCCGCAACCCCGAACTGCGCGCCCGCCTGCTGGGCGACGCCCGCCCCTGACCGGAGACCGCCATGTTCAAGCGCCTTGCCCTGCTGTTGTCCCTTGCCGTCGCCCTGGCCGGCTGCGCCGTGGAGGTGGACCACTACCGCGACCAGACCCCGCCCCTCGACCTGCGCCAGTACTTCACCGGCCGGGTGGACGCCTGGGGCATGTTCCAGAAACGCTCGGGCGAGGTGGTCAAGCGTTTCAGCGTGGCGATCAACGGCTACTCGCGCGGCGAGCAGCTGATCCTCGAAGAGGACTTCACCTTCAGCGACGGCAGCACCGACCGCCGCGTGTGGACCTTCACCCCGGACGGCCCCGATCACTGGCGCGGCACCGCCCACGACGTGGTCGGCGAAGGCCACCTGCAGGTCGCCGGCAACGCCCTGCGCCTGCGCTACACCCTGCGCCTGCCGGTGGGCGACAGCGTCTACGACGTGAAGCTGGACGACTGGATGTACCTGATCGACGAACACACCCTGGCCAATCGCTCGTTCATGACCAAGTTCGGCGTCGAGGTCGGGCAGATCACGCTGTTCTTCCGCAAGCGCGGGGCGGAGGGGGCATAGCGGATTGGCCGCGCAGCCTGGCCGGCTTACACGGCAAGAAAATAGCTGTAGAACCCCTCCTCCCGCCGATAACCCAGCGCCTCGTACAGCCGCTGGGCGTTGAGGTTGTCCACTGCCGTCTGCAAACCGAGGCCCTTGGCGCCGGTCGCCTGCGCATGGGCCCTGGCCCGTTCCAGCAATGCGCTGCCCACTCCCTGCCCGCGGCAGGACGGAACCACGTACAGGTCGTTGAGAATCCAGGTGCGCCGCGCCGAGACCGACGAGAAGCTCGGGTACAGTTGGGTGAAGCCCACGGGCTCGCCGTCTTGCAGGGCGAGGAAGATTACCGACTCGCGGTTGGCCACCCGCTCGGCGATGAAGGCCTGGGCCAGCGCCGGATCGCTGGGCTGCCGGTAGAAGACCCGGTACTGGTCGAACAACGGGGCCACAAGCCCCACTTCGTTTGGGGTGACGCTGATGATGTGCATGCTGGGTCTCGTATGCGCTGATGCAAAGGGAGGCAGCTAGCTTATGCGGTTTACGCAGCGGTAACCTCCCCGGCTCCGCTTCACCAGAACCCCAGCACCCAGCCCTGCTCGGTGGCTTCCAGGCGATGGGTCAGCGCCAGCCCTTCCAGGAAAACCTCATCGTGGGAAACGACCAGCAGCGCACCGGCGTAGCCGCGCAGCATGGCTTCCAGCGCCTGCGTCGAGGCCAGGTCCAGATGGTTGCTCGGCTCATCGAGCAGCAGCAGCTGCGCCGCCGGTTCGGCGTACAACGCGCAGGCCAACGCCGCCTTCAGGCGTTCCCCGCCGCTGAGCGTCCCGCTGGGCATCGTCACCCGCTGCGCATCCAGGCCAAGCTGCGCCAGCCACATGCGCAGTGCGCTTTCGCTGGCCACGCGGTTGGCCGAACGCAGCTGATCGAGCACCGGGCGTTGCGGGTCGAGGGTGGCCAGCCGCTGATCCAGATAAACCCTCTGCGCCGCGATCTTGCAGCTTCCTGCCAGGGGTTCGAGCTGCCCGGCGAGTACCTTGAGCAGCGTGGACTTGCCACAACCGTTGGGCCCCAACACACCGATCCGCTGCAGTCCGGTGATCGTCAGGCTGATGTGACGGGTGGCGGCCGCAACGAACGGCAGCGTTACCGTATCCAACTCCGCCACCCGCCGTTGCGCCGCCTGGGGGACCGGCACGGCATGCAGCACGACGACCGTCTCGTCCTCCACCTGCCGCGCGGCCTCGCGCACACGCTGGGCAAGCTGTTCTCGGGCGGCCGCCTGCTGCTGGCGCAGCTTGCCCGCCGACGCTTCGCTGCGTTCCTTCTGGCGATCCAGCAGGATCTTCGCCTGGTTGGCTTCCCTGCCCTGCCGGTTGCCGCGAGCCTGACGGCGTTCCTGGCGTTCGCGCTGTTCGCGCAAGGTCTGTTCCTCACGGCGGCGCTGCGTCTTGGCCTGCTCAAGGCTTTCAATTGCGCTCTGGCGCTCCCGGGCCTTGGCCTGGGCGTAGAAGTCGTAGTTGCCGCCGTAGCTGCGCAGGCCTAGCGCTGACAGCTCCACGATGTGCTGCATCGCGTTCAGCAGCTCCCGGTCATGGCTGACCACCAGCAAACCGCGCGACCAGCGCTGCAACTGCCCGATCAGCGCCTGCCGGTTTGGCCGATCCAGGTGGTTGCTGGGCTCGTCGAGGATCAGGAAGTCCGCCTCCGAGAGCAGCGCACCGATCAGCGCGACGCGCATGGCCTCGCCGCCGCTGAGCGCGGTGGCGGGCGTCGCAGCGTCCAGATAGCCGAGGCCATTGCGCTCCAGCTCGTGCCGCAATCGCTCACGCACATCCCAGCGCTCGCCCACCGCCTCGAAATCCTCGGCCGCGCAACTGCCCGTCTCGATGCGCGCCAGGGCCTCCAGTGTTTCCCGCATACCGACCAGATCGGCCACCGTGGCCTCCGGTGCCGCCACCTGCTGAGCCAGATAATGCACGCGACCGGAAGCCACACAGCGCCCGGCGCTGGGCTGCAACTGGCCGGCCAGGATGCGCGCCAGGACCGTCTTGCCCACGCCATTGCGTCCGACCAACCCCGTCGGGCGGGCGTCGAACTGTTCGCACAGATTGGAGAAGAGCGTTCTGCCGTCCGGCAGAACGTGGGAAACGCTTTCCAGCGCAAGAAAGGGACTCGTCATGCGACCTCCGGAGATGCCAGGAACGGGGCGGTTCAACGGCCGTCCTGTCGACGGCGGCATCAATGGCGCATGGGAGCAATACCTCGAAGAGTGAATGTGGCGAGATTCTAGGAGCCCGTATCACACATGCCAAGACAGCCCGGCGAGGCGCAGCACCGCAGCCGTTCAGGCGCTGCCGGGACCGCCGGCGCTGGTACCGGCGCGGAACTCGCTGGCGTCAGGTGGTGCCGCCGCTAACGGCCGGGTTGCCAAGCTTCATGGACAGCTACCTCATCGACATCCTGCAACCAGGGCACGCCATGCGAGCACCAGATATGCGCCAGCGGACGCAGACCGGGATCTTCATCCAGGGTGGCCACCCGGAGAATCACCTGTGCCTGACCTGGGCGCTCGGCCACCAGATGGGTCCCACAGTTCGAGCAGAAATGCCGGAGCTTGCCAGGCGATGACTCATAGGCCTTCAACGCGTCCTCGCCCTTCGTCCAGCGAAAGTGCTCACGATTCACTCCTGCGGTCGATACAAACCGTGCCGCATGCGCCTTGCGACACGTTCGGCAGTGGCAGTGCATGATCGGCTTGTCCAACTGATCGACTTCGTACTCGATTGCACCGCATAGACAACCGCCCCTCATTCGGTCCTCCTGGTCGCGCTACTGCGCGACATCCTCGATGTACCGGCTCGCATAAACCAGGAAGTAGGCGGCAAACACTCCCACCAGGAAATCCTTGCCCATCGCGACGCCGTTGAACTCGGGCGCCAGCAGCCGGGACACCACACCGTAAAGCCCGGAGATCACCAGCACGGCGCACCATACCTGCACCAACAGACGAACCTTGCGGTGGTTGCCGACGATCAGCCACAGCAATGCGCCCTGAACGATCACCGGCACCAGAGAACTCATCACGCCAACCAGCAACGCCAGGGAGTTGAGCAGAAACAGCACGCCCAGAAAGGCCATCAGTGACCCTTTATAAGCGGCACTGGTGAAGCGGACGGCGGTGACCTTGGGTGCGGATTTCATGCGTGCTCCAATAACGACAACGGATGGGAAAAAGCTGCCATCCAGTGTGCCTTGGGCACTTCCCAGCGCCTAGCGCGACGAATGGCGGAGGTCGCGCCGCGAGGCAGCGCCGCGACAGGCCGGTCGTCCGTTTCAGTGGGGGAGCAGCGCTCTTAGCGAAATGAGCAGGTTCTTCCGAAGGAACCAGCTCGCCCAGCATGTTCCCAGCCCCGGCCAAATGTCGGGCGCCTAATATCAGTTGTCCGGCATTCCCCCTGACTCAATAGAACAGGCTTTTTTTGAAGCGCAGGGTGAGCTGGCTGAGTTTCTCGGCGCCCCTGACACCAAACAGGCGGTGATTGATTTTATACAAGGTCGGCCAGAACAGTTTCAGGTCGCTTATCGACAGTTGCCTGGCCAGATCGAAACACTCGCTCGCCAAGTCTTCCCGCCCTTCCCGCAGGGCCTCACGGCCTATATCCCACAGGCGTGCAGCAAACGCCGCACGGCTTTTTGCCGAGGCATGTTGCTCTACCGAATGCAGCGTCATCAGCATCTTCTGCTTTTCATATTCCAGGCGACTGGGGGACTTTCTCCTTTTGATACTGATGCGATCTTCCGAGAAATGCACACGGTGCATATATATTTCCTGGGGGTGATAGACGAACTGGGTGCCCAAGGCAGCAAGACGGACGTGCAGATTCCATTCCTGGCCACTCTTGAACCTGACATCGAATCCGCCAACCTTATCCAGCAGGTTTTTTCTATGCAGCGGTGTAGACGTCATGAGATTGGCCATGACCAACTGCGCCAACTGCTCGCTGTCTTGCTGTATGACAACATTGCTGACAGTTTTTACTGCGCCTTCTCGCAGGATGCTGTAGTCACCATACACGATGGAAATTGAATTCAGCCGCTGGATCGCATCCACTTGTGAGCGTATAGCGCCTGGATGCAGAAAATCGTCTGCATCCAGAAACTTTATATACGTCCCCCTTGCCGCGCCCAGTGCCTGGTTGCGTGCAGCGCAAGCGCCCTGGTTAGACTGCGTGATAACTTTTATATTCTTATATTTGGAAAGCGCTTCCAGAGTTCCGTCGCTGGATCCATCGTCCACCACGATGACTTCGAGTTTTCCATATTCCTGCGAGAGCACACTTTCCACACAGGGGGAAACATATCGCTCCGCATTGAATGCCGGGATCAAAATCGAAACCAGAGGATCTTTCATGGGCTTATTTTTATTCGACATTCACATGAACACTCGTCCCGGAGCGCGGTCCCTTGATGCAAAGGCGGCAGCCTGGGTTTTTCCGGCCATCCAAACTGCCTACCCAGCCACTCATCCCATTCCGCCGGTTCAAAGCGATACGAGCCCGCGGCTGGGGTGAAAGTGAGCTCGCCGATGTAAACCCTCCCTTGATGAATATAGAAATCGACCCGCAGATAGCCAAAGGGAGCCGCGAGGTGCTTTGCAATACGCAACATTTCCTCGAGCCATGGAGGCCTGGCAACGGGTTCGGCGCTGGCATTTTTACCCCTGCGCAGAAACGAGGCCACGCTCCAGTCCTCCAGATAGAGGCCTTGCGTGGGATTTGCCAAACGCCCGTGTATATGCTGTATGAAAACAAAAGGCTCAGCCCCGTCACCCGGATTGAAAACATTGAATTTGTAGTCGTCCGGCGGTTGGCCGTCGGTGAGCAGCGGCTGTTCAAAGAGAATCGCTGGCTTGATGTCTCTGTAATGCTTTTCTCGGTAGCGCGTCGAAAAGTCCGAGGCGAGCCAATGCCTGGCCAGACGGGCCAGCGTCTCCGGATTTTCCTGGTCCTTGCAATGAACGATTTTCACCTGGCCAGCACTGTGATTGGCCTTCATGACAAATGCCGTTGGCAATCCTTCGAACGTTTCGGCGCAAACGTCTTCGCAAACGAGATATACCGGCACCAGATACTGCTCGCCCACCGTCGCAGCGAGATAATTCCTCACCGCAAACTTGTCCGCCAGATAAGAATAGGCAGGGTGCGGATAGCGCATCCTGTGGAATATCTTTTCGGAGAAATATCGAGGATTTTGAAAATCACACAAGCGCCCGTGGTGCTGCCAATAGCGGGCGCGATAGAAAATGCAATCCGGCGAATGCTCGATAAGCCTGTTCAGCAGTCGACCCATCATCCCGTTGCACCTTGCACGAGTCCGCCGGCTGCGGATTTCCTGGAGCAGGCCATGATCGTGGCGCTGATCAGCAGCACGTTCATGATCGCCCCTGCCAGGCTGAAGGCAGCCACAGCAACCCGGTCGCTCTCAAACACGAAGAAGCCGACATAGATCGCCACGACCCGAATGACCACGAGCGCGATCTCATAGAGCAGGAAAGATTTCTGCAACGACAACGCCGCGATGGCCGCGACACTGGGCCGATTGATGAATCCAAAGAACAGCCAGCAAGCCAGCCATTGGCCGTACTCCCCAGCAACCCGCCATTCGCTGCCAAACACCAGTGCGAACAACCAGGGACCCAGCAACACCACCAGCAGGAAAGGACAGACCCCGACCACAGCCAGCGCTGCGGTTGCCTTGTATATCAGCCCCGCAAGCGGCTTGCCCGCATGGGCGGCCTCGGTGAACTTCGGATAGAAGACATCGCTGACCGATTTGCCAATCAGCATGGAAGGTACCGCCATGACGGTTCTGGCCAAGGTGTAGAAACCCGCCGACGCCGGTCCGAACAGGCTGGCCAGCAGCACGATGGGCAAACTTTGCGACAGCGCGTTCAGCAGGACTTGCGGCGCTCGGAACAATGGAAAGTCGGCATGGATACGAGCGCAGCCCAACAGCTCCGTCAGTGTTGTTCTGCCGCCTGAACGGCCCGAGAACAGCCCCGCCCCGGCTGCGAGCATCGCGGCATGCAGCACGCGCCCCGCGACGGCCAGGCCCACCAGCACACCGGCCCCTGCGTAGAAAACGCCGAGGCCCGCCTTACCCACATTCAGCAGTAGTGACTGAATGATCGCCACACGCGCCGTGACCGAGAACTTGCCCTTGCGAATAAGCCATTGCTCAGCCACCTGCATGCAGGCGGCGAAGAACATGGCCACGGGAATCAACATCAGGAAATCGGCGATGGCCTGCAAGCCGAGTGACCCGGCCAGTTGCTCCGCCGAGAAAAACAAGGCGAGCGCAACCAGCACCGTGACGCTCAAGGCCAGCAATACCGACAACTTGGCAATCGCCAGCGCGTCCTCATCCTTCTTGGGGAGCACAATCGCAATGGGATAGGTGAGTGCGGCTATCGGGGCCAGAACATTCAGGAGAGCCATGAACGCCCCCAGCTGCCCAAATGACTCGGGCCCGTACAGGCGGGTGATCACCGGCGCAAAGGCGATGGTGATCGCCTGGGCAGTTGCGGTCCCGGTGACCACAGCCAACACATTGCGCACGAAGGGGCGCCGGCTCAGCTCGATAAGGGTGTTAGACACAGTGCGCATGCGTCAGTCCAGGTTCAGGGTTTTGCCAGAGACTGCTGCACTTCTGATTCGAAAGCCTTCCATCGGACTGCGGCACGCGGGGGTTTGTTCTGAGGAAGCCGAACCGCCTGGTCTATGAGCCCCGGTGATCAATTTCTGGAAGCGACTGGAAAACTGAAGCCCATAAGTTCGCTTTTTTGCTTGAAAGCAGCGATTTAGAGCGGTTGAGCGGAAGTCGGTGGAAGTCAGCGGAAGAGCTGATGGCGTCCCCTGCTCTAATCGAACCAAGTCGTTCGGGGCTGTCTAGAACGGGCATTTGAGGCTTCGGCCGGGGACTCACCGTACCCCTAACCATATCCTCAACACTCGGAGGTTGATCGAACCCAAAGTGTTGGCCGCCTGACTGGCCTTCGCAAGCGCTCGGTGGAATGGGCGACAAGCGGACCTTTCCCGTCACAGCAGACAATTTTCCACAACGAGTAAATGGCCGATCCGTCCGGCCCCTCTTTAGAGGGGCCGGACGGATCGGCCATTTTTCTGGCTACTCGAAACGCTCGGCCATGCTGACTGGTTTTTACCGTCGTACTTCGCTGTGGAACAGCATGGACGCCAGCAAAAAAGCGCGAACTTCCATTTCGATTTAACCCGCGCCAAAGCACACACTTGCTCGCTACCTTGCGGCCACTTTCGGCAACAAGGAGCGTTCCGCCATGACCAACCACGTTCACGGCATGAATCCGTCCCCTCCTGGGGATTCGACCATCAAGCAGGCAAAGCGGGTTAACCAGGTGGGAGCGGGACCAGCGAACGGTGCACGATCGATCCGCTTCGTGGCCGCCAGCAAGTTACCCGTGAACCCCATCGACTGGCTGGTAGCCGATTACATTGAGCAAAACACCCTGGCGGTGTTGTACGGCGGTCCCGGCAAGGGTAAGTCGTTCTTTGCCATCGATCTCGCCTGCTGCGTCGCCACCGGCACGCCGTTCCACGGGCAGGCGGTGCGCCAGGGAGCGGTGTTCTATATCGCCGGCGAGGGGCATCAGGGCCTGGCCCGTCGCTTGCGCGCCTGGTCGATGCATCATCGCGTGAGCCTGGACGACGAGCCCCTGTATGTCTCCTGCGGGCCGGTTGACATGGCCAATCCGATGCACGCCGCCGAGGTGGAGGAGATCCTTCACGAATTATCCGAGCAGAGCGGCCACGATCCTTCGCTGATCGTGATCGACACCCTGTCGCGCAACTTCAGCGGCGACGAGAACAGTGCGGCGGACATTGGCCGGTTCGTGCGCCGGGCGGACCTGCTGCGCAACCCCTGGAAGGCCACGACAGTGATCGTCCATCACAGCGGCAAGGACAGTGAACGCGGGGCTCGCGGTTCCTCGGTGCTCAAGGGAGCGGTGGATGCCGAGTACGAGCTGACCCGCAACGTCGACCGCCTGATTACCCTCAGCACTCGCAAGATGAAGGATGCTCCAGAGCCGGCTCCGCAGAGCTTCCAATTGGTTGCGGTGCCGATCATCGATGACCAGGGCGGACCGCTCAGCAGTGCGGTGATGCAACGTGCCGACGCCACTCTCGAAGCGGAGCCCGCACTACCGGCACTCGGCAAGAACCAGCAGCAACTGCTGGCCGTGCTGGCGGAGTACCACCGGGAGATTGCCGAGCGGCTGGCCTCCCAGGGGCGCGGCGACAAGGCGGTGCTGATCCCGCTGGAGGACTGGCAGCAGCGCTGCAAGGACCAGGGCATCGCCCGCAATCGCTTCCACGAGGCCAAGGAGACGCTGATCAGCCGTGGGCTGGTGCGCTGCGACTGGCCGCACGTGTTCCTGGTTGACCCGCCCACGCTTTAGCGTTGCCGCCAACACCCGCTATCCCTTCCCTTCCTGCACACCCTCCTGTGAGCCCGTCCGAAATGACCGTTCCCCTGCCGGGGAGCGGCCACTTCGGACGGCCCTTGCCTGTTTGCCGGCTGGCTTGATGACCGGCTTCCTCACATTTCCCGCCTCGGGATGGTTAGTGTTTTCTGGGTTTGAGGCCCCAGCGGCCCTGTGAGGTGTCCATGCGCTGGACAGGCGAGCGTTTGTCCAGCCTCCTGAATCTCCCACGGGAGACGGCGGTGGAGGCCGCCCCGGCTGACGATGCCGTGGCCTGGGGATGCACGCTGGAGAAATTGCAGGATCGTTTCGGACCGCGTACCTGACCGGGCGTCACCCAGTTGCTCCGGGGAGCATCGGCGGTTCTGGCGAGCCAGCAAAAGGCGGCAATGTCGCTTTGTCACGTCAATTGTCGCGGGATCGAGCATCGCAAAGCGGCGTGAGCCGTGGCGTTCAGAGGAGTTTTCGCCGCCGTCTCTGTGTAAAGGAACACAGAGACGGCGGTTCGTGCATGGGCGCCAGCAAGCGCTAGGAGAAGGACCGGCAATCGCCGGTGGATTGAACAGGCATCCCTCGCCGAATGGGTACGGCAAGCGTGCGAGCCGCCGGACGCTGAATCGCACTTGGTGTGAACCACCGCACGAGCGGCGCAGCCTTGAAGGTTCGGGCTGCCTGGGAACGCCGGATGGGTACGGCGCTTTCGCATGGAGGAATAAAGCAGTGGCGGGCTGATGGGTCAAGGGCAGCAAAGGCCAATGTCGTTAGTCGATGTCTACGAAGGGATGATCCCATGAGACGACTTAGGTGCGCGGGTTACAATCTTGCGAGGATATGCCTAGCCACAGAATCAGCATCGAAGGACGTTCTGAAATAAAAATGGCGGACTTAAAGAATCTAATGGAAGACACTAGGCTTGGCCGATTATTTGCCAAGCCTGGACGCGCCTGTGCTCTACAAATTTGGATTGTGCAGATCCAAACCGAAGATGGCCTAGAAAATAGATTTGTCTACGGCCGTCTCCTTCCGTACAGCTTTTCCTCAGGAGTTTGGAGTGCATCCAGCGACGATAGGTTTGAGGTTGTTGGTGATTTCCACGCTCGGGTGATTCGCGCCAATCTCTACATCGAAAGTGATCGCTCAGGTGAACTGCTTAACCGGCTTGTAAAAGGAGAGACCATTAAGGAAATCAGTAGCGCGCTTGGCCTGATGCTTTCGAAATCGCTCGAAGAGAGAATTGGGGCTTTCAAATTGAGCGATAGCTATGCCTGTCGCCCAGCGGCATTACTATTTAATCGCGATGCGCATGAGCATTCCAGCCTACAAAGTCCCCACGCCAGCGCTTCGGCGTTTAGTGCCGCTATTGCTAACCTGAATAAAGAACGTCTATTCACAACAGCACGAGGCCTTGACCAAGATATAGCGCGCTTCCTAATTAAACGAATGGGTTCTGACACCGGCCTGGATTTTGCCGTCAAAGACGCGACACGATTTGGCGATTTGGAGTTACTGGTCTTCCCAACCTTGGACGACCATGAAAGAGAACTCTTGGATGTATATTGGGCAGATGGTCGCAGGAAAATTTTTATCGAACTAAATCTAGCGCAACTACCAGATTTTGTTAGGTTCTTCGTCCACGCCAAAATAATGAACGATGGGCATTGCATATTCTCAGAAATAATGTCAGTCGATAAAGTAGCAATAGATCACATAGAGTGCATGCTTGAAATACCGAATAATTATGGGGAAATAGTCGATTCGGCACATATCGAGATACATGGAATGAGGAGCGGAGCCAGCGCAGCCATATTGTGCTGCAAATGGAAGAGCTATTATATCCGGGAAATATCAATGTCAGGACACTCTCTAGTAGGATCGAGCCCAGAAGTTAAGTTGGATTGGCTGGACTATTCACTAAAGAAAAAGCTAAGAGGGGCGCCTCGGGTAAAGGCGGCACAAACTGTCAATCGTGGTGATAGTGGATTTATCTCGGTCGTTGGAGGGAGACAGGCAGACCCTTGGGTTGTAGCCAATAAAAAAATAACAGAGTTACTTAGTGTTTTACATCCGCCGAAATCCGAGGCACGCTTCCTCGAGCGCCTAAGCGAGGGCGACGGTACCGAGCGACTACAATTTGTGGAGTGGATAAAACAGCAGTTCGCAAAGCATCGGGAGCATCAAATAATCTTCTTCGACCCTTACTTTGAAGATGCTGGAGTAGGTTTATTTTTCACTAATGCGTCAGAAAAGGGGGAATATGTTGTCTTCACCACAGCTCCGCCGACAACACCATTAACTCAAAATCAGAAAGCCGTGCCTGGCTATATTCCTGATCCCAGCCGCATCGACAATCTTCTAGCAAGTTGCAAGCAGCTACAAGGTTTGGCGCAACGGATTGATTTGAGAATTTTCGGAGTCAAGCCGGGAGCTTTACATGATCGCTACATGCTCATTGCAGATCGGCGCGGCCTTCCCGTCGCAGGCTTCAACCTTTCGAATTCGATTCAGAAGGCAAACGAAGATCACCCCTTACTTATAACCAAAATTCCTATGGATGTATTACATGAAGTCTTCAAGTATGCTGCAAAATTGATATCAAGAGCCACTATCGGGACAAGCAAGGATAACCAGTACATAGAGCCTATTTTTGACTCTAAAACACAAGAACAGCCCACCCCAAAACGAGGCGACCGATTAAGCTTTTTAAACTGGGAATGGACAGGAAAAGTCCTAGCAACTTGGACTGGAGACGATTCGCTTCTGGGGTTGTATGGCGAGGAGCTGCGTGCTCGTCTTAAACAACTGAACCTACTTGACGGCGACTATTTACGACTTCCTAAAACTCCAGGAATTGATGCATGTATCAACGCTCTGAGCACAGGGGCAGACTATTGTCAAAAGCATTGGGAGATCGTGGCAGAGATCCTCGCACATACACCTTATGGGGATTCCTTGTGGAGTGCTGCTGACAGGCAGAAAGGTGCATTCCTTGACTTACTTGAAGGCTCGCTTCACGGCGCATTCTCGCGGATTAGCGACGTAGCGCCCGATACTTCTTTTGAAACAATTAATCCATATTTATTTCAGCAAGATCTGGAAATTTTCCTTCGTGGACCATATTCCCACGAAAACTTCCGCTATCGAATTAAGTACCAAGCACTGACATGGGCAGATGTGTTCGCGATAAGGGCTTTGTGGCGTGCCGAACCAGATAAATTAGTAAACCTGTCGGAGCATTATTCAAGCACACTCGACAAAGTAGAGCACCACCAAGATGCCATTAAGCTATCCCTTTTGAGTCAGATTGTTGGGGAGGTTTCTCTCACAATTGCTTTCGGGATTACCGATGAGCAGCAAAAGAGTCTGCTGCGAAGCACAAATGGACTCCTTAAATGGATTGGGTTGGCCAGCCTAAAAGACACTTGCAAGAATGAAGATAGTGCGAAGCAGGCAGTGGCACATCTGGCATCGTTTGATCAACAAACCCGCACTCGAATGTTGTGCTGGCTATTAAGTGGTCTGGCACGGGAGCCAGGAGGCGGCGAATCAGTCGGTATTATTCAGCAGGCGCTATATGAAACGCTGCCACCAAAGCTAGCCAAGAACGAAGCGGAGTTCCTTGTGGATAGCCTGAGAGGTCACATGCGCGAGCTAGGCTGGTCTGAGCCATGGTTATTTTCGGAGGTAATTACGCCACTCTTGGAAAAAAACCGATTGACACCGGAAGCGCTATCCAGCACATGGATGAAGGAGTTGTACTCGTACCTCGACGAGAAGCTACTCTGCAAGACCGTTAATTTCAACCGCTCGCGCGAAGGACGTATTACCGAAGTAGCAGCGTTTCTCCTTGCAAGAAGTTTTTTCGAGACTCAAGACGAAGAAATTAATGCTCTGCTGAAAATACTGAATAAAGCACGCGTCAATGTGCAGCAACCGTTAGCCAGTACGATGAATTGGAACAAGTGGGATTGTTCGTTGGAAGTCGCAATTTGGATATACGCATTTTGCAAGCATGTCGAGCACTACATGGATGATTCTGAAAAATTGCCTAGCCATTTTTTTGAATTGTGCAAGCTATCGAGGGACGTCGCGATGGTCCGCGCCCTGAAGGAATGGCGTAACAATGGAGTAGAGCGGGGAGCGCTTGTGGCATTTATTGAGGAAGTTGGAGCTATTTGAGTGGCTGGAGGACAACAGCAGGTCAATGGTTCGTGCACTTTTCAGTGCTGGGCGAAGATTAAAATCTTTGGGTCGATAGCAACCATAACCGTGGATCGCAATCCAGGTACGAAACCGGGTACATGCTTGAAAGCTTTTGGCGAAGCGTCAGTAAACATGCGGCCTAAAGACGAGGACTTTCGGTCTAACGTGTAAGGAGCCACAGAGACGGCGGTTCGTGCAAGAGCGCCAGCAAGCGCTGGGAGAAGGACCGGCAATCGCCGGTGGATTGAACAGGCATCTTTCGCCGAATGGCTACGGCAAGCGTGCGAGCCGCCGGGTGCTGAATCGCACTTGGAAGAACCACCGCTCGCAGCCTTGAAGGTTCGGGCTACCTGGGAACGCCGTATGGGTACGGCGGTTTCGCATGGAGGAATAAAGCATTGGCGGAACGGAGGGTCAAGGCGGCTACGAGCCAAAGCGGACATCAATTTGGCCAATGCTCTTAACTATTATCTCTCTGCCCTTCGCTTGGGCTTTTGCCGCTTGGAGTCTGGCCAGTGCAAATCGGGGCGGGTTGGGAAACTAACTCTGTCAAAGCTGAGAAGGGCCGGATTTACTGGCGCTAAACCGAGGTACTTACCCAGTTGCTCTGGCGTCAGGATTCTCGTATTCAAAGACTGCACAGGCTCGGTGTTACTCTGTGCCTGCAGGGTCTTCAGCAGCTTAAAATCCATTGTTAGGAAGCAAAACATTTCGTTGACCTCGGCTGTTCTGATGTGCCAAGCGTCCTGTGAGTTTTTTGGCCCCAGCTGAGAGGCCAGTGATTGAAAGAGGGGGTCGGTTGATTTTTTTAACCGTTCTTCACGCATTTTCTCAACACTGGGGAGACCCCAGCAAGATGGTCCTATCTGCATATCAGGCACTTCGTCAATCAGCGGAATCTCGACATCGTCGAAAAGATCAAGATCAAAGTAACCGTACCCATCAAACCGACCAGCAGGCTGATAAAATCTTTCAATCCAGAGCTCCCCTGAGCTCATCAGAGATAACTTACCAATCCGGGCCAGATGAGCGATTCCCGGAAGATACTGGATGTTCCTATACTCCCGCGATTCGTCATTTGGCGCACGCACTGGAATTCTGGCGCTATATCCTGTATCAATTTCATGCACACCCCAATTGGCCTTTCCAGTGGAGATCCAAGCCGTCTCATGACTTATTGCATGAAAGAGGACAGTATTATCTACGAGTACTCGTAACGGTGGCTTTCTAGAGAAACGTGCCTGTGCAACAAGCGTAGACGCGCTGACAAAAGCGCGAGCCATTCGTGATCCGTACCGGGAAAGCGCCATTCGCACCAGCGCCGGAAGATAATTTTGCATTGCCTAGCAGTTTCCAATTCTTGGAGTCGAATTAAGCGGAGGTGCTTTTTCTTTGAGAGTCTTGCCGACTCGAATTTTCAGCCTTACCTTCTTTTTCGGGAAGAAAAATTCTGTACCCCCAAGCCAAACATGCAAATGACCATAAAGGGGATAAAGTGATCTCTGGCTCAGACTGCCCAATATTATGGAGAGGAAGAACTCCTACCGTTAATAAGCAAACACCAAATATTGGCAAAATCCACTGCCACACAAACTCACCAAAATATGATAAACCGCAATCAATTGCCTCAATTATTACTGCCACAGCCACCACTTGGAAAATAAATGCACAATAATAACCAGGCAGATAGAAAAACGATGATTTTTCCGGCAACCCCCATATATCAACAACTCCAAACTCCACATAAACCGCCGCCGCAGCCAATGGCCAAAGCAATATTTGAGCTAACTTCTTCAGGCTGTCTAAGTCTTGAATACTGAACATGAATCTCTCCATTGCACTTTCCGTTGCCATCACGCTCAAACCACTTTCCATCGTCGCACAAATGCGTGCCGCCCGCTCACCCACGCCTCAACCGCACGACCGTCCGCCTTGTCGCCTTGCAAAGTCATACGGCGACACCTGCCCACCACGATTGGCATCCAGGTAATTGCTCCACCAATCCATGATCAGCCGGCGTTGCTCGATGAACTCGGCCTTGTGGATGTAGGCGGCGCGGACGCTGTTGCGTTCACGGTGACTCATCTGCCGCTCGATGGCTTCGGGCGACCACAAGCCTGACTCAACCAGGGCACTGCAGGCCATGGTACGAAAGCCGTGGCCGCAGAGTTCGGTGCGGGTGTCGTAGCCCATGATGCGCAGGGCCTTGTTGATGGTGTTTTCCGACATGGGCCGGCTGGCTTCCCGCTCGCCGGGAAACAGCAGCGTCTGACGCCCGCTGATGGCCTTCAGGCGCTTGAGCAGCGCCAGTACCTGGGGCGATAGGGGTACGAGGTGAATGTCACCCACCATCTTGGTGCCTCGGGTCGAGAATCGCACACCGGGAATGGCCTTGCGGGTATCCGGGATCTCCCACAAGGCACGGTCGAAATCGATCTCATGCCAACGGGCGAAGCGCAGCTCGCTGGAGCGCACGAACATGTGCAACTTCAGGAGTACGGCGATACGGGTTATCTCGTTGCCACGGTAGGCGTCTATGCGCGCGAGCAGCTCCGGTAGCTCCTGAGGCGACAGTGCGGGGCGGTGGGTAACCTTCTGGGGTTTGACGGCGCCGACCAAGTCCAGCGCGGGATTGGAGTCGATCAATCGGGCGCGCTTGGCGTCCCGCATGATGCATTGCATGTACTGCTGGAGCCGGCGGGCCACCGTGTAGGTGCCACGCTTCTTAGCCATCTCCACCGGAACCAGCAAATCGCTGGTATCCAGCTCAGCAATGGCGCGGTGCCCGAGCACGGGGAACAGGTAGTCCCGAAGGCGGACTAGCACATCACCGGAGTACTGAGGCGTCCACTTGCGCGACATCTCCCGGTGCCAGTTGAGGGCAACCGCCTCGAAGGTGCGGCGGGCATTCTCCGCGTCCCTGCGCGTCACCAGCTTCTGCTGAATGGGATCACGCCCCTGGAGCAGAAGGAGCCGTGCTTCGTCGCGCTGCTTGCGGGCCATGGCCAGGGTGATCCCTGGGTAGTGACCGAACGACGTCAGCCCTTCCCTGCCATCGGGCTTGGTGTACTTGTATCGCCAGATGCGCGAGCCATTAACCTTGACCAACAGGTAAAGGCCATTGCCATCGAAGAGCTTGTATTCCTTGTTCAGGGGCTTGGCTGCGCGGCATTGCGCATCTGACAGAGGGGCGACTTTCCGTGCCATGGGGGTACGACCTCATTTGTCGAACCGAGCGAAATACCCCTAAACGTACCCCTATAATTTCTGGAAGCGACTGGAAAACTGAAGCCCATAAATTCGCTTTTTTGCTTGAAAGCAGCGATTTAGAGCGGTTGAGCGGCAGTCGGTGGAAGTCAGCGGAAGAGCTGATGGCGTCCCCTGCTGGAATCGAACCAGCATCTAGCCCTTAGGAGGGGCTTATTCTATCCGTTGAACTAAGGGGACTCGGGAGGGGTGCCGGGTTGCGCGGCGGGCGGAATGTTACCCAGCCGCCGGCGGTTTGTCATGCCTCAATTGTCCCGGCGCAGCTCGTCCGGAATGGGCAGGTCGGGCAGCGGGCCGGGCTTCTTGCCCTGCCCCGCCTGGTGCTGGCGGATCTGGTAGACGTAGGCCAGCACCTGGGCCACGGCCATGTAGAGTCCGGCGGGAATCTCCTGTTCCAGTTCGGTGGAGTAGTACACCGCTCGCGCCAGGGCCGGGGATTCCACCACGGTCACCTTGTGCTCGTTACCGATCTCGCGAATCTTCAGGGCGATCTGGTCGACGCCCTTGGCCAGCAGCAGCGGCGCGCCGGCCTGGGATTCGTCGTACTTGAGGGCCACGGCGAAGTGCGTCGGGTTGGTGATGATCACGTCGGCCTTGGGCACTTCGGCCATCATGCGGCGCTGGGAGATCTCGCGCTGCAGCTGGCGGATGCGCGACTTCACTTCCGGCTTGCCTTCGCTGTCCTTGTATTCGTCGCGCACTTCCTGCTTGGTCATCATCATCTTCTGGGTGTGGTCCCAGATCTGGTACGGCACGTCGATCAGGGCGATGAAGATCAGCCCCAGGGACAACCACAGCGCGCACCAGCCGACGATCAGGATGGTGTTGAGGATGGCGGCCTCCAGCGGCTGGTGGGCCAGGGCCAGGATGTCGTCCTGGTAGAGGTTGAGCACCACCAGCGCCACCGCCAGCACCACCAGGAACTTGCCGATCGCCTTGAACAGCTCCACCAGCGACGTCTTGGAGAACATGCGCTTGAGGCCGGACAAGGGGTTCATGCGGCTGAACTTGGGCATCAGCGATTCGGTGGAGAACAGGAAGCCGCCGAGCATCACCGGGCCGACGATGGAGGCCAGCAGCAGCAGGATCAGCAGCGGCAGCAAGGACATCAGCGCATGCTCGCCGGCGGTGAGCAGCAACAGGACCATGCTGTCGGTGTGGTAGAGGCTGTCGCGGCGGACGCTGAAGCTGCCGTTCATCACATCCAGGATGCCCAGCCCCAGGCTGGCGCCGAACGCCATCAGGCCGCCGGCGCCGGCCAGCATCACCACCAGGGTGTTGAGTTCCTTGGAACGGGCTATCTGACCTTTCTTGCGGGCGTCACTGAGCCGTTTCTCTGTGGGCTGTTCGCTCTTGTCCGCGCCGTTTTCGTTCTCGGCCATGGATTACCTCGCGTGCGCGAAGTCGCGCAGCAGTTGCAGGGCCTCGACGGTGAGTGCCTGGAAATGCGCCAGGATGTCGGCCTGGCTGAGCCAGAAGATGATCATGCCCATCACCAGGGTGAGCGGGAAACCGATGGCGAAGATGTTCAGCTGCGGCGCGGCGCGGGCCATGACGCCGAAGGCCATGTTGATCACCAGCAGTGCGGTGACCGCCGGCAGGGCGATCAGCACCGCGGCGCCGAGCACCCAGGTGAGCTTGCCGGCGATCTCGCGGTAGTGTTCGACCAGGAAGCCGCTGCCCACCGGCAGGGTGATGAAGCTCTCGGCCAGCACCTCGAACACCACCAGGTGGCCGTTCATGGCCAGGAACATCAGGGTCGCCATGTTGAGCAGGAACTGGCCGAGCAGCGGCACCGAAACGCCCATGGCCGGGTCCATCATCGAGGCGTAGCCCAGGCCCATCTGCATGGAGACGAACTGGCCGAGCACCACGAAGATCTGGAAGAACAGCTGCAGGAGGAAGCCGAGCACCGCGCCGATGAGGATCTGCTCAGCGATCAGCAGCATCATGCGCAGGTTAAGCGCATCCACCTCGGGCATCGGCGGCAGGTTGGGCGACAGCAGCAGGGTGATGGCAAGCGCCAGGTACAGGCGCACGCGCACCGGCACCAGGTTGCCGCCGAACACCGGCATGACCATCAGCAGTGCGCCAATGCGGAACAGCGGCAGCAGGAAGGCGCTGACCCAGCCGCCGATCTGTGCGTCGGTCAGCTCAAGCACTGCGCATCACCCAATGACAAACGGGATGTTGTGCACCAGCGTCTCGGTGTACTCCAGCCACTGGCGCACCAGCCAGGGGCCGGCCCACATCAGCGTCACCAGCATCACCATCAGGCGTGGCAGGAAGCTCAGGGTCTGCTCGTTGATCTGCGTGGCGGCCTGGAACACCGCGACGATCAGACCGGCGATCAGGCTGGGCACCACCAGGATGGCCACCGTCACGGCGGTCAGCCACAGGGCGCTGCGGAACAGGTCGACGGCGACTTCAGGGGTCATGGCTATAACGTCCCGAAACTGGCGGCCAGGGTGCCCATGATCAGGCTCCAGCCATCGATGAGCACGAACAGCATGATCTTGAACGGCAGCGAGATGATCAGCGGCGAGAGCATCATCATACCCATGGCCATCAGGATACTGGCCACCACCAGGTCGATGATCAGGAACGGGATGAAGATCATGAAGCCGATCTGGAAGGCGGTCTTCAGCTCGGAGGTGACGAACGCCGGCACCAGGATGGTCAGCGGCGTGTCGGCCGGGGTGGCGATGTCGGTGCGCTTGGACAGCCGCATGAACAGGTCCAGGTCGCTCTCACGGGTCTGCGCCAGCATGAAGTCCTTGAGCGGCACCTCGGCCCGGCTGATGGCTTCACGGGCGCCGATCTGCTCGTTCAGGTACGGCTGCAGCGCCTGCTCGTTCACCTTCTCGAACACCGGCGCCATGATGAACAGCGTGAGGAACAGCGCCAGGCCGAGCAGGATCTGGTTGGACGGCGTGGACTGCAGGCCCAGCGCCTGACGCAGGATGGAGAACACGATGATGATCCGCGTGAAGCTGGTCATCAGCATGACGAACGCCGGGATGAAGCTCAGCGCCGTCATGATCAGCAGGATCTGCAGGCTGACCGAGTACTCCTGCTCGCCGTCCGGGTTGGTGGTCAGGGTGATGGCCTTGATGCCCAACGGATCGCCGGCCGCCTGCTGCGCCATGGCCGGGCCGGCCAGCAGCCACAGCAGCACGCCCGCCAGCACCAGCCAGGCGCGGGCGGACATCAACGGGGCAAGGGCGGTCGCGTTCATCGGGTCAGTGCTCGGCGGGCGGGGTCTTGTCGCGGCCGAGCAGGTCCTGCAGGCGGCGGGCAAATTCCGGGGTGGCGGTGTTCGTGGCGGGCAGCACCACCGGCTGCTTGAGCACATGCAGCGGGGTGATGCGGCCGGCGGTGAGGCCGAGCAGCACCTGTTCCTCGCCGACCTGCACCAGCAGCAGCCGCTCGCGGGTGCCCAGCGACTGGCTGGCCAGCAGCTGGATGGCCTGGTTGCCGCGCGGCCCGGCCTGGTTCTGCATGCGCCGCAGCAGCCAGGCCAGGCCGAAGATCAGGCCGACCACCAGGCCCAGGCCGAGCACCAGCTGGACCAGCTGGTCGACCATGCCCTCGGTGGACGGTCCCGGCGTGGCGGCGACGGCTTCGCCGGCCAGCAGCAGCGGCGCCAGGATCAGGCGGCGCATCAGCGCAGCTTCCGGATGCGCTCGGTGGGGCTGATCACGTCGGTCAGGCGGATACCGAACTTCTCGTTGACCACCACCACTTCGCCGTGGGCGATCAGGGTGCCGTTGACCAGCACGTCCAGCGGCTCGCCGGCGAGGCGGTCCAGCTCGATCACCGAGCCCTGGTTGAGCTGCAGCAGGTTGCGAATGCTGATGCTGGTGTTGCCCACTTCCATGGAAATGGTCACCGGGATATCCAGGATCACGTCCAGGTTCGGGCCTTCCAGGCCGTGCACCGGCTCGCCCTTGGCCGGCGTGGGGAACTGTTCCATGGGCGCACGCGCCGGGCCTTCGGCCAGCAGCTCGTCGATCGCGTTCTGGTTGTCACCCTCTTCCAGGGCGGCGGCCCATTCGGCGGCCTGTTCCTCGGGAGACTTCGGGGTGTTGTTTGACATTGCGTGTCCTCAGCTGACTGTCTGGCCGAACGTTCCGCACGCGGCGGAAGGTCCGAGCGGAAAAGAGTTGCCTCAGCGATTGCGTTCCAGCGGCCCCATTACCTGCAGGGCCAGCATGTCCTTGTGGGAGCCGAGCTTCACTTCGAAGGTCGGCACGCCGTTGGCCTTGAGCAGCATCTGCTCAGGCAGCTCGACGGGAATCACGTCCCCGGGCTGCATGTAGAGGATGTCGCGCACGCGCAGCTGGCGACGCGCCACGATGGCGTCCAGCGGCACCTGTACGTCCAGGATGTCCTCGCGCAGGGCCTTGGACCAGCGCTCGTCCTGGTCGCCGACATCGGACTTGAAGCCGGCGTCGAGCATCTCGCGGATCGGCTCGAGCATCGAGTACGGCAGGGTCACGTGCAGGTCCCCGCCGCCGCCGTCCAGTTCGATGTGGAAGGTGGAGACCACCACCACTTCGCTGGGACTGACGATGTTGGCGATGGCCGGGTTGACCTCGGAATTGAGGTACTCGAAGTCCACCTCCATCAGCGCGTTCCAGGCTTCCTTGAGGTCGACGAACGCCTGGTCGAGCACCATGCGCACCACACGCAGCTCGGTGGGGGTGAACTCGCGGCCTTCGATCTTGGCGTGACGGCCGTCGCCGCCGAAGAAGTTGTCGACCAGCTTGAACACCAGTCGCGAATCGAGGATGAACAGCGCCACACCGCGCAGCGGGCGCATCTTCACCAGGTTGAGGCTGGTGGGCACGTACAGCGAATGCACGTACTCGCCGAACTTCATCACCTGCACGCCACCGACGGCGACGTCGGCGGAGCGACGCAGCAGGTTGAACATGCTGACGCGGGTGTAGCGGGCGAAGCGCTCGTTGACCATTTCCAGGGTTGGCATGCGACCGCGGACGATGCGGTCCTGGCTGGTCAGGTCGTAGCTCTTGACCCCGTTGGGGCTGGCGGTTTCCTCGACGGAGACGAGTCCGTCATCGACGCCGTGCAGCAGCGCGTCGATCTCATCCTGTGACAGCAGGTCTGTGGCCATGGAAGGGTCCTACTGCAAAACGAAATTGGTGAACAGCACCTGCTCGACGACCGGCTGGCCCAGCAGGTTGCGAGCGATCTCCTGGACGCGCTCGGTGGCCTGGACGCGCACCGCTTCCTTGCCGGGCGCGGTGAGCATGGCCTCGAAGCTCTGCGCGGAAAGCAGCATGACCAGCTCGTTGCGCAGCAGCGGCTGGTGCTCGCGCAGCGCATCCATGCTCTTCTTGTCGCGCCCGAGCAGGGAAACGCTCACCTGCAGGTAGCGGGCGCGGCCATTGGCGTTGTAGTTGACGACGAAGGGTTCCTTGAGCTCTTCGTACACCGCGCCGCGGTCGCGGCTCACGAACAGCGGCTTGGTATCCGGGCTGGTAGACGCGTTGGAGGAGGTAAGGACGTACCAGGTAATGCCCACCGCGGCGACCATCGCCAGCAGGAGGGTCAGCACCCCGAGAATGATGAGGAGGAGCTTCTTGTTCTCAAGCCTAAAAGACTTTGCCATGCCAAATATCCGTCACCTTGCGGCGCTACAACAGTCAAGCCAGCGATTCAGCAAGTCTTATGCCAGTCGATTGCCTGACCCGACGAGCCTCGCGGCGCTGCGCTGCTGGCAGGAGCGGCTTCAGCCCTCATGCAGGAGGGGCTTCAGCCGCGACGTTTCCCTTGCCTCAGGCGTAGAAATCCACCAGGCCACGACCACTCTCCAGCGGCGTGGTCGCAATCAGGCTTTCGGCTTCCAGGCCCTCTTCCGCCTCGGCTCCACCACCGGCCAGGCCATAAGCGCCGCGCTCATCGGCCTGGCGCTCGCCACGGGCCAGGGACTGGTCGGACACGTTGACGTCGAACTGCCCCAGCCCCTGCTGGTTGAACATCTCTCGCAGCCGGTGCATCTGCCCTTCCAGCGCCTCGCGCACCGAGGCGTGCGGACTGGCGAAGCTGATCTGGGTCTGCTCCTGGTTCAGGCTGATGCGGATCTCGAGGCGACCCAGCTCGGCGGGATCCAGCTGGATCTCCGCGCTACGCAGGTTCTGGCTGGACAACCACATGACGCGATCCACCACCGCCTCGCTCATGCCGGGCTGGCGCATGGACAGTGGTTGCTGCAGGGCATTGGCGGCCACCTCACGCTGCGCCGCGCTGGCCTGCTGCACGGCCTGAGTCAAAGGATTGACTGGACTGTCGGGGCCTTCGGCCGCGTGCTGCGCGGAACTGCCCGCCGCCGCGCTCAGGCTGCTGCGCAGTAACTCGGTGAAGTCCTGCTCGTCGTCGGCGGCGAGCCCCCCTTCGGGAAGCGCTTCGGAGAGCGTCTCGGTTTTGGCAAGGTGCAGCTCGGGCAGGGCTGCCTGGCGCGCACGGGTCTCGGCCAGAGTCGGCTGCATCTGCCGTGCGCCCAGGGCGCTGGCGGCTGCCTGGGCAACGCCGGCCGTCTGCGAGGCCGCGGCGCTGGCAGGCGCCATCGGATCGGCCACCGCCAGCGTCTGTTCGGCAATATCCGCCTGCGCATCGGGCGAAGCCGTCGCGTCGGCACCCAGGACCGCAGCGGCAGACTCATCCACGGCTTGCGCTTCGGCGGCGGCAACAGGCGTATCCGACGCCGGCGCTGCACTGTCCCGCCCGAACAGCATCAGCGACTCCAGGGATACCGCTTCGGGCTCGGCGGCCAACGTCAGCTCTTCCTCGGGCGGCAGTCCGCTGCCCGGCAATTCGCTGCCCGGCAATTCGTTGCCGAGGACGGCAACGGCTTGCTCATCGGCGGCCAGCGACGACTGATCGTTCGCGGCCTGGGTGTGCCCACCAAGGCTGCTGGCTTCTTCGCCGGCGACCGCTTCGCCGCCTTCGCGTGCTCGTGCAAGAATCCCGGAGAAACCGCTCTGGCCCGCTTCTTTTGGCGAGCTGCGCAGGTTCTGGTCGGCGTGCACCGAAGACACCTTCGGCAGAAGGAAATCGGCACCAAGGCTCATGGCTGACTCCGCTGAAATCTAGTAGTGCCAGGCAGAGTGCAAGCAGCGGGCCAATCCAGGAAAAGCCGTCCGGGCAGCTGTGCGGGGGAGGCGTCAGGCGAAGCGGCGGCGTTCGGCGCGGACCAGCACGCGCACCACGGAGAGCTCCTGCTCGACCTGACGCAACAGACCGGCGGCCTGCTCCAGGGCAGCGTCACGGCCGGCACGCTCCAGCTCCAGGCAGAGCTGGGCCAGCGTCACCGCGCCCATGTTGCTGCAGCTGCCCTTGAAGCTGTGCGCCGCCTTGCTCAGCGCTTCGGCGTTGCCACCGCGCAGGGCCTGGCGCAGGGAATGCAGGCGTTCCTCGGAATCGGCCAGGTAAGCATCGAGAAGGGCCGGGTAGTCCTCGGCCATGACATCCTGCAGGCTTTGCAGCACCGCGCTGTCGATATGCGATCGTCCGTACATCTGCTTGTCCTTAGCCGGATGTGTCACTGCGCCATTATGCGCGGCCTGCGAACGCTGCCTCCAGACGCAGGTCAGTCTTCCCGACGAACGAGCATCCGCTGCGCCAGTTCATCGAACTGCTTCTGCTCGCGCGCGTCGGCTACCCGCCGCGCCTCGTCCTGATAGCGCTGCACCAGTTTGCGCAGCCCTTCCAGTCGCATGTGGCACTGCTGCCAGCGCTCGCGCGCCTTGCGCAGGTTGTCGCGGTTCCACTCGACACTGCGCCCTTGCTGCTCGATGGCGGTATCCAGTTGGCCGAGAAAGCGCTGGTAGTTGACCATCCACTGGCCGGAGACACCCTGGCGACCGGAGGTCAGCCACTGCTGCTGATAATCGCTGAGATAGCGCTGCAGATCGCGAAGCTGATTCTCGCTTTGCAACAGCTTCTGCTGGGCTTGCCCCAGCACGCGCGCGGCATCACGTTCCGCCCGTGTGGCCAGGTCCACCACGGGCGCCAGCCGCTGGATGCGCCGATCACTCATTGCCGGTGGCCGCGCTCAGTACCGGGTCACTGGAAGACGGCCGCCAGTTGCGCGGCGTTCTGCCCCAGCTGCTGGCCACCTTCGTTAAGGCCCTGTCGCAGGTAGTGGGCCATCTGCTGCTGCTTGGCAATGGCCAGGTCGGTTTCCGGATCGCCGCCGGGCACGTAGGCGCCGACGCTGAGCAGGTCGCGGCTCTGCTGGTAGCGCGACCAGAAGCGCTTGAAGCGCTGCGCCAGCTGCAGATGCTCCGGCGTGACCACCTGCGGCATCACCCGGCTGATCGACGCTTCGATGTCGATGGCCGGGTAGTGCCCCTCCTCGGCCAGGCGGCGCGACAGCACGATATGGCCGTCGAGCACGCCGCGCGCCGCGTCGGCGATCGGGTCCTGCTGGTCATCCCCTTCGGACAGCACGGTGTAGAAGGCAGTGATCGAACCGCCGCCCTGCTCCGCGTTACCGGCGCGCTCGACCAGCGCCGGCAACTTGGCGAACACCGAGGGCGGGTAACCCTTGGTGGCCGGCGGCTCGCCGATGGCCAGGGCGATCTCGCGCTGGGCCTGGGCATAGCGGGTCAGCGAGTCCATCAGCAACAGGACGTTCTTGCCCTGGTCGCGGAAATACTCGGCGATGCGTGTGCAGTACTGGGCGGCGCGCAGGCGCATCAGCGGCGCCTCGTCGGCCGGCGAGGCGACTACCACGGAGCGCTTGAGACCTTCCTCGCCGAGGATGTGCTCAATGAATTCCTTCACCTCGCGGCCCCGCTCGCCGATCAACCCAACCACGATGATGTCGGCCTGGGTGAAGCGGGTCATCATGCCCAGCAGCACTGACTTGCCCACGCCGGTGCCGGCGAACAGGCCCAGGCGCTGGCCGCGTCCAACGGTGAGCAGGCCGTTGATGCTGCGAATACCGACGTCCAGCGGCTGGTCGATGGGATGGCGGCGCAGCGGGTTGATCGCCGGCGCGACCAGCGGTACCCAGTCCTCGGCGCGCATGCGGCCCTTGCCGTCCAGTGGCTTGCCGGTGCCGTCCAACACCCGGCCAAGCATGCTCATGCCCATGGGCAGGCGACCGCTGTCGGCCAGTGGCACCACTCGGGCGCCCGGGGCGATACCGGCCAGACTGCCAACGGGCATCAGGTAGGTCTTGCTGCCGGCGAAGCCCATGACTTCGGCTTCGATCTCCAGCGGATGATGGCGGTCGCCGTTCATCACCAGGCAGCGGCTGCCCACAGCCGCACTGAGGCCTTCGGCTTCCAGGGTCAGGCCGACCATGCGCAGCAGGCGCCCTTCGACCACCGGACGACTGGGCAGGCTGACCGCCTGCTGGTAGCCGGCCAGGCGGCGGGCCAAGGTGGTGCGCTCAAGGCGCATCGGCTTGCTCCCCGCCGGGCAGCTCGACGATCAGGTCGGGCGCCGGCGGATGCAGGCGTTGCTCGCGCTTGTGCTCGAACAGCTGCGCCAGCGCCTGCTTGAGGCGGGTTTCCACGGTGGCATCGACCAGACTGTTCTGGCTTTCCACGCGGCAGCCGCCCGGCTGCAGGCTGGCGTCCTCGATGATCTTCCAGCTTTCCTCGTGGCGTTCGCGCAGCGCCTTGACCAGCTCGAAGTCCTGGGGATTGATGTGGATGCGCAGGCTGCCGGCGCCCATGGGCAGCAGGCCGAGCGCTTCGGAGAGGATCAGTTGCAGCTGGCTGGAATCGGTGCGCAGCTCGCGCTGGATGACCTCGCGGCTGACATGGGCGACCAGGTCGACCAGCGCCAGCTCCAGCGCCTGATCCTGCTCGGCAATGGGCTCCAGCAGGTGACCCATCAACTGTTCCAGGCGCGCCAGCTGCTCGTTCAGGCGGGCCTCCGCCTCCTGGCGGGCGCGCAACTGGCCGGCGTGGAAGCCGTCCTTCTCGCCCGTGGAAAAGCCTTCGTTGTAGGCATCCTGACGGATGGCCTCCAGCTCTTCGAGGGTGATCGGCTGCACCGCCTCGACCGGAACTTCCTCGATGCTGGCCTGGACTTCCGGCTCCGGCTCCACTTCGGGCAGCGGCTCCGGCGCGGGCGCCGGTTTGAGCGGATCGAAGCTGGGCAGCAGCCAGCGCTCGAACGGCGGCAGGTCGCTGGCGCGGATCAGATCGCTTTCGTATTCGCCTTGGCCATTCTGCATGGTGACTCGACTCTCGCCCCGCCAGGGGTCTGGCTATCCCGGCAAGCGGGATCAGATCATTTCTTCGGCGCCCTTCGGGCCGATGACGATTTCGCCGGCTTCGGCCATGCGACGCGCGATGCCGAGGATTTCCTTCTGCGCCGTCTCGACATCGCTGACGCGCACCGGGCCGAGGCTTTCCAGGTCGTCGCGCAGCAGCTCGCCGGCGCGCTTGGACATGTTCTTGAAGATCTTTTCCTTGACGTTCTCGTCGGCGCCCTTGAGGGCCAGGGTGAGCACGTCGGAGGAGATCTCGCGCAGCAGCGCCTGGATGCCGCGGTCGTCGATGTCGGCCAGGTTCTCGAAGACGAACATCAGGTCTTCGATCTCCAGCGCCAGCTCCTCGTCCAGCTCGCGGATGGCATCCATCAGCGGGCCTTCAATGGTGCTGTCCAGGTAGTTCATGATGTCGGCGGCACGCTTCACGCCGCCCAGGGTGGCGCGACTGGTGTTGGTGTTGCCGGAGAACTGCTTCTCGAGGATGGTGTTGAGCTCCTTGAGCGCCGCCGGTTGCACGGTGTTCAGCGAGGACACGCGCAGCAGGATGTCCAGGCGCGCCTTGTGCGGGAAGTGGCTGAGCACCTCGCTGGCCTGGTCGGCGTCCAGGTAGGCCACCACGATGGCCTGGATCTGCGGGTGTTCGTAGCGGATCACGTCGGCCACGGCGCGCGGCTCCATCCACTTCAGGCTGTCCAGGCCGCTGGTGCTGCCGCCCAGCAGGATGCGGTCGATCAGGCTGCCCGCCTTGTCCTCGCCCAGGGCCTGGGTGAGCATCTTGCGGATGTAGCCGTCGGTACCCACGCCCAGGCCGGTCTGCTCGCCGACCATGACGATGAATTCGCTGAGGACTTCCTCGACCTGCTCGCGGTGCACGTTGCCCAGGTGGGCCATGGCCACACCGACCTTCTGCACTTCCTTGGGGCCCAGATGACGCAGTACCTGCGCGGCGTCGGTCTCGCCCAGGGAGAGCAGCAGGATGCCGGCCTTGTCGACTTTGCTCAGTTTGCTCACGGTCACTCGTCCCCGTTGATCCATTCTTTGACGACTTCGGCAACGCGGGCCGGGTTTTCCGCCACCAGGTTCTTGATGGCGTTCAGCTGGGCTTCGAATCCGTCATTGGGGTTGGCCAGCATGATCTGCTGGGCCGAACCGCTCAGGCTCAGTTGGTCTTCATCCAGCTCGGAGGACAACGGCTGCAGGTCGCGCTCGAACGGCACCAGATCCTTGCCTTCGCCCTTCTTGTTGCCGGTGATGTTGTTGAGCAGCGGACGCAGCACGCCGAACACCAACGCGAGGATGAACAGCGCGCCGATGATCTGTTTGGCGATGTCCCAGAACCAGGGCTGCGCGTAGAACGGGATCTCCTCGAACACTTCGCCACGGTCCGCGACGAAGGGCGTGTTGACCACGCTGACGCTGTCGCCACGGCTGGCATCGAAGCCCACCGCGTCCTGCACCAGGCGGGTGAAGCGCGCCAGGTCCTCGGCACTCCAGGGCTGGTAGGTGACGGTGCCGGACTGCGGATCGACGACCTGCTGGTCGTCCACCACCACGGCGATGGACAAACGGCGAACGCGGCCCTGCTGCTGGCGGGTGTAGCTGATGGAGCGATCCAGCTCGTAGTTGCGGGTCGCCTGCTCGCGCTTGTCGGCCGGATACGGCGCCAGCATCGGCGTGCCGGTGGCCGGATCCATGATCTGCTGGCCGTTGGCGTCCAGCAGCGGCTGGCCGGGCGGAATCGCGCCGGCATTCGCGGCGCCGAAGCCCAGCTGTTCGGGCGCGGCGCCCGGGGCCGGCGGCTGGTTGCTCAGCGCGCCCGGAACACCTTGCGGCGGCAGGCTGCTCTGGCGTTGTTCCTTGACGGCCTGCTCGCTGCGCAGCGCGGGCTGGTCGGGGTTGAAGGTCTCGGTGGTGGACTCGACGGCGTTGAAATCCACGTCGGCGGAGACTTCCGCCTTGTAGCGCTCGTTGCCCAGCACCGGACGCAGGATGTTGTGCACGCGCTGGGTCAGCAGGGTTTCCACCCGGCGGCTGTACTCGAACTGGCGGCCGGCGACGGTCAGCTCGGACAGCTCCTGCTGATCGGAGAGCAGGTTGCCCTTCTGGTCCACCACGGTGACCTGGGACTTGTTCAGCTCCGGCACGCTGGTGGCCACCAGGTTGATGATCGCCTGGACCTGGCCGGGCTCCAGGTTGCGTCCCTGAAACAGCTCCAGCAGCACCGAAGCGCTGGGCTTGCGCTCGTCGCGCACGAACACCGAGCTCTTCGGAATGGCCAGGTGCACGCGCGCCGATTTGACGCCGTTGAGGCTGGCGATGGTGCGCCCCAGCTCGCCTTCCAGACCACGGCGGTAACGCGCCGCTTCCATGAACTGGCTGGTGCCCAGGCTCTGCTCGCGGTCGAGGATCTCGAAGCCCACGCTGTTGTCGCGTGGCGCCACGCCGGCGGTGGCCAGTTTCAGGCGCGCCTGGGCCATGTCCTAGGCCTTGACCAGCAGGGCGCCGGAATTGGGTTCGACGGTGTAGTGGATGCCGGCGGTGTTGAGGACATCGACCACCTGGCTGACGTCCATACCGTTGAGGTTGCCGTACAGGGGGCGGTAGTCCGGCTGCTGGGACCAGAGCACCACGGCGAAACCGATGGCCACGCTGGCGGCCAGCCCGACCAGCAGGCCCACCTGGCGCAGCATGGACATTTCGGAAAGGTTTTCCAGGAAGGCGAGCCCGAACAGCGGCGGCTTCTTGGCCGGGGCTTCCGCCTCGTTGGAATGGGCGGGAACCTTCGCTACAGCGTCAGACATGGATCATCCGTCCTTAGATCGACATCTGCATGATGTCCTGGTAGGCCTGCACCAGCTTGTTACGCACCTGGGTCATGGCCTGGAAGGACACCGAGGCCTTCTGCGAGGCAATCATCACATCAGTCAGGTCCACCCCGCCCTGGCCCATTTCGAAGGCGGTGGCGAGCTGGTTGGCGGAGCTCTGGGTCTGGCTCACCTTGTTGACCGCCTGCCCCAGCAGATCGGCGAAGCTCGGCATGCCGTTGGCCGGCGCCTCGGGCTGTGCCGGCTTGAAACGGGCCATGGCGTCCGCCTGCATGGAACGCATGTCCATCAGCAAACGATTGAACTGCACACCCTGACTCATGTGTCATTTCCTCTTACTGGCGGCATAGATTTGACGCCCCACATCACAGAGCCCAGACATAGCAACATCAGTGCCAAGGGCCAAGTCATTGATTGAGCGAGAGTTTTGCTTGCGCTACAGGCTGTCGGAAAGTGGACGGTGGCGCACACCGACGAGACGGCCCACCCCGGCCGCCCCGAAAAACGTCGATTTCGTCACTTAGTGGCGCGACGATAGCATATTGATTTGCACATGCCAGCTCCGAAAGGAGCCCTTCGCTTACAGCGGATCGTTCATGCGCAGCAGTTCGTCGGGCAGATGCTCGATGTAGTCATCGTCCAGATCGGGCGGCGGCATCTGCAGGTGGTAACCCTGCTTGTCGAGGTTCTCCAGCACCTGGTGGATGTCCTCGCGGGCCAGCTGGCGCTCGGGGTGCAGCACCAGATCGAAGGCCAGCTGCGGCGTGCCAAAGGCGGCGAGCAGACCTTCCGGCACTCGCGCCAAGGCGTCGCTTTTCAATACGTAGAGGTACATCTCGCGCTTGCGCGGGCTCTTGTAGATGGAACAGATGCGTTTCATGCCGATTCTCCGGGAGCGGACAACGCCTCGAGCAACGCCTGTCCGAGGCGTTCACGGCGCCAGCCGCGCAGGTTGTCCGGCAATTCATAGGGGCCGTTGGGGTAGCCACTGCGCAGCAGGGCTTCCAGGGATTTCTTGCGCAGCATCAGCTCGGGCGCCATGTCCAGGCGCGCCGCCTCGGCCTGGCCAACCGCGCGCAGCTTCTTGAGCAGGCGACCGACTTCCAGCGGCAGCGGTTCGTCCACCGGCTGCGGCCAGGCGTCGGGCGGCAGCGCCGCCGCCTGGCGGATCAGCTGCAGGAGGGTTTCGCCATCCTGGCGCACAGTGCGCGGATGCATGTCTTCAATGCGCGACAGCGCGCCCAGCTCCGCGGGCTGGTAGCGCGCCAGCGGCCACAGCGAGGCCTCGCGCAGGATGCGGTTGCGCGGCACATCGCGACGGCGCGCCTCACGCTCGCGCCAGGCGTACAGGGCCCGGTACACCGCCAGTTGCTGGCGGGACAGCTTCCAGGCCAGCTTGCCGTCGCGATACATCTCGTCCGGGTCGACCTCGCGGCGCAGGTTGGCGACCAGCTCGGCGCCGTCCTCCAGCAGCCAGCCACGCTTTTCCGCGCTGAGCCGTTCGTCCAGCGCGCGATAGACCTCGACCAGGTGCTGCACATCCTCGGCGGCGTAGCGCACCTGCATGTCGCTCAGCGGGCGCTGCAACCAGTCGGAGCGGGTTTCGCCCTTGGGCAGCTCCACGCCCAGCAGCGCCTGCACCAGGCGCGAGTAGCCCATGGAAAAGCCCAGGTTGAGATAGGCCGCCGCCAGTTGGGTGTCGAACAACGGCTGCGGCAGGGTGCCGGTCAGGCGCTGGAACACTTCCAGGTCCTCGCTGCAGGCATGCAGCACCTTGACCACCGCGGGATCATCCAGCAGCGCGGCGAACGGTGACCAGTCGCGGATGCACAGCGGATCGATCAGCGCGGCCTGCCGGCCATCACCGACCTGCACCAGGCCGGCGATCGGATAGAAGGTGTCGACCCGCATGAACTCGGTATCCAGCACCACGAAAGGCTGCGCGCGCCAGGCGGCGCACTGCTGCGCCAGCTCGGCGTCGTCGCGGATCCAGTGAATGTCGATGGCCACGCGGGTCTCCTCGATTGCCGGCACGTCGATTGCGGGCGCGCAGTATACAGCGCGTCGCGTTTTGCGCGCGGCGTCGCAAATACGGCTCGCTCGGGACGGCGGCACGCCCGGCGGGGCCGGCTGCACGCCGGTCGACAGAACCCGGAAACGGGCTCAGGCCAGGGTCAGCTCCTCGCTGACCGTCCCGGCCGGGGCGACGCCCTTGTCGAGCATGGCCTGCAGGCGCGCGCGGGTTTCGGCCATCAGCTCGGGCAGGCGCTCCACGGAATACTGGCTGGCGTCGATGGGCTCGCCGATTTCCACCTCCACCGGCATGCCCAGGTTCAGCCTCCAGGTACGTGCCGGCAGCACCTGGTGAATGCCGCGGATCGCCAGCGGCACGATGACCGCATCGGTGTCCAGCGCCAGGTGGAAGCAGCCCTTCTTGAAGGGCAGCAGCCGGCCATCGGCCGAACGGGTGCCTTCCGGAGCGGCCCACAGCACGATGCCGCTTTCCATCAGACGACGCGCGTTCTGCAGGTCGCGCACGGCCTGGTGGCGGTTGCCGCGATTGATGGAAGGGAATTCACCGGCGCGCAGGGTCTGGCCGAACAGCGGAATGGAGAACAGTTCCTTCTTGGCCAGCATGCGGATCGAGCCAGGCAGGTGGGCGAAGCTCACCGGGATGTCGTAGTGGCTGGAATGGTTGCAGAGAATGATGTAGCGGCGGCCGTCGGAGAAATCCGGCGCCTGCCCCTGCACGCGAATGTCGATGCGCGCCATGCGCAGCAGCACCCGGGCCCAGCTGCGCGCATAACGGTCGATGTGCTCGCGGCGCAGCCGGCCCACGGCGGCACGCATCAGGATGACGCAGCAGTGATAGGCGGTCAGCAGCACACTGCCCAGGACAACCCCCACGCGGCGTGCCAGCGTGGCGCTCTCGGTGATGACAGCCAGATTAGACATGAACGCTCCCATTTCTCTGACGGGTCTATGCCAGGCGACTGGCGAAATATGACAGCCACCTTATGATGCCTGCCCTGCCCTTCGCGACACAGGAGCCACCCATGTCCTTTGCCCGCCTGCTGACTGCGCCCCAACTTGCCGAACGCCTGTCGGCGCCGGAGCTGCGCATCCTCGACTGCCGTTTCGCCCTCGACGACCCCGCCTACGGTCGTACCCGCTACGCCGAGGGGCATGTGCCCGGGGCCCAGTTCGCCGACCTGGAGCGGGACCTGTCCGGCCCGATCATCAAGGGGGTGACCGGTCGCCACCCGCTGCCGGATCCCGCCCGCCTGCAGGAGGCCCTGCGCGCCTGGGGCGTGGATCAGGACAGCACCATCGTGCTCTACGACGACGGCCCCGGCGCCTTCGCGGCGCGGGCCTGGTGGCTGCTGGCGTGGCTCGGCAAGCGTGACGGCGTGTTCCTGCTCGACGGCGGCTTCCAGGCCTGGCAGGCCGCCGACCTGCCGGTAACCGCGCAGGTCACCGAACCGGCACGCGGGGACTTCACCGCTCGCCCGGACGCCTGCCTGGTCGTGGAGGCCGATCAACTGGGCCGGCGTCTGGCGGAGCCTGGCCTGACCCTGATCGATGCCCGTGCCCTGCCGCGCTTTCGCGGCGAGGTGGAGCCGCTGGACCCGGTCGCCGGCCACATCCCCGGCGCCCGCTGCGCTCCCTTCACCGACAATCTGGGCGCCGACGGACGCTTTCTGCCGCCCGAACAGTTGCGCCAGCGCTTCGAAAACCTGCTGGCGGGACGCAACCCCGAACAACTGGTGGCCTATTGCGGCTCGGGCGTTACCGCCTGCCATAACCTGTTCGCCATGAGCCTCGCCGGCCTGCCGCTGGCGCCGCTGTATGCCGGCTCCTGGAGCGAGTGGATCACCGATCCGGCACGCCCGGTGGCCAGAGGTGACTGAACAGTCACTCAGGGACCCTGTATTTCCTTAGAGAACAAATAGTTACATTGGTAGCCCGGTTTTTTTAGCATGCTTTATCGCAACCCATTCACGGCACGCATAAAACCTGCGAAAGCCGCGATACAGAGCGGTTTGCACCTAGAACGGGGGGATTCTTCCTGTTAGCGTCGCCCGCTCGCTTCAACTTGAAAAACCGGAGTTACCGATGAAACAAGCCTGGATAAAAACAACACTGGCTCTGGCGATTGGCGCCCTGTCGAGCCAGGCACTGGCAAACGGACTGGCCATCAACGAGCACAGCGCCAGCGGCATGGGAACCGCCTTCGCCGGCCGTTCCTCCAATGTCCTGGACGCCAGCATCGTGGCTGGCAACCCGGCCGGCATGTCCAAGCTTGAGCGTCGCGAGGTCAGCGGTGGTCTGGCGTTCATCCATGCACTCACCGATATCGAAGCGACCGGCGGCACCGGCAGCACCGATGGCGACATGGTGCCCTTCGCCACCGTGCCGTTCGGCTACTACGTCACCCCGATCAACGACAAGCTGCACTTCGGTCTCGGCCTGTACGTGCCGTTCGCGGTCATCAGCGACTACGAGAACGGCCACATGGGCCGCTACCACGGCCTGAACAGCGAAGTGGAAGTGGTCAACCTGCAGCCGACCCTCAGCTACAAGATCAACGACCAGGTGTCGGTGGGTGGTGGCCTGGTGATCAGCCGCATCTACGGCCAGCTGACCAGCAACTCGGCTGTTGGTCCGTTCGACGCCAAGATCGAAATCGAAGGCGACGACATCGCCTACGGCTATAACCTCGGCGTGCTGGTGGATTTCACCGAGCGACTGAGCTGGGGCCTGACCTACCACTCCAAGGTCAAGTACAGCCTGGAAGGTGATACCAAGGTCAGCGATATGCCTGCAGGGGTGTCGGTACCTAACACTGGAGGCACCGTTCCCTTCAGTGCCCTGAACGGCAAATATGACGCCAGCGTCGACATCACCATGCCGGAGTCGGTGGACACCTCGGTGACCTACCGCCTCGACGACCAGTGGACCCTGTATGGCGGCGCCACCTGGACCCGCTGGAGTCGCCTGGAAAGCCTGGTGGTGGAAAACCAGACCAGCAACCCGGTTGCCGCAGGCGTCCTTGGCCGCAAGGTTGAACCGCTGAAATGGAGCAACACCTGGTCGTTCGCCGTCGGCACCTCCTACCAGCTGAACCCGCAGTGGGTGCTGCGCGCCGGCCTGGCACTCGACGAGTCGCCGACCAACGACGAGCACCGCACCACTCGTATTCCGGTATCGGATCGCACCATCCTGTCCCTGGGCGCCGGCTGGAACATCAACCGCGACATGACCCTCGACCTGGCCTACTCCTACCTGAAGGAAGACAAGGGTGAGGTGAACCAGGCCGGCTACAACGCCGAGTACGAAAACTCCGCCCACGGCCTGGCAGCCCAGCTGACCTACCGCTTCTAAGCGGCTGTGGCGTAACGAAAAGCCGGCCCCTTGGGTCCGGCTTTTTCATTTTCTGTAGGGTGGACAACGCGTTTCTTGTCCACCAAGCAGCCCGCACACAAGCGGTGGACAGAAAAACGCTGTCCACCCTACGAACGCATGCCACCCTATGCCGCCATGCGCTCGCAGGCCTCGGCGCAGGCCGTGCACGCCTTAGCGCAGGCCTGGCAATGGTCGTGTTCGTGACCGGCACATTCGCTGGCGCAGGCGCGGCAGGCTTCGGCGCACACCCGACACAGCGCTGCGGCCTGCTCGCTGTCCCGCATCATCAGCACGGCGCACAGCCGACACAGGTCCGCACAATCGCGATCCAGCTGGATGCAGCGGGCCATCATCTTCACATCCTCCTCGCGCAGGCAGGAGGTGGCGCAATGTTCGCAGGCCTCGGCACACCGGGTGCAGGCCTGGACGCAGTCTTGGTAGCGGGAATTGATCATGGGTGCCCTCCGACGGTTCAGGACAGCATGGCGCTGCCGGAACTGTTGAGACCGGACCACCCCGGACGGGTTCTGCCCCTGCGATCAGCCCTGCCAGGCGGTCACGAAGTCGCCGGGATCCAGCTCCTGCGGGGTGCGGCGTTCGCCTTCGGCACGCCCCAGGTAGATGAAGCCGACGATCTGTTCCTTCGCGCCGACGCCCAGGCCGGCCTTGACGAGGGGATCGTGGGAAAGATCGCCGCTGCGCCAGATCGCCCCGAGGCCCAGCGCATGGGCGGCGATCACGATGCCATGGGCGGCACAGCCGGCGGAGAGCAACTGCTCGCTCTCCGGCACCTTGAAGTGTGTCTTCGGCGAGGCGATGACGACCACTAGCAGCGGCGCGCGCAGCGGCATGGCGCGGGCCTTGGCGAGCATCTCCGGCTTGGCGCCGCTGGCCGACACCGCCTGGGCGAACAGCTCACCCAGGCGCTCGCGGGCGGCCCCTTCGATGGTCAGGAACCGCCAGGGCCGCAACTGGCCATGGTCGGGGGCGCGCAACGCCGCGCGGAACAGCAGCTGGCGCTGCGCCGCGTCCGGCGCCGGGTCATGCAACCGCGGCACGGACACGCGGGTCAGCAGAGCGTCAAGAGCCTCCATGGGCCACCTCCAGATCGATACAGGCAGCCATTCTAGTGGCCCAGGCGCCAGAAAGGGGATGTCGCGCGCGCCGCGCCCGCTCAGGCGACGCGATCGGGGGACAGGTCCGGCTGCAGCGGGGGCGTCACGGGCGGCAGGCCATGGGCGGCGCGGGCGGTATCGCAGTTCGGGTTGTGCTGACCATTGGCCCACGAGGCTTCGAACTCGCGGCAGGTGCTGGAGCGCTGTTCGTACATGGTGCAGCGCACCGAGCAGCCGACATCGCCGAGCAGCGCCACGCAGCGCGCCGGCTTGGCGTCGGTGCCGATCATGGCGGCGTGATAGGGGGAAATCTGCACGACCCGATCATCTGGCACGCTGCCGCCGGCGGAACGGCATTCGCCCCAGTAGAAGGACACACGAAAGTACGCGCAGCAAGCGCCGCACGTGAGGCAGGGGTTCTCTTGAGACATGGGGAGCAGACTCGGAAACCGGCAGAGCAGCCGGCGCTGGGCGGCTATTCTATGCATCGCATTCCGGCTGTGAAGAGGGCTGCGAAAGAATTTCGTCAGCCCTCACCGCTCGGTTTACAGGCGGGTTCACAAGGTTAGAATGCGCCCCTCCTTTTCCCGTCCGAGCCACCCCATGGCCCTGCCGACACTGCGCATCATCGGTTTCATTCTCGGGATCTTCCTCATCACCCTGGCCGCGAGCATGCTGCTGCCGTTGTTCGCCCAGCTCTGGTACGGGCGCACCGATGAGCTGGAGGCGTTTCTCTGGTCGAGTCTGATCACTTTCGGCACCGGCCTGGCCCTGGTGCTGCCCGGCCGCCCGGCCGAGGCGCATCTGCGTCCGCGCGACATGTACCTGCTGACCACCGCGAGCTGGCTGGTGGTAGCACTCTTCGCCGCGTTGCCAATGCTGATGATCCGCGACCTGAGCTACACCGACGCCTTCTTCGAGAGCATGTCGGGCATCACCACCACCGGCGGCACGGTTCTCACCGGCCTGGACGATGCCTCGCCCGGCCTGCTGCTGTGGCGCTCGCTGCTGCAATGGCTGGGCGGCATCGGCTTCATCGCCATGGCGGTAGCGATCCTGCCGCTGCTGCGCGTCGGTGGCATGCGCCTGTTCCAGACCGAGTCCTCGGACTGGTCGGAAAAGGTGCTGCCGCGTTCGCACATGGTGGCCAAGTACATCGTCGGGGTGTACCTGCTGTTCACGCTGCTCGGCACGCTGGCCTTCCACCTGGCCGGCATGGGCTGGTTCGATGCCGTGAACCACGCCATGACCTCGGTGGCTACCGCCGGCTTCTCCACCTCGGACGCCTCGCTGGCCGCCTTCCCGCCCGCCTCGCACTGGGTCGCGGTGGTGCTCATGGTTCTCGGCAGTCTGCCCTTCATGCTGTATGTGTCCACCCTGCGCGGCAATTACAAGGCGCTGCTGCGCGATCAGCAGGTTCGCGGCTTTCTCAAGCTGCTGGTCGCCGCCTGCCTGCTGTTCAGCGGCTGGCTGTGGCTGAACTCCGATTACGCCTGGAACGATGCGTTGCGCCTGGCCTCGGTAAACACCGTCTCCATCATCACCACCACCGGTTACGCCCTGGGCGATTACAGCCAGTGGGGCGACTTCGCCATCATGGCGTTCTTCTACCTGACCTTCATCGGCGGCTGCTCCGGCTCCTCCACCGGCGGGCTGAAGATCTTCCGCTTCCAGGTGGCCTTCGCACTGCTGCGCGCCAACATCCAGCAGTTGATCCACCCCCGTGCGGTGATCCAGCAGAAGTACAACGGCCATCCGCTGGACGAGGAAATCGTCCGCTCGATCCTGACCTTCTCATTCTTCTTCACCATCACCATCGGCGTGGTCGCCCTCGGCCTGGCGCTGCTGGGCCTGGACCCGCTGACCGCGCTGACCGGCGCCGCCACCGCGGTGTGCAACGTCGGTCCGGGGTTGGGTCCGATCATCGGCCCGGCCGGCAATTTCGCCAGCCTGCCGGATGCCGCCAAGTGGCTGCTGTCGCTGGGCATGCTGCTGGGGCGTCTGGAAATCATCACCGTGCTGGTGCTGTTCACCCACGCGTTCTGGCGTCACTGAGGCGCTCGTCGCGCACCAGGCGCAGCAGGGCCAGCAGCGTGGCGAAGGACGCCGGCGTGACGGCATACAGCACCAGGCCGCCCAGTGCCGGCACAAGGGCCAGGCCGGCCAGCCAACGACCGGGCACACCCGGCAGGCAGAAGCCGAGCAATGCCGGCGGCAGCGCCAGCCACGCCAGCACGCGCAGGTGGATGGCCCAGCCCAGCCAGCCCCGCGCGCGACAGGCGAGACTGGACGGCGCTTCGGCGCACCAGCCGAGCCAGCGCTCGTCTTCCAGGAAGAAGAAACGCAGTACCCCACAGGCCAGCACCCAGACCAGCAGGCCCAGCACCAGCCCCCCATAGCGCGCTGACGCTTCACCGATGGCGAACGGCCGTGTCGAACTCATCGTGGGCTCCCCGCAATGTGCCTGGCCCTGAAGAATAGCCAGCACCGACTGGTCTGCCGTGCGGCGCCGCCGGCATACTGCGCACCCAGCGGGCCGTTTCGTTGTCAAAGCCTCGTTCCCCTGCCGCACCGGACTGAACATGCCGCACCTGATTCCGCTCGCCCTCCTGCTCGGCCTGCTTGCTGGCCCCGCACCGGCCGCCGACCTTTCCCCCGACGCCTATGGCTTTCCGCTGAGCAACCCGTTCGAGGCCACCATCGCCGGCACGCCGCCGGACCTGCGGCCGGAACTGCCCGGGGATGACGAGATCAGCCAGGGCGACTACAGCCTGCTCTTGCGCCCGGAGCGCGAGTACAAGCTGCCGGCCAACTTCTGGGCGGTGAAGAAGCTGCGCTATCGACTCGCCACCCAGGACGGCCCGGCGCCGCTGATCTTCATCATTGCCGGCACCGGTGCCCACTACGCCAGCGGCAACATGGAACTGCTGAAGAAGGTCTTCTACCAGGGCGGTTTCCATGTGGTGCAGCTGTCCTCGCCGACCAGCTACGACTTCATGGCCGCCGCCTCGCGCTTCGCCACGCCGGGTATTTCCGCCGAGGATGCCGATGACCTCTACCGGGTCATGCAGGCGGTGATGGCCAACCACCCACAGCTTGACGTCACCGGCTACCACCTGACCGGCTACAGCCTCGGCGGCCTGCATGCCGCCTTCGTCAGCCACCTGGACGAACAGCGGCGCCACTTCAACTTCCAGCGAGTGCTGATGATCAACCCGCCGGTCAACCTCTACACCTCGGTGACCAACCTCGACCGCCTGGTGCAGACGCAGGTGGCCGATATTCGTGACGCCGCCTCCTTCTACGAGCGCATGTTCGAGAAGCTCACCCACTACTTCCAGCACAAGGGCAGCCTGGACATGAGCGCGGCGCTGCTGTTCGACTTCCAGCAGTCGCAGCAACGCCTGAGTGACGAGGAGATGGCGATGCTGATCGGCGCCTCGTTTCGTTTCTCGGCCGCCGACATCGTCTTCACCTCGGACCTGATCAACCGGCGCGGGCTGATCACCCCGCCCGGCTACCCGATCGACGAGGGCACCGAGATCACTCCGTTCTTCCGCCGCGCGCTGCTCTGCGACTTCGACTGCTACATGGCCGAGCAACTGGTGCCGATGTGGCGCAAGCGATTCGACGGCGGCAGCCTGCCGCAGCTGGTGAATGCGGTGAGCCTCTATGCCCTGGAGGACTACCTGCGCAACAGCGACAAGGTCGCCGTGATGCACAACGCCGATGACATCATTCTCGGCCCCGGCGATCTGGGTTTCCTGCGCCGCACCTTCGGCTCGCGGCTGACGCTGTACCCGCGCGGCGGCCACTGCGGCAACATGAATTACCGGGTCAACACCCAGGCCATGCTCGACTTCATGCGCCCGTAACGGATCACTGCCCATGCTTCGACAGCGTTTCACCCTGCTGACCCTGCTCATACTGGCCATGCCGATCAGCCAGGCGCAGACCCTCGCCACCGACGAGGACGGCTTCACCCGACCGCTGGAGCGGCTGACCTTCAACCCGGGCCTGGACCAGCGCGAATTCGAGCGCTCCACCCTGCTCGCCCTGGATGTCTACGACCCGCTGGAGCCCTGGAATCGCCGGGTCTATCACTTCAACCAGCGCTTCGACGAGTGGGTCTTCCTGCCGGTGGTCAACACCTACCAGGCGGTGACGCCCCGCTTCGTACGCAGCGGCGTGAGCAACTTCTTCAACAACATCGGCGACGTGGGCAACCTGTTCAACAGCCTGCTGCAGCTGAAGGGCCAGCGTTCCATGGAAATCACCGCGCGCGTGCTGTTCAACAGCACCTTCGGGGTGTTCGGCCTGTGGGACGTCGCCAGCCGAATGGGTCTGCCGCGCCACCGGGAAGATTTTGGCCAGACCCTCGGCGCCTACGGCGTGCCGTCCGGGCCGTACCTGGTGTTGCCGTTCCTCGGCCCCTCCAACCTGCGCGACACCGCCGGCCTGGCGGCCGACTTCTGGGTCGAAGGCGAAATCGACTACCTGGGCGTCAGCGAAGCCGCCAGTTATGGCCATCCGGAAATCTATGGCCTGCGCGTGGTGGACCTGCGCTACCAGACCAGCTTCCGCTACGGCCAGGTCAACTCACCGTTCGAATATGAAAAGGTGCGCTACGTGTACAGCAAGGCACGGGAGCTGCAGATCTCGGAGTGAACGTGGGAGCGAAGTCATTCGCGAGCTTTCCGGTCCGGCGTGCACCTTCGCGGACACGTCCTCTCCCGCCGCAGCCATTCCCGCGATCTCCACCTTCTGACCGATCTGCCACGCACCCGCGCACCGCAAGCCAAGGCATGCCGGACACCACGCTCGTATAACTCGCCGCGTCGTTCCACCCGTCGAGACCGAACATGCCCGCCTACAAAGCTCCGCTGCGTGACATCCGTTTCCTGCTCAACGAAGTGCTGGATTACCCCGCCCACTATGGCGCCCTGGCTGCCGGCGCCGAGGCGACGCCCGATGTGGTCGAGGCGATCCTGGACGAGTGCGCCCGCCTCTGCGAAGACGTGATCGCCCCGCTCTACCATTCCGGCGACGAAGAAGGCTGCCATTGGGAGAACGGTGAAGTCCGCACTCCCCAGGGATTCAAGGAGGCCTACCAGGCCTTTGTGGAAGGCGGCTGGCAGGGCTTGTCGCACCCGGTCGAGTACGGTGGCCAGGGCCTGCCGATGAGCCTCGGCGCCATCAAGCAGGAGATGCTCGGCACCGCCAACTGGCCGTTCGCCATGTATCCGGGGCTTTCCCTGGGCGCCATGAACACGCTGATGATGCACGGCAGCGATGAACAGAAGGCCACCTACCTGCCGCCGCTCACCGAGGGGCGCTGGGCCGGCACCATGTGCCTCACCGAGCCGCAGTGCGGCACCGACCTCGGCCAGGTGAAGACCCGCGCCGAAGCCAACGCGGACGGCAGCTATGCACTGACCGGCACCAAGATCTTCATCTCCAGCGGCGAGCACGACCTGACCGAGAACATCATCCACATCGTGCTGGCGCGCCTGCCCGACGCGCCCAAGGGCACCCGCGGCATCAGCCTGTTCATCGTGCCCAAGTTCCTGGTCGATGCCGACGGCAGCCTGGGTGCGCGCAACGGCGTCACCTGCGGCGCGCTGGAAAAGAAGATGGGCATCAAGGCCTCGGCGACCTGCGTGATGAACTTCGACGCCGCCACCGGCTACCTGGTCGGCCCGCCCAACCAGGGCCTGGAGTGCATGTTCACCTTCATGAACAGCGCGCGCATTGGCACCGCCATCCAGGGCGTGGCCACCGCAGAGCTGGCCTACCAGGGCTCGCTGGCCTACGCTCGCGAGCGCCGCTCGATGCGCGCGTTGTCCGGCACCAAGGAACCACAGCAGGTCGCCGACGCCCTGCTGAATCACGGCGACGTGCGGCGCATGCTGCTGGTCCAGAAGGCCGTCGCCGAAGGCGGCCGGATGCTGGTCTACCTGGCCGCCCAGTACGCCGATCGCATGATCGAGGGCATCCTCGCCGGCGACAGCGCCAAGCAGGCCCACTGGGACGACAAGCTGGGCTTCCTCACCCCGATCCTCAAGGGCTGCCTGACCGAGCTGGGCCTGGAAGCCGCCAACCTGGGCATGCAGGTGTACGGCGGGCACGGCTACATCCGCGAGCACGGCATGGAACAGATCGTCCGCGACGCGCGCATCGCCACGCTCTATGAGGGCACCACCGGGATCCAGGCCCTCGACCTGCTGGGTCGCAAGGTGCTGCTGATGACCCGGGGCAAGGCCGTGCGCCAGTTCACCGGCGACATCGCCGCGCTGGCCTGGACGCTGCTCAAGGAGGAGCCGGGCATGCGCGGCAAGGCGCTGACGCTGCTCAGGCTCTGCGCGCAATGGAACTGGCTGACCCTGCGCATCGCTCTGATCGCCCGCAAGCAGCGCGACCTGGTCGGCACCGCCAGCCACGACTTTCTGATGTACGCCGGCTACGTGACCCTGGCGTATTCCTGGGCCCTGCAGGAGCGCGCCGCCCGCCAGCGCATGCGCGACGGCGGGCTGGAATCGCTGGATTTCTACCAGGCCAAGCTGGCCACCAGCGACTTCTACTTCAGCCGCCTGCTGCCGCGCGCCAAGGCCCATGCCACCGGCATGCTCAGCCCGGCGGAGAAGATCATGGAGCTGCCGGCAGAGCATTTCGCCTTCGACTAGAACAGGCGCAGTTGCTCCTGCACGCCCTGCAGATCCACCAGTCGCACGCCCAGGCCAATCAGCCGCACCGGCTTGTCGCCTCGGGCGAAAGCCTGGCCAAGCAGCAACCGGTAGCTGTCCGGGTCCCAGCCAGCGCCGGCCTGTTCGAGGGTGGTCTGGGTGAAGTCGTGGAACTTGAGCTTCACGAACGGCTTGCCGATCCGGTAGCTCTGGTCCAGGCGCGTCAGCCGGCGCTGCAACTCGTCGTATAGATCGGGCAACTCGGCCAGGCAGGCCGCAAGATTCGGCAGATCCTGATCGAAGGTAGTCTCCACGCTCAGTGACTGACGACGGCTGTCCACCTGCACCGGGCGTTCGTCGATACCGCGCGCCAGATGCCACAGCCGCTCGCCAAAACTGCCGAACTCGCGCAGTAGCGCCAGCCGGTCCCACTCGCGCAGCTCCCGGCAGGTGCGGATACCCAGGCGGGTCAGGCGCTCGGCGGTCACCTTGCCAACGCCGTGCAGCTTGCCGACCGGCAGCTCGGCCACGAACGCCTCCACCTCGTCCGGAGTAATCACGAACAAGCCGTTGGGCTTGCGCCAGTCGCTGGCGATCTTGGCCAGGAACTTATTGGGCGCCACCCCGGCGGACACGGTGATGCGTAACTGTTCCCAGACCCGCTGGCGGATTTCGCGAGCGATCAGGGTGCCGCTCCCGCCGTGATGGGTCGCGCTGGACACATCCAGATAGGCCTCATCCAGCGACAACGGCTCGATCTGATCGGTGTAGTCACGGAAGATGCCGTGAATCTCCCGGGACACTTCCCGGTACGCGTCCATACGCGGGCGCACCACATTGAGGTCCGGGCAAAGCTTGAGCGCGGTGCGCATCGGCATTGCCGAATGGATACCCCAGGCACGCGCCTCGTAGTTGCAGGTGGCGACCACGCCGCGCTGCTCCGGCGAACCACCCACCGCCAGCGGCCGCCCAGCCAGGCGCGGATCGTCGCGCATCTCGATGGCGGCGTAGAAGCAATCGCAGTCGATATGGATGATCTTGCGCACGGTATTCAGGGCCGAAAGCGCCGCCAGGTGTGGCGTGGAGCCGGCAGTCTACCACCCCGGTGAACGCGCAAGAGGCTGATGGCAAAAGGCTTTTTCGCAATCAAAGGTTGACAGCCATCCTTCGGCGCGTAGAATGGCCGGCGCGGGATGGAGCAGTCTGGTAGCTCGTCGGGCTCATAACCCGAAGGTCGTTGGTTCAAATCCAGCTCCCGCAACCAGAATCACGAAGAAAGGCCACTCAAATCGAGTGGCCTTTTTCGTTTCAGCGCCCGGAAACGTGGCTGGCGGCTTTTTAAAAACTATTGATTGACAGCCTCTTATTAATAAGTAGAATGGCCGGCGCGGGATGGAGCAGTCTGGTAGCTCGTCGGGCTCATAACCCGAAGGTCGTAGGTTCAAATCCTGCTCCCGCAACCAGATTCACGCAGAAAGGCCACTCAATCGAGTGGCCTTTCTCGTTTCCGCGTCCTGGAAACCTTCGCAAGTGGCTGATTTTAAAACTATTGATTGACAGCCCCTCATTGATAAGTAGAATGGCCGGCGCGGGATGGAGCAGTCTGGTAGCTCGTCGGGCTCATAACCCGAAGGTCGTTGGTTCAAATCCAGCTCCCGCAACCAGAATCACGAAGAAAGGCCACTCAATCGAGTGGCCTTTTTCGTTTGCGCGCGATTCACCGCATGGGCCTGGCCGCTCAGGAAAAAAACCGTGATTCCGTCTGTTCAGGTTTCCAACCTGCCGCTAAAATCGCGCACTTTTTGATCAGAGGCGCCCGTCAGCGCCACAGAGGTTTCACCCGCATGTCCAGCACCTCCACGCCCAAAGTCGGCTTCGTGAGCCTTGGTTGCCCGAGCGATCACATATCTATACCGCTTTAGATCCCGTCGAATAACCCGCCTAGCGCTGCCGGCTCCCAGTTCATGATGATCAGCTCGCCAGTCAGCTCAGCCTTTCCCTTCCTTTGATTCGTGCAGCTGTAGCGGATGTCGGTCTGCTCGATGTGAAAACCATCGAACGCCCGCCGAATATCCGGGTGGTCATTGATGCTCACCATCACCTTTCCTTTGCAGCGCCGCATGAAATCGGCCATCACCACATATTCCTCGAACGGGAAGTCCACCCCGTAGCCTTCCGTCGCCCAGTAGGGCGGGTCCATGTAGTGGAAGGTGTGCGGCCGATCGTAGCGCTCGGCACACTGCAGCCAGGACAAGTTTTCCACGTACACCCCAGCCAGCCGCTGCCACGCCGCTGACAGGTTCTCCTCAATACGAAGCAGGTTGATTGCCGGACCGGTGGTAGCGGTGCCGAAACTCTGCCCGCTGACCTTGCCACCGAACGCATGCTGCTGCAGGTAGAAGAACCGCGCCGCCCGCTGAATATCGGTAAGCGTTTCGGGACGGGTCATCTTCTGCCACTCGAAGATCTGTCGACTGGATAGCGCCCACTTGAACTGGCGGACAAACTCTTCCAGGTGGTTTTGCACTACCCGGTAGAGGCACACCAGATCCCCGTTGAGGTCATTCAGCACCTCAACGGGGGCAGGCTGCGGTCGCATGAAGAAAAGCGCGGCACCGCCAGCAAATGCTTCGACGTAACACTCATGCTGCGGGAATAGCGGGATGAGGCGATCGGCCAGGCGGCGTTTGCCGCCAAGCCAAGGAACGATAGGTGCGCTCATAAGCAAGCCTTTTACTGGATAAATAAACAGTGTTAGGCTCGCCGCGCTTCGTGCACGAGGCGGGAGCCTTGGTTGGGCTTGCAGGGATGGTCTGCAGGTTCGACGGTAGGTCGGATGCGCCAACATCCGCCCTACCGCTCCTTCTAGTTTGTGGACAGCTGATCAAACAGCTGACGCTGTTGCGATGCCGGCAGTTGGCTCAAGCGGTCGAACAGCAACTGATCAATCGCACCGGCCGAGGGCCGCAGGGTGCGCGAGTAGGTCAGACTCATCACGAACGTGTGCCCGCAGTTCACGTCCAGGCACTGGCAGTACAGGTCGATGAATGTCGGCGACAGTTCGTTCCGTGAGCTGATCCGCGCCTTGTGTCCACACGCTTTGCAGTTGATTCGCATGACATCCTCCCCGTCTACTGCCACGTCGCCATTATACCCACATGCTGTATAGGCATACAGCACTCACTACTCCATGTTGTGCTGTACCACTTCCCGCCACCCAAACCGCCGATCCGCCCGCAGCACTTCGTTGACCTCGTCGAACACCCGGCAGATGGGCCGGATCTCGTTGGCGGTGTAGACGCGGTCTATCTTCTCGATGTCGCCGAAGCCACCGGTGTTCTCGGGGATGATGCCGGCCAGGGCGGGGTTCATGCGCCAGGCGGCGATGACGTCGTTGCGGGTGATGTTCTTCACCTTTTCCAGCTCATCCTTGGCCTGGAAGTCACCCACCGGAATGATCTGGATGGCCTTCTCGGTACCGCCCGGGATGTTCACGAACATCGAGCGGAAATTCCCCACGCCCTTGCTTGCGCTGATCTGCGCGCGCAGCTCCTCTTCGTCCTCCTCTGACAGGTCCGGGTCGTTGGTGTAGAAGATGTACCCCGCGTGGGCGCCATTGCTGTAGTAGCGGCGACGAAACAGGGTGGCGGCCTCGTTGAGCAGCAGCGCCTGCATGCCGCCCAGGTAGTCTGGTACCCCGTAGATGTTCTGCTCCACGTCGTAGTCCATGACGTGGATAACCTCATCCGCCTCGAACTCCTCTTCTCGCCCGTTGGGCAGCAGCATCACGAAGCCGCCATCCACTTTCACCCGCATGTTGATCGAGGGCAGGTGCTCGACCTCCAGCACCTCGCCGAACAGGCTGGTGCGGCAGTAGAGATAGGCTTCGCCAAACACCACATAGTCCAGCGCAGCGCGGGCCATGGTGCGCGCCGAGAACCCGGCACTGGGGATGAACTCACGCAGCAGCAGGTTGCGCTTGAACTTGGGAATGGCGCCGTGGTGCGCGTTGGCGCGCAGCAGCTTGGCCAGCCCCGCCTTGGACACCGGCGGGGTGTAGAGCCTGCCGTCGTCGCTGGCAAACACGCCCAGGTAGGCGGCGTAGTTGTCGGTCAGCACCGACTCCGGCGCGCCGAACGTGAACATCCGTGCGGGCTTGCGGCTGGCTGGCGGCTGGTTTCTTGCGGGGCGACGTCTGGACATGGCTGCTCTGGCTGCTCATTGCGTAGCGGCTGCGGCGCCGCTTGTTGGTGTTGAGGGGTTCGTGCGCCAGGGCGTGCATGATTGCCCAGGCCACGTCGGCGTGGCCGGTGGCCTCGGTGCGCGAGGCGCTGTAGGTGATCTGGCCGCTGGCGGTGGTGCCACGCTTGATCGACAGGAACGCGGCCGCCACTTCGCTCCAGCCGGCGTCCCATTCAATGCGGCTGCCCTGGATGGTGTCTTGCGCCTTGAGCACCAGGGTGTTCTTGGCTTCCAGGCTGTAGTGGATGGGTGTGGCGCGCGGGTAGAAGTCGCGCACTAGGTCGAACACGCCATAGCCGACGCCGGTGATGTCGATGCCGATGTGTTGGACGTTGAAGCGCTCGCAGAGCTTCTTCACCTGCGCGGCCTGGTGAGTGAACGACGTGCCCCGCCAGGAGTACTTCTCCAGGATGCGGAACTTGCCACCCTGCTCCAGGGGCGGGGCCACCACCACACAGGTGGCGTCGTCGCGGGTGCGGCTCGGGTCGTAGCCGAGCCAGACGGGGCTATTGCCGAACGGACGATCGGACTCGGGGTCGTAGTCGGTCCACAACGCAAGGTCCGAGTAGCAACGCTCCAGGTCGACCAGGGCGAAGGCGCTCATCGTGCTGTCGATAAACTTGCACATGTAGAGCTGATCGAACGTGTCTTCGTTGATTTCCAGACGCAGGCGCTCGATGTTGAACAAGTTACAGCCGCCGACCTTGGCATCCTCGACGGTAATGACCTTGCGCCACTGGCCGTCCGGACACAGCACGCCGGCGTGGATCTGGGCGTCGCTCGGCCATGGGCCGGCCTTCTTGCCGCGCTTGTCGTTGCGGAACTCCTCGCCGGTCCAGAACGGGTAGGCCTGGTGGGTGACGGCGCTGGGCGTAGAGAAGTACGTCTTGCGCCACTTGTCATGGGACGCCATGGCGCCGGCCAGATCGCTTAGCTTGGCGAAGTCCCTGATCCAGAAATACTCGTCGATGTAGACGTGGCCATGGTGGCCTTGGGCGGTGCTGCTGTTCGTGCTCAAGAAGCGCAGTTCGGCCCACGGCTTGCCGTCCTTGCTCAGCACGATGGGATTGCCGGTCAGGTTGATGTCGAACCACTCTGCGGCGAACTTGACGATGTAGCTGCGGAAGATTTCCGACTGAGCCCGGCTGGCCGACAGGAACATCTGGTTGTCGCCGGTCAGCACCGCGTCCATGAACGCTTCGGCGGCGAAGTAGTAGGTCAGGCCGATCTGGCGACTCTTGAGGATGTTGCGGATACGCGCGGTCAGCGGGTTGCGCTTCGCCTCGAACAGCTCCATCTGGTAGGCGAACATGCGGCTGGTGAACTTCTCCAGGAAGTCCACTTCGGTCAGGGCGCTGATGTCGTTCTTGAGGGGCTTTTCCTTACGCTTGCCGCCTTCCCCACGCGGCCGCCGCTCGCCCCGGCCGGCACCGGGTGCGGGAGCCGGGCCGTCGTCAGCCGCGGGCGCTGCGCTCGCCGGCGGCCGTGACTGTTTCAGCAACTTCTCTCGAATACTGGTCAACCGCTCCAGCTCGTCCAGGTCGCCCTTGCTCAGCGCCTCGGTTTTCTCCAGCAGCAGGGTGATACGCCGGCTGACCGCGCTCAGCGGCTCCTCGTCCGTCAGCAGCTCATCCCAGCCGCCCCGGGCGATCCAGTAGTAAACGATACGGATGTTGGGCAAACCGAGCTGAGCCTGAATTTCGCGCGGCTTGCAGCGGCGCAAATAAAGGCGTTTGGCGGCTTCCTTGACTTCGGTAGAGTAGGACATTGGCGCAGTCTAAGCAGCCAACACGCGGCCAACGCCTACGAAAATTGCGCGAATTTCCTATTTCACAGATTTAGGAATTTCGCGCAATCGACGCGCTTTTCCGGGGTTGCGGCGCTGCCCATGATGGGGCTCCAAGCACCGTACAGAGCCCCGTCACCCTCATGCCTCGCTCCCTCGTTTCGTACTGGAAACGTGTCGCCACCAGCGGCCCCACCGCTGACGGTCGCGTGATCACGCCGCAGGAGCTGCGGGAAATCGCCGAGACCTACAAGCCCTCTCGCTACACCGCCGTGATCTGGTCGGAGCATGAGCGCTGGATGGGCTCCCACGGCACCGTGTTTGCCGTGCGTCTGGTCGAGGATGACCCCGAGCTGGAATCCGGCCAGGTGGCCCTGGAAGCCCAGCTGAAGCCGAACGATCGCCTGCTGTACCTAAACGACCAGGGCGAAAAGCTGTTCACCAGCATCGAGATCACCCCGAACTTCGCCAACTCCGGCAAGTGCTATCTCACCGGCCTGGCCGTCACCGACCAGCCAGCCAGCCTGGGCACCCAGGAGCTGTATTTCTCCCGCAAGTCCAGCCAGACCGCGTACTTCGCCGCCTCCCAGGAGCTGGGCGCCCTTGACGACTCGCGCCGCAACGCCTCCGAAACGGGCTTGATCGACGCCCTGACCCGCCTATTCAAGCGCTTCGCCGACGGCGCCGACGACACCAAGCCGGCCGACACCCCCCCCACGCAAACCCCAACCGAGAGCAACCCCCAAATGGATGAAGCTACCGCCAAGGCGCTGGCCGCGCTGAGCGAGCAGTTACTGGCTGTCGCCACTGGCCTGCAAGCCATCGTGGTACCGGCTACCGAGGAGGTAGACACCTCCACAACCGAAGAGCAGGTCGCCGCAGTCGAAGAGGCCGTGGCCGAGATCCTCGAAGAGGCCGAAGAGGAACGCGAGTTCAGCCGCCTCAAGAAGGCCAACGCGACGTTGACCGCGCGCATCACCGAACTGGAGAAACAGTTCAGCACCATGAAAAACACCGCCCAGGGCCGCCAGGTGCCGCGCACCACCGGCGCGCAAGCCCCCGCCAAGAAGAAGGTGCTGTAATGAGCCGAGCCCTTTCCGTCGCTGCGCAAACGCAGTACTTCGCCCTGCAGGCCGCCATGGCCGAGTCTTACGGCGTCGAGGATGCCACCCGCATGTTCGCGGTGGAGCCGTCGCTGTCCCAGGAGCTCAACGACCGAATCACCGAGAAATCGGACTTCCTGCAGCGCATCAACGTGGTGCCGGTCTCCGAGCTGAAGGGCCAGAAGGTCATGATCGGCGTCAGTGGTCCGGTCACCAGTCGCACCAACACCAAGACCACCGACCGCGTGGCCAAGGACATGGTCGATCTGGATGCGCTCGGCTACGAGCTGTTCCACACCGAGTCCGACGTCGGCCTGCCGTTCGCCACCATCGACAGCTGGGCCAAGTTCCCGGACTTCCAGCAGCGCTACACCGCCGCCGTTCAGAAACAGATCGCGCTGGACCGCATCATGATCGGCTTCAACGGCATCAGCGCCGCGATCCAGAGCGACATCGTGGCCAACCCGATGCTCCAGGACGTGAACAAGGGCTGGTTGCAGATCGCCCGCGAGCAGATCCCGCAGCAGGTGCTGAGCGAAGGTGCCACACCCGGCAAGATCACCCTGGGCGCTGGCGGCGACTACGCCAACCTGGACGCCCTGGTGCACGACGTGAAGCAGATGATCGATCCGGTCTTCCGCGACGCGGGCGACCTGGTGGCCATCATCGGCAGCGATCTGCTGGCCAACGACAAGGCCAAGCTGTACGCCAACCAGGCCGGCACGCCGACCGAGAAGGAACGCATCGAGGAACAGCAGGTGATCGCCACCTACGGCGGCCTGCCGGCGTTCATGGTGCCGTTCTTCCCGGCCACCGGCGTGGTGATCACCAGCTGGGACAACCTGTCGCTGTACTACCAGGACAGCTCCTGGCGCCGCCATCTGATCGAGAACCCCAAGCGTTCCCGCGTCGAGGACTACAACGGCCGCAACGAGGGCTATGTCATCGAGCAGCTGGGCAAGTTCGCCATGATCGAAGCCGCCAACCTGGAGCTGATCTGATGAGCCTGGCCCTGGCCCATAAGCGCCGCGTGCTGGCGGGTGGTGCCCCCACCCGTTCGGCCCCGGCCACGACTGCCTATACCGCCGCCGATGCCCTGAACAGTCCGGCCAACGCCCATAAGCACCTGAAGCTGATGGAAACCGCGCTGGCCGTTGATCTGGAGCGCATCAGCGCGATCAACAGCCGCGAGCTGCGTCAGCAACTCAAGCGTGACGAGCTGCTGCCCAAGTACCAGGACTACGTGCGCCGCTACCGCGAGAGCGGCCTGAACTACCCCAACCCGGTGCTGATGCATGTGCTGGTCTGGCTGTTCGACACCGCCCAGTTCGAGGACGGACTGGCGTTGGCTCTGTTCGCCATCGAACAGGGCCAGCAGATGCCGGAGCGCTTCAAGCGCCGCGATATCCAGACCTTTGTCGCCGATGAGGTGATCGAGTGGGCCGAGGCCGAGCACAAGGCCGGCCGCAGTCCGGAGCCTTACGTCTCCAACCTGCTGCCGCTGCTCGACGCCTGGGAGCTGTTCGAGCGCATTCCGGCCCGCTACCACAAGCTGCTCGGCCTGCTCGCCATGGACCGTGAGGACTGGGCCGTCGCCATCGAGCACTTCGACCGCGCCGAAGACCTGTATGCCGAGATCGGCGTCAGCACCCGTCGCACCGCGTGCGAGAAGGCGCTGCGCAAACAGCAATCTGACCAATCCAACGACACCAAGTAACCGACTTCCCACCCCCAGCGGGGCCTGTCCTGGCGTTCCGGCTGCTTGCAGCCAGTAACCCCAACGACAGCCACCCCGCCCTATTCCTGGCGACGAGCAGATGAGCTTTTCCGGCAAACCCACCACCTTCGTGGAACAGGCGATCGAGAATGACGGTTTCTGGCCGAACCTCTCCGTGTCCGAGTTCCAGAAGGGCTACCGCCTGCCAGCGGAGTACCTGGTGGAGCTGCTGGTCGCCGACCTGACCACCGCCATGGTTGAGGTCAATCAGGATCTCGACCGGCGCAAGGCCGCTCTGCTCGCGGGGGGCGTCACCGCACCGGACAGCGTTCAGGCGGCCACCTACAAGCGCGCCGTGTATTGCCGCGCAAAGGCCAGCCTGCTGCCCCAGTTCGCAACGGTGAACCGCCGCGAGTCGGCGGAGAACACCGGCAAGGAACTGCCCGAACGCGCCGAAACCTTTCTGGCCTTCAGCCAACAGGCGGTGCGCACCCTGCAGGGGCGCGGCCGGATCACGGCGGTGCTGCTGTGAACAAGCTGCGCGGCCTGACCCGACACCTGCTGGAGCGCCGCCTGGTGCGCGCCGAGCAGCTCGACAGCTGGACCGAGCAGGTCACGCTGGAGCTGCTGTGGAAGCCGACCACCTCCGGCCTGCTGATGGGCAACCAGCGCTACCGGGCGGTGATCGTCCTGGAGCGCTTCGCCGACCATCCGGGCCGCCTGATGGCCCTGGTGGGCAGCTGGCTGGAGAACCACGACGCCGACCGCGACGACGACCTGCCGGCGCCCACCTTCGACATCGAGCCGCTGGACAACGACCTGTTCGACGTGGAGCTGACGCTGGAATTCGTCGAGCCGCTGCACCTGGGCGAAGACCCCACCGGCGAGATCGAGGCGTTCGGCCAGCGCTGGGCGTTCGTGCCGTTCGACCTGTGGGTGGCGGAGCAAGGCGAGGTGGATAGCCATGGCGCGTAGCACCTTCGAGCTGGACGCCCGCGGCTACCTGGGAATCGCCGAGCAACTGGCACTTCTGAACCTGACTCCGCAACTCCGCCGGCGCCTGCTGAACAACGTGTCCAAGCGCGTGCGGACCATGAGCCGGCAACGGATCCGCGATCAGAAGAACCTCGACGGCAGCCCCTTCGCACCGCGCAAGAACCCGGACAAGGCCAAAAAGAAGATGGAGGCCGGCCTGGGCAAGCTGCTGCAGGTGACGCGCGTCAATGCCGACGAGGCCGTCCTGGGTTGGCGGAACGGCTTGACCCGCTGGATTGCCGCGCAACAGCACCACGGTCTCAGCGAGCGCCGGACAGCGGCCCAGATGCGGCGCTGGAACAAAGTGCGCCCTGGCCAAGGCGCTACGGAAAAGCAAGCAAAACGCCTGCGCCGGCTGGGTTTTAGGGTGCGGCAGGCCGGCAAGAAGAGTCTGGTACGGCCTTCCACCGCCTGGATTGTGGAACACGTCCAGTACCAGCAGGCGGGCTTACTGATCCGCATTCTGCAGAACGACAAGGCCGAGTCTTCCGGCGCCCAGAGCTGGGAAATCTCCCTGCCAAAACGCCAGTTCCTCGGTGCTAACCACGACCGCGACACCCGACTCCTTGTGAACCAGGTGCTGCAGCAAATCCTCAACTCTCCCCGCTAACGAGGCACCCTATGGCACTCGGCAAAGTCAGCGTGAACAACCTCAACCTCGGCCAGGGTGCCGTGAGCGAGATTGAGCGCTATTTCCTTTTCATCGGCACCGGCGCGGCGAACACCGGCAAGGTGCTGGCCCTCAATACCGACAGCGACCTGGACGTTGAGCTGGGCGTCCAAACCAGCGAGCTCAAGACCCAGATCATCGCCGCCCGCCAGAACGGCGGTGATCGCTGGGCCTGCGCGGCGCTGCCGCTGGCCCTGATCGACGACTGGGACGAAGCCGTTGACCAGGCGATGCGCAAGGTCTCGCCCGAGGCCATCGTGATCACCACCCCGGTGACCACCGGCGCCGAGCTGAGCGCGATGCACGACAAGGCCATCGCCATCGGCAACCAGTACGGCCGTCGTGTGTTCTTCATGGCCGCCACCGCTGGCATCACCGAGCTGCAGGATTGGTCCGGCTATCTGGCCGAACAGAAAGCCATCGTTGACGGCCTGGCCGCGCCGCGCGTGCTGGTGGTGCCGCAACTGCATGGCAACAACCTCGGTGTGCTGGCCGGTCGCCTGGCCAACGCCGCCGTCAGCATCGCCGACAGCCCGATGCGCGTGGCCACCGGCGCGGTGATGGGCCTCGGCCCGGAACCCAGCGACGCCAACGACGTACCGCTGCCGTCGGCAACCCTGGCCGAGCTGGACAAGGCGCGCTTTTCGGTGCCGCAGACCTACCCGGACTACCCCGGCGTGTTCTGGGGCGACGGCAACATGCTGGATGCCCCGGGCAGTGACTTCCAGGTGGTTGAGTACCTGCGCATTGCCGACAAGGCCGCCCGCCGCGTGCGCCTGCTGCTGATCCAGCGCGTGGCAAACCGCGCCGTCAACAACACACCCAACAGCATGGCCGCCACAAAGTCCGCGCTGATGAAGCCGCTGCGCGAGATGGGCCGCTCCGTGCTGTTCATGGGCCTGCAGTTCCCCGGTGACATCGAGCCGCCCAAGGATGGCGACATCGAGCTGGTGTGGATGAGCAAGACCAAGGTCGAGGCCTACATCAAGGTGCGCCCCTACAACTGCCCGAAGGACCTGACGGCGAACATCGCCCTGGACCTTTCCACCGAGGAGCAATAAGCCATGTCGCGCATTGGCGGTAAGAACTTCGACATCACCCTGAGCGACCTGCAGATCCATGTGGAGACCTGCACGCTCGACATCACCGACAACAGCGCCGTGGCCCAGGACCGTGGCGTGCCCAATGGCCATGTGGACGGCGACGTCTCGGCCAGCGGCGAGTTCGAGCTGGACAGCAACAACTTTGCCCTGCTGATCGAGGCCGCCGGCCGCGCCGGCAGCTTCCGCAAGCTGGACCCGGCCGACGTGGTGTTCTTCGCCAAGGCTGGCACTGAGGAAATGCGCGTCGAGGCCTTCGGCTGCAAGTTGAAGGTTTCCAGCTTGCTGAACATCGACTCCAAGGGTGGCGAGAAGACCAAGCACAAGGTGCCGTTCGACGTCACCAGTCCGGACTTCATCCGCATCAACGGCGTGCCCTACCTGGATGCCACCGAGATCGAGGGCCTGCGCTGATGGCCGACTGGTTCGATCGCGCCCAGGCTTACGAGGAGCGGGACCGCGCGCAGGCTCTGGAGGCGGCGCTGCGCCGCGCCCGCACGGACCTGCCGAGCCGGGAAACCTGCCTGACCTGCGACGAACCGATCCCCGCCGAGCGCCAGGCGTTCGGCGGCGTCATCCGCTGCGTGCCGTGCCAAACCCTTTTCGAGAAGTTCGAGGCTCAACGATGAGCACTGCAACCGCACCTGAAGCCCGCCTGGGGTCCATCGAGCGTGATCTCGCTGTCGTCCAGCATCGACTGCACCAGATCGAGCACCGTCACGAGTCAGTGCCGACGCGCGTGACAAAGTTGGAGCAGCAGTTCGAGCATATGTCCGGCCAGTTGGCTCAGCTCAACGAAGGGCAGCAGGCGTTAACCGATGTAGTAACCGGCATCGGCCGCAAGATCACCTGGGCACTGGCCATCGCCAGTACGCTGTGGGCGATCCTGCAAATGGTCGGCCCAACTTTGCTGCGGGTATTTGTGCCATGAGCCTGCGCACGAAGATCGCCGCCGGCGCCCTGGCCGGTGCCATGGGCATGGCCGGTGCGCTGGTGACCTGGTTCGAGGGACGCAGCCTGGTTGCGTACCTGGACCCGGTGGGCATCCCCACCCTCTGCGACGGCATCACCGCAGGCGTGAGCCTGGGCCAGACCGCCACCGACGCCGAATGCGATGCGCTGCTGGCTGGTGAGCTGGGTGCGGCGCTGGCCGCCGTGGACCGCCACACCCTGCACCCGCAGCCGGACACCCGCCGGGCCGCCCTGGCCTCGTTCACCTACAACGTCGGCGCCGGCGCGTTTGCTCGCTCCACCCTGCTGCGCCTGCTCAATGCGGGCGACGTGGCCGGTGCCTGCGCCGAGCTGAGCCGCTGGGTGTTCGCCGGTGGCCGCGAGCTGGCCGGCCTGGTGCGCCGGCGAGCTGCTGAGCGGGAGCTGTGCGAGGTGGGGTTGTGACCCGGGTCCTGGCCATCCTCTGCGCTGCGCTGGCCCTGGCGCTGTACAGCTTGCACGCCGCCTACGGCTCGAAGAGCGCCGCGCTGGGCGCCGCCCAGGAAAAACACCAGCAGGCCACGGCCCGTGCCGCCAGCCTGGCCGAAACCCTGCGCCTGCAGCGCGCCCTCGCGGCCGAGGCTGCCGCGCTGGACAACCAACACACCCGGGAACTGACCCATGCCAAGGCCGAAAACGACCGTCTGCGCGCTGCTGTTGCTGCTGGCCAGCAGCGGCTGCTCGTCAACGCCACCTGCCAGCCTGCCGGCGCCGCCGGCGTGGCTGATGCAGGAACCCCCGAACTCACTGCCCAGGCTCGACAGGATTATCTCGCCCTCCGCGACGAGCTCGCGCTGAGCCGCCAGATGATCCTCGGCCTGCAGGACTATGCACGCCTGTGCACCGCTTTTCACATCACCGACCCGAGGAATACCCCATGACCGAACGCCGCGAAATCACCCTGACCGTGGGCGACGCCGACTTCCAATTCACCGTGGATGCCGCCGACGTCACCAAGTACTTCAACAGCATCACCCAGACCAGCAAGGTCGCTCCGGCCACCAACCTGCTGAGCAACACCGTGCATCAGGACCAGCGCGCCCCCCTCAAGGGCCTGCTGAAGAACCCCGTACTGGCCATGCAACTGGCCGGCGCGCTCCTGGAGGAGTACAGCCCGGACGTTGAGATCACCGTAAAAAAGCCCTCGCCCACGCTGAACGACTGAGCGAAAGCGGGCTGAGCCAGCTGGTGGCACTGACCACTCGCTGGCTACCCGGCCAGCAGCCCACCGTGGAAAACATGGGCACCGCCAAGTGGCTGGAAGAAGAGTACTGGAAGCGCATGGAGTATGCCGTGGCCAACGGCATCGCCAGGGCGCTGAACGGGTAGGAACCGATGGCAGATCGCAGCACCAGGCTGGACTTCATCCTGCACCTCAACGACATGGTCAGCGCCCCGTTGGCCAAGGTGAAGATGGGTTTCAGCGAACTGGCCGAAAAAGGCCAGCAGAACATCACCCAGATGGGCGTAGGCCTAGCCGGGATGGTGGGCGCCGGCGTGGCCATCACCGAAGCGATGCAACCTGCCTTGGAGATGAACCGTGCGCTGGCGGACGTGCGATCGCTTGGCGTTGCCGAGGACGCCCTGGACGCGCTCAACAAAAAGGCGCTGGCGTTCTCGGTGGCCTATGGCGAGAACGCCCAGGCATTCGTCGCCTCGGCCTACCAGGTCGAGGGGGCCATCAAGGGACTGACCGGCAGCCAGTTGGCCACCTTCACCCATGCCTCCAACGTGCTGGCCAAGGCCACCAAGGCCGATGCGGCCACCATGACCAGCTACGTCGGCACCATGTACAACCTGCACAAGAACCAGGCCGATGCCATGGGCAAAGGCGCCTGGGTCAACGCGCTGGCCGGCCAGACCGCGCTCGCGGTGCAGCTGTTCCGCACCAGCGGCGAGCAGATCGGCGAAGCCTTCAACGCGGCCGGCGGGCTGGCCAGCACGGCAGGCGTGTCGCTGGCCGAGCAGATGGCCGTGCTGGGTACGGCTGCCAGCACCATGGACGCCGGTACCGCCGGCGGGGCCTACAAGGCGTTTTTCGAGAACGTGGGCGCCGCCTCGGAAACCCTGGGCATGTCATTCACCGACAGCACCGGCCGGCTGCTACCAATGCTGGACATCGTCGAACAGCTCAAGGGCCGCTTCGGCGACCTGAGCGTGGCGGCGAACTCCGACTCACTGGCGCAAGCATTTGGCGGTGAGGCGGCGATGCTGCTGACTCGTCTGATGGGCGATACCGACCGGCTGCGCAACGGCATGGACAAGCTGGGCCAGGTGCGCGGGCTGGAAGCGGCTGAGCAGATGGCCAAGGGCATGGTCGATCCATGGCAGCAGTTCGCCGCGGCGGTTCAGGCACTGCGCATCGCCATAGGCCAGGCGCTGATGCCGATCCTGACGCCGCTGATGGAGCGGCTGACAGGCATTGCCTCCACTGTTACCCGCTGGACCGGACTGTTCCCCAACATTACCCGCGCGGTTGGTCTGGTGGCTCTGGCGATGCTGGGAATGGCGGGTGCGATCGGCGCTGTGACATTTGCCGTGGCCTTGGCGAAGACGGCCTGGCTTGCGTTTTCGACAGGCCTGCTTGTCAACCCTTTGACCTGGATCGTGATCGGCATCGTCGCGGTAGCGGCAGCGGTTGTTTGGCTGATCAGCCGCTGGGATTCACTGGTGGCCTCGTTTGGCGACACTGCCTGGTTCCAGGCCCTGATCACTGTGCTGACGCCGGTGGTGCTGCTGTTCCGTCTGTTCGGCGCGCTGCTGGGCGGTCTATGGGACGGGCTGGTTGCCGTCGTCGCTTACGGCATTCAATTCGTGGCCTGGTTACTGCAACTGGAGGCGGTCACCACCGCTGCCAAAGCGATCTGGGACGGCTTCGTCTGGGCGCTCACCAACATTTCCCCTTTCGCGCTGCTGGGCGATGCCATCAAAGGCCTGATTGGCCTGCTCAATAAGATCCCGGGCGTGAACATCGACACGAGTTTCGGTGGAGCTCCAAAGATCCCCGGCGCGGATCTGACCCAGCCTCAACCCGGGGAAAGCGTCCTCGCGCCGGACATCGATCCGCTGTCTGCAATTCCGGAGATGCCCGCGCAGGTCCTCCAGGTCGAGCCCGCCATGGGTGCATTCGCGGCGCCGCAACTGCCGGAGACCACCCTGGGTATCGGCACCGCCATCGACCCGCTGCCGGCGGTACCGGAAATGCCGGCGCAGGCACTAAACATCGAGCCCGCCATGGGCGCACTCGCGGCGCCGGCGCTGCCGGAAACCACCCTCGGCATCGCCACAGCCATCGACCCGCTGCCGGCAGCACCGGACATGCCAGCGCAGGCCCTCCCGATCGAGCCGACCATGGGTGCGCTCGCAGCGCCGACGCTGCCGGAAACCACCCTCGGCATCACCACGGCCATCGGCCCGCTGCCGGCAGTACCGGACATGCCCGCGCAGGTCATCCAGGTCGAGCCCGCCATGGGTGCATTCGCGGCGCCGCAACTGCCGGAGGCCACCCTGCGTATCGGCACCGCTATCGACCCGCTGCCGGCGGTACCGGAAATACCGGCAGCGGCTCTGCAAATGGAGCCCTCCATGGGTGCGCTGGAATCGGAACAGCCAGCCAGCCTGTCGCCTGAGCGGCCCACAGCCGTACCCAAAGGCGGCTTGCTCAGCAGCATCCAGAACACCACCAACAACCAGAGCAAGGGCACCCACGTCGAGCGGGTGGAGATCCATACAGGCAAGGAAATGAGCCCCTTGGCCCTGGAACAAATGCTCAGCATGGCGGTGGGCTGATGTACGTCGACCTTCTGATTCAGGGCAACGACCTGGTGCTTGATGCCGGCAGCCTGCCGCAACTGGTGGACGGCCGGGCCAGCATCGCTCAGGACATCGTCCACATGCTCCGCGACAGCGGGCTGATGGTGAAGCTGGTGGCCGAGCGCGACCGCTTTCGCCGGCGAGACTGCCTGTCGCAGATGGAGCTGCTGCTGGAGGCTGACGTGCGCCTGGTACCGGGTACAGCGGAGATTATGGAGCGCGAGGGCGGCCTCTACCTGGTCACCGCGCGCACCGTTGATTTCGGACCTATCGAGGTAACACTGTGAGCGTTGATTTCAACCAGGTGCTGCGCGACGCAGGCATTCCCACCACCGACGCCGAACTGCGCGCCGAGTGGGAAAAGGAAGTGAAGGCCCAAGGCAGCACCCTGAGCAACACCAGCGCCTGGTCGCCGTTCTGGCGCATCATCACCGCCCTGGTCACCAAGCCGGTGCTATGGATGCTGGGCTTTGTCAGCAACACGCTGCTGCCGAACCTGTTTGTAAAGACCGCCACGGGTGCCTGGCTGGATATGCTGGCCTGGGCCTACGACATCGAACGCAAGGCCGCCGCCAAGGCACAGGGCACGCTGCTGTTCAGCCGGGCCGGCAGCAGCGGCACGCTGGAAGTCGCGGCCGGAACCCGCGTGCAGTCGCCCAGCATCAACGGCCGGGTGTACGAGCTGGTCACGCGCGAGTCGCGCACGTTCGCTGACGGCCAGGTCCAACTAGAGATCCCGGTGGTGGCCACAGAAGCTGGAAGCGGGCACAACCTCGCCCCGGGCTATTACTCGATCCTGCCGGCACCGGTACCAGGCATCACCTTGGTAATCAACACGGATGGATGGCTGGCCAAGCCGGGCGCCGACGCCGAACCGGATGACGAACTGCGCCTGCGAGTGCGCAACCAATTCAGCGCCGTGAACCAATGGCACACCGACGCGGTGTACCGCGCCATGATTGCCTCTTTCCCGGGCGTGCGCGCGGACGGCATCTTCTTCGACCACAGCGCACCGCGTGGCCCAGGCAGCGCCACGGCTTATGTGCTGTTCGAAGCGAACGCCCCGGCCGCAGCCTACCTGCAGCAGATTAATGCCCACATTCGCGATTCCGGCAACCACGGGCTGGGCGACGACATGCAAGCGATGACCATGCCCGAGACGTTGCATGACATCGCCCTGCAAGTATGGCCGGTGCAGAACCTGACCGAGCTGCAACGCATGGAGCTGCGTGGCGGCATCGAGCAGTTCATCCGCGCGGCCTTCCGCGAAAGCAGCGCCCACGACTACCAGCCAACCCTTACCTACCCGAATTCCCGCTTCAGTTTCAGCCGGCTGACTGAGGAGCTGCACGCCCAGTTCCCGCGCATTGCCTCGCTGAAGTTCGCCACCGACGACATCGTGTCCGCCCTGGCCATCCCGCGCATCAGGATGCTGGTTGTGGAGTTCGCCAATGAAAATTGATCTGCCGGTGTGGCTGAGCGGCCCGGAGATCTCGAAGCTGCGACGCGCGGCCGAAGCCTGGTGGACCCGGGCGCAGGGCTGGTTGCAGTGGCCACTGCAACAGATCGATCCCGACACCTGCCACCCAACCATCCTCGATCTATTGGCCTGGCAGCGCGACATCACCCGTTTCAACGGCGAGCCCGAAAACCTCTACCGCCTGCGGGTCAAGCACGCCTTCATCAACTCTCTGGACGCAGGCACTACAGCCGGGCTCAAGCGGGTGCTGCAGCGCCTCGGCATCGGCTACGTCGATATCGAGGAACGCATTGACGGACGCGATTGGGATGTCGTGCTGCTGCACCTGAGCGACGGCCAGCTATCCGCCAATCCCGAGCTGCTGCGCGTCCTGGTGCAGCAATACGGCCGCACCTGCCGCCGCTACGACTTTGTAACCATCACCCCGGTGCGCCTGCATATGGCCCTGGTGGATTTCAACGACGACCAGCAGACGCTGGTCGCCAGCCTGTAGGAGCACTCATGGCTGCAAGCATTACCCTCGCCGGCGAAAGCCTGATCGCCCAGAAGCAGGATGCCCGGGAAGTCCTGGACATCAATCGGTTCGTCTTGGCCATGGTGCCCGGCCTGGATCCCAACAGCCCGGTCGATCGCGCCGCAGGCATGCCCCCGGCGGACCAGATTGTCGGATCCTGGCCGTACACCCAGAAGGGCTATGTAAACCCCAACCAGGTGGTCTACAGCCTGATGCTGGGCAGCGACATCGGCGACTTCGATTGGAACTGGATCGGCCTGCAGACGGCCGAAGGCGTGCTGTTCGCTGTGTCCTACGTGCCGGTGCAACAGAAACGCCGCAACATCCCGCCGCTGCAGACCGGCAACAACGTCACGCGCAACTTCCTAGTCTCGTTCGATGGCGCCCAGGCTCTGACGGCGATCACCATTGATGCCGCGACTTGGCAGCATGATTTCACCGAGGCGCTGCGCGCAAGACAGCCACTCCACGAAAACCTGACAGCGCTGGCCAGCCTCACCGGCGCCGCCGATCGCATGCCCTATTTCACCGGCGCCGGCGCGCTGTCCCTGGCCGTTCTGACTGCAGCGGCCCGGACCTTCCTGGCCGCCTCTACCCAGGCGGCCCAGCGGACGGCACTGAACCTGTTCACCGACGCATCCGGCGTGGTGACCGAAGGCAGCGGCGCGCTGCCCAACATCGTCAGCCTGCTGCTTCAGTCCGCTACCGCAGCGGCCGCGCGCGCAACCCTTGGCGCGGACGATGCGGGCAACCTGACCAAGGGCACGATCCCGGCCGCGCGGGTGCCGATCCTGAACCAGTCCACCACCGGCAACGCCGGCACCGCAACCAAGCTGCAAACGGCGCGCACCCTGACCGTGGGCGCGACGGGCAAGGCGTTCAATGGCGAAGCACCCCTGAGCTGGACTCTGGCCGAAATCGGTGCCCAGGCGGCCCACGCGAACCTGGCGGCACTGGCTGGCCTCACCGGCGCCGCCGATCGCATGCCCTATTTCACCGGCGCCGGCGCGCTGTCCCTGGCCGTTCTGACTGCAGCGGCCCGGACCTTCCTGGCCGCCTCTACCCAGGCGGCCCAGCGGACGGCACTGAACCTGTTCACCGACGCATCCGGCGTGGTGACCGAAGGCAGCGGCGCGTTGCCCAACATCGTCAGCCTGCTGCTGCAGTCCGCTACCGCAGCAGCCGCGCGCGCAACCCTTGGCGCGGACGATGCGAGCAACCTGACCAAGGGCACGATCCCGGCCGCGCGGGTGCCGACCCTGAACCAAAGCACAACCGGAAACGCGGCGACGGCAACCAAGCTGGCCACCGACATCACCATTAATGGCGTGAAAGTTAACGCGGGTTCGAATGCAACTATTACTGCAGAAGCAACATCAGCATCCGTAATGGCCGCAAATGCCGCCGCTGCCGTAGGAGCAGTAGGAACCTATGCATTCTTGCTGCTCGGCGGTCAATCGACCGGAGTACGAAAAGAGCCGGGATCAACTGTTGCAGGTTCTGGTTGCAGGTACACCGCTGTCGACGGGACCGGAAGCACCAGTCCGGCTGGAACGTGGAGTGTTATGGGATGGGCAGGCGACGCGGACGGGGGCGGGCAAAACAGTGTCACTCTATGTAAGAGGATTGCTTAATGGATGCTCGTGAGCTGCGTTTCAACAAGTACGGCTCTGTCGATTGTGAACTAGAGCACCCGGACTTTGGCTGGATCCCATTCACTGCGTCGCCAGATGATCCAGAGAAGCATGGCCGCGAGCTGTATGAGCGGATCGTGGCTGGAGATTTCGGGGATATTGCCCCGTATGTTGAGCCGGAGCATGTCCCCTTTACGCTGAATCAAATTCAAGAGCTTCGCCGCATTGCCTACATTTCAGAATCCGACCCGATCAAGAACGAGGCAGATTACGACGCCCTGGTGAACGGCACCGCCCCCGACTACACCGCCTGGCTCGCTGCCGTCGCTGCGATCAAAGCCCGCTACCCGCTGCCGGCGGCCCCTGAGCCAGAGGTCGCATGACCTGGTTTCCCCTATCCCTCACCTGGCCGGCCCAATCCACCCAGTGGCTGGCCGCGCTGAACGCTCCGCTGGCCCAAGCCGGTGGCGAGCTGGACGCGGCGGCCGGACGACTGGATGCACTTGCTGGCAAAGCCAGCACCGAGCCGAACCCGACAGGCGCGGCCGCATCCGGCGCGATCGCCAGTAGCCGCCAGGGCCTGACCGGCCTGCTGGCTGATGTGGCGGTGCTGACCGTGACGCCCTTTCAGCATGGTGTCGGCCAAGGCAGCGGCATCCAACGGCACCTGTCGGCGCCCAACCTGCTGCAGCACATGGCTGGCCAGCTCACCACCGGTGGGGATCCGCATCGACCGATCGGCCGGCAACACGGGCTGGCCATCCTGGTGCTCGGTACCGAGCTCGGCCAGTTGGCCCAGTCCCTGGCTGTGCTGAACGCCGTGCTGCCGCTGCCGGCCCTGCAACGGGCCGAACGCCGGGCGGGGCAGCTGGCCCGCCTTGAAGGCGAAAAGTGGCTGATGCCGGCCAGCGACACCGCGCCGAAATGGCGTGCTCGAGGACTGCAACGCAGCACATGGCCACGTCAGGCGCAGCAGGCGATATCCGCCCAGGTGGCCGCACTGGGAGGCTACGCGGTCGACACCCAACCCGTCGCCGAACTGGTCGCCCTGGCGGACCGGAAGGCGGTACGCCTGCAAGCCCAGGCCCAGCACCTGGCCACCCTGCAGGCCGAACTCGCCGGCGGCGGCACCACCCTGCGCGCCCACTGGCTGGGTGAAGGCGAGCCGGCCGAGCTTCGCGATGCCCTGCTCGAGGGCGATGCCCCCGGCCATGAATGGGGCCTGTGCGCCGGCGTGCTGCTGGCCGGCCCGCAATCGGCCGTGACCTACCTGAAGGAGTTGTTCGGCGCATGACCCTGCTACTCGACGGCGAGCAAATCCGCGGCAAAAACATCAAGGTGACCGCCAACCTGCGCATCGAGGAGGACGACCTGTCCGGCCAGTCCAGCAACAGCGCGGCGGCCCATAAGGGCTTCAAGCCCAAGACCCTCACCGTCGCCATGCAGGTGCGCTTCCAGGAAAGCGCCGACCTGCGTTCCACGCTGCGCCTCGCCGAAGCCACCGACGCCGGCGGCAAGGCCAAGGTGTACCGCATCGTCAACGACACCGCGCAGGCCTTCGGCATTCGTCAGGTGCGCTTCAGCGACAATTTCAGCGCCCGGGAAGACGACAGCCTGCGCGCCTGGATGGTGTCGTTCACGCTCGTTGAGCACCTGTCTGTCGCCGAGCGCGTGGAGTCCAGGCGACCGGACGGTGACGCAACCGCGCAAGGCCCTGGCGGGGTCTCCGAAACCGAGCCGGGACAGGAGCTCACAGCCTTCGAGAAAGTCCTCAAGCGCGTGGACGAGGCTCTGGCATGAAGCTGAACCGCGCCCTGCGCGTAGCCGGCCAGCCCATCCAGGTGGTCAGTGAGAACATCCGCCTGGATCTGCACACCCCCGGCCGGGCGGTGTTCACCGTCCAGGGCGGCGAGCCACTGCGTGGCCTGGTGACCTTCGACATCGGCTACAACGACCAGGCCCTGCAACGCCACTTCATCGGCTACGTGGAAAGCTGCACGGCTGCGGGCGATGGCCAGCAGGTCCTGGCCTGCCGCGAACTGGCGGCGGTGCTGGCCAACCCGATGCCCTTGAACCTGCGCCACACCGACCTGCGCGGCGTGCTCGATGCACTCCAGGAGCTGACCGGCCTGACCTTCCACTGCCCAGAGCGCCCCTACAGCACCACCCCGGCGCCCTACTTCTACAACCTGGGCAACGGCTACCACGCCCTGGACAGCCTCGCCGACGTGTTCGCCGTGCCGGATCTGATCTGGCAGCAGCAGGGCAACGGCGAGATGTTCGTGGGCAGCTGGGCCGACAGCTTCTGGAGCTCGCGGCCGCTGCCCCTTCCCGCCTCGATCTTCGACGACTACCAGGGCAACCAGAGTGCCCAGATTCCCGCCCTGCCCGGTGTGCGGCCGGGCGCCACCTTCAACGGCGGCCTGCGCATCACCACGGTGACGCTGGCCGGCAACACGATGGCCATCAAATGGAAGAAGCAATCCGCCGCAGCGTAGAGCGGCAATTCCCCGAGCTGACCGGTGCCTACCATCTGCCCCGCTTCGCGTTGGTGGTGGGCGTGCCCGACGCGCCGGCCGAACACGCGATCGCCAACGACTTCCGCCCCCGGTACGCGGTGGACGTCCAGGTGCTGCTGCCCAACGGTGAACCCGACCCGGATCTGCCCACCCTGTACGCCCTGCCGCTGCCGGTACCGAGCGGCGGCCAGGAGCGCGGCCTGTTCGGCTTTCCGGAGCCCGGAACCCTGGCGGTGATCGGCTTCGCCTACGGCCTGCCCAATCGCCCGTTCATCCAGCAGATCCTCGCCCACAACCTGAGCCTGCCGCGCGTGCCCGACGGCGACCTGGTCTGGCAGCACAGCGAGGCCTGCCAGCAGCGGGCCGATGCCGATGGCAACTGGATGCGGCAAACCGACGGCCGGATCCGCGATGACTCCCTGGAGCGCGAGGTGTCCGCCCAGGCCAACGCCGAGCGCTACCAGACCACCGACATCGAGGTCGACGACCACGCCACCGAGCGGGTCGGCGGCATCAAGCGCATCGAAGCCCTGGGCGCACTCAAGCTGCTGTCCGGCGGCAGCGCCACCCTGGGCGGTGTGGACGATCTCAACCTGGCCACCGGCCGCGACCTCAACCATGCGGCCGCGCGCGACCTGAAGACCACCGTCGCCGGCAAGGCCACGACCACGGTCGGCGCCGAGGCCAGTACGACCATCGGCGGCAACCTCCAGGAGCAGATCGAGGGCCTGCGCCAGAGCCTCGCCGCCGGAGGCCAGCGCCTGGAAGCCCCCACCACCTGGCTGGGTTCAGACAGCGTCAACGTGCTGCAGGTGCTGCTCGACCTCATCGACCTGGTGCAGCAAATGAACACCCAGCTGGCCGGGCACGGCCACCCTTCCCTGAACGCACCGCCCAGCACTGCTGCCGCCTTTACGACCAACGCCTCGACGGCGCAGCAGCTCAACGGGCAGTTGGCCCCCATCACCGCATAAGCAAAGGGCGCCGATCGGCGCCCTCTTTGAAATTTAAGCCTGGCAAGTTATTTCCTGAGAGTGCGAGCGTATTTAAGAAACGCACCAATATCTTTGTCACATAAAAGCTCAACTGCCCTCAATATCTCCTCGTAAGGCCAAGACCACCACTCCGAGGCGAGGAGCTCTTTTCTTGTTTCCTCATCGAAGCGCCAACCTATGACTTTGGCCGGATTGCCCGCGACTATCGAATAAGGCTCCACATTCCGGGTAACAACAGCCTCAGCAGCTACAACAGCTCCCGTACCGATATTTACACCAGACAAAATAGTGCAGTTGGAACAAAGCCATACGTCGTGCCCTATTACAACATCACCTCTCGACCCACCATAATCCTTGATGTGAGCCGCCTCTGGTAGTTTTGCGGGAAAGGGATACGTAGAAACCCAATCGGTTCGATGATGTCCACCAAGGAAGATGTGCACTCCCGCAGCAATAGAGCAATACGATCCAATCCTTAGAGTAGTGCCCTCGCCAAAATCACTGACTTTAGGAAGACCATAGGTCCCAACACCATAATCATACTTCGGATATTTATTTTTAAATACAAGCTTTCCGCGCTCAAACTCAGGAACCTTCTTTAGCTTCTTTTTAATCCTACGCCTTTTAGCCTCAGGGCTCGCATACATTACATACGCAAGCAATAAGGCAATCGAGCAGATAGAAACAACAAGAGACAATACATCCATATTCGACCCAATGAGCAAAATTTAAGCTTATCAATGCTGCTGTACAGCCACAACTATCAGACAGCTCGCGCGGCCACCACTTCCAGAGCGCGCACGTGGCGCAGCAGATCCTGGTGGTTCACCGCCTGGATCCGCACCTTGCGGCCGGACTGGATCCAAGCCAGGGCGGCACGCGGGTCACCAGTGCGGGTGACCTGCCGTTGGCGGGCCTCAGCTTCCAGGGCCTTCGCCTTGCTCATGGCGGCGCGGTACCGGGCCAGCCGGACGGACAGGGACGAATCGGAACGCAGGGCAGCGAAGGCGCGGGCCTTCCAGGCAGCAGCGTGGGCGGACGGATTCTGGGCGGTCTGGTTCATGGTGCAGCTCCTAGAGTTGGAGCCGTCACCGCTTGCGGCCAAGCAAGGGAATGGTGACGGCTGTACGCGGGTTGGCCGACCGGGACTCTAGGCACCCGGCACACCCGAAGGTGTCCCACGCACAGCCGCCATAACGCGAACAGCGGGCACAAAAAAAGCGCCTGCTGCTGGTAGGGGCGCTTGTGCGCCTAGAGAAGTTCGACCGGCCAAGGTCGGTCGCGGGATTGACCGCGACGGGTGAACCCTACGCCCCTCCCCTGACTTGGTCAAGCCCGGCCACGGCCCGCCGGCGCCCGCGCGCGCGGCCACCCCTCGCCACCCCACGAAAATCCCCTCCGACGAAAAAAACCTGGGCGAAAACGCACTTATCCCCCTCCCGCCGACGGGGTTTGCGTGCGTTTTTTGTGCAATCGGGGCGCGAATGCAATCTAGGGCCCAGCCCTGCGGCGGCGGGGGGCCGCGCGCGCGAACCGGAATTGCACACTGTGAAAGAAATTGCGACGCCGTGAAGTTTTCGTTGCACGGTCCGGCCCCGGCCGAGCCCTGGCCGCCTCCCCGCAAAGCCCCATTCCATGCGGAAAAATCCCCGCCACGGCACTTTTTTCCAACGCGGTGCTGCGGACTTGCGCAACGGATTCGACCGCCCCCCACGCTGAGATCAACCCGCCGCGCACCGCGCGGCATGCCGAAGGCAGGCGCGTGAAGGAGCGAAACGCCGTTGCACGCTGTTTCGCTGGCACGGTCTTGCCCGGCGTACAGCGACTGGAAGGCGCCCGGTGTCGGTCCGGCGCTGCCGATGCGGTGACCTCGACCGGGTACCCTCCGCGCCGACAGGCGCGAAGTGAGGGGACATCATCTGCCATGGGCTCAGCCTGATGCCGTGGGTGGTAACGCGCAGGGGGCAAACGGCTCTGTACAGACGCAGTCTGGTACCAGTGGACATTAAAACTTGCAGAAGAGAGGAAGGCCGCCCGGCGAGGGGATGGGTGCGCGCGCCGGTGAGACCGGTGCGGGGCAGCGTAAGGAAGGGAAAGCGCCCGGAAAGGCGCCCAGAAGGCCGCTGCCGAGGCGTTTCCAGTGCCTCGGCCCAGCGTAGCCAATGAAGGGGAGCGCCGCAGGAAACGCGACGGGCGGCCGATCAGGCCGGGGGCATGTGCTCCGCCAGGAGCGCTCGAAGCTGTCCTGGGGTCAAGTCGGGGTTATCCACAGCCAACTGCTGGATCAACTGCGCTTCCAGGCGACCGCGCTCGAGCTCGCGGGCCTTTTCCAGCTTCACCACCTTGGCCTTGCGCACGGCCTGCGCCTGGCGATGCGACTGCCGGCGCGTCTGCGCGTCCGCCAGCTCCTGCAGTGTGTCCTGCTGCTGCCGCACGCGTACCTGTCGCAGCTGCGCCTCGCGGCGGGCCTTGAAGTGCGTGCGCGTCTCGGCCAGCAGATGGCCCAGGCCCAGGTCGATGAAGAAGCGCGGGCGAATGTGCAGGGTCACCCGGGTTATCCACTGCTTGCCCTTGTGGAAGATGCGGCGGCGACGGCGACGCACGTAGCCGGCCGCCTCCAGGGCGGACAGGGTGCGTGACACGCGGCACTCGGTCAGCCCGCCATCCTCCGCCAGGCCACGCTGGCGGTTGAGGCGGAATGCCCCATTATCGTCCAGCCAGCCCAGGCAGAGGGTGGCCAGGTCCAGGCGGGCCAGCATCGGCTCCACCAGGGCGGCCAGCGACGTCCAGCGCTGCTGCTTGGTCCGGCATCCGGATATGTGGATGGTATCCAACCGACGCAGCCAGCGCCGGCCGCGATCGCGCGCCTCCTCGTTCACGCGATCGGCCGCCAACCCCAGCAGCCCGAGCTGCTGGCGCTGCTTCTCCGACAGCCCGCGCGGACGCCGGCCGGCCGCGTGCCCGGCGAGCGCCGGGGCGGCCGACAGCCCGGCGTAGGCACCGGCGTCTGGCGAACTGGGGGAAGGCTTCAACCGCATCGAATCGATCGCTACCGGGTACGCACGGCGCGCACCGGCGCAACGGGAGACGTGGACTCATTGGCCATGGCCATCTGCGCCTTGGTGCGCAGCTCGCCGCAGCGGGCCTCCACCGCCTTCAGGCGATCGATGAACTCTGGCAGCAACGGCAGATCGCCCTCGTCGATCTTGCCGTCGGCAAGGATCTCGCTGCCCAGCTCCACCGTCTGCCCGAGCCGGGCCACCAGTTGGCCGAACACACCCACTGGGCAGGCGTTGCCCTCCAGCGCGCGGGCGCCGGTCAGGCCGTGGCGGCTGGCCAGCTCGTTGAGGCAGCGCTCCTGGTACTCGCCTGTCAGGGCCTGCACCCAGGCCTCCTCGATCCAGCCGGGCACCTCCACCTCCCCGCTCAGCCAGCGGCCGACGCGACGCAACCAGGCGCCGGAGGCGCGCAGGAAGGCAGCCGTGTCGTTGCCACGGGCCAGAGCCTCGAAGTCCGGCACGTTGGCCGCGACGGCCTTGATAGGAATAAGCAGATGCAGCTGGGCGCTGAGCGCCTGGGCGAAATCGTCCTGGCTCAGCTGGGTGCGGGCGATCATCTGGGTGGCGTAGGCCACCAGCACCTGGTCGCGGGAAACCCGCAGGCCAGACGGGTTATGTCGGGGGTTGGACGTGGTCATGAGGGGCGGTGGCTCCTAGAGTCCGACCTGCCTGCCCTGCGCCGCTGACCGGCCGCAGGGCGGGGTCAGGCGGTTTTTTTTTGAGAGGGAAACGGGCGGACTTCTTCCGCCACCCAGGTGCCGTCATCTCGCACCGTGACAAAGATGTTGCGATTGACACTTATCGCTTTGTGAATGGCGGGCGGACTCACACCAAGGGCCCGGGAAACCGCAGCAAGCCCCTTTGTAGAGACGAGCTCTGATAACTGAATTTTCTGCATGACTGGCCCCTGCAACCTTAGGACGCAGGGATATTAGCCGGCGGCTTCGATTAGCGCAACGCCGTCGGCTAATTTACTTTATTAACCGACGGTTTATGATTGCGCCCATGTCGAAGAAGAAGCCCCTTAGTCCAGAGCTTTTGGCTGAATGTCATGCAGCGCAGAAGCTTTTCTTGGCAAAGAAAAACGCGCTCAAGCTCAGCCAGAAAAAAATCGCTGACGAGATCGGAGTTTCGCCCCCGTCTGTCGCCTACTACCTCAACGGCACCAACCCTCTAAACGCCAGGTTTGCCGCAGCCTTTGCTCGCCTTATCGAAGAGCCTGTGGACAGTTTCAGTCCCCGCCTTGCGGCCGAGATTGCCCAGCTCGCGGCCGCGACCGAACACGGCAACGTTTCCCCCGCACCGCAGCCACGCCGCGAACCCCGCGAGTACCCGCTGATCAGTTGGGTGGCCGCCGGCGAGGCGTGCGAGTCCTCGGTCTGCTATCCGCAGGGCATCGCCGACACCTGGCTGAGCTCCACCGAGAACGCCGGCGAAGGCGCCTACTGGCTGACCGTGCGCGGCCACTCCATGACCCGCGACGTGCAGCCCTCCTTCCCGGAAGGCACCTACATCCTGGTGCGCAAGGACTTCGACCTGGTCAGCGGCAAGTACTACATCGCCCGCAACCTCAACGGCCGCGGCGGCGATGACGACGACAGCGTCACCTTCAAGCAATACATCCGGGATGCCGGCATTGAGTACCTGGTCCCCCTCAACCCCCAGTACCAGACCATCCCCATGGACGGCACCTGGGAAATCATCGGCCGGGTGATCGACGCGAAGATCCCCGGCTTGTAGTCCACGCCTCCCCTTCACAAGGAACGTGAGAAATGTCTGATCTGCACAACGAGTTTGCCAACAGCCGCTTCTTCAACGCAGCCCGCATGGACCGCCGCAGCGCCGATGTACTCGCAGGCCTGGCCGCCGGCATTGCGGCCGATGGTGTGGTCAAGGTCGAAGAAGCGCAGTTCCTGCGCCAGTGGATCGAGACTCAACTGGCGCACCTGGACGACCCCGTCATCAACCTGCTTTACCAGCGCATCAGCCTGATGCTGCAGGACGGCGTGCTCGATGCCGAAGAGTCGGCCGAGCTGCTGGATACCCTGCGCGGCTTCGCTGGCCTCACTGTGGCCAGCCCCACCGCCAGGGCCTACACCGCGCCCAACCCCCTGCCCCTCAACCAGCCGGCGCCGGACATCATCTGCGAAGGCCGCGTATTCCTGTTCACCGGCACCATGGCCTTCGGCCCGCGCCGCGAGTGCGAGAAGCTGGTGATCGATCGCGGCGGCGAGATCGGTGCCTCGGTCAGCAGAAAGGTGAACTTCCTGGTGGTGGGCAGCATCGGCAACGAGCAGTGGCGGCACACCAGCTACGGCACCAAGATCCTGCGCGCCGTGGAGCTGCGCGAGGAAGGCTTTCCGATCGCCATTGTGGGCGAGGAGCAATGGCAGCAGGCGCTGCTGGGGGCCTGACCCCGCCTCTGGCCAAATCGGTGTGGTTACACCAATGCATTATTTCAATTAGTAAGCTGTCCCTTAAAAGGTACACTTGAGCTCGAGGGAAGGGTACGGATGTACGAAGTCGAACACGCTCACAGTGACAACGGTATCGATATCTACCAAGCGTGGCTCGACTCCCTCCAGGATCGCAGCGCAAAGGCACGCATCACCACTCGAGTTGACCGAGCTGCAAATGGAAATTTCGGGGACAACGAGCCAGTTGGGCACGGGGTTCGCGAACTGAAAATTCACTACGGCCCCGGCTACCGGGTTTACTTTGCCGTAGAAGGAACCAAGGTAATCCTCCTGCTTGGCGGCGGCACCAAAAAAAGCCAGCAGAAGGACATTGACGAAGCCGTAAAGGTATGGCTTGCGCTCAAAGGAGAACTCAGGCAATGAAAAGAGTCAGCAATCACGAAGATAGCGTCCTCAAGATGCTCCGTGAGGACCAAGATTTTGCCATCGAATACCTCTCTGCAGCACTGGAAGAAATTGATGAGGAAGGCGGTGAGGCCGTTTTCCTTCAGGCTGTAAGACGCATAATTGAAGCGCGCCTTGGGTTTACCGAGCTGGCTCGGACCACCGGCCTGAGCCGTACCAACCTGTACCGCCAGTTCGATACCGGCGGTAACCCCGGCCTCCATACGCTCCGGACTGTGCTTTCAGCGCTGGGAATTGGGCTTTCCCAACTAGTTGGTCACAGTCAAACCGCTTGAAGAAAGCCCCGCATCATGCGGGGCTTTCTGCTTTCGTCGAACACTCTGGCACAACCAGCACAGCTCTAGCACCCACCAGCCCCATCCAACCGGCCGGCACCGAGCTTCGCCCAAGCAACACCGCTGAAACGTAAGCATCACTCACACCCAACGCTGCAGCTGCCTTTCTTTGGCTTCCGTAGACTGAGCGGAAGTAGAGGCGCAGCAGCTCGCGCAGTTGATCCTGAGTGATCTCAGTCATGCAGCACCTCCACGCTGGCCAGGGCCGTGAACTCCAGGTAGTCACCGCTACCCGCCGTCTTGGCCACGCTCTCCTCATCCAGTTCCAGCTTGCGGGCCAGCGCCTTGGCTGCCAGCGCGGGGTCGTACACGCAGCTGGCGGTGGGTTTATGACCACGGCAGCGGGCCACGTAGGTGTGCCCGGTGTAGCGCACGGTAATGGTCACTTCGGTCATAGAGCCTTACCTCCCACAGTTGATCGAGCCCGAAAGGGTTTTCACATTGCCCCGGATCGCACCACAGGTCACCGATCCGGACATGGTGCCGACATCCCCCTCCACATCACCGCAGCGAACATTGCCGCTCATGGTTCTGACCGTACCGGCAGCCCCGGTCACCGTGACGCTGCCGCTACCGGCTTCCAGATGCTCGACATTACCGTCCACCGTAATGGTCACAGGTCCGACCAAGCTGCCCTGCTGCTGATCGTTCACCGTAACCGTGCCGTCCCCCTGGATGACCACATCGCCGCTGAACGTTCGGCCGTCGATGGTGATGCTTCCTCTGCTGCGTATTCTCATGCCTCACCCCCTTCGCTGACTGTGCCCGAGATCTCCTCCCCGCCCAGCGCCTCCAGCAGCGCCGGCACGAACTCCCGGAAGGTCAGCATCATCAGCACGAACGAGGCGTCGAACTGGCCGTTGCTGTCGTCGCCACCGTCCTGCTCGGCCTGCTCCTGCAGCAGGTCATCAAAGGTCAGGCGGTGGATGGTCAGCTTGTGGTCGATGACGAAGGACAGCTTGTCCTCCCAGGCCAGGCTGAGCGTGGTCACGAACTTGCCGGCCGCGAGGTGGTTCTGGATCTCGTCGCTAGACAGGTCCTGCCGGGTGGCGGCGATCTTGCCTCCGTCCTCGTGGGGATCGATCAGCACAGCGCGATCGCGTAGGTGCAGACCGTGGCTGACGGACCTGTCTTTCACCCACTGAGTGAACGCTCGCCTCGGGTCGTGCTTCACGTTCAGCGGCCGCACCGGCAGGCTGCCCAGGACTTCGCGGAGGGTGCTGAGCAGATCCTCGGCCTGACGATGGCTGCTGGTATTCACGAGCACCAACCCGGCCTGCGGGTCGATGGCGGCGAAGATCTGCTTGCGACGGGTGAAGGCCCGGGGCAGGAACTCCTGGACAATCTCGTCCTTCAACTGTTCGCGCTCCTTCTTGTAGACCTTGCGCATCTGCTCGGCTTCGATCGCCTCGATCTTCTCCTGGAGCGCATCACGCACCACGCTACCGGGGAGCATCCGCTCCTCCTGGCGGGCAGCAATCAGAAGGAAGCCCTGGCAGGCGTGCAGCAGCGGCGCCTCCTCGCCCTTGCCCAGCGGGGCAACAAAGCCATAGGTGGACAGCTCCTGGCTGCCGCAGGGCCGCGCCGGCTTCTCGGCCAGCGCCGTGGGCAGCGCTTCGACATCCAGGCGGAAATCGGCCAACAGCCGGTACATCAACAGGTTCCGGAAAAACATAACTGCTCCTTGGTGGTATCAGCCCCGCGCGCGGCGGCGCGGGGTTTGCTCGGCCGGTGCGGCCGCTTGAGTGGCCACGCCGGGCGGGGCGCTGTGCACCACCAGGTGGCCCTGGCCGATCCAGAAGTTCTTCTGCACCTTGATGCACACGTTCCAGGCTTCGCGTGCCACGGTGTCGCCGGCCTCGATCACGTTGCCCTGCTCATCGATGAGGGCCATACGCGCCGGGCGGCCATCGGCCGTGGTGAACCGGTAGCCGGTGGTGACATTGGCGCTGATGCAGCCGTGCTGCAGGGTGCCGGTCTCGGGGATGCCGATCATTGCGTTACCCCTTCAACCCATTGCGCAGTCGATACCGTTGCCAGTACCAGGTTGGCGATGCGCACGGAGAGCCGATGCTTGTGGATCGTTGCCGACGCAAAGGCTTCCCTGTCGTTGGCATCCAGCGCACGGTCAACCGCTGCGTTCGCTTCGGTGAACTCCGGCAACAGGCGGCTCATTTCCTCCGAGCCCAGCTCACTCAGTTGGATATTCATCATTGGCCTCCTTACGCGGTCACATAGCCGCTGGTGGTCTTGCGCAGCTCGCCCAGCTCGACGGCGGCGCGTAGCAATTTCGTGGCGCGGTGAGTGCCCACCCGGGCGCTGGCCGCAACGTCGCGGACGGTGAGTGCGGTACCGGGTGGCGCACCCTGGGCCATTTCCCGAATCGTCTGCAGCAGTGCCTCATCCGTTGCCGACTCGACAGCAACAGGCGTTGCCGCTGTCGCCACCGGTCCCGCATCGGCTGTTGCCGGGCGCATCACGGGAGTAGCCGGCACCTGGGCAACAGGCGTTGCCGATGCCGTTGCCAGCGGCGCGGACAGGCGCAACACGGCACCGATCAGGGCCGGCACCACCTCCAGGGCCAGAGCGAAGAAACCGCACAGCACCATGGCCAGCAGCTCGGTCAGCCCGGCAGCGGCCTGCGGTTGCGAGCGCAGCTCAGTCAGCTCCAGGGAGACACGGTCCAGTCGCAGCAACGCCTGCTCGCGCTGGGCGGCGATACGCGGCAACGCGGCGTTCTCCAGCAACTGGGCCTTGGTGACGATGTCGCGCTCGCGCAACTGGCGGGCCTGCTCGCCAATGGAGCGCGCCTCATCGTCCAGGGTGGCGAGCCGGGTCAGCGCATCGGCACGTACCGTCTGCAGGTCAGCGATGCGCTGCTCGACAATGGCTACCTTGCGCGCCTGATCCGTCAGCACCGCAGTGAGCGCGCGGTCGTAGGTGGCCCAGGCCGATACCGCGCCGAGCACCAGGGCAGTGGCGATCATCAGGAACGCATAGCCCTTACGGCCGGCGCCGGACAGGCCCAGAGCGATGGGCCAGGCCAGGTACTTGTAGGCATCGAGCAGCACGGCGGCGCCGGCGTACACGCGAGACAGCAGCGGGTCGGCGATCAGCGCGCCCACGGCCGTGGACACCGACAGCGCGGTAACACTGCCCAGCGCGACCGCAATGATCAGCAACACCCAGCGAGCCCAGGCGGGCATGGTGTAGGCCCGCATGGCTCAGGCCGCCCAGGAGCGGTAGTTGGCCATCAGCTCCGGTACGCAGTCGGCCAGCAGGCGGTAGGCCTGTTCCCGGTCTTTCGGCAACAGCACCGGCAGGGTGACGCACCGCCCGTGCATTTCGAAGTAGAAGACGGAGCGAAGCGGATCGGTGGTGGCCGGATGGACCACCAGGTCCAGGTCGAGGTCCTGGTCATCCGGCAAGTGAAAGGTGCCCTGCCCCAGGCGCACGGCATCGCGCAGCAGGATCTCCCGCGCGCTGACCCATTCGATCTCATCGATGGTCGGCACGCTCACCGGGCTGACTCCGTTGGCCAGCTCTTCGATGAAGCGGGCCACACACTCGGCGTTGTCGGCGCGGCGGGCCAGGGTCAGGGTGTTGCGGCTGTCGCCCAGCTCCACGCGCAGGTGGACGGCGGCGTCGCACTGCTCGATGAGCACATAGACGATGGCGACGGTCAGGCCCTGGGCATTGCACAGGCCATGGATAAAGGTGCCGTTCTGGGCAACCTGGGCGACCAGCAGGTCGCGGGAATCGGGTGCGAGGGTGATGGTGGGCATGGCGCTCTCCGTTCTGCGATGAATCGCTACGAAGAGCAAATTAGCCGATGGCTAATTTCATGTCAACGCCGCCGGCTAATATCGTTAGCCGCGCTTAAAACGTCGGATGCTGATTTCTCCAGCTCAACTGGACGACACCATCATCCAGCCGCACCACCTGCACGTTCTCGTCCTCCTCCAGCATGCACAGCAGCTGATCCCAATCGTCCAGGGATTCGTCAGGCCCGCGCTCGATCACCGTCCGGCGCTGCAACTGCGACGACGGTCGGTTGATCTGGCGAAGGACGCGAAGGAACAGGTGTTCGTAGGAGGTCTGGAGGGGTACTGCGTGCTGCGACATCGGGGGGTGCATCCCTGTACTACTGGATATAAATCCAGTATGACAAGTGGCCGAACGGTCCGCAAGTTACCGCCCTGGCTACAGCAGGGCATCTATGTCCTTTTGTACATCGTCAAGTGGAGCAACCACTGCTTCCTTATTAAAAGCCCAGAAATCCCCGGGATCTTTGCATTTGGTGATTTCATTACTAATGTTAAGCCAAATTCCAGAAACCCTTCCATGAGCTATAGAATTGGATTCACGATCAGTAAGCAATGGCTTCACCAGCTCAAAAGCAGCTTTATACTCAGCCAGAGTCAATTCAATATTCTTCCGCACTTCCACTATACTTAAATCAATCTCCTTAGCCTCTGCCTTAAAATACCCAACCGCTACACCGCCGATTGCTTTAACCGACTCGAGTGAAGCTTGAACTTTTGTGCGTCGGCTTTGCCATGATAAATAGGCTTGAATTTCGTCTTGAAGCCTCATTACCAAAAGCTTCACCTTCTGCACATGATCTAGTCTCCGTCCATACTGCAGGGAACGCTTCCAGTCCCCCAATGCACACATCGCACACACCGAAACAGTTAGCGCCGAGAGAGCACTGACAATACCCGCAATACTATCCAAATCGTCCGAGCCTAATAACGGAGAGACCACCAATCCAAGAACACATCCTAGAGCCACATACCCCCACACTCCTACCGCAAAAAAGATGCCAGATCTATCTTTAAACATCAGCCATTTCCTCACTTGCTTCCCATGCACCCGTTCGTCGATTGATACGCAGCAATCTACGTTGCCCGGCTTTAGATACCAACAGGACATCAATGAACTCACTGGATCGGTCTTGCGCACTGATACTCCGCATATAAATCACGATGCGCTCGAAGGTATCCATGACCAATTGCCGCACCTGGTCGCGCGCCTCGGTATCCAGCGCCTCGACACCGGCGGCTAGTTCGGCCCAGCGATGAGCATCGGCCGGCGCCTGAATCGTCGCGGCGCTGGCCAGCTCCCGCTCGGCCTGCTGCAGGTCGGCCTGCCGCTCCGCCAGTTGCTGCTCGAGCTCGCGGGCCTTGCGCACGAACACCAGCGGCGCGGCACCGCTGTCGTCGGCCAGCAGGGCGTCGGTGACCCGGGCCAACTGCTGGTCGGTGTCGGCCACACGCTGCCGGGCACTGGCCACGCGATCGCGCAGCAGCTGACCGTCCGAGGTGGGCTCCTGCAGGCGCTGCAGGTTCATCTGGTCGGAGCAGTACGACATCAGGGCCCGCTCGATCGGAGCCACGCTGCAGGTGCCGCCCGCCTTGCAACCGGCGTTTGTGCTGTAGGCGGTGCAGTGCAGGCGGCGGTGGCCATCCGAGATTTTTCCGTCGGCCTTGGCCCGACCCATCATGTTCTGCCCGACGATGGCCGTGCCGCAGTAGCCGCACCAGGTGATGCCCATGCCGGTGACGATGCCGGGGATCTCGCCCTTGCCACGGCGCCGGAAGCGCTGGCCGACCAGGTCCTGGAGCTCGTCGAAGTCAGCATCGCTGAGCAGCCGCGGATAGTAGTCCTCAAGCAGGAATGGCTCGCCATCGACCTCGATGCGCTTGGCGCCCTTGAGCGCGGGCAGCTGCACCAGACGGTAGATCTGCTGGCCGCTGATGCCCCAGTCGCTGAGCACATAACCCTCGTCACGCATCAGCCGGTACGCGCGCACTGCGCCCATGCCCTGGCGGTACAGCCGCAGCGCGTAATGCACTGCTTCGACGCGCTCCGGGATCAGCTCCCAGTCCTCGCCCGTCCAGCGTAGCCACTGCGGATCCTTGCCATTGCGGATCAGGCCCCGGTAGGTGCCGGCCACCCAGCCTTCGCACTGGCGGCGGATCGAGGCCTTCACGCGCTTGCTCTTGGTGTCGCTTTCCTCGTGGGCGCGGATCATCACCAGGAGCGAGTAGACCAGGTCCATCGGCTGGGCCTTGAGGGAGGCGCGGTTGTACTCGCGGCCATCGCTGGCCGTGACCACGGTGATGCCGGCGTTGATGATCTGCGCGAGCTGCGCCTGCGCCTGGATGGGCTCTGCGCGGCTGAGACGGTCGAGGCCTTCGACGACCAGGACGGAGCCTGGCGGGATGCGGCCTTCGTCCACCGCCTTGAGGAAGACACCCAGGGCGCCCTGTTTGACGTGCCGCTGGTGGTAGGCCGAAAGACCCTCGTCGCGTAGCGATAGCGACTCATCCAGTTGCAGCCCCCGGTCGGCTGCCCAGGTGCGGGCATATTGCACCTGCCTTTCAGCACTGTGACCCGACGATTGCCGAGGGTCGGAAAACCGCAAATAGCTGTATACTCGCGCGCCTTTTTTTTCCACGTCTCAGAGCTCTGCACCCGGGGGGAGCCCCTACTATGTCACAAAAGAATCCTAGTGTAGGTTGGGTGTCGCTCGGGTGCCCGAAAGCAACCGTCGATAGCGAACGCATCCTTACCCAGCTGCGCATGGAAGGGTACGAGATCGTGCCCACCTACGAAGACGCCGACGTGGTGGTGGTCAACACCTGCGGCTTCATCGACAGTGCCAAGGCCGAGTCGCTGGACACCATCGGCGAGGCGATTGCCGAGAACGGCAAGGTGATCGTCACCGGCTGCATGGGCGTCAACGAGGACAGCATTCGCAACGTGCACCCCAGCGTGCTGGCCGTCACCGGTCCGCAGCAGTACGAGCAGGTGGTCAATGCCGTGCACGAGGTGATCCCGCCGAAGAAGGACCACGATCCGTTCGTCGACCTGGTGCCGCCGCAGGGCATCAAGCTCACCCCGCGCCACTACGCCTATCTGAAGATTTCCGAAGGCTGCAACCACAGCTGCAGCTTCTGCATCATCCCGTCCATGCGCGGCAAGCTGGTCAGCCGCCCGGTGGGCGATGTGCTGTCCGAGGCGCAGCGCCTGGTCAAGGCCGGCGTCAAGGAGATCCTGGTGATTTCCCAGGACACCAGCGCCTACGGCGTGGACCTCAAGTACAAGACCGACTTCTGGGACGGCCGCCCGGTGAAGACCCGCATGCTCGAGCTGTGCGAGGCGCTTTCGGCGATGGGCGTGTGGGTGCGCCTGCATTACGTCTACCCGTACCCGAACGTCGACGACGTGATCCCGCTGATGGCCGCCGGCAAGCTGCTGCCCTACCTGGATATCCCCTTCCAGCACGCCAGCCCGAAGGTGCTCAAGGCCATGAAGCGCCCGGCGTTCGAGGACAAGACCCTGGCGCGCATCAAGGCCTGGCGCGAGATCTGCCCCGAGCTGACCATCCGCTCCACCTTTATCGTCGGCTTCCCCGGTGAGACCGAGGAAGACTTCCAGTACCTGCTCGACTGGCTGACCGAAGCCCAGCTCGACCGTGTTGGCTGCTTCCAGTACTCGCCCGTGGAAGGCGCGCCAGCCGAGGAACTGGGCCTGGAGCCGGTGCCGGACGAGGTCAAGCAGGAGCGCTGGGAGCGCTTCATGGCGCACCAGCAGGCAATCTCCGCCGCACGCCTGCAACGCAAGATCGGCACCGAGATCGAGGTGCTGGTCGATGAGGTCGACCATGAAGGCGCGGTGGCGCGCTCCTGGGCCGACGCGCCGGAGATCGATGGCAGCGTGTTCATCGCCGACCCGACCCTCAAGCCCGGCGACAAGGTGCGCGTACGGGTGGTCGATGCTGATGAATATGACCTGTGGGCCGAGCGAATCTAAGCGTCGCCGCTACAAGGAAGCCCCGCCTGTGCGGGGCTTTTTCATGGGCAATCGCGCGCATCAGGATTGCCTCTGACCATCCGCGAATTGCTGTGGCCGGGGTCCGCCGACGTAGAATTCACCCAGACCCCCGACCGGAACCCTCCATGAACACGCCTTATCGCCGCGAAGGCGACACCTGGCAGATCGACCTGCGCCTGGATCGCCTGCAACAGCTGGCCGATACGCGCGATCCGTCGCCCTTCAGCCGGCGTGACCTGGCCCCGGACGCCGAACGCTACATCCTCGACGCCTGCCGCGAGCTGCCGGCGCATGAACCGCTGGCCCTGAACCTCTGGCTGCCCGCCCACGAGCTGTCCGCCGAAACTGCGGAGCGCGCGCGCCACACCGTGTGCTTCCACTTCGCCTGGCAAGCCGAGAACAGCCAGCGCCGCCTGCGCGAGCACCTGCGCATGGCCCACCGCACCACCCTGCTGGGCCTGTGTTTCATGGCCGTGTGCATGCTGCTGTACAACCTGATCGGCGTCCTCGACAACCTGCTGGCCCAGACCCTCGCCGAAGGGCTGATGGTGATCGGCTGGGTCGCGCTCTGGCGCCCGGTGGAAATGTACCTGTACGACTGGTGGCCGCTGCGCCGCGAAAGCCGGCTGCTGGAGCGGCTGAGCCGGATGCCGGTCAGCCTGCGTTCACTGCCGGACGATCCGCGCGGCCTGGCAATCGCCAGCGCCGATGCGCAGGAGTTGCCCGCATGCTGATTTGCCGCAGACCGGCGCGGCAGCTCGCCCGATAAACTGCCACACCCATACGACCTCAACCTGGACCTCTGCCAATGACCCAAGACTCGCGCTTCGCCCCCATGCCCGACGCCCGCGGCTATTTCGGCCCCTACGGTGGCCAACTGGTGCCGCCGCACCTCAAGCAGGCGATGGACGACATCGACGCCGCCTACGAGGAAATCCGCCAGCGCGCGGACTTCCAGGAGGAACTGGCCAGCCTGTTCGCCGACTACGTCGGCCGGCCGAGCCCGATCTTCCATGCCAGGCGCCTGTCGGAAAAACTGGGCGGCGCGCAGATCCACCTCAAGCGCGAAGACCTGAACCACACCGGCGCGCACAAGATCAACCACTGCCTGGGCGAGGCGCTGCTGGCCAAGTTCATGGGCAAGAAGAAGGTGATCGCCGAAACCGGCGCCGGCCAGCACGGCGTGGCCCTGGCCACCGCCTGCGCGCTGGTGGGCATTCCCTGCGAGATCCACATGGGCCAGGTGGACATCGAGAAGGAACACCCCAACGTCACCAAGATGAAGATCCTCGGCTGCAAGCTGGTGCCGGTGACCCGTGGCGCCGCGACCCTCAAGGAAGCCGTGGACAGCGCCTTCGAGGAATACCTCAAGGACCCGCAGAACTACATCTACGCCATTGGCTCGGTGGTTGGCCCGCACCCGTTCCCGAAGATGGTCCGCGACTTCCAGTCGATCATCGGCCGCGAGGCCCGCGAGCAGTTCCTCGCCAAGCATGGCCGCTTGCCCGATCATGCGGCCGCCTGTGTCGGCGGCGGCTCCAACGCCATGGGCCTGTTCACCGCCTTCCTGGGTGACGAGGGCGTGCATCTGGTAGGCGTCGAGCCGGCCGGTGAAGGCGTGGACAAGCCCGGTCGGCACGCCGCCACCCTGTCGGTCGGCAAGCCCGGCGAGATCCACGGCATGGCCTGCTACGTCCTGGAAGACGCCGAGGGCAACCCGGCCGCCGTGCACTCCATCGCCTCCGGCCTCGATTATCCCGGCGTCGGCCCGCAACACAGCTACCTGAAGGACATCGGCCGGGTGGACTACCAATCGGTCACCGACCAGGAATGCCTGGACGCCTTCATGACCTTGTCGCGTACCGAGGGCATCATCCCGGCGCTGGAAAGCGCACACGCGGTGGCCTGGGCCATGCGCGCCGCACCGAAGCTGCCGAAGGACCAGCACATCCTGGTCAACCTCTCGGGTCGCGGCGACAAGGACGCCGACTACGTGGCGCAGAAGCTGGGTCTGTAATGGATCTCGGGGGCCGTCCGACGGTCCCCTGATGCGCCCCGCCTTTCGGCGAACGCTCCCTGGCGAATCGACGGCTACGCTGATTCGCGTGTCCACCCACCGGGGAGTGATCGTGAAATTTTCCGTCTTTGTTGCCACCAGTCTCGATGGCTACGTCGCCGATGCCCATGGCGGCATCGGCTGGCTGCTCGATCTCACCCGCCAGGTGCCGGAGGGTGAAGATTGCGGTTATCAGGAGTTTCTTGCCGGCATGGATGCGCTGGTCTTCGGGCGCCGCGCCCTGGAGCAGGCGCTGTGCTTCCCCGAATGGCCCTACGGCGTCAAGCCGGTCTTCGTGGTGTGTCCGGAGTGGGCGAGCCTGCCCGACGGAGTGCCGGCCAGCGTGTCGCTGACCAATCGTTCACCCAGGGAGCTGGCGCGGCTACTGGAAAAGCAGGGCTTCGGCCACGCCTTTCTGGACGACGAATCGCTGATTCGCGGCTGCCTGCGTCAGGGGCTCATCGACACCATCACCCTCACCACCGTGCCCGTGCTGCTGGGCAATGGCGTTTCGCTGTTCGGACGCTCCGGTGTGGCGGCCAGCCTGCAGCTGGAAGCCTCGCAATCCTATCCATTCGGCTTTGTACAGAACCGTTATCGGGTGCTGACCTGAGCGAATCGGCAGCCGTTCATTGAAGCGCTTAATGGCCCCACGCTATGATCCGCGGGTTTTCTATTCATGAGGCCGTTATGAAAAGCGCTTTGAAAGTCGCCGTATTCGCTGTCGGGCTGTCGACATTCGCCGCCACCACCCTTGCCCAGGCCCAGATCGGCCCCTACGGCGGGGTGATGATTTCCCGCGCGGAAATCGACCATACCGACCTGACCTCCCTCGGCTACAAGCTGGGCTTCCAGGCCAGCCAGAACCTCGCCCTGGAAGCCCGCCTGGGTACCGGCCTGACCGATGACAGCATCAACGGCCTGACCTACGAGATCGACAACTACGTCGGTGCTTACGCCAAGCTGCTCATGCCCTTCAACCCACAGTTCTCCGCCTACATCATCGGTGGTTATTCCCGTGCGGAAGGCAAGATCTACAACCGCGTCAGCCCGGTGCATACCTGGTCCGAACACGATTTCAGCGCCGGCCTGGGGGTCGATCTGCACCTGGCACCGAATCTCAGCGCCAGCATGGAATGGATCAACCTGGTGGATGAGGTCGATCTGATGAGCTTCGGGGTCAACTTCTCCTTCTGATCCGGCCTGACCGGCCTTACGGAGCTGCCCATGCAACGCTCGTCACTCGCCCTGCTGCTCGGCGCGCTGGCCGGTTGCGCCGCACCGCCCCCGCAACAGCCCGCCGACACGCTGGCGGGTCATCTGGTGATGGCCCCACGCATGCAGGTGTTCATTGGCTGCCAGGCCGAGGAACCGTTGTGGGTCGTGGCGGACGATGCCCTGCGCGAGCGCTTGGAGACGCGTTACGCCGAGCTGGTGGATGAGCCCGGCGAAGAAGCCTTCGCCCGGGTGCGCGGTACGGTAGGCCCCGCGCTGGACTGTCCCTGGTGCCGCGATTTCCCCGGCAGCCTCCACCTTGAAGAAGTGCTCGAGTACCGCGAGGCGAGTGCGCGCGATTGCCGCTAAGGCCACCGGCACGCTACGGCGTACTCAACCCCGCCGCGCTCATCAACAGACGCAGCAGCCAGGCCAGCAGCGCCAGCGCCAGCACGCTGGCCGTCCACAGGCCGGCCAGCCAGGCCAGACGCCGCCACCAGGCACGCTCCGCCATCAGTGGTAACCACTGTCCGGGGTGATCTTGCCGCGGAACACGTAGTAGCTCCAGGCGGTGTAGATCAGCACGAACGGCAGGATGAACAGCGCGCCCACCAGCGCGAAGCCCTGGCTTTGCGGCGGCGCGGCGGCGTCCCAGATGCTGATCGCTGGCGGAATGATGTTCGGCCACAGGCTGATGCCCAGCCCGCTGTAACCCAGAAAGATCAGCGCCAGGGTAAGCAGGAACGGCGAGTAGTGGGCGTAACGCTGGATCGCCCGATACAACGCCCAGCTGCACAACAGCACCAGGATTGGCACCGGCAGGAACCAGAACAGGTTCGGCAGGCTGAACCAGCGCTCCGCGATGCGCTCATGGGCCAGCGGCGTCCACAGGCTTACTATGCCGATCACCGCCAGCAACACGCCCAGCAGCGGGATGCCGATGTCGTGCATGCGCCGCTGCAGTTCGCCGCCAGTCTTCATGATCAACCAGGTGCAGCCCAGCAGCGCATAGGCGGCGATCAACCCCAGCCCGCAGAACACCGCGAAGGGGGTCAGCCAGTCCAGCGGGCCACCGGCGTAGCCGCGGTTTTCCACCGGCAAGCCACTGATGAAGGCGCCCAGTACCACCCCCTGGAAGAAGGTCGCGGTCAGCGAGCCGCCAATGAAGGCCCAGTCCCAGAAAGGCCGATGCCGTTCGTCCGCCTTGAAACGGAACTCGAAGGCCACACCCCGAAAGATCAGACCGATGAGCATGAACACGATGGGCAAATAAAGGGCCGACAGCACCACCGCATAGGCCAGCGGGAAGGCCGCGAACAGGCCCGCCCCGCCAAGGACCAGCCAGGTCTCGTTGCCATCCCAGACCGGTGCCACGGTGTTCATCATCAGGTCGCGGTCCTGCTTGCCGGGTACGAACGGGAAGAGGATGCCGATGCCCAGGTCGAAGCCGTCCATCACCACGTACATCATCACGCCGAAGATGATGATCACCGCCCAGATCAGCGAGTAATCGATACCCATGATTCAGCCCCCCTCGCCCAATTGATCGCGCCCGCCCGGCAAGGCCTGGTCGGCGGCCGACAAGGGGCGCGCCGGCGTGCGGGGCCGGCCGGGGCCACCGCCCTCGGCCGGGCGGCCCGTGTCGCTGACCGGGCCGCGCGCCACCAGGCGCAGCACGTACAGCAAGCCCACGCCGAACACCGCGAAATAAATGACGACGAACAGGGCAAGCGACAGGCTCATCTGCGCCACGCCGTGGGGCGACACGGCATCCGCCGTGCGCAGCAGTCCCTGCACGACCCACGGCTGGCGCCCCACCTCCGTGGTGAACCAGCCGGCCAGGATGGCCACTAGCCCGGACGCGCCCATCCAGAGCACGAAGCGCAGGAAGGGACGCGAATCGTAGAGCCGCCCGCGCCGGCGCAGGACCAGGCTCCACACGCCGGCAACGATCATCAGAACGCCGAGGCCTACCATCAGCCGGAACGTCCAGAACACCAGGGTGGAATTGGCGCGGTCTTCGGGCGGGTAGTCCTTGAGCGCCGGAATCGGCTCGCTGAGGCTGTGGCGCAGGATCAGGCTGCCCAGGTAGGGCACCTCGACCTTGAAACGGGTTTCCTCGCGCTGCATGTCCGGCCAGCCGATCAGCGCCAAGCCGGAGGGCTCGCCCGGCGTACTTTCCCAGTTGCCCTCGATGGCGGCGATCTTGGCCGGCTGGTGCTCCAGGGTATTGAGGCCGTGAAAGTCGCCTACCAACGCCTGGATCGGGGCGACGATCAGTGCCATCCACATGGCCATGGACAGCATGGTGCGGGTTTCCGGGGTGTTGTTGCCGCGCAACAGGTGCCAGGCGGCCGAGGCGCCGACGAAGAAGGCGGTGGCCAGGAAGGCGGCAATGACCATGTGGGTCAGGCGGTAGGGAAACGAAGGGTTGAAGATCACCGCCAGCCAGTCCACCGGAATCACCCGACCATCGACGATCTCGTGGCCCTGGGGCGTGTGCATCCAGCTGTTGGAAGCCAGGATCCAGAAGGTGGACACCAGCGTGCCCAGCGCCACCATGGCGGTCGAGAAGAAATGCAGCCCCGGCCCCACGCGGTTCCAGCCGAACAGCATCACGCCCAGGAAGCCGGCTTCGAGGAAGAAGGCGGTCAGCACCTCGTAGGTCAGCAGCGGTCCGGTGATGCTGCCGGCGAAGTCGGAAAAGACGCTCCAGTTGGTGCCGAACTGGTAAGCCATGACCAAGCCGGACACCACGCCCATGCCGAAATTCACCGCGAAGATCTTCAGCCAGAAATGATAGAGGTCGCGATAGACGGTCTGTCCTGTCTTCAGCCACAGCGCCTCGAGGACGGTCAGGTAGCTGGCCAGACCGATGGTGATGGCGGGGAACAGGATGTGGAAGGACACGGTAAACGCGAACTGGATTCGCGCGAGCTCTAGTGCATCCAGACCGAACATGCACGACTCCTCGTCAGTGGCCGCACCCGCATCCGGCCGACTCCCGCACGGGCAGGAGCCGGTCGGCGGGTCACGCCTGGGTAATGCCGGTTATGGTGATGCCGAAGCGTTCAGCCAGGAGTACGGCAGGCCCGCGCAGGTCCTCATCCACTTCACTGGGCTCCTGTTCTTCATAGCGCTGGCGGGCCATCTTCAGGGTGTGGCGCACGGCCTGTTCCATGCTGGGCTTGTTCGGGCTTTCGATTTCCAACGTCGAGGTGTTGTTGTCCTTGTTGTAGGTGATGACCCAACGTGTCATGGCAGATCTCCTTGGTGGATGCACGACAGGATGCCTGACAAGACTAGTTGCTCCCGCCGGACTGTCAGGCCACCGGGTCGGGCGGCGCGCGGTCGGGCAGGGTCGGCTCGCCGGGCTCCCCCGGCTGGTTGGGCAACGGCGGCTTGCCAGGTTCCTCCGGATCGCCCAGGGTCACTGGCGGAAAACGGTTCAGGATCATGACGCCCTCCTCCCGGCATTCGGAACGATGACCGCAGGTCGGATCGGCCTGGCGGGTTCAGCTCAGAGCCTCGCCGGCGCGCGGAATTCCCGGCATGGGGCGAACGGTCCGGGCGAGCCGGCTGGTATCATCGCCCGGTCGCACCCACCGGATACCGTCATGCTGTTCGCCCTGTCCTTGCTCTTCGCCCTGGCGGTCCCGCCCGTCGAGGCTGCTCCGGCGCCCTGGTACGTCTGGGCCAGCCCGTCCAGTGAGCACCGGGTCTGTGCGCAGACCAGTCCGGGCGCAGCCTGGCGCAAGGTCGCCGGACCCTACCGCAACGCCGCCTGTCGCGCGGCGCCCTATCCGACGCGATGAGTCCGCCCATGTCCTACCAGGTCAGCCCCGTCGGCATCCTGCGTTCCTGCTTCCGGGAGAAATTCGCCATTCCGCGCCAGCCCCACCTGGCGCCGGCTGCCCGCGGGGTGCTGGAGCTGCTGCCGCCGTTCGATCAGCCGGAAGCGGTCGATGGCCTGGAACAGGTCAGCCATGTCTGGCTGCTGTTCCTGTTCCATCAGGCGCTGGAAGACACGCCGCGCCTGAAGGTGCGACCGCCACGCCTGGGCGGCAACCGCAGCCTCGGCGTGTTCGCCACGCGCGCCACGCACCGCCCCAACGGCATCGGTCAGTCGGTAGTGCGACTGGACAAGGTGGAGCCAGGGCGGTTGTGGCTGTCCGGCATCGACCTGCTGGACGGCACGCCGGTGCTGGACATCAAACCCTACGTACCCTACGCCGACAGCCGGCCCGAAGCGGTGAACGCCATTGCCGCCGACGCGCCCGCCACCATCGAAGTGCGTTGGACGCCCGAAGCGCGCCAGCAGGCCGAATGGCACGGGCAGCGCCTGGCGGAACCGCTGGCGGCGCTGATCGAGCAGTGCCTGGCACAGGACCCCCGCCCCGCCTACCAGCAGCCCCAGCCCGAACGGCTTTACGGCGTGGGCCTGTGGGACGTGCAGGTGCGCTGGCATTACCCGCAACCAGGACTGATCCGGGTGCTCGAGGTGGTACCCACGGCGTAGCGACTACGCTTGGGGGGCAACCCGTTTCCGGAGGATGTCCCCATGCCCGTGCTGCTGCAGATCGACTTTCCCTACCCCGGCCCCTGGGGCGCGAAAATGACCGCCGACTTCCGCCACATGGCGGAGAACATCTCGGTCGAGCCGGGCCTGAAGTGGAAGATATGGACGGAGAGTCGCGAGCTGGGCGAGGCCGGCGGCATCTACCTGTTCGAGACGCTGGATGCGGCGGAGATGTACCTGGAGAAACACCGCGAGCGGCTCGCCGCCGAAGGCTTCGTGAAGATCAACGCCAAGCTGTTCGAGGTGAACGTGGAGCTCTCGGCGCTGGATCGCGCCCCGCTGTAGGCAGGCGTGGCGGCCCTCGGCGAGGGCCGCCGCGTCCGTCACTTCTCGACGAAGGCACGCTCGATCAGGTAGTCGCCGGGCTCGCCCATGCGCGGGGAAACCTGCAGGCCGAAGCTGTCCAGTACCTGGCTGGTTTCCTCGAGCATGCTCGGGCTGCCACAGATCATCGCGCGGTCATCCTGCGGATTGATGGGCGGCAGGCCGATGTCGGCGAACAGCTTGCCGCTGCGCATCAGGTCGGTCAGGCGGCCCTGGTTGCGGAACGGCTCGCGGGTCACGGTGGGGTAGTAGATCAGCTTCTCGCGCACGGCATCGCCGAAGTACTCGTTCTCCGGCAGTTGCTGGGTGATGAAGTCTTCGTAGGCCACTTCGCTCACGTAGCGCACGCCGTGCACCAGAATGACCTTCTCGAAACGCTCGTAGGTCTGCGGGTCCTGGATCACGCTCATGAACGGCGCCAGGCCGGTGCCGGTGCTCAGCAGATACAAGTGCTTGCCGGGGCGCAGGTCATCGAGGACCAGGGTGCCGGTCGGCTTCTTGCTGATCATGATGCTGTCGCCTTCCTTCAGATGCTGGAGGCGCGAGGTCAGCGGGCCGTTTTCCACCTTGATGCTGAAGAACTCCAGCTGCTCCTCGTAGTTGGGGCTGGCGATGGAGTAGGCGCGCATCAGCGGGCGGCCCTCCACTTCGAGGCCGATCATCACGAACTGGCCGTTCTCGAAGCGCAACCCGGGGTCACGGGTGGTCTTGAAGCTGAACAGGGTTTCGTTCCAGTGATGAACACTGAGCACACGCTCGACGTTCAGATTGCTCATGGTCTTCCTCGAAGTGATGCCGACAGCCAGGCGGGCAGGAATGCGCGGGATTCTAGCGACGCCGCAAATATCTGTTAAATTGATTATCGAGATAACCCTTATTGGTTATATAGATATGCGCTTCACATTGCGGCAAATGGAAGTCTTCGTGGCGGTTGCCCAGCACGAGAGCGTGTCCCGTGCAGCCGAATCGCTGGCCCTGTCCCAGTCGGCGGCCAGCACCTCGCTGACCGAGCTGGAACGCCAGTTCGACTGTCAGCTGTTCGACCGCCTGGGCAAACGCCTGAAACTCAATGCCCTGGGCCACACCCTGCTGCCCCAGGCGGTGGCGCTGCTCTCGCGCGCGCAGGAAATCGAGAGCCTGCTCAACGGCAACACCGGTTTCGGCTCGCTGGAGGTGGGCGCCACCCTGACGGTCGGCAACTACCTGGCCACCCTGCTGCTCGGGCGCTTCCTGCAGCGCCATCCGGAATGCCGCGCGGCCCTGCACGTGCACAACACCGTGCAGATCGTGCAGATGGTCGCCCATTTCGAGCTGGATCTCGGCCTGATCGAGGGCGACTGCCAACACCCGGACCTGGAAGTCACTCCCTGGGTAGAGGACGAGCTGGTGGTGTTCTGCGCCCCCAGCCACCCGCTGGCGCGCCGCGGCCAGGCCACGCTGGAAGACCTGCGCGGCGAGGCGTGGATCCTGCGCGAAAAGGGCTCGGGGACGCGCACCAGCTTCGACCGGGCGCTGCGCCAGCAGCACGGCAATCTGAACGTGCGCCTGGAGCTGGAACATACCGAGGCGATCAAGCGCGCGGTGGAATCCGGGCTGGGCATCGGCTGCATCTCGCGCCTGGCCCTGCGCGATGCCTTCCGGCGCGGAAGCCTGGTGGCGGTGGAGGTGCCGGAGCTGGACCTGCGCCGGCAGTTCTGCTTCGTCTGGCATCGCCAGAAGCACCAGAGCGCGGCGATGCGCGAATTCATCGAGCAGTGCCGAGAGCTGACCGAAGGCGTGGCCCGCAGCGACCTGATTCAGCTGCCGCCGGTCGCCTGAGGCGAGGAGTCGCCGGACTACTGTCCCGGCAGGGTTTCCAGCTGCTGCAGCAACAGCGCCGCCTGGGTGCGGGTACGCACGCCGAGCTTGCGGAAGATGGCGGTGACGTGGGCCTTCACCGTGGCCTCGGAAACGTTGAGCTGGTAGGCGATCTGCTTGTTCAGCAGGCCTTCGCAGACCATGGTCAGCACCCGGAACTGCTGGGGCGTCAGGCTCGCCAGGCCGGCGCTGGCCTCGCGCTCCTCGGCGGAGACGGCCACCGGCTCCTCGCCGAGGTTCGGCCACCACACATCGCCATCAAGGACCGCACGCACGGCTTCCTGGATGGTTTCCAGGGAGCTGGACTTGGGGATGAAGCCGCTGGCGCCGAACTCGCGCGAGCGGGCAACCACGGCGGCCTCCTCCTGCGCGGAAATCATCACCACAGGCACCTGAGGGTATTGGCCGCGGAGCAGCACCAGACCGGAGAAGCCATAGGCGCCGGGCATGTTCAGATCGAGCAGCACCAGATCCCAGTCGGACTTGGCCGAGAGCTGGGCTTCCAGCTCGGCAATGCTGGCCGCCTCCACCAGCCGGGCCTCGCTACCCAGTCCGAGCGAAAGAGCCTGGTGCAGTGCGCTCCTGAACAGCGGGTGATCATCAGCAATGAGAATGTCGTAGGCAGCCACTGCAAGTCCCTATTTTTTATGCTGGTTCGGGCAGGCGGGAAGCATGCCGCCCCCGGGGGGAGTGGTCAAGCGTCACACTTTGCGGCAAAGTTTGCGCCTTTTTTTTCGAGATGTCCGTATGCAATCCAAAGCCCTGCGCGCCGATTTGTTGATGCTGATCACTGCCATGATCTGGGGAACCGCCTTCGTCGCACAGCGCGTGGGCATGGACAACATCGGACCCTTCCTTTTTACCGGCCTGCGCTTCCTGCTGGGGGCGCTGGTGCTGATGCCCCTGCTGCTTCTGCAACGGCGATCGCTCGGCCAGGTCCGGGGGCCGGGTTTCGCACACCGGCCACTGTTGCTGGGCGGTGTGCTGATGGGCCTGGCCCTGACTGTGGGCATCAACCTGCAGCAGGTCGGCCTGCTGTTCACCTCGGTGACCAACTCCGGCTTCATCACCGGGCTGTACGTGATCGTGGTCCCGCTACTCGGCCTGTTCATTGGCCAGCGCGCCGGATTGGGCATCTGGCTGGGCGCGCTGCTGGCCGTGTTCGGCATGTTCCTGCTCAGCGTAGGCGAGGACTTCCAAGTGGCCTCCGGCGACTGGCTGCAACTGGCCGGCGCCTTCGTCTGGGGCGTGCACGTGCTGCTGGTGGGCTTCTTCGCCAGCCGCTACGACCCGCTGCGCCTGTCCATCCTGCAGTTCCTGGTCTGTGCCGTGGTCAGCCTGCTGCTGGCCCTGGCGCTGGAGCCGATCGTCTGGGCATCCATCGTCGCCGCCGCGCCGGCCGTACTGTATGGCGGCTGCTTCGCGGTCGCCGTCGGCTACACCCTGCAGGTGGTGGCGCAGAAGGACGCGATTCCCTCCCACGCGGCCATCATCCTGTCACTGGAGGCGGTGTTCGCCGCCATTGCCGGCTGGCTGTTCCTGGATGAAAGCCTGACCCTCAAGAGCTACCTGGGTGCCGCCATCATGCTGGCCGGCATGCTGCTGGCACAGCTCTGGCCGCACCACAAGCCGCAGCAAGCCATCGCCGGTACGGCCGACGCCCGCTAGCGTTCGCGCAGGCGGCGATGCAACGCATCATCGGGGTTCACCCCCCGGTGATGCTTGGCCGCCAGGTAATGCTCGGTGAACAGCTCGAAGTGGTCGCCCAACGCCTCGGCGGCCGCCGAATCCCCGGACAGTTCCAGGCACAGCGCCGCCACCTCGGCGGTGCACAGGTGCTCCGCGCGCGTCGAACGGCGCAGCCGGTAGCGTGACAGCTGCTCCGGCTGCAGGCTGAGCACCGGCAGGTGGTCCAGATACGGGCTCTTGCGGAACATCTTGCGCGCCTCGGTCCAGGTGGCATCCAGCAGGATGAACAGCGGTCGCTTGCCGGGCTGCAGCTCCACCGCCTCGACCACCCTGCCCGGCTCGGCATATTCACCGGGGAACACCACGTAGGGTTGCCACTGGGGATCGGCCAGCAACGCTTCCAGGCGTGCATCCACGTCCACCCGCGACCAGCCGTAGGCAAAGGTGTCCGGCACCACGTCGGCGATCAGCCAGCCGGTGTTGGTCGGCTTGAGCGCCTCGATGTCGTGCATCACCAGACACATGCCGGCCTGGGTCGCGACGTGCGGCGTCCAGGGACAAAGGCAGTATGCGGGGGCGACCCGGCAGCGCGGGCAGCGCTCGATGCGCGAGCCGCGCGCGACGAAGGGTTTCAGGCTGCGCGCCAGGCGCTCGGCACGCAGTCGGGCTACGGCATGCATGGGTGGGGATCGGCTATCGCTGGGTTCGAAGGGCGCGCAGTCTACCAGATGGTGCCGAACGCCCGTTGTCCGCCCGGGTCGAATGAGCGGGTCCGGTCGAGGAGCTGTGCGATGCCTGTCCTGCTGATGGTTCTGCTGCTGGCCGCGTGGTTGCCTGCCCAGGCCGCCACGCCTGCGGAGGAGCGCCTGATCCGCGATTTGCAGCGCATTGCCCGCGACAGCAACCAGGGCACACCGCGGGTGATCAGTCCGGACATCACCGACCAGGGCTTCACCGTGGACGGGCGCACGCTGATCAACCACCTGAGTGTGCGTCCGGCGCATGCCGAACAGATGCGCCGCAATCCGGCCGCGGTGCGGCGCCAGCTGGCGACCAGTGTCTGCACCAATGCCAACTTCCGCCTGCTGCTGTCCCACGGCGCCGTGCTGCGCTACCAGTTCAGCGAGGACGGCAGCAACTGGCCGGTGGCCAGCGAAAGCTTCATGGCCGAGGATTGCGCCGATCGGCAGGAGGGGCGTTAGCCGCGCGGCCAAAAGGCATCGCGGCTGACCGCTCCTGCAGGTCGTGCATCAGTTCGGGCGCAGCACCTGCGGATCGCCCTTGCCGGCCAGGGTCGCCGCTTCCTCGCTGGTCAGCAGTGCGGTACGCGGCATGTTCAGCACCCGGGCGCAGGAGGCCAGCACGTTGGCCCAGGTGCTGCGGTTGGCGAACAGCATGCCGGGCTCGTCGAAGGTGCCGCCGCGGTTGCGGTAGCCCAGCACGCCGCTCAGGCGGGTGTCCGGGAACAGCGGCCAGAGTACCCCGCGCGCCACTTCCGGGCGCATGTGGGTGAGCAGGATGCGCCGCGGGTGACTTTCCGGGAACAGCTGCTCGAACAGCTCGGCGTCGGCCATGGCCTCCAGTTCCCAGGAATCCCTGGGCGCGCGGAAGCGTCCCGGTTCCTGCAGATAGACCAGCCGATAGGCGCAGTCCGCTTCCTTGAGGCGTTGGCAGGCGCGCAGCATCTCGCCCAGCTGGTAGCTACCATTGGCAATCAGCAGCAGCGGATCGTTGCCGGTAACCTCCTCGACGACGATGGCGCCGTCACGGGCCAACTGCTCGGCCTGGGCGCGACTGAAGTAGGTCGGCCGGTCACGCTTGGGAATGACCATGCAGGCCAGCTGGCCACGCGATTGATAGATGCCGGGCAGCAGCGCCAGGGCGCTGTTGTGATCGGCCGGGAACAGCACTCGGGACACGTCGCTCATCTCGCCCAGCAGCGCCTCGCAGAAGGTGGTGTCCTGGTGCGATTGCTGGTTCTTGCCGTTTTCCCAGGTGTGCGAGGTGGCCACCACCGGGAAGCCCAGCCAGCCGGCGGGGCGGCCGATTTCCTTCTGCTGGCGCGCATAGATCAGGCTCTGGCGCACCGCGCCAAGCATCTTCACGCAGAACGCCTCGTAGCTGGCCACCAGGTTCAGGCCGCCCTGGTTGGCCAGGCAGGCGGAAACCACGGCCTCCTCGTTGAGGGCGGTGATGATCTTGCCGTCCACCGCCTCCAGCTCGCCTTCCGGCTCGCTGACCCGGTGCTTGAGCGCCTTGAGCACACCGCCCAGGCGGTTGCTGGCCAGCTCGTCCGGGTTGCCGACGCGCGGGCGCAGCTGCGGGTTGGCGGCGGTCAGGTCGACGAAGAAGCGATCCAGCGCGGCCATCGGCGAACAGGTGTCGTCGCGGTAGTGCAATTCGGGGATCGTCGGGGTCGCCGGATGGCGCACTGCCAGGGCGTGGTCGCGCTCCAGCGGGCGCTGGCCACGTGCGGCGAACAGTGCGCGGACCTGGTCCAGCTCGTCGAAGGGCACATGCAGCGGCGCGGCATGCGCGTTGAACAGCGCGCGGGCGGCTTCGTCGCGGGATGGGTTGCCCGGCAACGGCAGGTTGTGGGCCGCGTTGCTGGCCGCGCCGTAGAAACCGAAGCCCTTGGTGGTTTCGGCGATGGCATAGGGAATCGGCAGCGGGTAGCGCAGGATGCCCCGGTTCTTCTCGTCCACGCGGCGCGCCAGGCGCTGCTCCATTTCCCACAGAGTGCAGACGAAGGCGGCCGGGTCGCGGCCGTCCAGGCGCATGGGGTCGAAGCCGCAGCGGCGCAGGTGCTGGACGAAGCCTTCCAGGCCCTCGTGGGTGCCCAGCTCGGTGCGCTGCTCGATGCGCCGGCCGTTGGCGATCATCACCGGCAGGGCGGTGCCGCAGTCCTCGGCGCGCCACCAGCGCGGAATCCAGTCGCTGCCGCGCTGCTCTTCGGCGGCGCCGTCGGAGAGGAAGGTCACCAGCGTCTCGCCCGGCAGCGGCATGTGCGCGTACTGCAGCTCGGCAAAGCCCAGGTAGCCGCCCTCGGCGATGCCGCCGGCAGTGTGCGGGTTGACGTGGCTGCCCAGCGGCACGCCCGGCAGGCCCTCGGGGGTCTGCGCATAGCTGTAGAAGTCGGCAGCCAGACGGCTCATGCCCGCCTCGTCGAAGCTGTAGCGCTCGGCCTGCTCGGGGTGCTGGTTGCCCACCAGCAGGTTTATCGCCTCGATGGCGGCCACGCAGTGGCCCTGGCCCATCATCCAGCCGCGGGTCTGGCCGGTCAGCGCGTTCAGGCCCAGATAGCCGGCATAGGCCGGCACCATGTTCAGCGCGCCGCCGGTATGGCCTTCGGGCTGCGCCTTGAAATCGTCCTCGCCCAGCGGCGTACCGTCCAGGCGCACGCGGCGGGCGTAGGTCATGTGCACCACCAGCCACAGCCCGGCGGCGCTCAGCCGGTCCAGGCCCTGCAGCAGCCGGTATACGCTGGCCAGGTCCGGCTGCAGGCCGGCCTGCACCAGCTGATGGGCCATCCGGAAGGCCGCTGCGCGGGTTTCATCGCTGTGCGTGAAGGGACCATAACCCTCGCTCCAGCGGGCGAATTCCGGCTCGTTCCGGGCATGCTCGGCCAGCTCGGCAGGGCTCGGCAGAAGTTGATGCATGGCAACAGGCTCCGTCATCTCGTCAAGTTCGGTTAGTGTAAGGGGCGCCCGCGCCGGAGGGGCTGACATGTATCAAGACCGCCCGGCCTCGCTCCGCACAGACTGTAACCCTGTAGGCAAGGAATAGGTTCACATCATGGCTTTACTCAGTTTTCTCGGCGCCATCCGGCAGGTCACCGGTTCCTGCTACCTGCTGGAAACCCACGAAGGCAAGCGTGTCCTGCTTGAGTGCGGCATGCACCAGGGCAGGCGCGAGGAGGAAAGCAACAACCGGCGAGCCTTTCCCTTTCGTCCGAAAGACATCGACGCGGTGGTGATTTCCCACGCCCATATCGACCATAGCGGACTGCTGCCGCGCCTGACCAAGGAAGGCTATCGCGGCCCGATCTTCGCCACCGAGGCCAGCTGCGCGCTGCTTGAGCTGATGCTGCACGATGCCGCGCACCTGCAGGAAAAGGACGCCGAGTGGGAGAACAAGTGGCGCGCCCGGCGCGGCCAGAAGCCCATCGCCCCGCTGTACACCGGCGATGACGCCGACCAGGTGCTGCGCCAGTGCCGCCCGCTGAGCTACCAGCAGAGCGAGGAGGTGGTGCCCGGCGTGCGCCTGACCTTTCACGACGCCGGCCACATCCTCGGCTCGGCCATCGTCCAGCTGGATGTCAACGACCTGGGCCGCACTCGGCGCCTGGTGTTCTCCGGCGACCTGGGCAACGACTGCACGCCGCTGATGCGCAGCCCGGCGGTTCTCGAACAGGCCGACGTGCTGCTGATGGAGTCCACCTACGGCGACCGCGACCACCGCTGCAGCGACGACACGCTCGAAGAATTTCTCGGCGTCCTGCAACAGGCCCACAAGGATGGCGGCAACGTGCTGATCCCGGCCTTCGCCATCGGCCGCACCCAGGACCTGATCTACCACCTGGGGCGCTTCTACCACGAAGGCCGCCTGCCGCAGCAGGCGGTGTTCCTCGACAGCCCGATGGCGATCCGCGCCAACGCCATCTACAGTCGCTACCTCGAACAGCTCGACCCCGTAGAACTGGAGCGCCTGCGTGGCATGGGCGTGCACAAGGTCGCCGATCTGCTGCCGATCCTGCGCTCGACGGCCACGCCCGAGGAGTCCATGGCCATCAACCGAGTGACCAGCGGCGCGATCATCATCGCCGGCAGCGGCATGTGCAACGGCGGACGCATCCTGCACCACTTCAAGCACAACCTCTGGCGCCCGGAATGCCACGTGGTGTTCACCGGCTTCCAGGCGCGCGGCACCCTGGGTCGCGCCATCGTCGACGGCGCCGACCGCGTGCGCCTGCTGCACCAGCAAATCATGGTCAAGGCCAAGGTACACACCCTGGGCGGCTTCTCCGCCCACGCCGGCCAGTCGCAACTGCTGAACTGGGCCAGCCATTTCAGCCAGCGGCCGGAACTGCACCTGGTGCACGGCGAGCTGGAAAAGATGCTGGCCCTACAGGGCGCGCTGCGTCATCGCCTGGGCTGGGAGGCCAGCATTCCCGAACCCGGCGACCGCATCGCCCTTTAACGGCCCCACCCGAATTCGCAACGGAGAGTTTCAATGGCTTTCGAATCGGACGATTACCTGTCCCGCCCGTTCCGCGCCAGCGGCATCGACCTGAGTGCCAAGGTGGATGAACTGACCCGCCTGATCGTGCCCGAGTCCAGTCCCAACCTGGAGCTGTACAAGGGCATGCTCACCACCGTGATGCGCATGGCGCAGGCCGACCGCAACCGCTGGGACGCCAAGATCATGGCCCAGACGCTGCGTGAGCTGGAGCGCTCGTTCAGCGTGCTGGACAAGTTCAAGCGACGCCGCAAGGTCACCGTGTTCGGCTCGGCGCGCACGCCGGTCGACCACCCGCTGTACGCCCTGGCGGTGAAGCTGGGCGAGCTGCTGGCCAAGCGCGACCTGATGGTGATCACCGGCGCCGGCGGCGGCATCATGGCCGCTGCCCATGAGGGCGCCGGGCTGGAAAACAGCATTGGCCTGAACATCACCCTGCCCTTCGAGCAGCACGCCAACGCTACGGTGGATGGCACCGACAACCTGCTGTCGTTCCACTTCTTCTTCACCCGCAAGCTGTTCTTCGTCAAGGAAGCCGATGCACTGGTGCTCTGCCCCGGCGGCTTCGGCACCCTGGACGAGGCGCTGGAGGTGCTCACCCTGATCCAGACCGGCAAGAGCCCGTTGGTGCCGGTGATCCTGCTCGACGAGCCGGGCGGTACCTACTGGCAGGACGCCATGGGCTTCATGCAGCGCCAGCTGCTGGGGCATCGCTACATCCTGCCCAGCGACATGCACCTGATGCGCCTGGTGCACAGTGCCGAGGACGCGGTGGAGGAAATCGCCCGTTTCTACGGCAACTACCATTCCAGCCGCTGGCTCAAGGGGCAGTACATCCTGCGCATGAACCACGCCCTGAGCGACGCGGCGCTGGGCCGCCTGCACGAGGAGTTCGCCGACCTGTGCCTGAGCGGCGGCTTCGAACAGCAGGACGGTTGCCAGACCGACGAGGACGACGCCGAGCTGTGCCGCCTGCCGCGCCTGGTGTTCACCTTCAACGCCCGCGACCACGGCCGCCTGCGCGAGCTGCTGGATGTGGTCAACGACAAGGCGAACTGGGCCTGACGGCAGGCCCTCGCTCCCACAGGAACAGAACCGGCACCTTGTGGGAGCGAATTCATTCGCGAGCTTCTGGGCGACTAATCCCCCAGCCGCCACCCCGACGTGATCGGGTAACGCCGGTCACGGCCGAAGCCGCGCTGGGTGATGCGCGGGCCGACGGCGGCCTGACGGCGCTTGTACTCGTTGAGGTCGACCAGGCGCAGCACGCGCCGCACCGTGTCGGCGTCGAAGCCCTCGGCGATGATGGCGTTGGCCGACAGGTCGTACTCGATGTACAGCTTGAGGATCTCGTCGAGCACCGGATAGGGCGGCAGCGAATCCTCGTCCTTCTGCCCGGGCGCGAGCTCCGCTGACGGCGGCCGGTCGATGACCCGCTGCGGGATGATCTCGCCCTGCCCCAGACTGTTGCGGTACTCGCACAGGCGGAACACCAGGGTCTTGGGCACGTCCTTGAGCACATCGAAACCGCCGGCCATGTCGCCGTACAGCGTGCAGTAACCGACCGCCACCTCGCTCTTGTTGCCGGTGGTCAACACCAGGCTGCCCTTCTTGTTGGAGATCGCCATCAGCAGCGTGCCGCGACAACGCGCCTGCAGGTTCTCCTCGGTGGTGTCGCGACCCAGCCCGGCAAACACGGGTGCCAGGCCAGCCATGAAGGCCTCGACCATCGGCGCGATGGGCAGCACGCGATAGGTGACGCCCAGGGTGCGCGCCTGCTGTTCGGCGTCCTCCAGGCTCATCTGCGCGGTGTAGTGGTAGGGCATCATCACCGCCTCGACCCGCTCGGCGCCCAGCGCGTCCACCGCCACCGCCAGGGTCAGCGCCGAGTCGATGCCGCCCGACAGCCCCAGCACCACGCCCTTGAAACCGTTCTTGGCCACGTAGTCGCGCACGCCGACCACCAGTGCCTGGTAGACGCTGGCCTCCAGCTCCGGCAGCGGCGCCGGATGGCTCTGGTGCACCGCCACGCCGGTGCCGTCCCAGCGCAGGTCCGCCGGGAACAGGCATTCCTCGTACATCTGCGCGCGCTGGCAGACGCGACCATCGGCATCCACCACGCAGCTGCCGCCATCGAACACCAGCTCGTCCTGGCCACCCACCTGGTTCACATAGACCACCGGCATGCCACCCTCGCGGGCGCGCTGGGCGAGGATCTCCTCGCGCTCGCGCTGCTTGTCGAGGTGGAACGGCGAGGCATTCAGGCTGAGCATCAGCTGCGCGCCGGCCTCGCGCGCCTGGGCCATTGGCTCCGGGAACCAGATGTCCTCGCAGATGCTGACGGCCACCGGCACGCCCTTGATGTCCACCACGCAGGCCTCTTGGCCCGGTTCGAAGTAGCGCTTCTCGTCGAACACCCGGTAATTGGGCAACTGCTGCTTGTAGTAGGTGGCCAGCAGCTCGCCGTCGGCGATCACCGCCGCCGCGTTGTAGCGCTTGTCGTCTTCCAGCCAGGGATAACCGACCACCAGGTAGATGCCGCGCACCTCGTCGCGCAGGCGGCGCAGGCCCGCCTCGATGCGCAGCTGCATGCTCGAGCGCAGCAGCAGGTCCTCCGGCGGATAACCGCACAGCGTCAGCTCGGGAAACAGGATGACGTCCGCCTGACGCTGGTCGCGGGCGCTGATTGCCGCCTCGATGATGCGTTCGACATTGCCGTGGATATCACCCACGCGCAGGTTCAGCTGGGCCATCACGACCCGCAGGGTTTGGCTCATGGCCGTCTCCATCCAAAGATCCCGGCACCGGCCGGCGCCGTGGCCGGCATTGTCCCGCAACGCCGACCCTGGAAACAACGCACAACGTGGCCATTGGCCGCTGTGCCTGCACCTTCAGCTTGGATACACTTCACGCCTTCCGCGTTCATCGAGAAAGTTCATGGGTCTGGTTCGCCTGTTGTTGTTCGTTGCCCTGCTCATCGCGGCCTTCTGGCTGTGGCGTCGCTACATCCGCCCCGCCCTGCGTGCACAGAAGCAGACGCCGCCTTCTCCCGATCCCCGCCCCATGGTGCGCTGCGCCCATTGCCAGACGCATGTGCCGCAGTCCCAGGCGCTGCAGGACGGTGACCGCTGGTTCTGCAGCCAGGCCCACCTGGAACAGGATCGCCGTCAGCCGTGATTGCGCTTGGCGTCACGCTTGGCCTTGACCCCGGCCAACGGGCGCTACGCCTGTACCACTTCTATCGCCTGAGCGTCGGGTTGCTGCTGGTGCTGCTGATCTCCAGCAACCTGGACGACCGTCTGCTGGACCTGGCCCACGTGCGGCTGTTCCGCTTCGGCAGCTGGACCTACCTGATCATCAACATCGTCGCCACGTTGCTGATCCAACGTGCCCGGGGCAAGCAGTTCTTTGCCCTGGCGCTGCTCGACATCCTGCTGCTGGGGGCGCTGTTCTACGCCGCCGGTGGCATGCCCAGCGGCCTGGCCAGCCTGATGATCATCGCCGTGGCCATCGCCAACCTGCTGCTCAATGGCCGCAGCGGGCTGCTGATCGCCGCCGTGGCCGCGCTGTCCACCGTGCTCCTGACCTTCCAGCTGAGCCTCAGCCAGCCGGCGGCCAGCAGCCAGTTCATCCAGGCCGGCGCGCTGGGCGCCCTGTGTTTCGCCGTTGCGCTCACCGTGCAAAGCCTGGTCCGCCGCCTGCAGATCAGCGAACGGCTGGCCCGCCAGCGCGCCGACGACGTGGCCAACCTGGAAGCGCTCAACAGTCTTATCCTGCAACGCATGCGCACCGGCATCCTGGTGCTCGACCCACAGCATCAGGTGCTGCTGGCCAACCCCGCCGCCACGCAGATGCTCGGCCAGTCAGCCGCCGGCCAGCCCCTGGCGGATATCTGCCCCGAGCTGCTGGAACGCCTTCGCCAGTGGAGCTACAACCCCACCCGCCGCCCGCAGAGCCTGTGCCTCGGCGAGGACGCACGCACCCTGCAGCCGAGCTTCGCCAGCCTGCAACACGGCCAGGCGCTGAACACCCTGGTGTTCATAGAGGACATTTCCGAGATCACCCAGCACGCCCAGGAAATGAAACTGGTCTCCCTCGGCCGCCTGACCGCCGGCATCGCCCACGAGATCCGCAATCCGCTGGGTGCTATCAGCCACGCCGCGCAACTGCTGCTCGAATCCGAGGAGCTGCCGCCGCCCGACCGACGCCTGGCGCAGATCGTCCAGGACCAGTCGCGGCGCATGAACCACGTGATCGAGAACGTGCTGCAGCTGTCGCGGCGCCGCCAGGCCGCGCCGCAGCTGCTGGACCTCAAGTACTGGCTGCACCGTTTCGCCAGCGAATTCCGCCAAAGCGCTACATCCGAACAGCAGTTGCACCTGCAAACCGCCAGCGGCAGCATCCAGACCCGCTTCGATCCCCATCAACTGACACAGATCCTCAGTAACCTGGTGCAGAATGGCCTGCGCTACAGTGCCCGGCACAACCCGCAGGGCCAGGTGTGGATGCGCCTGTACCGCGACCCGGACAGCGACCTGCCGGTGCTGGACGTGCTCGACGACGGTCCCGGCGTGGGCAGCGACCAGCAACTGCACATCTTCGAACCCTTCTTCACCACCGACAGCAAGGGCACCGGGCTGGGCCTGTACATCTCCCGCGAACTCTGCGAGAGCAACCAGGCCCACCTCGCCTACTACCCGCGCCCCGAGGGGGGTAGCTGTTTCCGAATCACCTTTGCCCATCCCCGCAAGATGAGCTGGACGCCAACGCCCAGCCTTAACAACAAGAGCCAGACCAGTCCATGAGTCGCCAGAAAGCCCTGATCGTCGACGACGAACCCGATATCCGCGAGCTGCTCGAGATCACCCTCGGGCGCATGAAGCTCGACACCTGCAGTGCGCGCAACCTCAAGGAAGCCCGCGACTGCCTGGCCCGCGAGCGGATCGACCTGTGCCTGACCGACATGCGCCTGCCGGACGGCACCGGCATGGAGCTGGTGCAGTACATCCAGCAGCGTCACCCGCAGGTGCCGGTAGCCATGATCACGGCCTACGGCAGCCTGGACACCGCCATCAACGCCCTCAAGGCCGGTGCCTTCGACTACCTGACCAAGCCGGTGGACCTGGCTCGCCTGCGCGAGCTGGTGAACACTGCGCTTCGCCTGCAGGCCGCCCCGGCCGAGCGCCCGGTGGACACCCGCCTGCTCGGCGATTCGCCGCCCATGAAGGCCTTGCGCCGGCAGATCGAAAAACTCGCGCGCAGCCAGGCGCCGGTGTACATCAGCGGCGAATCGGGCAGCGGCAAGGAGCTGGTGGCCCGGCAGATCCACGACCTGGGGCCGCGGGCCGACCGGCCGTTCGTGCCGGTCAACTGTGGCGCCATCCCCAGCGAGCTGATGGAGAGTGAATTCTTCGGCCATCGCAAGGGCAGCTTCACCGGTGCCATCGAGGACAAACAGGGCCTGTTCCAGGCCGCCAACGGAGGCACCCTGTTCCTCGACGAAGTGGCCGACCTGCCGCTGGCCATGCAGGTCAAGCTGCTGCGCGCCATCCAGGAAAAGGCCGTGCGCCCGGTGGGTGGCCAGCAGGAGATCGCGGTGGACGTGCGTATCCTCAGCGCCACCCACAAGGACCTGGCCGCCGAAGTCGCCGCCGGACGTTTCCGCCAGGATCTGTACTACCGCCTCAACGTCATCGAACAACGCGTGCCGCCCCTGCGCGAGCGCCGCGAGGACATCGGCCTGCTGGCCGACAGCATGCTGCAGCGCCTGGCCGAAGGCAGCGGCCAGCCCCCGCGCCTGCATCCGGACGCGCTGGAAAAACTGCGCGGCTATCGCTTCCCGGGCAACGTGCGCGAACTGGAGAACATCCTCGAGCGCGCCTACACCCTCTGCGAGGCCGATGCGATCCGCGCCAGCGACCTGCGCTTCGCCGACGCCCCCGCCGCGACGGACCCCGTCGGCGGCAGTCTGGCCCAGGTGACCGACCTGGAAGACTACCTGGAAACCATCGAGCGCACCCTGATCCTCCAGGCCCTGGAGGAAACCCGCTGGAACCGCACCGCCGCCGCCCAGCGCCTGGGCCTGACCTTCCGCTCGATGCGCTACCGGCTGAAGAAGCTGGGGCTGGACTGAGGTTCACTCCATTCTGGTGGGGTCGGGTCGCCCGTCGGATCGGCCCTTGAATTGCGCCAAACCAGGCTCATATGGAATGCAGGCCCGGACTGTTCAGCGAGCGGGCCGCATCCCACCGACAGAGGAGGCTCCAGCATGAAATCACTGATGACACGCGGAAACCTGTTCGATGAGTTCTTCAAGGAGTTCGCATCCCCCGGCTACTTCGTCCAGCCGCTGCACGGGGACGCGCTCCCCTCCCCCTCGCAAATCAAGGTCGACGTGAAGGAGACCGCCGAAGGCTACAACGTCGAGGCGGAGATTCCCGGCGTCAGCAAGGACAACATCCAGGTGTCCGTGGAAGGCAACCAGGTCAGCCTGCGCGCCGAGGTCCAGCAGCTCGACGAGCAGAAGGAAGGCGAGAAGGTACTGCGCTCGGAACGCTATTTCGGCTCGGTGTCGCGCAGCTTCCAGCTGCCGGCGGAGATTGACACGAGCCAGTGCAAGGCGCGCTACGAGAATGGCGTGCTGAAGCTGAGCCTGCCGAAAAAGCAGAACGGCTCGTCCCAGCAGCTGACCATCGAGTAATCCCTTCCAGGCAGGCGCTTCGATCGGCGCCTGCCGCCTCTCCCGTCCTTCGACGTCCCCTGACTGCTCGGCTCGGGGCGAGCTTCTGCTACCCTGTCGCGCCTTTTTTCACGTAGCTGTCCGCCATGAAACTTCCCAAGCTTCCCCTGCGCCTTGCCCCCTATGTGTTCGCCTTTTACATGTCTGGCCTGATGGCTGCGGTGATGACCTGCGTGATCACCGCGCTGAACCGCGGCCTCGGCGCGGGTTACCTGGAAACGGTGCTGAAGGTGTACGCGATGACCATGCCAGTGGCGTTCTGCAGCGTACTGCTGGTACGTCCCATCGTCGGCAAGCTGGTGGAATGGACGGTGCGCAAGTCGTAATGGACAACCCCGGCCTTGCGCCGGGGTGATTCGCTGCTCAGCCCTGGCGGCCTATGGCGCGCTCGATGCCGCGCTTGCAGGCCTGCAGCGCAGCGCGGAAGGCGTCCTGGTGATCACGGGCCCGCACCGTCGGCGCAACCACCGCAATGGCAAACATGCCCAGGTAGGTATCCACCGCCATGGCGCAGGAACTGATGCCGGGCACCACCTCATCGAACCCGCTGGCCCAGCCTTGGGCGCGTATGGTGCCCAGCCGCGCTCGCCACTCCACGTTCATGTCGCCGACCAGCGCTTCCACGCATTCAGGCGCTTCCAGGGCGAGCAACACCTGGCCGGAGGCGGTCTGCACCGCCGGGCCATGGGCGCCGATGGGTACCACCACCCGCAACTCCCGCTCGGCCACGATGCGCTCGATGATCTGCACCTGATCGTAGGAACGCCGGCACAGGCAGACCGTTTCGCCCAACTGGTCGGAGAGCTCCACCAGCAGGGGCCGGGTGTGGCTGATGATGTCGCACTGGGTCTTGTTGATCAGGTGCCCCAGCGCCGGGCCCAGGCGAAAGCCGCCGGCGGGTCCCATGGGCTCGACCAGCAGTTCCTCCTGCAGCGCGTTGATGATGCGCTGCACCGTGGAGCGCGGCAGCCCCACGCGCTGGGCGATGGCGGCCAGGCTGAGCCCCTGCGGGTTTTCGCCGAGGGCGCGCATGATGGCTGCGGAGCGTGCGATGACCTGGATCCCAGACTGCCGGCCGCAGTCCGAGGCCTCATCGGAAACATTCATGCTGGTTCACATACGGGTACTGATAGGGCGCCTACTGTAATAACCCTTCAGGCGTTCCGGCAAACCCTCGGCGCAGAGCAGGCGGTTGACGCTCGGCCATCCGGGTCATTAAATTCCGCATCATGATACAGCGACCTGCATAGTGATACATGCTTGCGCCTCGGCGCTGCGATGTGAAGGAGCCGAAATGACCCGCCTGCTTTTGTCCGCCTCCCTGGCCACCACGTTGCTCGCGCCGTCGGCGTTCGCGCTGGACCTGTCCGCTGCCCTGGGCACCACCGCGCAGGGCGAGCTGACCTATCGCCTGGGCATGTCCCGGGACTGGAATCGGCAATGGCTGGCCAGCGAAACGGGGTCCCTGACCGGCTATTGGGATGCCGGCTACACCCACTGGTCAGCCGGCGAGCACCGCGCAGCGCATACCCTGTCCTTCAGCCCGGTGTTCGTCTACCAGTTCACCGGCGAAGGCGCCCGCCCGTTCATCGAAGCGGGTGTGGGTGTCTCGCTGTTTTCCAGCACCCGGGTCGGTCACCGCAACATGAGCTCGGGCTTCCATTTCGAAGACCGCCTGGGCGCCGGCGTGCAGCTGGCCAGCGGTACCCGTCTGGGCGTGCGGGCCATCCACTACTCCAACGCCGGCTTGAAGATGCCCAACGAGGGCATCGAGAGCTACGCGTTGTTCATCAGCCAGCCGCTGTAACGGCGTACGGCCGCGACGCGAAGCTGGCTATTTCGGTGCAGTGATTAGGCGCACAATAATTCGCACGCAAACAGATCAGCCGCCACGGATCGCCAATGAGAGTAAAGGCTTCACCCTTCTTCTGGGTCAGCTTCGCCATGGTCGTGGGTGTGATGGGCACCGCGCTCATCAGCCCGCTCTACGCCCTTTACCAGGACGCCTGGCAGCTCAAGGCCAGCGATATCTCGCTGATCTATGTGATCTACATGGCCGGCGCGCTCTGTGGCCTGCTGTTTCTGGGGCGCCTGCCCGATCGCCTGGGCTTTCGCCCCATGCTGCGGCTGGGGCTGATCCTCGCCCTGCTGGGCACCCTCATCACCCTCGCCGCCTGGGACCTGGTCAGCCTGTGCGCCGGGCGTTTCGTGGTCGGCATCGCGTCCAGCCTGCTGACCACCAGCGCCACGCTGGGCCTGGCCCGGCTAGTGCCGGCGCACCGCAAGCCGCGCCTGGCGATGATCACCAGCATCGTGATGGTGTTCGGCTTCGGCCTGGGGCCGCTGGTGGGCGGCCTGTTCGGGCAGTGGGTGCCGCATCCGCTGATCACCACCTACCTGCCCACCCTGGTGCTGGGCAGCCTGGCCCTGGCCATCTTCCTCCGCCTGGAACTGCCTGATGACGCCGGCCAGCCCTTCCAGTGGCGAGACGCCCTGCCGCGGCTGACCTGGCCCGCCCCCAGCGCTTCCTTCGCCTTCATCCTCACCAGTTGCCTGGCCTTCCTGGCCTTCGCCAGCTTCGGCCTGTACGCGTCCCTGTCGCCGCTATTCCTTGACCAGCTGGTGCCCTGGCACGGCCCGGTGGTCAGCGGCACCGCCATCGCCGCGATCCTGTTCGGCTCGGCGTTTACCCAGATTCTCAGCGGGCGCCTGTCCACCCACTGGGGCGGCAGCCTGGGTTTGGTCGCACTGGGCGTGAGCAATCTTCTGCTGATGGCGAACCTGTGGGCGGGATCGGCCAGTCTGTTTGCCTTGGGTGTGGCGCTCACCGCCATCGGCCACGGCCTGAGCCAGCTGGCCGGCATGAACATGGTGGGCCGCATCGCCACACCGGATACCCGCGCCGGCCTGTTTTCCAGCTACCTGGTGATCGGTTACATCGGCAGCATGGTGCCGATGATGGGCATCGGCTGGATTGCCGACCATTGGGGCATGAGCGCCGCGCTGTGCACCTTCTGCACCTTTGCCACGCTGATCGCGGTGACCGTCGCGCTGCTCTTCCAGCGGCATCCGCTGATGCAGCCGCCTCGTGAGTGACGGCCCCTCGGCCGCCAGACGAAACATCATGCAAGCCGCATCGGCGGCCGGCCGGAAAGCGCCGACCGCCCCTGCGGTTACGCCGACAGCTTCTGACTGAAGGTGTCGGCGGGATGGCCGACGTCCATGCGGTCGGCGTTCATCACCTTGTCCCAGGCCTTCACGAACTCACGCACGAAGAACGCGTTGCCATCGGTCGAGCCGAACACCTCGGCCTGCGCGCGCAGCTCCGAGTGGGCACCGAAGATCAGGTCCACGCGGGTTCCCGTCCAGGTGGGCTGGTGGGTCTTGCGGTCCCGGCACTGGAAGCGGTTCTTGTGCTCGGTCGCCATCCATTCGTTCTTCATGTCCAGCAGGTTGACGAAGAAGTCGTTGGACAGGGTGCCGACCCGCTGGGTGAACACCCCCTCCGAACCGCCGTCGGCGTTGGTGCCCAGCACCCGCATGCCGCCGACCAGCACAGTCATTTCCGGGACGCTGAGGCGCAGCAGTTGCGCCTTGTCGACCAGCGCCTCCTCCGGGGACATGAAGTTGGCCTCGTGGTAGTAGTTGCGAAAGCCGTCGGCGACCGGGCGCAGGGCCTCGAAGGACTTGGCGTCCGTCCACTCCTCCAGGGCATCCATGCGCCCCGGGGTAAACGGCACCTTGATATCGACGCCGCCATCCCGCGCCGCCTTTTCCACCGCGGCACAGCCGGCGAGCACGATCAGGTCGGCCATGGAGACCTTCTTGCCACCGGTTGCCGAGGCGTTGAACTCGGCCTGCACCTGCTCCAGCGCCTGCAGCACACTGGCCAGCAGCGGCGGATTGTTCACCTCCCAGTCCTTCTGCGGCGCGAAGCGGATCCGCGCGCCGTTCGCGCCGCCGCGCTTGTCCGAGCCACGGAACGTGGCGGCCGACGCCCAGGCGACCGACACCAGCTGCGGCACGCTGAACCCAAGGCCCAGCAGCTTCTGCTTGAGCGCCTCGATATCCGCCTCATCCATCAGCGGGTGGTCGCACTCGGGAATCGGGTCTTGCCAGATCAGTTGTTCCTGGGGCACCAGCGGCCCGAGGTAGCGACCACGCGGCCCCATGTCCCGGTGGGTGAGCTTGAACCAGGCCCTGGCGAAGGCGTCGGCGAACTCGTCCGGGTTCTGGAGAAAATGCCGGGAAATCTTCTCGTAGATGGGGTCCTCACGCAGCGCCAGGTCCGTGGTGAGCATGGTCGGCTTGCGCTTCTTGTTGGGGTCGAACGGGCCGGGCATGATCGCCGGCGCGTCCTTGGCTTCCTACTGGAAGCAGCCCGCCGGGCTCTTGGTCAACTCCCATTCGAAATTGAACAGGTTCTCGAAGAAGTAGTTGGACCAGCGCGTCGGGGTCTGGCTCCAGATCACTTCCACACCGGAGGTGATGGTGTCGGCGCCGATGCCGGTCTGGAACTTGCTGCGCCAGCCCAGGCCCTGATCCTCGATCACCGCCCCTTCCGGCTCCGGCCCCAGCATGGATGGATCGCCCGCGCCGTGGGTCTTGCCGAAGCTGTGCCCGCCCGCCACCAGCGCCACGGTTTCGTAATCGTTCATGGCCATGCGCGCAAAGGTTTCGCGAATGTCGATGGCCGCGGCCCTGGGATCGGGCTTGCCGTTCGGGCCCTCGGGGTTCACATAGATAAGCCCCATCTGCACCGCCCCCAAACCCGGGTGTAGCTGGCGCTCGCCGCTGTAACGCTCATCGCCCAGCCAGGTGCCCTCCGGCCCCAGAACAGTTCTTCCGGTTCCCAGGTGTCGGCGCGGCCACCGGCGAAGCCGAAGGTCTTGAAGCCCATCGACTCCAGCGCGACGTTGCCGGTCAGCACGAACAGGTCGGCCCAGGAAATGTTTCTGCCGTACTTCTGCTTGATCGGCCAGAGCAGGCGGCGCGCCTTGTCCAGCGAGGCGTTGTCCGGCCAGCTGTTGAGCGGCGCGAAGCGCTGCTGCCCGCCACCGGCGCCGCCGCGCCCATCGGTGATCCGGTAGGTGCCGGCGCTGTGCCAGGCCATGCGGATGAATAGGCCGCCGTAGTGACCGAAATCCGCCGGCCACCAGTCCTGGGAATCGGTCATCAGCGCGTGCAGGTCAGCGAGATCTGTGATGAGCAGAGCATCTTGGCTAGCGTTGGTAGTAGCGGCAGGGGCGACATCAGGTTGCGCAACCAGAACCGAGGTTGTCGACGTCCCCCTCAATGCTACCCCGCAAAACGCAGGGCATATCGCTCGAGCCACCCTTAGCCCGGTGGACAACCACACCAGCATCAAGCTCACCGTCGGCGGTGTCCCCCATTACATGGTGCTCCCCAGCCGCCTTGACATCGGTATTTACGCCGGTTCATGCCAGCAGCTGGGCAAGCAGCCAGCGTACAAGACCACTCAGGCCAACAGCGTTGATTACCCTTCTCTGGCCTCGCACACCCAGCATTGGGCACAGGCACCGGTGGCGCTGAGCGAGCTGACCAAGGGCGACTATGTACTGCTAGTACGCGCCAGCCCAGCAGACCGCAATCGTCCTCTGTTCTGCGGCAACATCCACGCCGGCTAGGAAGGGGCCACACAAGCGCCGTGGCCGGCACTCAGTGCGCAGGCCACGGTGACACTTCATGCCGTGCAGGGTTTGCCGGTGCGGAAGGGCCAATAAGCCTTGTTGCTTCGCTATCTTCGGCGGACTTGCACAGGTTGATCGCCGATATGGCATGGCCGGTCATGGGAACAGGTGGACGACCGGTCGGCTTGGTGTAGCGGAATCGCCAGCTTTTCGTGCCGTTGGCTTTGACCAGCAGGAACAGGCCGTCGCCGTCGAAGAGCTTGTAATCACGCTCGCGGGGCTTGGCGCTACGGCATTGGAGATCGGAGAGAGGGAGCGTTTTGCGGGCCATAGGGGTACGACCTCATTGTCGAACCGTGCCTGTACCCCTAAACGTACCCCTAAAAACGGCGGCTTTGCCTGGATTAAACCGGAACCCAATGAATCGGTTTATTCATTGAAGTCCCGGTCTAGAGCGGTTCCATGGATTTCGGTGGAAGTCCGTGGAAGGTATTCTGGTGCCGGAAACAGGAATCGAACCTGCGACCTTCGCGTTACGAGTGCGCTGCTCTACCTACTGAGCTATTCCGGCGGCGGCGCGTAAGCTAGCACTCCGGTCGCGACGAAGCAACCAGCGCAGCGGCTCTGCGCGCGGTCATCCGTGCACCGTCTGTGGATGCGGCCGTTCGCGGCGATTGTCGATCCGGCGGCGTATCCATTTCTCCAGCTCGGAGCCGATCAGGACCAGCGAGCCGGCGGCGATCACCCGTGCCCATTCGCCGGCATCCAGCGCGGCCGAGCCGAATACCTTCTGCAGGGGCGGCGCGTAGGTGTACAGCAGTTGCAACGGCACGCAGGCGGCGATGCTGACCAGCACCCAGGGATTGCCCAGCAGCCCCTGGCGGTTGAGTACCGAGGCGAACAGCGAGCGGCTGCACAGCAGGTAGAACATTTCGCTGGCCACTACCACGTTGACCGCCATGGTGCGGGCCACTTCCAGCTCGCTGCCGCGCTGCAGTTCCCAGAGGAACAGCCCCAGCGCGCCGATCATCATCAGCACCGAGACCATGATCACCCGCCAGATGAACAGGCCGGAAAGCAGCGCCTCGCTCGGGCTGCGTGGCGGGCGGCGCATCAGCCCGGGTTCGGCCGGCTCGGCGGCCAGCGCCAGGCTCAGGGCGCAGGAGGTGACCATGTTGATCCACAGCACCTGGGCCGCGGTCAGCGGCAGCGCCAGCTGAAAGAGGATGGCGGCCACCACCACCAGCGCTTCGCCGCCATTGGTGGGCAGCATGAAGAGGATGAACTTCTTCAGGTTCTCGTAGATGGCGCGCCCCTCGCGCACGGCGTTGACGATGGTGGCGAAGTTGTCGTCGGCGAGCACCACGTCGCCGGCTTCCTTGGCCGCCTCGGTGCCCTTGTGGCCCATGGCCACGCCGACGTCGGCGCGCTTGAGCGCCGGTGCGTCATTGACGCCGTCGCCGGTCATCGCCACCACCTCGCCGCTGGCCTGCAGGGCCTGCACCAGGCGCAGCTTGTGGGCCGGGCTGGTGCGCGCGAAGACGTCGATCTCACCCACGATCTTGCGCAGCGCCTGGTCGTCGAGCATCTCCAGCTCGGCGCCGGTCATCGCCGGCCGGCCGACGCCGATGCCCAGCTGCGCGCCGATGGTGCGCGCGGTGTCGGCATGGTCGCCGGTGATCATCTTGACGCGGATGCCGGCGCGCTGGCATTCGGCGACCGCCTCGATGGCCTCGCTGCGCGGCGGGTCGATGATGCCAACCAGCGCGAGCAGGGTGAAGCCGCGCTCCATGTCCTCGAAGCCGAGCTGGCGTTGCGTCGGGTCCACCGCCTTCTCGGCGATCACCAGCATGCGCAGGCCGTGGGCGGCGGTGTCGGTGAACATGCGTCGCCAGTAGTCGGGGTCGAGCGGCTGCTCGCCGTCCCGCACGCGCTGGCGGTCGCACATTTCCAGGATGCGCTCCGGCGCGCCCACCACGTGGATGCTGGCGCCGTCGGCGCCGTGGTGCAGGCTGGCGGTGAAGCGGTGCTCGGAGGCGAACGGGATGGCGTCACTGCGCGGCGTGGCGGCGGCCTCCTCGGCCAGGTCCAGGCCGGCCTTGCCGGCCAGCACCAGCAGCGCGCCCTCGGTGGGATCGCCTTCGATGCGCCAGTCGCCGTCGACCTCCAGCAAGCGGGCGTGGTTGCATAGCAGGCCGGAGCGAATCGCCGCCTGCAGCACCGGCTCGGCGCGCGGTTCCAGCGCAACCCCGTCACGGCTGAAGCTACCCAGCGGCGCATAGCCGACACCTTCGACGCTATACACGGCCTCGGCGCTGACCACCCGCTGCACGGTCATCTCGTTACGGGTCAGGGTGCCAGTCTTGTCGGAGCAGATCACCGTCACCGAACCCAGCGCCTCGACAGCCGGCAGGCGCCGGATAATGGCGTTGCGCCGGGCCATGCGCTGCACGCCGAGCGCCAGCATCACCGTCATGATCGCCGGCAACCCCTCGGGAATCGCCGAGGCGGTCAGCGCCACCGCCATGATGAACATGTCGCCCGGCGGGTGACCGCGCCACAGCACGCCGAGCACGAAGGTGGCGGCCACCAGGCCGAGGATGACCACCGCCAGCCAGCGCCCGAAGCGGTCGATCTGCCGCAGCAGCGGCGTGGACAGCTGCTGCACCCGCGCCAGCAGGCTGTTGATGTGGCCCAACTGGGTGTGCGCGCCGGTGGCCACCACCAGCCCGCGCCCCTGGCCGTTGACCACCAGGGTGCCCGACCAGGCCATGCTGAAACGGTCGCCAAGCGGCGCCTGGTCGGCCACCGGCTCGGGATCCTTGTCCACCGGCAGGGACTCGCCGGTGAGTGCCGCTTCCTCGATGCGCAGGTTGCGCACCTCCACGAGGCGCAGGTCGGCAGGCACCTTGTCGCCGGCATTGAGCAGCACCACATCCCCCGGCACCAGCCCTTCGGCACTGATTTCCCGGGCGTGCCCATCGCGCAGGACCGTGGCGTGGGCGGTGAGCAGCTGACGGATGCTGGCCAGGGCGTTCTCGGCGCGGCCCTCCTGGATAAAGCCGATCACCGCGTTGATCAGCACCGCCGCCACGATCACCCAGGTATCGACCCAATGGCCGAGCAACGCGGTGATCGCCGCCGCGCCCAGCATCAGGTAGAGCAGCAGGTTGTGAAACTGGCGCAGGAAGCGCATCAGCGGGCCGAGGCGGCGACCCTCCGGCAGGCGGTTGGGGCCATACTGGCGCAACCGTGCTTCGGCTTCGGCGCTGCTCAGGCCTGAGCGCTCGGCCCGCAGGCGGGCGAAGCAGGTCTCGCTATCCTGGGCATGCCAGGCGGGGGGCATCTCGCTCATCGTCGTCCTCGCGCGCGGGGCCGCGACCACTTGGCCGGCCCGGGGAATCCATGCCGGGCAAGTCTGGACGAAACGGGCGATGCAGGGCCAGCCGCCAAGCCGTTTCAAGGGATTTCCCCGGTTGAGCGGCGCAGAGCTCCCGGCTATCGTTGCGCCACCATTGGCCTTGAGAGTTCTTCATGTATCCATCGTCCCGCCTTGCCCTTTTCCGAGACCCGGCCGCGCACCCCGCGCCCGGCGCCTGGCGGAGCGGTGGCGATGCGTAGCGGCGCGGTCTTCCCCTGGCGCGGCGACAACCGCTTCGAATTGCTGGTGGACGGCGCCCACTTCTTCCCGCGCATGCTGGACGCGATCGCTGCCGCACAGCGGCAGGTGGAGCTGGAGCTGTACCTGGTCGAGGACGGCAAGTGCTTCGACCAGCTGCGCATCGCGCTGGTCGACGCGGCGCACCGCGGGGTACAGGTGCGCTGCCTGTTCGATTCATTCGGCTGTCTGAAGCTCAGCCCCGCCAACCGCCAGGCGCTGGTGGACGCCGGCGTGCAGCTGCGCCTGTACAACCCGGTGCGCTGGCGGCGCGGCCTGCGCAACCTGTTCCGCGATCACCGCAAGATCCTGCTGGTGGACGACCTGGTGGGGTATGTGGGCGGCACCGGCGCCACCGACGAGTTCTGGAACCCCGATCAGCCGCAGGACAGCTGGCACGAGGTAATGGTGGAAATGCACGGGCCGCTGCTGGGTGACTGGCGCAGCCTGTTCGAGTACCAGTGGCGCTGCTGCGGTGAGCGCCGTTTCTGGCGCCCCGTCGAACCGCTCCAACCGGCGCGCCTGCCGCCGCCGCCAGCCAAGCGCCGAGGGTTGGGCCGACTGGCCTATGCCGCCGCCCGCCAGCACCGCGACATCCTGCGTGCGCTGCTGCGCAGCCTGGGGCAGTCGCGCCGCCAGGTGCTGTTCGCCACGCCCTACTTCCTGCCGACCCGCAAGGTGCGCCGGGCGCTGATGCGCGCCGCGCGGCGCGGCATCGAGGTGCGCCTGCTGCTCACCGGCCAGCGTACCGATCATCCGGCGGTGCGCTACGCCGGACACCGCTACTACCCGCGCCTGCTGCGCGCGGGAGTACGCATCTTCGAGTACGAGCCGCGCTTTTTGCACGCCAAGATGGTGCTGGTGGACGACTGGGTGAGCATCGGCTCGTGCAATTTCGACCACTGGAACCTGCGCTGGAACCTGGAGGCCAACCTGGAGGCGTTCGATCCGTCGCTGTGCCAGGCGGTGGCACAGTGCTTCGAGCAGGACTTTGCACAGAGCAAGGAGATCACCCTCGTCGATTTCCAGAACCGGCCGCTGCCCCTGCGCCTCTACCAGCGCTTGTGGGGCTGGCTGGACCGCATCGTCATCAACCTGCTCGACCAGCGCCGGGACTGAGGCCCACCTTTCGGCAGGGATGGAGCGCACCGTCAGGCGTCTATGCTCGCTGCGACTTCTCCGACGAGGCTTGTCATGCGCCGTTTCCTGTCCCTTGCCCTGCTTCTGCTGCTGGCCGGCTGCTCGACCCCGGGCGCCTTCTTCGGCCCCACCAACGGGCCCATCTACCTGTCGCGGGACAGCGACCCTACCCTCGCCCTCATCCATGTCTATCGCCCGGCCAGCGACTGGGCCCGCCAGGAACTGGAAGCGCCGGGCGTGTTTCTGGACAACCGGCGGATCGGCCGGCTGCCGAGCGACAGCTACATGAGCCTGCTGGCCCGGCCCGGCAGCTACAAGATCGAAATGCGCCGCCCGCTGTTCGGCCTGCACTGGACCCTGCTCGCCGACGGTCCCTTCGATTTCAACCGCATCGCCAGCTTTACCCTGGAGGTGGAACCCGGCAAGCAGTACTTCCTGCGCTACGACGAGCTCAACCTGCCGGCCCACCACGTGGACCAGACCGAGCAGGGCGACGGCCCGCTGCGCCTGGTGGGCGAAAGCCTGGCGCGCCAGGAAATCGTCTTCACCAACCGCATCCAGCCCGACCGGGACATCCAGCTGACCGCCGAGCACGAACGCCCGCAACGCAGCTTCTGGCAGAGAGTCGGCGAGGCGCTGGACAAGATCGGCATCTGACCTGCGCCTCCGCGCAGCGGAACCTGACAACGGCCACTAGGCTGTAGCTGCCGGCGACTGATCGCCAGCCATTTTCCGTCAGGAGGACCGTTCATGGCCGCCAAGAAGATTCTCATGCTGGTCGGCGACTACGCCGAAGACTACGAAACCATGGTGCCCTTCCAGGCGCTGTGCATGGTCGGACACATCGTGCATGCCGTATGCCCGGACAAGGTCGCCGGCGAGACCGTGCGTACCGCGATCCATGATTTCGAGGGCGACCAGACCTACAGCGAGAAGCCCGGGCACAACTTCACCCTCAACGCCGATTTCGCCGAAGTCGAGGCGGCGGCCTACGACGCGTTGCTGATCCCCGGCGGCCGTGCGCCGGAGTACCTGCGCCTGAACCCTGAAGTGCTGCGTCTGGTGAAAGCCTTCGCCGACGCCGACAAGCCCATCGCCGCGGTTTGCCATGGCGCCCAGGTGCTGGCTGCCGCCGGCGTGCTCAAGGGCCGGACCTGCAGCGCCTATCCCGCCTGCGCCCCGGAGGTCCGTCTGGCCGGCGGCGAGTATGTCGAACTGCCGGTGGACGCGGTGCATGTGGATGGCAACCTGGTCACCGCGCCGGCCTGGCCGGCCCATCCCGCCTGGCTGGCGCGTTTTCTCGAGGTGCTGGGGACGCGCATCGAGCTGTGATCACCCCAACGAAAAAGCCCGGCACAGGGCCGGGCTTCTTCGCAACAGCAGACGACTGCTTACTTCACTTCCACCACCTGGGCTTCGGCGATCTTCTTCTGCCAGATCGCCGGGCCGGTGATGTGCACGGACTCGCCCTGGGTGTCGACCGCCACGGTGACCGGCATGTCCTTCACGTCGAACTCGTAGATGGCTTCCATCCCCAGTTCCGGGAAGGCGATGGTCTTGGCGCCCTTGATGGCCTGGGCCACCAGGTAGGCGGCACCGCCCACGGCCATCAGGTACACGGCCTTGTGGTCCTTGATGGCGTCGATGGCGATCGGGCCGCGCTCGGACTTGCCGATCATGCCCAGCAGGCCGGTGGCCTCGAGGATCTGGCGGGTGAACTTGTCCATGCGGGTCGCGGTGGTCGGGCCGGCCGGGCCAACCACCTCGTCACGCACCGGATCGACCGGGCCGACGTAGTAGATGAAGCGACCCTTGAGGTCCACCGGCAGTTGTTCGCCCTTGTTCAGCATGTCGACCATGCGCTTGTGGGCGGCGTCGCGGCCGGTGAGCATCTTGCCGTTGAGCAGCAGGGTTTCGCCCGGCTTCCAGCTCTGCACTTCTTCCGGGGTGATGGTGTCCAGGTTGACGCGACGGGCGCTCGGGCCGGCTTCCCAGACGATTTCCGGGTAGGCGTCCAGGTCCGGGGCTTCCAGCTTGGCCGGGCCGGAGCCGTCCAGCACGAAATGGGCGTGACGGGTGGCGGCGCAGTTGGGGATGATGCACACCGGCAGCGAGGCGGCATGGGTCGGGTAGTCCATGATCTTCACGTCGAGCACGGTGGTCAGACCGCCCAGGCCCTGGGCGCCGATGCCCAGCTTGTTGACCTTCTCGAACAGCTCCAGGCGCAGCTCCTCGATACGGTTCTGCGGGCCGCGGGCCTGCAGTTCGTGGATGTCGATCGGGTCCATCAGGACTTCCTTGGCCATCAGCGCAGCCTTCTCGGCGGTACCGCCGATACCGATGCCCAGCATGCCCGGCGGGCACCAGCCGGCGCCCATTTCCGGCACGGTCTTCAGCACCCAGTCGACGATCGAGTCGGACGGGTTGAGCATGGCCATCTTGGACTTGTTCTCGGAGCCACCGCCCTTGGCGGCCACGTGGATTTCCACGGTGTTGCCCGGCACCACCTGGTAGTGGATCACCGCCGGGGTGTTGTCCTTGGTGTTCTTGCGGGCACCGGCCGGGTCGGCCAGCACCGAGGCGCGCAGCACGTTGTCCGGGTGGGTGTAGGCGCGACGCACGCCCTCGTTGATCATGTCGTCCAGGCTCATGGTGGCGCCGTCCCAGCGCACGTCCATGCCGACCTTGGCAATCACGGTGACGATGCCGGTGTCCTGGCAGATCGGACGATGACCGGTGGCGCACATGCGCGAGTTGATCAGGATCTGGGCGATGGAGTCACGGGCGGCCGGCGACGCTTCGCGCAGGTAGGCCTCGTGCATGGCCTGGATGAAGTCGGTGGGGTGGTAGTAGGAGATGTACTGCAGGGCGTCGGCGACGCTCTGGATCACGTCATCCTGTTTGATCACGGTCATGGGTGCGCTCCTCTTTAAAGACGGGAACATCGAAGGAAGCGCCGGACCAGGACCGGCGCACCAGCAAAAAAGGCGCGGCAGTATAGCGCGGCCGACGAAAGTGCGGACAGCCGCGCGGCCTCGACCTTGGTCGCTCGGTCCGATAGTCAGAATCGATTGGCCGAAGGACCGTACCGTCATACAGTCGCGGCTCCTTCAGCTCTCTTTCCACGTCATGCCCGAACTCTCTGTTGGCGACCGGCACTGGTCGGTAGAGCCCGGTTGCAACCTGCTTGATGCCCTGCTCGAGGCCGGCCAATCCGTGGCGCACTGCTGCCGCGCCGGCAGTTGCGGCGCCTGCCGGGTGCGCTGTCTGTACGGCGAACCGCTGGACGCCCGGCCCGACGCCCTGCCGGCCAGCGAGCGCGCCGCCGGCTGGCGACTGGCCTGCCAGTGCCGGGTGAGCGAGGACCTGGGCGTCGAGCTGTTCGATCCGGCCCAGCAGACGCTGGCGGCCGAGGTGGTCGGCCACGACTGGCTGGCCCCCGAGGTGCTGCGCCTGCGTCTCGCAGCCGAGGTCCCGCTGCGCTACCAGGCCGGCCAACACCTGCTGCTGTGGCGTGACCACAGCCTTGCCCGCCCCTACTCGCTGGCGAGCCTGCCGGGGGAGGATGCGTTCCTGGAGTTTCATATCGACTGCGCGGGCAGGGGCGGCTTCTGTGACTACGCGCGCCGGCTGCGTCCGGGCGATCCCCTGCGCCTGAGCGGCCTGCAGGGCGGCGCGCTGCGCTATGAACCGGAATGGCAGGAGCGTCCGCTGTGGCTGCTGGCCACCGGCACCGGCCTGGCGCCGCTGTGGGCGATCCTGCGCGAAGCCCTGCGCCAGGGACACGCCGGCCCGATCCATCTGCTGCACCTGGCACGCTCGTCGACGGAGCATTACCTCGCCGATGCCCTGGATGGGCTGGCGCAACGGCACACGAACCTGCAGGTGACGTTGCTGGAGCACTCGCAGGCCGGCGCCTGGCTGCAGGCCCAGCGTCCGTCCCGCGACACCCGGGTGCTGCTGTGCGGCGCACCGGCCCGGGTGGACGCGCTGGCGCGGGCCCTCTACCTGGCCGGCCTGCCGCGCGGCCAGCTGTATCGAGAGCCATACATCACGGCAGCCGGGGCGTGACCTAGGCGGCCGGCGCAACGCTGGCAGCGGACGAACACCAGGATGGCGAACCGCGCCTTGCAGTTGGCCGAACAGGTCATATGCTGCCTGCTATCCACCGACAACAAGGACGATCACCATGCAAAGGACACCACGCACCCTCGCCTCCCTCGGACTCGCCGCCCTGCTGGCCTGCGCCGGCACGGCCCAGGCCGATGACATCAAGGAAGCGCTCGAGGAAGCCCTCAAGGCCTATAACCAGGGCGACATGAGCGGTACCAAGGAAAATCTCGGCTACGCCACCCAACTGCTCAACGAGAAAAGTGCCGATGCGCTGACCAAGGCCTTGCCGGCCCCGCTGCCGGGCTGGGAAGCCGACGAGGCACAAAGCTCCTCCGCCGGTGCGGCACTGTTCGGCGGCGGCCTGCAGGCTTCGCGCACCTACAACAAGGACGACCACTACATCGAAGTGGAGATCGTCGGCGACTCGCCGATGCTCTCGCAGATGATGGTGGTCATGACCAACCCCGCGCTGGCCGGCAGCATGGGCAAGTCGGTGAAGATCGGCAAACAGCGCGGCATCCAGGACGAGAACGGCAAGATCATGCTGATCATCAACAACCGCTTCATGGTCTCGGTGGAAGGCGACGCTGAACAGGCCGACAAGCTGGCCTACGCCGAGGCGGTGAAGCTGGAGGCGCTGAACGAGCTATGAAGAATGCTACCCCGCCCTAGGGCGGGGTAGCATGGTGCGCTGTGACCTGCAAACGTTATCCGTCTCCTCCCTAAAGAAAATGCAGAATAGGCCGACAAGCTCCCGGCTGTAACTTATTAAAAAAGGAGCTTTAAAAAATGAAAAAAATGCACATCGCGATTGCTGCTTCACTTCTAGCATTAGCTTCCCTGCCTGCTGCAGCTCAGGACATCAAGTTTTCCCTCGGCGGAGGGATCTACAACAGCACCCAGGAATTTGATCGCTATGCCGATGACGAATTCAGCGGTCTGGCCCTGACAGCCACAGCAGCCATCAACAACCATGTTGGCGCGCAAGTTAACTTCTACTCGGCTGAACATGACAAATACAGCACTTGGGAAGCTAGCGGCTACGACTTGCTGGTTCTCGGCGGAATCAACCTGATCGAAAATGGCTTTAAAGCCTATGTAAGTGCCGGCTTCTTCCGCGAAGAATGGGAAGAGTACGGATTCAAGGAAACCTTCAGCGGCCCGCAGTTCGGTCTCGGTGTCGGTTACAACTGGGAAAAAGTGTCGGTCGATTTATCGCTGAATTTCCGCGACTCCAGCGACTATGACGATTTCTGGGTACCGGATACCTCTTCCGTTACTTCCAGCCTTCTCAGCGCCTCGTACCGTTTCTGATCAGTCTGAGTGGGAAGATTTCGATCTTCCCACTCAGCCCTACCCCTACACGGGTCGGGCGTTCCGGATGCGGTACTGGTTACGCACCGGAGTGGCGTACTGCACCACCAGCCAAGGCCGGTGTTCGGCCGGGCAGGCGGTCAGGCGGCGGTCCCATTCCGCCTGTGCCCTGGACAGCTCCTCGGCGCCGAACAGTTCGTTGGCGGCCGGCACCGCCAGCTCGGGCTCGCGCCCTTCCCACATGGCGTAGGCCAGGTAGTGCACCGGGAACAGCCGGTAGTTGCCGAGGATGCACTTGTCGATATCCTGCGCCAGCTGCTTGGCGTCGTCACTGGCGCCGCGCACCGGAGCGGCGAAGGCAATGTGCACGCGCCCCTTGTAGCCGGTGATGCCCTTGGCGATGCTGCGGTCGTCCTCGCCCGGCGCCTTGGTGTAGCTGCCGGTGGTGGCGCGGGTATACAGCTCGCGCGCCTTGTCCAGGTCGCAGGGGTCGTATTCGTAGCTGATCGACACCGGCACCAGCGACAGCTCGTCGATCACCTGGCCGAATGCCTCGTCCTTGCGGCTCATGTGGAACATCTTGAGGATCGCCGAGTCGGTGCGATCGTCACCGTCCTTGGCCCGCCCCTCGGCCTGGGCGATCCAGATCGATTCGTCATCCTGGAGGATCGACTGGTTGATGTAGGCCGACAGCAACTGGAAGGCAGCCAGCTTCTCGCGCCGTCCGGTCAGCGAGCGGTGCACGATGAAGCTCTTGTTCAGGCGCATCAGGTCGCTGACGAAGGGCCGCTGCAGCAGGTTGTCGCCGATCGCGATGCGCGGTGTGCGGTGGCCGGCGTGGTACAGCGCGTAGTTGACAAAGGCCGGGTCCATGACGATGTCACGGTGGTTGGCCAGGTACAGGTGGCGGCGACCCTTGTGCAGATGCTCCAGGCCGGAATAGCTGATGCCATCGGTGGCCCGCTCGATGGTGCGATCCACATAGGGCTCGATGCGGGCCTGCAGCTTGGCCACGCTGTCGATGCCCTGCACTTCGCGGCGCAGGCGGCGCGCCACCAGCGGGCGCAGCGCCCAGCCAAACAGCCCGGCCAGTTTCGGCAGGCGGAAGCGGGTCAGGGTATCGAGGAATTCGGTGTCGTTGCACAGGCGCGCCAGCACAGCGGAAACCTCGCTGTCGGCGTAAGGGCGGATAGCGTCGAAGGTGCCCATCATGGTCTCGTTCGGGAGGAGAAAAACATGCAGCACCCAAAGGGGCGCGGAAAATAGATCGCCAAGTATACTCGCAAGTCACATCCAACCCGCTGTCAGGCGTTTTGTCGCGAGGATACCTCCCCATGCAGTGCATTCACCGCCCCTGGGATCTGCTGGAAGCGAACCTGCTGCGCGACATGCTGGCCAGCGAGGGCATCGCCGCCTACCTGCAAGGTGAGCACCTGATGGGCGCCGTCGGCGAACTGCCCGCCGGCGGGCTGCTCGCGCTGCTGGTCGAGGATGAACACACCGAACGCGCCCGGGAGCTGATCGCTGCCTACACGGCTGCCGAACCGCTGCCCGCCGAGGAGCCTCTTGGCGGTCCCGGCGAACTGCTCTGCTGATGTAAGGCTGATTGATCCATGAGTGGCCGTCTTGCCCTGTTCCGCTGGCCCGCCGCGCTCGCCGCGCTGCCCGGCTTCCCCGCGCTGCAACCCCACTGGAATCTTTCCCCTGGCGCGTCGCTGTTGCTGTTGCGCGCAGATGGCGAGACCCAGCGCGCCGACCTGGCGCGCTGGGGACTGACCCCGGCCTGGCTGACCGATCTGTCCCGTACACCCGCCCATGCCCGCGCCGAGACCCTGGCCGAACAGCCGATGTTCCGCGAGGCGTTTCGCCTGCGGCGTGGCCTGGTGCCGGTGAACGGCTTCTACGAGTGGCGAGGCGTGCGCAAACGGCCCTACTGGGTCGGGGCCGAGGGCGGCCTGCTGTATTGCGCGGTTCTGTGGGAGGTCTATCCGGCCGGGGATCGCGAGTACCTGAGTCTGGCGCTGGTGACTCGCCCGGCGGCCGATCTGCGTCGGCCACTGCTGCTGGATGCCGAGGGCCAGCGCGACTGGCTGGCGGCCGAGACTACGGCAGCCCGGCTGACGGCGCTGCTGCAGGCGCCCGTACCGCCTCTGCGCGAGCGGGCACTGGCGGGGCTGGTCAACGACCCGAACCTGGATGGCCCGGAGTGCCTGACCCCGGCCTGACCCACCTGCGGGAGCGAATTCATTCGCGAACGTTTGGCATCGCGAACGAGTTGGATAAAAACGGAACCACCCCACACGGGGGAAGCGAAACACGGGATGGCTCCGGGGAAAGGTGCCTGTCTGGCGTGGCGGCAAGAGTACGGAACCGCCCTTGATCGGAAAAATCGCCCGTTTCAATGCCTTCCATAGTCAACCCCTATTTTTGAAGCGCGTCACAAAACAGGCATAATCCGCGCCACTTTTTACCCTCCCTGTCCGCATCCACCAATGACCCTGCGCAAGCGCCTGTCCTGGCTGTTCCTTCTCTTGTTGCTTCTGGTGCTGCTGGCGGTCAATGTGCTCGGCGAGCGCCTGCTGCTGCCCTACCTTGATCAACAGGATCAGCTACGCCTGCACCAGGCCTCCGGGCAGGTCCAGCACGCGCTGGAACAACAGGGGCGCTATCTGCTCAGCCGCCTGGACGGCTACGCCTTGCGGCTTGCCTCGGCGACTGAGGACGTACCCGCCGCGCCGGCCGAGCTGGACTTCATCCTGCGTCTTGATGACGGCGAGCCCGCGCTCAGCCTGTTTTCCCGACTGGAGATGGATCTCGCGCAGCTTGCCCTCGATGCGCCCCTGGCCGCAGCCGAGCCGCCGACCATCAGCCTGGCCTGGCGGCAGGAACAGCCGCTGATCCTGCTCGGCCTCCCGCTGCCGAACGGACAGGGCCGGCTGCTCGCCGGCCAGCGGCTCGACCCGGTGCGACTGCTCGACGAACTGCACATCGCGCCCGGGGCCGAGTTGCAACTGCTGCCGCCGGACAACGAAACCCTGGCCAGCGGAACATCGCCGGCGGCGTCTTCGCCTGTCCCGGCGATTCTGGCGCGAGGCACCGGCGTGGAAAGCACCGCGGCACAGCTGCACACCGAGCTGCACCTGCATACCCCGCAAGCGCAGGACGGCCTGCGCCTGCGGCTGAGCCTGCCTCGCCAGGCCTACCTGCAAGGCATGCAGGAACTGGCTTGCTTCATCGACTGGATACTGCGCCTCTGTGCGGGCGCCCTGCTGCTGGCCGGGCTGTGCGTGGAGTTCTGCCTGCTGCGCCGCATCCGCTTCATGCACCGGGAGATCGCCAGCATCGGCCTGAACGCCCATGCGTCGCGCCTGACGCGCCTCGGGCAGGACGAGCTGGGCCAACTGGGGCATGCCCTGAACCGCATGCTCGACCGCCTGGACAGCAGCGAGTCCCGCGACCAGGCGATCCTCGATTCCATCGACGACGGCTACTTCGAGATCGACGCCGGAAGCCGCGTCCTCACGGTCAGCCGCGGCCTGGAACGGCAGCTGGGCTGCACCGCCGAGGAGCTGCGAGGCCGAAACCTGGCGGAAATCATCGGCGTCGATGAACTGCAGCGGCTACGCCAGCAGTTCCGACAGACCATCGGCGGCAGGGTCGCGCCACGCTTCGTCGTGCCGATCCGCCGCCGTAACGGTGCTATCGGCTATTTCGAGACCCGCATCTCGCTGATCCGCGACGCCAGCGGCCGCTACTGCGGCCTGCGCGGCATCCTGCATGACATCGGCGACCAGGTCGCCTTCCAGGAGCAGCTCTATGACCTGGCCCATCGCGACCCGCTGACCGGCCTGGGCAACCGCATGGCCTTCACCGAGCAGCTCCACTATTGCTGCGACGAGGCACACGGAACGGGACGCTCGCTGGCCCTGCTGTATCTGGACCTGGACCGCTTCAAGGAAGTCAACGACCGCTACGGCCATGCCACTGGCGACGCCCTGCTGGTCGCCATCGCCGAGCGCATGCGCACCGCCGTGCGCCAGCCCGATCTGCTCTACCGATTGGGCGGCGACGAATTCACCCTGCTCGTGCCGGACGCCGATGCGGACAAGGCCGTGCTCATTGCCCAACGCCTGCATGCTGCGCTGGCCCAGCCCTACAGCTTGTCCGGCCAGCGTATCGACTTCGTGCTGCCCAGCATCGGCATCGCCCTCTATCCCCGGCACGCCAGTAGCCCGGACGCACTGATCAATGCCGCCGACGAGGCCATGTACCAGGCCAAGCTGGACGGCCTGGGCCACTGCGTCAGCCAGGCCACTCCCACTGAACAGGCCGCACTGCACGAACTGTAGGAGCGACTTCAGTCGCGAGCTTCTGGGTGGAACCGCACAAAGCAACGCGGCTAAAGCCGCTCCTACAAAGTGCGCGCTGCAATGCCTGGCACACCTTCTGGTAAAGTCGCGCGCCACCCCTTGCAGGAGATTCCCATGCCACCCGTCCTGAGCGGCCCACAGTATCTGCGCCAAGGATTGAGCCTGGTGCTCAGCCCGGGATTGCGTCTGTTCGTCCTGTTGCCCCTGCTGATCAACCTGGTCCTGTTCGCCGTGCTGATCGGCCTGGCCGTGCAGCAGTTCGGCCAGTGGGTCGACTATTTCATGCCCAGCCTGCCCGACTGGCTGGCCTTTCTCGAATACCTGCTCTGGCCGCTGTTCGTGGCGCTGGTGCTGCTGATCGTATTCTTCACCTTTACCCTGCTGGCCAACCTGATCGCCGCACCCTTCAATGGCTTCCTCGCCGAGAAGGTCGAAGTGGTGGTGCGCGGCCAGGACCCCTTCCCGGCCTTCAGCTGGGGCGAGCTGGCGGCCATGGTGCCGCGCACCCTGGGCCGCGAGCTGCGCAAACTGGCCTACTTCCTGCCACGCGTCCTGGCGCTGCTGATCCTCTCGCTGATCCCCGGCCTCAACGTGCTGGCTGCGCCGCTGTGGCTGCTGTTCGGCATCTGGATGATGGCGGTGCAGTACATCGACTACCCGGCCGATAACAACAAGCTGGGGTGGAACGAGATGCTCGACTGGCTGCGCGCCCGCCGCTGGCAGAGCCTGGGCTTTGGCGGTATCACCTACGCGGCGCTACTGGTGCCCGGCCTGAACATCCTGATGATGCCCGCCGCCGTGGCCGGCGCCACGGTGTTCTGGGTGCGCGAAGGCGGCCGGGGCTAAGCAGGCTCACGGACGAATCCGCTCCGGGAAAGCGCCGCGCTACGCCCGTGGGAGCGAATTGATTCGCGAGCTGTTGGCGCGGCGCTGGGTGGTCAAAGCATCTGCCTCCACCTGTATGATGCGGCGCCCGGCTCCGTCCGCTACACGTGCTCCAGGGCCTGGCGCAGCGCCGGGTAGAGACGCCGGAACTCCGCCTCGAACGCAGCCAGCGCCTCGGCAGAATCCTCCCCCGCCTGCAGCACCGTTTCCAGCCGGCCGCTCTGCGCCTGCAATTCCACGGCGCCCAGGGTGGCCGCCAGGGATTTGAAGCGGTGCATCAAATCGGCGGCTTCCGCCCTCTGCCCCGCGGCCAGCCGCTCGACCAACTGTTCGGGCAACGCTGCGTTCTCGTCCAGGAAGCGTCGCAGCAGGCGCAAATACAGAGGCTGATTGCCGAGCATGCGCTCCAGGGCCGCAGCCTGGTCGAGTCCGTGGATGTCCGGGAGCGGCAAGCTCCGCATTGCCTCCGGCACCGGGGCGGGTGCGGCCGGCAGCCAGCGCTCCAGCACCCTCGCCAGCTGATCCAAAGCCACCGGCTTGGCCAGGAAATCGTTCATGCCCACCGCGCGGCAGGCCTGCCGGTCGCTGTCCCGGGTGCTGCCGGTCATGGCGATCACCGGCAGCTCAGGCCAGCTCTGGCGCAGACGGCGGGTCGCTTCCAGGCCGTCCAGCACCGGCATCTGCAGATCCATGCAGACCAGGGCGATGTCCGCCTCGGCCCGCAGGCAGTCCAGCGCCTGCTGGCCATCGGCAGCCATGCGGACTTGCAGGCCGAGCAGCTGCAACAGCTCGGCGGACACCTCGCGCATCAGCGGATCGTCATCGACCAGCAGCACCGTGTGACCGGCAAAACGCCGCTGTGCCGTATCTCCGGCGGCCGCGGCAGTTTCTTCGGCAGGTGCGGTGGACATCCGGCTCAGCTCCAGCTCGAGAAAGAACAGGCTGCCTTCCCCCGGCGCGCTATGGACGCCCAGCGTGCCGCCCATCAGGCTGGCCAGCCGGGCGGAGATCGCCAAACCCAGCCCGGTGCCCGACGAGCGTTCGGCATGGCCCGGCAGCTGGCTGAACGGCTTGAACAGCAGCCCCAGGTGCTCGTTGGCGATTCCCACGCCGCTGTCCTCGACCTCGAAGCGCAGCCGCACGCGCTCCGCCCCCCCTTCCAGCAGTCGCATGCGGAAGTCGATGCGCCCGTGGCTGGTGAACTTGACGGCATTACTGGCCAGATTGATGAGGATCTGCGAGACGCGCAGCGGGTCACCGTGCAGGCTGGACGGGACCTGTGCATCCAGCTCCACGCCGACCGTCAGGCCCTTTTCGCGGGCGCCTTCGCTGACCATGTCCACCACGTTCCACACCAGCTCGGTCGGGCTGAAAGGCACCTGGGCAATCGGCAGCCGGCCGGCATCCAGCCGGCTGAAGTCGAGCACGTCGTTGACGATCTCCAGCAGGTGTTCGGCGGCCTTGCGCAGCTTATCCAGGTAGCTGTCCAGCCGGGCGTCGCGGGAACTGCGCCGGGCCAGATGGGAGAGACCGATCAGCGCGCTGAGCGGCGAGCGAATCTCGTGACTGAGATGGGCCATGAACTCGGCCTGCAGTTCGGCCTGGCGCTCGGCGTTCTCCTTGGCTTCGAGCAGCTCGCGGGTGCGCGCGTCCACCTGGTGCTCCAGGTCCGCGGTCAGCGCGCGCAGCGCGTTGGCGGTGTTGCGCAGATCGCTTTCATCAATCAGCAGGCTGCCCAGCGCGGTGATGCGCTGACTGCCATCGAAAACCGGGAAGAAAATCTGTCGGTACGCCTGGGGGCCATGCTCGGCGCTGGCCGGCAGTTCGATGCCCATCTCCTGGCGCTCGCCGCTGGCCAGTACCTCGCGCAATCCCTGCCAGGCGCGCCGACTGATCGGCGACAGCGTGGCCGGGGGTTCCGCGCGCTCCAGCGGTAGATGCGCCTGCAACACCAGCCCACCCTGTTCGTGTGGGCGATTGTCCAGCAACAGCCGGCCACGACGGTCGCGGATGCGCAGACGAATCGGCAGCTGGCGCAACAACTGCTGGTAAAGGGTCTCGCGCGCCTGGCGTCGGCGCCGGTGCCACAGGTGGGTGAACAGGAAGGTCAGCACCACCAACGGCAGGCTCGCCAGCAGCGGGTGGGTCTCCGGGCGTAGCAGACACCAGAAAACGACGACAACCGCCAGGACCAGGACGATGAAAAGCGCCAGGGCAAGCCGAGGGTTCTGCACGATGGAAGTCCTTCAGCGACGCCGCGTCGTCAGCCACCCCACCCGGTGATGGCTTTTTGACGAGACTGTAAATGGTGCCCATGCAGCAAAGTCTGTTCCAGCTGCTCAGCTCCGGAACCAGTCTTCCAGTGACGCCTTGCCGGCATGCGCGGCATGCCAGTCCAGCAGCGCCTCGCCGGGCATCGGGCGGGCGAACAGGTAGCCCTGCGCGGCGCTGCAGCCCAGGCCGCAGAGCAGCCGCACCTCGTCGATGGTCTCCACGCCCTCGGCGATGCTCGGCAATCGCAGGCGCACACTCATGTCGATGGCCGATTGCAGGATGGCCAGGCTGCGCCGGTTACGGTGCGCGCTGGTGACGAAGGCTCGGTCGATCTTCAGTTCGGTGAACGGTAACCGGGTCAGCTGTTGCAGGGTCGAGAAGCCGGTGCCGTAGTCATCGATGGACAGCCCGAAGCCGGCCAGACGCAGGCGGCCTACCGAAGCCAGGGTGGCGGCGGTGTCGTGCATCAGCGCGCTTTCGGTGACTTCCAGAATCAATTGCTCGGCGCGCGCGCCGCTGGCCTGAACGCGGGCGATCAGTTCATTGGCGAAGTTGCGGTTGGCCAGCATGCTGATATCGATGTTCACCGCCATGCTCGGCGTCCAGCCCTGCTGCTGCAGGCGCGCCGCGTCGGCCAACACCTGTTCGACGAGTTGGAACGTCAGCTCCGGCAACAGGCCGCTTTCCGTGGCCAGGGCGATGAAATCACCCGGGTAGAGCATGCCCTGGCGTGGATCCTGCCAGCGGGCCAGCACCTCGTAACCCAGCAGCTGGCCACTCTTGAGGTCGATCTTCGGCTGGTAGTAGGGCCGCATATGGCCCTGGCGCAAGGCCTCGCGCAGGCTCGGAACGGTGACGCTGACGGTCGGCCTGACGGCCTCCTCGACCGGCGGGCTCGCCAGGTTCGGCAGGTGCTGCAGCAGCCCGTGCAGATCCTTGCCGGACAGCGGCTTGGGCAGATTGCCCAGCAGGGGCAGGCGCAGGGTACGGATCATGTCGAGCACGGTGGCCACCAAGGCCTCCTCGCAGCCGCTGGAGAGCACGACCGGCGGACACAGGTCCTCCTCATGCAGTTGCAGCAGCAGCTCGATGCCGTCCATTTCCGGCATTTCCAGGTCGAGGATCAGCAGCGGCAGCGGCAGTTGCTGTTCGGCCAGACGGCGCAGCAGCGTCAGCGCCTCCCGGCCGCTGGCGGCCTGGGCAATCAGCGACAGGCCGAGGGTCTCGAGCAGCTCGGCGGCGCATTCGCGTTGCAGGGCGCTGTCGTCCACCAGCAGGACCCGGGTCTGGCGCACGGACAGGGGAAGTTCGGCAAGCTGCATCAGGGTGTATCCAGGCAGATTCAACGCCCAAAGCGGGCAATCAGTTCGGGGATGTCATCGAGGGCGCAGACGCGGCTGACCCCGCCGTGACGAATGGCCTCCTTGGGCATGCCGAAGACCACGCAGCTCTGTTCGTCCTGGGCCAGGGTCGTGGCCCCGGCCTCGTGCATTTCCTTGAGACCGCGGGCGCCGTCGTCGCCCATGCCAGTCATGATCACGCCCAGCGCGTTGCGTCCGGCCGTGCGGGCCACCGAGCGGAACAGCACGTCCACCGAGGGCTTGTGGCGCGACACCTGGGGGCCGTCCAGCACCTCCACCGCGTATTGCGCGCCGTTGCGCTTGAGCTGCAGGTGCAGGCCACCCGGGGCGATCAGCGCTTGCCCGCTGAGCACCCGGTCGTTGTTGCGCGCCTCGCGCACCTCGATCTCGCACAGGGCATTGAGGCGCTGGGCGAACAGCCGGGTGAAGTTGGCCGGCATGTGCTGGACGATCACCAGCCCCGGGCAGGTGACCGGCAGGCGGGTGAGCACCCGTTCCAGCGCCTGGGTGCCGCCGGTCGAGGTGCCGATCGCCACCACGCTGTCGGTGGTGCGCTGCAGCGGTCGCGCTGGCGCGACCACCGCCTGTGGGCGACCGGAAACCGGCCGGCGCGGCGCCAGGCGCACCTGGGCGGCGTCGCGGATCATCTGCAGGAAGTCCCGCTGGTGGGCGGCGATGAACTCGCTCATGCCACCGGCCGGCTTGGTCATGATGCCCACCGCCCCGGCATCCAGGGCATCCAGGGCCGTGCTCGAACCCTGCTCGGCCAGCGAGGAGAACACGATGGTGGCGATCGGCGCCTCGCCCATCAGCTGGCGCAGGAAGGTCAGCCCATCCATGCGCGGCATCTCGATGTCGAGGATCAGCACGTGCGGCCGCTCGCTGCGCATCTTCTGCTGCGCGAACAGCGGATCGGGCGCCGTGGCGATCACCTGGATGTCCGGCTGCCCGGAGAGCATTTCCTTGAGCAGCGAGCGCACCACCGCCGAATCATCGACGATCATCACCTTGATCATCAGGCGACTCCGCGCAGGTCGGCACGCACCGCGGCCAGCGAGGCCGGCAGCCGGTAGACGGACGGACGCACCAGTTGCACGGGGCTCTGCACGCCCTGCAGCGATTCGGAATGGCCGATGATCAGCCAGCCGCCGGGGCGCAACTGACGTAGCACCTGCTGGATCACCTGATGGCGAGTGGCGCCGTTGAAATAGATCAGTACGTTGCGCAAGAAGATGATGTCAAATTGCCCTAAATCGGCGGCGGAATCTAACAGATTGTGCTGGCAGAAGCGCACCTTCTCGCGCAACTCGCGGCGAATAAGCAACTGGCCTTCATAGTCACCGGTGCCGCGCAGGCAGAACCGCTTGAGGTATTCCTGCGGCAGCAGCTCCAGGCGCTGCAGCGGGTACAGGCCCTGACTCGCACGCTCCAGCACCCGGGTCGACAGGTCGCTGGCCAGCAGCGACCAGCCACCGTCGCCCAGCTTGTCCTGCAGCAGCATCGCCAGACTGTAGGGTTCCTCGCCGGTGGATGCCGCCGCGCACCAGACGCGCACCGGGCGCTGGCGCAGGGTCGGCAGGATCTGCGCGGCCAGGTAGCGGAAATGCTCCGGCTCGCGGAAGAAGTAGGTCTCGTTGGTGGTCAGCAGGTCGACCATGCATTGCCGTTCGACCGCCTGTTCCGGCTGCTGGAGCAGCGCGACGTAGGCGTCGTAATCGGGCAGGCCGAGGGCCTTGAGGCGGCAGTACAGCCGCCCGGCCACCAGCTGGCGCTTGCTCTCCGGCATATCGATGCCGCTGGCGCGGCGGAACGCCTCGCGGATCTGCCGATAGGCGCTGTCACTCAGCCCGTAGATGCCCGACATGCCGCCCCCGTCAGCCCGACGCGCTTTCGCGCGCCTGCTGCTGGATGTCCACCAGGCGTGCCAGCTCGTCGCCGGACAGCACCTTGTCCATGTCCAGGGCAAGCACGAACTGATCGCCCTGGCGGATCATGCCGGCGACGAAATCGGCGCGAATGCCACCGCCCAGGCTGGGCCGCATCTCCAGGTCGGCAGAGTCCACTTCCAGCACCTCGGTCACCCCGTCGACGATCACGCCGAGCAGTTGCGGACCCTCGGCGCCGGCCACCTCGACGATGACGATGCAGGTGCGCTCGGCCAGCGCGGTACGGCCACGCTCGAAACGCACCGACAGGTCGATCACCGGCACCACCGCGCCACGCAGGTTGATCACCCCGCGCAGGAACGCAGGGGTCAGCGGAATGGCGGTCATCGGCGGGCATTCGATGATCTCGCGAATGCAGGCGATGCGACAGCCGAAGGTTTCCTCGCCCAGGGTAAACATCAGGTACTGCCCGGCCTGCAGGGCCGTGCCGGCGTTGCGCTCGCTGCTCATGGGCACTCCTTAAAACGCAGTGAAGGCCGATTCGTCGACGGGCGCGCCACTGCGCTTGAAGCCCTGGCGGCGCGCGGCGGCGTGCTCCCTGGCCATGCCGGTTTCGCCAGCCTGCAAGCGGAAGAAAGTCATCATCTGCTGCAGCTGGGTGGCCTGGGCGCTCATCTCTTCCGAGGTGGCGGACAGCTCCTCGGACGCGGCGGCGTTGGTCTGGGTGGTTTGCGAGAGTTGGCCGATAGCGGCGGTGATCTGCTCCAGCCCGGCACTCTGCTCACGGGAAGCTGCGGTGATTTCCTTGACCAGGTCAGCGGTCTGGCCGATGGCCGGCACCATCTGGTCGAGCACCTGGCCGGCGTTGGCCGCCAGCTGCACGCTGGAGGAGGCCAATTCACCTATTTCCTGGGCGGCCACCTGGCTGCGCTCGGCCAGCTTGCGCACTTCGGCGGCGACCACCGCGAAGCCCTTGCCGTGGTCACCGGCGCGGGCCGCCTCGATGGCAGCGTTGAGCGCCAGCAGGTTGGTCTGGTAAGCGATGGCGTCGATGATCTTCACCTTCTCGGCGATGTCCTTCATCGCATTGACGGTTTCCTTCACGGTGCGACCGCCTTCGCGGGCCTCATTGGCCGACTTGGTGGCCATGTTGTCGGTGACCTGGGCGTTCTCGGCGTTCTGCGCCACAGTGGCGGCAATCTGCTCGATGGCGGCGCTGGTCTCCTCGACGCTGGCGGCCTGCTCGGTGGAGTTCTGGCTCAGCGTGGTGGAGGCGGCGGACACCTGCTCGGAGGCGGAGGCCAGCGCGTCGGCCGAGGAACGCACCTCGCCGATCACCTGGGTGAGGCGCTCGACCATGGACTTCATGGAGGCCAGCAGGCTGTTGTCGTTGCTGATCTGCACCTCGACGGTCAGGTCGCCGGCGGCCACCTTCTGGGCGATCGCGGTGGCGTAGTCCGGCTCGCCGCCCAACTGGCGCGTCACGTGGCGAGCCAGCAGCAGCCCCATGCCTATCGCCAGCAGCGCTGCGATCGCGATAACCACCACCAACAGCAACAGGGTCTGGCGGGCAGTCGCATTGGCGGCCTCATTGGCCTCGCCTGCCACCATGGCGTTGCGGGCGGCGAGCTCATTCACTGCGTCGTTCACGGCGAAAGATGTCTTGCGCACCGGCCCCATGACCTGCGACAGGAGACGCTCGGCCTGCTGCTCGCGAGCAAGGGTCACCGCTTGGTGGGAAGCCCCCAAATATTCGCCGTAGAGCTGCTGGATACGGTCATAAAGCTTGCTGCCTTCAGCGGACATCTTCGTCTTGGCGAGGACTTGGGCATGCGCATCCACCTCCTTCTCAAGCCGTTGCAGGGTATCGAACATCGCCAGCAAGTCCTGGCGGTCCAGCATGGGCAGCATCAGTACCCCCCGGGTGTGGGTCAGCATCGACGCGCTGGCCTTGCCCAACGCGTCGATGCCCACCAGGCGGTTGTCGTACATGTCCTGATTGATGTCAGCCATCTGCTGCAGACGCAGCACGGCCAGGACACCCACGGCCAGGGTCAGCAGGGCGCCGACGCAGAAGGCGATCACCAGCTTCTGCATGAGTTTGAGGTTGAGATACCACTGCATGAGGTGTGCTCCAGGTAAGGCTAACCAGATTAGGCGTGCTCCACGCGACGCGGCGTGGCCAGCAAGGAATTGATGTCGAGAATCAGCGCCACGCGGCCGTCGCCCAGGATGGTCGAGCCACCCAGGCCCGGCACGTTGCGCAGCATGGGGTTGAGCGGCTTGATCACCGCCTGCAGTTCGCCGGCGAAGCGGTCGACGACGATGCCGGTGCGTTGCTGGCCGTGCTGGACCACCACCAGGCACTCGCGGGCCGCGGGGTCGCGGGGCAGCTCGAACAGTTCGGCCAGGCGCACGTAGCTGAGCGGCGTGCCGCGCAGGCTCATCACCTGCCGCGCGCTGGCGTTGGCCGGCAGCTCCAGGCACTCGACCACCTGTTCCAGCGGGATCACGAAATGCGCCTCGCCAACGACCACCTGGAAACCGTCGATGATCGACAGCGTCAGCGGCAGGCGGATGCGGAAGCAGGTGCCCTGGCCCAGGGTCGACTGAATTTCGAGGGTGCCGCGCATGGCTTCGATGCTGCGGCGCACCACATCCATGCCCACACCGCGTCCGGACAGGTCGGTGACCTGCTCGGCCGTGGAAAAGCCGGCCTCGAAGATCATCGCGAAGACACCCTGTTCGTCGAGCAGCGTCTCCGCGCCGATCAGCCCGCGCTCGATGGCGCGGGCGCGAATCTTCGCGGCGTTCAGGCCGCGGCCGTCATCGCTGACCTCGATGACCACCGAACCGGATTCGTGGTAGGCGTTGAGCAGCAGGCGACCGCGCGCCGGCTTGCCGGCGGCCTGGCGCGCCTCGACCGGCTCGATGCCGTGGTCCAGGGCATTGCGCACGATGTGCATCAGGGGGTCGGCGAGCTTGTCGATCAGGGTCTTGTCCAGCTCGGTCTCGGCGCCCCGGATCTGCAGTTCGACATCCTTGCCCAGGTCGCGCGCCACGTCGCGCACCACGCGCGGGAAGCGCTGGAACACCTCGTTGATCGGTGCCATGCGCAGCTTCAGCGCGCGATCGCGCAGTTGTTCGATGAAGCCGTCCACTTCCTCGACAAAGGTTTCCACCGTCTCGCGGGCGGACGTGAGGCTGAGGGTGCGGCAGCGCGCCGAGCGGGTCACTAGCTCGCCCACCGCGTCGATCAGCTGGTCGAGCTTGCGGGCATCGACCTTGATCATGCTCTGCTCGTCGCGCCGCGCGGCGCGCTCCCCGGAGGCGGCCGGCGCCGCGGGGGCGCTTGCCGGGGCGGCGGACTCGACGGGCGCCGGCTCGCTGGCCTCTGGAGCTTCCGGCGCCTCGGCGACGATGGCTTCCAGCGGCTCCAGGCTGATGTCGCAGTCTTCCTGGATGAACTCCAGGGCCTGCGTCAGCGCCTCGCGGCTGGCGGTCGTGCGCAGCAGCAGGTCGACCTTGAAGTAGCAGGTCTCCGGATCGATGTCCTCGAGGCTGGGAATCAGCTCGCGGTCCAGGGCCAACTCCAGCAGCTCGCCCATGCCGACCAGGTACTGGATGAACGGCAGCGGGTCCAGGCCGTGATGGAACAGCTCGGGGTGGCAATGAATGCCGATCAGCCAGTCCTGCGCCTCGCTGCCCGCCGGCACGCCCGCCAGGGGCTTGAGCGCCTGCACGCTGCCCAGGTAGTCCTCCAGGGCGGCGATCAGTTCGGCGCGCTGGGCCGGGTCGGGGTCTTCATCGTCCAGGCCTTCGGCGACCTTGTCGAACAGCCGGCTCAGGTAGTCGCCGCAGCGCAACAGCAGGCTGATCAGCGCCCCGCCCATCGGCTGCTCGCCGCTGCGCACGCGCACCAGCAGGCTTTCCAGCAGATGGGTGAAGCTGACCACCCGTTGCAGGTTGAACATGCCCGACGAACCCTTGAGGGTATGGGCCGCGCGGAAGATGGCGTTGATTCGCTCGCCGTCCAGGCCCTGGGCCTCGATGTCGAGCAGGGTGTGCTCGTAGGTGGCCAGCAACTCGCGGGCTTCCTCGAGCAGCACGTTGCGTACCGCTTGAATATCCATGAGTTTCTCCGCCGCTCAGTCGATGAAATCCGCAAGACGCAGCAGGTCCACCACCTGGGAAACCGCCGGGCTCGGCTCGACCAGGCTCAGGCGCGGCCAGCAGCGCTTGACGGACAGCAGCAACTGCAGCCCGGCCGTGTCCAGCTCGGTGATGCCGCGCAGGTCGAGGCGCTCGGGCCGATTCTCCATGATCTGCTGCAGCAGCAGGCCCTTGAGCTCGGCGGCGCGTTCGATGGTGAAGGCGCCACCCAGTTGCAGCACGGCGTTGGGATCGCTGGGCGTCATGGGTTCAGATCACCAGCTTGGAAACGGCGTCCAGCAGCATCGCCGGCTGGAACGGCTTGACCATCCAGGCGCGCACGCCGGCGGCCTTGCCCTGCTGCTTCTTGTCTTCGCTGCCTTCGGTGGTGAGCATGATCACCGGGGTGAAGCGGTAGCCGGCCACCTGCTTGGCGGCCTGAACGAAGGCGATGCCGTCCATGTTGGGCATGTTCACGTCGGAGACGATCAGGTTGATCTTGCGGCCGTCCAGCTTGCCCAGCGCGTCCTTGCCATCGGTGGCCTCGATGACGCTGTAACCGGCGCCCTTGAGGGTCAGGCCGATCATCTGGCGCATGCTGGCGGAGTCGTCCACGACCAGGATTGTCTTGCTCATCGAATGCTCCTTTGAATCAGAAGAAGGTGACGGAGGAGGAAGCGGCGGCCGCACTGTTGCGCCGGCCGTCGTGCAGCGCCTGCTGCTCCAGCGTGGTGTAGGTGCCGGCCAGGCGCTTGAGCCACTGCTCGACGCCGAGGCCGGCCAGATCGCACTCGGCCAGGTCGCGGGCGCAGGCCTGCAGGCGCTCCATGTCGGCAGTGACGTGGCTGATGATCTGGTCGACGCGGTCCTGGAACTGCAGGTTGACGATCAGCTGGGCCAGGTCGTGCTCGATCTGCCCGCGCTCGTCGCGCAGTTGCTGCAGCGAGTCCTGCAGCGCGCGGCTGGTGTCGGCGAACTGGGCGACGATCTGCTCGGCCAGTTGGCTGGAGTCGCTGACCAGCGCCTGCTCGCGCTCGGCGAAGGATTGCGACAGGGTCTCGGCCTTGTGGATGGCGTCGGTCACGGTCTTCACCGTCTCGCGAATCTGCTTGCCGGCCTCGCCGGACTGGTTGGAGAGCTTGCGCACCTCGTCGGCGACCACCGAGAAACCGCGCCCGGCATCGCCGGCGCGGGCCGCTTCGATGGCGGCGTTCAGGGCCAGCAGGTTGGTCTGGTCGGCGATCTCGCCGACCTGTTCGGCCATGCGTCGCAATTGGTTGGTGTGGCCGGCGATGCCGAGGATTTCGCTGACCAGGCTGGCGCGGTACTGCTGGGTCTGGCGCAGGGCCTCGACCAGGCTCTGCAGGCCCTGCTCGGCCTGGTCGATGGCGGCAATGGCGCGATTGCCCAGCTCGCCACCGGCCATCTGGTCGCCGGCCAGCAGGCGCTGGTTGAGACCGCTGAAGCCGCTGCCCAGGTTGCCGATGGCATCGCCCATCTGCTGACGGGCCAGCCCCAGGTGGCGGTTCCACATCGGCACCACGCTGCCAGTCAGCGCCTGCAAGCGCTGCAGGCGCTCGGTCTGCTCCGGGTCCGGGAGATCAGCTGCGGGTTGCGACTCCTCCCGCACGCCCGCCGGGGAACGGCCGACCCAGAGCAGTAGCCCCGCCAGGGCGGCCGCCCACAACAGGCCCTGCCACCAGACCGACGCCAGCCAGGTGCAGATCAACAGGTTGAGAACGGCCAGGGCCGCGAGAGCAACAACAGAAGAATTCCGGGGAGGCATGCGCAGTCGATTCCTGCATCGCAGATCACACAATCAACTGGCATTGTGACATCACGCACATCTCGGGCGCGTGAGTAGAACCACCTATGTCGGGTGAATTCTTTGTGACAGACGGGACATGGTCAGGTCAGCAGAGCCGGCTGGCACACCGTGGGGCGGGTGTTTGACCGCCCCACGGGTTCAACTAGCCCCGCCCGAGCACCTCGCCGGCAAATTCTTCCTGATAGCGGACCATCAAGGCCCGGTTGTCGTGCTGCCAGGGATGGAAATCGCGCCGGTAGAAGTCCAGGTAATCGCGCACCAGCGGCCGGAAGATGCCGCGCCGTCCCCACAGCCAGCCCAGGCCATCGCGCCAGACACCCCAGTTCCAGAGCAGGCCGTCGCGGCGCAGGAAATGGATCAGCCCGCGCGTGGTGTCCCAGGTAAAGAAGATCGTGCTCTGCAGCATCGCCCGGCGGCGCAGCCAGGGACTGCCGCAGACCTGCAGGTAGAGATCGAATGCCACCGCCTTGTGCTCGGTTTCCTCCAGCGCGTGCCAGCGCCACAGGCGCGCCAGGCGCGGGTCGGCGCCTTCCATCCAGTCCGGGTTGGACAGCAGGGCGTTGGCCATGATGGCGGTCAGGTGTTCCACCGCGCAGGTGGCGGCGAGTTGCAGGCGATCCGGCAGGTGGCGCTGAATGAACGCCAGCCGTCGTTTCAGCCGGCGCTCGATGGCGTCGATGTCATAGCCCAGCTCGCGCAGGCGCTGGCTGTACTCCAGGTGTTCGCGGCTATGGTGGCCTTCCTGGCCGATGAAGCCGCGAATCTGTTCCTTCAGTTCGTCATCGGTGACTTGCTCACGGAACAGCCGTACCGAATCGATGAAGAAGCGCTCGCCATCGGGGAACAGCACCGACATGGCGTTGAACAGATGACTCTTGAAGGCATTGCCACCGTGCCAGTGGCGCGGCAGCGGATCCGGCAGGCCGGACGCCAGACGACGGGGGCGGATGTGCAGATCGGTCGGTTGGGACATGGCGGACGCTCACGCAAGACGGTCGAGAGTAGTCAACGCCAATTGGACCCGGCGCGGAGCCGGTCTTTCGCATGGATTGCTCGCGCAGCGTCGGTCTCCGCCGCGTCCCGCCCCGTAGGGTGGAAAACTCGCGCAGCGATTTTCCACTGCCCGACCGTGCGCAAAGCCCGGTAGACAAGGCTGCGCCGTTGTCCACCCTACGAACCGGGACCTCCCGGCCGCCTGACCATCGGCATGCGCGCCGCGCATCCACGCGGTAAGCTGCCGCCCCATGAACTACCTCGCCCACCTGCACCTCGGCGGCCCCGCGCCGGCCCAGTTGCTCGGCAGCCTGTACGGCGATTTCGTCAAGGGACCGCTGGCCGGGCGCTTTGCCGCCGACATCGAGGCGGCGATCCGTCTGCACCGGCGCATCGATGCCTTCACCGACAGCCATCCGGCGGTGCTGGCCGCCCGTGCGCGCTTCCCCGCCGAGCGGCGGCGCACCTCGGGCATCCTGCTCGACCTGTTCTTCGATCATTGCCTGGCGCGGGCCTGGGATGACTACGCCGGCGAATCCCTGCCGCAGTTCACCGGGCGCGTGTACCGGGTGCTGGCGGTGACCCCGGAGCTGCCCGGCCACCTGGCGCTGATCGCCCCGCGCATGGCCGCCCAGGACTGGCTGGGCAGCTACCGCCATTTCGACACGTTGCCTCGGGTGGTCGATGCCATGCGCCGCCGCCTGTCGCGCCCGCAGCTGCTGGACGCTGCGGAAGATGAGCTGGCACGCCTTTACGACCCGCTGTGGGAGGACTTTCGCGCGTTCTATCCGCAATTGATGCGTTTCGCCGAAGAGCAGCGGTCGGCGTAGGGCAGTCAGCGCCTTCCTGGCCGCCAGACAGAACCCGCGGCCACCGCCATGGTGGGCAAGAACAACGTTGCCCACCCTACGCCGGCCTGCATGCACCGTCTCCCCTCTCCCTCGACGGGAGAGGGGCCGGGGGAGAGGGTGGCACCCTCAGCCCCAACGCTTCGGCCACTGCCTGCCGGCTCAGCCGCGCCAGCTCGTCCCGGCTCCTGCCGCGACTGTCAATAGGCGGCAGCAGATGGATATGCACCTCAGCCACTTCGGCGCCGAGCAGGCGCAGCAGGTGGCCGGGCAGCTCATCGTCGCCGATGAACGGCGCCAGAGGGTCGATGCGCCCGCCACGCAGATAACGAATGGCCACCGGCTGCAGCGGCACACCGGCCTGCGTGGCACTGCCCAGCAGGCGACCGTGAAAGGTACGCACCTGCGTGCCGTCCGTGCTGGTGCCTTCCGGGAACAGCGCCAGCGCGCCGGGTCGGCCCAGGCGCTCGGCGAGTTGCTCGGCTACTTTCGCGCCGTCGCCGTTGCCCCGACGAATGAACAGCGTGCCGCCCTGCTCGGCCAGCCAGCCGAGCAGCGGCCAGCCGCGCACTTCCGCCTTGGCCAGGAAGGCCAGTGGCAGCAGCTGGCCGAGCAGCGGGATATCGGTCCAGGACACATGGTTGCCGACCCACAACCGTGGCTCATGCGGCACCTCGCCGATCAGCGTGACGCGAAACGGCAGGGCCGCCGCCAGCGCGGCGTGGAAACGCCGGGTCAGGCGCAGACGCAGGGCCAGGCGATCGCCGCGCCACAGCGGCTCGACCAGCGCCAGCAGCAGGGAGAACAGCACACCCAGCAACAGCACCGCGACCAGGCGCGGCAGGCGCCAGGCCAGCCGCAGCCGCCTCATACCGCGGCCTTGAAGTGTCGGGCGTAGCGCGGGCAGAGGTCTTCGCGGCGCAGCAGGATGAACAGGTCGGCGACCTGAAAGTCCGGGTCCCAGCAGGGCTCGCCACAGATCTTCGCGCCCAGGCGCAGGTAGGCCTTGAGCAGCGGCGGCAACTCGGCCACCAGGTTGTCGGGCAGCGCCATGTCCAGCGCCGGCAGCGGATTGAGCGGTTCGGCGCGCAGGTGCTCGTGGCACAGGTAGCTGTCGCGCAGGCGCTGCATCACCGCACGCGCCTGGATGCCGCCGTCGCGCATCGGGATGCTGGCGCAGCCCATCAGGTAGCGGTAGCCGCCCTCGTTGAGGATTTCCGCCAGTTCGCTCCACAGCACGCCGATGGTCGCGCCGTTGCGATAGGCGGCATCCACGCAGGTGCGGCCGATCTCCAGCAGCGGCCCCTGGCTCAGCGCCGGACCGCGCAGGCGGAATTCCCCTTCGCTGTAGAAGCGCCCCAGGCCGCGCGCCGCCTGGTGGTCGAGCAGGCGGGTGGTGGCCACCAGCGCACCGCTGTCCAGGTCGCGCACACCGATGTGCAGGCAGTGGGGATCGTAATCGTCGCGATCCAGCCCCTCGTCGGCACCCGGCAGGTGGGCCTCGAAGGCCTGGCTGAACACGCGATAACGCAGGGCCTGGGCTTCGCGCAGCTGATCGTCACCGCTCAGGCGCACGGCCTGCAGGCGGCTGGGGGAACGCAACATGCTTGTCTCCTTGGCCGGCTTCTCCGCCGGTCGGGCAGTGTGGGCAAGGGCGATGCTAGGGAGGGCCGGTGTCGGGGCGGTGACAGCGGCATGACGGCGGCGTGACAAAGCCCGAAGGGTGCGAGGTTCGCGTCTAAGCTTCGGTCTTGAAGGAAGAGAGCCTTCGAACACCCGCTGTCCGGCACGGTCAATCGAAGCGGATCGCAACGGAGGAATGCTGTGCATATCGCTGACATGACGATGTTCTACGCGCCGGCCAGCGGCGGAGTACGCACCTATCTGGACGCCAAGCACCGCCGCCTGTGCGCCTACCCCGGCGTGCAGCACAGCCTGCTGATTCCGGGCGACAGCTACAGCCAGCACGACGGCATCTACCGCATCCCCACCCCGCCGCTGCCCTTCGCCCGGGGCTACCGCTTTCCCATACGCCGCACGCCGTGGCGTAACCTGCTGCGCGCGCTGCAGCCGGACCTGATCGAGGTCGGCGACCCCTACCTGACCGCCTGGGCGGCGCTGGACGCCGGTCGGCGCCTGGACGTGCCGGTGATCGGCTTCTATCACTCGGACCTGCCGCGTCTGGTGCGCAACCGCATCGGCCCCTGGCTGGACACCAACCTGGACGCCTATATCGCCCGCCTGTATGGCAATTTCGAACGCGTGCTGGCGCCCAGCCAGGTGATGGCCGACAAACTTCGGCGGCTGGGCGTGACGCAGGTTCACGTGCAGCCGCTGGGCGTCGACCTGGACACCTTCCACCCGCGCCACCGTGACGAGGGCCTGCGACGCCAGCTGGGCCTGGACGACGCGACCCGGCTGCTGATCTTCGCCGGGCGCGGCTCGCGGGAAAAACGCCTGCCGGTGTTGCTGGACTGCGCACAACGCCTGGGGCATCCCTTCCACCTGCTGCTGGTCGGCTCCGGCATGCCCACCCGGGTGCCGGCCAATGTCACGGTGATCAACCACTTCTGCCCCGCCACCGAGGTGGCGCGGCTGATGGCCAGCAGCGACGCGCTGCTGCACGCCGGCAACCAGGAAACCTTCGGCCTGGTGGTGCTGGAGGCCATGGCCAGCGGCATCCCGGTGGTAGCGGTGCGCGCCGGGGCGCTGGCCGAGATCGTACCCCCGCACTGCGGGCAGCTGTGCCGGCCCAACGACGGCGCCTCCATGGCCCAGGCCGTGCGGATGCTGTTCGAAGGCGATCCCCGGCAACTGGGCAGCCAGGCCCGCCGGCATGTGGAGCGTCACTATTCCTGGGACACGGTGGTCGCCGGCCTGCTGGGCCATTACCGCGCCGTGCTGGGCGTTACAGAACTGCCGGCGGTGGTGCATGGCTGAGCGGCACCTGCTGATCGTCCTGCATGACGTGGCGCCACCCGGCTGGCCGCAGTACCGGCCGTTCGTGGAGGCGCTCGACCAGCTCGGTCCGCTGCCCCTGAGCTGGCTGGTGGTGCCCAACTTCCACCATCGCCACCCCCTGCAGGCGAGTCCGCTGCGCAACATCCTCGAACAGCGCCTGGCGCGGGGCGACGAGCTGATCCTGCATGGCTTCCATCACTGCGACGACGAACCGCCGCCGCGCGATCCGCGCGACTGGTTCATGCGCCGCGTCTACACCCGCGAGGGCGAGTTCTTCCGTCTCGATGAACAGCGCGCCGGCGAGCGCCTGGCCCGAGGCGTCGAGCTGTTTAAGCGCCTCGGCTGGCCGCTGCAGGGGTTCGTCGCCCCGGCCTGGCTGATGAGCGCCGGCACGCGGCGCGCCCTGGCCCGCAGCGGGCTGCGCTATACCAGTGATCCACGCAGCCTGCTGCTGCTGCCCAACTTCACCGCGCTGCCTGCGCCGACGCTGGTGTGGACCAGTCGCAGTGCCTGGCGGCGCGGCCTGTCCCAGGCCTGGTGCGCAGCCCAGTTGCGGCGCTACCAGCAGGCGCCGGTGTTGCGTCTGGCGCTGCATCCGGAGGATCTGCGCCACCCCAGCGGGCGGGCCTTCTGGCTGGCCACCGTGCGCCGTCTGCTCGACAGCGGCCGCATCCCCCTGACCAAGGCGGCCTGGCTGGAGCATTGCAGGACGCAGCGAGCGGCCGCATGAAGCGCGGACTCTGGCTCCTGGCCTGTGCACTGCTGGCCGCCGCGCTGGTGCCTCTGCTGCTGGGCGGCAGCGGGCTGTGGGAGCGCCTGCGCACCTTTCCCCCGGGGCTGTTGCTGGCGATGCTGGGCATGATCCTCGTGGGCTGGAATCTCAACGCGCTGCGCCTGCGCCTGCTGCTGGTCGGTCGGCCGATGGGCCAGGGCCGTGCGCTGGGCGTGGTGATGGCCACGGAGTTCGCCATCTGCGCCACGCCGGCCGGCGCCGGCGGCCCGTTGACCCTGATGGCGCTGCTGATGCGCCACGGCCTGCGGCCGGCCCAGGGCACGGCGATCTTCACCGTCGAACAACTGGGCGATCTGCTGGTGTTCGCCTGCGCGCTGCTGGGCATCCTCTGCTATGCGCTGTTCAACGCGCTGAGCTCGCGCCTGGGCTGGATGCTCGGTGCCAGCCTGCTCCTGTTGATCAGCGGGCTGACACTGGCCTTCCTGCTGGCCTGGAACCACCGCCGCCTCTTGCGCATCTTTGGCCATCTGCTGGCGCGACTGGGCGTGCCCTGGCGGCGGCGCGTGCACTGGGGGCGCAAGGTACTGGGCTTTCGCAATGCGCTGCAGGACAGCCTGCGACTGCCGCGCCGGGTGCTGCTGGGGGTGTTCGTGCTCACCGCGTTGCACTGGCTGCTGCGCTACAGCGTGCTCTACCTGACCCTGCAGGGCCTGGGCAGCACGCTGCCCTGGGCCTGGACGGTGCTGGTCCAGGTGCTGGCGCTGGGCGCCGGCCAGCTGAGCCTGCTACCTGGCGGCGCCGGCAGCGCCGAACTGGCCTCGGTGGCGCTGCTCGCTCCGCTGGTGGGCAAGTCCAGCGCGGCGGCGGCAATCATCATCTGGCGGGGCGTCACCTATTACTTCTACCTGATCGCCGGCGCCCCGCTGTTCCTGCACCTGGCCGGCCGACCGCTGCTGCGCCGGCTGGTGCGGTTTCGCCAGTCGTGACCGCCGCAGGGCTGGTCGAGGCCACCAGGTTTACGCCGGCAGACGGAGTTTCGGCAGATGCCGAGGTCCCCGGCCCCACAGCGGCCAGCGCCCTAGCGCTTCGCGCCGAGGAAATTCAGCGCATCCAGGGCGCTGCGTTCGGGGATTTCCTCCATCGGCACATGCCCCACGCCGGCATACACCTTCACCTGCACACCCGGCAGGTCGCGCTTCCACAGGGCCACCTGCTCCGGCGCGATCCAGCGGTCCCGGTCGCCCCACATGAGCAGGGTCGGCACACCGATGCGCGCCACCCGCTCGGCGGTGTCCTTGCGGCTGCGGTTCAGGCGCACCAGCAGGCGGAAGATCTCCATCATGGCGCGGCGATTGCCGGGCCGGCGAGTCAGCTCGTAATAGCGATCGGGCACGCCCGGCTGGATACGGCTGCGATCCCCGTAGACTTCCTTCACGCCCTGGGCGATCAAGGCGCGGGGCATCCACAGCGGCATGGCCCAGGTGGCGCCCGGCAGGCTGGCGGCGGCGATCATCCAGGGAATCCTTCGCATCGGGTAGCCGACCGGATCGAGCAGCACCAGCCGATCCACCCGTTCGGGCTGTTCCAGGGCGTAGCTCCAGGCAAGGTAGCCGCCCAGCGAGTTGCCGACCAGGGTCGCCCGCTCGACCCGCAGATGATCGAGCAACAGCCCCAGCACCTTGCGCATGCGCTCCTCGGAGTACCCGCCGGGCGCCGGACCGGTGAGACCGAAACAGGGCAGGTCGAAGCGAATCACCCGGTAATGGCGCGAAAAGGCCTTCACCCAGCCGTCCCAGGTATGCAGCGAAGCCACCACCCCGTGCATCATCACCACCACCGGCTGGTCGGGGTGGCCTTCATCGCGGTAGTGCACCGCAAAGCCGTCCAGCTCCACATAACGCGAACCGCTGGCCGGGTGGCCGTAGCGGGCCTTGAGCGCGGGCAGGGGCAGCTCGCCGAAGCCCAGGCGGGCGACGCCGCTGGCCAGGGGCGGCGTCAGGGTGGAACTGGAAGCGGGCATGGCATTCTCCTTGTGAGCCGGCAGCGAACGGAAGGCACGGTGTACCCGTGCCATCGGCATCACAGCACGGAAAAAAACACCCATGAGCCCAACCGAAGGACGGGATGACGCTGCGCGCCAGGCTGGATAAGCTGCCCCGGTCGGAAACGAGCCACGGATTGCCCCATGCCGCGCCCCCATAACGCCCTGCTCGCCCTGGTGCTGCTGCTTGTGCTGAGACCGCTGGCCGCTACGGAGTTGTACTTTCTCGGCGAGCCGATCCCCGACATCCAGCGCCCCTGGAGCAGCGAGGACTACCGCCAGTTGCTGGACACCCTGCGCAAGGTGCAGGGCAGCCAGGCCGACGCCCTGCCCCGGCGCGGCGGCGAATTCACCGGGCCGCTCTACCAGCGCATGGTCAATCCCGAGAACTTCCGCCCGCAACTGAACATCTACGTGGCCCTGGAGCAGCGTCAGGAGCAGGCGCGGGACATCCTGCTACACCTGCGCGAACTGCTGCGCCTGTACCTGGATTTCAAGGCCGCGCAGCAGCCCTACGCCAGCGAGGCGCTGGGGCTGATGAGCCATTCGCTGCGCCAGCAGGCGGTGCTGTTCACCCTGACGGTGGAGTTCTGGATGACGCTGTCGGAGGAGGAGCGACGAAGCCCGGTGCGCCTGCAGGGCCTGCGCGACACCAAGGAAGCCGCCGCCCAGCTGACCCGCAGCGCCCTGGATTTCCTGGACATGACCCGGCAGTTCGGTGCCGCCGAGCTTGAGCAGTACGCCAGCGAGCTGAGCGGCCAGTTGCCGGAGCTGTTCGTGCACCTGCCGGCCCCGGCGCGCGCCGAGGTCCTGGCGCGCCTGGACAGCCTGGCGAGGGAACATCCGCTGGCCGCGGTGCGCGACCGCCTCAATGCGCTGCAACCGACCCTGCTGGCCATCGAGGACGACATGCGCGCCAAATCGACCGGCGCCGAACCCATCCTGACCGGAGCACTGCCATGACGTAGGACGATCGGCGCTTTACCGGCCGGAGCGCAGGGCTCTCACTCAGTCCAGCAGTCCCAGCGCCTTGGCCCGCGCCACCGCCTGGGTGCGCCGCTCCACCCCCAGCTTGCCGTTGATATGCCGCGCATGGGTCTTCACCGTGTGCAGCGAGATGAACAGCCGCTCGCTGATTTCCTGGTTCGAACACCCCTGGGCGATCAGGCGCAGCACGCCCAGCTCGCGACCGCTCAGCGGCACCGCCTCCCCGCCAGCGTCGGCCGAGCTGGCCGACGCCGGCAGCAGGGCCAGCAGATCGCTCGCCAGCGGACCGTCCGGCTGCTCGGCAAGCTGCGCGCGCAGCCAGTGTGGATGGCGACGCAGCAGGTGCAGGAATGCCAGCAGACAGCCGCCCCGGCCGGACTCCAGCCCGCTGACCAGCACGGCGCCCGCCTCTTCCAGGCGCCCCCGATCCAGCAGCAACAGGCACAGGTGGATATCCGCAAAGCAGGCGAACATCAGGGCACCGCGCCGGCGCGCCTGGCGCTGCAGATCGCGCAGCTGCCGCTCGGCGTCCTCGGTCTGGAAGCGCCGGCGGGCCACGATGGCGCGGCGCAACCCCAGGTGCAGCGGCAACTGGGGCAGCAGCTCCGGGGCCGCAGCCGGCTGCTCCCCGGTGTAGGTGTCACTCAGCCGGGCCAGCCACAGCTCGGCCAGGGGCAGTTGCCCCTGGCCGGCCCAGAGTTCGCATTTCACCAGGGTGACCAGGGCCAGGTAGTAGATGGGCGGCACATCCCAGGCGTGCAGGGTGCGCTCGGCTTCGGCGAGCAGACGGAAAGCCTCGGCGATGTCACCCTCCTGCTCGGCCAGGGTGGCCAGCACGCTGTAGCCGATCACCAGGGTCACGTCGCGGCAGGCCCGCGCTTCACGGATACCGGCCTGCAACCGCTCGCGGGCCTGCTCCGGCTGAAGGCGCAGCGCCAGCAGGTAGCCTTCGTACAGGGTCAGCCGGGCGCGAACCGCGTAGGGCTTGTGCGCGCCCAGACCGCCCAGGCGCGCCAGGCCCAGGCGCACCTCGTCCAGCGCGCGCAGGACTTCCCCACGCGCCTGCAACACCCGCGCGCGATCGTGATGGGCCAGCGCCTCGAACAGCGGATTGCCGTAGCGCTGGGCCAGCTCCAGCGCCTGGCGGTTGAAGTCACGGGCGCGCCACAGCACACCCCGCGTCACCGCCAGGTTGGCCAGGGTGGAAATACACATGAAGCGCTGTCCGAAGCGCTCGGCCGGCAGATCGACCAGGGCTTCGCGGCAATGCCGCTCGGCCAGCGCGATCTCGCCGCGCCCGCGGGCGATCATGCCGCTCAGGGCCTGCCATTGGGCCAGCAGCAAGCGCTGCTCAGTCGCGCTGGCGGCCGGCAGGAAGTGTCCGAGCCGTTCGGCCAGTGCCTCGGCGGCGTCCAGTTGGCAGGCCAGGGCCAGGGCCCAGCCGTAGAGCAGGATCAGCCGTGGCGAAAGCCCGAGCAGGCTGTCGGGCAGCTCCAGCTTCCAGCGCAACAGCATGGCCACGTTCTGCTCGCCGAGCAGCTGTTCTTCGGACAGGTTCTGCACCAGCTCGGCGGCCACATCGCTGCGTCCGGCGCGCAACGCCTGCTCGACCGCCTCGACCGGATCGTTCTGCCGGCTGTACCAGCGACAGGCGCGCAGGTGCAGGCTGGCACGCGACACCTCGCCCGTGGCAGGCGGATGGCGGCGCAGCAGGTCGCTGAACAGATGGTGATAGCGGAACCAGCGGCCCTGCTCGTCCAGGGGGACCAGAAAGACCTGATGGGCCTTGAGGTGATCGAGAATCTCGGCGCTGTCATGCTCTTCACGCAACGCGTCGCACAGCTCGGCGCAGAAGCGATCGAGGCAAGCGGTCTGGTAGAGGAAGGCCTGCACGGCCGCAGGCTGGCGGTCGATCACTTCTTCAAGCAGGTAATCGTGGATCAGCCCGTCGGCGATCGCCGGGGACAGCGGAGCGGCCTCCGTTTGCGGCGCATCCTGACGCGCCAGCAACCACAGCCGCAGGCCGGCCACCCAGCCCTCGCAGCGCTGCAGCAGCAGGTCGCGCTCTTCATCGCTCAACTGGGTGCCCTGCCCGGCCACCAGCGCACCGGCCTCCTCGGCGCTCAGGCGCAGGTCCTGGACCTGCAGCTCCAGCAACTGGCGGTGCAGGCGCAGGCGCGCCAGGTGCCAGGCGGGCCGCTGGCGACTGGTGACCAGCAGGCGCACGCCGGCCGGCAGGTGGTTCAGGACGAACTGCAGGCTGCTGTCCAGCACCGCCCCCTGCACCAGATGGTAATCGTCCAGCACCAGCAGCAGATCCTCACCGTCGAGGCGTACCTGCAGTTCGTCCAGCAGATCGCTCAGCCAGGCCTCGAAGGCGAACGGCTGGTGTGGCTGGCGCATGCGCAGCAGGGCGAGGCCCTCCTCGTACAGGCCGGGATAATGCCTGCGCAGACCTTCCAGAAAACGCTCGAAGAAGCGCCCCGGGTCGCCGTCCCGAGGCCCCAGGCCAAGCCAGAGCGTGCGCCAGCCGGACGGCAGGCGCTCGCAGAATTCGCTGGCCAGGGAGCTCTTGCCGAAGCCCGCCGGCGCGCAGATCAGCAGCAGGCGACCCTCGAGCCCCTGCTCCAGGCGCTCGCACAGGTGCGGACGAGGTGCGTGACCGGCCGGCAGCGGCGGTCGGAAGAAGTGCCGCTCCGGAATATCCCGGCCGGAAGGCGTGCCACCAGGCGAGGTAAACGCAGTCATGGGGCGGTGCGGGCCTCTGCAAACGACCCGGGAAGCCTAGCGTCTTCCGTCGTGATTTGAAAATCGGCTCGCTGGCGGGGCGCCGATCAGCAAAAAAAGCCCCGCCAGCGGGCGGGGCAAGGGAGCAAGCGTGTAACCCGACAGGGAGCCGCTACTGCCCCGCCCAATCCAGGAATGCCTGTCGGCTTTGCGGATCGAGCAACCGCCACAACTGCTGCAGGGTGTGCAGAGTGGCGTCGTTGTGCGGCAAAGTCTGTGCGGGGGCGGCCGCCAGTGGTTCGATCGAAGCGGGCGCAGCAGGGCTGGAGTCACGGCCAAGCAGCTGGCTGACCGTGGACACCGGCCTCGGTCCCTGGGACGTGGCGATGCGCTCGCCGGTGCGCACGTTCACCGACCAGCCGGCGAAGGAATCCTGCATGGCCCGCGCGTCCTGCAGGCCGGCCGGCTCCCGGTAATCAAGCTTCCAGCGCTCGCCGGCGCGACCGGTGAGACGATAGGTCGCGCTGCGCGTGCGCACCACTTCGTGACTGAGGCCGCCGCCGATGTCGAAGACGTTCTCGTAGAAGGCATCGATCCGGTAATCGCCGGGGCGCAGGTGCAACACCCGACTTCCGGTGCCGAGCAACCCATTGGCGGCAGGTGCGGGCTGGCCGTTGATAGCCATCACTTCCAGCGCATCAGGCACTTCAACCACGAGCACCTGCGCCTGCGACAACTCGGGCCCCGCGTACAGCTTGACGGGGGACTGCTGGGCACAGCCCGACAGCAGCCCGATCAGGGCCAGCCAGAATAGACGACGCATGAAGACTCCTTGGCGTTGGGGATGGGCCGCATGACGCTGCCCGATCGGTCAGAGCCAGAAGATTAAGAACGGACGATTACGTTTCGATGACAAAAAACCGGGCTGCTCGCAAGGAGCAGCCCGGCTGGAGATTTCCGCTCTCGGATGAGATCAGAAGTCGTAGCGCAGGCCCACGGACAGCGCGGAGGCCGTTTCGCCGTTGGTGCCGGGCGGGGTGGCGGTACGGGCCTGCCCCCAGGGCGTCAGCGCGATGTTGTCGTCGTTGTTGACCAGCGCGTAGTTGGCGTAGACGCGCACCGCCTTGTCCAGCTTGTGCTCGACACCCACGGCCAGCATGTCGCTGTCGCGGTCGTCAGCATCGACGGCGCGGGCCATCCACATGGCCTTGATGGCGGTGTTGGCGGCAACCTTGAGTTCGGCACCCAGGCCGTAGACATCGGAAGTGTTCTGCTCCTGAACCGCATCGCTGGTACCCGCCAGGCCGGTGTAGTCCAGGGTCTGGTAGAAGCCGACCAGCTTGGCAGCGCTGGTCAGCTTGTAGGCGGCAGCCAGACGAATACCGTCCCGCTCGCCGCGGGTGGCCTCTTCCGAAACCTGCTCATAGGCCAGAGAGGCTTCGAACGGGCCGCCGGCGTAGTTCAGCGACAGGCTGACACTGTCGGTCTTGTGATCCGAAGCGGCAACGCTGTCCTCGTGCACGGAGTACGCCAGCTTGGCATTGAAGCCGCTGAAGTTCGGAGTGGTGTACTGGAAGGTGTTGTCATAGCGCTCATCGAAGCGGGCCTGACCGGCACGCGTCAGGTTGCGCATATCACCCACTTGGTCGCCGAACAGGTTGGCCGGACCGCGGGCCACCTTGAACGGGCTGTCGAAACGACCCAGCTGGACGGCGCCGAAGTTGCCGCTCAGTCCGACAAAGGTGTCGCGGGTGCTGAAATTATCGCCATTGCTGTTGGTGAAATTGATTTCCTGCTCGATCTGGAAGAACGCCTTCAGATCGGGATTGATCTGATGATTACCCTTGAAACCCAGACGCGAGGAGTTGCTGGAAATGTTGACTTCGGAATAATCGGCGCCATCGTCCAGGAAATCGGTGGAAACATGGACACGTCCATAAACATCAACATCCGCCATGGCCGCGGCGGGAATAACAGCTGCGGCACTGACAACCATCGCGATCAACTTCTTTTTCATCGGAAAGCTCCATCGGGTTTGTATAACGTCCGAGCGATTTGAACGTTTCGCTGTTTCGACCGAAGCGGAGTATCCGAACCGGATGTGACAGAGCCATTTCCGGATTATGAAAGTTTGAAGTCAGGGGAACTTTTTCACATTTTGTATAAGTAGACTTTTTCCAGGCAAAAAAATGGGCGACCGAAGTCGCCCAAAATGCCTTGCGTGCTCTTTGATCAGGAAGGATCAGTTGCTCTTGGTTTTCTTCGAGTCCTTCCAGATGAAATAGGCGAACCCGGCGCAGAAGACGACGCAGAGTCCGACGATAAGTACGCCTGCCAATACCACTTCATCGATAAACATGTCCGGGCTCCTCACCACGTGCTGGTTGATCGCAGATTGCCAGAGGACCGTCGGCGCCCATTGACCCAAGTCAAGTTTGCGACGCCCCGCCCATGCGGCAGGATGCTGCACCTGATCCAGATCAAGAGTGAGGCGCGCTGCGACGCAGGTTCGCCCGACCTGCGGGGAACGTCGCCGAAACAATTGGAAACAGAGGGAGACCGGCCCGAACAGGCCGGCGGGGCGCTCAGCGCTTCTTCTTGCCGCCGCGTGGCTTCTTGCCCTTGGGCAGCGGCAACGCCCGCTCGAAGGCCTCGCGGACTTCGTTCAGGCGCTTTTCCTTGAGGTCGTGGATGCGCTTTTCGCGCTCGGCGGCGAAATCGATGGGCTTTTCGGTCATGCGGGTTCGGCTCGTTCAGGCCTTGATATCCACCCACAGGCCCTTGCGCGGCACGCTCGGGTCCAGGCTGGCCTCCAGGGCTTCCAGGTCTTCCTCGCCTTCGTCGAGGGCTTTCTTGATGCGGTCACGCTCGCGCTGCTGGCGCTGCCGGCGCTCCTGTTCCTCGCGCAGCCGCAGGGCGGTTTCCTCCGGATTGCGCTTGTCCAGGCTGACCGCGCCTTCCTTGCCGGCTTGCTGGGTGGGCACCACGGGCGGAATGTCCGGCTTGGGCTTGGGCGGGTCCTGCTGGCTGGTCACGGGGATCTGGTTGGGCAGGATCGGCGGCAACATGATTGTTCTCCTTGTTGTCCAAGCTGTCGGCAGCCGGCGGTGCCCCTTTAGCAGCTACGCACGCCAACTGTGGAATCCCTCTGCGCTTCCGGTACCATACCCGGCTTTTTCACCAACGGAGACGCGAATGGCGCAGCAGCAGTATCAACCGGGGCAACGCTGGATCAGCGACAGCGAGGCCGAGCTGGGTCTCGGCACCATTCTGGCTCAGGATGGCCGTCTGTTGACCGTACTCTACCCAGCCACCGGCGATACCCGTCAGTATGCGCTGCGCAATGCTCCGCTGACCCGCGTGCGTTTCGCGCCCGGCGACGAGATCAGCCATTTCGAAGGCTGGAAGCTGACCGTGCGCGAAGTCGAGGACGTCGATGGGCTGCTGGTATACCACGGACTGAACGAGCAGAACGAGACCTGCTCGCTGCCGGAAACCCAGCTGTCGAACTTCATCCAGTTCCGCCTGGCCAGCGACCGCCTGTTCGCCGGGCAGATCGACCCCTTCTCCTGGTTTGCCCTGCGCTACCACAGCCTGGCCCACCGCGGCCGCATCCTGCAGTCGCCGCTGTGGGGCCTGGGCGGCGCCCGCGCGCAGCCGATCCCGCATCAGTTGCACATCGCCCGCGAGGTGGCCGACCGCATCGCCCCACGCGTGCTGCTGGCCGACGAAGTGGGCCTGGGCAAGACCATCGAGGCCGGCCTGGTCATCCACCGCCAGCTGCTTTCCGGGCGCGCCAGCCGCGTGCTGATCCTGGTGCCGGAGAACCTGCAGCACCAGTGGCTGGTGGAAATGCGCCGGCGCTTCAACCTGCCGGTGGCGCTGTTCGATGCCGAGCGCTTCGCCGAGAGCGATGCCGACAACCCCTTCGAGGACACCCAGCTGGCGCTGGTCGCCCTGGAATGGCTGAAGGACGACGCCAAGGCCGCCGATGCCCTGCTGGCCGCCGGCTGGGACCTGCTGGTGGTGGACGAAGCTCACCACCTGGTCTGGCACCCCGAGCACGCCAGCCCGGAATACCAGCTGGTCGAGCGCCTGGCCGGGGCGATTCCCGGCGTGCTGCTGCTCACCGCCACCCCGGAGCAGCTCGGTCAGGACAGCCACTTCGCGCGCCTGCGCCTGCTCGACCCGAGCCGCTTCCACGACCTGCAGGCGTTCCGCGCCGAGAGCGCGCATTACCGTCCGGTGGCCGAGGCCGTGCAGGAGCTGCTCGACAACGGGCGCCTGTCGGAACAGGCGCACCGCACCATCCATGAGTTTCTCGGTGAGGAAGGCGAAGCCCTGCTGGCCGCCGTCACCGATGGCGACATCCAGGCCAGCCAGCGCCTGATCCGCGAGCTGATCGACCGCCACGGCACCGGCCGCGTGCTGTTCCGCAACACCCGCGCCGCCGTGCGTGGCTTCCCGGAGCGCGAGCTGCATCCCTACCCGCTGCCGCAACCCGAGCAGTACCAGGACCTGCCCGGCGAGCAGGCCGAGCTGTATCCGGAGCTCGGCTATGCCGGCGACGCGGAGGAAGCGCGCTGGTGGCGCTTCGACCCGCGCGTGGAATGGCTGATCGACACCCTCAAGCTGCTCAAGCAGCACAAGGTGCTGGTCATCTGCGCCCACGCCGAGACCGCGCTGGACCTGGAAGAAGCGCTGCGCCTGCGTTCCGGCATCCCGGCCACGGTGTTCCACGAGGGCATGAGCATCCTCGAGCGCGACCGTGCCGCCGCCTATTTCGCGGACGAAGAGTTCGGCGCCCAGGTGCTGATCTGTTCGGAAATCGGTTCCGAGGGCCGCAACTTCCAGTTCGCCCATCACCTGGTGCTGTTCGACCTGCCGGCCCACCCGGACCTCCTCGAACAGCGCATCGGACGTCTGGACCGCATTGGCCAGAAGCACCGCATCCAGCTGCACGTGCCCTACCTGGAAGGCAGTGCCCAGCAGCGTCTGTTCCAGTGGTACCACCAGGCGCTGAATGCCTTCCTGGCCACCTGCCCGACCGGCAACGCCCTGCAGCAGCAGTTCGGCCCTCGCCTGCTGGAACAGCTCAACGGCGGCGACGACAAGCCCTGGCAAGCGCTGCTCGATGAGGCCCGCGCCGAGCGCGAGCGCCTGGAAGCCGAGATGCACAGCGGCCGTGACCGCCTGCTGGAACTCAACTCCGGCGGCGCCGGCGAAGGCGAGCGGCTGGTCGAGGCGATCCTCGAGCAGGACGACGAATTCGCCCTGCCCATCTATATGGAAGAGCTGTTCAACGCCTTCGGCATCCACAGCGAAGATCATTCGGAGAACGCGCTGATCCTGCGCCCGAGCGAGAAGATGCTGGACGCCAGCTTCCCGCTCGGCGACGACGAGGGCGTGACCATCACCTACGACCGCAGCCAGGCGCTGGCCCGCGAGGACATGCAGTTCCTTACCTGGGAACACCCGATGGTGCAAGGCGGCATGGACCTGGTGCTGTCCGGCTCGATGGGCAACACCTCGGTGGCGCTGATCAAGAACAAGGCGCTCAAGCCCGGCACCGTGCTGCTCGAGCTGCTATTCGTCAGCGACGTGGTGGCGCCGCGCGCCCTGCAGCTCGGCCGTGTGCTGCCGCCCCAGGCGCTGCGCTGCCTGCTGGATGCCAAGGGCAACGACCTGGCCAGCAAGGTGAGCTTCGACACCCTCAACGACCAGCTGGAAAGCGTGCCGCGCGCCAGCGCCAACAAGTTCGTGCAGGCCCAGCGCGATGTGCTGAGCCAGCAGTTCAAGCTGGCCGAGGACAAGATGGCGCCGCGCCACGCCGAGCGCGTTGCCGAGGCCAAGCAGCGCTTCGCTGCCGAGCTGGACGAGGAACTGGCGCGCCTCACCGCCCTTCAGGCGGTCAACCCGAGCGTGCGCGACAGCGAAATCGAGGCGCTGCGCCGCCAGCGCGAGGACGGCCTGAGCTACCTGGACAAGGCCTCGCTGCGCCTGGAAGCCATTCGGGTGCTGGTGGCGGGCTGACCGCCGAATAGCTCGCGAATGAATTCGCTCCCACAGGGCACATGCTATTGCTCCTGTGGGGGCGGACCTGTCCGCGAGCGCTGGCAGGAGTTTCGGCAGGGTGGCCAACGCAACGCGTTGGCCACCTTCCCCCCTACCGAAGCCTTGGTCGGGCCGCACCGGCGGCCGGAACGGCGCCGACCGCCCTACCCAAACCACGGTCCTGTCAGCCTCTGTTAACCTCTCGCTTTCTATACCTGCAGCCCCGCCGCCATGTCCTTCAACGCCGTTTTCCTCGACTCCGCCACCCTCGACGACCTTGATTTCAGCAGCCTGCATGCCTGCTTCGACCGCCTGACGCTGCACAGCGCCAGCACGCCGGAGCAAGTCATCGAACGCCTGCGCGGCGCCCAGGTGGCAATCAGCAACAAGGTGCCGCTGACCGAGCAGGTGCTGGCCGCCTGCCCGGAGCTGAAGCTGGTGCTGATCTCCGCCACTGGCACCAACAACGTCGACCTGGCCGCCGCCCGGGCGCGCGGCATCACCGTGTGCAACTGCCAGGGCTACGGCACCGCCTCGGTGGCCCAGCACTGCCTGATGCTGCTGCTCGCCCTGGCCGGCAATCTCAGCGACTATCAGTCCGCCGTGCGTGCCGGCCGCTGGCAGCAGGCGCCGCAGTTCTGCCTGCTGGATTTCCCGATCGTCGAACTGGCCGGCAAGACCCTGGGCATCCTCGGCCATGGCGAGCTGGGCGGCGCCGTGGCACGGCTGGCCGAGGCCTTCGGCCTGCGCGTGCTGCTCGGCCAGTTGCCGGGGCGGCCGGCGCGCCCCGGCTATCTGCCGCTGGACCAGCTGCTGCCGCAGGTGGACGCCCTCAGTCTGCATTGCCCGCTCACCGAACAGACCCGCAAACTGATCGGCGCCCGCGAGTTGGCGCTGCTCAAGCCCGGCGCGCTGCTGGTGAACACCGCACGCGGCGGACTGGTGGATGAACAGGCCCTGGCCGACGCCCTGCGCAGCGGCCACCTGGGCGGCGCGGCCAGCGACGTGCTCAGCGAGGAGCCGCCGCGCAACGGCAATCCGCTGCTTGCGCCGGACATCCCCCGGCTTATCCTCACCCCGCACTGCGCCTGGGGCAGCCGCGAGGCGCGCCAGCGCATCCTCGAACAACTGGCCGAAAACGCCCGCGCCTTCCGCGCCGGCGCAGCGCTGCGCGTGGTCGGCTGACAGGAGACCTCCCATGGATCCACGAAGCGAAGTGCTGCTGCGCCAGGCCGAGCTGTTCACCGGCACGGTGCTGCTGGCCGGCCTGCCGGCCGACGACCTGCTCGCCGCCCTGCCCGACGCCATTGGCTGGAGCTGGCACGCCGGCGAGCAGGCCACACTGCAGGCACGCTTCCCCGAGCGCAGCCGGTTCGGCACCACGCCGCCCGAGACGCGGTTCGAGACCGCCGTGCTGTTCCTGCCCAAGTCCCGCGAGCTGACCGATTACCTGTTGCAGTCCCTGGCCGCCCAGCTGGCGGGCAAGTTGCTGTACCTGGTCGGCGAAAAGCGTGCCGGCGTGGAACGCGCCGCCAAGCAGCTGGCCACCTATGGCACGCCGCGCAAGCTGGACAGCGCCCGGCATTGCCAGCTGTGGCAGGTGCAGGTCGAACAGGCACCCGCGGTCCCGGTGCTGGAAGACCTGGCGCAACGCTACGAGCTGCCGCTGGCCGACGGCCCGCTGCAGGTGGTCACCCTGCCCGGCGTGTTCAGCCATGGACGCCTCGACGCCGGCAGCGCCCTGCTGCTGGAGCATCTGGAAGACCTGCCGGCCGGGCCGCTGCTGGATTTCGGCTGCGGCGCCGGCGTGCTCGGCGCGGTGCTCAAGCGCCGCTACCCGGCCAGTCCGCTGCTGATGCTGGATGTGGACGCCTTCGCCCTGGCCAGCAGTCGCCTGACCCTGGCCGCCAACGGCCTGGACGCCGAGCTGATCGCCGGCGACGGCATTCACGCCGCGCCCACCGGGCTGGCGGCCATCGTCAGCAACCCGCCGTTCCACCAGGGCGTGCACACCGACTACCAGGCCAGCGAAACCCTGCTGCGCGACGCTGCCCGCTTCCTGCGCCCCGGCGGCGAACTGCGGCTGGTGGCCAACAGCTTCCTCAAGTACCCGCCGCTGATCGAGCAGCACCTGGGTCCGTGCGTCACACTGGCCGAGAGGCAGGGATTCCGCATCTACCGGGCGCGGCGCAGCTCCTGACCGGGACTGGTGGGAGGGGCTTTAGCCGCGATGCTTTTGGGTGACTGCACGGCGCACCTTGCCGGCCGCACCTCGCCGGCCGCATCTTGCAGTGCGTTGGTGGATCGATGAAGCGCGATCCACCCTACGTAGGATGGACAACGTTTTCCTTGTCCACCATCGCACCGGTACCGCCGGTCGCACGAGGAGCGGTTAAGCGGCAGGACGTCAGGCTTGCACCCACCCGCCTCGTTGGGCAGAATGCCCGCCGTCCTGGGGGAGTAGTCTCCTGCGAGCGCCCTGCTCGCGCGGCCCGCGTCAACATGCTTGGTCCACAGACCATGGCGCCGGCGACCCGACAGGCTTGAAGCCTGGGGTTTGACAAGACCTGTGACACGAACGACCCGACCCGGGGTGGGTGGGCGTGCGTGTCATTGCGTTCTCTTGTCGACCCACCCCTTTAGGAAGCCTGATGCTGGAATCCCTGCTGGTCCCCACCGGAATCGTCACCCTGGCCGAAATCGGCGACAAGACACAGTTGCTCGCCCTGGTGCTCGCTGCCCGTTTCCGCAAGCCCTGGCCGATCATCGCCGGGATCGTCGTTGCCACCCTGGCCAACCATTTCGCCGCCGGCGCGGTGGGCAACTGGATCGCCGACTGGCTGACGCCGGTGCTGCTGCACAGCCTGCTGGCCGTGGCCTTCCTGGTAGTGGCGGCCTGGGCGCTGATTCCCGACACCCTGGACGAGAACGAAGGCAGCCGCTTCAAGCGTCATGGCGCCTTCATCACCACGCTGATCGCCTTCTTCCTCGCCGAAATGGGCGACAAGACGCAGATCGCCACGGTGATGCTCGCCGCGCAGTACCCGGACTTCGTCATGGTCGTGCTGGGCACCACGCTGGGCATGCTGCTGGCCAACGTGCCGGTGGTGCTGGCCGGCAACTTCGCCGCCGAGCGCCTGCCGCTGAAGCTGATCCATCGCCTGGCGGCGCTGGCCTTCCTGCTGCTGGGACTGTATGCCGCCTATCAGGCCCTGCACCTGGCAGGGCTGCTGGGGTAGCAGCGGAGCAGCCCCTTGCTTGGGCGCTCATTGAGCGAAACCGCGCGACGGCGGCCAAGAAAGACGTTGTCCGCCCTATGAAGCGGGTATTGGCGTAGGGCGGTCAGCGCTCTATCTGACCGCCAGGGGCGCCCGTTCCGGCGTGACGGCGGACAATAAAGCGTTGCCTGTCCTACCGCGACGTCGCCTGCCGGTAGAGCGGCATCACCTTGGGAATGGTCTCGCGCAGGTTGCTCATGCGCGTGCTGGAAGACGGGTGGGTGCTCATGAATTCCGGCGGCGCGCCGTTGGCGGCGCGGGCCATCTTTTCCCACAGCGTGAGGGCGGCGTTCGGGTCGTAGCCGGCACGCGCCGAAAGCTCCAGGCCGATCAGGTCCGCCTCGTTCTCGTTGCCGCGACTGTTGGGCAGGGTCATCAGGTACTCGACACCCAGGTTGGCCATCTGCAAGCCGCCCTGCCCCACGCCCAGCGCAGCGCCGAGCTGGGTGGCCAACTCCACGCCATAGGCCTTGGACAGGGCTTCGCGGCTGTGCTCGCGCAGGGCATGGGCAATCTCATGGCCGATCACCGCGGCCAGTTCGTCGTCGGTCAGCTTCAGCTGCTCGATCAGCCCGGTGTAGACCATGATCTTGCCGCCCGGCCCGCAGTTGGCGTTCATCTCCTGGCTGGAGATCAGGCTGACTTCCCAGGGCCACTGGGCGGCATCCGGCCGGAACACCGGGGCCTGGGCGATCAGGCGCTGGGAAATCGTCTGTACCCGCCGGGCATCGGCAGTCCCCTTCACCAGCACGCCCGCGCTGGCCGCCTGGCTGATGGCCTCGTGGTACGACTGCGCGTACATCTGGTTGACCTGCTCGGTCGACAGCATGCTGAACATGTACTGCTTGCGATCGACGCCCACGGCGCCGCCGCTGGTGGTGTTCACCGCCTGGCAACCGGCAGCCAGGGCGCAGGCCAGCACGGTGGTGGGTAACGAGGGACGCTTCATCTGTCATACCTGCCTCAATGACAGGGTAATCCTAGGTCGCCGCATCGGAACGCGACAAGCCGCCAGCCGGACGGCCCATCGACCATACTCAACGCCACGTCGATTTGCGGAGAGCTGCCATGCGCTGGAAACGTGCCCGTCGAAGCGACAACGTGGTGGATGCCCGCAGCGGTGGACGCGGTCTGCGCGTCGGTGGCGGGCTGGGCCTGGGCGGCATCGCCATCGTGGTGGTCCTGAGCCTGATGATGGGCCAGGACCCGCTGCAGATCCTCGGCCAGCTGGCCGGTCCGGGCGGTACACCGGGGGTCGGACAGCAGGCCGCTCCCCCGTCGGCCGACGATCCGCACAGCCAGTTCGTGCGCGCCGTGCTGGGTGACACCGAGGACACCTGGGACGCGCTGTTCGCACAGGCGGGCGGCCAGTATGAACATCCGCGCCTGGTGCTGTTCAGCGGCGGAGTCAATTCGGCCTGCGGTTTCGCGTCCTCGGCGGTCGGCCCGTTCTACTGCCCGGCCGACCGGCAGGTGTACCTGGACCTGCAATTCTTCGCGGAACTGGAGCAGCGCTTCGGCGCCGCCGGTGATTTCGCCCAGGCCTACGTGATCGCCCACGAAGTGGGCCACCATGTGCAGACCCTGCTGGGTATCTCCCGTCAGGTCGAGGCCGCCCGTCAGCGTGGCGAACCGATTGAGGGAGCAGGCGGATTGTTGGTGCGTCAGGAACTGCAGGCCGACTGCCTGGCCGGCGTCTGGGCGCACCATGCGCAGCGGCGCCTGGACTGGATGGAGGAAGGCGATCTGGAGGAAGCGCTGAACGCCGCCAGCGCGATCGGCGATGACCGCCTGCAGAAGCGCACCCAGGGGCAGGTGGTGCCGGATTCCTTTACCCATGGCTCATCCGCACAACGGGTGCACTGGTTCCGCATCGGCTTCGACAGCGGCGAGGCCGGGCGCTGCGATACCTTCGAGGCGCCACGGTTGTAGGTGGCGCGTTCGGGCACACCGTCCGGAAAGAACCGACCGCCCGGACCTGTGGGAACGACTTCAGCGAGCGTGTGGCTATGGCCTGCACGAACGCTTCGACCAGAACATCGCAGCTAACGCCGCCCCCACGACCCCGCGACGGGCGCGGGCAGCCGTCCTACCGCAGCCAGCCGTGCAGCTCTGCACAATCGCGGGCGTGCCAGTCGGCCAGCTCCGGCCAGGGGTTGCCCGGCAGGTTGACCAGCACACTGCGCGCGCCGGCGGCGCGGGCGCACTCCAGATCGAAGCGGTAGTCGCCGACCATCACCAGGCTCCGTGTGGGTATTTCCCAACGCGCCGCCAGCTTCAGCAGGCCGCCGGGATGCGGCTTGGGCGGCGCCTCGTCACGGCCGAGAACATCATCGCGCTCGAAGCAGTCGCCCAGGCCGATGCCGTCGAGGGTGAGCTGAGCCAGCTCGTGAGCATTGCGCGTCAGCACGCCCAGGCGCACGCCGCGTTCGCACAGGTGCCGCACCAGTGCCACCGCGCCGGGCGCCGGCTGCGCGGCCAGTGCCAGTTCACGCTCGTGCTCCAGCAGCCAGGCCCGCTTGGCCCGCGCCTGCTCGGCCGGCAGCTCGGCCAGGTGGACGAGGATGTCGTCCTCGGCGGGAATGTCCAGCGCCCGGCGAATCGCCGCGAAATCATGCACGGCGACAGTCAGTGTGCCGTCCATGTCGAACACCCAGTGCCGGACATCGCGCAAGTTCATGCACGGCTCTCCCGACGACGGATCAGTCCTTCCTGGGCCACCGAGGCCACCAGTTCGCCGGCGCGGTTGAAGATGCTGCCGCGGCTGAAACCCCGCGCGCCGCCGCTCCACGGGCTTTCCTGAACGTACAGGTGCCAGTCGTCCATCTTCAGGTCGCGGTGGAACCACAAGGCGTGGTCGAGGCTGGCCACCTGCATGTCCGGCTGCCAGAACGAGGCGCCGTGCGGACGCAGCGACGCGGTCAACAGACCGAAGTCCGAGGCGTAGGCCAGCAGGTACTTGTGCAGCGCCGGGTTGGCCGACAGGCTGCCGTCGGCCTTGAACCAGTACATGTTCAGCGGCTCGCTGGGTTTCGGCCGGAAGGGATCGCCGGGGTTCACCGGACGAATCTGGATCGGTTTGGCACAGAAGATCTTGTCGCGCATCGGCTGCGGGATGCGCTCGGCATGCGGGCTGAACAGGTCCATTTCGCTGGGCAGGTTTTCCGGCGCCTCGATGCCCTCCGGCATGCTCGGCTGGTGCTCGAAGCCCGGCTCGTCGGCCTGGAAGGAGGCACTGCAGAAGAAGATCGGCTGACCCTTCTGGATCGCGGTGACCCGCCGGGTGCTGAAGCTGCCGCCGTCACGCACCCGCTCCACCTGGTAGACCACCGGCAGCAGGGCATCGCCCGCGCGCAGGAAGTAACCGTGCAGCGAGTGCACATGGCGATCGGCAATCACCGTCTGGCAGGCGGCGGACAGCGCCTGGCCAAGCACCTGGCCGCCGAACAGCTGGGGAAACCCCAGGTCCTGGCTGGCGCCACGAAACAGATTTTCCTCAATGGTTTCCAGGCTCAGCAGAGCCACCAGTTCATCCAGCACCTGACTCATGAATTTCCTCGACAAGGCATCTACCGCCGGGTCTCCCCCGGCTTGTTCAACGGTTCAACCGCGCAGGGCGACGGCCAGCTCGGCCAGCCAGGGTTCGGCATCCAGCTCCGGGGTGACCGTCTCGCTGGAGTCCAGGCGCAGCATCGGCAGCACTTCGCGGATGCCCAGCTCGGCATACAGCTCGCGGATCTGCTCGCCGCCGCCGCAGAAAGTGTCGCCGTAGCTGGAATCGCCCAGGCCGATCACCGCACCGGGCAAGCCGTACCAAGCCGGCGGCTGATCGCGCAGGGCGGCGTGGATCTTCTGCAGGCTGTCCGGCAGGTCGCCCATGCCGGTAGTCGAGGTGACCACCAGCAGCGCTTCGGGCGCCCAGGCGATCAGTTCGGCCAATTCGCCCCGCGGCTGATAGCGGGTTTCGAAGCCGGCCTGCTGCAACTGCTGCTCGGCGTGGCGGGCCACTTCCTCGGCCGTGCCGTACACGCTGCCGCTCAGAATCGCGATTTTCATGAAAAACTCCCACGTGACCGCTCAAGAATCGCGGCATTATGCCGCAAAACCGATATCCAGCCGGGAGTTGCATTTATGGGAACCGCTTATCGGAAGAAACGGGACCGCTTGCAACAAACGTCGAATAGCCGAGTCTTACAATCGGTTACCGCTTCGCTTCGAGATTTCCCCATGCGCAACGAGCCGCTGCTCACCCGTGACGAACTGGCCTTCCTCCAGCAGTTGCTGGATGAGCCCACGCCTTCCGTCACGCACGACACCAGTCGCTTGGTGCTCGACAGCAGCCCCGCCATCCATGCCCTGCTGGCCAGCCTGGGTGATGACGCGCACCTGACCGTCGAGGCCCAGGTCAATGGTCAGCGCCTGAGCTTCCCGCTGCGTCTGAATCGTGACGAGGTGCAAACCCTGCAGTTGCAGCTGGAAACGCCGCAGATCTTCGAGAAGGGCCTGGTCGAACGTCCGTGGCGCGCCACCCTGGCCACACCGCTGGCGCTGCTGGACCGCGCTGGCGCGGCCACCGGCCTGTCGGTGCGCCAGCTCTCGCTCAACGGTGCACTGGTGGCCGGCGCCTCGCTGCCGAACAACTTCACCCTGTGGATGGTACTGCCGGACAAATCCACCCTGTCGCTGCGCGGCAAGCAGGTGCGCGTGCTGGAGGAAGGGCTGGCGGCGTATCGCATCACCCCGCTGCAGCGTAACGGCCTGGCGCGCCTGCAGGATCTGCTGGTCACGCTGCACCACGAGGCACAGGCCCACTGATCCATTGCTCCATGCCGGTGCCGCTCGCACCGACAACCAATCCTCTTCGCCACCGACCAGCATCCTCACGCCAACCCGTGGGAGCGAATTCATTCGCGAGATGCCCGGTTCGGCGCGCACACCCGCACGTCCGTCACAAGACCACTTGCATTTCGGCTTGCAGCTTGCATGATTGCGCTCCGAGCGCGCCCCGCCACCCCTGGGGCGCGTAACCGTATCCGCCCTACCCGGGCGGTCACCGCAAGGAGTCGCAGGATGCCTACCCCGCCCATGACCCTGTTGGTTGCTCGCCGCGTCGAGCCTGCCCACTACACCGCATTCATCGAATGGATGCATGAAGGCGAACGCCTGGCCGCCGATTTCCCCGGCTACCTCGGTTCCGGGATGCTCGCCCCGCCGCCCGGCGACAACGAATTCCAGATGATCTTCCGCTTCAGCGACCCGGACAGCCTGGCCGCCTGGGAGCACTCGGCCTCGCGCCAGGCCTGGTTGCAGCGCGGCCAGGGCCTGTTCGACCGTCCCCACGAGCACCGCGCCCTGGGCCTGGACGGCTGGTTCAACGAGGCCACCCGCCCGCCGCGCTGGAAACAGAGCCTGGTGATCTGGCTGGCGTTCTTTCCGGTGTCGCTGCTGTTCAACCTGTTGTTCGGCGGCTACCTGGCCGACTGGCCGATGCCGGCCCGGGTGCTGGTCACCACGCTGGCCCTGACGCCACTGATGACCTACCTGGTGATTCCGCAGGTGACGCGCCTGCTGGCGCCCTGGCTGCAGCGGCCGACCCGGGCCAGCGCCCGCCTGCGCGCCTTGCTGGCCCGCCACTGATTGCCGGCGGCGGACGGCTGCTATAGGTTGGCGCCTCCAGCCGTCACCGCCCGAGCGTGCCCATGCCCCACTCCCCGGCCCCCATCCTGATCACCGGCGCCAGCCAGCGCGTCGGCCTGCACTGCGCGCTGCGCCTGCTCGACGACGGCCAGCCGGTGATCGTCAGCTACCGCAGCGAGCGCCCAGGCCTGGAGCAATTGCGCCAGCGCGGCGCCGAGCTGCTGCGCGCGGACTTTGCCGACGAGGCCGGCATCCTCGATTTCATCGCCCGCCTGCGCCAGCACACCGGCCAGCTGCGCGCCATCGTGCACAACGCCTCCGAATGGCTGGCCGAAGAGCCCGGCCAGGAGGCCGAGGCGTTCCGGCGCATGGTCAACGTGCACATGCTGGCGCCCTACCTGATCAACCTGCACTGCGCCGACCTGCTGCTGGGCAGCGCGCCGGCGGACATCGTGCACATCGGCGACGACGTGGTGCGCAAGGGCAGCGCCAAGCACACCGCCTACTGCGCCAGCAAGGCCGGCCTGGACAGCCTGACCCTGTCGTTCGCCGCACGCCTGGCGCCGAACATCAAGGTCAACGGCATTGCCCCGGCGCTGCTGATGTTCAACGAGGGTGACGACGAGGATTACCGCCGGCGCGCACTGGCCAAGTCGCCGCTGGGATTCGCGCCGGGGCCGGAGGTGATCTATCAGAGCCTGCGCTATCTGCTGGATACCCCTTACCTGACCGGCACCACGCTCACGGTGAATGGCGGTCGGCATCTCAAGTAGGCCCAGTCGTGCGATACTCGCCGCCCCCCAGAATCGGAGAGCAACGGCCATGCGACTGGAACCGGGAATGGCGCGCATTCGGGTCAAGGACCTGCGCCTGCGGACCTACATCGGCATCAAGGAAGAGGAAGTCCTCAACAAGCAGGACGTGCTGATCAACCTGACCATCCTCTATGCGGCGCACCAGGCGGTGGCGGAAAACGCCATCGAGCGGGCGCTGAACTACCGCACCATCACCAAGGCGATCATCGCCCACGTGGAGGGCAACCGCTTCGCCCTGCTGGAACGCCTGACCCAGGAAGTGCTGGACCTGGTGATGGCCCACTCCGAGGTGCGCTACGCGGAAGTCGAGGTAGACAAGCCCCACGCGCTGCGCTTCGCCGAATCCGTCTCCATCACCCTCGCCGGTCACCGCGAATAGCCTGGAGTCCCCCTATGAACGAACAACAACGCCTGGAACTGGAAGCCGCGGCCTTCCGCCGCCTGGTGCAGCATTTCCAGGAACGCACCGATGTGCAGAACATCGACCTGATGAACCTGGCCGGTTTCTGCCGCAACTGCCTGGCCAAGTGGTACAAGGCCGCCGCCGACGAGCGCGGCGTGGAACTGGAGCTGGAGGCCGCGCGCGAGGCGGTGTACGGCATGCCGTATGCCGAGTGGAAGTCCCGTTACCAGCGCGAAGCCAGCGCCGAGCAACTGGCCAGTTTCGAGAAGAACAAGCCCGAATGAACCTGAACGACTTTCGCACCGCCCTGCGCAGCGAACAGCACCTGTTCGCCGACACCCTGGCGTTCATCGGCGCCCGGTACGACTACACGCCAAGCGCCTTTCGCAACGGCGACCAGCAGAACGCCGCCGGCCAGAACGAAGGCTCGTGCAAGGTGCTGGGCATGGCCCTGCTGGAAGGCCTGACGGACGAGGAGGCCCTGCGGGCCTTCGGCGAGCACTACCGCAGCGTGCTGGCCACGCCCGAGGGAAGTGACCACGGCAACATCCGTGCGCTGCTGAAGACCGGCCTGGCCGGCGTGGCGTTCGAGCGACTGCCGCTGGCGCGCAAGCACTAAGCATCCACGACGTGGAACTGGCAAGCCGCGCAGGGTGGACAACGTTTGCCTTGTCCACCGCCTCGCAACGCCGAAGCGGCGGCCAGAACGGCGCCGACTGCCCTACTTTCAGCCGCGCGCTGCGCGGATCGCCTCGATATAGGGCTCAGCCTGGCGCTGGTCCTCGATCATGGCGATGAAGGCGTCGGCGGCCGCCAGGTCGTAGCCGGCCTCGCGGAAGAACACCAGGAAGCGCTCGAAGTCGCCGATGCGCAGGCCACGATAGGCCTTGACCAGCTTGTGCAGTGCCGGCGGGGTGTCGTCGGCCGGCTCCATGGCCAGGTAGGCCTTGATGGCTTCGTCGCCGATTTCCTCGCCGATCACCTGCTTCTTGTCCTTGCGCATCGCTCGCCTCGCTCATGTCAAAGGGCCCGCAGTGTACTCCCCTGCCCCGGCGGCGCTCAACGCAACCAATCGCTGCGCATTTCCTTACGGAGAGCAGGCGTATACTGGCCCGGCATTGCCCTCCGGGAGCCATCATGTCCTTGCAACTACCGCTGTTCGCGGCCTGGCGCCAGACGCTGCGCGCCGGCTATTCCCGTTCTTCCCTGCAGGGGGACCTCGCCGCCGGCCTGACGGTCGGCATCATCGCCATCCCCCTGGCCATGGCGCTGGCCATCGCCGTTGGCGTGCCGCCACAGCATGGCCTGTACACCGTGCTGGTCGCCGCTCCGCTGATTGCCCTGCTTGGCGGCTCGCGCTTCAACATTTCCGGCCCCACCGCCGCCTTCGTGGTCATCCTGCTGCCCATCACCCAGCAATACGGCATCGGCGGCCTGCTGCTCTGCACCCTGCTGGCCGGACTGATCCTGATCGCCCTGGGCCTGCTGCGCGCTGGCAAGCTGATCAGCTTCGTGCCCTATCCGGTGACCCTGGGCTTCACCGCCGGCATCGGCATTGTCATCGCTACCCTGCAGATCAAGGACTTCCTCGGCCTGCAGCCGCAGGGCGAACCCGCCCACTATGTGGCGCAGCTGATGAGCCTGGGCGAGGCGCTGCCCACCCTGCAGTTCGGCGACGCGCTGGTTGGCATGGTCTGCCTGGGCGTGCTGATCGTCTGGCCGCGCTTCGTGCCGAAGATCCCGGGACACCTGGTCGCCCTGCTGGTCGGCACCCTGCTCGGCCTGCTGCTGGAATCGGTCGGCCTGCCGCTGGCCACCCTGGGCGAGCGTTTCAGCTACGTGCTGGATGGCGTCGAGCATCCCGGGATCCCGCCGTTCCTGCCCAGTTTCGCCTGGCCGTGGGATCTGCCCGGCCCGGACGGCCAGCCACTGGTGCTGTCCTTCGAGCTGATCCGCCAGTTGATGGCGCCGGCCTTTGCCATCGCCATGCTGGGCGCCATCGAGTCGCTGCTGTGCGCGGTGGTGGCCGACGGCATGGCCGGCACCAAGCACGATCCCAACGCCGAACTGCTCGGCCAGGGCATCGGCAACCTGGTGGCGCCGCTGTTCGGCGGCATCACCGCCACGGCGGCGCTGGCCCGCACCGCCACCAACGTGAAGGCGGGCGCCTTTTCGCCGGTGGCAGCCATCGTGCATGCCGGGGTGGTGCTGCTGGCCGTGCTGCTGCTGTCGCCGCTGTTCAGCTACCTGCCAATGTCGGCCCTGGCGGCCCTGCTGCTGATGGTCGCCTGGAACATGAGCGAAGCCCACCATGTGGTGCACACCGTGAAGATCGCGCCGCGCACCGATGTGCTGGTGCTGCTGGTCTGCCTGGTGCTCACCGTGCTGTTCGACATGGTCCTGGCGGTCGGCGTCGGCCTGCTGCTGGCCGCCGGCCTGTTCATCAAGCGCATGAGCGATGTCACCGACACCGCCAGCCTGCCACCCGGCTACCACGAGGCACTGCATGATTTGCCCGAGGGCGTGGCCGCCTATGCCATTCGCGGCCCGCTGTTTTTCGGCGCGGCGGAGAAGGCGCTGGATGCCCTGCGCCGCTTCGATCGCGAGATGAAGGTGGTGATCGTCGAGATGAGCGCCGTGCCGCTGCTGGACATGACCGCCCTGGCGGCACTGGAAAGCATCCTGGATCACTACCAGCGCCACGGCATCGGCCTGGTACTGGTCGGCACCACGCCCCGGGTGCGTCTGAAATTGCGCCGCGCCGGCATCCACCGTCGCGAGGGCGAGCTGGCGTTCGTGCGCAACCTGGCACAAGCCCGCGAGAAGGCGCTGCGCTGGCTGGATGACCGGGGCACACCGGCCGCGTAGGCGGTCGGCGCTGTTCCGGCCGCCGCAGGGTCCCACTCGGTGGCCAAGGCGATGCCTTGACCATCCTACGCCCGGGTTACGGCCCGTGGGGCGATCCCGCCCCGGCGGCCAGGAACTACCCGATCAGGCCCTGGGCAGGGTGACGCCGGTCTGGCCCTGGTATTTGCCGCCGCGATCGCGGTAGGAGACTTCGCAGGGCTCGTCGGACTGCAGGAACAGCATCTGCGCCACACCCTCGTTGGCATAGATCTTCGCCGGCAGGGTGGTGGTGTTGGAGAATTCCAGGGTCACGTGGCCTTCCCATTCCGGTTCCAGCGGGGTGACGTTGACGATGATGCCGCAGCGCGCGTAGGTGCTCTTGCCCAGGCAGATGGTCAGCACGTCGCGCGGAATACGGAAGTACTCGACGGTGCGCGCCAGGGCGAAGGAGTTCGGCGGAATGATGCACACCGGGCCCTTCACGTCCACGAAGCTCTTTTCGTCGAAGTTCTTCGGGTCCACGGTGGCCGAGTGGATGTTGGTGAACACCTTGAATTCGTCGGCGCAGCGCACGTCGTAGCCATAGCTGGAGACACCGTAGGAGATCAGCCGCTCGCTGCCCTCGGTGCGCACCTGGCGTTCGACGAAGGGCTCGATCATGCCGTGCTCCTGGGCCATGCGGCGGATCCACTTGTCCGATTTGATGCTCATCGCGGTGTCCTGAATGGGTTCAACTGGAATGGCGCGCATCTTACCGGGCCAATGTCGCTCCTTCCAAGCCGAGGCGCCGGGTGAAGCCCATTTTCCCCCATTCGTCCACTGATCCAGATCAACATTCCCAGCCCCGCTCTTGCATAGCCTCGCATGCTGGCACGGTGCCTTTAAACCGAACGAACCGGGATATCCAGCAGCGGAAGGGAATGAACGATGGCGCTCAAGATCGAGTGGTCGGCCGAATTCGAAACAGGGATCGACCTGATTGATGAACAGCACAAGCGGCTGTTCGAGTATTTCGAGGAGATTCAGAACTGCATCGAAAGTGGCGATGGCAGCCAGGTGGAGATTCTCTGCCGCGGCCTGATCGACTATGTGCTTTCGCACCTGGTGTTCGAGGAGTCACTGATGGAGCAGGCCGGCTATCCGATGTTCGAAGCCCATCGCCAGGTACACGACGCATTCCGCCAGCGCGCCAACGAATACCTGGACAAGGTGACCAACGGCATCGACCCGCTCAAGGTGGCGCGCGACATGCGCACCGACGTGGGCCTGTGGCTGATCAACCACATCAAGCACGAAGACAAGCACTACGTCGCCCTGGTCAAGAAGAACCTCGACCGCGGCTTCGCCTCGCGCATGCTCGGCAAGTTCTTCGGCTGAGCACCCGGACAGGCACCGGGTGCCAGCCAATATCCTCAATCGTCGCTGATTTCGATCTTCGGCATCGACTGCGCGACGATCTGGCTGCCCTGGGCGATGCGCGCGCCCACCGTGCGCGCCACCTGCTGGTAGAGCATGGCGATCTGGCTTTCCGGATCGGCGATCACCGTCGGCCGACCGGCGTCAGCCTGGCTGCGGATGGCCATGGACAGCGGCATTGAGGCCAGCAGGTCGACGTTGTACTGCGCCGCCAGCTTTTCGCCGCCGCCTTCGCCGAACAGGTGCTCGGCATGGCCGCAATTGGAGCAGATATGGATGGCCATGTTCTCCACCACGCCCAGCACCGGAATGTTCACCTTGCGGAACATCTCCACGCCCTTTTTGGCATCCAGCAGGGCCAGGTCCTGCGGGGTGGTGACGATCACCGCGCCGGCCACGGGCACCTTCTGCGCCAGAGTCAGCTGGATGTCGCCGGTGCCCGGCGGCATGTCGACCACCAGGTAATCGAGGTTGTCCCAGGCGGTCTGGGTGATCAGTTGCAGCAGCGCACCGGAGACCATCGGCCCGCGCCAGACCACCGGCGTCTTGTCGTCAGTGAGGAAGGCCATGGACATCACCTGAACGCCATGGGCCTCGATGGGCACGAAGAACTTCTCGTCGCGCACTTTCGGCCGGGTGCCCTCGGGAATGCCGAACATGATGCCCTGGCTGGGGCCGTAGATGTCCGCGTCCAGCATGCCGACCCGGGCGCCCTCGCGGGCCAGGGCCAGCGCCAGGTTGGCGGCGGTGGTCGACTTGCCGACGCCGCCCTTGCCGGAGGCCACGGCGATGATGTTCTTCACGTTGCTCAATGCCGGCACCGAATCCTGTGCCTTGTGCGCGGTGATCACGCAGTCCACCTGCACACTGGCCTGGCTGACGCCGTCGAGGTTCTCCAGGGCCATCTGCAGCAGCTGGGCCAGGCCGCTCTTGAACAGGCCGGCGGCATAGCCGAGCTCCAGGCGCACGGCGACGCGCTCGCCCTGGATGTCGATCTGCTTGACGCAGCCGGCGCTGACCGGGTCCTGGTTGAGGTGCGGGTCGGTGTATTGACGCAGCGCGGCTTCGACGGCTTCGCGGGTAATGGACATGGGGGCTCCAGATTCGGACCGGCGGGACAGGCGGGCATGATAGCAGCAGCGACACGCCTCAGGCTGGAGCAGGCCGTACGGTAGACAACGGCGCAGCCTGTCTACCGGGTATGCGCGGGTATGCCGCGTGGAAAATCGCTGCGCGCGTTTTCCCCCCTGCGGCTGGTGGCTTCCGGCGCGCCCCTTCCCTTATAGTTGCCGGCTTGTTCCATCAGCGTGCAGCCCAACCGCCATGTCCGAAGCCCGCAAGATTCTCGTCACCAGCGCCCTGCCCTACGCCAACGGCTCGATCCACCTCGGCCACATGCTGGAATACATCCAGACCGACATGTGGGTGCGCTTCCAGAAGCTGCGCGGCAACACCTGCACCTATGTGTGCGCCGACGATGCCCACGGCTCGGCCATCATGCTGCGCGCCGAAAAGGAAGGCATCACCCCCGAACAGTTGATCGCCAACGTGCAGGCCGAACACATGGCCGACTTCGCTGACTTCGGCGTGAACTTCGACAATTTCCATTCCACGCACAGCGAAGAGAACCGCGAGCTGTCCAGCGCCATCTACCTGGCGCTGCGCGACAAGGGCCACATCGCCACCCGCTCGGTGACCCAGTACTTCGATCCCGAGAAAGGCATGTTCCTGGCCGACCGCTTCATCAAGGGCACCTGCCCCAAATGCGCGGCCGAGGACCAGTACGGCGACAATTGCGAGAAGTGCGGCGCCACCTACGAGCCGACCGAGCTGAAGAATCCGCGCTCGGCCATTTCCGGCGCCACGCCGGTGCTCAAGGAGTCCAAGCACTTCTTCTTCAAGCTGCCGGACTTCGAGGCGATGCTCAAGGAGTGGACCCGCAGCGGCGCGTTGCAAGACTCCGTGGCCAACAAGATCGCCGAATGGCTGGATGGCGGCCTGCAGGAGTGGGACATTTCCCGCGACGCGCCCTACTTCGGCTTCGAGATCCCGGACGAGCCGGGCAAGTACTTCTATGTCTGGCTGGATGCGCCAGTCGGCTACATGGCCAGCTTCAAGAACCTCTGTGCCCGCCGCCCGGAGCTGGACTTCGACGAGTACTGGAAGCCGGACTCCAGCGCCGAGGTCTACCACTTCATCGGCAAGGACATCATCAACTTCCACGCGCTGTTCTGGCCGGCGATGCTGGAAGGCGCCGGTTACCGCAAGCCGACCGCGCTGAACGTGCACGGCTACCTGACCGTCAACGGCCAGAAGATGTCCAAGTCGCGTGGCACCTTCGTCAAGGCGCGCACCTACCTGGATCACCTGAACCCGGAATACCTGCGCTACTACTACGCTTCCAAGCTGGGCCGCGGCGTGGACGACCTGGACCTGAACCTTGAGGACTTCGTGCAGAAGGTCAACTCCGACCTGGTCGGCAAGGTGGTCAACATCGCCAGCCGCTGCGCCGGCTTCATCCATAAGGGCAACGCCGGCGTGCTGGTGGCCACCGACATCGAGCCCCAGCTGCGCGCCAGCTTCCGCGACGCGCTGCCGAGCATCGCCGACGCCTACGAGAAGCGTGACTTCGCCCGCGCCATGCGCGAAATCATGCACCTGGCGGATCTGGCCAACGCCTGGATCGCCGAGAAGGCGCCGTGGGCGCTGAACAAGCAGGAAGGCAAGCAGCAGGAAGTGCAGGAAATCTGCGCCCTGGGCGTCGAACTGTTCCGCCAGCTGGTCATCCTGCTCAAGCCGGTGCTGCCGAAGCTGGCCGCCGACGCCGAGCAGTTCCTCAATGTGCCGCCGCTGACCTGGGCGAACCTGGCGCAGCCGCTGGCCAACCATCAGCTGAATGCCTTCACTCCGCTGATGACCCGTATCGAACCGGCCAAGGTCGAGGCCATGATCGAAGCCTCCAAGGAAGACCTGGCGGCCACGAACGCGCCGGCCGGCAATGGCGAGCTGGCAAAGGACCCGCTGGCCGCTGAGATCAACTTCGACGCCTTCGCGGCCGTCGACCTGCGTATCGCGCTGATCGAGAAGTGCGAGTTCGTGGAAGGCGCCGACAAGCTGCTGCGCCTGACCCTGGACATCGGCGACGCCAAGCGCAATGTGTTCTCCGGCATCAAGAGCGCCTACCCGGATCCGAGCCAGCTGGAAGGCCGCCTGACCCTGTACGTGGCCAACCTGGCGCCGCGCAAGATGAAGTTCGGCGTCTCCGAAGGCATGGTGCTGGCCGCCGGCCCCGGCGGTAGCGAAATCTTCCTGCTCAGCCCCGACGCCGGCGCCAAGCCGGGCCAGCGGGTGAAGTAAGGCGGGGTTGGTGCCGTAGGGTAGACAACGGCGAAGCCTTGTCTACCGGGCATACGCAGGCGTGGCTGTGGTGGAAAATCGCTGCGCGAGTTTTCCACCCTACGATCGGCGCGGCACCGAACCACAATAAAAAAAACGGAACCCTCGGGTTCCGTTTTTTTAATTTCTCAGCCTGGTCGCCGTCAGCGGGCCATCTGCTCGAACATGTAGTCGGGCAGCGGATCGAGGACGATCTCGGTGCCCTGGTAGGCCGGCGCTTCGGTCTTGGCGAATACGCCGCGCTTGTCCTTGCCGCCGCGGTAGTCGATCACGCAGCCATTGCTCTCCACCCAGAAATGCGGCGACACCACGCGACCACCCACCTCCAGCTTGCCCAGCATCGCTTTGTAGGGGACGCCCTGCTTGGCCAGACGGCTGACGACCAGACGGCTCAGGCTGTCGCTGGCGGTGTGGGTGGCATCCAAATCATCGAGCAGGCGTTGCAGTTCCTGGGTGTTCATAAAGAGCAAAGAGCCTCGGGGGTGTGGTGTTCTGACGCGGCGCATTCTACGACCAAAGTCTAATGATTGTTAGCGAGCTTTCTTTAAGTCAGCGACTAATTTGCATGCAAAGGATTCATCCAGCCGCCGGCCTACACTGGTCAGGACACTGGCGGCAGGACGCAACATCATGGTTCGTTCAGGCTCCGCGATGCGCTACGGCATCGAATTCGAATACCTGCTGATCGATGCCTCGGGCCCACACGCCGGACGCATCCGCGATTTCACCAACCTGGACTTCTCCGCCCTCAGCCGGATGCTGGCCGCCAAGCCAGGGCTCGACGATCCCACCCTGGCCACCGGAGACCAGGGTATTCGCAGCGGCTACTGGTACCTGGAAGGTGACGAGCGTGCCCACCCGGACGGTCGCTTCGCCGGCCTGGCGGTCAAGGGCGTGGAGATTCGCACGCCGCCGCGCAACAGCGTCGCCGAGGCGCTGGACCTGCTGCTGGAGATCGAACGGCAACTGGCCGCTACCCTGGCCACCCATCACCTGGCACTGGGCATCGCGGCACTCAACCCGCTGCACGAACGCTACGTCTTCGACCCACCGCTGAACACCTACGAACAGCGCACGCGGGCGGCCGATCGGGACTTCGCCGGCAACGACATCGCCACCCTGACCTTCGGCCCGGACCTCAACCTGTCCTTCGCCGAGCGGGACTGGCGACGCGACCTGGACGCCGCGCGCAAGCTGAACTTCTACGCGCCGTTCATCGTGCCGTTCAGCTTCGATTCGCCCTGGTACGCCGGCCAGCCTTGGACCGGCTGGTCGCGGCGCACCTGGATGCGCTGCGGCTGCAGACCGGCGGTGCGGGTGTATGTCGAGGCGGATAACCACGCGGCGCTACAGGCCTCGCCGCTGATGCGTCCGGCGCGCTTGCCCGGTGAAGTCGGGCGCATCGAGTTCAAGGCCTTCGACGCCGCGCCCGGCGTGGCGCTGCTAGCCGCCCTGTGCCAGCTGCTGACCGGCCTGTGCCTGGACGACAGCCTGCCGGGGCGCAGCGAGGAGCCCGATGTGGACCTCTACCGCCTGGCTGCCCTGGACGCCTTCGACGAGGCGCAGATCGCCCATGGCGCACAGCGCGTGCTGCGCGCCAGTGAGGCCGCGCTGCAACAGGCCGGACTCGAGGCGGCGGCCGGCCAGCTGGAACCGCTGTGGCGCCAGCGTGCCGCGCGCACCACCCCGGCCCATGCGCTGCGCGCCAGTGGACAGCCGTACTGGCCGGGCGGCCTGGCCGCCCATTGATGCCCGTCAGCCTGCGGCTGCCTGTCGCGCCTTGTATGCCCTGTCCCCCTCCCGGATAATACCGGCCCTCTTCAACGGCCCACCCAGAGCGATGCCCCTGCAATGACCGAACTCGCCCTGATCATGGTTAGCGCCATCCTGGTCAACAATTTCGTCCTGGTGCAGTTCCTCGGCCTGTGCCCGTTCATGGGCGTCTCCAAGAAGGTGGAAACGGCCATCGGCCTGTCGCTGGCCACCACCTTCGTGCTGACCCTGACCGCCATGTGCGCCTATCTCGTGCAGGAATACCTGCTCGAACCGCTGGGCCTGGAATTCCTGCGCACCATCAGCTTTATCCTGGTGATCGCCGTGGTGGTGCAGTTCACCGAGATGGTGGTGAACAAGACCAGTCCGCTGCTCTATCGCGTGCTGGGCATCTTCCTGCCGCTGATCACCACCAACTGCATCGTGCTCGGCGTGGCGCTGCTCAACGCCAACCGCAGCGAGTTCACCTTCATTACCGCCACGCTGAACGGCTTCGCCGCCGGCCTGGGCTTCTCGCTGGTGCTGGTGCTGTTCGCCGCCATGCGTGAGCGCATCGCCATTGCCGATGTGCCCAAGGCCTTCCAGGGCCCGGCCATCGGCATGATCACCGCCGGCCTGATGTCGCTGGCGTTCATGGGCTTTGCCGGGTTGATCAAGCTATGAGTCTGGTGCTGATTGCCGTCGTCGCGCTGCTGATCCTCTGCCTGGCCTGCGGAGCCCTGCTGGGCTACGCGGCGATTCGCTTCAAGGTCGAGGGCGACCCCATCGCCGAACAGATCAACGCCCTGCTGCCGCAGACCCAGTGCGGCCAGTGCGGCTATCCGGGCTGCAAACCCTACGCCGAGGCCATCGCCAACGGCGACAAGATCAACAAGTGCCCGCCCGGTGGCGAAGCCACCATCCAGGCCCTGGCCGACCTTCTGGACATGGAGCCCGAGCCGCTGGACGCCGAGGGTGGCGAGAAACCGCAGATGGTCGCCTTCATTCGCGAGGCCGAATGCATCGGCTGCACCAAGTGCATCCAGGCCTGCCCGGTGGACGCCATCGTCGGCGCCGCGCGGCAGATGCACACGGTGATCGCCAGCGAATGCACCGGCTGCGACCTGTGTGTGGAGCCCTGCCCGGTGGATTGCATCGACATGCTTGAAGTGGGCAAGAGCCTGCAGAGCTGGAGCTGGACGCTGCCGCTGGCGCCGGGCCAGCTGATCGCCACCGACCGGGAGCAGGCCGCATGACCGCGATGCACACCACTGTTTGGGACATCCCCGGCGGCATTCATCCGCCGGAGCGCAAGGAGCTGTCCAACCGCGCGCCGATCCAGACCGCGCCGCTGCCGGCCCGGCTGATCCTGCCGCTGAGCCAGCATCTCGGCGCGCCGGCCGAACCCTGCGTGGCCGTCGGCGAGCGCGTGCGCAAGGGCCAGAAGATCGCCGAGGCCCAGGGCACGGTCAGCGTGCCGCTGCATGCGCCGACCTCCGGCATGGTCAGCTTCATCGGTCCGCAGCCCTATCCGCATGTCTCCGGCATGGCCGCACCGGCCATCGTCATCGACAGCGACGGCCAGGATGAATGGTGCGAGCTGCAGCCGGTCGCCGATTTCCGCAGCCTGGCGCCCGCCGATCTGCTGGCGCTGATCCGCGAGGCCGGCATCAACGGCCTGGGCGGCGCCGGCTTCCCCACCGCCGCCAAGCTGGCCGCGCGGCCGCTGGACAAGGTCAGCACGCTGATCATCAATGGCACCGAGTGCGAACCCTACATCACCGCCGACGATGTGCTGATGCGCGAGAAGGCCGCCAAGCTGGTCAGCGGCATCGACATCCTCGCGCACCTGATCCAGCCGGAAAGCGTGCTGATCGGCATCGAGGACAACAAGCCCGAGGCCATCGCCGCCGTGCGCGCGGCGCTCGGCGAGCGCCCCTATGTGCTCAAGGTGTTCCCCACCAAGTACCCCTCCGGTGGCGAGAAGCAGCTGATCCAGATTCTCACCGGCCGCGAAGTGCCCAGCGGCGGGCTGCCGGCCGACATCGGCATGCTCTGCCAGAACGTCGGCACCTGCGTGGCCATCCATGACGCCGTGGTGCTCGGCAAGCCGCTGATCTCGCGCATCACCACGCTGACCGGCGAGGCGCTGGCGCGGCCGATGAACGTCGAGGCGCTGATCGGCACGCCGGTGAACGAACTGCTGGCCTTTGCCGGCCTCCAGTCGAACAGCCTGGATCGCCTGATCATGGGCGGGCCGATGATGGGTTTCAGCCTGCCGTCGCTGGACGTTCCGCTGATCAAGACCACCAACTGCCTGCTGGCCGCCACCGCAAAGGAGTTGCCGCCGCCCCCGCCGGCACTGCCGTGCATCCGCTGCGGCGAGTGCGCCGAGGCCTGCCCGGCCAGCCTGCTGCCGCAGCAGCTGCATTTCTTCGCCCTGGGCCAGGACCACGAACAGCTACGCGCCCAGCACCTGTTCGACTGCATCGAATGCGGCGCCTGCGCCTACGTGTGCCCGTCGAACATTCCGCTGGTGCAGTATTTCCGCGCCGCCAAGGGCGAGATCCGCGAGCTGGAACAGAAGCAGCAGAAGGCCGAGCACTCGCGCCAGCGCTTCGAGCAGCGCCAGGAACGCCTGCGCCGCGCCGAGGAACAGAAGGAAGCCGAACGCAAGGCGCGGGCCGAGAAGGCCGCGCTGGCCAAGGCCGCCAAGGAGGCTGCGCCCGCCGTCGAGGCCACGCCCCAGGCGGTGGAAGCCGGCGAAACCCTCAAGCGCCTGAAGATCGAGGCCAGCATGGCCCAGGTGGCCCTGAAGAAGGCCGAGAAGCAGCTGGCCCAGCACGACACCGAGGAGCTGCGCCAGCAGGTGGAAACCCTGCGCGCCGCCGCCGAACAGGCCCAGCAGGCGCTCGCCGCCCAGCCAGCCACGCCGGCGCCCGCCGCAGCCAAGCCGGCCAGCGACGAGGCGCTGAAGAAGGCCAAGATCGAAGCCGCCATGTTGCGCGCGCAGATCCGCAAGCTGGAGAAGCTGGAAGCCCCGGACGACGATCAGCAGGCCGAATTGGCGCATCTGCGCCAGCAATTGGAAGAAGCCGACAAGCTGCTGGCCGCCGCCGAAGCCGCCGTACCCGCGCCGGCCGCCAAGCCGGCCGGTGACGAAGCCCTGAAGAAGGCCAAGATCGAGGCCGCCATGCTGCGCGCGCAGATCCGCAAGCTGGAAAAACTGGAAGCTCCGGACGACGATCAGCAGGCCGAACTGGCCCGCCTGCGCCAGCAACTGGAAGAGGCCGACCAGGCCTTGGCCAGCGCCGAAGCTGCCGCGCCGGCGCCGGTGCCGGCGGCCAAGCCAACCGATGAAGCGCTGAAGAAGGCCAAGATCGAGCTGGCCATGGCCCGCGCCGAACTGAAGAAGGCCGAGAAGGCCGGCGCCGACGAGGCCGAGCTGACCCGCCTGCGCAAGGCACTGGCCAATGCCGAACAGGCGCTGCACGCGGCCGAGGACAGCACGGCCAAGCCGGCGCCGGATCTGGTACGGGTGGAAAAGCGCCCGGTCGACGACGCCACCCGGCAGCTGAAGACCGAACTGGCCTTCGCCCGCGCCGAGCTGCGCAAGCTGGAACGCACGGAAAACCCGGAACCGGCCGCACTGGACGCCGCGCGCGCCAAGCTCGCCGAGGCCGAACGCAAGCTCGCAGCGAACACGGCAGAGTGAACCGGCCGCTTTCGGTGGAAAATCGCTGCGCGAGTTTTCCACCCTACGAGCGACGGAACGGTTGACGTAGGGTGGACAGCGCTTTTCCTGTCCACCGAAAGGAGGCCGTTAGGCCTCCCCGGCGGCCAGGACAGCGCCAACCGCTGGAAGTTGAAACACAGGCTGCCGTCACGCCGACGGCGGCAAGACGTACAGGATTCGGAGCCCCCATGGCCCTGCCCCGCATCACCTCGCCCCATGCCATCGGGGCCAACCGCACCCAGCGCGTCATGCTGACGGTGCTGGCCGCCACCCTGCCCGGCTTTGTCGTGCTGACCTGGCTGTACGGCGCCGGCACGCTGATCAACCTGCTCTGGGCCAGCGCCCTGGCGCTGGGCATCGAAGCGCTGCTGCTCAAGCTGCGCCAGCGCCCGGTGCAGTTCTTCCTGCGCGACGGCAGCGCCCTGGTCACCGCCGTGCTGCTGGCCCTGGCGCTGCCGCCCTATTCGCCCTGGTGGCTGACCCTGATCGCCGTGCTCAGCGCCATCGCCTTCGGCAAGCAGCTGTACGGCGGCCTCGGCCAGAATCCGTTCAATCCGGCGATGGTCGGCTACGTAGTGGTGCTGGTGTCCTTCCCGGTGCAGATGACCAGCTGGCCGATTCCTCACGCCGTGGGCCTGCTCGACGGCTTCCAGCACATCTTCGGCCTGGCGCCGCTGGTGGACGGCTGGAGCCAGGCCACCGCCCTGGATGTGCTGAAGACCAACAAGAGCCTGACCATTGCCGAGCTGTGGAAGCAGCCGGCCTTCGGCCATTACGGCGGCATCGGCTCGGAAGTGGTCAACCTGGCGTTCCTCGCCGGCGGGCTGTTCCTGCTCGGCCGGCGGGTCATCGGCTGGCACGCGCCGGTGGGCATGCTCGGCGCCCTGCTGCTGATGAGCCTGCTGTTCTGGAACGGCTCGGGCTCGGACAGCCACGGCTCGCCGCTGTTCCACCTGCTCTCCGGCGCCACCATGCTCGGTGCCTTCTTCATCGTCACCGACCCGGTGTCCGGCGCCACCAGTACCCGTGGCCGCCTGCTGTTCGGCATCGGCGTGGGCATCCTGGTCTACGTGATCCGCGCGTGGGGCGGCTACCCGGACGGCGTAGCCTTCGCCGTGCTGCTGATGAACCTGGCCGCACCGACCATCGACTACTACACCCGTCCGCGCACCTATGGCCATGCCAAGGCCGAGCGCGGCCTCAAGCTGGGCGAATGAACCGATGAGCACTCTGGAAATCCGTCGCTCGATGCTCAGGAACAGCCTGGTCCTCGGCCTGTTCGCCATCGTCACCGTGGGCCTGGTGGCCTTCACCCAGCAGAGCACGGCCGAGCGTATCGCCCAGGCCGAGCGCCAGGCGCGGATCGACGCGCTGGCGCAGATCCTGCCGGCCGGCAGCTACGACAACGACCTGCTCGACAGCCAGCGCGAGCTGCGCCACGCCCTCCTCGGACCGCGCCCGGTGACGGCCTGGATCGCCACCCGCGAGGGCCAGCCTGCGGCGGTGATCCTGCAGGCCACCGCGCCGGACGGCTACAGCGGAGCCATCCAGCTGCTGATCGGCGTGCACTCCGATGGGCGCCTGAGTGGCGTGCGGGTCATTGGCCACCGCGAGACCCCCGGCCTGGGCGACAAGATCGAGCTGGCCAAGAACCGCTGGATTCTCGGCTTCGACGGCAAGTCCCTGCAGCAGCCCGGCGAAAGCGGCTGGGCGGTGAAGAAGGACGGCGGCCAGTTCGACCAGTTCGTCGGCGCCACCATTACCCCGCGTGCGGTGGTGAAGGCCGTGCATCAGGCCCTGCAATACGTCGATGCCCACCGCGATGAACTCTTCGCGCAGGAGACCGCCCGATGAGCACCAGCTACCGCGACATCACCGTCAATGGCCTGTGGAAGAACAACCCCGGGCTGGTGCAGTTGCTGGGCCTGTGCCCGTTGCTGGGCACCAGTAACTCGGCGGTCAACGCCCTGGGCCTGGGGCTGGCCACCGTACTGGTACTGACCTGTTCCAACGCCGCCGTGTCGCTGATCCGCGGTGCGGTGACCCCCGCCGTGCGCCTGCCGGCCTTCGTGATGATCATCGCCGCGCTGACCACCTGCATCGAGCTGCTGATGCAGGCTTTCACCTACGAGCTGTACCAGATCCTCGGCATCTTCATTCCGCTGATCACCACCAACTGCGTGATCCTCGGCCGCGCCGAGGCGTTCGCCGCCAAGAACACTGTCGCTCGCGCGGCGTATGACGGTCTGGTGATGGGCATTGGCTTCGCCCTGGTCCTGCTGGCCATCGGCCTGGTGCGCGAACTGTTCGGGACCGGCGCGGTGTTCGCCAATATGCAGCTGCTGTTCGGCCCGCTGGCCGCCAACTGGCAGATCACCCTGGTGGAGGATTACCAGGGCTTCCTGCTGGCCATCCTGCCGCCAGGCGCGTTCATTGTGCTAGGCCTGCTGATCGCCCTGAAGAACCGCATCGATGAGCAGCTGGCTGAACGCGCCAAGGCACGCGAGCCGGTCGCCGCGCCCGCCCCCAGCCGCCGCGTGCGGGTAACCGGGGTAATCGAGTAACTCGCGGAGCCTGTGGGAGCGAATTCATTCGCGAGCGTTTTGCCAGCCCCTGCATAAAAGCTCGCGGACCAGTCCGCTCCCACAGCGCGCCTTCCCCCCTTTGCGCAGAGAACCATGAACGCCGCCAAACGCCTGGAAATCTTCCGTCGCTTCCACGAGGACAACCCTCACCCCACCACCGAGCTGGCCTACAGCTCGCCGTTCGAGTTGCTGATCGCGGTGATCCTCTCCGCGCAGGCCACCGACGTGGGGGTGAACAAGGCCACCGCCAAGCTGTTCCCGGTGGCCAACACACCGGAAGCCCTCTACGCGCTTGGCTACGAAGGGCTGTGTGAGTACATCCGGACCATCGGCCTGTACCCGACCAAGGCGAAGAACGTCTTGGAAACCTGCCGCATCCTGATCGAGAAGCATGGCAGCCAGGTGCCCGACAACCGTGAGGACCTGGAAGCCCTGCCGGGCGTGGGCCGCAAGACCGCCAACGTGGTGCTCAACACCGCCTTCCGTCAGCACACCATGGCGGTGGACACGCATATCTTCCGGGTCAGCAACCGCACCGGCATCGCGCCGGGGAAGAACGTGCTGGAGGTGGAGAAGAAGCTGCTCAAGGTGGTGCCGAAGCAGTATCTGCTCGATGCCCACCATTGGCTGATCCTGCACGGACGCTACGTGTGCCAGGCGCGCAAGCCGCGCTGTGGCAGCTGCCGCATCGAGGATCTGTGCGAATACAAGCTGAAGACCTCTGACGATTGAGTCTTATAGACTTGACCCGCTGTTTTCATTGAAAAAATCTTTTTTACCCGCCGGATCGGAGTCGCTATAAGGTGCGCCATCGCACCCCGCCTGGAGTGACTCATGACCGAAAAAGCCGAACTCGAACTGGATGATGACTTCGTTGTTGAGAGCAACGAAGAAGCCGTTGAGCAGGTCGAAGTCGCCAAGACCAACCTGACCAAGCGCCGCATCATCGACAACCTGCTCGAAGAGCGCCGCCTGCAGAAGCGTCTGACCGATTACGACTACGACCTCTGATGTTGCCGAACAACAAAAAAACCGCCCTCTCGGGCGGTTTTTTGTTTCCGGCAGACCGTAGGGTGGACAACGCTTTCCTTGTCCACCATTGCCCCGGCAGCGGGCTGTCGTTCGGTGGAAAATCGCTGCGCGAGTTTTCCACCCTACGGTCAAACCGAGCACGGTATAGCCACTGCCCGACCCACAAATGAATCGTCTGATCAGGCGATCGCGGCGACTTTCGCCTGTGCGCTTTCCAGGCCCTTGGCAGCGGTGTCGCCGCCCATGTTCAGGCCTTCGGCATGGATGAACTCGACATCGGTGATGCCGATGAAGCCCAGCGCCTGGCGCAGGTAGGGTTCCTGGTGATCCAGCGGGCTGCCGGTGTAGATGCCGCCGCGGGCGGTCAGCACGTAGGCGCGCTTGCCAGTCAGCAGGCCCTGCGGACCATTGGCGGTGTACTGGAAGGTCACGCCGGCGCGCAGCACATGGTCCAGCCAGGCCTTGAGGGTGCTGGGGATGGCAAAGTTGTACATGGGCGCGGCCAGCACCAGCACGTCGGCGGCCTTCAGCTCGGCGACCAGCGCGTCGGAGCGCTGCGCGGCGGCCTGCTCGGCGGCGTTCTGCTGGTCGGCGGGCTTCATCCAGCCGCCAAGCAGATCCATGTCCAGGTGCGGCAGTGGCTGCTTGGCCAGGTCGCGAACCTGGATGCTGTCGGCCGGGTTGGCCTGCTTCCACTGGGCGACGAAGGCCTGGGTCAGCTGGCGGGAAACCGAACCTTCCTGACGGGCACTGCTTTCGATCACGAGTACGCGGGACATCTTTGACTCCAGAGGGTGTTCGAGGAATGGCGCACACTTTACCCAGAGTCATTTCGATCAAAAAGCGCATAATTCTGCTGATTTCAATCGAACCAGTTGATTAGTTCGCAGCCTCTCACTAGGCTCGAGCGCACCCCATTTTCACCGAGGCCGCCTCCATGAAAGCGCCCCGTGTCACCCTGGATCAGTGGCGAACCCTGCAGGCCGTCGTCGATCACGGCGGCTTTGCCCAGGCCGCCGAAGCCCTGCACCGCTCGCAGTCCTCAGTCAGCTATACCGTGGCCCGCATGCAGGAACAGCTGGGTGTGCCGCTGTTGCGCATCGAAGGCCGCAAGGCCGTGCTCACCGAGGCTGGCGCCGTGCTGCTGCGTCGCTCCCGCCACCTGCTCAAGCAGGCCAGCCAGATCGAGGACCTGGCCCATCAGTTGGAGCTGGGCTGGGAGGCCGAGGTACGCCTGGTGATCGACGCCGCCTTCCCCAGCGGGCGCATCGCTCGGGCCTTGACCGATTTCATGCCCAAGAGCCGTGGCTGCCGGGTGCGGCTGCGCGAGGAAGTGCTGTCCGGGGTGGTGGATGTGCTGCGCGAAGGCACCGCCGACCTGGCCATTTCCAGCCTGGAGATTCCCGGCTACCTGGGCACCGAGCTGGGCACCGTGGAGTTCGTCGCGGTGGCGCACCCGAACCATCCGCTGCACCAGCTGCGCCGCGAGCTGAGCTCGCAGGACCTGGAGAACCAGTTGCAGATCGTCATCCGCGACTCTGGCCGGGCCCAGCCCATGGATGTCGGCTGGCTCGGCGCCGAGCAGCGCTGGACAGTCAGCAGCATGGCCACTGCCGCGCTGTTCGTGCGACGCGGCCTGGGCTTCGCCTGGCTGCCGCGCCCGGTGATCGCCCGCGAACTCCACGAGGGTCGGCTCAAGGAGCTGCCCCTGCCCCAGGGTGGCATCCACCGGCCGCGCTTTCGCCTGTACGCCAACAAGGACAAGCCGCTGGGCCCGGCAACCCAGATTCTGGTGGAGTCCATCATGACCTTCGCGGACGCCGACCCTGACGAAGTCTGCCCCGGCGAGAGGCCCTGACCCCTTCGCAGAATTCCCGGCAGCCTCTATGCTGCCCCCATTCAAACCCCTCAAGGACGCACTCATGCTGAAGAAACTGACCCTGGGCGCCTGCGCCCTGCTGTTCACCTCTCACTTGCTGGCCGCCGACAATCCCCGCGTGCTGCTGGCCACCAGCCTGGGCGAGATCGAGATCGAGCTGAACGAGGAAAAGGCGCCGATCAGTGTCAAGAACTTCCTCGAGTACGTGGATAGCGGCTTCTACGACGGCACCGTGTTCCACCGGGTGATTCCGGGCTTCATGATCCAGGGCGGCGGTTTCGATGCGCAGATGCGCCAGAAGCCGACCCATGCGCCGATCCGCAACGAGGCGGACAACGGCCTGCGCAACGATCGCGGCACCCTGGCCATGGCCCGCACCCAGGTGCGCGACTCGGCCACCAGCCAGTTCTTCATCAACCACAGCGACAACGAATTCCTCAACCACGGCCCGCGCGACTTCGGCTATGCGGTGTTCGGCAAGGTGGTGCGCGGCATGGGCGTGGTCGACCAGATCGCCCAGGTGCCGACCGGCAACCGCGGCATGCACCAGAACGTGCCGCGCGAGGCGGTGGAAATCATTTCGGCCAAGCGGGTGGAATGATCCTCGCCTGAGGCAAGGGGAGTGTTAGCCGCGACCGGAGCGTCGCGGCTACAGTTCGTAGGGCGGGCGGCGCTGTTCCGGCCGCCGCTCCCTCGCTATCGGTTGCCAAGGCATCGCCTTGACCACCCTACACCTTCCGGTATGGCAGGTGACCGCGCGCCTCTTGCAGGTAGGCGCTCACTGCCACCCGCTCCTCTTCGAGAAACCCCACCACCGCGGCCCGCAAGCCGGGATGCAGCAGGTAATGCCAGGAGCGCGTCAGCACCGGTTCGAAGCCGCGCAGCAACTTGTGCTCGCCCTGGGCACCGGCCTCGAAACGCGCCAGCCGCTGTTCGATGCTCCAGTCGATGCCCTGATACAGGCAGGTCTCGAAATGCAGCCGGTCAAACTCCGCCAGGCAACCCCAGTAGCGGCCAAATAGGCAGTCATCGCCCTGCAGCGAGAAGGCCATGGCCACCGGCCGCCCGCGCTGCCGCGCCAGCACCACGCGCAGTGCCGCTGGCATGCGTTCGGCCAACAGGCTGAAGAAGCCACGCGGCAGGTAGGGGTCCTGGCCGCGTACCTGATAGGTGCGGGCGTAGCAGGCATGGACGAAGTCCCAGTCCACCTCGCGCATCTGGCTGCTGTCGCGCCATTCGAACTCGATGCCCTGGCCCGCCACCTGGTCGCGCTCCTTGCGCAGCTGCTTGCGCTTGCGGGAACTCAGGGTGTCGAGGAAATCCTGAAAGTCCCGATAGCCCCGGTTGAACCAGTGGAACTGGCAGCCCATGCGCTCCAGCCAGCCGCTGCGCCCACGCAACAGGGCGTCATCCGCCGGCTGGGTGAAATTGATATGCCAGCCGGATTCCCCCTGCTCGGCCAATTGCGCCTCGCCGGCCTCCAGCAACTGCGCCAGCGCTGCCGGGGCGCCCAACAGGCGTGCGCCAGGCACCGGGGTGAATGGCACGCCACTCAATCGCTTGGGGTAGTAGGCGATGCCGGCGCGCCGGCAGGCATCCGCCCAGCCCCAGTCGAACACGTATTCGCCGTAGGAGTGCAGCTTGCGGTAGGCCGGGGCAGCGGCAGTCAGGCGGCCTTGCGCATCGCGCATCATCCGATGAGCAGGTAGCCACCCCGTGCCAGGGCCGACCGCGCCGCTGTCTTCCAGACTGCTCAGGAATGCATGACGCAGGAAAAGCTGTCCGGCAGGCAACAGGGCATCCCAGTCGCTGGCCGGGAGGTCGGCGAGGCGGTCGATGGTATCGGTCATGGGACAACCCTACGCGGGCGGGAGTGCGGAGGGAAGTGCTGGCGAGCCGACGCTGCTGATGGGGCGGACACTCGTCTGCGGGCCCTGTGTGACTCCCCAGAAGCTCGCGAATGAATTCGCTCCCGCAGGTCTACGCACCGCATTGCTCGCGAACTCTTGTGCAGCATCTCAGAAGCTTGATGAATTCACCCCCACAGACTGAGGGCTCGTCAGTGCCTGGCCCTAATGAAAAAGCCCACGCGCGAAGGCGTGGGCTTTGTGTTCCGGCCTTGCGCCGGAAGGTGTTGCGTTAACGCACGCCGGACTGGCGCAGGGCTGCCGGGGTGAACTCGCTTTCGGTGGCGGTAAAGCCGAACTCGTAGGCGCGCTTCTCCTCGTTCTTCATGCCCAGGGCCAGGTAACGACCGGATTGTAGGTCGTAGCTGGTTTCCAGGGTGTACCACGGTACCTGGTTGTCGTAGTAGTACTGGGCATGGGCTTCGGAGACACGCCACAGGTTACCGCGGCCATCGTACTGATCGATGATTGCGGCCTGCCAGGTGTCCTCGTCGATATAGAAGTCACGCTTGGCATAGATGTGGCGCTCGCCGGACTTGAGGGTGGCTTCCACGTGCCAGACGCGGTGCAGCTCGTAGCGGGTCAGATCCTGGTTGATATGACCGGCCTTGAGGATGTCCGAGTACTTGAGGTTCGGGGAGTCCAGGCGGTAGCTGTTGTACGGGATGTACAGCTCCTTCTTGCCGACCAGTTTCCAGTCGTAGCGATCCGGGGCACCGTTGTACATGTCCAGCTGGTCGGAGGTGCGCATGCCGTCGGCAGCGGTACCCGGACCGTCATAGGACACCTGCGGGGCACGACGCACGCGGCGCTGACCAGCGTTGTACAGCCAGGCCAGACGCGGTTCCTTCACCTGGTCAAGGGTCTCGTGCACCAGCAGTACGTTACCCGCCAGACGCGCCGGGGCGGTCACGCGCTGCTTGAAGTAGAACAGCACGTTGCTCGGCTTGCTGGGATCGTAGTCCTTCAGGGCTTCGCGGAAGGCGAATTCCTCATTGAAGTACACGAGGTTGTAGGAGCCGTTCACCTGCGGAGTCGCCTGAGTCACCATGCGGCGCACGCTGCCACCGCGGTAGCGGGTGATGTGGTTCCAGATCACCTCCAGTCCGTTCTTCGGAATCGGGAAGGCGTTGGCGACGCGGAAGTCCTCCAGGCCGTTGCCGCCGGCCAGCAGCTTGGTGCGCGTGGCGTTCTGGCGGGTGGCCTGAATCACGCTCTCCGGCACGGTGGCGGTGCGGTGGGTGGTGAACACCGGCATCCGGAAGGTATCCGGGTAGCGCTTGAACATCGCCAGCTGGCCAGGGGTCAGCTTGTCCTTGTACTGCTCGACATTCTTGGCGGTGATGGTGAACAGCGGACGTTCGGCAGCGAACGGATCGGACAGGAAGCCACGGCTGTCGACGGTACCGGCATTCTTCGGCAGGCCACCGGTCCAGGCCGGAATGGTGCCGGCGGCGTTGCCGGCCTTCTCAGCGCCCAGCGGGGTCAGGGTGGTGCCCAGCTTGGCAGCCTCGGACTCCGGGACGGCAGCCATCACGCTGCCTGCCAGGAGGGAGATCGCCAGTACGCCGGTCTGCATCAGGTTTTTTGTTTTCATAGGTGCATTTCCTTCAATACAGGCCCGTTAGAAGTTCACGCCGAAGCTCAGGGCCACGAAGTCGCGGTCGTCCTGGGTCGAGTACTTGCCGTCGAAGAAGTCGGTGTACGACAGGTTCATGGTGTAGGTGTTCTGGTAGTCGGCGTTCAGACCCACGCTGATGGCCTTGCGGTCTTCCTCGAAGTTGCCGCCTGGACCGGGGGAGTAACCCTCGACGTCATGCGACCAGGCCAGGTTCGGCTGCAGGTTCACACCCAGGAAGGCGTTCGGGTAGTCCCACACGGCGCGCAGGCGATAGCCCCACGAGTTGGCGGTGGTGAAGCCGTCGTCCTCGCAGTAGCGACTCAGGTTGCGCTTGTCGGCGGTGTTGGCCAGCGTGCCGGCGTTCAGCGACTCGCAACGGCCATTGGGCAGCGGTCCCGGCCCGAAGATCGGGTCGCGGCCATAGCGCTTCACGCTGGTATCTTCCAGGCCCCCGACGTGAGTCCAGCCGACCTCGCCCACCACCGTCACGCGCGAGGCGCCCATGACCTGATCGAAGAAGTGGGTGAAGGTGGTTTGCACCTGTGTGATTTCCTTGCGCTCAAAGCCATGGCGGGTTGAGCCAGGTGTGGCCTGCAGTACCGAAACGGTCGGATCCAGCGGAGTCAGCGCGCTGTACAGCACGTCGGTTGTGTTCAGTTGCACCGGCGCGTTGTCACGGTAGCTGATCTCGCCCTGCCACGCGGTACCGGTGGGCAGCGTGGTGGAGAAGCTCAGGCCATACAGGCGGATGTCTTCAGGGTATTCGATGAAGTACTCGCCGGCACCGGCTGCGACCGCTGACGCGACCCCCGTACCAATGGTTTGCAACTGCTGGGCGATAATCCCCTGAGCCGTCGTCGAAGGCACACCTCCGGGACACAAAGCAGGAGCGGCCAAACACACCTGGCCAGCGACAGTTGACTGCAATGCAGCACCGGCTGCCTGGCCTGCAGCGCCGGCAGCCTGATACGCCGACAGCGGTCCCGCCTTGCCACTGAAGATCGGCAGACGGCTGTGATAGTTCATGAAGTAGGCACCGAACTCGGTGTCCAGCGGCTCGAACATATAGCGAAAGGCAATACCCCACTGGCCATCATCCTTTGGCGTGACATCCTTGCCGCGGCCAACCAGAACACCCTCGCCATAGGGGCTAATATCGAAGCCGTTCGCCGCGACAAGGCCTGCAGCCGGCGAGCTGGTGGCAGTCAGGTATGCCAGCGCTGCGTCATACGCGGCACCGAGCCCTGGGTTCAGCACCGCCAGGTTGTTATCACACCCCGGCGCCACCACATCCGGCTGCGAGAAGAAGGTGCCGCAGTTCTCCACCACGGTCGGGTCCCACTCGATCTGATAGAACGCCTCGACGGACAGGTTGTCGGTCAGGCTCTGGCCGACATAGAACATGTTGACCGGGATGAAGGCTTCCTTCAGCTCGGCGCCGGGACGGCGCAGGGCGGAGACGTCGGCCGGGTTGATGGAGTTGATGCCACCCTGGATGAAGGTGCTCTCACCCCAGCTCACCACCTGCTTGCCAAGGCGCACGCTGCCCGGCAGGTCGGCGATGGCGTAGTTGTAATAGACGAAGGCATCCAGCAGCTCGGCGCCAGAGGATTGCGCCAGGCGCTCGCGACCCTTGTCGGAGATTTCCTTGAAGGGGCGGTCTTCGTCCTTGAGTTCGAAGTCGTACCAGTATTTGCCGCGCAGGAAGGCACCCATGTCGCCGTAACGCAGTTCCAGGTCATGCACACCCTTGAAGATCTTCGAGAACGTCTCCCCACGTTTGAAGTTCAGGTGTGAATCATCGGAAGTCTGCGACAGACCGCGGCCACCGTTGTTGGCGCCGATCAGGTCCTGGTTCGGCTTGGAGGTAGCCCAGCTGGCACCCACCGAGAGGGAAGAGTCGAACTGCGCTTCGATCTCGCCGATATTGAAGTTCAGAGCGAATGCCGGTGCCGACAGGGTCGAAGCCAGGCTGATCGCCAGCGGCAGTCGGGCCCGACGCCAGAACGGTTTGGTTGTTGTCATCGACGCTACTCCATTTTTGTTGTTATGCCTGCGGGCGACTATAACCAGCCACGCGGCCGGCCTGATCCCCCGAAAGAGTGATTTGCGCTCCTCGAAGGCGTCTGGCTCGCCAGTTTGCGACGTACAGCAAAACCTTTCGCCGCTTCCCCCGGAGCAATAACCAAGCCAACGCTTGCTTGACTGATCGGTCACGCTCATCACCCTCGCCAGCCGGCCCCTACAGCGTGGACAGAAATGTGCTCCCGGCCGCCTGCCAGGTAGCGACATCCTGGCGGATGCGCTTCTTGTCCAGCTTCCCCACACTGGTCTTGGGAATTTCGGTAACAGTGGCGATCTGACTGGGAATCGCCCATTTGTTGATGTGCCCCTGTTCCACGAAAGGCTTGAGGTGATCCTTCAGCGCACGCGCATCCAGAGCGGCGTCGGGACGCAGCACCAGCAACGCAAAGGGGCGCTCTCCCCACTGCGGATCGGGGACACCCACCACCGCCACCTCGCGCACCGCCGGGTGGCGACTGATCAGATCTTCCAGGTCCAGCGAGGAGATCCATTCGCCGCCCGTCTTGATCACGTCCTTGAGGCGATCGCGGATGTCGATGAAGCCCATGTCGTCCAGCGTGGCGACATCACCGGTGTGCATCCAGCCGCCGGCCCACAGCGCCTCGCTCTTCTCCGGCTCGCGGAAATAGCCCTGGGTCAGCCAAGGGGCGCGCAGCACCAGCTCGCCCTGGGTCTCGCCATCCGCCGGGGCGAAGGTGCCGTCCTCGTTCATGATCGCCGCCTCCACCAGCGGCACCGGCACGCCGGCCTTGATGCGGTAGCGGCTGCGCTCGTCCTCGCTGCCGGCGCGCAGCTCCTCGTTCAGGTAGGCGCCACTGATCAGCGGACAGGTTTCCGACATGCCGTAGGCAGCGGTGAGCTGGATGCCGCAGGCCTTGGCGGCGTCATAGAGTCCGCGATTGAGCGCACTGCCGCCGATGATCAGCTTCCAGCCGCCGAAATCCACTCCCTGGGCGGCCTTGGCACCGAGCAGCATCTGCAGGATGGTCGGCACGCAGTGGGAGAAGCTGACCTTCTCACGCCTCCACAGCTCGACCAGGAATTCCGGGTCGTAACGGCCCGGGTAGACCTGCTTGACGCCCAGCATGGTGGCCACGTACGGCACGCCCCAGGCATGCACGTGGAACATCGGCGTGATCGGCATGTAGACGTCGTCGCTGCCCATCAGCCGCACGCTGTCCATCGAACCGAGGGTGGAAGCCATGGCCAGGGTGTGCAGCACCAGTTGACGGTGGGTGAAGTACACCCCCTTGGGATTGCCGGTGGTGCCGGTGGTGTAGAAGGTGGTGGCCACCGAGTTCTCGTCGAAGTCGGGGAAGTCGTACCGCGTGCCGGCCTCTGCCATCAGGCTTTCGTATTCCCCCACAAGCCCTGGCAACTCGGCCGAAGCCTCCGGATGATCGCTGAGCAGCAGGGTCTTCTCGACCGTGGTCAGGTGCGGCGCAATGGCCTGGTAGAGCGGCAGGAACTCGGCATTCACCAGTACCAGCCGGTCCTCGGCGTGGTTCATGGTGTAGAGGATCTGTTCGGGGGAAAGGCGAACGTTGATGGTGTGCAGCACCGCGCCGATCATCGGCACGGCGAACATGCACTCCAGGTAGCGGTGGCTGTCCCAGTCCATGACCGCCACGGTATCGCCGGGGCGCACGCCCGCCGTTGTCAGCACGTTGGCCAGGCGGGCGACGCGCTCGTTGAAGGTGGCATAGCTGTAGCGCACCTGATCCCGGTAGACGATTTCGCGGGTACGTTCGTAGCGGCTGCCGGAGAGCAGCAGGCGCTTGATCAGCAACGGGCAAGGGTGAGCATTGTCGGCGGGCGGGATGATGCGGGTCTGCATGAAAGGTCACCTTCGGTTGTTGTTTTTGTTGGGTGGGGAAACTCTAGGAGGCCCGAGAGAAACCCTCATCAGCCCAAAGACTGATTTTCCGCGTGACCCTTATGGAGATTCCGGTCACGCTGTAGAATCCGACGCATCGGCTGGTTCCGATAGTCCGAGAAAGCCCGTCCGGGCACGCGTGCGGGGTTACCCGCGGAAACGCCTGCCCGACCCCAGACAGCAGAGGTGTTTTCGATGTCCGAGATCGTCATCGTCAGTGGTGTGCGTACCCCCATGGGCGGCTTCCAGGGCAGCCTGGCGGCGCTAGGCGCCGTCGAGCTGGGCGCCGCGGCCATTCGCGAGGCCGTGCGCCGCGCCGGCGTGCAACCCGAGGATGTGCAGGAAGTGATCATGGGCTGCGTGCTCCCCGCCGGCCTCAAGCAGGGTCCGGCGCGCCAGGCGGCGCTGAATGCCGGCCTGCCGGCCGCCACCGGCTGCACCACCATCAACAAGCTGTGCGGCTCGGGCATGAAGGCGGTGATGCTCGCCCACGACCTGCTCAAGGCCGGCACCAACCAGGTGATGGTGGCCGGCGGCATGGAGAGCATGTCCAACGCGCCCTACATCCTGGAAAAGGCCCGCAGCGGCCTGCGCATGGGCCACGCGGAACTCAAGGACCACATGTTCCTCGATGGCCTCGAGGATGCGCGCACCGGTCGGCTGATGGGCTCCTTCGCCCAGGAAACCGCCGATCGCCACGGCATCACCCGCGAGGAGATGGACGCCTACGCCATCGAATCCCTCCGCCGCGCCCAGGCCGCCATCCAGAGCGGCGCGCTGGACGCCGAGATCATTCCGGTCACCGTCACCACCCGCAAGGGCGAGGTGCTGGTCAAGGACGACGAGCAGCCGCTGACCGCCAACCCGGAGAAGATTCCGGGTCTCAAGCCGGCGTTTCGCAAGGACGGCACCATCACCGCCGCCAACGCCAGCTCGATCTCCGACGGCGCCAGCGCGCTGGTGCTGATGACCGCCGAGGAAGCCGCCAAGCGCGGACTCAAGCCGCTGGCGAAAATCGTCGGCCACGCCACGCAGAGCCAGGACCCCAGCGAGTTCACCCTGGCGCCGGTCGGCGCGCTGTCCAGCCTGTTCCGCAAGACCGGCTGGAGCGTCGAGGATGTCGACCTGTTCGAGATCAACGAGGCGTTCGCCATGGTCACCATGCTGGCCATGCGCGAGCATGGCCTGGACCACGCCAAGGTGAACATCTACGGCGGCGCCTGCGCCCAGGGCCACCCGGTCGGCTCCACCGGCTCGCGGATCATCGTCACGCTGATCAACGCGCTGCGCCAGACCGGCGGCAAGCGGGGCGTGGCGTCGCTGTGCATCGGTGGTGGTGAGGCCACGGCGGTGGCGGTGGAGCTGCTGTAAGCGCCAGGCGGGTTTGCTCGCCACCAGACCAAATCCTGTAGGAGCGGCTTCAGCCGCGAGCTTTTGTGTGATCTGCACTAAAAGCATCGCGGCTGACCTACCAAGCCGCGTAGGCCAGCCTATTTTTTTTGCCCACCGCAACCACCCTACGGCCGGCTCGATCCTTCGGCGGGGATAAACCCATCCTCTTCGCCGTTCGACTCACTCAGCCCGTCCTGCATGCGCCGCGCATCCGCCACGAAGCAGCGCGACGCCTGGAGCAGAAACAGCGTGGTGAGCAGCAGCGCCACCGGAATCACATACAGCGCGTCGTGCAGCCCGGCGGCCTTGAACACCTCCTGCATGTCGGCGGTGCCCGCCGCCAGCCGGGCCGTTTCGGCGAAGTGATCGGACAACAGCCCCACCACCACCGGCCCCAGACCGCCGCCCAGCAGATACAACCCGGCGAAGAACAGCGCCATGGCGGTGGCGCGCAGCCGTGGCTCGACCACGTCCTGAATGGCCGGATAGGCCGTGGTGTAGAAGCAGTAGGAACACAGCCAGCCGACACTGAACAGCCCGACGAACCATGCCGCCTCGATGCGCCCGGCCAGCAGCGGCACGCCGGTGAACAGCGTGGCCAGCAACAGACTCAGCGCGCCGAACAGCAGCCGGCCGCTCGGCCATTGCTGGTGGGTGCGGTCGGCCAGCCAGCCGCCGGCGGTGAGGCCGATCAGGCCGGATACCCCTACGATCAGCCCGGTGGACAGTGCCGCCTGGTTCAGCGTCAGGGCGAAGTAGCGCATCAGCAGCGGCACCATGAACAGGTTGCAGGCGTACACCGCGAAGTTGAACGCCAGCCCGGCCAGGATCAGCCAGCCGAAGGTGGGGATGGCCAGCAATCGGCGCAGCGGCCGGTCCACCGGCTGCGCCGCCATCACCCGCCCCTCCGCCGCGCCGCGCGCCGGCTCGCGGATGAAGAAGAGGAACAGCGCCAGCAGCAGGCCCGGCACGGCGGCCAGGAAGAACGGCGCCCGCCAGCTGCCGAAGGCTTCCACCATGGCACCGACGGTGAAGAACGCCAGGGTCAGCCCCAGCGGCAGACCGAGCATGAACAGACCCATGGCCCGTGCCCGGCGATCGGCGGGAAACAGGTCGCCGATCAGCGAGTTGGCCGCCGGCGCGTAGCTGGCCTCGCCGATGCCCACGCCCATGCGCATCAACAGGAAGCTCCAGAAATTCCAGGCCAGGCCATTGAGGGCGGTCAGGCCGCTCCACAGGGTCAGTCCCCAGCCCATGATGCGTGTCCGCGAGGCGGAATCAGCGAGCCGTCCAAGGGGAATGCCGGCCAGTGCATAGATCAGCGTGAAGGCAGTACCGAAGAGGCCGATCTGCAGGTCGCTGAGGTTCCACTCGCGGCGCACCGGCTCGGTGACGATGGCCGGGATGGTGCGGTCGAAGAAGTTGAACAGATTGGCGAGGAACAGCAGGAACAGCACACGCCAGGCGTTGGGAGCTTGGACGGCGGTGGGCGGCATGGTCGGCGGACTCCGGCAGAGGCTTCGACCGTTGACTGTAGAAGCGAAGGCGCACAAATGCCGGTCGTAGGGCGGACAACGTCGTGCCTGGCCGCCGAAGCGGTGGGCACGGCGGCTGGAAAAGCACTGACCGCCATGCGGCGGTGCTTTTCGTGGGAGCGGACGTGTCCGCGCGCTTTTGTGTTCGGGCAGGCGGTCAGGGCCGCCAGCGGGAAAGCCACCCCAGCCCGGCTTCGGTGCCCGCCGCGTCCGGACGGTACTCGGCGGCCAGCCAGTCGTCATAACCCGCCTCGCGCAGGGCCTGCAGCGCGGCGGTGAAGTCCAGCGCCCCGCTGCCCGGCGCGCCGCGCCCCGGACAGTCGGCGAACTGCACATGACCGATGCGCCCGGCCAGCGCCCGGATGGCCGTCGGCAGGTCCAGACCCTGGCGGGCCATGTGGTAGAGGTCGAGCTGGGCGAACAGATTGGGGTGCGCGACGGCGTCCAGCAGGCCGAGCAGATCCTCGGGGGTATTGACCAGAAAGCCCGGCATGTCCAGCGGGTTGATGGCTTCGCAGTACACCCGGATGCCCAGCAGCTGGAACGCGTCGGCGGTGGTGCGCAGGTTGGCGGCCAGGGTGGCCAGGGCGTCTTCGCGGGCGACGCCGGCCGGCAGGCGCCCGGCCAGCACGTTGACCGCCTGCGGGCGGGTCATGGCCGCATAACTCAGCGCCTCCTGCAGCGCCCGGTCGAAGTCGGCCTGGCGCGCCGGCACGCAGGCCAGCCCGTCGCCGCCCTGCATCAGGTCGCCGGCCGGCAGGTTGATCAGCACCAGCGGCAGCGCCAGGCGCTCCAGCTCCTCCTTCAGGCGTACGGCTGGCAGCTCGTAGGGAAACTGGATCTCCACGCCCTCGAAACCCGCGGCGCAGGCGGCACGCGGCCGCTCGATCAGCGGGCGCTCGGTGAACAGCAGCGACAGATTGGCGGCGATTCTCACGGCCGGGCCTCCCGGTATTGCAGCACCAGCGTGGCCGGGTCGTGCTCCGCGTGGCCCTGGCCGGCATGGAGGCGCATCAGCTGGGCGGCCAGGCCGCTCATCGGCGTGGCGCTGCCCTGCTCGCGGGACAGGCGCACAGCGGTGTCCAGGTCCTTGAGCAGCGTGCGCACGTGCCACTTGATTGGCTCGAAACAGCTTTCGGCCATCTGCGGGGCAAGAATCTGCAGCGGTTTGGAATCGGCAAAGCCGCCGGCCAGCGCCGGTGCGATCAGCGCGGCATCCACCCCGGCCTTTTCCGCCAGCGCAACCACTTCGGCGATCACCAGCGCATTGCAGGCGACGATCATCTGGTTGCACACCTTGGTCACCTGCCCGGCGCCGACCTCGCCCATGCGCGTCAGCCGCTGGCCCAGATGCGCCAGCACCGGGCGAACGAGCTCGATATCGGCCTCCTGACCGCCGGCCATGATCGCCAGGGTGCCGGCCGCCGCGCCCGGCGTGCCGCCGGAAACCGGCGCATCCACCCAGCGCATGCCGGTGCGCGCCTCCAGTTCAGCGGCCATCTCGCGGGTGGCAGCCGGTTCCGCGCTGGAGAAATCCACCAGCAACTGGCCGGGCCGCGCACGCTCGACGATGCCACCGGCGCCGAACACCACGTCGCGCACGGCGGCAGTGTCCGCCAGGCAGAGCATGACAATGTCCGCCTCGCACAGATCGGCGGGATGGGCTGCGATGCGCGCACCGTTCGCCACCAGCGGCGCGCACTTGTCGGCGGAACGGTTCCAGACCGTGAGCGGAAAACCGGCCGCCAGCAGGCGGCGGCACATCGGCAGGCCCATCAGGCCGATGCCGGCGAAGGCGAGGGAAGGCAGGGCAGACATTCCGGACTCCAGTGAAGGGATTGCGCCAAGGGTATCCCATTATCCGTTCTGCTCGACCCAGGTCGCTGACGATGGCATTGACTCCGCGGGGGTTGTCCATAAGATTCCGGCCCAGCCTGATGTGGCGCCGGGCCATGCCTGGCCTGCATCAGCGCAGGCTGCCCGCAGCCCTCCCCCCGCATCCCACTCCGCAAGGAAAGATATGAAACTGCAATGCACGCTGGCCGCCCTGGTTTTCGGCCTGAGCACCCTCGCCCAGGCCGCCCCGATAGATGACATGCTCGCCTCCGCCCGGGACAACCTGTATGTCGGCGTCAACGGATCGCTGTTCGACGACCCGACCGTGCTGGGCCTCGGCGCCCACGCCGGCGCGGTCCTGCACCCGAACCTGGCTGCCGAAGCCCGCCTGGGCCTGGGGTTGGGCGAGGATGACAACCTGGAAATCGACAACTACTTTGCCCTGCTGGCCAAGGGCATCCTGCCGGTCGATAGCAACCTGGCGGTGTACGGCGTCGCCGGCCTGGCCCGCGTGGCCTATTCGGTGGATGGCTGGTGGGGCAATGCCAGCGGCACCGAATCCGGCATCGCGCTGGGCATCGGCGCGCAGTACCACCCCACCCGGGAGCTGACGCTGAATGCCGAGTTCCTGATGCTTCCCGAAGTCGAGGCACTCAGCCTGGGTATCAGCCACCGGCTGTAACAGCCGCGACCGGCCGGTCACGACCATTGGCGCATGGTGGAATCCGCCCGCTTCGTGGTTTAACGGGGGGCCCGGATAACAAGAATGAGCCGCCATGCGCCCCACCCTTCGCCCGCTCGCCCCGCTCTTTCTGCTGCATGGCGCTACCCTGCTCGGCGCCTGGCTGATTCTGCGCGGGCTTGCGCTGCCCGCCGGGCTCGACCTGGCGGCACTGCTATTACTCGGCTTGTGGCCCTGGCTCAGGCTGCGCCGCTTGCGCGCGGACGCGCCGGCCAGCACCCAGCAGGAAGCTCAGGCGTTCCGCAACCTCAGCCAGGAACTCTCCCGGCATACCACCCAGAACGCCCTGGCCGCCGCCCAGGTGGCCTTCAATGTGGAGCAACTGGCCCAGCGCCTGCATTCGCAGCGCGACGCGCTGGGCGAGATCGCCCTGGGCGCCGAGGCCATGGTCAGCACCGGGCAGCAGAGCGCCGCACAGGCGCAGCGAGCGCTGGATGCCGCCGAGGCGATGCGCCAGGGCAGTGTCAGTGGACAGGCGGAGCTGGAGCAGACCATCGCCCGCATGCGCCGGCTGAGCGCGCAAAGCCAGGCCAGCCGTGGACTGGTGGGCGAGCTGGCGACCCGTTCCGAGGAGATCCGCCGCATCGCCGACGTGATCGAGACCATCGCCAGCCAGACCAATCTGCTGGCCCTCAACGCGGCCATCGAGGCGGCGCGGGCCGGTGACGCCGGGCGCGGCTTCGCGGTGGTGGCCGACGAGGTGCGCAACCTGGCCTCGCACACCGCCAGGGCCACCGAGGAGGTTCGCGCGCGCATCGCCGAGATCCACCAGCAGAGCGAAGCGGTGGTCACCCACATCCAGCGCCAGGCCGGCGAGCTGGACGAGACCGGCGCGCTGATCGAAGTCACCGGCCGCCAGTTGGGCAACATTGCCGAGCTGGCCGGCGATGTGGCCAGCCAGGTCAGCCAGATCGCCGCCGGCACCGAGGACAGCCAGCAACGCCTGACCGCTCAGTTCACCGCGCTCGACCGACTGCGCACCGATGTGCTGGACAGCGAAGGCCAGACGCGGCAGCTGGAACAGGCCGCCGGGCAACTGGTGACGCAGGCTGAAACGGTCAGCGAGCAGCTGGCCAACGTGCAGCTGGATGCCTATCACCAGCGTTTCTACGACCTGGCCCGCGAGGGCGCCGCCGCACTGGCGGCGCGTTTCGAGGCGGATCTGGCCAGCGGGCGACTCAGCATGGATGACCTGTTCGACCGTGACTACCAGGCCGTAGCCGGCACCGACCCAGTCCGCTATCACACCCGTTTCGATCGCTATGCCGACCAGGTGCTGCCGGCCATCCAGGAGCCGCTGCTGGCCCGCGACCCGGCGCTGGTGTACGCCATCGCCACCACGCCGGACGGCTATGTGCCCACCCACAACCAGGCCTTCAACCAGCCGCCGACCGGCGATCCCGAGGTGGACCAGCTGCGCAGCCGCAGCAAGCGCATCTTCAACGACCGCACCGGCCTCCGCTGCGGCAGCCATGAGCGCAACCTGCTGCTGCAGACCTACAGCCGCGACACCGGCGAGCTGATGCACGACCTGTCGGTCCCGGTCCACGTGCTTGGCCGCCACTGGGGCGGCGTGCGCCTGGGCTACCGGCCGCAGCAGGCCACCGCTCAGCCGCCCAGGTAGGCCTCGCGCACGCGCGGATCGCGCAGCAGCTCGTCGCCACTGCCCTGCATGACGATCCGGCCGTTTTCCAGCACGTAGCCGCGGTCGGCCAGCTTGAGCGCCTGGTTGGCGTTCTGCTCGACCAGGAAGACGGTCACCCCGTCACGGCGCAGTTGCTCGATGATCTCGAAGATCTGCTGGATGACGATCGGTGCCAGGCCAAGCGAGGGCTCGTCGAGCAACAGCAGCTTCGGCCGGCTCATCAGCGCGCGCGCAATAGCCAGCATCTGCTGCTCGCCGCCGGACATGGTGCCGCCGCGCTGGACGAAGCGCTCCCTGAGGCGCGGGAACAGCGCCAGCACCCGCTCCAGTTCCTGCTGGTACTGGTCCTTGCGGGTGAAGAAGGCGCCCATGGCCAGGTTCTCCTCCACCGTCAGGCGGGCGAAGATGCGCCGGCCCTCGGGCACCACGGCAATGCTCTTGCGCATGATGTCGCAGGTGTCCAGGCCGACCAGCTCCTCGCCCTCGTAGCGGATGCTGCCGCTGGCGGCGCGCGGCGAGCCGCACAGGGTCATCAGCAGGGTCGACTTGCCGGCGCCGTTGGCGCCGATCAGGGTGACAATCTCGCCGCGCTCGACGCTCAGGCTGACACCGTGCAGGGCCTGGATCTTGCCGTAGAAGGTGGAAACGTTGTCGAACTGCAGCATCAGGTTTCCCCCAGGTAGGCCTTGATCACATCCGGATTGGCGCGAATCTCCACCGGCGTGCCCTCGGCCAGCGGGGCGCCCTGGTTGATCACCAGGATGCGTTCGGAAATGCTCATCACCAGCTTCATGTCGTGCTCGATCAGCAGCACGGTCACCCCGTGCTCGTCGCGCAACTGGCCGATCAGCGTCTTGAGGTCCTCGGTCTCGCGGGGGTTTAGGCCGGCGGCCGGCTCGTCGAGCATCAGCAAGCGCGGCCGGGTCATCATGCAGCGGGCGATCTCCAGACGCCGCTGCTGCCCATAGGCCAGCGTGCCCGCCGGGCGGTTGGCCACCTCGGTGAGGCTCATGCGCTCCAGCCACTCGGCGGCGCGGCCCATGGCCGCTCGCTCGCTCTGTCGGTAACCGGGGGTCTTGAACAGGCCGGCGAAGAAGTTGGTGTTGATGTGCTGGTGCTGGGCAACCAGCAGGTTCTCCACCGCGGTCATCTCCTTGAACAGGCGCACGTTCTGGAAGGTGCGCACCACGCCCTTGCAGGCGATGCGATGCCCCGGCAGGCCCTGGATCGGCTCGCCATCGAGGAGGATCTCCCCCGAGGTGGGGCGGTAGAAGCCGTTCAGGCAGTTGAACACGGTGGTCTTGCCGGCGCCGTTGGGGCCGATCATTGACACGATCTGCCCTTCCCGCACGCTGAGGTTCACGCCATTGACGGCCAACAGGCCCCCGAAGCGCATGCACAGGCCCCGGACTTCCAGCAGCGGGCGGCTCATGACTTCAACTCCAGGTGCGGGCGCTGCATGGGCAACAGGCCCTGCGGACGCCAGATCATCATGACGATCATGGTCAGGCCGAAGATCAGCATGCGGTACTCGTTGAACTCGCGCATTTCCTGCAGCAGCACCATGACCACCGCGGCGAGGATGATGCCCAGCTGCGAACCCATGCCGCCGAGCACCACGATAGCGAGGATCATCGCCGACTCGATGAAGGTGAAAGATTCCGGCGTCACCAGCCCCTGGCGCGCGGCGAAGAAGCTGCCGGCGAAGCCGGCGAAGGTGGCGCCCAGGGTGAAGGCCGAGAGCTTGACGATGGTCGGGTTCAGGCCCAGCGAGCGGCAGGCGATCTCATCCTCGCGCAGCGCTTCCCAGGCCCGGCCGATGGGCATACGCATCAGCCGGTTGATGACGAACAGCGCCAGCAGCACCAGCAATAGGGCGATCAGGTAGAGAAAGATCACCTTGTAGGTGGAGTCGTAGGGAATGCCGAAGAAGCCGTGGAAGGTCTCCAGTCCCTCCGGTGCGCGGCGGTCGAAACTCAACCCGAACAGTGTCGGCTTGGGGATCTGGCTGATGCCGTTCGGCCCGCCAGTGATATCGGTGAGGTTGCGCAGCAGAATGCGGATGATCTCGCCGAAACCCAGGGTGACGATGGCCAGGTAGTCGCCGCGCAGGCGCAGCACCGGGAAGCCCAGCAGGCAGCCGAAGGTGGCGGCCATCAGGCCGGCGATGGGCAGCGCCAGCCAGAAGCCGAAGCCGGCGTACTCGGCAAGCAAGGCATAGGTGTAGGCGCCCACGGCGTAGAAACCGACGTAGCCGAGGTCGAGCAGGCCGGCCAGGCCGACCACGATGTTCAGGCCGATGCCGAGCATCACGTAGATGAGGATCAGCGTGGCGATGTCCACTGCCGCCCGCGAACCGAAGAACGGCCAGACCAGCGCCAGCATCACCAGGGCGAGAATGATCCAGCGCTGGGTGGACGGCAGGGTCAGCCAGTGCTTCACCTGGCCCGGCACCGACGGCGTCATGGCCGCCAGGCGACCCGCGCCCGGCAGACGGTCACGCAGCAGCTGCCAGGTGAACATCGCCACGGCGGCCAGGCCGATGGTCCACAGGGTGCGCGCATCGGCGCCTTCCACCTGCAGGCCGATGCCGATCACGCTCAGTTTCAGGCCGAGGATCGGGTAGGAGATCAGCAACAGCAGCAGGGTGCTGAACAGCGCGGTCTTGAGGTTGCGGCTCATACCTTTTCCACCTCCGGACGGCCGAGGATCCCGGTGGGACGGAACAGCAGCACCAGCACCAGCAGGCTGAAGGCCACCACGTCCTTGTACTGGTCACCGAACAGGTCGGCGCCGAACGCCTCGGCCACGCCGAGCAGCAGGCCGCCAAGCACCGCGCCGGGAATGCTGCCGATACCGCCAAGCACCGCGGCGGTGAACGCCTTGATGCCGGCCAGGAAGCCCAGGTGCGGATTGATCACCCCGTACTGCATGCCGAGCAGCACGCCGGCCACGGCGGCCAGTGCAGCGCCGATGACGAAGGTCAGCGCGATGATCTGGTTAGTGTTGATGCCCAGCAGGTTGGCCATCTTCAGGTCTTCGGCGCAGGCGCGGCAGGCACGTCCCAGGCGCGAGCGGGAGATGAACAGGCTCAGGCCCAGCATGGCCAGGAAGGTGACCACGAAGATCAGCACCTGCATGTAGGAAATGGTCACCCCGCTCATGGCGCTTTCCCCCAGCACGAAGTTGCCGGGCAGCAGGCTGGGGATGGCCTTGTCCTTGGAGTCCTGGGACAGCATCACCATGTTCTGCAGGAAGATCGACATGCCGATCGCGGAGATCAGCGGGATCAGCCGGTTGCCGCCGCGCAGCGGCCGGTAGGCGAACCGTTCGATGCTGTAGCCGTAGGCGCTGGTGACGATCATGCTGGCCGCGAAGGCGACGAACATGATCGGCAGCAGGCTGTCGACGCCGGCCATGGCCAGCAGGGTAATGGCGATGAAGGCGATGTACGAGCCGATCATGTACACCTCGCCGTGGGCGAAGTTGATCATGCCGATGATGCCGTACACCATCGTGTAGCCGATGGCGATCAGCGCGTAGGTGCTGCCGATGGTCAGGCCGTTCACCAGTTGCTGAAGGTAGTGATAGAGCTCGGGCATTGCGGATTACCTCGTGCCGTCCGGCCGCCACAAGGCGGCCGACGGGTCCGTAAGGCACATGCGAAAGGAGCCCGCCGCGCAGGCGGTGGGCTCCCGGTCATGACGGACTTACTTGGTGGCTTCGCTCTTGGTGCCGTCCTGGTGCCATTCGTAGACGACGAAGCTGAAATCCTTCAGGTCGCCCTTCTCGTCGAAGGCCAGGGTGCCGGTGGGCGTGTCGAAGGTGTTGGCGCGCAGGGCGGCGGCCACCTTCTCGGTGTCGGTGCCGCCGGCCTTCTCGATACCCTGGGCGATCACCTGCACGGCGGCATAGGCGGGGAATACGAACGGACCGCTCGGGTCTTCCTTCTTCGCCTTGAAGGCCTCGACCAGCGCCTTGTTCTTCGGGTCCTGGTCGAAGGAGCGCGGCAGGGTCACCAGCAGACCTTCGGAGGCCGGGCCGGCGATGGCGGAGATTTCCTTGTTGCCGACGCCCTCCGGACCCATGAAACGGGCGGCCAGGCCGCGCTCCTTGCTCTGACGCAGCAGCAGGCCGAGCTCGGGGTGGTAGCCGCCGTAGTAGACGAAGTCGACATTGGCGCGCTTGAGCTTGGCGATCAGGGCGGAGAAGTCCTTGTCGCCGGCGTTGATGCCTTCGAAGGCCTCCACGTTGATGCCCTTGTCCTTCAGGGTGTCACGCACGGCGGTGGCGATGCCTTCGCCGTATTGCTGCTTGTCGTGCACCACGGCCACGGCCTTGGGCTTCACCTTGTCGGCGATGAAGTTGCCGGCGGTCGGACCCTGCAGGTTGTCCAGGCCGATGGTGCGGAAGATCAGCTGGTAGCCGCGCGCGGTGACGTCCGGGCTGGTGGAGGCGGGGGTGATCATGAGGATGCCCTCGTCCTCGTAAATATCCGAGGCGGGCTGGGTGGAACTGGAACACAGGTGGCCGACCACGAAGGAGATGCCGTCATTGACGATCTTGTTGGCCACGGCCACGGCCTGCTTGGGATCGCAGGCGTCATCGTAGACCACGCCTTCGAGCTGGGCGCCGTTGACGCCACCGGCCTTGTTGATCTGCTCGATGGCCATGCGCGCGCCAACGAACTGCATTTCTCCGTACTGCGCGACGGCACCCGTCACCGGTCCGGCCAGCGCGATCCTGATGTTGTCGGCGGCCAGGGCCTGACTGGCGCAGCCGGCCAGGGCCATTGCGGTAATGAGCTTGCGCAGGTGCTGTGTCGACTTGGTCATAGTGTCCACTCTTCTGATTGTTGTCGTCCGGGATGACTGAAACCACAGGCAGTGCCCGATGAGTGTAGAGCGCCATTTCCCGCCTTGGGAAGCCGCCATGGCCCCGGTCGGAGCGCCTGGTCTCGAATTGAAACAAAGCCTCCGTGCCCGAGCGACGTACCCCATGGTTTTTCCACCGACAGCGGTGCGGGTATCATTGCCGCCCGCTCAATCCGGTGAATGCCATGTCCTCGCAAACCCAAAGCACTCTTTATGCCAAGCTGCTGGGCGAAACCGCCACGATCCGCTGGGAGGAACTGCAGCCGTTCTTCGCCAAGGGCAGCCTGTTATGGGTCGATGCCAGCCTGGATCTGGTGGCCGTGGCCGAAGCCGTGGCCGGGGACGACCAGTCGAAAGTCGCCACGTGGCTGACCTCGGGCCAGCTGGAACGCATCAGCGCCGAGTACGCCGAAGACTGGCAGCGCCGCGATCCGTATCTCTGGGCGGTGGTAGTGGCACCCTGGGTGCTGGTGCAGGAGCGCGCCGGCAGCGCCGCGATGCACTAAGACGGTGCTTCAGCATCCGCAGGAACTGTAGGAGCGGCTTCAGCCGCGACGCCCTTGCGTACCCCGCAGCCTTCGCGGCTAAAGCCGCTCCTACAAAAAACGAATGGCGCCTAGGCTGAGGAAACCCTTCCCCTGCTTCCGAGGCGCCCATGTTCGAACCCGGCCATCTGCACCGCGCCAGCCTGCCGGGCGACTCCCCCGCCTGGCATCTCGACCTCCACTACGAGGTGCGGCACGACGCCCGGGAAGGACCGATGCTCCACCTGCGAATTTCCGGCGAGCTGGACGGCAAGCCTTTCGCCGAGGAGCTGAGCCTGCACCGCGACACCGCGCCGAACTTCGCCAGCCAGGTGGCCCGTATCGCCGAACGTCACGGCCTGCCGGTGGCGGAGCACAGTCCTATCCTGCCGAATCATGCGGAGTACGACCGGATGTTCGAGGACATTCGCGAACGCCTGGCTCTGCAGCCCGGCGAGCCGGTGGATCTGGAGCATGTGGCGCAGGACAAGCCGCCGACGGTGTGAGCGGCGCGTGGTGCACTGTGGGAGCGAATTCATTCGCGAGCTTCTGGTATCAGCCAAGGAAAAGCTCGCGGACAAGTCCGCTCCCACAGGCGCAAGCGCGCTCGCGCTTATTGAGTCACCCAGCGCTGGCGCACCCAACCGCTCAGCGCGTCGACACCCAGCACCAGCAGCAACATGGCGAGGATCACCGTGGCGGCCTGGGCTTCCTGGAACAGGCTCAGGCTGATGTAGAGCATCTGCCCCAGCCCGCCAGCGCCGACGAAGCCGAGCACGCTGGCCATGCGGATATTGTTTTCCCAGCGATACAGCGTGTAGGCCACCAGCTGCGGCCAGACACCCGGCAGCGTGCCGTAGCAGAACGCAGCGACCCGCCCTCCTCCGGCCAGACGCACCGCGTCGGCCGGCTCGGCCGGCGTGTTCTCCAGCGCCTCGGCAAACAGTCGACCCAGCACCCCGGCGGTGTGCAGCGCCAGCGCCAGGGTGCCGGCATTCGGTCCGAGTCCGGCGGCCAGCACCATCAGCGCCGCCCACACCAGTTCCGGAATGGCCCGCAGGGCGTTGAGCAGCAAACGCGACGCCTGCAGCGCCAGGACGCCATAGCGGCCGGACGCCGGCAGCGCCAGCGCCAGACCGAGCAGCGCGGCCAGCAGGGTGCCCAGCGCCGACATGGCCAGGGTTTCCAGCGCGCCGCGACCGATGGCGTTCAGGTGTGGCGCGGAGAAATCCGGCGACAGGAAACCGCTGGCGTAGTCGGCCATCTGGCTCAGCCCGTCAGCGCTGACCAGGTTGGCGAAGTCCAGATCAAGGAACTGGAAGGACCAGAGCGCCGCAATCAGCAAGGCAGCCAGCAGCAGGCCGTTGATCAGGCGTGTCATGTGTAGCGCTCCCGCAGCAGCCGACTGAGCCGGTCGGCCAGCAGCACCAGCAGCAGGAAGGTGAGCAGCATGCTGGCCACTTCGCCGCCGGCGAACATGCGCAGCGACAGGTCCATCTGCTGGCCCAGCCCGCCCGCGCCGACGAAGCCCATCACCACCGAGGCGCGAACGGCGCACTCCCAGCGGTACACGGTGTAGGAGAGCATTTCCGAGGCGGCATTCGGCAATATGCCGTAGGCGAAGGCCGCCAGCCGTCCGCTGCCCGCGCCGAACAGGGCCCGGGTAGGACGCGGATCCACCGACTCGAAGATTTCCGCGTAGACCTTGCCGAGCATGCCGCTGTAGGTAATGGCGATGGCCAGCACCCCGGCGGTCGGGCCGAGGCCAACGGCGCGCACGAACAGCAGGGCCCAGACGATCTCCGGCACGCTGCGCAGCACGATCAGCAGGCCGCGCACCGGCCAGCGCAACGCGACGGCCCACCCGGCCGGACGCCCGCCGCGCGGCAACGCCGACAGCGACAGCGCCCGAGTGGCCAGCAGCGCGCAGGGCATGGCGATCAGCAATGCCAGACACATGCCTGCCGTGGCGATGGCCAGGGTTTCCAGGGTGGCCTGCCAGAGCAGCTGCAGGAAGGACGCATCGTGGGCCGGAGGCCAGAAGCCAGCCAGGAAGCCGCCCATCACAGTGGCGTTGTCAGCGCGGAACAGCGCCGTCAGGTCCAGCTCGCTGAGCGACAGGCCGGGCCACAGCAGCGCCAGCGCCAGCAGGGTCAACAGCAGCCGCGGCAGGGCCGCCGGGTCTCGGGGAAGGCTATTCATCAGCAGCGCGGAATGATCGGTTGCAGCGGCGCGTGTAACTCGGGCGCCTGCTGCAGTTGCGCGTTGGCGTACAGGGCCTGCAGCTCGGCGGCCGTCACCTCGGCGGCGGGACGGTCGAAGACAATGCGTCCGTCACGCACGCCGACGATGCGCGGGAAGTGTTCGAGGGCCAGCTCCACGGCGTGCACACTGGCCAGCAGGCTGATGCCGCGCTGTGCCGCCTCGCGATTGAGCAGCGCCAGGGTATGGCCAGCGAGGATCGGATCCATGGCCGACACCGGCTCGTCGGCCAGCATCAGCTCCGGGGATTGATACAGCACGCGAGCGATGCCGACCCGCTGCAGCTGCCCGCCCGACAGCTGATCGCAGCGCGCGAACAGCTTGTCGGCGAGATCCAGACGCGCCAGCGCGTCGCGTACCCCGCCGCGGTCCAGGGGATGGATCAGGTTCGCCAGCGCACGCAGCGTCGACCAACGCCCGATGCGCCCGGCGCCCACCGCCGTGACCACGCGCTGGCGCGGCGGCAACGGCGGCGCCTGGTGCACCAGGCCAATGCGCGCGCGCAGTCGCTGGCGGGCACGGGACGACAGCCCCCAGGGCTGCTCGCCGAGCAGCTCCAGGCGGCCATGGCTGGGGCGCAAGCGGGTGGCCAGCAGATTGAGCAGCGTGGTCTTGCCGGCCCCGGAAGGCCCGATCACCGCCACTCGTTCGCCGGGCGCCACGCTCAGCTCGATGTCGGAAAGGGTCTGCACCCCGTTGGCGTGGACAAAGCCCACGCCGGCCAGTCGAACACTCACTCCTTCAACAGCCCTGCCGAACGGGCCGCCTGCTCGATGCTCTGGTAGTTTTCCGGCTGGGTTTCGACGAAGCGGCTGGCAGCCTGCAGGTCGAGAATCGCCTTGTGCTCCGGATTGGCCGGATCGAGGGCCAGGAAGGCCGCCTGAATGCGCTGCGCCAGCTCGGCATCCAGGCCGCCGCGCACCGTCCAGTTGTAGTCGTAGTAGGTGGGCGTGGTGGCGAACACGCGCACCTTGCCGGTATCCACCTTGCCGCTGGCCACCAGCTTGTCCCACACCGAGGCATTCAGCACCCCGGCGTCGGCACGACCGGCCTGCACCCAGGCGGCGGTGGCGTCATGGGCGCCGGAATAGGCCACGCGGCTGAAATGCTCTTCCGGCACCACGCCGTCCTGCAGCATGAAGTAGCGCGGCATCAGGCTGCCGGAGGTGGAGGAAATCGAGCCGAAGGCGAAGGTCTTGTCCTTGAGGTCGGCCAGCGATTGCACCTTGGGATCGGCGGTGACGAACTTGCTGGTGAACACCCGGTCCTGCTCGCGCTGCACCAGCGGGCGGGCCTCGGCATCCTTCAGGTGCAACTGCACGAAGGTGAAACCGCCCAGCCAGGCCAGGTCGATGCGGTCGCTGGCCATGGATTCCACCACGGCGGCGTAATCCGAGACCGGCACGAACTTCACCGGCATGCCCAGTTGCTGCTCCAGGTAGGCCCCCAGCGGCTTGAACTTGCGCAGCAGTTCGGTGGGCGCTTCGTCGGGGATGGCGGATACGCGCAGCACCTCGGCGGCGTTGGCGAATGCGGCGGACAGGGACAGGACGACACTGGCGACCAGCGTCAGGGGACGGTTGAGCATGGGATTCTCCGGTTCAATAGCGGAAAAGGGTCGGGCGGCGCGGATTATAGGAGGCGCGCGCAGGCGGCGTAAGGGCTCAATGCGGCTACGCTCATTTTCATGCCCTGCCGACGGAGATCGCCGCGATGCTGCGCCACCTTCCACTGCTCCTGGTCGCACTGCTTTTGAGCGGCTGCGGCATCAACAACATTCCCAGCTATGACGAGCAGGTGAAATCCGCCTGGGCGCAGGTGGAGAACCAGTACCAGCGGCGCGCCGACCTGATTCCCAACCTGGTGGAGACCGTGAAGGGTTTCGCCCGCCAGGAGCAGGACACCCTGACGGCGGTCATCGAGGCCCGCGCCCGGGCCACCTCCATCCAGGTGGATGCCTCCACGCTGGACAACCCCGAGCAGCTGCGCCAGTTCGATCAGGCCCAGCAGCAGCTCAGCGGCGCCCTGAGCCGCCTGATGGTGGTGGTAGAGCGCTATCCGGACCTCAAGTCCAACCAGAACTTCCTGGCCCTGCAGTCACAGCTGGAAGGCACCGAAAACCGCATCGCGGTGGCGCGCCGCGACTTTATCGCCGCCGTGCAGCGCTACAACACCGAGATCCGCACCTTCCCGGGGCGCATCTGGCACACGTTGCTGTACAGCGACATGCCGCTGCGCGAGACCTTCGAGGCCACCGCACCGGACGCCGAGCAGGTGCCGGCCGTGCGCTTCTGATGCTCCGCGCGCTGTCCGGTCTGTGCCTGGTTTTCTGGGCTGTGCTGGCATTCGCCCAGCCGCCGGTGCCCGCGCTCACCGGCCGGGTGGTCGACCGCGCCGAACTGCTCGACGCCGCCCAGGAGGCCGAGCTGAACCGTCTGCTGGCCGGCCACGAGCAGGCCACCGGCGACCAGCTGGTGGTGGTCACGTTGCCCGACCTGGGCGGACGCAGCATCGAGGAAACCGGTCTCACCCTGGGCCGCGAATGGGGTATCGGCCAGAAGGGTCGCGACAATGGCGCGCTGCTGATCGTGGCACAGGCCGAACGCCGCATCCGCATCGAGGTCGGCTATGGCCTGGAGGATCGCCTGACCGATGCGCAGAGTGCACTGATCATCCACAACCTGATCGCCCCGGCGTTTCGCCAGGGCGATTTCGCCGGCGGGATTCGTGCCGGGGTGGAAGGGATGATCCAGGTGGTCGGTGGCGAGCCGATGGAGGGCTATCTACCGGCGCTGGGCCAGCCCGCCCAGGAGCAGCCACCGCTGCTGGTGCTGCTGATTGTGTTCCTGGTGATGCTGGCGGTGATCGGCATCGGCGGTGGCCGTGGCGGCCGCGGCCGGCAGGCGCGCTCGGTCATGGCCGCTGCCGCATTGGGCGCGCTAATGGGCCGGGGCGGGGGTGGCGGATTCGGGGGTGGCGGATTCGGCGGTGGCGGGGGTGGTTTCGGGGGCGGCGGCGCCTCGGGTGGCTGGTAGACGGGAGACGAGATGAGCCTGCTCAACGAACAGGAACAACAGCGGGTGGCCGAGGCCATCGTCCGGGTGGAGCGCGACACCGACGCTGAGCTGGTCACGGTGCTGGCCGCGCAGGCCGACGACTACCGCTACATCGCCCTGCTCTGGGCCGGTCTGCTTGCCCTGCTGCTGCCTGGGCTGCTCAACCTGTTCGGTGAATGGTGGAACGCCCGGCAACTGTTGCTGGTGCAATGGCTGGGTTTTCTGGCTCTGGCTCTGCTGTTTCGCCTGCCCGCGCTGCGGGTGCGCCTGACGCCCCGCGCGGTACGCCACTGGCGCGCCGCCAATCTGGCCCGCAGGCAGTTCCTCGAACAGAAGCTGCATCACACCCACGGCGACGTCGGCATGCTGATCTTCGTCAGCGAGGCCGAGCACTACGTGGAGATCCTCGTCGACCGGGGCATTGCCAGCCGGATCGAGGATGCCACCTGGCAGGCCCAGGTGGACCGCTTCACCGCACAGGTGCGCCAGGGTCAGGTGCTGCAGGGTTTCCTCGATTGCATCGAAGGCTGTGGCGCGGTGCTGCGCGAGCGGCTGCCGGCCAGCCACCCGCACAATCAGCTGTCGGACCGTCTCGTCATCCTGCCCTGACCCGGCGCCACAGGCGCCAGGTCAGCCAGCCGGCCAGCCACAACAACAACGCGCACAGCAGCGTGGCCGTCCATTGCAGCCCACCGGCGTGGCGGAACAGCTCGCTCGGCGCCAGGCTGGCCACCCGCAGCATGCGCTGCTCGGCAGCGGCGCCCTGATCGGTGAGCAGCGCCAGCCCCCGGGCGTCCCGCGCCGGCAGCGCCGCCACATGGTCGAGGAAGGCCTGCCATTCCTTGTATTCCTGGATGCCCGGCGTGTCGGGGTCGCGATCCAGCACGGCATCGCGAATCTGCGCCAGCGGCCGGCCCTCGGCATCCTTGGGCACCACCTCGAACAGGCCGTAGGTCAGCTCGGGAATCAGCCAGGTGAAGCTGCCCACGTAGGTGGTGGCGCCCAGGCTGATCAGTCCGGGGGCGTCCGGGTCCAGCTCGCGATAGCCGCGCTCGGCATCACCCAGCCAGATGCGGCTGACCCGGTCGAACGGCATGCGCCAGGGGTTGTAGGTGAACTTCACGCCGGAGACGCGCGGGTAGTAGCTGTCGCTGTCACGCATCTGATAGGCGAGCAGCAGCACTTCGAGGATCTGGCGGATCTCGCGGGGGGTGAAGTACACGCGCATCAGCGGATAGCCGGGCTGGTCGTCGAACTCGCCGATGCCCAGCGGCGCGACGCGGAACAGGTCCGCCACGCTCTGCACGCCCTCGCGGCCGCGGTAAAGCTCGTCGCGCAGGGTGCCGTTACCGGTGAAGGCGATATCGCTGCCGGCCCCGCGGCGCAGGGCATCGGTAACCAGATTGCCCAGCACCGAGTCGTCGTAGGCGCGCGTCAGGGTGCGCTCGACCCGCGCCAGCGGCTGATCGAAGGCGTAGCCATGGGCGGCCAGCACCCGCTCGCTGACCGCCTGCTGCAGCGCGGCGACCCGCTGGCCGATGGCGGGATCGCCGGGAGTGCGGTCGTCGATGGCGTGTAGGCGATACTCCGCGACTCGGGCGCGCCCCTGCGCATCCAGCGTCATGTGCAGCTCGCCCAGGTACTGGATCTCCGAGCCGACCTGCACGAGGGTGGTGTCGTTGACCCGCAGCGGCTCTCGCAACAGGCTGTGGGAGTGTGCACCGATTACCAGGTCGATGCCCGGCACCTGCTCGACCAGTTCGACGTCTTCGCCGCGCCAGCTGCCGTCTGGCTGCGCGCTGACGCCCATGTGCGAGAGCAGGATGACCACGTCGACCCGCTCCTGTTCACGCAGCAGGCGCACCATGTCGCGGGCGGCGGCCAGCGGGTCGGCGAAGGTCACTGGCGCCATCAGCGGGCTGACCTCCACCGCATCGCGGCCCATCAGGCCGAACAGGCCGAAACGCAGGCCGCCCTTCTCCACGATCCGGTACGGCTGGATACGACCGGCGCGCTGCAGCGCTTCCAGCGCATCGTCGTCGGCGCTCTGGGCAGAGAAACGGATATTGCTGGCCAGGATCGGCACATTCGGTGCGTCGCCGGCCCGCTCGGCGGCCGCGATCATCTGCGCCAGGCCGGCGGGGCGGAAATCGAACTCGTGGTTGCCCAGCGTGGTGGCGTCGTAGCCCAACGCGCCGAGCAGGCGCAGTTCGCCGCCCTCCTCGCGGGCCACCGTGTGAAACAGCGTGCCCATGCTGAAATCGCCGGCATCCAGGGTCAGCAGCGGCACCTCGCCGAGCGCCGCGCGGCGCTCGTGTAGCAACGTGGCCAGACGTGCGACGCCGCCGACGGTCAGGTCGTCGTTCAGGGAATCCGGGCTGTATTCGCTGTTGGGGCCATAGCCCAGCAGCCGCGACTGCCAGTCGTTGGTGTGCAGGACCACGAAGCGGCGTTCCGCCGCTCCACTTGCCAGGCTGGCCATGAGGCAGGCCAGTGCCAGCAGACTACCGATGATGCGCATGTTCACTCCTGTGGGCGCCGCCGACGGCCGGCGCGGCGGAATCATCCCATCTTTGCCCGGTCCACTGCACGAGCAGCCGTGGAGTCCTGGCCATGAACGACAAGAAGCATCCGCCCAGCGGACCCTCCGAAATCGACACGATGGAAGATCGCATGGGCTCGATCGAGCAGCTGGATTTCGACGACCCGGGGCCGAGCGGGCGCTTCGGCGAGCCCGCCCCCCGTGAGGTTCTGGACCAGTTGACCCCGGAACGCGAGCGCGAGGCCGGCATGACCGGCGGAGAATCCCTGGGGCCGGACGTGCATGAGGACGGCATCACCCAGGATGACCTCAGCCCGGAAACCCTGTTCGACGAGAGTGGCGCGCGCTCGCCCCGCGAGCGCGGCCAGGGCCTGCCGGCCGACCAGGACCTGAGCATCGTCGACGAGAGTGAGATCGGCGAGGGCGGCGGGCTGGACGAGGCCGAGATGGCGCGGGTCATGCCGCTGGATGGCCGGCCGGACGAGGAGGAAGACGAAGAGGACGAAGAGGACGAGCGCTAGTCGAGCAGCGTGCAGGCCATGACCAGCGCATCCTCGGAACCGCCGCCGGCGGCCGGATAATAGTTGCGACGCCGGCCGATCTCGTTGAAGCCGTAGCGCTCATAAAGTCGATAGGCGCTGTGGTTGGAGGCGCGCACTTCGAGGAAACACTCCTGGCCGCCGCGCTCCCGCGAGCGGGTCATCAGATGATTCAGCAGGGCCAGCCCGAGCCCCCGGCCCTGGCAATCCGGGGCGACGGTGATGTTCAGCAGGTGGGCCTCGTCGAGGATCAGGTCGATGACGCCGTGGCCAACCTGGCGGCCGGCCTCGAGCATCACCCAGCATTCATACGACTTCAAGGCGTCGCGGAAGATGCCCGGCGACCAGGGATGGCTGAAAGCCGAGCGTTCGATCTCAAGCACGGCGTCGAGGTCCGCTTCGGTCATGGGGCGGAAATGCAGGTTGTCGGTCATGGCGGGTCGGGATTACTTCAGTGGGATTGCCAGCGGCGCATCACCCGGCGCATCGAGCGCCAGAGCTCGGCTTTGAGTGCAGGTTGTTCCAGCAGTTGATCGAGACCCGGCAGCGTCCAGGCAGGCCCCAGCGTTTCGTGGTGCAGCTCGCGCAGGACCGCGCCGGGCTCCAGATCGCCAGCGAAGCGCAGCGCCGAGGCGCCGATCAGCCAGAGGCAGGCGCACGGCGCCTGTTCCTCCAGACGCGCGGCAACGAAACTCTGCACGAACTCGCGGGCCATTTCCGGCCCCTGGTCCAGGCTGCCGGCCTGCAGGAGCGGCCAGCGCACCGGCTCACCCACCAGTTGCGGGCTGTCCGGCAGGCCGGCGGCGCGTAGCAGATCGCGCAGCAGCAGATAGGCGGGATCGCGCCCCTGAAACGTCTCGCCGGTGGGCAGTTCCACCAGCAGCAGGCATTGTCCGGCACGCAGCAGTTGCAGGCTGAAGCGCGGCAGTTCGCTGCTGCGGGTCACCGGCTTCGGCGCGGGCGCTGGTTCGTCCACCACGGCACTGGCCGGGCGGACCTGCGGGCGCAGCTGCGGCCGCGGCAACTCGGCCCGGGGCATCGTTGCAGCCGGCGCTGACACAGCGGTTTCCTGCACTGCAGTCGGCAAACGCTCCGGCACCGCGACAGGCAACGGCAGCCACAGCTCGGCGTTGGACGGCGCAGCAAACGGCAGGGTGCGGCAGGCGGCCCAGCTGTCAATCTGCATGGCGCGCAAATAGGCGCGGCGGCGCGCTTCGTCGATCAAATCCCGGATACCTGCGGATGGGCCTTGCGCGCGCCGGCCTGCATCAGGTTCAGCGCGTTCAGGTAGGCCTTGGCGGAGGCGACGATGATATCCGTATCGGCGCCGTTGCCGTTGACGATGCGGCCATCCTTTTCCAGGCGCACCGTGACCTCGCCCTGGGAGTCGGTGCCCTGGGTGATGGCATTGACCGAATACAGCTGCAAGGTCGCCTGGGAGTGCACCAGACTTTCGATGGCCTTGAAGGTGGCGTCCACCGGACCGGAACCCTGGGCCTGGGCTTCCCGTTCCACGCCATTCAGGTTGAGAACCAGGCGCGCCACCGGCACCTCGCCCATCCGGCTGGTCACCGCCAGGTCGCTCAGCTTGAACGGCTCGGGCATCTCCGCCGCCAGCGTGTCGGTTACCAGCGCCTGCAGGTCTTCGTCGAAGATCTCGTGCTTGCGGTCGGCCAGTTCCTTGAAGCGCGCGAAGGCGGCGTTCAGCTCCGTATCGCTGGCGAAACCGATGCCCAGCGCCTCGAGGCGCGAACGGAAGGCGGCGCGTCCGGAATGCTTGCCCAGTACCATGCGATTGGTGTTCCAGCCCACCGACTCGGCGGACATGATCTCGTAGGTCTCGCGGTGCTTGAGCACGCCGTCCTGGTGAATGCCTGACTCATGGGCGAAGGCGTTGGCGCCGACGATGGCCTTGTTCGGCTGGACGGGGAATCCGGTGATGCCGGAAACCAGTCGGGACGCGGCCAGGATGTGCTCGGTCTCGATGCGCGTGCTCAGCCCGAACAGATCCTGGCGGGTGCGCAGGGCCATCACCACTTCTTCCAGCGCGGCGTTGCCGGCCCGCTCCCCGAGGCCGTTGATGGTGCATTCCACCTGGCGTGCGCCGGCGGCTACCGCGGCCAGCGAGTTGGCCACCGCCAGGCCCAGGTCGTTGTGGCAATGCACGGAGAAGATCGCCTTGTCGGCATTGGGGATGCGCGCCAGCAACTGAGCGATCAGCTCGCCGTACTGGTGCGGAATGGCATAGCCCACGGTATCGGGAATGTTGATGGTGCGGGCGCCGGCATCAATGGCCGCCTCGATGATCCGGCACAGGAAGTCGAGCTCGGAGCGGCCGGCGTCCTCGCAGGAGAATTCGACGTCGGCGCACAGGTTACGCGCCTTGCGGACCGCACGTACGGCCTGCTCCACCACCTGATCGGGCGCCATACGCAACTTGTGCTGCATATGGATGGGGCTGGTGGCGATGAAGGTGTGGATGCGTGCCGAATTGGCGCCGGCCAGTGCCTCGGCAGCGCGCTCGATATCGGCGTCCAGGGCCCGGGCCAGGCTGCAGACAGTGCTGTCCTTGATGGTATCGGCGATGGCCTTCACCGCCGCAAAGTCGCCGGGGCTGGCGATGGCAAAGCCGGCTTCGATGACGTCGACCTTCAGGCGCTCCAACGCCTTGGCGATTCGCAGCTTTTCCTCACCGGTCATGGAAGCACCGGGGCTCTGCTCACCATCGCGCAGAGTGGTATCGAAAATGATGACGCGCTCGCTGCTGCTCATATCGGCACCCTCGGAACCCAAGTCTCGACCCGGCGCCGGTAGTCCCGCACGCCACATGCGGCGAATTGTGGCCGGAAACCTGTCGAGGGGAAAGCACCAGTTCCCGAGTCGGGCCGTCAACGCCTTCAGTTCGAGGGGAAGATGTAAAGGTCGCCGCGCAGTTGCACCTGTCCGTCGGTGTGGAAGGTCAGTAGATCGGTCTGCTGCAGTTCCGGCTGGCTGACGCTGACCTGGTTGGCACCGGAGAGGGTGAACTGGACATCACTGAAATGACTCTCGCGTAACCCCAGCTTGAGTGCGTCCTGATTGAACAGGGCCCCCTCGCCATTGAAGCCGCTATCAATGGTCACGACATCCAGGGTGACGCCATCGAAACTGAAGGTGCCCTTGATGTTGTCGATGGCGATAACCCCGGCACTTTGACCTGGTCGGATCGCGACACGCGCCCCGCAGCCGCCGGGACAGCGCGTCAGTTGCGGGTTCGGGTTGAAGCGGATGGACGCACTGATACTGATGCCGTCCTGGCCATTGACCGCTGCCATCTCCGCCTCTTCCAGAGGCTGCAGATCGGCCAGCGCCAAGGGGGAAAGAATACTCAGCAGACAGGCGAAAGAACGAAGCATGTTTCCTCCTCAGCGCGGCAGATTGACCGTTCGCATGTCCAGGTAGTCGATGCGCAAGCCGCGAATGGCCTGGGAACCCAGGTTGACGTTACTCAACGAAAGGTTGCCGATGCTGATGTTGCTCTTCGGCACCTGAGCATAGAACTGCTGGTGGTTGGCCCATGTCACCCCCGGCAGGCGGAAACGCAGTTCGCCATCATCCAGCACACTGAAGTTAAGGGGCTGCAGGCGCCCATGGCCAAGGTTGAGGTCGAGATAGAGGTTTTTGGCGACCAGACGATTGGCATCGCTGCAATCGCGGCAGGCACCGGCGATCAGCTTGTCGGCGTACAGCTGCATGCTGATCTCACCCACCAGTCCATCCGCATTCCCCCATATGTTCAGATACGAGCCATGCAGGGTGAAACCCTCGATGTTCAGGGAGAAGAAGTCGCTCCGCGTGGTCGTAGCACCCTGGGTCGCGCCGCTGGAACTGCCGCTCCAGGCGGTAGAAGGCAGACTGAACACCGAGCCAAAGCCGATATCCAGGCCCGGAACCCGTGTCTTGCCGTCCTTCAGTGAGGAAGCGACCAGCAGCAGGGATGCCCTGTCCCCTTCCAGCTTGGTGATGCGGCCTGCACTACAGGTGGGCTGTTCAGCGCTCGGTGTTCCGCAGAGGCTGCTGAACTCGTTGTAGTCCTGTGCCCGCTCAGTCAACGTCAGGCCATAGCGTTCTTTCTGCCAGGCCTCGCTCAGTGCGAGGTAAGCAGCCATGAGTTCGTCACTCTTGCCCATGAACGTATCGACCGATGCGTTGTAAGCCCTTACATCGGAGGGGATACAAGCGTTCCCGCACCAGTATTTCTCACCCAGCGCGGGCTTGGGATAGATACCGGTATCCCGGGCCGCCCCGTGCAGGTTCGTCATCGTGCTACGGGCGGTGTTGTACTGGTCGTTGATCGTATCCACGGTCTGCTGCCGGGTCTGGACGAGCACCATGTCGGCATTGATTTCCTGCTGCAGGGTCAGGAAGCCCACCCCTGCATAGCGCTGAAGCAGGGATGACTGCCGAGCCGTCAGGGCGGCCATGTCGGCATTCAGGTTGGTCACGGCCAGATCGGGATTGTTGCAACCCGCCTCGCCAAACAGGCACCCCTGGTAATAAGACCACAGGCCGTACTGATGAGTGTTGTTGAGGGGGTCCGTCCAGGTAGGCGTCTTCAGTTGCAGCGCCTCAACACCAACGGGCAAGGAGGGTACCTGCGCAGCCTCCACGATCCCTAACCGGAAGGGATGCAGCGGGCTGCCGATGGCCGCCAGGGTGTCCAGGGAACCCCGTTGGCTGCCCTGCCCTTTTATATAGGAGTCCTCCAGATGGATAACCACGGGATTGCCATTGGAATCCTTGAAGCCCTCGATCCGCGCCGTCGCCTCCCCCTTGTCGTATAGGAAGCTATCGAGAAAGAAGCCGATCCCGGAACCACTGACCGAATCCAGTTCTCGATCGTCCAGCGGTTGCATTGCACCTGCGTGGGTACTGGCCAGGAGCAGCAGCAAGGCACCATCCCGAGCCCAACGATTCATGATCAGCACCCCGCCGCCTGCGCACCCATGCAAGTTGGTTCACGGGCTGTGCCCCGCAAGGCGTCGAAGAGATTAAGCATGAACGGGTAAATGGTATCTGCGCCGCTGCCTGTCTTCGCGAAATTGGCAAAGGCGCCTCGTTGGGTATCCACGAATTTGCCGGCATTGGCCAGATCCTGCCAGGGCACGTTCTGGTTCTGGATCGAGAAGAAAATCCCCTCGGCGCCGCCTTGGGCAATGTTCGTCTTGGTGGGGTCACCGACAAAAATGGACTTGTAGTTTGTGAGCGGGAAACAGGTGATCAACCCGAGGGCCTCACAATTGCTCGCTTTGGTCAGCGTGGGGATCAACGCCGCAATCAGGCCGGTCTCATCGGTCTGCAACGAGCTACCCGCAGGCACGCCAATGTGTGTGGCGCGGTTGATAGGCACCCCGTCGAGCGTGGTATAGCCGGTGCCCTGCTGCAGAAGCTCCACGGTCGTGTAGACCTCCGTGTCACCTGCCAGCGAAAGCGCGATGCAGTTGATATCCACCAGGCAGCCGAGATTGCTGATCCCGTTCTGCTCCATGTAGAAATCCTTGCCAAGGGAGGCTGGACCATAGATCTTGCCCTGCATCTTGCCGGTCAGCGACAGGATGTCCCCGGAGAGATGACCCATGGAACGACCGAAACCCAAGCGCACACCAGCGACCTCTCGAATCCCCTGGTCGTTAACCTTGAAGGCGAATTCCAGATAGGGATCCTGGATCTTGAACGGCTCCATGGCAGCCGCAGAAGAATCGTTGTTACGAACCCGCCCGAGAGCGAAGTTGTTGATCAGAATGTCAGCGGACTGGTTCGACGCCAGCCCCGGGATGCCAGAGCGGTCGAAGTCACCCAGGCGCAGCTCATCCATGTTGAGGAGGACGTCAATCTCCGCTCCGAAGTTGATGCGGGTGTACTGGTAGCCAGCATAGGTCAGGGCATCCAGACTGATCAGAGCCTGACCGGAAACAGCAGACAGCTCGGCATCGTTCAGAGGTTTCAGTGCTGCTGCGCTGGTTCCGGCGACCAGTGCACCACAGACAAGGCTTAGCAAACGCCCGGCTCGAGGGGTATGCATTCGGGTCTTCCTTGAAAAGTAGAGGCTTCCGAATGCTCCACTATAGGGATTCGCGCCGCTGAGGCAGCCAACCCATAGTCGTGCCGAAAACTCCCCTCCAGGCCGAAGCCCCCCACGAGCGTTACCCTTTTCTACACACCAACTTCGCAACCAGGCCGTGGAAAAGACAAAACCCCAACCCGCGGTTGCGGATTGGGGTTTTGGTTTTAGGTGCTTGACGATGACCTACTATCAGTCTCTTATACACATCTGACGCTGCCTACGACTCCTTACGTGTTTATCCAATGTTATGCCGTTCCATTAAACAAAAAAACATACCAAACAGAAAAAATCAGGAGCAGCAGCAATACTCCAC
>NZ_JRUD01000002.1 GCF_000802425.1 Pseudomonas flexibilis | reverse complement strand
GCAGGGCAACATAGAATCTCCTACAAAAAAAGCCAAAAGCGGGGTCAGGTCACAGGTCCGGGGACACCACCTCGTCGAGCTCGATGCGCTTCCAGGCGGGCTCCGCACCCAGGCGCGCATTGAAGCGGGTATTGAAGGTGAACTCGTCGTCGCTGTGCAGACTCAGCGGGGTGCCGTAGGTGACCCGTATCGCCTCCAGCTCGTAGCCGAGTAGCTGCAACAGCGTCGGGAACAGGTTGTAGTGGCTGGAATTGTTGCGATTGGCTTCCAGCGCCGCCGCCCAGTCCAGGGTCTGCAGATTGCTGCCCTGCAGGACAACCAGCGGCACCAGCCCCTCCTCCACCACCGGGTCGCCACCACAATGGGTATTCAGGCCCGGGTTACCGCGCTCGTGCAGGTCCTGGCCATGGTCCGAGGTATACAACACCACGGCGCGACTCAGGTCGGCCCGTGCCAGCAGCCGCGAGAAGAACTCCCCGACATTCCACAGCAAGGTGTTGCGGTAGGAGTTGCGGTAGCGCAGCCAGTCCTCGGCCCGGCCATCGAAACCGTCCCGCTCGCCGGTATCGCCGATGTCCAGGTAGCGGCCGCGCGGCAACGCCGGCTGGTAGCGCAGGAATTCGTCAGGGAACTTGTCGTGCACCGGGAAATGCGCGCCCATCTTGTTGACCAGGATCAGCTCGGGCCGGTCGTTGCCGAGCAGCTCGACCAGGCTGTCGGCCACCGCCATGTCGCGATCGCGCACCCGCACGTCGTCGTACTGGATGAAGGCGTCCAGCTCCAGCACTTCGTCCTTCGTCATCAGGTTCTGCAGGGCGCCGTGGGTATGCTGGGCGTCGATGTAGACCGTGCGCAGCCCCGCCTGTCGGGCGTACTGCCAGATGGACGGCATGGTGGAATTGATGCGCAGGTAGTCGTCACGGGTGCCACCGTAGCGCAGGGTGACATTGGTGTCGGCACTGCAGTTGGCAATCGAGGCGGCATAACCGTAGTTGAACAGACTCACCCCGGGCGGCAGCGATTTCAGACCGCTGGTCACTCCCTGCGGGTGGTTGATATCCAGGTAATGGCCGGACACGCTCTCGTCGATGATCAGCACGATGTCGTGATCGACGACCCGGCCGCTGCGCGGCAGCGAGACCGGCTGACGCTCGCCCACGGTGTCGCCCAGCGCCTCATAGCTGTACAGCCCCAGATAGGCCAGCGGCGTATACATCATCGGCAGGCCACGGGCGCCTGCACCGGCACGCACGAACAGCACACTGGCCAGCAGCAGTAGACCCACCCAGGGCGCGACACCCGCCACCCACCCAGGTACCGGCGCGGAAGCCGGCCTCAGACCGATGCCGAGCAGCAGCAGCACACCGGTGGCTCCGGCATGCAGGATGCTGTCGCGAAACTGGTGGTACGCCTCGTCGATGAAGGCATGTGAATGCAGCAGTGAAACGAACTGCGGGTAGGTCAGGTAATCGACGGTCACGCGGTGGTAGGCGTCGAAGAACACCGCGGCGCCGAACAGCGCCAGCGCGTATCCCCAGCGCAGCACCGCCTGCCGGCAGTAGGCAGCCAGGAACAGGCAAGCGACCAGGAAGCCGAACATTCCCAGAAACAGGACGGTGGCGCCCACCCCCTCGAGCTCGGCCAGGCGCCCCCGGTAATAGTCATGGCCGGAAAGAAGATAGGCGAGCAGCAGCAGAGGCTTCAGGAATGACATGGGGGCTTCCAGGCGACGCGGGCAATCCGCAGGCAACGAATCCCGGTGCGGCACCCACGCTTCCGGCTTGCCGGCACGACCTCCCCTCCCGCAGCGTACTACCCGAGTGCATCCATGCGACCAGCGAACCTGCGTCGTAACCGTTTTGTCACGATAGTCGTGTATAGCGCAGCGGCAAGTCAGCCCGCCCGAAGGAGGACGTCTTTCTCTTCGGCACGCAACAGGTCCTCGATACGGTCACAGTCCTCCTCGCGGCGAATCCGCTCGAACAGACCCACGGCCTCCGGGTAACCGCGCGTCAGCATACCCAGCCACTGCTTGAGCCGCCCCGGCGCGTAGCGCGGCGCGAGCCGGTTGCGCGAGCGCTGCCAGAACTCGTGCAGCAGCGGCAGCAGCTCGCCCCACCCCATGGGCTCGACGACACGGCCGACGCGGGCAGCAGCAATTTGCCGCGCCAGATCGGGCCGCGCCACCAGGCCCCGACCGAGCATCACATCCTCAACGCCGCTGACGGCCCGGCAGCGCTGCCAGTCTTCCAATGTCCAGACTTCGCCGTTGGCGTATACGGGCACGCGCACCGCCTCCTGGACGCGAGCCACCCACTCCCAGTGGGCGGGCGGACGGTAGCCCTGCACCTTGGTGCGGGCATGCACCACCAGTTGCCCGGCCCCACCGTCCACCAGCGCACGCGCGCAATCCAGCGCGCCGTCGGGACTATCGAAGCCCAGGCGCATCTTGGCCGTCACTGGAATCGACGCCGGCACCGCACGCCGCACCTCCTCGAGGATGCGATAGAGCAGCTCCGGCTCCTTGAGCAGTACCGCCCCCCCGCGTGACTTGTTGACCGTCCTGGCCGGACAGCCGAAGTTCAGGTCGATGACCGGCGCGCCCATTTCACAGGCGAGGGCGGCGTTGTCGGCGAGACAGGCGGGATCGGAACCCAACAGCTGCACACGCATGGGCGTGCCGGCCGCGGTGCACGAACCACGCGCCAGCTCCGGCGCCAGCTTGAGGAACTGACTCTCCGGCAGCAGCCGGTCGCAGACGCGGATGAATTCGGTGACGCACCAGTCGACGCCGCCCACCCGGGTGAGCAGGTCACGCATCAGTTCGTCGACCAACCCTTCCATGGGGGCCAGGGCGATTTGCATGGGTATGACTCGTGGAGCGCAAGGGGCGCGTAGTGTACGGGGATGATTACGCAGGCGGGAGCTGGCGCGGGTCCAGCACCGCGACCGGCTCTCTGGGAGCGGACTCGTCCGCGAGCTCGTCGGCGGCTGCCTATGGCTGTGTCATCACCAACGCCCGACCATAACCCTCAACGAACTCGGCCGGCATGCGTCGCGGGCGACCAGTGGACAGCTCGATGCAGGCAAAGGTGGTCTGCGCGCGCAGCAGGGTCACGCCATCGGCCGGGCGCACCAACTGAAAGCGCCGCAGCATGCGCAGCCGGTGGTCGGATTCGACGATCCAGGTACCCATGCACAGGCACTCACCCTGATAGGCGCTAGCCAGGTAGTCCACCTCGTGGCGCACCACGGCCATGGCCCGATCCAGCCGCCGGTAAGCGGCCAGGTCCAGGCCGAGATGCTGCGAATGGCCCCAGGCGCAACGCTCCATCCACCTGACGTAGGTGGCATTGTTGGCATGGCCCAGCTCATCGATATCCTCAGCGACCACCTCCAGCTCACGCACGAAGGGATCGGGAAGATCCCACTTCATCGCGGCGCGTCCAGACTGGCGGCCAGCGAGCAGGCTTCGCTGGCCAGCTGGGTGATCTGGTCCCAGGCACGCGCCTTGACCAGATCAGCCGGGGCGATCCAGGTTCCGCCGACGCAAGCCACGTTGGGCAGACGCAGGAAGGTCAGCAGGTTGTCGACGTTGATACCACCGGTGGGACAGAAACGGATGCCGGTGAACGGCCCCTTGAGGCTCTTGAGCATCTTCACGCTACCGGTGCCATTGGCCGGAAACAGCTTCAGCGAGCGGTACCCGTACTCCAGCGCCAGCAGCACTTCGGAGGGTGTCAGCACCCCCGGCAGGTAGGGCATCTGTACATTTTCCGCCGCCAGCGCCAGGCGCTCGGTGCAACCGGGGCTGACAGCGAACTGGGCGCCAGCGTCGCGCGCCTCGAGAAACTGCTCGGCATGGATCAGGGTGCCGGCGCCGACGATCAGGTCCGGCAGCTCGCGGCGGATGATCGACACGGCCTCCAGCGCGCGTGGCGTGCGCAGCGTGACTTCGAGCACCCGGATGCCACCGACATGCAGCGCCTGCGCCAGGGCCAGCGCACTGCCCACGTCCTCGATCACCAGCACCGGCAGAACCGGACGGGCCTGCTGCAAAATCGCTTCCATCGTCAGGCTCATGACACGCACCCCGCAATACGGAAAGAAAGGTCGCCCGGGCATCTACCCGTGCGACCCGCGCATGATCGCAAATACTTCGCGAACAAGGCCAGCGGATCGCGGCGCAGCCCTCTGTGGGAGCAAACTCATTCGCGAACCTTCAGACGCGTTCCGTCCCCACAGCGCTGAGGCAACCGTGACCATGGTTTTTTTCGCGGAAAAAACAAAAGGGCCGCCACATGGGCGACCCTGGATTCCCGCAAAAAGCACGGGCAAGAAAATGGCGTCCCCTAGGGGACTCGAACCCCTGTTACCGCCGTGAAAGGGCGGTGTCCTAGGCCACTAGACGAAGGGGACGAAACCTTCGAAGAACAACGCCAGCTGGAGCTGGCCTTGCCGTGGAATTTGGTGGAGCTAGACGGGATCGAACCGTCGACCTCTTGCATGCCATGCAAGCGCTCTCCCAGCTGAGCTATAGCCCCGGATTTTTCGTCTCTCGACGTGTGTACCGCATGACTGCGATACCGCTGGAATATGGCGTCCCCTAGGGGACTCGAACCCCTGTTACCGCCGTGAAAGGGCGGTGTCCTAGGCCACTAGACGAAGGGGACGAAACCTTCAAGACCGCACCTCAAGAGAGGTTTGGTGGAGCTAGACGGGATCGAACCGTCGACCTCTTGCATGCCATGCAAGCGCTCTCCCAGCTGAGCTATAGCCCCGTGCGTCAGGACGGGGCGCATATTAGGTTCGACCCGCTCCCCTGTCAACAGTATTTTTCAACGGAAGTGAATTTTTTTTGCCAGCAGAACAAACACTTAGGCAAACCGGCCGTTGATCGGGGTTTTCTCCGGGGCTGGGAGCAACGTTTTTTGTAGGAGCGGCTTCGGCCACGATCGCGCCCGCTCAAAAGCATCGCGGCTGAAGCCGCTCCTACAGGTCAGCGCATCAGCCGCATTGTCTCTTTCCCCCTGCGCAAGCTCTTGTATTCCTTGCATTTGTTAACCAACAGCAGGCTAGAATCGCGGCCTCACGCGCACGGATGCGCTCTCAGTCACGTTGTCGAGAGTTTCCATGCGCCTGCTGTTCGTCCTGCTGTTCATCGCCGTGCCTGTGCATTTCGCCCAGGCCGACGCCCCCCGCACCTTCGTCGAAGCCAAGAAGATCGCCTGGAAGCTATATGCCGAGCGACCGGTCGAGTTCTATTGCGGCTGCACCTACAAGGGCAATCGCGTCGATCTGGACAGCTGTGGCTACGAGCCGCGCAAGAACGCACAACGTGCCGGGCGCATCGAGTGGGAACACGTGGTACCGGCCTGGGTAATCGGCCACCAGCGCCAGTGCTGGCAGGACGGCGGGCGCAAGAACTGCACTGCCAACGACCCGGTGTTCAGCCGCGCCGAGGCCGACCTGCACAATCTGGTGCCGTCCATTGGCGAGGTGAACGGCGACCGCAGCAACTACGGCTTCGGCATGCTTACCCAGAAACCCCATCAGTACGGTGCCTGTCCGTTTGTGGTGGATTTCAAGCAGCGCACCGCCATGCCACCGGAGTCCACCCGGGGCGCCATCGCACGCATCTACCTGTACATGAGCGAGCGATACCACCTGCGCCTGTCGCGCCAGGATCAGCGCCTGTACGACATCTGGAACCGCCAGTATCCGGTGAGCGAATGGGAACAGTGGCGCAACCGCAAGATTGCCTGCGTGCAGGGCAACGCCAATCCCTATGTGGGCGAGGTGGACCTGTCCAGCTGCACACCGCTCGCCCGCCGCTGAGTTCGCCGCCGGGACAATTGTGATCGGCCAGGGCAGCAGGTAATGTCGGCGCCCTGACCGGGAGTCCCACATGATCTATCTGCTTGTCGTCACCCTGCTCTGGGCGGTTTCCTTCAACCTGATCGGCGCCTTCCTGGCCGGTCAGGTCGACAGCTATTTCGCGGTCCTGACCCGGGTGGTCCTGGCCGGCCTGGTGTTCCTGCCGCTCACCCGCTGGCGCGGCGTGCCGCCACCGTTCATCCGCGGCGTGATGCTGGTCGGCGCGCTGCAGTTCGGCATCACCTACCTCTGCCTGTACCTGAGCTTTAACGTCCTGACGGTGCCGGAGGTGCTGCTGTTCACCGTGCTCACGCCGCTGCACGTGACGCTGATCGACGACGCCCTGAACCGACGCTTCAATGGCTGGGCGCTGCTGGCCGCCGCCCTGGCGGTATTCGGTGCGGCACTGATCCGCTATGACGACGTCAGCGGCGATTTCCTGCTCGGCTTCTTCCTGCTGCAGATCGCCAACTTCACCTTCGCCACCGGCCAGGTGCTGTACAAGCGCCTGGTGGCCCGCCATCCCTGCGACGTGCCGCTGTTCCGGCGCTTCGGCTACTTCTTCCTCGGTGCGCTGATCGTCGTGTTGCCGGCCTGGCTCCTGCTGGGCAATCCGCAGCGCCTGCCGACCACCGATGTGCAATGGGGCGTACTGGTGTGGATGGGCCTGCTGGCCACCGCGCTGGGCCAGTTCTGGTGGAACAAGGGCGCCACCCAGGTGGACGCCGGCACCCTGGCGGTGATGAACAACCTCAGCGTACCGGTGGGACTGCTGATCAACCTGCTGGCCTGGAACACCGAAGAAGACCTGCTGCGCCTGACGGTCGGCGGCCTGATCATCGTTGGCTCGCTGTGGGTGAACCGGCTGGGCCGTAAACCTGGAATGGCGGCGCCACAGCGCGCCTGACGGCCCGCACGGTGGGTCGATAAAGCGCGCGCCCTACCCTGAACGCATCCGTAGGGTGGACAACGTTTTTCTTGTCCACCACCGCGCCGGCACGCACGGTGGGTCGATGAAGCGCGACCCACCCTACGATCTGCGCCTGGCGCGGGCTCGCCAGACGGCGGCCGGAAAAACGCCGACCGCCCTACGACTCTCATTTCAGCTCGAAGGCATCCGCATCCCGCCAGGCCGGAAAGCGTTCGCGAAAGCGCGCCAACTTGTCCGCGTTCAGGCTGATCTGGAACACGCCGTCGCCCTCCCCCGCGTCCAGCAGGCTATCGCCGAGAAAATCCAGCACCTGGCTGTCGCCACTGTAGGGATAGCCATGCCCATCGGTGCCGACGCGGTTCACCGCCGCCACGTAGCAGAGGTTCTCGATGGCCCGCGCGGGCAGCAGGCGGTTCCAGGCGTTGCGCCGGGCCGCCGGCCAGTTGGCGGTGTAGAGCAAGAGATCGGTGCCCTGGGGATCGCGGCTCCACACCGGGAAGCGCAGGTCGTAGCAGATCAGCGGGCGCACCCGCCAACCCTTCAGCTCGAACAGCGCCTGCTCGCCACCCGGGGCGAAATGCTCGTGCTCGCCGGCCATGCGGAACAGGTGGCGCTTGTCGTAATGGCGCACCTGGCCATCCGGCTGCGCCCACAGCAGGCGGTTGCGGTAGCTACCGTCGGCCGCCTGGATGATCAGCGTGCCGGTGACCACCGCCTGCAGCCGCTCGGCCTGCTCCCGCAGCCAGGCATGGGTGGCGCCCTCCTCCGCTTCGGCCAGCGTCGCCGACTCCATGGAGAAGCCGGTGGTGAACATCTCCGGCAGGATGACCAGATCGGCACCGCGCGCCCGCTCCAGCAACTGCGCGAAGCGCTCACGATTGGCCGGCGCGTCATGCCAGACCAGATCGGTCTGCACCAGGGCCAGGCGCAGGTCGGGTTTGTCACTCATGTCGAATCCTCACAACCATCGGTTCATACGGCACACAGCTTCTCGGCCGCCTGGCGCAGGGTTTCCTCGCGCTTGGCGAAGCAGAAGCGCACCAGGCGCAGATCCGCCGGCGGCGTCTGGTAGAACACCGACACTGGAATGCAGGCCACCCCGTGTTCGCGGGTCAGCCACTGGCTCATCGCCACATCATCCAGGTCCGGGCGAATCGCCGAATAGTCGGCCAGCTGGAAATAGGTGCTCGGCGTCGGCGTGAAGCGCAGGCGCGATTCGGCCAGCAGCCCGCAGAACAGGTCACGCTTGGCCTGGTAGAAGTCCGGCAGCTCGTCGACATGCTGCGGATAGGCGGCCATGTAGTCGGCCAGCGCCCATTGCAGCGGGGTGACGCCGGTGAAGCTCACGTACTGGTGCACCTTGCGCAGCTCGGCGGTGAGCGCCGGCGGCGCCACCACATAGCCGGTCTTCCAGCCGGTGACGTGGTAGGTCTTGCCGAAGGAGCTGACCACTAAGGCGCGTGCATACAGCTCGTCGTGACGCAGCAGGCTGGCATGCTCGCGGCCGTCGAACACCAGGTGCTCGTAGACCTCGTCGCTGAGCAGGTAGATGTCCTCGCGACCGCGCAGCAGGCTGGCCAGGCGTTCCAGGTCGGCGCGTTCCAGCAGCGCACCACTGGGATTGTGCGGGCTGTTGAGGATGATCAGCCGGGTGCGCGGCGTCAGTGCGTCCTGCAGGCGCTGCCAGTCGATGGCAAAGTCCGGCAGGCTGAGCGGCAGATGGACGCAGCGCCCGCCGGCCAGCTGCACCGAGGGCTCGTAACTGTCGTAGCAGGGATCGAAGACGATCACCTCGTCGCCGGGGCTCACCAGCGCCTGGATGGCACAGAAGATCGCCTGGGTCGCGCCGGGGGTGATGGTGATCTCGGTATCGGCATTGGCTTGGCGGCCGTACAGACGCGCCACCTTGGCCGCTACCTGCTCGCGCAGGGCCGGCAGGCCGGTCATCGGCGCGTACTGGTTGTGGCCGGCCATCACGTGGCGGCCGACCGCCTCGCGCAGCGCATCCGGCCCGTCGAAATCGGGGAAGCCCTGGGACAGGTTGATCGCCCCGACCTGCGTGGCAAGCTGGGACATGGTGGTGAAGATGGTGGTGCCGACGTGGGGCAGCTTGCTGTGGATCATGGGCTTCGACGCCAGGGAAACGGGGCGTCGAGCATAGAAGCGGGAAGCGGGAGGGTGCAAGCGGGAGGCATCTGCGAGGAACTCGTGGGAACGAATTCATTCGCGAGCTTTTTGGAGCGGCCGGCTAGCTAGCTGAACCTGAATGAAAAGCTCGCGGACAAGTCCGCTCCCAAAGAACCGCACCGAAGCCGCTACTTCTTCTTGCGCTTCTTCTCGGCCTTCTTGTGGTGGGCCATCAGGCGGCGCTTCTTGTTCACCTGGCGGTCGGTGAGCTTGTTCTTCTTGCCCTCGAAGGGGTTTTCGCCGCCCTTGTACTCGATGCGGATCGGCGTACCCACCAGTTTGAGCACCTTGCGGAAGGTGTTTTCCAGGTAACGGGTGTAGGACTTGGGCACCGCTTCCACCTGGTTGCCGTGGATGACGATCAGTGGCGGGTTGGCGCCGCCCAGGTGGGCGTAGCGCAGCTTGATGCGGTGACCGTTGACCAGCGGCGGCTGATGCACCTGCACCGCGTCGGCGAGGATGTTGGTCAACCGGTTGGTGGGCCAACGGGTCACCGCCGAGTGGAAGGCGGCCTGCACGGATTTGTACAGATTGCCCACCCCGGTGCCATGCAGCGCGGAGATGAAGTGGATGTCGGCAAAGTCGACGAAGAACAGCCGGCGCTCCAGCTCTTTCTTCACGTAGTCGCGCTCGGAAGGCTCCATGCCGTCCCACTTGTTGAGCGCGATGACCAGCGCGCGGCCGGTTTCCAATACGAATCCCAGCAGGTTGAGGTCATGCTCGACCACGCCCTCGCGGGCATCCATTACGAACACCACCACGTTGGCGTCCTGAATGGCCTGCAGGGTCTTGACCACCGAGAACTTCTCGATGGCCTCGAAGATCTTGCCGCGCCGGCGCACGCCGGCGGTGTCGATCAGCGTGTACTTCTCGTCGTCACGCTCGAAGGGGATGTAGATGCTGTCCCGCGTGGTGCCGGCCTGGTCGTAGACCACCACCCGCTCCTCGCCGAGCATGCGGTTGACCAGGGTGGACTTGCCGACGTTGGGCCGGCCGATGATGGCGATCTTGATGCCATCCTTCTCGCTCGGGCCGGGAATGCGCGATGCCTCCTCGCCCTCGGCGACCTCTTCCTGCGCAACCGCTTCCAGCGCCTCGGCGTCTTCGTCCTTGGGGAACACACCCAGCACTTCTTCCAGCATCGGGTGAATGCCGCGGCCATGGGCTGCGGCAATCGGCAGTGCATCGCCCAGGCCCAGCGGGCTGAACTCGGCGCGCGCCAGATCGGGGTCGACGGTATCGACCTTGTTGGCAATCAGGAAGCTGCGTTTGTTGCGCTTGCGCAGGTGCTCGGCGATCAGCTCGTCCGCGGCGGTCAGTCCGGCGCGGGAGTCGACCAGGAACAGCACGGCGTCGGCTTCTTCGATGGCCAGCAGCGACTGCTCGGCCATCTTGGCGTCGATGCCTTCCTCGTCACCGGTGATGCCGCCGGTGTCGACGACGATATAGGTGCGGCCCTGCCACTTGGCCTCGCCGTACTGGCGATCACGGGTCAGGCCGGCGAACTCGGCGACGATGGCGTTGCGGGACTTGGTCAGGCGGTTGAACAGAGTCGACTTGCCCACGTTGGGGCGGCCGACCAGGGCAATTACGGGAACCATGCGGCTCTCCACTTTAAAAAATCAGAAAACACGAAGGCCGCTGCCCAGGCAGCGGCCGATCATTCGCAGCGACGACGCGCGGGTTCGTGCCCGGTCGCTATTCGATGGTCAGCGCCATCAGCTTGCCGCCATCGCCATAGACATACAGCCAGCCACCCACGGCGATCGGTCGGGCGCGCAGGCCGTCGCTGTCGACGCGGGTGCGGGCGACGAAGCGGCCATCCACCTGGCTGATCAGGTGCAGGTAACCCTCGTAGTCACCGAGCGCCACGTAGCTGGAAAACACCTCCGGGGCCGACAGCTGGCGACGGGCCAACTGGTCGTTGCTCCACAGCGCGGTGGTGGAGCGCTCGTCGATCCCCTCCACCGTGCCGTTGGCCTGGCTGAGGTATACGCTGCCGAAGCCCTGGGCGACACCGACCGAACTGGACGCTTCGCGCTGCCAGAGCACCCGGCCGCTGTTCAGGTCCAGCGCCGCCAGGCGCCCCTGGTAGCTGACCACGTACAAGGTGCTGCCGGAGACCAGCAACCCGCCGTCGATGTCGACGATACGCTCCAGTTCGGAACGCCCCTGGGGAACCGCAATCCGCTGCTCCCAGACCGGCAGACCACGACGCGCGTCAACGGCGATCACCTTGCCGGTGGACAGGCCGGCGATGGCCAGCTGGTTGGTCAGCAGTGGCGCACCGGTGCCACGCAGGGTCAGTACCGCCGGCGAACTCTCGTAGATCCAGCGCTGCATGCCAGTCGTGGCATCCAGGCCGATCAGGCGATCGTCCTGGGTCTGCACCACCACCACGTCGCCGTTGGTGGCCGGAGCGGCCAGCACCTCGCTGGTGGCCTTGGCCTGCCAGCGTTGCTCGCCGCTGTCGGCGTCCAGGGCGATCACTTCGCCCTTCAGCGTACCGACCAGCACCAGGCCGAAGCCGGCGCCCACGCCGCCGGACACCGGCAGCTTGAGCTTCTTCTTCCACAGCACCTTGCCGGTCAGGCGATCCATGGCCTGCACCAGGCCGTCGGCGTCGGCGGCGAAGATGCGTTCGCCATCCACCGCCGGCACCAGACGATTGAAGAGGTCCCCCTGGCCGTCGCCAATCGAGCGGCTCCATTCCTTGCGCAGCTTGAGCTCCGCCGTGAAGTCCGGCAGATCGGCCGGCGGCAGCTCCTTCTTGCTCGAACTGCCGCAACCGGCCAGTACGGCCATGCTGAACAGCAGCGCCCAGGTCCAGGGGGTTCTCACGTCAGGCGTCTCCGTTGGCCAGGTCGTCCAGCTTGATCTGCAGGGTACCGGCGGCACCGTTGACCGGCAGCGCTTCCTTGGCCTTGGTATAGGCGGCGAAGGCCTCCTGCTTGCGGCCCAGTTGCAGCAGCAGGTCGCCACGCACTTCCTCACGGCCAGCCAGGTAGGCGGCATCGACCTTGCCATCCAGCAGGGCCAGACCTTCCTCACCCTTGCCTTGAGCGCTCAGCACGCGGGCCAGGCGCTGACGGGCCAGCTCTTCCAGGTCGGCGCTGGCGGGTTTGTCCAGCACGGTACGCAGCTCGGCCGCGGCTTCGTCCAGCTGACCGGCCTCGACCGCCACCTTGGCGACGAACAGACTGCCGAACTGGGCATAGTGCGTACCGCCGAAGTCGTTCTTCAGCTGGGCAGCCAGCTCGGCGACCCGCGCGGTGTCAGGCTTTTCACTGCCGAGCGCGGTTTCCACCAGTTGCTGATAGACCACCGAGGCGCCCTGCGCCTTGTTGGTCTGATGGTTCTGCCAGGCCTGCCAGCCAAATACCACGGCCAGGGCCAGCAGCCCGCCAGTAACCAGCGGCATGCCGTTGCGGCTCCACCACTCCTTCAGACGGGCGATCTGTTCGTCTTCGGTCATGCTCACACCGATTCTCCTTATGTGTCTCAGGCGCGCAGTTGCAGCGACGCGGCCAGGTGGCCGGCCAGTGCATCCCAGCCAATGCTCTGTTGTTCGCTGTCATCGCGCAGCGGCTTGACGCCCACCACGCGCTGCGCCAGTTCGTCCTCGCCCAGGATCAGGGCGAAATGCGCGCCGCTCTTGTCGGCCTTCTTGAACTGGCTCTTGAAGCTGCCGGCGCCGGCATTCACCAGTACGCGCAGGTCCGGCAGGGTATCACGCAAGCGCTCCGAGAGCTGCAGCGCGGCCAGCTCCGCCGCTTCGCCGAAGGCGCAGATATAGGCATGGGGCGCGCGCGACAGTTCCGCCGGCACCAGGCCGAGGGTTTCCAGCAGCAGGACCAGGCGCTCCACGCCCATGGCGAAACCGACACCCGGCGTCGGCTTGCCGCCGAACTGGGCGACCAGGCCGTCATAACGGCCACCGGCGCATACGGTGCCCTGGGCGCCCAGCTTGTCGGTGACCCACTCGAATACCGTGCGGCCGTAGTAATCCAGGCCACGCACCAGCTTGGGATTGATCTCGTAGGCGATGCCCACGGCGTCCAGGCGCGCCTTCAGACCTTCAAAGTGCGCGCGCGACTCGTCATCCAGGTAGTCCGCCAGGGTCGGCGCATCGGCCAGCAGGGCCTGAGTCTGGGCGTTCTTGCTGTCGAGGATGCGCAGCGGGTTGGTGGTCAGGCGACGCTGGCTGTCCTCGTCGAGCTGCTCGAAGCGCGCCTTGAGGTACTCGACCAGCGCGTCGCGGTAGCGGGCGCGGTCTTCGCTGGAACCCAGGCTGTTGAGCTGCAGGGTCACGGCATCGGCCATGCCCAGCTGCTTCCACAGGCGGGCAGTGAGGATGATCAGCTCGGCGTCGATGTCCGGACCCGGCTGATTGAACACTTCCACGCCGATCTGGTGGAACTGGCGGTAGCGTCCCTTCTGCGGCTTCTCGTAGCGGAACATCGGCCCCATGTACCAGAGCTTCTGCACCTGGCCGCCGCCGGACAGGCCATGCTCGAGCACGGCGCGCACGCAGCCGGCGGTGCCTTCCGGACGCAGGGTGAGGGATTCCTCGTTGCGGTCCAGGAAGGTGTACATCTCCTTGTCCACCACGTCGGTGCCTTCGCCGATGCCGCGGGCGAACAGCTCGGTGTACTCGACGATGGGCAGGCGGATCTCGCTGTAGCCGTAGCTGTCCAGCAGCTCGGCGAAGGTGCCTTCCAGGTAGCGCCACGCCGGGGTTTGCGCCGGCAGGATGTCGTTCATGCCACGGATGGCTTGCAGGGTCTTGCTCACGAAAATTCCTTAACTACTTCAGCTGCGCGCGATCACGGCGGCGTCGGCCGCCTGCTTTTCGGCGGCCTTGCGACGGATGAGCTGTTCCAGCTCGTCCACCAGATTGTCATTGGTCAGTTTCTGCGCCGGCTTGCCGTCGATGTAGACCAGATTGGGCGTGCCACCGGTGAGGCCGATGTGGGCCTCCTTGGCTTCGCCAGGCCCGTTCACCACGCAGCCGATCACCGCCACGTCCAGCGGCACCAGCAGGTCCTCGACGCGCTGCTCCAGCTCGTTCATGGTCTTCACCACATCGAAGTTCTGCCGCGAGCAGCTCGGGCAGGCGATGAAGTTGATGCCACGCGAGCGCAGGCGCAGGGACTTGAGGATGTCGAAGCCGACCTTGATCTCCTCCACCGGATCGGCGGCCAGGGAGATGCGGATGGTGTCGCCGATGCCTTCGGCCAGCAGCATGCCCAGACCGACTGCGGACTTCACGGTACCGGAGCGCAGGCCACCGGCCTCGGTGATGCCCAGGTGCAGCGGTTGGGTGATCTGCCTGGCGAGCAGGCGGTAGGCCTCCACGGCCATGAACACATCGGAGGCCTTGACACTGACCTTGAAGTCCTGGAAGTCCAGGCGGTCCAGGTGCTCCACATGGCGCAACGCGGATTCCAGCAGTGCTTGCGGGGTCGGCTCGCCGTATTTCTTCTGCAGGTCCTTCTCCAGCGAGCCGGCGTTGACGCCGATGCGGATCGGGATGCCCTTGTCGCGGGCGGCATCCACCACGGCGCGTACGCGGTCTTCGCGACCGATGTTGCCCGGGTTGATGCGCAGGCAGTCGACGCCCAGCTCAGCCACCCGCAGGGCGATCTGGTAGTCGAAGTGGATGTCGGCCACCAGCGGCACCTTGACCTGCTGCTTGATGCGCCCGAAGGCCTCGGCGGCGTCCATGTCCGGCACCGAGACGCGCACGATGTCGGCGCCGGCAGCTTCCAGGCGCTGGATCTGCGCCACGGTGGCGGCCACGTCGTGGGTGTCGGTGTTGGTCATGCTCTGCACCGCGATGGGTGCATCGCCGCCGACCGGGACCGAGCCGACCCAGATCTTGCGGGACACTCGGCGTTTGATGGGGGATTCGCTATGCATGGTGCTCGGCTCTATTCGCCCAGGCGCAGGTTGGCGGTCTGGGAACGGCGACCGCTGAGGTCGACAGGCTCCCCGTTGTAGGTGATCTGCGCGCCCTGCACGAAGCCCAGGCGCACCTGCATGGGTGCCGGGGCGCTCAGGTCCAGGCTTTCGCCCTTCTTCTTCAGCTGCGCGACATGCACCTTGCCGTTGGCATCGGTGACCTGCACCCAGCAATCTTCGATGAAGCTGATCTGCAGGCGACCTTCACCAGCGGCCGGCACGGGAGCAGCCACTGCGGCTTCGGCGGGCTCGCTGGGAGTGGGTTGCGCGACCATGGGCGTCTCGCCAGCAGCAGTGACACCCTCACCCTCCGGCAGGGCGGGCGGTGGCTCCAGCAGATCGATCGGCACCTGGGCCGCCTGTACGGCCTGATCCTCGGGTTCATCCAGAGTCAGCACCTCGGTGGACCCGTCGGCGGTGTCCACCTCGACGCGTTCGATCGGCGCGGTCGTGCGCGCCGGCGGCTCGCCGTAGCGTTCCTGCCACCAGAGCACGCCGATGCCGACCGCTACCAGCGACAGCGCGAACAGGCCGCCGCGCAGCACGTTGTGCGACAGACGCGCCGGCTCCTGCACCTTGCTCAACCCCTGCGGCGTACTGGCCGCCGGCTGGGTGCCGGTGAACTGATCGAACTCGTGGGCCAGTTCGGTGGCATCCAGGCCCAGCAACTTCGCATAGGAACGGATATAGCCACGCGCGAAGGTGGCACCGGGCAGCTTGTCGAACAGGCCGTCCTCGATGTAACGCACGGCATCCTCGGAGAGGTGCAACTGCAGGGCCACTTCGGCCCTCGACCAGTGCCGGGCTTCCCGGGACTGGCGCAGGCGTTCGCCCGGGTTGACCGGAGTCGTCATCGCGGATTCGCTGTTCGACGTGTTCATTTGTACTCCGACAGGTAGAGCTGATATTCCCGCGATGCGGGGTACAGGCGTTTGAGTTGCAGGCCGTAGCTGGCGGCCTGGCCGGCGTTGCCGAACACCCTGGCCAGGCGAATGCCGAGCAGCAGACTACGGGCATTCTGCTCCGAGAGGCCAGTGAAACGCTCGTAATAGTTACGCGCGGCCACATAGTCCTTGCGGTTGTAGGACAACTCGGCCATCGAGAGCAAGGCCTGCGGGCGATTGGCATTCAGGCGCAGGGCGCGCTGGAAGTGCTCGGCGGCCTGGTCGTCGCGCTTGAGCGCCTGGGCGGTCAGCCCCAGGTTCTCGAATACGCGCGAACGCTCTCCATAGAGCGTGTCCTCGCTGGCCTGGCGATAACGCTCATAGGCCTGCTCGTAGCGCTTCTGCTCGTACAGAAAGGTGCCGTAGTTGTTGAGGATGCGGGCATCCTTCAGACGCACGGCCAAGGCCTTGCGGTAGTGCTGGTCGGCCAGCGCCGGTTCCATCTGGGTCTGGAACACCAGGGCCAGGGCGGCATGGGCATCGGCGTGGTTCGGGTCGATCTCCAGCGCCTTGCTCAACGGTTCCTTGGCGCGCTCGCTGGCGCCCTTCTGCAGGTAGCCGATGCCCAGCTGGATATAGGCGTCGCGAGCCTGCTCGCGGCCCTGGGGGGTACTCAGCGGATTCATGCCGCTGGTGTGAGACATGCAGCCGGCCAGCAGGCCAGTCAGACAGATCATGGTCGCAAGGCGCAGACTCATGCGATGGCAACTCCCTTCAGATACGGCGGTCGGTTGCCGGCGCCTCACCCTTCGGCATTCAGCTGGCGCACGGCAATGTAGCGTTCGCTGCGTCGGGTACGGTCCTGGACCTGCCCCACCAGCTGGCCGCACGCAGCGTCGATGTCGTCGCCCCGAGTGGTGCGCACGGTGACGTTGTAGCCGGCCTGCTGGAGAAGATCCTGGAAACGGCGGATGGCGTTGTTGCTCGGCCGCTCATAACCGGAATGCGGGAAGGGATTGAAGGGAATCAGGTTGATCTTGCAAGGCATGTCGGCAAGCAGCGCGATCATCTGCTCGGCGTGTTCGGGCTGATCGTTGACACCCTGCAGCAGGGTGTATTCGACCGTCAGGTAGCGCTTCTCGCCCAGCTTGTCGATGTAGCGTCGGCAGGCGGCCAGCACCACATCCAGCGGGTACTTCTTGTTGATCGGCACCAACTGGTTGCGCAGTTCGTCGTTGGGCGCGTGCAGCGACAGGGCCAGGGCCACGTCCGTCACTTCACCCAGCTTGTCGATCATCGGCGCCACGCCGGAGGTGGACAGCGTCACCTTGCGCTTGGAAATGCCGTAGCCGAGGTCGTCCATCATGATGCTCATGGCGGCGACCACATTGTCGAAGTTCAGCAGCGGCTCGCCCATGCCCATCATCACCACGTTGGTGATGGCGCGGTCGATCTTCGCCGGCACGGTGCCGAACGACTTGTTGGCGATCCACACCTGGCCGATGATCTCGGCGGCGGTCAGGTCGCTGTTGAATCCTTGCTTGCCGGTGGAACAGAAGCTGCAATCCAGCGCGCAGCCGGCCTGGGAGGACACACACAGGGTGCCGCGCCCGTTCGCCGGGATGTATACGGTCTCGACGCAGCTGCCGGACGCCACGCGCACTACCCACTTGCGGGTGCCGTCGCTGGAAATGTCCTGGCTGACGATCTCGGGACCGCGAATCTCGGCACAGGCCCTGAGCTTTTCGCGCAGGGCCTTGCCGAGATTGGTCATGGCGTCGAAGTCATCGACGCCAAAGTGGTGAATCCACTTCATGACCTGGCCGGCCCGGAAGCGCTTCTCGCCGATGGACTCGAAGAACTGTTCCAGTTGCGGCTGGGTCAGGCCCAGCAGGTTCACGAGGCCGGTTTGAGCAGTCATGGATTCACCTATCTACCCGCTCGCTTAGCGAATGCGGTCGCACAGCTCGGTGGTGGAGAAGAAGTACGCGATTTCGCGGGCAGCGGAGGCTTCCGAGTCGGAACCGTGCACGGCGTTCTCGTCGATGGAAACGGCGAAGTCAGCACGGATGGTGCCGGCAGCAGCTTCCTTCGGGTTGGTGGCGCCCATCAGCTCGCGGTTCTTGGCAACGGCGTTTTCGCCTTCCAGCACCTGAACGATGACCGGACCGGAGGTCATGAAGGCAACCAGATCCTTGAAGAAGCCGCGCTCCTTGTGCTCGGCGTAGAAGCCGGCGGCTTCGCGCTCGGACAGCTGCACCATCTTGGAGGCGACGACGCGCAGGCCGGCCTTTTCGAAACGGGTGGTGATTTCACCGATGACGTTCTTGGCGACGGCATCCGGCTTGATGATGGAGAAGGTACGTTGAACGGCCATGGGATCACTCCAGAAGGCGGGGTTGGATGAAGCGGAAAAATGAAGGCGCACGATTATACGGATGAAGGCAGTCGCAGGCTATACGCGGTGCGGAGGCACCTGCCTGTGGGAGCGCATTCATTCGCGAGCGTTCAGATGGCCGGCCAGGGTGCAGTCTGTCCGGAAAAGCTCGCGGACAAGCCCGCTCCCACGGCGGAAACCGGCTCGATCAGTCGCGCTCTTCGATCCAGGCGGCCTGGATGGCTTCCAGCACCTTTTCGCCGGCACGCCCCGGCTCGTCGTCGAACTCGGGCAGCTCGGTCACCCAGCGATGCAGGTCGACGAAGTTCACGTAACGCGGGTCCACATCCGGCCTGGTTTCGGCCAGTTGAATGGCGATCTCCAGCACATCCACCCATTTCAGACTCATGGCTCAGTGTCCTTCCGAAACCTGGTTGATGGTGTACTTGGGAATCTCGACCACCAGGTCCTGGTTGTCCACCACGGCCTGGCAGGACAGGCGCGAGGTCGGCTCCAGACCCCAGGCCTTGTCGAGCATGTCGTCCTCCAGCTCGTCGGAGGCTTCAAGCGAGTTGAAGCCCTCGCGGATGACCACGTGACAGGTGGTGCAGGCACAGGATTTCTCGCAGGCGTGCTCGATCTCGATGCCGTTGCGCAGCGCCGCGTCCAGCACGGTTTCGCCTGGACTGGCCTCGATCACGGCGCCCTCGGGGCAATGTTCTGCGTGGGGCAGGAAAATGATCTGCGGCATGCGGTTATTCCTCGATATCGGTCAGGCTGCGCCCGGCCAGGGCCGCCTTCACGGAGGCATCCATGCGGCGCGCGGCAAAGGCGTCGGTGATCTGGGTCAGGCGTTTGGTCTGCTGTTCGATGGCGGCCAGGTCGCTGCTGTCCAGCAACCCTTGCAGGCGCTCCATCTCGGCGTCGATGACCAGGCGTTCGTCGGCATCCAGCAGGCGCTCGCCATCGGCCTGCAGGGCGGCCTGCACGGCCTCGATCAGGCGCCGCGCATCGACCTGGGCCTCGCGCAGCGCACGGGCCACCATGTCGTCGCCGGCGTGTTCGAAGGAGTCCTTGAGCATGCGGGCAATCTCGCCATCGGTCAGCCCGTAGGACGGCTTGACCTGGATGCTCGCCTCGACCCCGGAGCTCAGCTCACGGGCGGACACGCTCAGCAGACCGTCGGCATCCACCTGGAAGGTCACGCGGATCTTTGCCGCGCCGGCCACCATGGGCGGAATGCCACGCAGCTCGAAGCGCGCCAGCGAGCGGCCGTCGCGCACCAGCTCGCGCTCGCCCTGCAGCACATGGATCATCATGGCCGTCTGGCCATCCTTGTACGTAGTGAACTCCTGGGCACGCGCCACCGGGATGGTGGTGTTGCGCGGAATCACCTTCTCCATCAGCCCACCCATGGTTTCCAGGCCGAGCGACAGCGGAATCACGTCCAGCAGCAGCAGCTCATCGCCGCCACGCTTGTTGCCAGCCAGCACATCAGCCTGGATGGCGGCACCCACGGCCACCACCTGGTCGGGATCGATATCGGTCAGCGGCTGGCGGCCGAACAGCTCGCCAACCGCCTCGCGCACGCGCGGCACGCGGGTAGACCCGCCGACCATGACCACGGCGGTGACGTCCTCGATGTCCAGCTCGGCATCGCGCACCGCGCGCCGGCAAGCCTTCAGGCTGCGCGCCAGCAATGGGTCGATCAGCGCGTTGAAGGTGTCGCGGCTCAGCTCGCCGCGCCACCCTTCGTGTTCCAGCGCGACGCTATCCTTGGCGCTCAAGGCTTCCTTGGCGGCGCAGGCCACACGCAACAGGCGGCGCTGGGCGCCCGGGTCCAGGTCGCTGGACAGGCCGGCCTGCTCGATGATCCAGCCGGCAATGGCATGGTCGAAGTCGTCGCCGCCCAGCGCGCTGTCGCCGCCGGTGGCCAGCACTTCGAAGACGCCGCGCGACAGGCGCAGGATGGAAATGTCGAAGGTACCGCCGCCCAGGTCGTAGATTGCGACGACACCTTCCGCCTGCTGATCCAGACCATAGGCCACGGCTGCCGCAGTGGGCTCGTTGAGCAGGCGCAGCACGGTGAGTCCGGCCAGCCGCGCGGCGTCCTTGGTCGCCTGCCGCTGGGCGTCGTCGAAATAGGCCGGCACGGTGATCACCGCACCCACCAGCTCGCCACCCAGGGATTCCTCACCGCGCTGGCGCAGCACGCGCAGGATATCCGCCGAGACTTCCACCGGGCTTTTCGGCCCCTGGACGGTCTCGATGAACGGCATGTGCGACTCGCCCTCGGAAAAACGGTAGGGCAACTGCTCGCCCAGCTGCTTGACGTCCTCGATACCGCGTCCCATGAGGCGCTTGACCGACATCACGGTGTTGAACGGATCGCTGGCCGCCGCGGCGCGGGCGTCATGGCCCACCTCGACGCGATCGGCGTGGTAACGCACCGCCGAGGGCAGCAAAAGCCGGCCTTCGGCGTCCGGCAAGGGTTCGGCGCGACCGCTGCGTACGCTGGCCACGAGGGAATTGGTAGTGCCCAGATCAATGCCCACCGCCAGGCGGCGCTGATGCGGTTGCGGGGTTTGTCCGGGTTCGGCGATCTGCAGTAAAACCATGCTTGCCTGCGTATCGAGGACCGCGCCAGTGCGCGGCCGGGTTAATCGTCGAGGCGCTCTACCAGCTCGCGCACCTCATGGGAGAGCTTGTCGAGGAACTGCATGCGGCGTACCAGGCGCTCGGCCTGCTCGCGCTGCGCATTGTCGTTCCAGCAGGCGGCGAACTGGTTTTCCAGTTGCTGCTGTGCCTGCTTCAGGCGCTGCTTGAAGGTGGCCACACCGGCCAGGTCCAGGCTGTCGCTCAGGTCTTCCAGCTCTTCACGCCAGTGCATCTGCTGCAACAGGAACTGGGGGTCCTGCACAGTGGCTTCCAGCGGCAGCTCATGCCCGTCCAGCGCCAGCAGGTAACGCGCCCGGCGCGGCGCACTGCGCAGCACCTGGTACGCCTCGTTCAGCGCCGCGGAACGCTCAAGCGCCTGGCGCTGCTCGCGCTCGCCGGCATCGGCGAAACGGTCGGGATGGACCGCGCGGGCCAGTTCCCGATAGCGCGCGGCCAGCTCCTGCTGGTCGATGCGAAAGTCCGGCTGCAGCTCGAACAGGGCGAAGTGGCAGGGCGTACCCATGCTCACCTCAGACACTGAAGCTTTCGCCGCAGCCGCATTCGCCACGCACGTTGGGGTTGTTGAACTTGAAGCCTTCGTTCAGGCCTTCCTTGGTGAAGTCCAGCTCGGTGCCATCCAGGTAGACCAGGCTCTTCGGGTCGATGATGACGCGCACGCCATGGCTCTCGAACACCTGATCCTCGGGCTTCAGTTCGTCGACGAACTCCAGCACGTACGCCAGGCCGGAACAACCGGTGGTACGCACCCCCAGGCGGATGCCCACGCCCTTGCCGCGCCCATCCAGGGAACGCTGCACGTGGCGGGCCGCCGCTTCAGTCATGCTGATCGCCATGGCAACCTCCTCAGAGCAGACCCTTCTTGTGCTTGTAGTCGCGCACGGCCGCCTTGATGGCGTCCTCGGCGAGCACCGAGCAGTGGATCTTCACCGGCGGCAATGCCAGCTCTTCGGCGATCATGGTGTTCTTCAGCGCTTCGGCCTCGTCCAGGGTCTTGCCCTTCATCCATTCGGTGGCCAGGGAGCTGGAGGCGATGGCCGAGCCACAGCCATAGGTCTTGAACTTGGCGTCTTCGATGACGCCCGCCTCGTTGACCTTGATCTGCAGGCGCATCACGTCGCCACACGCCGGCGCGCCGACCATGCCGGTGCCGACATCGGGATCCTCGGCGTCGAACTTGCCGACGTTGCGCGGGTTTTCGTAGTGGTCGATGACCTTGTCACTGTAAGCCATGGTGCAACTCCTCTTGAATCACGTGCGGGCAGCGTCTTAATGCGCCTGCCATTCGACCTGGGTCAGGTCGACGCCCTCTTTGTACATGTCCCACAGCGGGGACAGCTCGCGCAGCTTGGCCACGGCCTGACGCACCTTCTGCGCGGCGTAGTCCACTTCTTCCTCGGTGGTGAAGCGGCCGAAGGTGAAGCGGATGGAGCTGTGGGCCAGCTCGTCGTTGCGTCCCAGGGCGCGCAGCACGTAGGACGGTTCCAGGGAGGCGGAGGTACAGGCGGAACCGGAGGAAACCGCCAGGTCCTTGAGCGCCATGATCAGCGACTCGCCTTCCACGTAGTTGAAGCTGAGGTTCAGGTTGTGCGGCACGCGGCGGGCCATGCTGCCGTTGATGTACAGCTCTTCCATGTCCTCGACCTGCTTGAGGAAGCGATCGCGCAGGGCCAGCACGTGGGCGGTGTCCTGGGCCATCTCTTCCCGGGCGATGCGGAACGCCTCGCCCATGCCGACGATCTGGTGAGTCGCCAGGGTGCCGGAACGCATGCCGCGCTCGTGACCGCCGCCGTGCATCTGGGCTTCCAGGCGCACCCGCGGCTTGCGGCGCACGTAGAGCGCGCCAATGCCCTTGGGACCGTAAGTCTTGTGGGCGGAGAAGCTCATCAGGTCGACCTTCATGGTTTCCAGGTCGATGGCCACCTTGCCGGTGGACTGGGCGGCGTCCACATGGAACAGGATGCCGCGGGCGCGGGTCAGCTCGCCGATGGCGGCGATGTCGTTGATGGTGCCGATCTCGTTGTTCACATGCATGATCGACACGAGGATGGTGTCGTCGCGCAGCGCCGCCTCGACCATGGCCGGGGTGATGATGCCGTCCTCACCCGGTTCCAGGTAGGTGACTTCGAAGCCTTCGCGCTCCAGCTGGCGGGTGGTGTCCAGCACCGCCTTGTGCTCGATCTTCGAGGTGACGATGTGCTTGCCCTTGCTGGCGTAGAAGTGCGCAACGCCCTTGATGGCCAGGTTGTCGGACTCGGTGGCGCCGGAGGTCCAGACGATCTCGCGGGGATCAGCATTGACCAGGTCGGCCACCTGGCGACGGGCATTTTCCACGGCTTCCTCGGCCTTCCAGCCGAAGACATGGGAGCGCGACGCCGGATTGCCGAAATTCCCTTCCTGGGTCAGGCAATCGCACATCAGCTTCGCCACACGGGGGTCTACCGGGGTGGTGGCGGAGTAATCGAGGTAAATCGGCAACTTCATTGACTCTCTCCTAACAGGCGGCGGCCCACTCATTCCACGGCGGACGCTTCAATCTTGTCGAGTTGCGGCTTCTTGCCGGTGGTGCAGCGCTGGTCCTGACGCCGGGATACTTCCTGCACCTCGCTGCGACCCACCAGGTCGGCCAGGCTGATGCCACTCAAAAATTCATGGATGCGCTCGCTCAGATCGCACCACAGGTGATGGGTAAGACAGGTGTCACCGGAGTGGCAGTCACCCAGGCCCTGGCAGCGCGTGGCATCCACCGATTCGTTGACGGCGTCGATCACTTCGGCGACCTGGATGTCGCGGGTGTCACGGGAAAGGTAGTAGCCGCCGCCGGGCCCACGGACACTGGTGACCAGCTCGTTGCGCCGCAGCTTGGCGAAGAGCTGTTCCAGGTAGGACAGGGAAATGCCCTGACGCTCGGAGATGTCGGCCAGGGAAACCGGCCCCTGCTGCGCATGCAGGGCCAGGTCGAGCATGGCGGTGACGGCGTAACGGCCTTTGGTGGTGAGTCGCATCGCGGGGTACCACAGGTTCGCTGGAATGGGCGCAAGTATCCAATTTCCGAGTATTTGAGTCAACTATAAGACCCATTGAAATACTCGGATTTACCAGCGGAAAGCGGCCGGCATGATAGCAGGCCGCTGCTGGCAGCGCATCAACCCTGGGCGCCAGGCTCCCGGCTCTCGCCGCGCATCTCTTCCTTGATCTCGACAAAATCCTCGTCACGCAGCGCCGGCAGCTCGCCGCAGCAGTAGCCAAGCGCCTTGAGGGCGCGGTTCATTTCCTCAAGGCGGCCATCCACGGCATGCAGGTGATCCAGCAGTTGACCGATGGCCTTGGTGACCGGGTCCGGCATGTTTTCGCCGACCGCGTAGGCCTCGAATCCGTACTTCTCGGCGATGGCCTTGCGCTTGGCCTGCTCCTCGCCACTGGTCTTGACCACCACCCGCCCCGGGTTGCCGACCACCGTGACACCCGCTGGCACCGGCTTGGTGACCACCGCGTTGGAACCGACCTTGGCGCCCGCCCCCACGGTAAACGGCCCGAGGATCTTCGCCCCCGCGCCGACGATGACGCCGTCCTCCAGGGTGGGATGTCGCTTGCCCTTGTTCCAGCTGGTGCCGCCCAGGGTGACGCCATGGTAGAGGGTCACGTCGTCGCCGATCTCGGCGGTCTCGCCGATGACCACGCCCATGCCATGGTCGATGAAGAAGCGCCGGCCGATCTTCGCCCCCGGGTGGATCTCGATGCCGGTCAGCCAGCGCCCGAGGTGCGAGACCAACCGCGCCAGCAGGCGCCAATCCGCACGCCACAGCCGGTGTGCCAGCCGATGCATCCACACCGCGTGCAGGCCGGGGTAGCACAACAGCACCTCGAGCACGCTTCGGGCCGCCGGGTCGCGGCTGAACACGCTCCGGATATCCTCACGCATGCGATCAAACATCATCTGCTCTCCGCTTGTGGGGCTCGCCCCGCGCCACCTTCTGGGTCTCGGTGAGAATGCCGCGCAGGATATTCATCTCCAGCTTGCTGATGCCGCTGCGACCGTACAGCCGCCGCAGCCGGGCCATCAGATGGCGCGGCTTCTGCGGATCGAGGAAGCCGATTTCCACCAACGTCTGCTCGAGGTGTTCGAAATAACGTTCCAGCTCGTCCATGGTGACCGGCCGAGTATCCAGGATGGCCGTGGCTTCCACCTTTTCCATCTTGGTCGGCGCACCCTGGGCGGCCAGCCACGCCATGCGCACTTCGTAGGTCAGCACCTGCACCGCAGCCGCCAGGTTCAGCGAACCGAACTCCGGATCGGAGGGAATGTGCACGTGAAACTGGCAGCGCTGCAATTCCTCGTTGGTCAGGCCGGCGTATTCGCGACCGAATACCAGCGCCACCTCACCCCCCAGCGCCACCTGCTCAAGACTCTTGCTCGCGCACTCGCGCGGATCGAGCAGCGGCCAGGGAATGCGCCGGTCGCGCGCACTGGTGCCCAGCACCAGGCTACAACCGACCAGAGCCTCCTCGAGCGTGGACACCACCTGGGCATTGTCCAGCAGGTCATTGGCGCCGGATGCCCGCGCCAGCGCCTTGGGACTGGGAAACTCCTCGGGATCGACCAGCACCAGACGGGAAAGCCCCATGTTCTTCATGGCACGGGCCGCCCCGCCGATGTTGCCGGGATGGCTGGTATTGACCAGCACCACGCGGATGTTCTGTAGCACGCCCTGATCCACCTGAGAAAACGGAAGGGGCAGAATCTTAGCCGATGGCGGTTCCCGCTCGCCACGCAACATTGGCGATTCCCCCGGCGCCCTGCCCGCCACTGCGATACCCGACGGTCAATGCCACTCACGCGTCTGCCTGGCTTTCTGTTAGAATTCCCGGCTTTCTTTAACAGCCCAGGTGTTTCCCCCCATGCAGCCCATGCTGAACATCGCCTTGCGCGCTGCGCGCAGCGCCGGTGAACTGATCTTCCGCTCCATCGAACGCCTGGATGCCATCTCGGCCAACGAGAAGGAAGCCAAGGATTACGTCAGCGAAATCGACCTTGCCGCAGAACAATGCATCATCAACCTGCTGCGCAAGTCCTATCCGAACCACGGCTTCAAGGGCGAGGAAAGCGGCGAGATCGCCGGCACCGGCGAAGGCGCCGACTATCAGTGGATCATCGATCCGCTGGACGGCACCACCAACTTCCTGCGCGGCGTACCGCATTTCGCCGTCAGCATCGCCTGCAAGTACAAGGGTCGCCTGGAACACGCCGTGGTACTCGACCCGGTACGCCAGGAAGAATTCACCGCCAGCCGTGGCCGCGGTGCCGCGCTGAACGGCCGCCGCATCCGCGTCAGTAGCCGCAAGAGCCTGGAAGGCGCACTGCTGGGCACCGGCTTCCCGTTCCGCGACAGCCAGCTCGACCACCTGGACAACTACCTGGGCATGTTCCGCAGCCTGGTAGGCGACACCGCCGGTATCCGCCGCGCTGGCGCCGCCAGCCTGGACCTGGCCTACGTGGCTGCAGGCCGCTATGACGCCTTCTGGGAATTCGGCCTGTCCGAGTGGGACATGGCAGCCGGCGTGCTGCTGATTCAGGAAGCGGGCGGCTTGGTGAGCGACTTCACCGGTGGCCATGAGTTCTTCGACAAGGGCCACATCGTGGCGGGCAACACCAAGTGCTTCAAGGCAGTGCTCACCGCTATCCAGCCGCACCTGTGGCCGAGCCTCAAGCGCCAGCTGTGATGATCAGCCGAAAATGAAAAAAGCGCCCCAGGGCGCTTTTTTCATGTCTGCAGGTTCGATTACGGCTGCTCGGCGAGCACCAACTGGCCGTCGCGCACCGGAATCTGCGCCCCCGGATCGCGATCCATGCGCACGCGGCCGCGCTGACCACCCAGCTCATAGCTGACGTCGTAGCCAACTACCTTTTCGTGGGTATCCTGCACCGTCTCGCAGCGGGTTTCGGTGGTGGTGTAAGTGTCGCTGGCCTGCATGCGCTCCTGCGCCTTGTTGCCAACGTAGCCGCCGCCTACCGCACCGGCCACAGTGGCCAGCTTCTTGCCGCTCCCGCCACCGACCTGATTGCCCAGCAGACCGCCGACCACCGCTCCGATGGCGGTGCCAGCGATCTGGTGCTGATCCTGTACCGGTCGCTGATGGGTGACGGCGACGTCACGGCAGACCTGACGCGGGGTGCGCTGGGTTTCCTTCACCGGAGAAACGTCCAGCACGGTGGCGAACTTCGGCTCGCGATCTCCCGCCCATTGATAGGTCGCCAGCGCTCCGCCCGCCGTCACACCGACCGCGCCGAGCACCACGCCGACGATCATCGATTTCTTCACAGCCACCTCCAGTCCAAACGGAATCAAAAATCCGTGCCTTAGACTGAAGATGGCCGTGTCGGTTCAGGGCCTTTCGTCGACTGCCTCTTCGGTTGCCGGCGGGATCAGGTCCTCGCTGGTCAGCTTCAGCCAGACCAGCACCGTGGCGCCGATGTACACCGACGAGTAGGTACCCACCACCACGCCGATCAGCAGGGCAACGGCGAAACCGGCCAGCACGTCGCCACCCCACACCAGCAGGGCGATCAGCGCCAGCGCGGTGGAGAACGAGGTGGCCATGGTGCGCAGCAGGGTCTGGGTGACCGAGATATCGATGTTCTCGATCAGGCTGGCCTTGCGCAGCACCCGGAAGTTTTCGCGGATGCGGTCGTAGATGATGATGGTGTCGTTCAGCGAGTAACCGATCATCGCCAGCACCGCCGCCAGCACCGTCAGGTCGAAGGGCACTTCCAGCAGCGCCAGCAGACCCAGGGTGAGGATGGTGTCGTGGGCCAGCGAGGCGATGGCACCCACGCCGAACTTCCACTGGAAGCGGAACGCCAGGTACACCAGGATGCCGCCGAGCGCCAGCAGCATGGCCAGGCCACCCTGGTCGCGCAGCTCCTCACCCACCTGCGGACCGACGAACTCGACACGCTTGATCTCGAAGCCCGCGGCCGGGTCGATGGTACGCAGCGCCTCGCCAACCTTCGCGCCCAGCTGCGGGTCGTCGCCGGCCATGCGGATCAGCACGTCGGTGGTGGCGCCGAAGCTCTGCACCACCGCATCCGTGTAGCCCGCCTGCCCCAGCTCGCGCTTGATGCGCTCCAGGTCAGCCGGCTGCTCGTACTGCAGCTCGATCAGCGTGCCGCCGGTGAAGTCCAGGCCGAAATTGAGACCCTTGACTGCCAGGGCAGCGATGCCCAGAACGGTCAGGATCAGCGTGATGGCGAACGCAAGATTGCGGATCGCCATGAAGGGAATGGTTTTCTTGATCACGGCCTGGCCCTCAGATCCACAGTTTCTTCACGTTGCGACCGCCGAAGAGCAGGTTGACCTGGCCGCGCGTGAACATGATGGCGGTGAACATCGAGGTCAGGATGCCGAGCGACAGCGTGACCGCGAAGCCCTTGACCGGCCCGGTACCGAGTGCGAACAGGATGGCGCCGACCAGCAGGGTGGTCAGGTTACTGTCGATGATCGCCGTGTAGGCACGATCGAAGCCCTCATGAATGGCGCGCTGCACCGACAGGCCATTCTTCAGTTCCTCGCGGATCCGCGAATAGATCAGCACGTTGGCGTCCACCGCCATACCCAGCGTCAGCACGATACCGGCGATGCCCGGCAGGGTCAGGGTGGCGCCGATCACCGACATCAGGCCGACCAGCAGCACCAGGTTGAACGCCAGCGCGACGGTGGCCAGGATGCCGAAGAACTTGTAGACGAGGATGACGAACAGCGAGACCAGGATCAGCGCCCACCAGGTGGACTCGATACCCTTGGCGATGTTCTCGGCACCCAGGCTCGGGCCGATGGTGCGCTCCTCGGCGAAGTACATCGGCGCGGCCAGACCGCCGGCGCGCAGCAGTAGCGCCAGCTCGGAGGACTCGCCCTGACCGTCCAGGCCGGTAATGCGGAACTGACTGCCCAGGGCCGACTGAATGGTGGCCAGGGAAATGATCTTCTTCTCTTCACGGAAGCTCTGTACCGCCACTTCCTGTTCGACGCCGTCGACCAGCTCCTTGACATAGCGGGTCACCGGACGCTGCTCGATGAACAGCACCGCCATGCTGCGCCCGACGTTGTTGCGGGTGGCACGGTTCATCAGCTCGCCGCCGTGCCCGTCCAGACGAATGTTCACCTGCGGGCGACCGTTCTCGTCATAGCTGGCTTGCGCGTCGGTCACCTGGTCACCAGTGATGATCACGCTGCGCTCCAGTGCCACCGGAGCACGGCCTTCCTCGCGGAAATCGAAGGTCTCGGTGGTGGCGCGCGGGGCATCCGGCTCGGCAGCCAGACGGAACTCCAGGCTGGCCGTCTTGCCGAGAATCCGCTTGGCCTCGGCGGTGTCCTGCACACCCGGCAGCTCGACCACGATGCGATTGGCGCCCTGACGCTGCACCAACGGCTCGGCCACGCCGAGCTCGTTGACGCGGTTGCGCACGGTGGTGAGGTTCTGCTTGATGGAGTATTCGCGGATATCGGCCAGGGTGGCTGGCGTCAGCGCGACATTGAGCACCTGCAGCTGGTTGCGCACGCTGCTGGTCAGCTCGAAATCGGTGAAGGTCTTGCGGATCAGGCTCTGGGCCCGGTCGAGACTTTCGCTGTCGGTGAAACCCAACTGGAAGGCATTGTCGCTGCCCGGCATGCTGCGATAGCGGATGCGCTCCTTGCGCAGCAGGCTCTTGACCTCGCCTTCATAGACTTTCAGGCGCGCGTCGATGGCCTTGTCCATGTCCACTTCCAGCAGGAAATGCACGCCGCCGGACAGGTCCAGACCCAGCTTCATCGGCGAGGCGCCAATGCTGCGCAGCCAGTCGGGCGTGGTGGGCGCCAGGTTGAGCGCGACCACGTACTCATCACCCAGGGTCTTGCGAACCACGTCCTTGGCAGGCAACTGGTCGCCGAGCCGGGTCAGGCGCAGCAGGCCACCGCGCTCGGAGACTTCGGTGGCCTTGACCGTAATGCCCGCCGCGCGCAGCGCTTCGGCAGCCCGCTCGACCGTTACCTCATCGATACGCAGCGCCGTGCTGGTGCCGGTGATCTGGATCGAAGGGTCATCGGGATACAAATTGGGCGCGGAATACACCAGGCCTAGGGCCAGGACCGCGAGAATCAGCAGATATTTCCACAGGGGATATTTGTTCAGCATGACGCCGCCCGCTCAAAGAGCGGGGCGCCTAGGCGCCCCGCAAGAAAGTAACTCGTGAAGCCTGAACGGGCGGCTCAGCCTCCAGGAAGGCAGCGACACATGCGAACAGCGCCGTTCCTGGCGGGTGCCACCCGACAGGATCAGATGGCCTTCAGCGTGCCCTTGGGCAGGGTCGCTACGATGGCGGCCTTCTGGAACTTCAACTCGACGTTGTCGGCCACTTCCAGCACCACGAAGTCATCGGCAACCTTGACCACCTTGCCGGTCATGCCGCCGCCGGTGACCACTTCGTCGCCCTTCTGCAGGCCGGCCAGCAGGTTCTTGTGCTCCTTGGCACGCTTGGCCTGGGGGCGCCAGATCATCAGGTAGAAGATGACCACGAAGCCCACGAGCATCAGAATGCCCATCATGTCGGAACCCGGAGCTGCAGCGCCCGGTGCGGCCTGGGCGTAGGCGGCGGGAATGAAAAAGCTCATGTAACACTCCTGTTGCAGGGATGGTTTCTACGGTTTCAATACGGATTCATTCAGTCCAGCGGCGGGGTTGGCAGACCGCGCCGGGCATAGAAGGCATCGACAAAGGCGGCCAATGTACCTTGTTGGATGGCGTCGCGTAAACCGGCCATCAGACGCTGGTAATAGCGCAGATTGTGGATGGTATTCAGCATGCTTCCGAGCATTTCCCCGCATTTGTCCAGGTGATGCAGGTAGGCGCGAGAGAAGTGTTTGCAGGTGTAACAGTCGCAACCCGGATCCAGCGGCGAGTCGTCATGGCGATGCACGGCGTTGCGGATCTTGACGATCCCGCCAGTGACGAACAGGTGGCCGTTGCGTGCGTTGCGGGTCGGCATCACGCAATCGAACATGTCCACGCCACGGCGCACGCCCTCGACCAGGTCTTCAGGCTTGCCGACGCCCATCAGGTAACGCGGCTTGTCGGCCGGCATGTGCGGCGGCAGGAAGTCCAGCACACGGATCATCTCCTCCTTCGGCTCGCCCACCGACAAGCCGCCGATGGCCAGGCCATCGAAGCCGATCTCCATCAGGCCCTCCAGCGAGCGCAGTCGCAGGTCTTCGTGCATGCCGCCCTGCACGATGCCGAACAACGCCGAGGGATTGTCGCCATGCGCCACCTTCGAGCGCTTGGCCCAGCGCAGCGAAAGCTCCATGGAGCGGCGCGCGGTGTCATGGTCCGCCGGGTACGGCGTGCACTCGTCGAAGATCATCACGATGTCCGAACCCAGGTCGCGCTGCACCTGCATCGACTCCTCGGGCCCCATGAACACCTTGGCGCCGTCCACCGGCGAGGAGAAATACACCCCCTCCTCCTTGATCTTGCGCATCTCGCCGAGGCTGAAGACCTGGAAACCGCCGGAGTCGGTGAGGATCGGTCCCTGCCATTGCATGAAATTGTGCAGATCACCGTGTGCCTTGATGACCTCGGTACCCGGACGCAGCCAGAGGTGGAAGGTGTTGCCGAGAATGATCTGCGCGCCGATGGCCTCGATATCGCGCGGCAGCATACCCTTCACGGTGCCGTAGGTGCCCACCGGCATGAACGCCGGTGTTTCCACCGTGCCACGCGGGAAGGTCAGGCGCCCGCGCCGGGCCTTGCCCTCGGTGGCGAGCACGTCGAAGTTCATGTGACAGGTACGGGTCATGGGTGATCCTCGGGACCGCGCGGGGCGGGATTGCGGGTGATGAACATGGCATCACCGTAACTGAAGAAGCGATAGCCTTCTTCCACCGCCGCGCGGTAGGCCGTCATGGTTTCCGGATAGCCGGCAAAGGCGGAAACCAGCATCAGCAGGGTGGACTCCGGCAAGTGGAAATTGGTGACCAGGGCATCCACCACATGGAACGGCTTACCCGGGTACAGGAAGATGTCGGTGTCGCCACTGAACGGCTTGATCTTGCCCTCGCGCGCCGCGCTTTCCAGGGAACGCACGCTGGTGGTGCCCACGGCAATGACGCGACCGCCGCGCGCCTTGCAGGCGTTCACCGCGTCCACCACATCCTGACTGACTTCCAGCCATTCGCGGTGCATATGGTGCTCCTCGATGCGCTCGACGCGCACCGGCTGGAAGGTGCCGGCTCCGACGTGCAGGGTCACGAAGGCGGTTTCCACGCCTTTCTCGCGAATCGCATCGAGCAATGGCTCGTCGAAGTGCAGCCCGGCGGTCGGCGCGGCGACCGCGCCGGCACGCTCGGCGTACACCGTCTGGTAACGCTCGCGGTCGGCCGTGTCATCGGGCCGATCTATATAAGGAGGCAACGGCATGTGGCCGATCCGCTCCAGCAGCGGCAGCAGCGGCTGGTCGAAACGTAGCTCGAACAGCGCGTCATGGCGCGCGAGCATCTCGGCCTCGCCGCCACCCTCAAGCAGAATGCGACTGCCGGGCTTGGGGGACTTGCTGGCGCGCACATGGGCCAGCGCACGGTGCTCGTCGAGCACCCGCTCGATGAGGATCTCCAATTGACCGCCGGTCGCCTTGCGCCCGAACAGGCGTGCGGGAATCACCCGGGTATTGTTGAACACCATCAGGTCGCCGGGACGCAGATAGCCAAGCAGGTCTGCGAACTGGCGATGAGCCAGGGCTCCACTCGGGCCATCCAGCACCAACAGGCGACTGGCGCGGCGCTGCGCGAGCGGATGGCGGGCGATCAGAGCATCGGGAAGGTCGAAATGAAAGTCGGAAACGCGCATGGTGAGGCCGTCTTGCAGGGGCGCAAAGCTTAACGGAAATGCCTGGAGCTGGCCATGCGAGCCGATTGACCGGCTGGCTTGGCCTCCCTATACTGCGCGCCCATTGCCTTGGTGGCGGAATGGTAGACGCAGCGGATTCAAAATCCGCCGTTGGCGACAACGTGAGAGTTCGAGTCTCTCCCAAGGCACCAGTCCGATAAGAAAATGCCCTTTTTCTATCCCCCGGCCGGGCCTGCCCGACCGTCCTTCCGCGTCAAGTCTCGACCCCGATACGACCGCCTCGACGGCCCAGTTGTAGCTTTTTCCCCGGAGCATTCCGGCCGTCGTCATAAAGGTGCCGAGCGGGGGGGTTGGCATTTGCCCGAAACTTCCGTAGAGTGCGCTCACTGTTTGCATGGGTCGCTGTTGAATCGTGACCTGGTGCGGTAGATCTTGACGATTTGCTTCATCCCGCTCGACTTCTCTTATCTCCTGCAACCAGTTCCAGCTCCCTGTTGTCACAGGGACTGCCATCCACTCTAGTTTCAAGGAAATAAAGACATGTCGAATCGTCAAACCGGCACCGTCAAATGGTTCAACGATGAGAAGGGCTTCGGCTTCATCACCCCCGAAAGCGGTCCGGATCTGTTCGTGCACTTCCGTGCTATCGAAGGCAGCGGCTTCCGCAGCCTGAAGGAAGGCCAGAAGGTTACCTTCGAAGCCGTCCAGGGCCAGAAGGGCATGCAGGCTGACAAGGTCCAGGTTCTGGGCTAAGCAGCACGCAACACCCGAAGCCTCCGATGGAAACATCGGGGGCTTTTTTGTTCCCGCCGTAAACGCAGCCAAGCAGCCAGGCGACTCGCCACCGGGCGCCGACAGCCCCTAGAATGGCGGTCGTTTTTTCATCGACGAGCTTCCCATGGCAACTGCAAAACGCATGCTCCAGCCCAGCGGCGCGTTCCCGGCCGCCGGCTTCGGTCGCCGAATGGCCGCACTCTTCTACGATTTCCTGCTCTGCGTGGCCCTGGTGATGGTGGTCACCCTGCTCTACCAGCAAGGCGTGCTGCGCCTGATCCATGGCGGCGACCAGCTCAAGCTGCTGGCGGAAAGCGGCGGCTTGGACAACGATCCCCTGCTGGCCACGCTGCTGCTGTTCAGCCTGTTCGGCTTCTTCGCCAAGTTCTGGACCTGGAACGGCCAGACCCTCGGCATGCAGGTCTGGGGCATCCGCGTGCAGAACGCCGACGGCTCCGCCATCGATCTCTGGCAGGCGCTGCTGCGCTTCATCGTCGCCATCGGCTCCTGGTTGATCTTCGGCCTGGGCTTCATCTGGATGCTGTGGGACAAGCAGTCGCGCACCTGGCACGACATCTATTCGGAAAGCCGCGTGGTGCAACTGCCGAAGAACGCGCACAAGAAGTGAGGCACGCGGTCTTCCGCGCCCAGCCTCGCAGGGTGGTCAGCGCGCTACCTGGCCACCATCAAGCCGGGACGGCGCGCCTGGCGGCACGATGAAGCGCGATCCACCCTACACCCAACCGCCCCACTGCAGCACGAACAACCCGAGGTTGGTGCTCAGCACCGCCATCAGCGTAGTCATCACGATGATCGCGGCCGCCAGTTGATAGTTGGAACCCACCGCCTTGGCCATCACGAAACTGGCGGCGGCCGTCGGACTGGCAAAGTAGAGAAACAGGATGCCCAGCTCCGGCCCTCGAAAACCGAGCCACCAGGCACCCAGGGTGGACAACGCCGGCAGCCAGATCATCTTCATCAGGCTGGCGCTCAGCGCGGTGGCGCCGCTTTCGCGCAACGAGGCCAGCGACAGCGTGGCGCCGATGCAGATCAGCGCCAGCGGCAGGCTCATCTGCGCGAAATACCCGGTGGAGGTCAGCAGCCAGTCCGGCAGCGGGATCCGCCAATAGGCGAATGGGATCGCCGCCAGCACGGCCAGCACCAACGGGTTACCGAGAATGCTCTTGGCGATGCTCCACGGATCGGTCTTGCTGCTCGGGCTGTAGAGCGCCAGCACCAGCGCCGAGAGCGCGTTGTAGCAGAGGATCACCAAGCCAGCGAGTACACCGCCCAGCGACAGGCCGAAGTCGCCATACAGGCTGCTGGCCAGCGCCAGGCCGACGATGCCATTGTTGCCGCGAAACGCCCCCTGCACATAGACGCCGCGATCCGCATGCGGACAGCGCCAGATCGCCCATGCCCAGGCGAGCAGGAAGCCGCCTACCGTGGCGAGGGTGAAGTAGATCAGCAAGCGCGGCTGCAAGGCGGCACTCAGATCGGCGCGCAGGATGGCGAGGAACAGCAGCGCCGGCAGGGTGCCCTTGAAGACCAGACTGGAGGCGGTGTTGACGAAGGCGCTGTCGATCCAGCCGAGCCGCTTGAGCAGGACACCAAGGAACAGCATGGCGAAGACCGGGGCGGTCACCGCCAATGTTTGCTGAATGAGAGCGAGCACGACTACTACCTACTGCGACAGCGAGAAGGCAGCATGGTAACGCGGCGCCCCGTCGCTCGCGAAGCGGGGCGCCGGGAAAGCTCAGCGGCGGACCGGGCGCTTCTGCAGCTTGCGCTGCAAGGTGCGGCGGTGCATGCCCAGTGCGCGGGCGGTGGCCGAAATGTTGCCCTGGTGCTCGGCCAGCACGCGCTGGATGTGCTCCCACTGCAGGCGGTCGACCGACATGGGGTTTTCCGGCACCAGCGAACTGAGCTCCACGTGCTCGGACATCAGCGCCGCCAGCACATCGTCAGCATCCGCCGGCTTGCACAGGTAGTTGCAGGCGCCACGCTTGATGGCCTCCACAGCGGTGGCGATGCTCGAATAGCCGGTAAGGATCAGCACGCGCATCTCGCTGTCCAGATCCAGCAGCTTGGGCAACAGGGCAAGCCCCGAGTCGCCTTCCATCTTCAGGTCCAGGACCGCGTAGTCGGGGCTGTCGCGCGTCGCGATCATCAGCCCTTCCTCGGCACTGGAAGCCACACTGACACGCAGCCCGCGACGCTCCATGGAACGCGCCATCACCCGGGTGAAGGTCGCATCGTCATCCACCAGCAACAGATGAGGCTGCTCATCTCCCTCGAACAGGACTTCTTCAGACATGCAGGCTCCTTGGCTGCGGCATGGTCAATCAATGCAAACCGTAGAGGCGCGGTAAACGCAGCTCGGTGAGCGTACCACCCTCTTCGTGGTTATACAGTTTTACGGTTCCGCCGGCACGCGTCACGCTGGCCTGACTGAGGAACAGGCCCAGGCCGAACCCCTTCCCCTTGGTGGTGAAGAACGGCTTACCGAGCTGCTCGGCAATCGCCAGCGGCACGCCGGCTCCGTGATCTCGAATGGTCACCTTGATCCATTGGTGGTCCCAGTCCAGACGGATGGCGAGGTTGTCCGGCGAGGCATCGGCAGCATTGTTCAGCAGATTGAGCAACGCCTGGGTCAGTTCGGCCGGCGGCATCAGGCTCGGCGGCGTCCCCTTGCCGGTGCACTCATAGCGATAAGTGGCTTCGGGGCGCATCAGGTGCCAGCGCTCCAGCGCTGCTTCCAGCCATTCCCGCACGGTCTGCTCGACGATCTCCTGGCGCCGCTGCGCCTCGGCGGCGCGCACCAGGCTCTGCAGCGTGCCTTTGCAGAGCATCACCTGATCCTGCAGCACCTTCAGGTCATCCTGCAGGGACGACTGCCCCTGGCAATCCTGGATGAGGTCCTTGAGCAGCACGCTCATGGTCGCCAGCGGCGTACCCAGCTCATGGGCCGCGCCGGCGGCCTGGGTGGCCACCGCCAGCAACTGCTGATCACGCATGTCCGCCTCGCGGCGCTGCGCCTGCAGCTGTTCCTGGAAACGCAGCGCCTCGGCCATGCGCGCGACGAACACGGTGATCAGCAAGGCGGCGAGCGCGAAACTCAGCCACATGCCGTAGACCATGATTTCCGCAGGCAGGGTAACCAGCAGGGTCAGTGGGTGATGGGCAAACAGCAGCAAGCTGTAGCTGGCCAGCGCCAGAGCGGCCAGCACCAGCGTATACAGCCAGGGCAGGGTCGCCGCAGCGATGGTCAGCGGCACCAGGTAATAGGACACGAAGGGGTTGCTGGAACCCCCGGAGAAATACAGCAGCACGCTGTGGATGATCAGGTCGCAGGCCAGCTGCACGGCATACTCCTGCTCGGTCACCGGCCATTGCTGGCGCAGCCGCAGGGCCGTGAACAGACACAGCAGCGTGGAGATGCCCAGGATGATGGCCAATGCCAGCCAGGGCAGCACCACCACCCCGGACAGCCAGGCAACGCCTACGGAAGCGGCCTGGGCAGACAGCACCAGGACACGGATAAGAACCAGCCGGCCCAGGTTCTGGCGGTTGGCGGAAAGCAGGAAAAGTGGGGCTCGCATAGTGGCTCCGGGCAGTTGCCCGAGTATAACCAGCGACTTTTCCACGCCGCTGCGGCATAGCGCCGCAAGCGCAGCCGCGCCACCCTTGCGCACAGCGGTTGTTCGGGCCAAAGTCTCAGGCCCCGCCGCTGTGCCGGCGACCTCCGGCCCCGCACTGTCAGGAGTCATCATGTCCCGCTTGCCTCACCTGTCCCTGCTTGCCCTGTTTGCCTGTGCCAGCCTGCCCGCGCTGGCCGAGGAACCCCGCTTCAACCAGGTCTCCCTGCGCAGCGAAGTCAGCCAGGAAGTCAGCCATGATCGTATGCACGTGACACTGTACACCGAGTCCCAGGACAGCGATCCCGCCCGTCTCGCCCAGAACGTCAGTGAAACCCTCAACGCCGCGATCCGCCAGGCGCGCCAGGCCAAGGGCGTGACCGTCAGCCAGGGCAGCCGCAGCAGCTACCCGGTATACGAGGAAAAGAGCCAGAAGATCCGCGCCTGGCGCGAGCGCGCCGAGCTGCGCCTGGAGAGCGCCGACTTCCCCGCCCTTTCACAACTGACCGGCGAACTGCTGAAGACCCTGAGCATGGGCGGCATGAGCTTCAGCGTTTCCGACACACTGCGCAAACGCCACGAGGATGAGCTGCTGCGAGAGGCCGTGCAATCCTTCGGCGCACGCGCCAGGCTGACCAGCGAGGCGCTGGGCGGCACCGGCTACCGGCTGGTCAACCTCAACTTGCACAGCAACGGTTTCCCGCAACCGGTGTACCGCGCGCCGGCCAAGATGATGATGGAAGCCGCCAGCGACAGCATCGCGCCGCAGGTGGAAGCCGGCACCACACGCATCAGCATCCAGGCCGACGGCACGATCGAAGTGACCATGCCCTGAGACGGAACGGCAGCTAGCGAAAGAACCGATAGAACTCGCGTAATTCGCGCTGCACATCTTCAAGCGACACGGGCTCAAAGCGCAGCGAGGTGTGCGCCGTGCACTGCGCCAGCCGCCCCAGGTCCAGCGAGTGCACCCAACCCAGCACCGGATAGCCGCCCATGGTCTGCCGATCGGCCATCAGCACGATCGGCTGACCATCCGGCGGTAACTGGATCGTGCCGGTGACCACACCCTGCGACCATTCCCGAGCGCTGGCCGCCAGGGGCTCGCCCTCCAGTCGCATGCCCATACGATCAGCGCGCGGACTGAGCGTCCACGACTGCGCAAATAGTCCGGCCAGCGCCGCTTCGTGGCCAGGCGCCGCCATCACCCGCAACTCGCACGCCTGGCCATAGTCCGGTCGGAAGCGCCAGGGCACGCTGCGCCCGCCGCTCGACCGCGCCGGCCGGCAGCCCAGCGTGTCTCCGCGCAGCAAGGGCCGGCCATCCCCGCGCACACCGCCGAGCCCCTCGCGCAGGTGCGCCGCCACACTGCCCAGCACCGGCCGGGCCAGAAAGCCACCGGCCGCAGCCAGATAGCAACGTTGCCCCTGCCGCGCATAACCCAGACGCACGACCTGCCCAGCCTGCACCGGGAAGCTCGACCAGCCGGGCCGTGGCTTGCCGTCCACGCACACGTCCATCTGGGCGCCACAGACTGCCAGCCAGGTATCCAGCGTCGCCAGCAACTCCAGCCCGCCCAGCGCCACCTCCAGCAACGGCGCGCCCCAGGGATTGCCCAGCAGGCGGTTGGCCCAAGCCGCCGCCTGGATATCCAACGGACCGCCCGGTGACACACCCAGATGCTGCCAGCCGAAGCGCCCGCCATCCTGCAACACGCTCAGCGCGCCGGGGCGCAGGACGCGCAAGCCGTTCATGGGTCCACCGCGCCAAAGGACACGAAGCGCACCCGGTCGCCTACCCGCAACGGACAGGGCGGGTCGCGTCGCGCGTCGAACAACCGCCACGAACAGCGCCCAATCAGGTGCCAGCCGCCCGGCGACGCTTGCGGATAGATCGCCGTCTGCCGTTCGGCGATGGCCAGACTGCCGGCCGGCACCCGCGTGCGGGGTGTGGCCCGGCGCGGCAGGGCCAGGCGCGGGTCCAGCTCGCCGAGGTAGGCGAATCCCGGGGCGAAGCCGATGGCGCCGACGCGGTACTCGCGTCCGCTGTGCAGCGCGATCACCTGCGCCACGCTCAACCCACAGGCCTGCGCCACCCACGGCAGGTCCTCGCCGTCGTAACTGACGGGAATTTCATGCAAACGGGTCGATTGGGCAACGCCAACCGAACGCTCCCAGGCCGCCAGCACGGGCTGCAGACGCGCGCACAACTGCGCATGGTCGGTGCGCAACAGGTCGTAATGCAGCAGTAGCGTGGTCCACCCCGGCACCAGGTCCACCACCAGCGGGCCCAGTTCGGCGTGGATGCGATCGACCAGCGCGGCCAGCCGCGCAGGCAGTCCGGCGTTCGGCTGCTCGGCCAGCGTCAGCAGCAGCGCCTCGGCGCCGGCCGGCTCGCAGCGGATCATGCCGCGTCGAGCAGCGCGCGCAGCCGACGCAGCACGCCCAGGGATTCCGGATTGTCGCCATGCACGCACAGGCTGTCGGCCTGCAGGCGTATCGGCTTGCCGTCGATATCGGCAAACGGCTGCCGCCGGGCGATGGCCAGTGCCTGCCCGAGAATCCGCTCCGGATCCTGGTGCACGGCCCCGGCCACACGACGCGGCGCCAGCTGGCCGTCGGCCTGATAGGCGCGGTCGGCGAAGGCTTCGAAGAGCAGCGGCACACCGGCCGCCTCGGCCAGACGCGCCTCGCGGCAATTGTCGGGCAACGCCAGCACCATCAGTGGCAGGCCGGACCGGAAACTGCGACAGGCGTCGAGCACCGCCTCCAGCAACGCATCGTTACGCACCAGATCGTTGTACAGCGCGCCATGAGGCTTCACGTACGCAACCTGCGTGCCCGCCGCCCGGCAGAACGCTTCCAGCGCACCGAGCTGGTAAAGCACCAGTGCGCGCACCTCTTCCGGCGAGCAGCTCAGCGAGCGGCGACCGAAACCCTGCAGGTCGGGATAGGCCGGGTGGGCACCGATGCTCACGCCATGCCGCACCGCCAGCGCCACGCTGCGCTGCATGGTCAACGGATCACCCGCGTGATAGCCGCAGGCCAGGTTGGCCTGATCGATCAGCGGCATGGCCAGCGCATCGTTGCCCATGGTCCAGGCACCGAAGCTTTCACCCATGTCGCAATTAAGCAGAAGCGTTGCCTTGTTCATGCCCGCAAGCTTCCGGGTTTGCCCCCGCTACCGCAAGCCCGGACACCCCGCGCCGCAGCGCGAATCAGGCTTAGACAGTTTCGCAATTGAAAATACTTCTCAAGCTAATCGCAAATCATTATCATGCGCCGCATCTGCCTTTACGAAACCTTTACCGCCCCACAAGGAGAGTTTCCGATGTCGCTGCCCTTTGCCCGCACCGCGCTGGCCACCGCCCTGCTGAGCGCCAGCGCTGCTGTATTCGCCCAAGATCCACTGGTCCTCGGCGATACCGTTGTCAGTGCTGCCGGTTATGAGCAGAAGATTACCGATGCGCCAGCCAGTATTTCCGTGGTCAGCGGCGAGGAGCTACAGAAGAAGCGTTACAGCAACCTCGCGCAAGCGCTGGAAGACGTGGAAGGTATCGACGTTCGTCAAGGCACCGGCAAGACCGGGGGCTTGAATATCAGCATCCGCGGTTTGCCCAGCGACTACACCCTGATCCTCATTGACGGCCGCCGCCAGAACACCGCCGGCAACGTCACCCCGAACGGTTTCAACGAAACATCCACCAGCTTCATGCCGCCGCTGTCGGCCATCGAGCGCATCGAAGTCATCCGCGGTCCGATGTCGACCCTCTACGGCTCGGACGCCATGGGCGGCGTGGTCAACATCATCACCAAAAAGGTCGCCTCCGAATGGGGCGGCTCGCTGAGCCTGGACCACACCTTCCAGGAAAACCGCGACTACGGCGAAGCCAGCAAGACCAGCCTGTACGCGAGCGGCCCGCTGGTCGACGGTCTGCTGGGCCTGGCGGTGCGCGGCAGCCTGCAGGACCGTGGCGAATCCGACCTTACCTTCGACAATGACAGCAATGTCAGCAAGCGCGGCGCCGCTCCAGTGGAAGGCCGCAACAACACCCTGGGCGCTCGCCTGACCCTGACCCCCCACCAGAATCACGACTTCAGCCTGGATGTCGAGCGCGGCCGCCAGGTCTACGACAATGACAACTGCCAGCTCGGCACGCTCGATGGCAAGACTGGCGGCAATGCCGTGTCTGGTTGCACCACCGACGCCCCCACGAAGGTCAACGGCTATGCGGATGAGCTTCGCTTCGAGCGCGAGCAGTTCGCCTTGAGCCACACCGCGCGCCTGGGCTTCGGCACCCTGGACAGCAGCCTGACCCACAACACCACGGAAACGCTCGGCCGGACCATTCCCGGCACGCTCGGCGTGGCCTACACCGGCTACCCCTCCATCGTTGCGGGCGCCGATCGCGAACTGAAATCCACTGACCTCGTATTCGACACCAAGCTGGTCAGCCCCATCGGCGAGTCCCATATCGCCACCCTGGGCGCCCAATGGTGGGACGCCGAAGTCATCGACGGCATTGCGTCCGAGAAATTCGAACAGTCCACCTGGTCGCTGTTCGCAGAAGACGAATGGCGCCTCCGTGACGACCTGGCACTGACCCTCGGCGCCCGCTACGAAAACCACGACGCCTTCGGTGGCCACGTGAGCCCCCGCGCCTATCTGGTGTGGAACACCAGCGACCACTGGACGCTGAAAGGCGGCGTCAGCCGTGGCTACAAGACGCCGACCCTCAACCAGCTGCATGACGGCATCAACGGCGTTACGGCCCAGGGCCAGACCATCACCATCGGCAGCCCGAACCTGGATCCGGAGATCACCACCAATACCGAGTTCGGGGTGTACTTCGACAACTATGCCGGCTTCAGCGCCAATGCCACGCTGTTCCATAACAAGTTCAAGGACAAGATCGACGACGGCACACCGCTGGCCAACTGTTTCTACACGGCCAACCCCAACCAGCCCGGCTGCGTGAGCTTTGGCAGTGGCTTCACCCAGGAAAGCTTCGCGCAAAGCATCAACATCGACGAGGCCGTCACACGGGGCCTGGAACTGGCCAGCCGCTGGCAGTTCGCACCGCGCTGGAGCCTGAGCGGCAACTACACCTACAGCGACAGTGAACAGAAAAGCGGCATCAACAAGGGCGCTCCGCTGACCAACACGCCCGAACATATGCTCAACGCCAGCCTCAACTGGAACGCCAGCGAGCGGCTGACCCTGTGGATCAAGGGCGAATACCGTGGCGAGCGTGCCCGCTTCACCGACAAGTACGAAAACCTGACTGCCGCCAACCAGGCCCTTCAGGATGAAGTCGGGGACCTGAAGGCTTACGAGGTATTCCATCTTGGCGGTTCGTATAAGGCCTCCGAGAACGTGACCTTCAACGCGAGTATCTACAACCTGTTCGACAAGGACTTCCTCGACGGCGAAACCTATACCACCGACACGGGTGCGGTAGGCTGGGCGTCCTACTACACCCAGTCAGCTGCTGCCACCACCGGTACGCTGGAGGAAGGTCGGCGCCTCTGGCTCTCCGCCACGGTCGACTTCTAAGTCAGCACCCAAAGGCCCGCCCTTCCAAGGGCGGGCCTTTTTGCGAATGTATGTTATTGGTAAATCCCTAACATCTACGGCCCGAAGCGCCTTAGAATCCCGCCCCATTCCTACTGGCCTTGTGCCGCAACCTATTACCGGAACCAGTCTTCCATGCGTCTCTGGCTCGGCACCCTCCGCCAATGGCACTGGATCAGCTCGGCGCTCTGCCTGGCCGGCATGCTGCTGTTCGCCGTCACTGGCATCACCCTGAACCATGCCGGCCAGATCGAAGGCAAGGCGCAGGTCTCCAGCAGGATCGAGCAGTTGCCCGAATCCCTGCAGGAGCGCCTGCTGGCGGACACGCCGGCAGACGGCATGCCGGCCGAACTGGCCGCGTGGCTGGAAGACCGCCTCGGCATCCGCCTGGCCGGTCGCGAGGCCGAGTGGTCGGAGGGCGAGCTGTACGTCGGCCTGCCGCGCCCCGGCGGCGACGCTTGGCTAAGTCTGGACCTGGCCTCCGGTGAACTCGAGTACGAAGTCACCGACCGCGGCTGGATCGCCTATTTCAATGACCTGCACAAGGGCCGCCACACCGGCATGGCCTGGAGCTGGTTCATCGATCTGTTCGCCGTGGCCTGCGTGGTGTTCTGTGTCACGGGACTGCTGTTGCTGCAACGCCATGCCGCGGGGCGCCCTGGCACCTGGCCGCTCACCGCGCTGGGCGTGGTGATCCCCGTGCTGCTGGCCCTGCTGTTCATTCATTAAGGAAACGCACATGCGCAAACACCTGCTGCCTCTGCTTGTTCTGCTCAGCCCGGCCGCCTTCGCGGCCGACCTGGACATCAGCGTGGAAATCCCGCGCCTGGACGTCGCCGAGTACCACCGCCCCTACGTGGCCCTGTGGCTGGAAACACCGGACCAGAGCCACGTGGCCAACCTGGCCGTGTGGTACGACCTGAAGATGAAGGACAAAGAAGGCGAGAAGTGGCTCAAGGACCTGCGCCAGTGGTGGCGACGCAGCGGGCGCAGCCTGGAAATGCCGGTCGATGGCGTCTCGGCAGCTACCCGTGCCGTGGGCACTCATCAGCTGAGCTACAAGGGCAGCGACGCGCCGCTGAAGGCCTTGCCGGCCGGCGAATACAACCTGGTGGTGGAAGCCACCCGTGAAGTGGGTGGTCGCGAGCTGCTGCGCGTGCCCTTCACCTGGCCGCAGGCTTCGACCGCCAGCGCACAGGGCGCCAGCGAGCTGGGCGCCATCACCCTTACCGTCAAACCCTGATCAAGGAAGCCGAACATGAATCGCATGCTGAAATGGACCGCCCTGACGCTGGCCGTCACCCTGCCCCTGTCCGCCCAGGCGCACCGGGCCTGGATGCTGCCGTCGGCCACAGTGCTGTCGGGTGAGGCCCCCTGGGTGACCGTGGACGCCGCCGTGTCCAACGACCTGTTCTATTTCGAGCACTTCCCCCTGCAGCTCGAAGGTATCGGCAAGCCGCTGGCCCTGCCCGCCCGCGGCCCGCAGGCCGCACCGGCTGCTGGGCAAGCTGACCAGCCGGCCGCGCCGGCGCCGATGCGCCGCCCGGCCAACACGCTGGTCGTGACCGCGCCGGACGGCAGTGAAGTGCAGGCGCAGAACGGCGCTGTCGGCCGCTACCGCACCACCTTCGATGTGCAGCTCACCCAGAAGGGCACCTACAAGCTGGCCGTGGTCAGCCAGGGCCTGATGGCCTCCTGGAAGGAAAACGGTGTCGCCCACCGCTGGATGGGCAAGCTGGAGGACCTGGAAAAGAGCCTCCCGGCCAAGGCCGAGGAACTGCGCGTAACCCAGGGCAGCAACCGCATGGAGGTTTTCGTCACCTCCGGCGATACCACCACCAGCGTGCTCAAGCCCACCAAGGCCGGCCTGGAAATGGTGCCGGTCACCCACCCCAACGACCTGTTCGCCGGTGAAACAGCCACCTTCGACTTCCTGCTCGACGGCAAGCCGGCGGCGGATGTGGACGTGACGGTGATTCCCGGCGGCAACCGCTACCGCGACGCTACCGGCGAGTTGAACCTGAAGACCGACAGCAAGGGGCGTTTGACCGTGACCTGGCCGGCGCCGGGCATGTACTGGCTGGAAGCCGAGCTGCGCACCGACAAGGGCGTGAAGAAGCCGGTCACCGAGCGTCGCGCCTCCTACAGCGCCACCCTGGAAGTGCTGGCGCCCTGAGACACCGGTGTCTGGCCTCGTAGGGTGGTCAATGTTTTCCATTGGCCACCAACGCGCCGGCCAGCCCGGCGCGCCTGGCGGCGCGCATGGTGGCTCGATACAGCGCGAACCACCCTACGATCGCGCCTGGCGCTTGGCGAAGCTTAGGGTGGTCGTCCTTTTCCTTGGCCGCCCCGCCCTTGCCCACCGGAACCCTGACATGCGCGCCACCCCGAATACCCCGCTCGCCTACTGGCCACTCGCGGCCTGCCTGCTGCTGGCTGCGCTGTTGTTTGCCTGGCAGCCGTCGCGCGAGCTGTCCGCCGCCCTGGTAGCCGCGGCCTGGCTCGGCCTGTGCGGCCTGGCCTGGCGGCGCGCACGTGTACCACCTGCCCTCCCCGCAGCAGACAGCCTGCTGGTTGCCTATGCCAGCCAGGGTGGCCAGGCGCGGCGGATTGCCGAACGCAGCGCGGAGCAACTCACCCTGGGTGGATTGCCGGCGGCCGCCGTGTCGCTGGATGCGCTGACGTCCGAGGCTCTCGCCTGCCAGCGCCGCCTGCTGCTGGTGCTGTCCACCTATGGCGAGGGCGAGGCACCGGACAATGGCGCGCGCTTCCTGCGCCTGCTGGATAGCCTGGCGCCGCTGCATGATCTGGAGTACGCCCTGCTGGGCCTGGGCGACAGCGACTACCGGCAGTTCTGCGGCTTCGCCCGCGCCGTGGATGACCGCCTGCGCCAGCGGCAGGCCATCCCGCTGTTCGAGCGGCTGGAGGCGGATCGGCTGGCACCGGCCACGCTGAGCCGCTGGCAGTGGCAGCTGGCCCAGCTGAGCGGCCAGCCGGATTACGCGGAATGGGCTGCTCCCGAGTTCAGCCCCTGTCGGCTGGTCGAACGCAGCTGCCTGAACCCCGGCAGCCAGGGTGCGCCGGTCTACCGCATCCGCCTGGAGCCCCTGGACGGCCCCGCCCACTGGCAGGCCGGCGACATCGCCGAGATCGCGCCACGCCTGCCGGTGGCGACCATCCGCCAGAAGCTGCGCGCGCTGCAGCTGGGCGAGCCGGACGGCGCGCTCCTCGACGAACTGGCCAGTCGCCGCTGGCCAGCGGATCACCATGCCCTGGCAGGAATGAATGTGGATCAGTTGCTGGAACAACTCCCGCGCCTGAATCACCGCGACTACTCCATCGCCTCGCTGCCCGCCGACGGCGGCGTGGAGCTGCTGGTACGCCTGACCCACACCCCGGACGGCTGCCCGGGCCTGGGCTCCGGCTGGCTGTGCCGGCACGCCGAAGTCGGCGAGTGCATCGATCTGCGCCTGCGCGCCAACCCGTCCTTCCAACTGCCGGCGGCCTGCGGCCCGCTGATCATGATCGGCAACGGCACCGGCCTGGCCGGCTTGCACGCCCACCTGCGCGAGCGCGAAGCCCTGGGCCAGCACGGTCACTGGCTGCTGTACGGCGAGCGCAACGCGGCCCATGACAGCCTGCTGGCACAGGAGCTGGAAGGATGGCTGGCCAGCGGTCATCTGGCCCGGCTGGACCGGGTGTTCTCGCGGGACCAGGCCGAACGCCGCTACGTGCAGCACGTGCTGCGTGACCAGGCCGAGACGCTGCGCCAGTGGCTCGCCAATGGCGCCAGCCTGCTGATCTGCGGCAGCCTGGAGGGCATGGGCCGCGAGGTGGATGCCCTGCTGCGCGGGTTGCTCGGCGCGGAACGGGTCGATGAGCTGGCCAGGAATGGACGGTATCGGCGGGATCTGTATTGAAGGGTTTGAAGCCCTGATCCACTAGCCCGCCGGCCATTATTCTGTGGGAGCGGACTTGTCCGCGAGCTTTCCAGCAGGCCCCACCAAGAAGCTCGCGAACAGGTTCGCTCCCGCCAGCGGGGAGCGAACTGTCCGCGGCGGGACTCAGATGTAGTAGGCCTTCAGCGGCGGGAAGCCGTTGAATTCCACCGCGCTGTAGCTGGTGGTGTAGGCGCCGGTGGAGAACCAGTACAGGCGGTCACCGCTGGACAGGTTCAGCGGCAGGCCGTACTTGTAGTTCTCGTACATGATGTCGGCGCTGTCGCAGGTCGGGCCGGCGATGATGACTTCTTCCATCTCGCCCTTCTTCTCGGTCCAGATCGGGAACTTGATGGACTCGTCCATGGTTTCGATCAGGCCGGAGAACTTGCCCACGTCGGTGTACACCCAGCGCTCCACGGCGGTGCGCGACTTGCGCGCCACCAGCACCACTTCGCTGACCAGGATGCCGGCGTTGGCGATCAGCGAACGGCCCGGCTCGAGGATGATTTCCGGCAGCTCGTCACCGAAGTCTTCCTTGAGGAAGCGGGTGATTTCCTCGGCGTAGGTCTGCAGGTCGTTGGTCTTGGCGATGTAGTTGGCCGGGAAACCGCCGCCCATGTTGATCATCTTCAGGGTGATGCCGTCTTCTTCCTTGAGACGCTCGAAGATCACCTTGACCTTGGCGATGGCGGCGTCCCACACGTCGATGTCGCGCTGCTGCGAGCCGACGTGGAAGGAAATGCCGTAGGGCTCGAGCTTGAGCTGCTTGGCCAGGATCAGCAGGTCCAGCGCCATGTCCGGGTTGCAGCCGAACTTGCGCGAGAGCGGCCAGTCGGCGGAGTTGGAACCCTCGGTGAGAATGCGCACATAGATCTTCGAGCCCGGTGCCGCCTTGGCGATGTTGCGCAGGTCGGCTTCCGAGTCGGTGGCGAACAGGCGCACGCCCTTCTCGTAGAAGTAGCGGATGTCACGCGCCTTCTTGATGGTGTTGCCGTAGCTGATGCGGTCGGCACTCACACCGGCCTTCATCACCTTGTCCAGCTCGTAGATGGAGGCGATGTCGAAGTTCGAGCCCTTGTCGCGCAGCAGCTCGGTGATCTCGGTGGCCGGGTTGGCCTTCACCGCGTAGTAGATCTTGGCGAACGGGAAGCAGCTGACCAGTTGGTCGTAGGAATCGGCGATGGTCTGCTTGTCGATGACGACAAACGGGGTTTCCTGCTGGTCGGCGAACGCCTTCATCTTCTGGAATGTGGCGCGCGGGTAATAGTCTTCGACCTTGATCGACATGCGTTGGGACTCCAAATGGCAAAACAAACAGAACAAATGTGTGGAATGGCCTCAGAGGCCGCGAACGCCGGACAGTTTCCCCACTTTGGTTCGCCTACTTCCCAAGGCATGTCGCCGAGAATTGCCGCGCGGGGCGCCGCAACCTCTCGTCGTCAGTACTTGAGCCGGATGGATCGTTTCCAGCATGGGCGTTCGGGCGCGCACTTTAGGACCAAGGCGGGCCGAGATCAATCGAAAATTGCCCAGGGGTGGCCACGCTTTTTCGATTGTCAAGTTTTCTCCACAAAGCGGCCGGAATGCTGCACAAACGAGCGTATGGCCGACGATCACGACGCCCACGCAACGCGCCGTTTGCCGCTATAATCGCGCCCTTTTCTGACAGACCGACTCACACGTCGACGGGTTCCTTTCCGATGACCACTCAGGCCGCCGAAGTCGCGAAGCGCCGCACGTTCGCGATCATCTCCCACCCCGACGCGGGTAAGACCACCATCACCGAAAAGCTGCTGCTGATGGGCAAGGCCATCGAAGTGGCCGGCACCGTGAAGTCGCGCAAGTCCGACCGCCATGCCACCTCCGACTGGATGGAGATGGAAAAGCAGCGCGGCATCTCCATCACCACCTCGGTGATGCAGTTCCCCTACCGCGAGCACATGATCAACCTGCTCGACACCCCCGGCCACGAGGATTTCTCGGAAGACACCTACCGCACCCTGACTGCCGTGGACAGCGCGCTGATGGTGCTTGACGGCGGTAAAGGCGTCGAGCCGCGCACCATCGCGCTGATGGACGTCTGCCGCCTGCGCGACACGCCGATCGTCAGCTTCATCAACAAGCTCGACCGCGACATCCGCGACCCCATCGAGCTGCTCGACGAAATCGAGGCGGTGCTGAAGATCAAGGCCGCGCCGGTCACCTGGCCGATTGGCTGCTACCGCGACTTCAAGGGCGTGTATCACCTCAAGGGCGACTACATCATCGTCTACACCCCGGGCCACGGCCACGAGCGCACCGAGGTGAAGATCATCGAGAAGCTCGATTCCGCCGAAGCGCGCGCGCACCTGGGCGACGAGTACGAGCGCTTCATCGAGCAGCTGGAACTGGTGCAGGGCGCCTGCCATGAGTTCGACCAGGAGGAGTTCCTCAAGGGCCAGCTGACCCCGGTGTTCTTCGGTACCGCGCTGGGCAACTTCGGTGTCGATCATGTGCTCGACGCCATCGTCGACTGGGCACCCATGCCGCTGGCGCGCACCGCCAATGAGCGCGTGGTCGAGCCGGTCGAGGAGAAGTTCACCGGCTTCGTGTTCAAGATCCAGGCGAACATGGACCCGAAGCACCGCGACCGCATCGCCTTCATGCGCATCTGCTCGGGCAAGTACGAAAAGGGTATGAAGCTGCGCCATGCCCGCCTGGGCAAGGATGTACGCATCGCCGACGCGCTGACCTTCTTTTCCAGCGAACGCGAGATGCTCGAAGAAGCCTGGGCCGGCGACATCATCGGCCTGCACAACCACGGCACCATCCAGATCGGCGACACCTTCACCGAAGGTGAGAGCCTGGGCTTCACCGGCATTCCGCACTTCGCGCCGGAACTCTTCCGCCGCGTGCGCCTGAAGGACCCGCTGAAGTCCAAGCAGCTGCGCCAGGGCCTGCAGGAACTCGCCGAGGAAGGCGCCACCCAGGTGTTCTTCCCCGAGCGCAACAACGACATCATCCTCGGCGCCGTGGGCGTGCTGCAGTTCGACGTGGTCGCCAGCCGCCTGAAGGAGGAATACAAGGTCGAGTGCGCCTACGAGGCCATCAATGTCTGGTCGGCACGCTGGATCGAGTGCCGCGACGAGAAGAAGCTCAAGGAGTTCAAGGACAAGGCCTTCGAGAACCTGGCCATCGACGGCGGCGGTCACCTGACCTACCTGGCGCCGACCCGCGTGAACCTGAGCCTGATGGAAGAGCGCTGGCCGGACGTTAAATTCCGCGCCACCCGCGAGCATCACTAGGACGGATGGTCGACGGTAGGGCGGTCGGAGTCTTTCCGGCCGCCGGCGCGAGCCGCGCGGTGGCCAACGCCGTGCGTTGACCACCCTACATCTGCGGGCGTCACAGGCTCCCTAGGTCTCCTGCAGATCTGCGCACCTCACGCACAGCGAGGCCATAGGCAAGGCCTCCAGGCGCGCCTCGCCGATGGGCTCGCCACAGCGCGAGCATTCACCGTAGCTGCCCTCCTCCAGACGTTCCAGCGCGCGGTTCACTTCCCGCAGTCCCACCTCGGCTTCCAGCAACAGCCCCCGCAGCACATCATCGTTCTGCCGCTCCTGAGCCTGCTCGGCGAAATCGGGGTCGCGCTGGCTGGCCAGGTCACGGCGGATCGCCTCGGCGCGGGTGCGGTATTCCTCCGCCAGTTGCTGCAGTCGCTCGCTGGGTTCGACGCTATTCATGCTTGGAACTCCTGTCAGGGTGATCGCTGAAGTGTGGTCGCTCTTGGCCGCGTATGTGGTGACATCGATCAGCACAGCGAACCGCCTTGCACGCCAGAACTTGAACTAGGCTGTTCCCATAGCCTTTCAGCGCAAGGACTGCCATGCCCAGGGCGATTCGGATATTCGTGCGCGGCGTCGACGCCATCACCCGCTTCGTCGGGCGCTGCGCCATGTATCTGATCTTCGCCATCATCGGCGTGCTGTTCTATTCCATCTTCAGCAAGTCGTTCGCCAACCCGGCGATCTGGACCCTGGAAATGGCACAGTTCCTGATGGTCGCCTACTTCCTGCTGGGCGGCGCCTACGCGCTGCAACAGGGCGAACATGTGCGCATGGACCTGTTCTACAGCCGCTGGTCGCCGCGCACCCGCGCCATCGTCGACCTGTGCACCGTGGGCCTGCTGCTGGTGTACCTGGGCTTCCTGCTCTACGGCGGCCTTTCCTCGACCCTCTACGCCCTGGAATACAACGAGACCAGCTACTCCGCCTGGTCGCCGCGCATGGCGCCGATCAAGGTCATCATGTGCCTGGGCGTGCTGCTGATGCTGCTGCAGGTGCTGGCCACCTTCTTCAAGGACCTCGCCACCGTGCGCGGGGAGACGCTGTAGATGGCCTACGAACACATCGCCCTGCTGATGTTCTCCTCGATGATGGTGCTGCTGATCACCGGCAAGCGGGTGTTCGGAGCCATCGGCTTCGTGGCCGTAGTGGCAGCCTTCTGGCTGTGGGGCCAGGGCGGTTCGGAAATGGCCTTCAGCGCCGCCATGAAGCTGATGAAGTGGTACCCGCTGCTGACCCTGCCGCTGTTCGTGTACATGGGCTACATGCTCTCCGAGTCCGGGCTGGCCGAGGACCTGTACCGCATGTTCCATGTGTGGATGGGGCCGCTGCCCGGCGGCCTCGCGCTGGGCACCCTCGGCCTGATGGTGGCCATCTCGGCGATGAACGGCCTGAGCGTCGCCGGCATGGCCATCGGCGCCAGCATCGCCCTACCGGAACTGCTTCGCCGCGGCTACGACAAGCTGATGGTCACCGGCGTGGTGCAGGCCGGCAGCTCGCTGGGCATCCTGGTGCCGCCCAGCGTGGTGCTGGTGCTCTACGGCATGATCGCCCGCCAGCCGGTCAGCCAGCTGTGGCTGGCCGGCGTGTTCCCCGGCCTGCTGATGGCCGGTCTGTTCGCCCTCTACGTGGTATTGCGCTGCCGTTTCAATCCACGCCTCGGCCCACCGATGGCCGCCGAGGAACGCCGCACCATTACTCGTCGCGAGAAACTCGCTTCGCTGCGCGCCGGCATCGCCCCGCTGTTCATCTTCTTCAGCATGACCGGGCTGTTCCTGCTCGGTTTCACCAGCCTGGTGGAAAGCGCGGCGGTCGGCGCGGTGGCCGCCACCCTGGTGGCGCTGTTCAAGCGCCGGCTCAGCGCTGCCGTGCTGGAAAGCACCCTGCGCAAGAGCCTGGGCATCACCTGCATGTTCATGTGGATCATCCTCGCCGCGCTGTGCTTCGGCGCGGTGTTCGACGGCCTCGGCGCGGTGACAGCCATCGAGAACCTGTTCGTGGAAAGCCTGCACCTGAGCCCCTGGCAGATCCTGGTGCTCATGCAGCTGTCCTTCATCGTCATGGGCATGTTCCTCGACGACACCGCCATGCTGGTGATCGTCGCGCCGCTGTACATCCCGCTGGTCGGCGCGCTGGGCTTCGACCTGGTGTGGTACGGCGTGCTCTACACCATCACCTGCCAGATCGCCTACCTGACGCCGCCGTTCGGCTACAACCTGTTCCTGATGCGCGCCATGGCGCCACCCGGCATCGACCTGGCCGACATCTACCGCTCGGTCCTGCCCTTCGTGCTGGTGATGCTGCTGGCCCTGGCGCTGGTGATGCTCTTTCCACAGATCGCCCTGTGGCTGCCGCAGTGGTATTCGGCCTCGGGAGGTGGCGACCTGTAACGACGCGGCTGCTCGCCGCGCCTGCAGTTGGAGTTGTTCACCCCACTTTCCGGAGAACGCCATGACAACACGACGCAGTTTCCTCACCGGCGCCACCGCACTGGCCGGCACCGCCGCCCTGGGCTCGGCGCACATCTACGCGCAGGAGCCGAAGAAGATCACCTGGCGCCTGCAGACCTACGCCGGTCCGGCGCTGGGCGAGCATGTCATCAAGCCGTCCATCGAGGCCTTCAACAAGGCCGCCAACGGCGAAATGGAGATCAAGCTGTACTACGCCGACCAGCTGGTGCCCACCGGCGAGCTGTTCCGCGCCATGCAGCGCGGCACCATCGACGCGGTGCAGAGCGACGACGACTCCATCGCCGCGCCGGTGGACGTCTCGGTGTTCGGCGGCTACTTCCCCTTCGCCACCCGCCACAGCCTCGACGTGCCGGCGCTGTTCCACAACTGGGGGCTGAACGAGATCTGGGCCGAGGCCTATGGCGAGGTGCAGGGCGTCACCTGGCTGGGCAGCGGCGCCTGGGACCCCTGCCACTTCGCCACCCGCGAACCGATCCGCCGCCTGGCCGACCTCAAGGGCAAGCGCATCTTCACCTTCCCCACCGCCGGCAAGTTCCTCACCCGCTTCGGGGTGATCCCGGTGACGCTGCCCTGGGAAGACGTCGAGGTGGCATTGCAGACCGGCGAGCTGGACGGCATTGCCTGGTCGGGCATCACCGAGGACTACACGGTGGGCTGGGCCAACGTCACCAAATACTTCCTCACCAACAACATTTCCGGCGCCTGGATCGGCTCCTACTTCGCCAACTCGGCCAAGTGGAACGAAATGCCCGAGCACCTCAAGACCCTGTTCCGCCTGTGCATGGACAGCTCGCACTACTACCGCCAGCACTGGTACTGGGCCGGCGAGGCGCGCCTGCGGGTGGAAGGCCAGAAGCTGGAGCTGACCTCCATCCCCGCCGAGGAATGGAAGACCGTGGAGGACGAGGCGCAGAAGTTCTGGGACGAGATCGCCAAGACCAGCCCGCGCTGCGCCCGGGTGGTGGAGATCTTCAAGCAATACAACGCGCTGATGGCCAAGGCCGGTACGCCGTACCGCTAGCCGCCACGGTGCTGGGCACTCAACCACTTCCGCAGCCGGGGGGCCGCATGCTCGATCCACGCAACGTGAAGACCGTCGAAGACGCCAGGCGCATCGTCGAGGAGCGCGGCCTCAGCCACGTCAAGGTGGGGCTGTTCGACATCGATGGGGTGATGCGCGGCAAGTACATCAACCGCAGCAAGTTCTTCTCGGCGCTGGAGCACGGCAGCGGCTTCTGCAACGTGGTGCTGGGCTGGGACGTCAAGGACAAGCTCTACGACAACACCACCTACACCGGCTGGCACACCGCCTACCCGGATGCGCCGGTGCGCATCCTCCCGTCCAGCTGCCGGGAAATCCCCTTCGAGAACGGCATGCTGCTGTTCCTTGGCGAATTCGCCGAACAGGCCGAGGCCGTCTGCCCGCGCAACACGCTGTTGCGGGTGATCCAGCGCTGCCAGGCGATGGGTTTCGATCCCCTCGCCGCGCTGGAATACGAGTTCTTCCTGTTCGACGAAACACCACACTCGGTGCGCAACAAGGGCTTTCGCAACCTCAAGCCGCTGACCCCGGACTGGTTCGGCTACTCGACCATCCGCAACTCGGTGCATGCCGAGCTGTACCACGAGATTCTCGACCTGGGTCAGCGCATGGACTTCCCCATCGAGGGCCTGCATTCGGAGACCGGCCCCGGGGTGGTCGAGGCCGCCATCGCCGTCGACCACGCCGAGGCCGCCGCCGACAAGGCGGCGCTGTTCAAGACTTTCATGAAGGTGCTGGCCCAGCGGCGCGGCTGCATGGCCACCTTCATGGCCAAGTGGTCGGAGCACTACCCCGGGCAGAGCGGGCATATCCACCTGTCGCTGCGCGAGCAGGCCAGCCAGCAGTCGGCGTTCCATGATCCGGCCGCCCCCCATGGCATGAGCACCCTGCAACGCCAGTTCATCGCCGGCCAGCAGCGGCTGATGCCGGAATTCCTCAGCCTGCTGGCGCCCACGGTGAACAGCTACCGGCGGCTCGTTCCCGGTTACTGGGCGCCCACCGACGCCACCTGGGGCGTGGAGAACCGCACCACCGCCCTGCGGGTGATTCCCGGCGGGGCCAAGTCGCAGCGCGTGGAGTACCGCCTGGGCGCGGCGGACGCCAATCCCTACCTGGCGCTGGCCGCCGCGCTGGGCTCGGGGCTGTACGGCATCCAGCAGGGCTGGGAACCCACCGCGCCAATCAGCGGCAACGCCTACGCAGTCGAACATCCGGCCGAGCTGGCCTTGCCGCACACCCTGTGGGACGCGGCGCAGCGCCTGAAAGCCTCCCAGGCCGCCCGCGAGCTGTTCGGCGACGCCTTCGTCGAACATTTCGCCGCGACCCGCGAATGGGAGGAACGCGAGTTCCGCAAACATGTCAGCGATTGGGAGCTGGACCGCTACTTTGAAATCATCTGATCGCCACGAGCCCCTTCCATGAAAACATTGCAATGCGTGTCCCCCATCGACGAATCCGTGTATGTGGAACGTCCCCTGGCCGAGGCACGCGACATCGCCGCCGCCCTGGAGCGTGCCGAAGCCACGTGCGCCAGCTGGAAGGCCACGCCGCTACCCGAGCGGATCGCGCTGACCCGTGAGGCGCTGCGGCTGTTCGCCGCCCGCGAGGACCAGCTCGCCGAGGAGCTGTGCTGGATGATGGGTCGCCCGATCCGCTACGCCCCCGGCGAGATTCGCGGCTTCGTCGAGCGCGCCAGCCACATGGCGGATATCGCCGAACAGGCGCTGGCCGATATCCGCCTGCCGGAGAAACCCGGTTTCACGCGCTTCATCCGCCGCGAGCCGCGCGGCCCGCTGCTGGTCATCGCGCCCTGGAACTACCCGTACCTGACCGCGGTAAACGCCGTGGCGCCGGCGCTGCTGGCCGGCAACCCGGTGATGCTCAAGCACTCGGCGCAGACGCCGCTGTGCGCCGAACGCATGGTCGAGGCGTTCCAGGAAGCGGGCGTGCCCTCGGGGGTCTTCCAGTTCCTGCACCTGGATCACGCCGACACCGAGCGGCTGATCCAGGCGCCGCAGATCCGCCACGTGGCCTTCACCGGCTCGGTGGCCGGCGGCGCGATGGTCGAAAAGGCGGCGGCGGGACGCTTCATCGCCACCGGCCTGGAGCTGGGCGGCAAGGACCCGGCCTATGTGCGCGCCGATGCCGACCTGGCCCATGCGGTGGAAACCTGCGTGGACGGTGCCTTCTTCAACTCCGGCCAGTCCTGCTGCGCCATCGAGCGCATCTACGTGCACGAGGCGCTGTACGACGACTTCCTGGAACGCGCCATCGCCCTCACCCGCCACTACCGGCTGGGCCGCCCGGACACGCCCAAGACCAGCCTGGGCCCGCTGGTGCGTCCGGCTGCGGCGGATTTCGTGCGCGGGCAGATCGCCGAGGCGGTGGCCGAAGGCGCCATCGCCCATATCGACCCCGCCGACTTCGACCTGGACTGCCCCGGCACGCCCTACCTGGCGCCGCAGATTCTCAGCAACGTGCACCACGGCATGCGCCTGATGCGCGAGGAAACCTTCGGTCCGGCGGTGGGCATCCAGAAGGTACGCGACGACGGCGAGGCCCTGGCGCTGATGAACGACAGCGTCTACGGCCTGACGGCGGCGATCTTCAGCCGCGACGTCGACGCCGCCCTGGCGCTGGGCGACCGCCTGGAGGCCGGCACGGTATTCCTCAACCGCTGCGATTACCTGGATCCCGGGCTGGCCTGGACCGGCGTCAAGCAGTCCGGGCGCGGCTGCACGCTATCGGCGCTTGGCTACGAGCAGCTGACCCAGCCCAAGTCCTTCCACTTCAAGATCGAGACCTGAGCCATGGACGCATCGCGCTACCGGATGAATTGGAATTACCCGACCGCCATCCGCGTCGGCCCCGGCCGTTTGGCCGAGCTGCCGGATGCCTGCCGCGAGCTGGGCATGCATGCGCCGCTGCTGGTCACCGACCCCGGGCTGGCTGGCCTGCCGATGGTCGAAGAAGCCCTGGCGGGATGCCGGGCCTTCGGGTTGCGCCCGGGGTTGTTCTCGGCCATCAAGGGCAACCCGACAGGGCAGAACGTCAGCGACGGCGTGGCCGCCTTCAAGGCCGGACGCCACGACGGGGTGATCGCCTTCGGCGGCGGCTCGGCGCTGGATGCCGGCAAGGCGGTGGCGCTGATGGTCGGCCAGGACCGGCCGCTGTGGGATTTCGAGGATGTGGGCGATAACTACCAGCGCGTCAACGTGACCCGCATGGCGCCGGTGGTGGCGGTGCCGACTACCGCCGGCACCGGCTCTGAGGTCGGCCGGGTGGCGGTGATCACTGACGAGCAGGCGCAGCTCAAGCGGCTGATCTTCCATCCGCGCCTGCTGCCGGCCATCGTGATCCTCGACCCCGAGCTGTGCCTGGGCCTGCCGCCCAAGGTGACCGCCGCCACCGGCATGGATGCGCTGTCCCATTGCCTGGAAGCCTACTGCTCGCCGCTGTTCCATCCGATGGCCGAAGGCATCGCCCTGCAGGGCATGCGCCTGATCCATGACTACCTGCCACAGGCGGTAGCCAATGGCAGCGACCTGGAGGCACGCCTGCACATGCTGGTCGCCTCGACCATGGGTGCCACCGCTTTCCAGCGCGGCCTGGGCGCCATGCACGCGCTGGCCCATCCGCTCGGCGCGCTGTACGACTGCCACCACGGCCTGCTCAACGCCATCCTCATGCCCTACGTGCTGGAGGCCAACCGCACCGCCATCGAACGGCCGCTGTCGCGCCTGGGCCGCTACCTGGGCCTGGCGCGCTGCGATGCCCAGGGGGTGCTGGAATGGATTCTGCGCCTGCGCGAAGAGATCGGCATTCCCCACAGCCTGGCCGAGATCGGCCTGGATGACAGCCAGGCCGAGCGCATCGCGCAGATGGCCGAACTCGACCCGTCGGCGGCCACCAACCCGATCGCCTTCACCCGCGCGGAATATCGGCAGCTGTTCGAGCGGGCGCTGCGCGGGAGCTTGTGAATTGCCGTCAATGGCGGGCAAGCGGATAATTTCCAGCCTGCGCCGAGCGAACCCACGCCCGGTGCGAGCCGCCCGGACGCACTGCGACGCCGACCCCTCCGTGCATTGATGCAGAACAGAATGACTGTTGCGTCAGCCTCTCTATAATCGCCTCCCTGCAAAATGGAGGCACTATGACATCACGCGCATTACTGAGCCAAGCCGCCCTCAGGGAACGCTTGCGCCAGCTTGACCACGGCGAACTTCGCAGCTCGGGCTACTGGCTGACCAATTTCCTGATGGTAATTTCCACTGTGCTGGGCGTTTATCTGGCCGCGAAGGTGGGCCTGCAGCAGGCAATCACCTTCGACGAGATCAGCGACCTGAAGTACAGCTACAACCTGCAAACCGCCCTGGCGGACGAACTGGCCGAGAATGCGACGGTGCTGCGCCAATACAACAGCAGCTACCTGTCCCGAGCGCTGCCGCAAGAGGAGCTGCTGCGCAACAACCCCGGCATCAGCCATTTCGTCTGGGACACCATGAAGTCCTCACCCCAGTCCCTGGAAACCCCTGGCTACTTTCTCAACGAAATCCAGCGCTTCTACCGTGCCTCCCAGCGCATCATCACCGCGCGCGAGCGACACCAGTACAGCGCCCTGCAGGCCAGTCAGCTACTGACCGAGCAGCTGGATTACCTCGAGCATCAGGTCTTGCCCCGCCTGCGCAACAACATCGCGCGTCTCCGCCAGACCCTGGAAGCACTCGACGTTCAGGTTGCCGAGGAGATTCAGCATGCGCCGTAAGGTTTGCCCGCACTGCACGACAGCCTTTCTCACCCCGACGCGGTATCAGGACACCGATATCGAGCTGTGCCAGACCTGCGGCGGTCTGTGGTTCGAAAAACAGGCACTTAACGAGCTGCTTGCCGAACAGACAGCGGACGCCGGAATGGACTACACCCAACGCCTGGGCAACAAGGTGGGACCGACCGATCTCAAGTGCCCGGACTGCCGCGGCGTTCTCAAGCACTACCATCTGCTGCAGGATTTCACGCTGGAAGTGGATGTCTGCGCGAAGTGCGAAGGCGTCTGGGTGGAGCATGACGAGGTCGAAGCCGTACAACATTCCCCGCGCCTTCAGGGCGCGCTTGCGCGGGTCAACAAGAAAACCCACGCCGGCACCTGGCTGTTCCAGTTCTTTTCACACCTGCCCGTGGAATACAACATCCCGCCGCACCGCACCCCCTGGGTGACCTGGGCATTGATGCTGCTCAACGTCCTCATCTTCGCCAGCTACGCCGCCTATCCGGCGCTGGCCGAAAACACCATCGCCCAGTTCGCCAGCCGCCCCGACCTGATCAGCCGGGGCGACCACCTGTGGGGCTTGCTGACCTCGACTTTCCTGCACGGCAACCTGATCCACCTGGCCGGCAACATGTACTTTCTCTGGCTGACCGGCGACAACCTCGAGGAAGCCCTGGGTCACTGGCGTTTCCTGGCCCTGTACCTGCTGTGCGGAATCGGTGCCTCCGCGGTGTCGCTGTTCTTCAACTGGGGCAGCGACATTCCCAGCCTGGGTGCCAGCGGCGCCATTGCCGGCCTGTTCGCCATGTATGGCCTGTGGTTCCGCCATGCCAGCCTGACGTTCATGGTGATCATCTACCAGGTCAAACTGGCGCCGATGTACTACATGCTCATCTGGCTGGGTCTGAACTTCCTCGGCATGCTGATAGGTGGAGACGGTGTCGATTACTGGGGCCACATTGGCGGCTTCGCTGTCGGCATGATCATCGCGCTGCTGCTGCACCGCTGGGTCATCGAGCACAACCCGCTGGTGCGACTGATGTCCTCCCCGCACGCCCGCCTCGTGCGCTGAGCATGAAAAAAGGCCCGTGCATCGCTGCACGGGCCTTTTCGCTTACCGGCGGGGAGTGGCGATCAGACCACGCCCTGGGCCAGCATGGCGTCGGCAACCTTCACGAAGCCGGCGATGTTGGCGCCCTTCACGTAGTTGACGAAGCCGTTCTCTTCGCGGCCGTAGCTCACGCAGGCGTGGTGGATGGACTGCATGATGGCATGCAGGCGCTCGTCCACTTCACCGGCGGTCCAGGACAGACGCATGGCGTTCTGGGTCATTTCCAGGCCCGAGGTGGCCACGCCGCCGGCGTTGGAAGCCTTGCCCGGCGCGTAGAGGATGCCGGCCTCGATGAACAGGTCCACGGCTTCCAGGGTCGAAGGCATGTTGGCGCCTTCGGCGACGCAGAAGCAGCCATTCTTCAGCAGGGTGCGGGCGTCGTTGGCGTCCAGTTCGTTCTGGGTGGCGCACGGCAGGGCGATGTCGCACGGCAGGTTCCACGGGCGCTGGTCGGCCAGGAACTGCAGACCGAAGTGTTCGGCCATTTCGCGAATGCGACCACGACGGACGTTCTTCAGGTCCATCAGGTAGTCCCACTGCTCGTCGGTCAGGCCGGCCTCGGCATACAGGGTGCCTTCGGAGTCGGACAGCGAGATCACGCTGCCGCCCAGGTCCATGACCTTGCGCGCCGCGTACTGGGCAACGTTGCCGGAGCCGGAGATGGCCACGCGCTTACCGTCCATGCCGCCCTTGTCCTGGTCCTTGAGCATTTCCTCGGCGAAGTACACGCAGCCGAAGCCGGTGGCTTCCGGACGGATCAGGGAACCGCCGTAGCTGATGCCCTTGCCGGTGAACACGGAGGTCGCCTCGTTGGCCAGGCGCTTGTACTGGCCGTACAGGTAGCCGATTTCACGCGCACCCACGCCGATGTCGCCGGCCGGCACGTCGGTGTCGGCACCGATGTGGCGGTACAGCTCGGTCATGAAGGACTGGCAGAAGCGCATCACTTCATTGTTGCTCTTGCCCTTCGGGTCGAAGTCCGAACCGCCCTTGCCGCCGCCCATGGGCAGGGTGGTCAGGGAATTCTTGAACACCTGCTCGAAGGCCAGGAACTTCAGCACGCCCAGGTTCACCGAGGGGTGGAAGCGCAGGCCGCCCTTGTACGGGCCGATAGCACTGCTCATCTGTACGCGGAAACCACGGTTGACGCGGGTGCGACCCTGGTCGTCGACCCACGGCACCCGGAACAGGATCGCGCGTTCCGGCTCGACGATGCGTTCGATGATGCCGGCTTCGAGGTAATGCGGGTTGGCCTCCAGGAAAGGCCACAGGCTGCGCAGGACTTCCTCGACCGCCTGGTGGAATTCGGGCTGGTCAGGATCGCGGCGCTTAAGACGCTCAAGGAAGGAATCTACAGTGATGCTCATAATGCGACGTCCGATGGAAAGGCAAGGCGTGAAAATTCGAGGGGCGTGACTTTATCAAGCGCATCAGCACCACGGAAGTGCGAAATGTCGTTTTTATGAAACTTTTTGGTGCGAACTTATAAATCGCCGCCAGCGCCTGCCTTGCGGAGCAACGCCACATGCGCCGTGACGAAGAAGTGTAGCGAGGGTGCGACAAAAGCGCACATCAGCGGCGAACACACCAAAATGGGGCCTTATCGGCCCCATTTCCGTGCGCCCCTGACGGGCGTCAGGCGAGTTTCTTGTAGCGCACGCGGTGCGGCTGGGCGGCCGCTTCGCCGAGGCGCTTCTTGCGGTCGGCTTCGAACTCGGTGTAGTTGCCTTCGAAGAAGAACACCTTGCCGTCGTCCTCGTAGGAGAGGATGTGGGTGGCGATGCGGTCGAGGAACCAGCGGTCGTGGGAGATCACGATGGCCGAGCCGGGGAAGTCCAACAGCGCCTCTTCCAGCGCGCGCAGGGTTTCCACGTCCAGGTCGTTGGACGGTTCGTCGAGCAGCAGCACGTTGCCGCCCTGCTTGAGGGTCAGCGCCAGGTGCAGGCGACCGCGCTCACCGCCGGAAAGGTCCTTGACGAACTTCTGCTGGTCGGCGCCCTTGAAGTTGAAGCGCCCCACGTAGCCGCGCGACGGCACTTCGTAGTTGCCCACCTTGATCATGTCGAGGCCGTCGGAAACCTGCTCCCAGACGGTCTTGTTGCCGCTCAGGTGCTCACGGCTCTGCTCGACGCTGGCGATCTGCACGGTTTCGCCGATCTCGATGCTGCCGCTGTCCGGCTGTTCCTTGCCGGTGAGCATGCGGAACAGAGTGGACTTGCCCGCGCCGTTGCCGCCGATCACGCCGACGATGGCGCCCTTCGGGATGCTGAACGACAGGTCGTCGATCAGCACGCGGTCACCGTAGCTCTTGCACAGGTTCTTGACCTCGATGACCTTGTCGCCCAGGCGCGGACCGGCCGGGATGTAGATCTCGTTGGTCTCGCTGCGCTTCTGGAATTCCTGCGACTGCATTTCCTCGAAGCGCTGCAGGCGGGCCTTGGACTTGGCCTGACGGCCCTTGGCGCCCTGGCGCACCCACTCCAGCTCGGCCTTCATGGCCTTGGCGTGGGAGGCTTCCTGCTTGGCTTCCTGAGCCAGGCGCGCGGCCTTGGATTCCAGCCAGCCGGAGTAGTTGCCCTCGAACGGAATGCCATGGCCACGGTCGAGCTCGAGGATCCAGCCGGCCACGTTGTCCAGGAAGTAGCGGTCGTGGGTGATGGCCACCACGGTGCCGGGGAAGTCGTGCAGGAAGTGCTCCAGCCAGGCCACCGAGTCGGCGTCCAGGTGGTTGGTCGGCTCGTCCAGCAGCAGCATGTCGGGCGCCGACAACAGCAGGCGGCACAGCGCCACGCGACGCTTCTCGCCACCGGACAGGTGTTCGATCTTGGCGTCCCAGGCCGGCAGGCGCAGCGCGTCGGCGGCGACTTCCAGCTGGCGCTCCAGGTTGTGGCCGTCGGCGGCCTGCAGGATGGCTTCCAGCTTGGCCTGCTCGGCAGCCAGGGCGTCGAAGTCGGCGTCCGGCTCCGCGTAGGCGGCATACACCGCGTCGAGGCGCGCCTGGGCGTCCTTGATCTCGCCTACCGCTTCCTCGACGATCTCGCGCACGGTCTTCTGCGGGTCGAGCTGCGGCTCCTGGGGCAGGTAGCCGACCTTGATGCCCGGCATCGGACGGGCTTCGCCGTCGATCTCGGTGTCCACCCCGGCCATGATGCGCAGCAGGGTCGACTTGCCCGCGCCGTTCAGGCCCAGCACGCCGATCTTGGCGCCGGGGAAGAACGACAGGGAAATGTCCTTGAGGATTTCACGCTTCGGGGGGACAACCTTGCTGACCCGATGCATGCTGTAAACGTACTGAGCCATGACTGACCTTGAATGAAAGAGGAGATGTTCAGGGAGGTTAGGCGGCGGTTGGGACCTGGCTTCGGCCCTCCGCCCGGATACGGCGCTTGCCACCGCATCTGCTGGCCGGCTCGTGGCGCCGGCAGGGGCTATGCGCGTGGCGGCAAAGCTACCGGAATGCGGCGGCCAGAGCAAACCAGCCGGGATACTGGCAGTTAGCCGGTAGTCAGTGCATTCTAACCCCTTCGCATCCGCCATACAGTCTGCGCCGTGCCCGACGATCGCCCGTTCCCTCGCCTCGCCGCTCACCTGTTCCGCGACCCCTTCCGTCGCCTCGGCTGGTTTCTACTGCTGATCGCCCTGCCCGCCGCGTTTCTTCCCGAGGCGGCGGCGCTGCTCAGCGGCGGGATTCTGGGTCTGACCGGGCTGGCCCTGCTGCTGCGCCGGCCGGCGCCCACCTGGCAACAACTGGACGGGGTGCTGGGTGCAGTCGAGGAACGGCTGCTGGTCAGCGATCTGAACGGCCGCCTGGGTTATGCCAACCGACCGGCTGCCGCGCTGTTCGGCCTGTCACCCCGGGAGATCAGCGGGCGCCAGTTGGCCGAGCTGATCCCCCAACTGCACGACCTGCTGAAGAACCCCGAGGAACAGCATCTGTGTGCCTCGCAGCTGCTGCAGTTCAACCTGGACGGCGAATCACGCCGCTTTGCCGCCAGCCGCAGCCGGCTACCCAACGATAACGGCCAGAGCGGCTACGTGTGGGTCCTGCGCGACGTTACCACCGAGCAGCGCGACCTGCGCCTGCTCACCGAAACCCGCCAGCGTTACCAGGGCATCTTCGCCAGCACCGGGGTCGCGCTGTGCGTATTCGACCTGCGGTCCCTGCGTGATTACCTGCGCGCGCACCGGGTGCACAATGCCGACGACCTGGCCGCCTGGCTGGACGCCGACCCCGGCGAGCGCCACCAGGCCCTCAGCCGGCGGTTGCAGCTCACCGAGGTCAATCGCATCGCCCTGGACCTGCTGGGCGTCGACGATGTCGAGCGCGCCTGGGAGTGCCTGGTGGGCAATCATCCGATCCAGCGCTCGGGCAACCGCTTCAGGTTCATCGCTGCGCTGCTGGAAGGCCGGGCCTACCTGGAGCTGGATGCCCACCTGATCAACGGCCAGGGCGTCGAGCGCCATCTGTGGATGGTCGCCAGCCTGCCAGCCAGCGGCGCGCCACTGGACGCCATTCCGCTGAGCATCGGCGACATGACCACGCGCAAGCGCTCGGAACTGTCGCTCGCCGAACGCGAGCGCTACTGGGCGCAGATGTTGCGCGCCATTCCCGACGCCATCTACGTGCTGTCGGCCAGTACGCGGCAGCTGCTGTTCAGCAACGAACGCTTCAGCCAGTTGCTGGGCTACACGGACAAGGAGCTGCTCGGCGGCAAGCGGGCGGATCTACAGGCGCTGGTTCACCCGGACGATACCGAGCTGTACCAGCGCCTGGGCGGCCTGCGTCAGGTGCTGAGGCCGGGACGGCTGCTTTCCGCCCAGTTGCGCGCGCGCCACCGGGACGGCTCCTGGCGCTGGCTGGAACTGCGCATGCAACCCCTCACCCAGGAGGAAGGCCGTACCGAACAGCTGCTGTGCATCGCCAAGGACGTGACTGGCCAGCTGGAGTTCAGCGAGTCGCTGCGCGACAGTGAACGCCGCTACCGGCTGCTGGCGGAGAACATGCGCGACGTGCTGTTCATCCTCGATGACGAGATGCAGACCAGCTACATCAGCCCGTCGGTGCAACAGCTCAGCGGTTACAGCGCCGACTGGCTGTTGCGCAACGGCGTACAGCGCCTGATGGCCCACCCCGAGCAACTGGCGGAACTTCGCCAGCGCCTGGCGGAGCTGCGCCGCCAACTGGCCAACCCGCACGAGCAGGCCGCATTGCGCCAGGAAAACCCGCAGCAGCGCTATCTGTTCGATTGTCAGTGCCACGACGGACGCATCCTGCCCATCGAGCTGCGCACCAGCCTGATGTGGAGCGCCGCCGGGCGCTTCGAGGGCGTGCTGGGCGTCTGCCGGGATGTCAGCCAGCAGCGCCAGACCGAGCAGGAACTGCGCATGGCCGCCACGGTGTTCGCCAACTCCACGGCGGCGATCCTGGTCGCAGACCGCCAGGGCAACATCGTGCAGGTCAACGAAGCCTTCAGTCGCATCAGCGGCTACACCAGCGACGAGGTGCTGCGCCGCCACGCTACCCTGCTGACCGCCAACCGTCACGAAGCCGAACACCTGGCCGAACTGCTCGAACGCCTCGACCAGGACGGTCGCTGGGAGGGCGAGCTGACCCTGCAGCGCCGCTCGGGAGAAAGCTATTCCGCCTGGCTGGGCATCGCCGCGGTGCCCGACGGCGCGGGCGCGCTGGCCAACTACGTGTGCTTCTTCAACGACATGAGCGAGCGCAAGGCCAGCGAACAGCACATCCACCGCCTGGCCTACTACGACGCCCTGACCCTGCTGCCCAACCGTACGCTGTTCCAGGAGCGCCTGCAGCAGGCCCTGCAGGCCGCCGCCCGGCAGCGCCACTGGGTGGTGCTGATGTTCCTCGACCTGGACCGCTTCAAGCCGATCAACGACTCCCTCGGCCACGCCGCCGGCGACCTGCTGCTCAAGGATGTCGCCCTGCGCCTGTCGGCCTGCGTGCGCCACGACGACACCGTGGCGCGCATGGGCGGCGACGAGTTCACCCTGCTGCTCAGCCCGCTGGACGACGAGACCGAGGCGCGCCGGCGGGCCATCGCGGTGGCGCAACGTATCCTCGCCAGCCTGTCCCACCCGTTCCTCATCCACGGCCGCGAGTTCTTCATCAGCGCCAGCATCGGCATCGCCCTGAGCCCGCAGGACGGCAGCCTGTCCAGCCAGCTGATGAAGAACGCCGACACCGCGATGTACCACGCCAAGGACCAGGGCAAGGACAACTACCAGTTCTACCAGGCCAACATGAACGCCACGACGCTGCAGCGCCTGGAGCTGGAGAGCGACCTGCGCCACGCCATGGAGGAAGGCCAGTTCCTGCTCTACTACCAGCCGCAGCTCGATGCCCGGGCGCACCGGCTGACCGGCGTCGAGGCGCTGCTGCGCTGGCAGCACCCGCGCCGCGGCCTGGTCTCGCCCGGCGAGTTCATCCCGGTGCTGGAAGAACTTGGCCTGGTGGTGCAGGTGGGCGAATGGGTGCTGGCCGAAGCCTGCCGGCAGATCCGTGCCTGGCAGCTGCAGGGCCTGCCGGTGCCCAAGGTGTCGGTCAACCTGTCCGCCCGGCAGTTCGCCGACGGCATGCTCGGCGCGCGCATCGCCGACATCCTCGCCAGCAGCGGCCTGGCGCCCTCGTCCCTGGAGCTGGAGCTCACCGAAAGCATCCTGATGCGCGACGTCGGCGCCGCCATGCAGGTGCTCACCGTGCTCAAACAGATGGGCCTGTCGATCGCCGTGGACGACTTCGGCACCGGCTATTCCTCGCTCAACTACCTCAAGCAGTTCCCGATCAACGTGCTGAAGATCGACCGCAGCTTCGTCGACGGCCTGCCGGACGGCGAACAGGACGCGCAGATCGCCCGCGCCATCATCGCCATGGCCCACAGCCTGAACCTCTCGGTGATCGCCGAGGGCGTGGAAACCCGCGAACAGCTGGAGTTCCTGCGCGAGCACGGCTGCGACGAGATCCAGGGCTTCCTGCTGGCCCGGCCGCTGAGCGCCCAGGCACTGGAGGACAAGCTGCGCAACGGCGTGGTCACCCGCCTGGAACAGCACGCCGAACCGGCGCTCTGAGCCAACCCGGACGGAATTGATACGCAACGTGAGCCCCGCTCACGATGCTCCGCCAGCGCATACCCGAGGGCGCGCGGATGGGTTAGAATCCGCGCCTTCCTTACACCGCCCAGCTGATTCCCAGGGGACCGCCATGTTCAGCCGTGATTTGACCCTCGCCCGTTTCGACGCCGACCTGTTTGCCGCCATGGAGCAGGAAGCCAAGCGTCAGGAAGAACACATCGAGCTGATCGCCTCGGAAAACTACACCAGCCCGGCGGTCATGGAAGCCCAGGGCAGCGTGCTGACCAACAAGTACGCCGAAGGCTACCCGGGCAAGCGCTACTACGGCGGTTGCGAATACGTCGACGTGGTCGAGCAACTGGCCATCGACCGCGCCAAGCAGCTGTTCGGCGCCGACTACGCCAACGTCCAGCCGCATGCCGGTTCCCAGGCCAACGCCGCCGTCTACCTGGCCCTGCTGAACGCCGGTGACACCATCCTGGGCATGAGCCTGGCTCACGGTGGTCACCTTACCCACGGCGCCAAGGTCTCCTCCTCCGGCAAGCTGTACAACGCCATCCAGTACGGCATCACCGACGAAGGCTTCATCGATTACGACGAAGTCGAGCGCCTGGCCGTCGAGCACAAGCCGCGCATGATCGTCGCCGGCTTCTCCGCCTACTCCCAGGTGCTGGACTTCGCCCGCTTCCGTGAAATCGCCGACAAGGTCGGTGCCTACCTGTTCGTCGACATGGCCCACGTGGCCGGCCTGGTGGCCGCTGGCGTGTACCCGAACCCGGTGCTGTTCGCCGACGTGGTCACCACCACCACCCACAAGACCCTGCGCGGTCCGCGTGGCGGCCTGATCCTGGCCAAGGCCAACGAAGAGATCGAGAAGAAGCTGAACTCCGCCGTGTTCCCGGGCGCCCAGGGTGGCCCGCTGGAGCACGTGATCGCCGCCAAGGCTGTGTGCTTCAAGGAAGCCCTGCAGCCCGAGTTCAAGGCCTACCAGCAGCAGGTCGTGAAGAACGCCCAGGCCATGGCCGAGGTGTTCATCCAGCGCGGCTTCGACGTGGTGTCCGGCGGCACCCAGAACCACCTGTTCCTGCTGTCGCTGATCAAGCAGGACATCACCGGCAAGGATGCGGACGCCGCCCTCGGCCGCGCCTTCATCACCGTGAACAAGAACAGCGTGCCGAACGACCCGCGTTCCCCGTTCGTCACCTCCGGCCTGCGCATCGGCACCCCGGCCGTGACCACCCGCGGCTTCAAGGAAGCCGAGTGCCGCGAGCTGGCTGGCTGGATCTGCGACATCCTGGCCGACCTGAACAACGAGGCGGTGATCGACGCCGTGCGCGAGAAGGTCAAGGCCATCTGCGCCAAGTTCCCGGTGTACGGCAACTAAGCATCCACGCAATGCAAAAAGCCCGGCAAATGCCGGGCTTTTTGTTTGCGGTTTGCATGGAGGCGGCATTACGCCAGTTCGACGCTGCACCCGAGACGGCCAGCGCCATTCGCCAGGCCACAGACGCAGGGCAGACAACGCACCCACCAGGCGTAGGGCGGACAACGCTTTATTTGTCCGCCAAACAGGCAACTCCGAAGCACCAAGCACGACGCCGTGCGGACCGCCCGGCGGACAGGTGAAGCGATGTCCGCCTTTACCGGATGATGCGGCCCGCCTTGCTTGGCATTACTCGAACAACGCATCCAGCGCCTGCTCCAGGCGCGTCACGGCGATCACCTGCAACCCAGCCGGCGCTTCCTTCGGTGCATTGCCCTTGGGCACGATGGCGCGCTTGAAGCCGTGCTTGGCGGCTTCCTTCAGACGCTCCTGGCCGCTGGGCACCGGGCGCACCTCGCCGGACAGGCCGATCTCGCCGAACACCAGCAGGTCGTGGGGCAGCGGGCGGTTGCGCAGGCTGGACATCACCGCCGCCATCAGCGCCAGGTCGGAGGCCGTCTCCAGCACCTTCACGCCACCCACCACATTGAGGAACACGTCCTGATCGTGGGTGGGAATGCCGCCGTGGCGGTGCAGCACCGCCAGCAGCATGGCCAGGCGGTTCTGGTCCAGGCCCAGAGTGACGCGGCGCGGGTTGGCCAGGTGGCTGGTATCGACCAGTGCCTGCACCTCCACCAGCATCGGTCGCGAGCCTTCCCAGGTGGCCATCACCACGCTGCCGGGCACGGATTCCTGGGCACGGGTCAGGAAGATCGCCGAGGGGTTGGAGACTTCCTTCAGGCCGCGGTCGGTCATGCCGAACACGCCCAGCTCGTTGACCGCACCAAAACGGTTCTTCACCGCGCGCAGCAGGCGCAGGCGGCCGTCGGACTCGCCCTCGAAATACAGCACCGTGTCGACCATGTGCTCCAGCACGCGCGGGCCGGCCAGCGCGCCTTCCTTGGTGACGTGGCCGACCAGGAAGATCGCCGTGCCGCTCTGCTTGGCGAAGCGCACCAGCAGCGCCGCGCTCTCGCGCACCTGGGCCACGCCGCCGGGGGCGGACTGCAGCTGCTCGGTGAAGATGGTCTGGATGGAGTCGATCACCATCACCCGCGGCTTTTCCTGGCGGGCGGTAGCGATGATGGTTTCGATGCAGGTCTCGGTCATCACCTTGAGCCTGTCCTGCGGCAGCTCCAGGCGCCGGGCGCGCATGGCCACCTGCTGCTGGGATTCCTCGCCGGTGACGTAGAGGGCGGGCAGCCGCTGGGCGATGTTGCACAGGGTCTGCAGCAGGATGGTGGACTTGCCGATGCCGGGGTCGCCGCCGATCAGCACCACCGAGCCGTCGACCAGGCCGCCGCCGAGCACGCGGTCCAGCTCGCCGGAGGCGGTGGAGAAGCGCGGTACCTCCTCGACGCTGACCTCGGCCAGGGTCTTGAGCTGCGCCTGATCGCCAGCCCAGCCGCTGCGCCCGCTGGCGCCGCTCGGCGCGCTTTCCACCAGGGTCTCGACCAGGGTGTTCCAGGCGCCGCATTCGCCGCACTGCCCGGCCCACTTGGGGAAGGTGGCGCCGCACTCGGTGCAGCCGTACATGCGTTTGGCCTTGGCCATGAGACCGATCTCCCTCGTCAGCGATGACGGGGGATCATACGAAAAGACTGGATATATTTACAGCGGTCAAAGGACCTGAAAATGCGCACTGGCGACAAACAGCACGACCAGACCGGCCAGGGAAAGGTAGTTACGCATGGCAATTCTCCTCGGGATGGATCAACGGAACGCAGCCTATGCCGCGTAATATCTCGATGCCATTAAGAATTCCCAAAGTGCCCAATAGTCACATCGTATGCACCGCAACGGTCGGCAACGGCGCAACGCAACGGCTATAACCAACACATTCCACGTTACTTCGAGGAGATGCCCGCATGAGCTTCATCAGTGAATTCAAGGCGTTCGCCGTTCGCGGCAACATGGTGGACATGGCCGTGGGCATCATCATCGGTGCCGCGTTCGGCAAGATCGTCTCCTCGCTGGTGGGCGACGTGATCATGCCGCCGCTCGGCGTGCTGATCGGTGGCGTGGACTTCAGTGACCTGGCCATCGTGCTCAAGGAAGCGGTCGGCGACACCCCGGCGGTGGTGCTCGCCTACGGCAAGTTCATCCAGAGCATCATCGACTTCCTGATCATCGCCTTCGCGATCTTCCTGGCCATCAAGTTCATCAACCGCCTGCGCCGCCAGGAAGAGGCCAAGCCCGAGGCCCCGCCGGCGCCGACCAAGGAAGAAACGCTGCTCACCGAGATCCGCGACCTGCTGAAGAGCCGGCAAGACAGGCTCTGAGGAGTCCGTAGGGCGGATCGCGCTTCACCGATCCACCAAGGCGCCGCCAAGCGGCGCGCCCTGCCGGCGCGATGGTGGACAAGGAGAACGTTGTCCACCCTACGAAGTTGTGACCGCCCTGCACCGTCGCCGGGCGATTCCGCCATCAACCGGCCTCTGCCGCCAGCGGCCGCAACTCCACCTTGCTGACCCGGCGATCGCGTACCTCGCCTACCGACACCTCCCAGCCCTCGGCTTCCACCCGATCACCCACCACCGGCAGGCGGTTCAGCAAGCTCATCACCAGTCCGGCCAGGGTCTGATACTCCTCGGTGGGATCGATGGGGAAACCAACCGTCTGGCACAGCACCGCCAGGTTCATCGAGCCGCTGACCCGGTATCCGCCTTCCAGCGTTTCAATGTCCGGACTGTCCATTTCACTGGCGTCGGGCAGCTCGCCGGCGATGGCTTCGAGGATGTCGGTCAGCGTGACCATGCCTTCGAAGGCCCCCAGCTCGTTGATCACGAACGCCACGTGGGTCGAGGCCTGGCGCATCTGCTCCAGGGCGCTGAGCACCGAGACGCTTTCCGGCAGGCTCAGCGGCGTGCGCAGCAGGGCCTCGATATCCGGCTCCTGGCCGGCCAGCAGCGCATTGAGCAGCTCCTTCTTGTGCAGGTAGCCCAGCGGCTCGTCCACGGCGTTGCCGCGAATCACCGGCAGGCGCGAATGCGGCGATTCCAGCAACACCTGGCGGATGGTCTCGCGATCCTGGTCCAGGTTGATACGGTCCACCTGCATGCGATCGGTCATCGCCGTGCGCACCGACTGCTCGGCGAGGTTGAGCACGCCACGGATCATCAGACGCTCGCGGCGCTGGAACGGCTGGGTTTCCGACGAGCCGTCACCCACCAGGTCGACGATAGCCTCGCCCACCTGATCAGCCTCGACACGCCCGCCCAGCAGGCTGAGCACCGCATCGGCGGTGCGCTCGCGCAGCGGGCGCTCGCTCTGCAGGTTGCGCTGGCGGCGCGAACGGGCCAGCTGGTTGAACACCTCGATGAGAATCGAGAAGCCGATGGCCGCGTACAGGTAGCCCTTGGGAATGTGGAAGCCCAGGCCTTCGGCAGTCAGGCTGAAGCCGATCATCATCAAAAAGCCCAGACACAGCATGATCACCGTGGGGCGGGCGTTGACGAATGCCGTCAGCGGCTTGCTCGCCACCATCATCAGGCCCATGGAGATGATCACCGCCGCCATCATCACCGGCAGCTGCTCGACCATGCCCACGGCGGTGATCACCGCATCCAGGGAGAACACTGCGTCCAGCACGATGATCTGCGCCACCACCGGCCAGAAGCGCGCGTAGCCCTTGCTGCCGCCCGCCTGGTGCATGCGGCCTTCGAGGCGCTCGTGCAGCTCCATGGTGGCCTTGAACAGCAGGAACACGCCGCCGCCCAGCATGATCAGATCACGCCCGGAGAAGCTCTTGCCGAGGATGTCCACCAGCGGCTCGGTGAGGGTCACCAGCCAGGCGATGCTGGCCAGCAGGCCCAGGCGCATCAGCAGCGCCAGGCTGAGGCCGATCAGGCGCGCGCGGTCGCGCTGATGCGGCGGCAGCTTGTCGGCCAGGATGGCAATGAAGACCAGGTTGTCGATACCCAGCACGATCTCGAGGACGATCAGGGTCAACAGACCGAGCCAGACGGTGGGGTCGAGGAACAGTTCCATCAGGGGTTAACGCTCATGTGACAGGAAACGGGAACGCGCAGACGCACGCCGGCGGCAGCCGGCGCGCGAAAGACACGGTATACGGGAAGATTGCCGAACGGGCGGCACGGCAGCGTCAGGTGCGCTGCGCGGGGAGGCTGATCCCCCGGCGAGGCCGGGGGAGGTCGAGAGTCGGTGTCCATATAACCCGAGGGTTGGGAAACGAACGGCGGAATTTACGGCAAGCGCGGCACCGTGCAAACAGCCATTCGTAACCAGTTCTTACCAGTAGTTCTCGACCGCCACCTGGCCGGGGCGGCGGGTGAGGCTCAATTGCAGGTCGCGCGCCTTGAGCAGCAGGCGGGTGTCCTCAATCATCTGCGGGTTGCCGCAGAGCATGATGCGCGAGTGCTCGGGGCTGAGCGGCAGACCGGCAGCGCGTTCCAGCTCCCCGGTTTCCAGCAGCGTGGTGATGCGCCCGTGCAACGCACCGGGCCGCTGCTCGCGGGTGATGGTCGGCAGGTAGGTGAGCTTGTGGGCGTGTTCGGCCAGGTAGTCGCGCCGTGCGAACCCGTTGATCAGGTCCTGATAGGCCAGCTCCCGGGCCTCGCGCACGCTGTACACCAGCACAATGCGCTCGAAGCGCTGCCAGGCCTCGAAGTCCTGCAGGATCGACAGGAACGGCGCCACCCCGGTGCCGGTGGCCAGCAGCCAGAGGTCACGACCGTCCGCAAAGCGGTCCAGGGTCAGATACCCATAGGGCTGGCGTTCCACCAGCAGCTCGTCGCCCGGGCCGAGGCGGCGCAGCTCGCTGGTGAACTCGCCGTCCGGAACCACCACGGAGAAGAAGTCCAGGAACTCGTCGTGGGGCGCGGAGACCATCGAGTAAGCGCGCCACACCAGGCTGCCGCTCGGCTTGCGCACCCCCAGACGGGCGAACTGCCCGGCCTGGAAGCGGAAGCCGGCATCGCGGGTGGTGCGCAGCGTGAACAGGCTGGGCGTCAGGGTCTCCACGGCCAGCAGCCGCTGGCGGGTGAACTTCTCTTCGCTGGCCGTCATACTTCGCACCTCCACGTGGCTCCGGTTCGCCGCCAGACTACGCCTAATCCGCTTTCGGGAAACCCGCCAGTTTTCATGCCTATTCTCGACACGCCCTTCGCCCGCCTCGACCTGATCCGCCAGCCCGAGCAACCGAACGACCCCCTGCAGGCGTTCGACGCCGCCGACGAGTACCTGCTCACCCATCTTCATGAACAGGGGCTCGCTGCCGATGAGCGGGTGCTGGTCCTCAACGACAGCTTCGGCGCGCTGGCCTGCAGCCTGGCGCCCCATGCCCGGGTGACCAGCAGCGGCGACTCGCACCTGGGCCATCTGGCCCTGCAAAAGAACCTGGAACGCAACGGCCTCAGCGCCGCGCCGCTGTTCGTGCCGGCCAGCACCACCCCCGAGGGGTCGTTCGATGTGGTGCTGATCCGCATCCCGAAGACCCTGGCCTTGCTGGAGGAGCAACTGATCCGCCTGCACGGCCGCCTGGCGCCGAATGCCCGGGTGATCGCCGCAGCCATGATCAAGCACCTGCCGCGCGCCGCTGGTGACCTGCTGGAGCAGTACATCGGTCCGGTACAGGCCTCGTTGGCGGTGAAGAAGGCGCGCCTGCTGTTCGCGACACCCGAGACGCGCCCGGCGCCGAGATCGCCCTACCCGACCCGCTACCGGCTGGATCAGCCAGCCATCGAGCTGCTCAACCACGCCAACCTGTTCTGCCGCGAAGGGCTGGACATCGGCACCCGGGCCTTCCTGCCGCATCTGCCGAGCGGACTGGGCACGGCACGGGTCGCGGACCTTGGCTGCGGCAACGGCATCCTGGGCATCGCTTGCGCGCTGGCCAATCCCGAGGCACACCTGACCCTGGTGGACGAGTCCTACATGGCCGTGCAGTCGGCCGCCGAGAACTGGCGGGCGATCCTCGGCGAGCGCCCGGTGGAGATCCGCCCCGGCGACGGGCTGGCCGAACAGCCGGCTGGCTCGCTGGACCTGGTGCTGTGCAACCCGCCCTTCCACCAGCAGCAGGTGGTCGGCGACTTCCTCGCCTGGCGCATGTTCCAGCAGGCCAAGCGCGCCCTGACGCCGCGGGGTGAACTGTGGATCGTCGGCAACCGTCACCTGGGGTACCACGTGAAGCTCAAGCGGCTGTTCGAGGGCGTGGAACAGGTGGCGGCGACGCCGAAGTTCGTCGTGTTGCGTGTGCAGAAGTAGCGCTGCGCCGCCCACCAGCACGTCATGCGGCGCCGCTCGTGGAATACAAGTAGATACCCAGCACGATAACGCCGGTCAGGACGACACCCTGCAGCAGACGGTCGCGCTGCCGAGGTGATAGCTTCGAGAGCATTTCTGGCGGAGACACGCCCCAGGAGGCAAACCAGGCGTAGCTGGCGCAAAGCAGGAAAGCCATGAAGGCGGCTGCGTAGCCTTTGTCTCCCCGGAGACTGCTCGCGAAATAGAACAGAGTTGCCAGCACCAGGCATGGGACGACATGGCGCAGAACCGACAACCCACGCCTCCCCACCCGCCAGCCATCCGGCAGAAGCCACTGGTTGAGTTTCACTTCCAGAAGACTGAGCCTGTCGACCAGTGCACTCCAGCCCAGGCCAAAAAATCGCAAGAACCAGGTGCCCAGCCCGGCAATCACAGCCATACCCAAAAGGTTGCCGGCAGTGACTGGCGTGCCGTTCTGTTTCCACATGACCACAGTCCCAAGCAACATCGGGATCAGCAGGACCAGCCAAATCATCCAACTGACATGCGCCCACCCGGACGGGCGGGGCACCAGGTTTTCCCAGGAGTCGAGATCCGGGTGGTTGAACCAGGCCTGCAGGGGCTGGAAACGATGCTTCAACAGGTCGGACAGTCGTGCGCATTCGTGCCAATCCTGGGCGGTAAAACGAGCGCTGAATCGATAGCGCCCGGTCTCGCTCAAGGGCTTGAGCAGGAACCAGGCTGCCTTTCGTTCGGAACTCCACTCGATCTTGCGCATTACGCCCCAATCGTCACGCGTGCGATCAGCAGGCGCGGAGTCCTCCTGCAGATATCCATGCAAACATTCGCCGAATGCGACGGCCTCGGCACGGTGAACAAGCGCCTCCCATTCGGGGATATAAGTAGGGGCCTGGGACCAACCGCAGAGTTCGCTGACGGCGTCGAACAGCGATGCCGACCAGGATTTTGCGTTCAACAACACCCTCATCAGGCATTGCATGAACACCCCACGCCGCTCATAGGCTTGTAACCAGGCTTCCTGTAACAGGCCCTCGACCCACCCCAGAAAGTCCTGCTCATGACCGTTCTCAAGGAGGTATTCCAGATTGGCCAGCGCCCAGTGGAGCAGGACATCCGATAGTGCATTCAACTGATCCAGCGGCAACTCGACACGCTGGTTCACGCTGAACCACTCCAGACGATCCAATGCCCAACGTGCCATCAGGATTGAACCCCTGCGGTCCTTGAGGCACGCCTCCAGCAGAGCCTGTTCGAACTCAGCCTGAAGCCCCTGCCCCCTCACCTCAGCAAGCACCTGATCCAGCGACGCCTCGTTGGGGTCCTGGAAGTACTGCTGCATTTGCGAAAACTCCGCCCGCACATGCGTAGCACCTTCAGGCTCGGACGGGGCGACATGCCTGGCTGCCTCCTCGCACCTACCGGCGGCCCGAACCCTATGCAGCGCCTGCTCATACGCCTCTCGCAAGCGCTGGAACCCATCCAGGTCGTCTTCCGGCCGGTTTTGCTTGAGCAGGAGGGCATAGCGCCGCTTGATAGCCCGTTCATCCAAATCCGTTTCGAAAAGCGCCGAACAATCCATCAAGTCGCTCACCAGTGCCGCTCCAACTCGTCCAAACGCTGAGTAATCTCTACATGTGCCTCACGAATGCGCAGCTCATCCTGGCTTTCCAGCTCACGCTGGAAGTACGCAGCCAACTCGCCAACATAGCTGCGTTGATCCCCCAGGCTCTCCTGAAACAATCGATCCATTCGCGCCACCAGCAGGGAATTCACCTGCCTATCCCGCGGATGAACCTTGAGCGCTTCCAGCGATTTCAAGCGCCGGCCGATCTCCTCCTTGCTTAACACCCCGGGATTGTTCTCTATCACTAACCGTCGGGTCTCGCCTGTAATACCCGTGGTGACCTCGGCTTCCAGCACGCCATTGATGTCGTAGGTGAAGCGCACGGACAGCGACACCTCCCCCGCCTTGCGGGGAGGCACAGCAATCCGCAGTTCACCAAGCAGGATGTTGTCTTTCACCAGTCGGCTCTCGCCCTGGAAGATCCGCACCAGAACCTCTGACTGCTGGTCATGCAACGTGACGATTTCCCGGGTGCGACTCAGAGGAACGACGCTGTTGCGCTCGATGATGGGCAGGTAATGGCCAGGATCGATCTGTCGACCGTACTGCTCGGATGTCTCGATTCCCAGGGTGTAGGGACAAACATCAGTCAGAACGATTTCTTCTAGCGCGGCATCGCGCTGCTTGAGTGCGGCCTGGATCGCTGCGCCCTTGGCGACCACTTCATCCGGATTGATGTTCATGAGGGGTAATCGCCCGAAGAGACTGACGACCAGTTTCCGCGCCAGCGGCATTCGCGTCGCCCCGCCAACGAGCACGATCTCATCCAGATCGCCGACCTTCAGGCGTGCATCATGCAAAGCCCTGTCCAACGGCGCGCGCAGACGCTTGATCAGCGGCTCGGCAATCTGCTGGAAACGCTGCGTATCAATGACAATCGAGCCTTCCTGCCGTCCCATGACGAAGCGAAACGGAACTTCCTCATGCTGGCCAAGCGCGTGACGAACCCTTTGCGCCTCCCGACTGAGTCGCTGTACACCTTCGCCACTCTCGGCGTGCCAAGTGGCCAATTCGGGGCAGTGCGCGAGTACATGCTTCACTAGAGCGCTGTCGAAATCCTCGCCGCCGAGGAAGTTGTCGCCGGCGCTGGCACGCACCTCCATCACGCCATCGAAAAGCTCCAGGATGGAGACGTCGAAGGTGCCGCCACCCAGGTCGAAAACTAGGAAGGTGGTCGCCGACTTTTGCTCGAGGCCATAGGCGAGGGCGGCGGCGGTGGGCTCGTTGATCAGCCGCTCGACCTTCAGGCCGGCCAGTTCGCCCGCCACCCGAGTGGCTTTGCGCTGAGCATCGCTGAAATAGGCAGGGACACTGATGACCGCTTCGGTAACAGGCTCGCCGAACGCACGCTCCACATCCTCTCGCAAGCTGCGCAGCACCAAGGCGGACAATTCTTCGGGACGAAATGTCCTGTCCCCGAGTCGCCCCTGCCATGTGCTGCCCATATGGCGTTTGAACAGGGCACAGGTCAGATGCGGGTGGGTTTGCAAACGCTCGCGCGCCACCTCGCCAACCACGACCTGTCCCTGGTCATCCAGGCCTACCACACTCGGCGTCAGCACCTGGCCCAGCGCATTTGGAACCAACTGCGCCTGACCCTTTCTCCACACGGCCACCAGACTGTTGGTGGTACCGAGGTCAATCCCTACAAGCATCCGCCGAGCTCCACGACTACGATGATGGCAGAAAGCCTACTGGAAGGACCTCACCGGAAGCCAGCGCCTCCGGGATCAGCGCGAACAGCGTCAGGCCGAACCGACTCGCCCAGCTACAGAGAAACCACCGCGTGCGCGGCCAGCAGCCCCAGCAGGGGCACTTCCAGGGTGATGGCGCGGCGGCCGCCCTTCCCCATGACCGGCCTGCGGCGCCTGGCCCGCCGATTGCATTTCACTGGCCTGCCGGCCCGAACCTCGTGTCGGACCACGAACTGGTATGATGCAGCGCTTTTTTTGCCCCCCCGCACTGCACAGCCGCAAATCGCTCTGGGAGATCCCCATGCTGGAAAAGCTGTTCCAACTCCGCGCGCACAACACCAGCGTGCGCACCGAGATCCTGGCCGGTCTGACGACCTTCCTGACCATGGCCTACATCCTGTTCGTCAACCCATCGATGCTGGCCGCCACCGGCATGGACCAGGGCGCGGTGTTCGTCGCCACCTGCCTGGCCGCCGCCATCGGCTCTTCCCTGATGGGTCTGCTGGCCAACTACCCGATCGCCCTGGCGCCGGGCATGGGCCTGAACGCCTTCTTCACCTACACCGTCGTGCTGACCATGGGCTACACCTGGCAGGTCGGCCTGGGCGCGGTGTTCCTGTCCGGCGTGCTGTTCTTCCTGCTGTCGGCCTTCAAGGTCCGCGAATGGATCATCAACAGCGTGCCGCTGCCGCTGCGCGCCGGCATCGGCGCCGGTATCGGCCTGTTCCTGGCAATCATCGCGCTGAAGAACGCCGGCATCGTGGTCGACCACCCGGCTACCCTGGTGGGCCTGGGCGATCTGGGCGCCGGCGGTCCGCTGCTGGCCTGCCTGGGCTTCTTCCTGATCGCCGCGCTGGCCTACCGCAGGATCACCGGCGCGGTGATGATCGGCATCCTGGCGGTCACCGCCCTGTCCATCCTGCTCGGCCTGTCCGAGCTGCAGGGCGTGGTCTCCGCGCCGCCGTCGCTGATGCCCACCCTGCTGGAACTGGACATCATGGGCGCGCTGGACATTGGCCTGGTCAGCGTGATCTTCGCCTTCCTGTTCGTCGACCTGTTCGACACCTCCGGCACCCTGATCGGCGTGTCGCAGCGCGCCGGCCTGGTCGACAAGAACGGCCACATGCCGCGCCTGGGCCGCGCCCTGCTGGCCGACAGCACCGCCACCATGGCCGGTGCCGCGCTGGGCACCTCGACCACCACCAGCTACGTGGAATCCGCCGCCGGCATCGGTGCCGGTGGCCGTACCGGCCTGACGGCCTGCGTGGTCGCCCTGCTGTTCCTGCTCAGCCTGTTCTTCTCGCCGCTGGCCAGTTCGGTGCCCGCCTACGCCACTGCGCCGGCACTGATGTTCGTCGCCGTCCTGATGCTCAGCAGCCTGGCCAGCATCGACTGGAACGACCTGGCCGTGGCCGCTCCGGTGTCCATCGCCGCACTGGCCATGCCGCTGACCTTCTCCATCGCCAACGGCATCGCCTTCGGCTTCATTGCCTGGACGGCCATTCACCTGCTGGCCGGCCGCTGGCGCGAACTGAGCCCGGCCATGTGGGTGCTGTCGGCACTGTTCGTGGTCAAGCTGGCGCTGTTCTGATCCCTGCCCATCGCGGCTGAAGCCCCCCCTGGCTTCAGCCGCGATGGTTCAGCTACCGACGGCCGGTCCCCCCGGCCGTGCATTCGGCTCCGGATCGGTGGAAAATCGCCGCGCGAATTTTCCATCCTGCGGCCCTGCCGTCCTTACCCACACGAGTTGCCCATGATCCGTCCGCAAGACGCCGCCGCCTATTCCGCCCAGCTTGCCGACAAGCAGGCCCGCCTGCGCGAGCTGCTGGCGCCCTTCGCTGCCCCGGCCCCCGAGGTGTTCGATTCGCCCCTGAGCCATTACCGGCTGCGTGCCGAATTCCGCCTGTGGCGCGACGGCGAGCAGCGCCACTACGCGATGTTCGAGCCGGGCGACAAGCGCGCACCGATCCTGCTCGACGACTTCCCCATCGCCAGCCCGCGCATCAACGAACTGATGCCACGCCTGAAGGCCGCCTGGCAGGCCAGCGAGACCCTGGGCCACAAGCTGTTCCAGGTGGAATTCCTCACCACCCTGTCGGGCGACGCGCTGATCACCCTCGCCTATCACCGCCCGCTGGACGACGCCTGGGAGCAGGCGGCCGAGCCGCTGGCGGCGATCCTCGGCGCCAGCATCGTCGGCCGCTCGCGGGGCCAGCGCCGGGTGGTCGGTCGCGACTACGTCAGCGAAACCCTCCACGTGGCGGGCCGCGAGTTCCGTTACCGGCAGCCGGAAGGCGCCTTCAGCCAGCCCAACGGCGCGGTCTGCCAGAAGATGCTCGGCTGGGCCTACGACGTCCTGGGCGAGCGCGACGACGATCTGCTGGAGCTGTACTGCGGCAACGGCAATTTCACCCTGCCGCTGGCCACCCGCGTGAACAAGGTGCTGGCCACCGAGATCAGCAAGAGTTCGGTGAATGCCGCGCTGGCCAACCTGGCCGACAACGGCATCGACAACGTCACCCTGGTGCGCCTGTCCGCCGAGGAGCTGACCCAGGCGCTCAACAAGGTCCGTCCGTTCCGCCGCCTGGCCGAGGTGGACCTGGACAGCTACCGCTTCGGCACCGTGTTCGTCGACCCGCCACGCGCCGGCATGGACCCGGACACCTGCGAGCTGACCCGCCGCTTCGAGCGCATCCTGTACATCTCCTGCAACCCGGAGACCCTGGCGGCCAACATCGCCCAGCTACACGACACCCACCGCGTCAGCCGCTGCGCGCTGTTCGACCAGTTCCCCTGGACGCATCACATGGAAGCCGGGGTGCTGCTCGAGCGGCGTTGAGGCCTCCGCACGCGGTACAGGCACAAAAAAGCCCGCCAAATGGCGGGCTTTTTTGTGTCCGGGAATCGCTTACTGCTGCGGCGGCAGCAGGGTGATTTCCACGCGACGGTTCTGCTGGCGACCGGCGGCGCTGTCGTTGCTGGCGATCGGCTGGTTCGGGCCGGCGCCATAGGACGAGATGCGGTTGGCCGCCACGCCGTTGGCGGTCAGGTAGTTGGCCACGCTTCTGGCGCGACGGTTGGACAGATCCTGGTTCAGCTGCAGCGAGCCGGTGCTGTCGGTGTGGCCGACGATCTGGATGCCGTTCTTGTTGAACTCCTTGAACACCAGAACCAGCGAGTTCAGGGTGTCGTAGAAGCTGGCGGAGATGTCGGCGGAGCTGGAGGCGAAGGTAATGTTGCCCGGCATGATCAGGATCAGGTTGTCGCCCTGGCGCTGCACCTGCACTCCGCTGTTGACCAGGGTCTGACGCAGCTTGGCTTCCTGCTGGTCGACATAGGCACCGTAGCCGCCGGCGGCCAGGCCGCCCACGGCTGCGCCGATCAGTGCGCCCTTCTTGCGATCCTTCTTGCTGGAGGTGGCAGCGCCGACTGCTGCGCCGGCCACGGCGCCAAGGCCGCCATAGACACCCACCTTGCCCGCCTGCTGTTCGCCGGTATAGGGGTTGGTGGTACAACCGGCCAGCAGTGCCACGCTGGCAGCAACGACGGTCAGGGTACGCCAGTTCTTCATAACGACTTCCTTCGGATTCGTGTGGTTGGATTTTGGCATCGCCCTTCGAGAACGGGCGCCGCCAGAAGTTCCGCGCCAGATTATCAGCCTGGCCAGCGAAAGACAGCCGGTGCGCTTGCTCCCTCGCGCGCCTGAGGCGCGATTCACGCCGTCACGAACGGGTTGGCGCGCATCTCTTCGCCCAGTTGCGTATCCGGGCCGTGCCCGGTGACCACCGTGGCCTCCTCATCAAGCACGTACAGGCGCTCGCGGATCGAACGCTGGATGGCGGCGAAGTCGCCGCCCCACAGGTCGGTCCGCCCGATGCCGCGACGGAACAGGGTGTCACCGGCGATCAGCAGCTTGTCCTGGGGGAACCAGAAACTCATCGAGCCGGGCGTATGCCCCGGCGTGTGCAAGGCCACACCGCAGCCGCAGGCCAGTTCCTCGTCGTCGGCCAGCCACTGGTCCGGGTCCGGCACCGGCTGGTAGGGCACGCCGAACAGCCGGCACTGCATCTCCAGGTTGTCCCAGAGAAACTTGTCGTCCTTGTGCAGGTGCAGCGTGGCGCCGGTCAGCTCCTTGAGCCGGCCGGAAGCGAGGAAGTGATCCAGGTGCGCATGGGTATGGATGATCGCGACCAGCGTCAGCCCGTGGGCGTTCAGCCGCGCGAGGATCATCTCCGGCTCGCCGCCCGGATCGACCACCAGCGCCTTCTTCGAGACGGGGTCGCCGATCAGCGTGCAGTTGCACTGCAGGGGGCCGACGGGGAAGGTTTCGCGGATGAGTGCGGGCTGGGTCATCGGAACGCTCTGGACGGAAATGGCACGGCGCAGAGGGTGGCTCAGACAGGGAGGATGATCAACCCACCGGCCGTTGACGGGCGTAGGGCACGGTTCCGGCCGCCACGGTGGCCAACGCGTTGCGTTGACCATCCTACGGCTGCCGTAACGGGCGGAGGCACGCAGCCGAAGACTACGATTCCCGCGCGGTGTCATGCCTGGGTAAGCCCAGCGACACCAGCGCCGCCAGCAGCACGAACGCGCTGGACACCCACAGGCAGGCCTCCAGGCCGTAGGCCTGGAACACCCCGCCGGAGAGCAGCGTGCCGATCAGCCGGCCCAGCGCGTTGGACATGTAATAGAAGCCCACGTCCAGCGACACGCCGTCCTCCTTGGCATAGCTGACGATCAGATAGCTGTGCAGCGAGGAATTGATGGCGAACAGCGCGCCGAACAGCAGCAGGCCGCCGATCAGTACCGCCTGCGCCGGCAGCGCGCTGTGCAGGCCCAGGGCGATGGCGGCCGGCAAGCCGGCCAACAACAGCGCCCAGACGAAGGCGGCGCGGCCGTCGGGAACCCGGCCGCTGCGTTTGCCGGTGAAGTACGGGGCAACGGATTGCACGATGCCGTAGCCGATCACCCAGCTGGCCAGGAAGCCGCCGACCTGCCAGAAGTCCCAGCCAAAGCGGCTGGCCAGGAACACCGGCAGGGCCACCACGAACCACACGTCGCGGGCGCCGAACAGGAACAGCCGCGCGGCGGAAAGAATGTTGATCGCCCGGCTCTTGGACAGCAGGTCGCGGAACTTGGGTTTGCTCTTCGCCTTGCCGAGGTCCTTCTTCAGCAGCACCAGGCTGGCCAGCCAGACCAGCGCCAGCACCGCGGCCATGGCCAGCACCGCGCCGGTGAAACCCAGCCCGGTGAGCAGCAGGCCGCCGAGGAAGAAGCCGACGCCCTTGAGGGCGTTCTTCGAGCCGGTGAGCACCGCCACCCACTGGTACAGGGTGCCCTGCTGGCTGTCCGGGACCAGCAGCTTGATGGAGCTCTTGGCGCTCATCTTGTTGAGGTCCTTGGCGATGCCGGACAGCGCCTGCGCCGCCATCACCCAGGGCACGGTGAGCATGCTGGCCGGCACGGTGAGCATCAGCAGCGCCGCGACCTGCATCCCCAGACCGATGTTCATGGTGCGGTTCAGCCCCAGGCGCGCGCCCAGCCAGCCGCCGACCAGGTTGGTGACCACGCCGAAGATCTCGTAGAACAGGAACAGCGCGGCAATCTGCAGCGGGCTGTAGCCCAGGCCGTGGAAGTGCAGCACCACCAGCATTCGCAGCGCGCCGTCGGTGAGGGTGAAGGCCCAGTAGTTGCCGGTGACGACCAGGTACTGGCGGATTTCGGGGGGAAGGCGGGTCAGGGCGTGCATGGAAGACCTGGGTGGGAAATCGTAGGGTGGGTTAGCCGCATAGCGGCGTAACCCACCGGGGATGCCGGCGGCATCCCGATGATCGGCCTCGTGGCCAGTTGGTGGGTTACGGCCTGTGGCCTGACCCACCCTACGCAAGCTTTGCGGGCCCTATGCGCCGCCCACCAGCCGGGCCAGTTCCACGGTGCGGTTGGCATAGCCCCATTCGTTGTCGTACCAGGCGTAGATCTTCACCTGGGTGCCGTTGACCACCATCGTCGACAGCGCGTCGATGATCGACGAGCGCGGGTCGGTGCGGTAGTCGATGGATACCAGCGGGCGCTCTTCGTAACCGAGAATGCCCTGCAGCTCGCCGTCGGCGGCGGCCTTGAGCAGCCGGTTCACCTCCTCGACCGTGGTGGCGCGCTCCACCTCGAACACGCAGTCGGTCAGCGAGGCGTTGGCCAGCGGCACGCGCACCGCGTGGCCGTTCAGCTTGCCGCGCAGTTCCGGGAAGATCTCGGCGATGGCGGTGGCCGAGCCGGTGGTGGTCGGGATCAGGCTCATCAGCGAGGCGCGGGCGCGGCGCAGGTCCTTGTGGGGCTGGTCGAGCAGGCTCTGGGTGTTGGTCAGGTCGTGGATGGTGGTGATCGAGCCGTGGCGGATGCCCAGGTGCTCGTGGATCACCTTGACCACCGGCGCCAGGCAGTTGGTGGTGCAGGAGGCGGCGGTGACGATGCGGTGCTGTGCCGGGTCGAACAGCCGGTCGTTGACGCCCATCACCACGTTGAGCACGCCCGGTTCCTTGACCGGCGCGCTGACCACCACGCGCTTGACGCCCTGGTCCAGGTAGCCCTGCAGCACGGCCACGGTCTTCATCTTGCCGCTGGCCTCGATCACCAGGTCGCAGCCCGACCAGTCGGTGTCGGCGATCGCCTTGTTGTGGGTCACGGGGATGCGCTTGCCGTCGATGACGATGGCGTCGCCGTCGCTGCCCGCCCCGTGCTGCCAGCGGCCGTGCACCGAGTCGAAGTTCAGCAGGTGGGCGTGGGTCGCCGCATCGGCGGCCGGGTCGTTGATCTGCACGAATTCCAGCTCCGGCCAGTCCCAGGCGGCGCGCAGCGCCAGACGTCCGATGCGACCGAAACCGTTGATGCCTACTTTGATGGTCATGGGTGTGCTCTCCGGAAAAGATTCAGTGTCTGGGCGCCAGCGTGACGATTGCCATGCCGGCACGGGTCATGGGATTTCAGCATGTGAGGCCCGCAGTACAGGGCGGTTCGTTCAGGAGCAGATCGTGGCCCGCTCGGGGCGGTTGCGCATGCCTTCCAGTCGCTGCATGTCGGCCTCCAGCCAGGGACGGTTGGCGTCCAGCACGCCGTTCAGCAGTTCCCGCACCCAGGCGGGCAACTGCGGATGCACGCGGTAATAGACCCACTGGCCCTGGCGGCGGTCTTCGAGAATGCCGCAACTGCGCAGCTGGGCCAGGTGGCGGGAGACCTTCGGCTGGCTCTGCTCCAGCGCGGCGGTCAGCTCGCAGACGCACAGCTCGCCTTCGCGCAGCACCAGCAGGCTGATGCGCGCCCGGGTCTCGTCGGCCAGACATTTGAAAACGGTGGTGGGGGTCATGGGCATTCGCCGTCAGAAGATATGGCTCGGCGAATATATTCATGCCCAGATATGAAGTAAAGCGGCGCGCCTCGACCCTCTGGCATCCTGCCGGAAGGTCGAGGCGCGCCGGCGGGGCTCAGACCGCCAGCTCGCCACCGTCGGTGCGCTGGATCACCACAGTGGCGGCCCGCGGGCGCACCTGGGTGCCGGCCGGTGCGGCTATCGTGGCGTCGTCGGCGTAGGGCCAGTTCCCCGGGTGCTGGATGTTGACGAACATCGTGCGGTTATCCGGGGTGAAGGCCAGGCCGGTCACTTCGCAGCCATTGGGACCGACGAAGAAACGCCGCAGTTCCCCCTGGTTCTGCACGTTAACCGGCACCTCGCGACCCTGCGGGTCGGTCAGGTTGGCGGGGATCACCGCCAGCATCTGGTCGTTGGTGTAGTCGGTGAGGGTCTTCTCGCCGTTGTCGGTCTGGATCCACAGCACGCCGCGACTGTCGAAGGCCATGCCATCCGGGCTGGCGAACTGGTTCAGGTCGGTAAGGCCGGAACGGTTCAGGGCCGGGTCGGCACCGGCGTTGGCGCCGAACACGAAAATGTCCCAGGTGAAGCTGCGCTGATCGGCGCTGTCGTGCCAGCGGATGATGTGGCCGTGGCGGTTCTGGGTGCGGGGGTTGGCGGCATTGGCCTCGGTACGGCTGCTGTTGTTGGTCAGCGTCAGGTACACATCGCCGTTGAGCGGGTTCACCGCCGTCCATTCCGGGCGATCCATGGGCGTGGCGCCCAGGGCGTCGGCGGCGCCACGGGTGTTGAGCAGGATGCCGGCCAGGTCGTCGAACAGGGCGCTGAGCGGGATGCCCTCCGGCGTCAGGCTGTCCGGGGTCAGCGACAGCCAGACACCGCTGCCGTCGTCATTGAAGCGCGCCACGTAGAGGGTGCCGCGATCCATGTACTTGGCGCCGGTGGCCAGACGGTCGAGGGGGTTCGCGTCGGCCGGGTCCCACGGGGCGGCGGAAACGAACTTGTAGAGGTATTCGTTCTGCGCGTCGTCGCCGCTGTAGAACACCACCGGCTTGCTGGCCTCGGTCAGGCCCGGCCAGCAGCCTTCGTGACGGAAGCGGCCCAGGGCGGTGCGTTTCACCGCGCGAGTGGTCGGATCGTGCGGGTCGATCTCGACGATGTAGCCGTAGGTGCTGGCCTCGTTGCGGTAGTCGTCCCGCGCGCTGGCGCCGCGCGGGGTGATGTCGAAGCGGGCGAATTCCTCGTCCACCTCGCTGGCGTCGCCCGCGGCGGTTTCCCAGGCGTAACTGGTCCTGGCGGTGGAAATGCCGATGCGGCGCTGATCCTCCGGCAAGCTGGCGTCACGGTTGATGAACACGTTTGGCCAGTTTTCCTCGCAGGCCAGGTAGGTGCCCCACGGGGTGAAGCCGTTGCCGCAGTTGTTGTTGGTGCCGCGCGTTACGGTGCCATCGGGCGAGAAGCGCGTCTGCACATGGGTGCTGCCGCGCAGCGGGCCGGACAGCTCCATCACGCTGGCGGTGGTGAAGCGGCGGTTGAGCGGGTCGTTGTCCATCACCTGCCAGCGGCCGCCGACCTTGCGGATGCGCAGCACGCCGACGCCGTGGGCGTTGATCTCCTTGCGCACTTCCTCGGCGGGCCGCCGGCCCTCGGCATCGCGGGTCGGGCCGCTGGGATGCAGGGCCTTCTGGTCGATGTACTCGTAGTTCACCACCAGCAGACCGTCTTCAGCGCTGCCGTTGAGGGGGAAGAAGTGCATGCCGTCGTGGTGCATGCCCACGGCGTTGGCCTGGTCGTCGGCGCTGTTGCCGCCATCGGCCTGCCAGGCACGCGCGGCGCTGTTCAGCGGCGTGCCCCAGGGCGCCAGCACGTAGGCGCTGTAACCGGGCGGCACCACGCAGGCATCGGTGCGCGAGCCGGGAATGGAATCGAAGCCGAGCCGCACGGGGTCGGGCTGGGTGAGTTGCGGCTGCGGCGGACGCGGGCGGCCGTCCTTGTCGAGACAACCGCTCAGGCCGACGCCGGCCATCATGGCAATCGCAGCGCCCAGGCTGCCACGCAGCACGCTACGGCGGCTGAGGTAGCGATCCACGACCCGGTCCATGGGCTCGTTGTGGCTGTGATTGCGCTGCAGGTTATCGCCGGTTTCTCGACTCATGGGGAGATCCTTCCAGGTTGGAGCCCAGACTGTAGGACGCCCGTGTGACGGCTGCGTGTCAGCGCGATGAACCCTCTCGAGGCCTGCTGCGCTCATGCGGCCTGCTGCATATTCGCCAGGGCGCATGTTAAGGTGGCGCCCGCCCCGTGTTCCGTAGGAAAACCCTTGTATGTCCAGTCCCTGTGAAGTGGCGGCCAAGCAGGCCGCCGGCGCCCCGCTCGGTGTGTTCGAGCACTATCTGACCCTCTGGGTGGCCCTGTGCATCGTCGCCGGCACCCTGCTCGGCCTGTACGCACCCTCCGCCGCCCAGGCCATCGGCGCGCTGGAGGTGGCCAAGGTCAACCTGCCGGTGGGCGTGCTGATCTGGGTGATGATCATCCCGATGCTGATGAAGATCGACTTCGGCGCGCTGCACGAGGTGCGCCAGCAGAAGGCCGGCATGGGTGTCACCCTGTTCGTCAACTGGGCGGTCAAGCCGTTCTCCATGGCGCTGATCGGCTGGCTGTTCATCAAGGTGCTGTTCGCCGACTGGCTGCCGGCCGGCGAGCTGGACAGCTACATGGCCGGGCTGATCCTGCTCGGCGCCGCGCCCTGCACGGCGATGGTGTTCGTGTGGAGCAACCTGTGCAACGGCAACGCCAACTTCACCCTGACCCAGGTGGCGCTCAACGACCTGGTGATGGTGTTCGCCTTCGCCCCCATCGTCGCCCTGCTGCTCGGCGTGTCGTCGATTCCGGTGCCCTGGGACACCCTGCTGCTGTCCGTGGTGATGTACATCGTCATCCCGCTGGCGATTGCCCAGTTCCTGCGCGCCCGGCTGATGACGCGTGGCGAGGCGGCCTTCCAGGCGGCGCTGGCGAAGATCTCGCCGTTCTCCATCGTCGCCCTGCTCGCCACCCTGGTGCTGCTGTTCTCCTTCCAGGGTGAAGCCATCGTCGCCCAGCCGCTGGTCATCGGCCTGCTGGCGGTGCCGATCCTGCTGCAGACGCTGTTCATCGCCGCCCTCGGCTACGCCCTGAACCGCGCCCTCAAGGTCCGGCACGAGGTCGCCGGCCCCTCGACAATGATCGGCGCCTCCAACTTCTTCGAGCTGGCAGTGGCGGTGGCCATCGTGCTCTACGGCTTCAACTCCGGCGCCGCGCTGGCCACCGTGGTCGGCGTGCTGATTGAGGTGCCGGTGATGCTCTGGCTGGTCCGGTTGATCAACAACAGCCGCAGCTGGTATGAACGCGCGCTGCCGCGCCCCTGACGAAAACGCCCCGGACGCACATGCGAGACACGCCCATGAGCGATTGCTGCAAGACTTGTGGTTGCACCGCGGAGGAAACGCCCAGCCCGCCGCCGGCCGAGGCGCGGGCCGGCCTGGTCAGCCAGTTCAGCGTGGCCAAGATGGATTGCGCGGCCGAGGAACGCCTGATCCGCATGGCCCTGGAACCGCTGGCCGAGGTGCGCGGCCTGCACTTCGATCTGGGCAACCGCCGGCTGCGGGTGTGGCACGACGCCGATATCGCGCCGGTGGCCCGCACCCTGGAAGCACTCGGCCTGGGCGCACGCCTGGACGGCACCACGGTAGCCGGCGAAGCGGCGCCCGTCGCGCCGGATGCCGGCCACCAGGCCAGGGTGCTGCGCTGGTTGCTGGGCATCAATGCGCTGATGTTCGTCGTCGAGCTGACCAGCGGCTGGCTGGCGCAGTCCACCGGGCTGCTGTCGGATTCGCTGGACATGTTCGCCGACGCCGCCGTGTACGGCGTGGCGCTGTACGCGGTCGGGCGCGCGGCACACCTGCAGCTCGGCGCCGCCCGGCTGGCCGGTGTCATGCAGGTGCTGCTGGCACTGACCGCGCTGGCGGAAGTGGCGCGGCGCTTCCTGCTCGGCAGCGAGCCGCAGTCACTGTCGATGATGGGCATCGGCCTGCTGGCGCTGGCGGCGAACGTCGCCTGCCTGCTGCTGATTCACGGCCAGCGCGACGGCGGCGTGCACATGCGCGCCAGCTGGATCTTCTCCGCCAACGACGTGCTGGCCAACCTCGGTGTGATTCTCGCCGGCGCCCTGGTGGCCTGGACCGGTTCGGCCTGGCCGGACCTGCTGATCGGCACCGCCGTGGCGCTGCTGGTGCTCAACGGCGCGCGGCGCATCCTGGCGCTGAAGGCCTGAGGACGGCGGCGGCCGTCTCAGGCCCGCCGCCACGGCCGCCGGCGGGGCGGCGGCTCGGGCCAGTTCACCGTCTTGCTCTCGCAGCGCACGATGCCGCCCGCGCCCAGGCGCAGGGTCCAGCGCTGCGCCACGCCGGCGGCTTGCCCCGGCTCGCGGTGCACCAGCAGCAGGTTGTAGTCATGCTGCCTCTCGATGGCGTGCACCTGCACGCCATCGCCTTCCTTCCACTCGAACAGTTGCTGGTGGCTGGCCTGGATCATCGCGCAGAGCGGTTCGCAGTCCAGGGTCAGGCGCTCCTGGATTTCGTCCTGGGTCAGCGCTGCCTTGTCCAGATGCAGCCGTGAGCGGTAGCAGATGATCTGCCGCTCCTCGTTGGTGGCCCATTTGCCGGCATGCTCGCGCACCGTCACGTCCAGCTCGGGCAGCCGCCGGTAATCCAGCCAGACCAGTTGCTGGGCCAGCAAGCGCTGGGTGAACGGCATCTGCTGGCGGATCCTCCAGCGCGGCTTGCCCTTGCGCAGCCAGCGCGTGACGGCGTCGATCAGGTCGTCGCGCAGCAGGTCGCGGACCGCGTAGATCAGCGCGATGCCCAGCAGCAGGGCCAGCGACAGCTGCTGGCTGGCGTCGCGCACGTTGAACAGGAAATAGGTGAACAGCGACATGATCAGCACCGTGGAAGCTGCCTTCACCAGCTTGCGCGTGCCGGCGCCCAGTTCGGTGATCTTCTGACGCAGCACCACCGGGTATTCCAGCAACCGCTGGTACAGGCTCATGCGGTTCCACACGCGGGTCGGCGTGCCCTGGAAATCGCCCAGGTAATCGCGCTCCCGGCGATAACGGCGTTCCTGGGCAAGGAAGTCCTCCACGGATTGCCGCAGCTCCTCGTCGAGCTCAGCGAAGCCTTCCAGGGTCATGCATTCCAGCAGGAACTGCTCGGCCAGCCAGGAAAAGTACACGTCGAGCTGGCGGAAATAGCGCAACTGCTTGCTCTGCTTCGGCTCCGCCTTGCGCAGGCGCTGGGCGAAGTTCTGGCTTAGGCGCAGGGCGCGCGCCAGCGGCTCGGCCAGCGCCTTGCCCTGCAACTGCTGGCGCAGCCGGTCCAGCGACGCCAGGTACTGGTAGAACCAGGCGCCATGCATGATTTCGTAGTGCGGCGAAAGCAGCGAATAGGAGGTGTCCAGCTTGCTGGCGCGGTCCTGGGCCGGCAGCCCGAGCAGGCCGAAGCGGTGGCTCAGGGCCGAGAAGAAGAACTGCTCCTCGGCCAGGGTGCGGGGGGAAAGCGTGCTTTCGTGCGGCGTGAACAGATACAGGTCAAGCTGATGGCGGCCCGGCGTCTTCAGCGTGCGGGTCAGTTGCAGGCGAAAATCGCCCTGGCGCTTCAATGAGAACACGACACCTCCGACAACAATGGCCCAGCGAGCATATCCGAAGCCGGACCGGTTGGGTGCGGGCACTCCCTCCGGCACCACCCCTGGGGTGCCGGCTTGAACTCACCCAGCCGGCCATTACACTGTGCCTCCCCTTCGCGGCCCTGCCCTTCCATGACCGACGCCCCCGCCAAGCCCTGGTTCGTCTACCTGGTGCGCGCCGCCAACGGCGCGCTCTATTGCGGCGTCAGCGACGACCCGCAACGGCGCTTCGCCCAGCACCAGAGCGGCAAGGGCGCGCGCTTCTTCCATTCCAGCCCGGCGCAGGCGCTGGTGTACGTGGAAGCCTGCGCGGACAAGAGTGCGGCCCTCAAGCGCGAGCGGGCCATCAAGGCGCTGCGCAAACCGGCCAAGGAGATGCTGGCGGCTGGCAGCTCGGCAATGTCGGCGGCCGTCAGGGACTGCTAGTTTCGCCCCGCACCTTTCCAGCGGAGCCTGACCATGCACAACACCCTGATCCTGCACCACTACCCCGAGTCGCCCTTTGCCGAGAAGGCCCGGCTGATGCTCGGTTTCAAGCAGTTGTCCTGGGGTTCGGTGTACATCCCGCGCATCATGCCCAAGCCTGACCTCACCGCACTGACCGGCGGCTACCGCAAGACCCCGGTGCTGCAGGTCGGCGCCGATATCTACTGCGACACCGCGCTGATCGCCCGCCGCCTGGAGGCCGAGAAGGCCACGCCGACGCTGTTTCCGGAAGGCAAGGAACTGGTGGTCAGCGCCTTCGCGCAGTGGGCCGATTCGCTGGTGTTCCAGACCGCCATCACCCTGGGCTTCCAGCCGCAGGCACTGAGCGACCGCCTGGGCAGCCTGCCGGAAGCCGCCGTGCAGGCCTTCGTCGCCGACCGCGCCGCGCTGTTCAAGGGCGGTACCGCGCCCCGCGTTTCGGTCGAACAGGCCCGCAGCACCTGGGCCGTGCTGATGGCGCGACTGGAGCAGCAACTGGCGCGCGAGGACAGTGATTTCCTGTTCGGCGCGCCGTCGCTGGCCGATTTCGCCCTTGCCCACCCGCTGTGGTTCCTCAAGAGCAACCCGGTGACCGCATCGCTGGTGGATGCTTCCCCGTCGATCCGCGCCTGGCTGGCGCGTGTGATGGACGTTGACCATGGCTCCGCCCAGCGCATGGATGCGCAGCAGGCGCTGGACATCGCCCGCGAGGCCGAACCGGCGCCGCTGCCCGCCGAGGCGTTCGCCGACCCCAACGGCTTCCAGGCCGGCCAGCGGGTGAGCATTCGCGCCGAGGACTACGGCGTCGATCCGGTGCAGGGCGAGCTGCTGTACGCCGGCACGGAGGAACTGATCCTGCGCCGCGAGGACGAGCGCGCCGGCCTGGTGCACGTGCACTTTCCACGGCTGGCGTTCCGGATCGAGGCGCTGTAACGGCCAGAGGTCCGCGCGGCGCCGCTTTCGTGGGAGCCGCTTCAGCCGCGATGCTTTGTGCAGGCCGTGGCCAGAAGCTCGCGACTGAAGCCGCCCCTACAGGTTTCGAGCTGACCGCCCACGTCCTCAATGCAGCGCCGAAGTCACCAGGAAATTTACCAGCGTCGGGTCGTCGGGCAACTCGATCTCGCGGGACGGGCGCGGCAGCTCCTCGACCACCGCCTGCCAGAACGCCTGCGCCACCTCGTCCTGCTGGTGGAAACGCACCAGCCAGGGGAGGCGGGTGTCGCTCAGCGCATGCAGCGCCACGGCCAGGCCGATGCCCTGGCGCCGGTACTTCTTGAGAATGAACAGGTCGGCCAGCTCCAGCGCGTCGAGGCCCGGCACCTCGCTGCGCTCGATCAGCAGGAAGCCGGCAATGGCGCCTTCCACCATCACCAGTTGCGCGCTCCAGTCCGGCTCCTCCCAATAGCGAGCAAGGTACTCGTCATGCACGTAGAAGCGCCCGTCGGCGTCCACATCCTCGTGCTCCCAGTCGGAAGTTTCGTAGGCGTAGAACTGGTAGAGGTTGCGGATCAGGGGCGCCTGGTCCGCCTCGGTGGCAAGCAATTCGAGGGTTACGGTCATGGGCTACACGGCGTGAATCGGGGCGCGACGCGCCGCGAAGGAAAACGAAAGCGCCCCGGCAGCCGGGGCGCATGAACGAGCGGGGCGGACTCAGCGACGCTTGAGCTGATCCTTCAGCTGAGTGGGCACCTGGCGGATGGTCAAGGTGTCGGTCGTCTCGTCGTACTCGACCCGCGAGCCCAGCAGGTGCGCCTCGAAGCTGATCGACAGCCCCTCGGCGCGGCCGGTGAAGCGGCGGAACTGGTTGAGGGTGCGCTTGTCCGGCGGAATCTCCGGCGCCAGGCCGTAGTCGCTGTTGCGGATGTGGTCATAGAAGGCGCGTGGCTTGTCCTCGTCGAGCAAGCCGGAGAGTTCCTCCACGGTGATCGGCTCGCCCAGGCGCGCCTGGGTGCTGGCGTAGTCCACCAGGGTCTGGGTCTTCTCGCGGGCCTGCTCCTCGGCCAGGTCCTCCTGCTCGACGAAATCGCTGAAGGCCTTGAGCAGCGTGCGGGTTTCGCTCGGCGCATCGACGCCTTCCTGGCAGCCGATGAAGTCGCGGAAGTAGTCGGAGACCTTCTTGCCGTTCTTGCCCTTGATGAACGAGATGTACTGCTTCGACTGACGGTTGCTCTGCCATTCCGAGAGGTTGATGCGCGCCGCCAGGTGCAGCTGGCCGAGGTCCAGGTGCTTGGCCGGCGCCACGTCCAGCGCCTCGGTGACCGTCACGCCCTCGCTGTGGTGCAGCAGCGCGATGGCCAGGTAGTCGGTCATGCCCTGCTGGTAATGGGACAGCAGCACGTGCCCGCCGGTGGACAGGTTGGATTCCTCCATCAGCTTCTGCAGGTGCTCGACCGCCTGGCGGCTGAAGGCGGCGAAGTCCTGCTGGTTGTCCAGGTAGCCCTTCAGCCAGCCGCTGAACGGGTAGGCGCCGGACTCGTCATGAAAGAACCCCCAGGCCTTGCCCTGCTTGGCGTTGTAGCTGTCGTTGAGGTCGGCCATGAGGTTCTCCATGGCCTGATTGACCGGCAGCTCGGCGTCGCGGGCATGCAGCACGGCGGGCGAGCCGTCGGGTTTCTTGTCGATGAAATGGACGATGCAGTGACGAATCGGCATGGAACTCTCGGGGCGGGCGAAACAGGCGCGCTAGTGTAAAGCATCGCGGCAGAAGCCCCTCCCACAAAAAAACGAACCTGTGGGAGCGAATTCATTCGCGAGCTTTTTGGGGGCCACAGCAATGAGCTCGCGGACGAGTCCGCTCCCACGGGCCTTGGCTCAGTCGATCAGCTCCGGCTGCGCCAGCGCCTTGCCGCTCTTCGGCTGGTCGCGCAGGAATTCCAGGCGCTTGATCATGTAGCGCACGTGCACGTGCAGGTCATACAGCTCGCCGGAATAGGACAGCGGCACCTCGATGCGCGCCAGTTCCAGGCCCAGGGCGATCAGGTGGTCGATCTCCTTCTGCGGGTCCTGCAGCTTGCCCAGGTACAGCTGGCGGTCGATCTCGCGCAGGTGCTTGTACCAGCGATAGATGCGCGAGCGGATCTGCCAGCGGTACAGCGGGCCGACCACCTTGATCAGCGGAATCAGCAGCACCAGCAGCGGAATGGCGAGGATGATGTAGCGGTCGGCCAGCGAGGCGATGCGGAACGGCAGGTAGCGCTGCAGGATCGGCAGGCCCTTGCTGTAGAAGTACTCCGCCTCGTCCAGCGTGGCGAAGTTCGACGAGGCCGGTGCCGGGAAGCGCCCGGCGGCGTCCAGCAGGTTGCCGTCCTTGAGCACTTCGCGGGCGGCGGCCAGGATCAGGGGGGTCAGCGAGGGATGGAACGCTTCGCTGGCCACCAGCGTGGCCAGCGGGCCGACGGTTTCCAGCGATTGATCGGGCACGTTGCGTTCCAGGCTGACCAGCCCTTCGCCCACGTCGATGCGGTTCAAGTACGGCAGGCGCGCCTGGTAGGCGGCGCTGCGACCCAGGTTGAGCAGTTGGAGGTTCGGATCGCCGGCCAGGCGCTGCACCAGGCCGTTCTCCGCCGGGCCGATGAAGAAAGCCGCGTCGAGGTTGCCGGCCTGCAGCTCGCGGGCCGCACGGGCACCGCCGGCTTCCTGCCAGCCCGCCGGCAGCTGCTGCAGGTCGATGCCGTTGGCGCCGAGCAGGGCATCGGTCACCGAGCGGGTGCCGCTGCTCGGGCTGCCGATCGCCACGCGCAGCGCCGCCAGCTCGCCGAGGCGGGCAATCGTCACGTCCTGGCGGGCGAACAGCCACACCGGCTCCTGGAACAGCACACCCAGGCCGTACAGCTCGGCGCGCTGTTCGCTGTTCAGGCTCAGTTCCTGGCCGCTCTGCACCAGCGCCAGCTCCACCTCGCCGGCGCGCAGCTTGGCGAGGTTGTCCACCGAACCCTGGCTGTTCACCAGTTCCAGCGTGAAACCTTCCTTGGCCAGCTCGGCCTGCAGGCGCAGGCCGAAGCTGTGATAGCCGCCGCTCGGGCCGCCGGTGGCCAGGCGCGCGTCCATCGGCGGCGGTGGCGCCACGAAGGAGAACAGTGCCCAGACCAGCGCGGCCACCACCGGCACGATCCACAGGTTGGCGAGCACGAAGATTTTCAGATCGTTGAAGACGCGGCGCATGGCGGATTCCCGAAGCGGTTTCGGCGGCAGAGGATAGCCGCTGCGCTCTCACTCGCGCGAGAACCGTTCCTCGCGCCAGTAGCGCCACAGCGCCAGCACCGCCAGCAGGCCGAGCGCGTACAGCGCATCCCGGCCGAGGGCTGCCAGCACCAGCAGGCAGAGCAGCGTGGCCAGCGCCGCGACCCCGCGCCAGAGCCCGCGCAGCAGCAGGACCCCGGCGGCCATGCTGAGCAGGTAGACGATGATGAAGTTGCCGTTGGCGTAGCGGATCAGGTCGTCCACCGACAGCTGCAGCGCCTGGGCCAGCGCGGCGCACAACGCGCAGACCGCCACCACCAGCAGCAACGCCGGACCCGGCACGCCATGCCGGTTGCGCCCGGCCAGGCGCGCGGGCAGCTTGCCCTCGTCGGCCAGGCTCCAGATCAGCCGGGCGAAGCCCTGCACATAGACGTTGATCGAGGCGAAACAGGCCAGGTAGCCGAGCAGCGCCACCAGCCAGCGGCCGCGCTCGCCGAACAGCTGCTGCATCAGCTGCGGCAGGGCGGTGGCGTCGCGCTGCGCGTCGCCGTACACGCCGAAGCTCAGCACCGCCACGGAGAAGGCCCAGTACACCAGCCCGGCCAGCAGCACGCCGACCAGCAGCGCCAGCGGGAAATCGCGGCGCGGATTGCGGAATTCCTCGCCCAGGTGGGTGAACGCCTCGATGCCGACGAAGCACCAGAACATCACCCCGAGGGCCGCCGGCAGGCGCGACCAGTCCGCACCGATGGTTGGCAGCAGTGGCTGGCTGGCGCGCGGCAGCTCGCCGGCCCACCAGATCAGCGCCACCGCACCGATGATGGCCACGGCAATCAGCGCCTGCACCGCGCCGGAGGCGCGCGGCGGCCGCTGGCCGAGCAGCAGCATGGCGCCGAGGGTGGCCAGCTGGATCAGCAGCACCTCGCCCGCACTGAGCGGCAGCACCGCCTGCCAGAAGCCGGTGGCGATGTTCAGCGCCGCCGGCAAACCGACCGGCAGCACGGCCAGGAACAGCAGCGCGATCAGCCGTTCGCTGCGCGCGCCGAAGGCCAGGCCGATCAGGTGCGGCGCGCCGCCGGCATGGGGAAAGCGCCGGCCGAGCTGGGCGAAGGTGAAGGCCACCGGCAGCACCAGGGCGATGAGGATCAGCCAGGCCCACAGTGATACGGAACCGGCGGCGCTGGCGGCCAGCGCCGGCACCACGAAGATGCCGGTGCCCAGCAGCGAGGTGCTGAGCAGCGCGACGCCCTGCCCCAGCCCCAGTTCCTTGTTCAAACGACTCATCGGGTATGCTCGCGCCCATTCGAAAGGGTCGCCATGATACGCCCGCGATCGCTTCCCCACCCGCTTCCGGAACCCGACACCCGTATGAGTCTGCGTCTGCTGCACACCTCCGACTGGCATCTCGGTCAGCATTTCATGGGCAAGAGCCGCCAGGCCGAGCACCAGGCCTTCTGCGCCTGGCTGCTGGAACAGGTGCGCCTGCATCGGGTGGATGTGGTGCTGATCGCCGGCGACATCTTCGACACCGGCGCGCCGCCCAGCCATGCCCGCGAGCAGTACAACCGCTTCGTGGTGGCGTTGCGCGACACCGGCGCGCGGCTGGTGGTGCTGGGCGGCAACCATGACTCGGTGGCCATGCTCGGCGAGTCCCGCGAGCTGCTGGCCTGTCTGGACACCTGGGTGGTGCCGGCAGCGATGGAGAATCCCGCCGACCAGGTGCTGGTGCTGCCGAACCGCGACGGCGAGCCGGGCGCGTTGCTCTGCGCGATTCCCTTCCTGCGCGCCCGCGACCTGCTGCGCAGCGAGGCCGGCCAGAGCGCCGAGGACAAGCAGCGCTCGCTGCAGGACGCCATCGCCGCGCACTACCGGCGCTGCCACGAGCAGGCCGTGGCCCTGCGCCGCCAGCACGGCCCGCTGCCGATCGTCGCCAGCGGCCACCTGACCACCGTGGGCGCCAGCGCCAGCGAGTCGGTGCGCGAGATCTACGTGGGCAGCCTGGAAGCCTTCCCCACCCGCGACTTCCCGGATGCCGACTACATCGCCCTTGGTCATATCCATCGCCCGCAGAACGTCGGCGGCCATGAGCACATCCGCTACAGCGGCTCGCCGATCCCGCTGTCCTTCGACGAGGCCGGCCAGCAGAAAGCAGTGCTGCTGGTGGATCTGGACCGCATCGGCCTGTGCGGCATCACCGCCCTGCCCGTGCCCTGCTTCCAGCCGCTGCTGACCCTGCGCGGCACGCTGGAGCAGATCGCCGCGCAACTGCCCGAGGCCGCCGCCCAAGGCACCCCGGAGCGCCCGGCCTGGCTGGAGGTACAGGTGGTCAGCGACGACTACCTGAGCGACCTCGGCACGCGACTGGCCGACCTCACCCGCGAACTGCCGGTGGAAGTGCTGCGCATCCGCCGCGAGCGCAACGGCGCCAGCGCGGCGCTGCACAGCGAAGCCCGGGAGACCCTGGACGAGCTCGACCCGCTGCAGGTGTTCCAGCGCCGCCTGGAGCAGGAAGCCCTCGACGACGCCCTGCGCGAGCGCCTGGCCCAGTTGCACCAGCAGGTGCTGGCCGACCTGCGGGAGGTGCAGGCATGAGAATCCTCACCCTGCGCCTGAAGAACCTGAACTCGCTGAAGGGCGAGTGGAGGATCGACTTCACTGCCGAGCCGTTCAGGGACAACGGCCTGTTCGCCATCACCGGTCCCACCGGCGCGGGCAAGACCACCCTGCTGGACGCGATCTGTCTGGCGCTTTACCACCGCACGCCGCGCATGGACACGGTGAGCGCCGGCGGCAACGAGCTGATGACCCGGCACACCGCCGACTGCCTGGCCGAAGTGGAATTCGAGGCGCGCGGCGAACGCTACCGCGCCTTCTGGAGCCAGCGCCGCGCCCGCGACAAGGCGGATGGCGCCCTGCAGCAGCCCAAGGGCGAGCTGGCCAAGGCGGACGGCACGTTGCTGGCCGAGAAGCTCAACGACAAGCTGGCCCTGGTCGAACAGCTCACCGGCCTGGACTACGCGCGCTTCACCCGCTCGATGATGCTGGCCCAGGGCGGCTTCGCCGCCTTCCTCAACGCCAAGGCCGCCGAGCGCGCCGAGCTGCTCGAGCAACTGACCGGCACCGAGATCTACGGGCAGATTTCCATGCAGGTGTTCCAGCGCGCCCGGGAGCAGAAGGACGTCCTGGAACGGCTGCAGGAGCGCGCCGAGGCGGTGGAGCTGCTCGACGAGGCCGCGCGCGCAGCGCTGGAGGCCGAGGCGACCAACCTTGCCGCCGACGACACCGTGCGACGCGACGAACAGCAGACCCTGCGCGCCCAGCAGCAGTGGCTGCAGCAGCGCGACCAGGCCCAGCGCCAGCTGGACAGCGCCCAGGCCCGCGAACAGGCCGCCCGTGCGCAACTGGAACAGGCCGCCGCCGACCTGCGCCGCCTGGCCGCCAGTGAGCCGGCCGAACAGTTGCGCCCGGTCTTCGACGCGCGCCTGCAGGCCGAACAGGCGCTGCAGGCCACCGAAACCAACCTGCGGCACCTGCAGGACGAACAGCACCAGCACGAACAGAGCCGCCAGCAGGCGCTGTGGCACGGCCACTGGGCCAGCGAACAGCAACGCAGCCGAGAACACGCGGCGCTGACCGCCCTGGAGGAACGCGGCATCGCCCTGGAGCAGCGCCTCAAGGAAACCGCCAGCCATGCGCTGCTCGCCGGCCAACTGGGCGGCTGGAGGCTGCGTTTCGCCGAGTGCGATCAACTCGGCAGCGATCTGGCGCAACTGGACAAGCGCCACCAGGCGATCCAGCAGCGTCTGGCCACGCATGCCCAGCGCCACGTGGAAGCCGAGCAGCAGTTGCACGCCGACCAGGCGGAGCTGGAAACGGCCCGCTCGCAACTGGCGCAACGCGAACAGCAGCATCAGGCCCTGCTCGGCGAACGTGATGAAGCCGGTTGGCGCGCCCACTGGCAGGCGCTGCTGCAGCGCAAGGGCCAGCTGGAGCAACTGCAGCAGCTGCTCGAGCAGCGCGCGCAGCAGGCCGCGCTGCTGCACAAGCACGGCGCGCGCCAGGAGAGGGCGCAGGCCGTGCAGGCCGCCCGGCAGACCGAGCTGGCCGCCCTGCGCGAGCTGTACCGCCGGGTGAAAAGCCAGGTCGACGACAAGGAGCGCCTGCTGCAACAGGAGCATCTGCTGCAGGCGCGCGCCCAACTGGTACCCGGCGCGCCCTGCCCGGTGTGTGGCGCGTGCGAGCACCCCGCCGCCGGGCATTACGACCCACTGGATATCACCAGCACCCAGCAGGCGCTGGCGGAGCTGAAGGCCGAACAGGAACAGCTGACCCAGCAAGGCCAGACCCTGAACGCCGAAAAGGCCCGGGTGGAAGGCGAGCTGGAGGAAATCCGCCACCAGTTGCAGGCCGCCAGCACGCAGCAGGCGCAGCTGGACGCCGGCATCGGCCGGCTGCTCGTCCAGCTGGGCCTGAGCGAGCCGCTGGACCTGCAGGGCGAGCACACCCGCCTGCTGGCCGAGCAGGCACAGACCCAGCAGCGGCAAGCCGAGCTGGAGGCGCTGAAGAAAGCCCTGAACGAGGAGCAGCAACGGGTCTTCGCCCTCACCCAACGGGACGGCGAACAGCGCCAGCAGCTGCAGCTGATCGACAAGGACCAGCAGGCCGACACCCAGGCGCTGGGCGAGCTGGATGGCGAACGCCAGCGACTGCTGGCGCGCCGGCAGGACGTGCAGCAGGCGCTGCGCGACGAACTGGCCAGCCTCGGCTATGCCCTGCCCGACGACACCGCCGCCTGGCTGGCCGAACGCGAGGCCGACGCCCGGCAATGGCAGCAGGCCCAGGCGCAGCAGCAGACCCAGCGCGATGAACTGCGTGAGCAGGAGCACCGCCTGGACGACGCCACGGCGCTGGCCCAGCGCTGGCTGGAGCGCTGGCAGGCGGCCGAGCAGCCGCGCTTCGACACGCCCAGCGGCGCGTGCGCCGCGCTGCTGGCCGCCGCCGAACAGCAACTGGAAGCCGCCGAACGCGCCCTGCTGCAGCTGGCCGGCCAGCGCCGCAGCCTGGGCGAACGCCGCGAACAGCAGACCCAGCAACGGACGGAGCAGCAGGCGCGCTGGGAAGCCGCGCTGCGCGACAGCCCGTTCGGCAGCGAAGCGGACTATCTCGCCGCCTGCCTGCCGCTGGCCGAACGCCAGGCGTTGCAGGCCCGCAAGCAGCAGCTGGACACAGCGCTGACCGAAGCGGCCGCGCTGCACCAGTCCGCCCGCCAGACACTGGACCAACTGCTCGCCCAGCCGCAGACCGGGCAGGATGCCGACGCCCTGGCTGCGCGCCTGGCGGAACTGGACGCCGAGCTGCGCCGCATCGGCCTGCGCCAGGGCGAGCTACACGCCGTGCTGCAGGGTGATGCCCAGCGTCGGCAGAGCCAGCAGGCCCTGCATGAGCAGGTCGCCCGGCAACGGGAACAGAGCGACCTCTGGCAGCACCTGGCCAGCCTGATCGGTTCCGCCGACGGCACCCGCTACCGCAAGTTCGCCCAGGGGCTGACCCTGGATCACCTGGTGCATCTGGCCAACCGCCAACTGCTGCGCCTGCATGCCCGCTATCAGCTGGCCCGGCGCAAGGGTGGCGACCTGGAACTGGACGTGCTGGACACCTGGCAGGGCGACATCGCCCGCGACACACGCACGCTGTCCGGCGGCGAGAGCTTCCTGGTCAGCCTGGCGCTGGCCCTGGCGCTGTCGGATCTGGTCAGCCAGCACACGCGCATCGACTCGCTGTTCCTCGACGAGGGCTTCGGCACCCTGGACGGCGAAACCCTGGAGGTGGCGCTCGATGCGCTCGACCAGCTCAACGCCAGCGGCAAGATGATCGGCGTGATCAGCCACGTCGAGGCGCTGAAGGAGCGCATCCCGGTGCAGATCCGCGTCGACAAGGGGGTCGGTCTGGGGCACAGCCGCCTCGATCCGACCTTTGCGGTGGGCAGATAAGAGGCTCCGTCCAGCGGGGGGAGGCGCCCCCTTCTCCGCTCGTCATCGCTAAGCCTTTGAGGGATAAATGAATTTTCTCGCCCCTCGAAGAAAAAAAATCGCACGGATGTGTTGACAGGGAAATCTCGCTGCGTAAAATGCGCGCCACTGCAACGGGGTTTCCGGTTCGGCTGGAAGTTGCAGGATTTGGAAGACCGAAGTTCCGCGATAGCTCAGTCGGTAGAGCAAATGACTGTTAATCATTGGGTCCCTGGTTCGAGTCCAGGTCGCGGAGCCAACTTTCAACCGGGGTATAGCGCAGCCCGGTAGCGCGCCTGCTTTGGGAGCAGGATGTCGGGAGTTCGAATCCCCCTACCCCGACCATATTTTTGGGTCGTTAGCTCAGTGGTAGAGCAGTTGGCTTTTAACCAATTGGTCGTAGGTTCGACCCCTACACGACCCACCATACAAGGCTTCATCGAAGCCCAAGAAAACGGGAAGTTCCGAATAGGACTTCCCGTTTTTTTATGCCCGGAAAAAGTCGTGCCGGTACGGCGCGCCTGACGGCGCATGGTGGATCGGTGAAGCGCGATCCACCCTACGACAGCAAGCCCTTGCCCACCTGCGCAATAACCGTAGGGTGGACAACGCCTTTCTTGTCCACCATGCGCACCGGCACGGTGCGCCCCGGCCATCAGACCATCAGCACCAGCTGCGCAATGCTGTAGCCGAGCAGCGCACCGCAGAGCACATCGCTCGGGTAGTGCAGCCCCAGCACCGGCCGCGACAGCGCCACCAGCGCGGCGAACGGCACCAGCAGCACCGCCAGTTGCGGAAAGTCGGCCAGCGCCAGGGTGGTGAAGGACACCGCGTGCAGTGTATGCCCGGACGGGAAGCTGAAGCGGTCCAGCGGCGGGCAGCCGCAGCGGATGTCCTGGAAGGTGATGAAGGGCCGTTCGCGCACCAGGCGATGCTTGAGCTGCCGGTAGATGAGCAGGCCGCCCAGCCCGGCGATACTCATGCGCAGCGCCGCCTCGCGCCCCGCCTCGCCGCCGAGCAAAGCCAGTGCCGCCATCAGGCAGTACCAGAACACGCCGTCACCCAGCCGGCTGACCGTGCGGAACAGGCGGTGCATGGCCTGCCGCCGCGAGAGGCGGTTGATGGTGATGCAGAGTCGATATTCCAGCCGTCCCAGGCGGGCGAGGACCGGCAGGGTCAGGTCTTCCGTTTTCAGCGCGATCTTGTCCATGCCTGGCAGCCTAGGCTGCCCGTTCGACAACACCGTGAATCTCTCATGGCAGTTCAATGACCGCGTTGTTGTCATCGAAACGTCACGCAGCCGTCACCACACCTTAAAAGCGGTGGCGCCCAATGGCGCCCATGAAGATTGTCATCTGCAGCGATGCCTGGCACCCCCAGGTCAATGGCGTGGTCACCACCCTGAGCCGCACCCGCGACGCCCTGCGAGCCATGGGACATGCGGTCACTGTCATCGGCCCGGACCGTTTTCGCAGCGTGGCGCTGCCCGGCTACGCGGAAATCCGCCTGGCGCTCCTGCCGTACCGCCGGCTGCGGCGCCTGCTCGACGCGCTGCAGGCCGACCATATCCACATCGCCACGGAAGGTTCGCTGGGCTGGGCGGCGCGCCGCTACTGCCTGCAGCGCGGGCTGCCCTTCAACACCTCGTACCACACGCAGTTTCCGGAATACGTGCATGCCCGCTATCCGTTCGTGCCGCTGGCCGTGGGTTATGCGCTGATGCGCCGTTTCCATCGGCCGGCGCAGCGCACGCTGGTGGCCACCGAGCACATGGAGCGGCTGTTGCAGGAGCGGGGCTTCACGCACCTGGCGCGCTGGGGACGCGGCGTCGACATCGCGCTGTTTCGCCCGCAGGCTCGCCAGCCCGCGGAGCTGCCGACGGACCTACCGCGCCCGCTGTGGGTGTACGCCGGGCGCCTGGCGGTGGAGAAGAACCTGCCGGCATTCCTGGAACTGTCGTTGCCCGGCAGCAAGCTGGTCATCGGCGACGGCCCGGCGCGCCGCGACTTGCAGGCACGCTTTGCCGAGGCCCATTTCGTTGGCTATCGCTTCGGCGAGGAGCTGGCCGCCTTCCTTTCGGCGGGCGACGTGTTCGTCTTTCCCAGCCGCACCGACACCTTCGGCCTGGTCATGCTGGAAGCCATGGCCTGCGGCCTGCCGGTGGCCGCCTTCCCGGTGACCGGGCCGCTGGACGTGGTGCGCCACGGCGAAACCGGTTGCCTGCACGAGGACCTGCGGCAGGCCTGCCTGGGCGCGCAGAACCTGTCCGCGGAAGCCTGCCGGCGCCAGGCCGAGGCGATGAGCTGGGAGGCCTGCACGCAGCAGTTCCTGGCGGCGTGCAGGCCCACGCCGGACGCTCGCAAATGAATTCGCCCCCACCAGACATAGGGTGGACAACGCTTTCCTTGTCCGCCGTCGCGTCGGCACGGCGCGCCTCGCCGGCCGCACCTCGCCGGCCGCGCCTAGCCGGCCGCGCCTAGCCGGCCGCGCCTGACGGTGCGATGGTGGATCGGTGAAGCGCGATCCACCCTACGACCGTTCCCGGCTCTGCGCCGCCCAAACAAAAACGCCCCGCTAAAAGCGGGGCGTTTCGTTCAACGCGGCGCCAATCAGGCGTTACGCAACTGCAGGTTCTCGTCGCAGCGCGCGGTGACCTCGCGGTACAGCGCGGCGTTTTCCTGCAGCGCCTTCTCGCGTGCCGGGAAGATCTCTTCCAGCTTGCCCGCCCAGGCGGCCGCCTGCTCGGGGAAGCAGCGCTCGATCAGCTGCAGCATGATCGACACGGTCACCGAAGCGCCCGGCGAAGCACCCAGCAGCGCGGCAATGCTGCCGTCCTCGGCGGACACCAGCTCGGTACCGAACTGCAGGATGCCGCCCTTCTTCGGGTCCTTCTTGATGATCTGCACGCGCTGACCAGCCACTTCCAGACGCCAGTCGGCCGGGTCCAGCTCGGGGTAGAACTTGCGCAGGGCATCCAGGCGCTGCTCCATGGACTGCATCACTTCCTTCACCAGGTAGCGGGTCAGGTCCATGTTGTCGCGGGCCACGGCCAGCATCGGGCCGATGTTGCCCGGACGAATCGACAGCGGCAGGTCGAGGAACGAGCCGTTCTTCAGGAACTTGGTGGAGAAGCCGGCGTAGGGCCCGAACAGCAGGGATTTCTTGCCGTCGACCACACGGGTGTCCAGGTGCGGCACGGACATCGGCGGAGCACCGACTTCAGCCTGGCTGTAGACCTTGGCCTGATGCTTGGCCACCACCTCGGGGTTGTCGCAGCGCAGCCACTGGCCGCTGACCGGGAAGCCGCCGAAGCCCTTGCTTTCCGGAATGCCGGACATCTGCAGCAGCGGCAGCGCACCGCCACCGGCGCCGAGGAACACGAAGCGGGCCTTGAGCGCGCGCTGGCTGCCGTCCTGGGTGTTCTTGACGGTGACACACCAGCCCTCGCCGTCACGCTCGACGCTCTTCACGCGCTGGTTGTAGCCGACATGGGCGCCATCCAGGCTCTGCAGGTGCTTGAGCAGCTCATTGGTCAGCGCACCGAAGTTGACGTCGGTACCGCGCTCCACGCGGGTGGCGGCGATCTGCTCGTCGGCGTCGCGGCCGGGGATCAGCAGCGGCGCCCACTTGGCGATCAGCTCGCGATCCTCGGTGTACTCCATGGTTTCGAACGCATGGTGGGCGCTGAGCTGCTGCTGGCGGGTCTTCAGGAAGGCCACGTCCTTGGCGCCACGCACGAAGCTCATGTGCGGAACCGGATTGATGAAGGTGCGCGGTGCATCCAGCGCGCCCTTGGCCACCAGGTAGGACCAGAACTGCTTGGACACTTCGAACTGGCTGTTGATCAGCACGGCCTTCTTGATGTCCACGGAGCCATCGGCGGCCTGCGGGGTGTAGTTCAGTTCGCACAGACCGGCATGGCCGGTACCCGCGTTGTTCCAGGGATTGGAACTTTCCACCGCGCCGGAGGGCATCTGCTCGACGATTTCCAGCTTCAGCCCGGGATCCAGCTCCTTGAGCAGGACCGCCAGGGTGGCACTCATGATGCCGGCGCCAACCAGCACCACATCCAGAGCTTCGTTTTCGTTGTGCGCCATTAACGCTTCTCCAAATCTGCAACACCTAGGTTCAACGGCAGACGCTCCTGGCGCAAAGCGCGTTCAGGGCCGGGGAGAATCGCAAGGGGAGTCCCGAAACCTGACAGGGGCGGATGCCCAATGGATAGGACCGGCGCTCAGGCCTGGGTCCCGGCGACCAGCAGGCCGCGCGTCAGGTGTGCATATCCGAGTCGTTTGGCAGGTGTACCAATGCCAGAGTCTTCATTTGCTCGCCACACTCTCGTGAAGTAGTGAAAAACCGTCTTCTCACGCTCTTTTGGAGACGTGAACCTCAAGGGGTCGGCTGCCGCAGACACACACTTCTCGTCACTGACCGCAACACGCTGCTATCCATGGACAGGTGTTTCAGTCACTGAACGAACCGTTCGGGTGACGGGGCATTAGGGCAGCACCTAGCGGGCGTCTCTCTGGCGTGGGACATGCCGGTGGGCAGTCACGCAGGAGGCGACCTTTATAATTGGGCGGGGATTATACCGATGGTTTTCGGAAAGAGGGGCCGTTTAGCGGCGACTTTCTTACCCCGCCGGCGAGTATGCCGTGAACCTGTCACGCCGGGCATCCGACCATCGGCGCATGGGCCATGCACCGCGCCCGCGTGAGCAGAAGCGCAGCGGCCGCTCGCGTATACTGCCCGGCCGCGGACGCCATCGCGTGTCCTGAACATTTCTTATGGAGAGCCAAACCATGTCGAAGCGTTTTCCGCTGGTGCTTTGCGCTGTTGTCAGCCTGGCCCTGACCGGCTGCGCCCTGAGCCCGCAGCAACTCACCCCGCAACCCAAGCTGAAGACCGAGCTGGCCGCGGTCGGCCAGGGCCAGCCGGTGGTGGTGCATGTCGCCGACGGACGTGCCTCGCCGGACCTGGGCACCCGCGGCGGTCTGTACGCGGAGACCAGTGCCATCAGCGTGCCGAGCGCCAACGTCCTGCCGCAGCTGCAGGCCCAGGCCGAAGCCGCCGTGCGCCTGCTGGGCTTTACGCCGACGCCGGACGCCCGTGACGTGCCGCGCCTGACCGTGACCCTGGCCGAACTCAAATACCAGTCGCCCAAGGAAGGCGTGTATGTCACCGAGGCGGATATCGCCGCCGTTATGCAGGCCGAGGTGCAGAACAGCGGGCGCCGCTACACCGGTCGCTACACCGCCACCCTGAACCAGCGCTTCGGCATGGCGCCGAACCAGGAAACCAACACCCGCCTGGTCAGCGATGTGCTGAGCGACGCCCTGACCCGCCTGTTCAAGGACCCGACCATCGGGCAGATGCTCGCGGAGTAAAACCGACGCACCTGTAGACGTAGGTGGATCGCGCTTCACCGATCCACCAACGCGCCGCCAGGTGCGGCCGGCTAGGTGCGGCCGGCCAGGTGCGGCCGGCCAGGTGCGCCGTGCCGCGCATGGGTGGACAAGAAAGACGTTGTCCACCCTACGATTCCCGGCCCGGGAAGTCGGGCCGATGCACCGTCGCACGGATCGACGCCGGTCGGAAAACACCCCGCCCACCGCTGCGCCTGATTAAAATCCCCCGCTTTTTACAACCTTCGGGTTTACCTGAAGCGGGAGTGAACGATGTCGCTGCAGGCTCTTTGGAGCGTTCCCCTCACCTATCCGGCGCAGATTCTCAATGCCCTGGCCCTGCTCATGGCGCTGGCCGGTTCCTGGCTGCTGCTGGCGACCCAGCGGCGTCGGTCGCAGTTCAAGTTGCGCCTGGTCCAGGGCAATTTCCAGGAAGCCCTGATGCTCGCCGCCCGCCACCGCGTGGACGGCTTCTTCACCCGCTTCGGCGCGCTCAGCCTGGCGCTGGCGGTGACCCTGTCCTGGGTAAGCACCGGCCTCTAGCGGTTGCAGACTACCTGCGTTGGCAATCCTTCGTTAGAAACAGCCTCGGCCTGCTCATTTAGAACACCTAAACTGCGCGTCCTCGGCTGTTTCTGCCTCGTCTTGCCGGCCTCGCCTACGTTTTCGACGGCCTGTTAATTACCCGCCTCCTTCGCCTTCTCGCTCTGCTGCAGGCGCCACATCTGCGCGTAGTGACCGTCGCGGGCCAGCAGTTCGGCGTGGCTGCCGCGCTCGACCACCTGGCCGGCATCCATCACCAGGATCTGGTCGGCATTCATCACCGTGGACAGCCGGTGGGCGATCACCAGCGTGGTGCGCCCCACCTGGATACGATCCAGCTCGGCCTGGATGGCGCGCTCTGACTTGGAATCCAGCGCCGAGGTCGCCTCGTCGAAGATCAGGATGCTGGGGTTCTTGAGGATCGCCCGGGCGATGGCCACCCGCTGCTTCTCGCCGCCGGAGAGCTTGAGACCCCGCTCGCCCACCTGGGTGTCGTAGCCATCCGGCAGGCTTTCAATGAAGCGGTGGATGTGCGCGGCGCGGGCGGCGGCCTCCACCTCCTCGCGCGTCGCCTCGGGGCGGCCGTAGCGGATGTTGTAGTAGATGCTGTCGTTGAACAGCACGGTGTCCTGGGGAACGATGCCGATGGCGCCGCGCAGCGAGGCCTGGGTCAGCTGGCGCAGGTCATGGCCGTCGATGGTGATGCGCCCCTCGCCCACGTCGTAGAAGCGGTACAGCAGGCGCGCCAGGGTGGATTTGCCCGAGCCCGAGTGACCAACCACCGCCACGGTGCCGCCGGCGGGGATCTCGAAGTCCACGCCATGCAGGATCTCGCGGCGCGGATCGTAGCCGAAGCGCACGCTTTCGAAGCGCACCGTCGGGCGGCGGCTGTCCAGGGCGACTGCATCCGGGGCGTCCTGCACGTCCTGGCGCTCGTCGAGCAGGCCGAACAGGCGCTCCATGTTGGTCAGCGCCTGTTTCACCTCGCGGTACATCATGCCGAGCAGGAACAGCGGCGCCGACAGCTGCAGCAGGTAGGCGTTGACCAGCACCAGGTCACCCACCGTCATGTTGCCGGCCACCACGCCGGCGGCGGCCAGCCACATCATGGCGGTGACGCCTATGGAGACGATGGCCGCCTGGCCCAGGTTGAGCACCGCCAGGCTGGTGGTGGCCTTGACCTTGGTTTCCTCCAGGGTGCGCAGGTTCTCGTCGTAGCGCGCCGCCTCGTGGGCCTCGTTGTTGAAGTACTTGACCGTCTCATAGTTGAGCAGCGAGTCCACCGCGCGCTCGTTGGCCCGGGTGTCGGCCTCCACCGAGGCGCGGTAGTAGCGGGTGCGCCACTCGGTCACCGAGAAGGTCCACACCGCATAGGCCACCAGCGTGGCCAGGGTGATGGCTGCGAAGCGCCAGTCGTAGACCCAGACCAGCACCAGGGTGACCAGCAGCACTTCCAGCAGGATCGGAATGATCGAATACAGCGTCCAGTCCAGCAGGTCGGCGATCGCCGAGCCGCCGCGCTCCACATCGCGCGCCACGCCGCCGGTGCGCCGGCCCAGGTGGAACTTCAGGGAGAGCGCGTGCAGATGACGGAACACTTGCAGGGTGACCTGCCGCGAAGTGCGTGCCATCACCCGAGCGAACACCACCTGGCGCAGCTCGGTGAACAGCGTGACGCCGATACGCGAGGCGCCGTAGGCGAGCAGCAGGCCGACCGGCAGCAGGAGCAAGCTGGGCTCGACGTTGAGGTCATCGACGATGTACTTGAGAACGAACGGCACCAGCAGGTTGAGCAGCTTGGCGGCGAACACCAGACCCAGCGCCAGCAGGATGCGGCCGAGGTAGGGTTTCAGGTAGGGCAGCAGGTCGCGGATCACGGCAACGTCGCCGCGCGCCTGCTCGGCGCGCTTGACGGGCGCGACCGTAGCGTCGGTGGACATGGGAAGGAATCCTTGGGAACAGCGAAAAAACAGGGGCCCTATGCTGGGCCCGCGCCGGGCAACACGCAAGCCGGCCGGCCCCGTGAGGTTGCCGTAGGGCGGCCGGCGCTTTTCCGGCCGCCAATGCGGCATACACGATGCACCATCCGGTGGCCAACGCGTTGCGTTGACCACCCTACGGTCATGCCGCAGCCGACGCCAGTCAGCCAGCCCGGACGAACTTTGCAGCATCCGCGCCGGTCGTTTTCCTTGGGTTCAGGGTTTACGGACGATCTCCATGCCGGCTCAGGCGCTTCACACACAGAACGATCCCGACGTGGCGCTGCAACGCCTGCGTGAGCGCTTTCGCCAAGTGCGCGCCACCAGCGAGGCGCTGTGCGCGCCACTGGCCATCGAGGACTACGGCATCCAGGGCATGCCTGACGCCAGCCCGCCGAAATGGCACCTGGCGCACACCACCTGGTTCTTCGAAACCTTCCTGCTGCTGCCCTATCAGCCCGGCTACCGCACGCCGGACCCGCGTTACGACCTGCTGTTCAATTCCTATTACCTGACCCACGGCCAGCCGTTCCCGCGCCCGCAGCGCGGGCTGCTGTCGAGGCCCACGGTCGCCGAGGTGCTCAACTGGCGCCGGGTAGTCAACCTGGCGATGGAGGACCTGCTCGACCATCCGCCGCCCGGCAAGCTGGAAACCCTGTGTCAGCGGCTGGAGCTGGGCCTGCAGCACGAGCAGCAGCACCAGGAACTGCTGCTGATGGACCTGCTCTACAACTTCTCGCTCAATCCGCTAGCGCCGGCCTACCGGGATGACTTGCCGGCCGTCTCCGAGCAACCGCCCGCGCCGCTGCGCTGGCACAGCCATGCCGGCGGGCTGGTGGAGATAGGCCACGCCGGCGACGGCTTCGCCTTCGACTGCGAACGACCGCGTCACAAGGTCTGGCTGGAACCCTTTCGCCTGGCCAGCCGCCCGGTGAGCAACGCCGATTACCTGGCCTTCCTGCTGGACGGTGGCTACAGCCGCAGCGAGCTGTGGCTCTCCGACGGCTGGGCGACGCTGCGCCAGGCGAACTGGCAGGCGCCGCTGTACTGGCGACACGACGAGGAGCGCGGCTGGCGAGAGTTCACCCTGACTGGCCTGCAGCCACTGAACCTGTCCGCGCCGGTCTGCCACCTGAGCTTCTTCGAAGCCGATGCCTACGCACGCTGGGCCGATGCGCGCCTGCCCAGCGAGGCGGAGTGGGAAGCCGTGGCCCAGACGCTGCCGGTGAGCGGGCATTTCCTCGACGCCGGCCTGCTGCGCCCGCAACCCTCGCCCGGCGTGCCTGGCACCCAGCCGGCGCAGCTGTTCGGCGATGTCTGGGAATGGACGGCCAGCGCCTTCCTGCCCTACCCCGGCTTCCAGCCCCTGGGCGGCAGCCTCGGCGAATACAACGGCAAGTTCATGTGCGGCCAGCAGGTGTTGCGCGGCGGCTGTTGCGTCACCCCGCCGGATCACCTGCGCGCCAGCTACCGCAACTTCTTCTATCCACACATGCGCTGGGCCTTCAGCGGCCTGCGCCTGGCCCGGGACGAAACCGCATGACAGCAACCGCCACGGTGCGTTACCACGACCATCACCCGCGCAGCGCCAGCCTGTGCGATGAAATCCTCGCCGGCTTTGCCGCCACCCCCAAGCAAACCTCGCCCAAGCACTTCTACGATGCCGTGGGCTCGCGGCTGTTCGAGCAGATCTGCGAGCAGCCCGAGTACTACCCGACCCGCACCGAGGAGGCCATTCTCGCCGAGGCCTGCGACGAGATCGCCCGCCTGGCCGGTCCGGAAGCGCCGCTGCTGGAGCTGGGCAGCGGCGCCAGCCGCAAGGTGCGCCTGCTGCTGGAAACCCTGCAGCCGAGCCGCTACCTGGGCATCGATATCAGCCGCGAATTCCTCATCGACAGCACCCGCCGGCTGGCTGCCGACTACCCCTGGCTGGAAGTGCATGCCGCCTGCGCCGATTTCTGCCGCCCGCTGCGCCTGCCCCAGGCCTTCAAGCGGGCGAAGCCGCTGGCGTTCTTTCCCGGCTCCAGCATCGGCAACTTCGAACCCGCCCAGGCACTGGACTTCCTGCGTCACCTGCGCCGGCTGCTGCCGGACGGCAGTGGCTTGCTGATCGGCGTGGACCTGCTCAAGGACCGTGACCGCCTGGAGGCCGCCTACAACGACCGTGCCGGCGTCACCGCCGCGTTCAACCTCAACCTGCTGGAACGCATCCGCCGCGAACTGGACAGCGATATCCAGCCGCGCCGCTTCCGCCACCGGGCGTTCTTCAACCCGGTCGAATCGCGTATCGAGATGCACCTGGTCAGCCCGCTGGCGCAGCAGGTGCGCATCGAGGGCCACACCTTCAGCTTCGCACCGGGCGAGAGCCTGCACACCGAGAATTCCTACAAGTACAGCCCCGAGGGCTTCCTGCGCCTGGCCGAGCGCGCCGGCTTCCAGGGGCAGGCGTTGTGGATGGATGCGGAGCAGCTGTTCAGCGTGCACTTCCTGCGCAGTGCCTAGAAACGCCCGTCACCCGTCACGAACGACTGGGCTGCGGGGCACTCCACTGCGAAGGCACCATCTCGAAGTACGGAGGAACTGCCATGAAACACCTCACCGCACTGGCCGCCGCCATCCTGCTGGGACTGAGCGGGCCGACCTGGGCCCAGGAGCGCGACTGTACCCCGCGGGACACCCGCGAACGGGCCGGCGAGCTGGCGCAGGAAATCCACGAATCCACCGGCGGCGATCCGCAAAAGGCGCAGCAGATTCACGAGGAGCTGAAGGACATGGAGCTCAAGCGCCGCGAAGACAGCCTGGCGCGCACCGACCAGGGCCTGCAGGACGAATGCGCCCGCTATGAACAGCGCATGGAGGAGGTGGAAAAAGCCACCGACAAGGTGGAGTAGCGCCTGATGCGAATCTGCCTTTGACAAGCCGCGCCATTTGCGTAGAATGCGCGGCCTCGAAGGCACATAGCTCAGTTGGTTAGAGCACCACCTTGACATGGTGGGGGTCGTTGGTTCGAGTCCAATTGTGCCTACCAGACAGATGAAAAAAGGGTCGCGAAAGCGGCCCTTTTTTTGTTTGGGCGTGAGCGCTTTCACCCCTCTCCCCTGGCCCTCCCCCGCGAGGGGAGAGGGGCCAGGGGAGAGGGAGAGCCTCCCTCAGCCCTCGGTCGTACGGCGCTTCAACGGCGCCATGCCGTCCGCACTGACCAACCCCGACGGCGCCGCCGGCTTGCGCTTGGCGGCCGGTTTGGCCGGTTTCTTCGCCGCCGTCTTCTTGGCGCCCTTGCCATCCTTGTCGGTCTTTTTCTTCTTGGTGCCGGCGGCCTTGCCGGACGCCTTGACGTTCTTCGGGCCCTGGTAGCTGCCCTTCAGTTCCTTGATCACGCGGCGCTCGAAGCTCTGCTTAAGGTAGCGTTCGACACTGGACATCAGGTTCCAGTCGAAGTGGCAGATCAGCGAGATGGCCAGCCCCTCGGCACCGGCGCGGCCGGTACGGCCGATGCGGTGCACGTACTCGTCACCGGAGCGCGGCATGTCGAAGTTGATCACCAGGTCCAGGCCTTCCACGTCCAGGCCGCGGGCCGCCACGTCGGTGGCCACCAGCACCTTGTTGCCGCCCTGCTTGAGGCGCTCGATGGCCTGCTTGCGTTCGGCGTGTTCCTTGTCGCCGTGCAGGATGAAGGCCTTCACCCCTTCAGCCACCAGGCGACCATAGATGCGGTCGGCCTGGGCGCGGGTGTTGGTGAAGATGATCGCCTTCTGGTAGGTCTCGTTGGCCAGCAGCCAGTGCAGCAGGCGCTCCTTGTGGGCCACGTCGTCGGCGCAGATGATCTGCTGGCGGGTGTTCTCGTTCAGCTCGCTGACCCGGTTGAGCATCAGGTGCAGAGGCTCCCTGAGCACCTTGCCGATCACCTCGCGCATGACCGCGCCGCCGGTGGTGGCGGAGAACAGCAGGGTCTGCTGGCGATTGGCGCACTCGCCGGTCAGTCGCTCCATGGCTTCGGCGAAACCCATGTCGAGCATGCGGTCGGCCTCGTCCAGCACCAGCACCTCCACCTCGTCCAGGCGCAGGTTGCCGGCATCCAGGTGCTCGATCAGCCGGCCCGGCGTGCCAATCAGGATGTCCGGCGTCTTGCGCAGCGCCGCCGCCTGTTCCTTGAAGCCCTCGCCGCCGGTGATCAGCATCGACTTGATGAAGGTGTAGCGGGAGAACTTCTCCATCTCCTTCAGCGTCTGCTGGGCCAGCTCGCGGGTCGGCAGCAGGATCAGCGCCCGCACGCGCACGCGCGGCTCGGCGTCGCCGATCAGACGGTTGAGCAGCGGCAGCGCGAAGGCGGCGGTCTTGCCGCTGCCGGTCTGGGCGATGACGCGCAGGTCCTTGCCAGCCAGCGCCGGCGGGATGGCCTCGCGCTGCACGGGGGTCGGCTCGGTGAAGTTAAGCTCGGCGACAGCCTTGAGCAGGCGTTCGTGCAGGGCGAAATCGGCAAACACGGGTATTCCTCTTTACAGCGAATGGGGTGACGGCGCCGGCGGGCGGCTCAGTCCTTGCGCTCGGGCGACAGCAGCTCGATCTTGTAGCCGTCCGGGTCTTCCACGAAGGCCAGAATGCTGGAACCGTGCTTCATCGGACCCGGCTCGCGGGTGATCTTGCCGCCACGGGCGCGAATGTCCTCGCAGGCCTTGTAGACGTCTTCGACTTCCAGGGCGATGTGGCCGTAGCCGGTGCCCAGCTCGTACTTGTCCACGCCCCAGTTGTAGGTCAGCTCGATGACGCTGTTCTCGGCCTCGTTGCCGTAGCCGACGAACGCCAGGGTGAACTGGCCGTCCGGATAGTCCTTGCGGCGCAGCAGGGTCATGCCCAGCACTTCGGTGTAGAAGGCGATGGACTTGTCCATATCGCCGACGCGCAGCATGGTGTGCAGCAGTCTCATGGGATGTTCTCCTGACAGGTGAATCGGCCCCCGTGAAAACGCAAGGGCTCTGGAATGCCGGCTAGTTTAACAGCCGCCCGGTGCGCGGTCCCGAAACGAAACCGCCCCCGCGCAGGCTGCGACGGGGGCGGCGGTCAGGTCACGCGTCGCGTTACAGCGGCGAGCGGCCCTTGTTGGCGGCAATACGCATGCGCAGGGCGTTCAGCTTGATGAAGCCACCGGCATCGGCCTGGTCGTAGGCGCCGGCATCGTCCTCGAAGGTGGAGATGCGGGTGTCGAACAGACTGTCGTCGGACTTGCGGCCGGTGACGATGACGTTGCCCTTGTACAGCTTCAGGCGCACCACGCCGTTCACGTGTTCCTGGGAGGCGTCGATCATGGTCTGCAGCATCTGGCGCTCGGGGCTCCACCAGTAGCCGTTGTAGATTAGGCTGGCGTACTTGGGCATCAGCTCATCCTTCAGGTGAGCGACTTCGCGGTCCAGGGTGATCGACTCGATGGCGCGGTGAGCCTTGAGCATGATGGTACCGCCGGGGGTCTCGTAGCAGCCGCGGGACTTCATGCCCACGTAGCGGTTTTCCACGATGTCCAGACGACCGATGCCGTTGGCGCCGCCGATGGCGTTCAGCTTGGTCAGCACCTGGGCCGGGGTCATCTCGACGCCGTCGATGGCCACGATGTCGCCCTTGCGGTAGGTCAGCTCGATGTAGGTGGGCACATCGGGAGCCTTCTCCGGGGAGACGGACCAGCGCCACATGTCTTCCTCGTGCTCGGTCCAGGTGTCTTCCAGCACACCGCCCTCATAGGAGATGTGCAGCAGGTTGGCGTCCATGGAGTACGGGGACTTCTTGCCGGCCTTGGCGAAATCGACCGGGATGTTGGCCTTCTGGGCGTAGGCCATGAGGGTTTCGCGGGAGGTCAGGTCCCACTCGCGCCAGGGGGCGATCACCTTCACGCCCGGCTTGAGCGCATAGGCGCCCAGCTCGAAGCGCACCTGGTCGTTGCCCTTGCCGGTGGCGCCGTGGGAGATGGCGTCGGCGCCGGTTTCGTTGGCGATCTCGATCAGGCGCTTGGCGATCAGCGGACGGGCGATGGAGGTGCCCAGCAGGTATTCGCCTTCGTAGATGGTGTTGGCGCGGAACATCGGGAACACGAAGTCGCGGACGAATTCTTCGCGCAGGTCGTCGATGTAGATTTCCTTGACGCCCATGGCCTTGGCCTTGGCGCGGGCAGGCTCGACTTCTTCGCCCTGGCCCAGGTCAGCGGTGAAGGTCACCACTTCGCAGTTGTAGGTATCTTGCAGCCACTTGAGAATCACCGAGGTGTCCAGGCCACCGGAATAGGCCAGAACCACCTTCTTAACGTCCGACATGCCATCAGCTCCACGGGTAGTACGGGAAAGCCCGCAATTCTACTGATGACGGGCCGCAAATGACAGGCCCGCAGCGCCCTCGGTGGCCCGCAATGCCTCGCTTCAGGCCGGCTGGGCGGAGTTGCCGCGGGCCAGGCGCTCCTGCTCCGCGTCGGATTCGGTCAACCGCTCCAGGTAGAGGGTGACACGGCGGTTCTTGCCGCGATTGGCTTCGCTGTTGTTGGGCACCAGCGGGTAGCGCTCACCGTGGAAGCGGATGCTGATCTGTCCCTCGGGAATGCCCTTTTCCTTCAGGTAGGCGGCCACCGCCATCGCCCTGCGGCGCGACAGGTCGCGGTTGGTCAGGCGGTTGCCGGTGTTGTCGGAATGGCCTTCCAGGCGAATGCTGTTGATGGTCGGATCGGCCTTGAGCAACAGCAGCACGCGATCCAGCTCCCGGCGGGCAGCGTCGCCCAGGTCGATACCGCTGTTGGCGAAACTCAGCTGCAGGTATTTGACCTGGTCGAAGTTGACCGGCAGCAGTTGCGTGGTGCACTGCTGGAACTCGCGGAACGCCTGGCCGAAGCGCGCCGGCAGGAGGCGTACTTCCATGTATTCGTTGGTCTGCCGGGTGCGATGGCGCACCAGCGGCGAACGCCCCTCCATCAGGCCGGTGAGCAGGCGCGCCGCCTGCTGGTTGTCGCTCTTGAGCAGCACCTGGTCACCGTCGACCTTGACCTTGCCAATGCTGACGTCGCTGTGCTCCGGGCGCCAGGGCGCGGCGGCCACCAGCAGCGTGGCGGCGCCATTGCCCAGCCAGCGCTCGCGACTGATCAGCTGGAAGGTCGGCTGCTCGCCGGCGCGGCGCACGAACTGGCCCACGCCACCAAAGGTCTTGATCGGCTGGATCAGCCGGCATTCGAACTGATCACCCTCGGCGCGCCACTCCGCATGCTCCAGGCGCGGCTGGAAGGTCAGGGCGACCGACGGCAGACTGACGAACAGGCTGAGCAGAGCGGCATACTGCAGGCGCACGATGGGAGGGCTCCAGGGATTTACGGCGTTCCCCCGGCATATCGGAGCCGCGGGCGAAAACTTGAGGGGCTTCCTGTGCGACGTTTCACAGAACGCCACCGATCGAAACCTGCGCAACGCCGCGGTTCATCGTCTTGCCGGGCAGCCGGCGAGCGCATTTTCCGGTAGCATTCGCGCACGTTTCATCGCCCGGATCCTCTTCATGACCGACCGCCTTACCCTGCTGCGTCCCGACGACTGGCATATCCACCTGCGCGACGGCGCCGCCCTGGCGCAGACCGTAGCCGATGCCGCCCGTACCTTCGGCCGCGCCATCGTCATGCCCAACCTGGTGCCGCCGGTACGCAACGCGCAGGAAGCCGACGCCTACCGCCAGCGCATCCTGGCCGCACGCCCGGCGGGCAGCCGCTTCGAACCGCTGATGGTGCTGTACCTCACCGACAACACCACCGCCGAAGACGTCCGTCAGGCCAAGGCCAGCGGCTTCGTCCATGCCGCCAAGCTCTACCCGGCCGGCGCCACCACCAACTCCGCGTCGGGCGTGACCAGCATCGACAATATCTTCCCCGTACTGGAAGCCATGGCCGACGTCGGTCTGCCGCTGCTGGTGCATGGTGAAGTGACCCACAGCGACATCGATGTGTTCGATCGCGAGAAGGCTTTCATCGACACCCACATGATCCGTGTCGTGGAGCGATTCCCGACCTTGAAGGTGGTCTTCGAGCACATCACCACCGGCGACGCCGCGCAGTTCGTGCGCGAAGCCTCGGCCAACGTGGGCGCCACCATCACCGCCCATCACCTGCTGTACAACCGCAACCACATGCTGGTCGGCGGCATCCGCCCGCACTTCTACTGCCTGCCGATCCTCAAGCGCAACACCCATCAGGAAGCCCTGCTGGATGCCGCCACCAGCGGCAACCCGAAGTTCTTCCTGGGCACCGATTCGGCACCGCACGCCCGCCACACCAAGGAAGCCACCTGCGGTTGCGCCGGCTGCTACACCGCCTACGCCGCCATCGAGCTGTACGCCGAGGCGTTCGAGTCGCGCAACGCGCTGGACAGGCTGGAAGGCTTCGCCAGCCAGTTCGGTCCGGACTTCTACGGTCTGCCACGCAACACCGACCGCATCACCCTGGTGCGCGAAGACTGGCAGGCACCGGCCGAACTGCCGTTCGGCGACCACCGCCTGATGCCGCTGCGCGCGGGCGAAACCCTGCGCTGGCGGGTACTGGAGGAACGCGCGTGAGCGAAGAGCTGTACGAAGACGACGAACTGGAAATCCGCTCCAGCGGCCCGAAGCATCCCATGGCCCGCCGCTTCCGCGGCTACCTGCCGGTGGTGGTCGACGTGGAGACCGGCGGCTTCAACTGCCAGACCGATGCGCTGCTGGAGATCGCCGCGACCATCATCGGCATGGACGAGCAGGGGCTGCTCTATCCGGAGCACACCTACTTCCACCGCATCGAGCCGTTCGAAGGCGCCAACATCGAGCAGGCGGCGCTGGAGTTCACCGGCATCAAGCTGGACCATCCGCTGCGCATGGCGGTCCAGGAAGAGCCGGCGCTAGCCGACATCTTCCGTGGCGTACGCAAGTCGCTGAAATCCTACGGCTGCAAGCGCGCGGTGCTGGTCGGCCACAACAGCAGCTTCGACCTCGGCTTCCTTAATGCCGCGGTGCTGCGCACGGGCCTCAAGCGCAACCCGTTCCACCCGTTCTCCAGCTTCGACACCGCTACCCTGGCCGGCCTGGCCTACGGACAGACGGTGCTGGCCAAGGCCTGCCAGGCTGCCGGCATTCCGTTCGACGCCCGCGAAGCCCATTCGGCCCGCTACGACACGGAAAAGACCGCCGACCTGTTCTGCGGCATCGTCAATCGCTGGAAGGAAATGGGCGGCTGGGACACCTTCGGGGAAGACTGATCCTCATCGAGCTGGCCGGCGCGTTCGTAGGGTGGACAACGTTTTCCTTGTCCACCACCGCGCCGCTACGGCGCGCCTGCGGCGCGTCGGTGGATCGATGAAGCGTGACCCCCCCCTACGGAGTGACCGCTCCGCTCAGCAGCAAATTTTGACAATCGTTCTCATTAACATTAGTATCCGCCGCATCCCGATTTCAGTGCGACGAGCCCCCGCCATGTACGTCTGTCTTTGCCGAGGTGTCACCGACAACCACATCCGCGACGCGATCTACGAAGGCTGCTGCAGCTACCGGGAGGTGCGCGAGAACCTGGGCGTGGGTACCCAGTGCGGCAAATGCGCCTGTGTGGCCAAGCAGGTGGTGCGCGAGACCTTGAGCGAAGTGCAGGCCGGCCAGGCCGCAATGCTGGGCGGCGTGGCCCTGTTCTCTCCGGCCTGAATCGATCCGTCGAATTCCCGAGCCGGGCAGTCGCCCGGCTTTTTCATGCCTGCGCCATGCAGCAAGCCCCTTCGCAGCCTGGCTAAAACCGTAGGCGAGACGCCTTTTCATTCCGTTTGCCATCAAGGGCTTAGGTTTGACACCCGGGGACACTGCGGCCAGACTCGCCAACACGCATTTCCTCTCAGGCGGAGCATCATGAAAGGCGATACTCAGGTCATCCAGCACCTCAACAAGATCCTTGGCAACGAACTGGTGGCCATCAACCAGTACTTCCTGCACGCGCGGATGTACGAGGACTGGGGCCTGAACAAGCTCGGCAAGCATGAGTACGATGAATCCATCGACGAGATGAAGCATGCCGACAAGCTGATCAAGCGCATCCTGTTTCTCGAAGGCCTGCCCAACCTGCAGGACCTCGGCAAGCTGCTGATCGGCGAGAACACCAAGGAAATGCTCGAATGCGACCTGCGCCTGGAACAGATGGGCCTGCAGGACCTGCGCGCCGCCATCGCCTATTGCGAACAGGTCGGCGACTACGGCAGCCGCGAGCTGCTGGAAGACATCCTCGAGTCCGAGGAAGAACACGTCGACTGGCTAGAAACCCAGTTGGGCCTGATCAAGGCCGTCGGCCTGGAAAACTACCTGCAATCGCAGATGGACGAGTAATTCTCCCGTCCGCAACGAAAAAGCCCCGGCAGTGCCGGGGCTTTTTGTTCAGAGGCCGGATCAGGCGTCCTTGCGGGCCGCCGCGGCTTCCTTGATCAGGGTCTGCAGCTCACCCTTCTCGAACATCTCCAGCATGATGTCGCTGCCACCGACCAGTTCGCCGTTGACCCACAGCTGCGGGAAGGTCGGCCAGTTGGCGTACTTGGGCAGCTCGGCGCGGATTTCCGGGTTCTGCAGGATGTCCACGTAGGCGAATTTCTCGCCGCAGCCCATCACGGCCTGGGCGGCACGGGCGGAGAAGCCGCACTGCGGGGCATTGGGCGAGCCCTTCATGTACAGCAGGATGGTGTTGTTGGCGATCTGCTCTTTGATGGTTTCGATGATATCCATGAGGGGCACCTCGGCTACAAATGACCTGCCGGCCCCCGGGCCGGCATTTGCGCGGCATTGTAACGGAAAGCCTAGTCCTGCGCTCAGGCTTCTTTACGCACCCTCCCGACGCCCATCACCTATGCTGCTTGCGGCGCCGGACACCGGGCAATTTGCGCCATTGCGACATTTCCCGATAACATCCGGCCCTTTCCATTTCGTCGCCCTCGGCGACCTTCTAGCAGGTCCCTCCTCTGACGTTGGCGCTTATTTTCTTTCGCCACAGGGCCTGACAACGTGATCAAGGTAACGACAATGAGCGTACGGCACTTTCTCTCGCTGATGGACTGCACCCCCGCGGAGCTCAACGGGCTACTGCGACGAGCCATCGAGCTGAAGGACCTGCGCAATCGCGGCATCCTCTACGAACCCCTGAAGAATCGCGTACTGGGCATGATCTTCGAGAAGGCCTCGACCCGTACCCGGGTCTCCTTCGAAGCCGGCATGATCCAGCTCGGCGGCCAAAGCCTGTTCCTCTCGCCGCGCGACACCCAGCTGGGTCGCGGCGAACCGATCAGCGACACCGCCATCGTCATGTCGCGCATGCTCGACGCCATCATGATCCGCACCTACGCCCACGGCACCCTGACCAACTTCGCCGCCCATTCCCAGGTGCCGGTGATCAACGGCCTGTCCGATGAGCTGCACCCCTGCCAGCTGCTGGCCGACATGCAGACCTACCTGGAACAGCGCGGCAGCATCGCCGGCAAGACGGTGGCCTGGATCGGCGATGGCAACAACATGTGCAACTCCTATATCGAGGCGGCCATCCAGTTCGACTTCCAGCTGCGCATCGCCTGCCCGGAGGGCTACGAGCCGAGCGCCGAGCTGCTGGCCAAGGCCGGCGACCGCGTGACCCTGCTGCGCGACCCGCGTGCGGCGGTGGCCGGCGCCCACCTGGTGAGCACCGACGTCTGGGCCTCCATGGGCCACGAAGAAGAAGCCCAGGCACGCCTGGCGAGCTTCAAGGGTTACCAGGTCAGTCGCGCATTGCTCGATCTGGCCGACCCGGGCGTGATCTTCCTGCACTGCCTGCCGGCGCACCGTGGCGAGGAAATCAGCCACGACCTGCTGGATGACCCGCGCTCGCTGGCCTGGGACCAGGCCGAAAACCGTCTGCACGCCCAGAAGGCGCTGCTCGAATTCCTCGTCGCCCCCGGCTACACCAAGAACGCATGACGTCCAAACTGCTGCTTCAGCTGCACAACCTGGCCTGCGGTTATCAGGGCCAGATGATCGTCCAGGAGCTCAACCTGCACCTGAACGCCGGTGACATCGGTTGCCTGCTCGGCCCCTCGGGCTGCGGCAAGACCACTACCCTGCGCGCCATCGCCGGCTTCGAACCGGTCAGCCACGGCGAGATCCGCCTGGCCGGCGAGGTGATCTCCCGCGCCGGCTTCACCCTGGCGCCGGAGGCGCGCCGCATCGGCATGGTCTTCCAGGACTACGCGCTGTTCCCGCACCTGACCGTGGCGGAGAACGTCGCCTTCGGCATCCGCAAGCACCCCGAGCGCGAGCGCATCACCGGCGAGCTGCTCGATCTGGTCAAGCTTGGCCACCTGGGCAAGCGTTACCCGCACGAACTCTCCGGTGGCCAGCAACAACGCGTCGCGCTGGCCCGCGCCCTGGCTCCGGAGCCGCGCCTGCTGCTGCTCGACGAGCCCTTCTCCAACCTGGACGTGGAGCTACGCCGCAGTCTCAGCCGCGAGGTGCGCGACATCCTCAAGGCGCGCGGCACCAGCGCCATCCTGGTTACCCACGACCAGGAAGAAGCCTTCGCCGTCAGCGATCAGGTGGGCGTGTTCCGTGACGGTCGCCTGGAGCAGTGGGATACCCCCTACAACCTCTACCACGAGCCACTGACGCCCTTCGTGGCCAGCTTCGTCGGCCAGGGCTATTTCATTCGCGGACAGTTGCAGGACCCGGAATCGGTGCGTACCGAACTCGGCGATATCCACGGCAACCGTGCCTACAGCTGGCCAAGCGGCAGTGCCGTGGACGTACTGCTGCGCCCCGACGACCTGGTCTACGCGCCGGACAGCGACCTCCAGGTGCGCATCACCGGCAAGACCTTCCTGGGCGCTTCGACGCTGTACCGCCTGCAACTGCCCACCGGCACCCAGCTGGAAGCCATCTTCCCGAGCCACATCGACCATTTGCCCGGCGAAACCGTGGGCATCCAGGTCAGCGCCGACCACCTGGTGCTGTTCCCAGCCCAGGGCAGCATCGCAGCCAATGCCACGCTGCCAAACGCCGGTGTACGGCGCTACAGCAGCGCCAGCTGAACCATCGGAAAGGCGGCCCTCGGGCCGCTTTCTGTATTTCAGCCCACCAGCAATTCGCCCCGACTGACCAGCACCGCATGCCCGGCCAGGCGCACGCGCTCGCCTTCCACCCGGCACAAGAGTTCACCGCCGCGCTGCGAGCACTGGTACGCGCGCAATTCGGCACGGCCCAGGCGCTGCGCCCAGTAGGGCACCAGCATGCAGTGCGCGGCACCGGTGACCGGGTCTTCGTCGATGCCGATGGCCGGCGCGAAGTAACGCGACACCACATCGTGATCAGTCCCGCGCGCAGTGACGATCACCCCGAGCCAGGGCAGCGCCGCCAGCGCCTTCAGGTCGGGCGCGCAGGTGCGCACGGCGGTCTCGTCGGCCAGCACCACCAGCAGGCTGTCGCGACCGGACAGCACCGTCTCGGGTTCGTGGCCCAGCGCCTTGGCCAGCCCGGCCGGCGCGGTAATCGGCTCACCGGCCAGCGCCGGGAAATCCAGTTCCAGCCGCTCGCCGAGCCTCCGCACGCGCAGCTCGCCGGACTGGCTCTGCAGGCTCAGGCAGTCACCCGGCTCCTGGTAGGCGTCGAACAGCACCTTGGCCGCCGCCAGGGTGGCGTGGCCGCACAGCGGCACCTCCTCCTGGGGCGTGAACCAGCGAATCCGCCAGCCCTGCCCCTCGCGCACCACGAACGCGGTTTCCGCCAGGTTGTGCTCGGCGGCGATCTGCTGCATGCGCGCGTCAGGCAGCCAGGCATCGAGGCGGTAGACGATCGCCGGGTTACCGGCGAACGGACGGTCGCTGAAGGCGTCGACCTGGTGGAACGGCAGTGTCTTCATCGCATTCTCCAATCGTTCATGACGCTTCGCTGCGCACCCGGCGCACCGCGCTCAGCCAGCCGGCATAGAGTGCCTCGCGACGCTGCGCCGGCATGCACGGCTCGAAGCGCCGCTGCTGTTGCCAGTGGCCGGCGACCTCGTCCAGGTCGCGATACAGCCCGGCCTGCAGGCCCGCCAGATAGGCGGCGCCCAGCGCGGTGGTCTCGTTGACCTGCGGGCGCTCGACCGGCACGCCGAGGATGTCGGCGAGAAACTGCACCAGCCAGTTGTTGACCACCATGCCGCCATCCACGCGCAGCGCGCTGAGCGGCGCGGCGCCGTCCTGGCCCATGGCTTCGAGCAGGTCGCGGGTCTGGTAGCACACCGCTTCCAGGCCGGCGGTGACGATTTCCTTGATGCCGGTGTCGCGGGTCAGGCCGAAGATCGCGCCGCGCGCCTTCGGGTCCCAGTAGGGCGCGCCCAGGCCGGTGAAGGCCGGCACCAGGTACACGCCGCCGGCGTCGCCGGCCTGCAGGGCCAGCGCTTCGCTCTCGTGGGCGTGCTCGATCAGCCGCAGGCCATCGCGCAGCCACTGCAGGGCGGCGCCGGCGACGAAGATGCTGCCCTCTACCGCATAGGTCGTTTCGCCGTTCAGCCGGTAGGCCACGGTGGTCAGCAGGCGGTTGCGCGAGATCAGCGGCTCGGCGCCGGTGTTCTGGATCAGGAAGCAACCGGTGCCGTAGGTGCTCTTCACCATGCCCGGCGCGAAGCAGGCCTGACCGATCAGCGCGGCCTGCTGGTCGCCGGCCATGCCCAGCACCGGCAGCGCCGCGCCCAGCCAGTGGGCGTCGGTCTCGCCGAAGTCCGCCGCGCAATCCAGCACCTCGGGCAGCAGGCTGGCGGGGATGTCGAACAGCGCCAGCAGCGTCTCGTCCCACCGCTGGGTGTGGATGTTGAACAGCAGCGTGCGCGCCGCGTTGCTGGCGTCGGTGCGGTGCGCCCGGCCGCCGGTCAGGCGCCAGAGCAGGAAGCTGTCCACGGTGCCAAAGCGCAGCTCGTCGCGCGCGGCGCGCGCGCGGGCGCCCGGCACGTTGTCGAGGATCCAGCGCAGCTTGGTGGCCGAAAAATACGGATCGATCAGCAGCCCGGTGCGCGCCGCCACGTCCGCCTCATGGCCGGCGGCCTTGAGCTCGGCGCAGTAATCGGCGGTGCGCCGGTCCTGCCAGACGATGGCCGGGTAGATGGCTTCACCGGTGGCGGCGTCCCACACCAGGGTGGTCTCACGCTGGTTGGTGATGCCGACGGCGCGGATGTCCGCCGCCCGCAGCCCGCCGTTGGCCAGCGCCTGGCGGCACACGGCGAGCGTGCTGTCCCACAGGTCCTCGGCGGCATGCTCGACCCAGCCGTCCCGCGGGAAATGCTGGGCGAATTCCTGCTGCGCGCTGGCCACCGCGCCGCCGCTGGCCGAAAAGATGATCGCCCGGCTACTGGTGGTGCCCTGGTCGATGGCGAGGAGGTAGTCGCTCATGAAGACTCCGTTATCCACGGCCGATGGGGGCGAACGTCGCCTGGGTCTGCTGCGCCAGCGCCTCGGCGCTCAGCTCCACCTCCAGCCCGCGCCGCCCGGCGCTGACATGGATGGAGGGCTGCTGGCGGGCCGATGCGTCGATGAACGTACGCAGGCGCTTCTTCTGTCCCAGCGGGCTGATGCCGCCGACCAGATAGCCGGTGGCGCGCTGCGCGGCGGCCGGGTCGGCCATGTCCACCTTCTTCACGCCGGCCGCCTGGGCCAGCGCCTTGAGGTCGAGGCTGCCGGCCACCGGCACCACCGCCACCAGCAGCTCGTTCTTCTCGGTAGCCGCCAGCAGGGTCTTGAACACCCGTTCCGGCGCCAGGCCGAGCTTCTCCGCCGCCTCCAGACCGTAGGACGGCGACTTGGGATCGTGTTCGTAGCTGAGGACGCGGTGCTCGACGCGGGCTTTCTTGAGCTGATCGATGGCTGGAGTCATGGTGCTTTGCTGTGCAGGGATCGACGAAAGGCTACGTTAGCGGCCGCCGCGCGCCAGCGCTACAGTGTTCCGGCAATCCTGGCCCTTGAGCGTGGCATGAACGAACCCTGCGAAGACCCCTACGACCTGGCCGTGATCGGCGGTGGCATCAACGGTGTCGGCATTGCCGCCGACGCCGCCGGACGCGGCCTGAAGGTCTACCTCTGCGAACAGCACGACCTGGCCAGCCACACCTCCTCGGCGAGCAGCAAACTGATCCATGGCGGCCTGCGCTACCTGGAACACCGGGAGTTCCGCCTGGTGCGCGAAGCGCTGGCCGAACGCGAAGTGCTGCTGGCCAAGGCGCCGCACATCATCAAGCCGCTGCGCTTCATCCTCCCGCACCGCCCGCACCTGCGCCCGGCCTGGATGATCCGCTTCGGTCTGTTCTGCTACGACCACCTGGGCCGCCGGCGCACCCTGCCCGGCTCGCGCGCCCTGCGTCTGGGCGCCGACAGTCCGCTGCGCCCGGACATGACCCGGGGCTTCGAGTACGCCGACTGCTGGGTGGACGACGCCCGCCTGGTGGTGCTCAACGCGATGGCCGCCCGCGAGCGCGGCGCCCGGTTGGACACCCGCACCCGCTGCCTGTCCGCCCAGGTCCGCGATGGCCTCTGGTATCTGGAACTGCAGCGCGTCGACGGAAGCCGTTCGGTGGTGCGCGCCCGCGCGCTGGTCAATGCCTGCGGCCCCTGGGTGGCGGATTTCCTTCGCGACGGCTTGCATCGCCAGCCACGCCACGGCGTGCGCCTGGTGCAGGGCAGCCATATCGTGGTGCCGCGCCTGTACCCCGGCGAGCAGGCCTACATCCTGCAGAACGAGGACCGGCGCATCGTCTTCGTCATCCCCTGGCTGGAGCGTTTCAGCCTGATCGGCACCACCGACCGCGAGTACCACGGCGACCCCGAGCAGGTGCGCATCAGCGAGCAGGAAACCGAGTACCTGCTGGACGTGGTGAACCGGCATTTCCGCCAGCCGGTGGAGCGCGACGACATCCTGCACAGCTTTTCCGGCGTGCGTCCGCTGCTCGACGACGAGTCCGGCGACCCGTCGGCGGTGACCCGCGACTATTTCCTCGAGCTGCACGGCGCGGCTGATCAGGCTCCGTTGCTCTCGGTGTTCGGCGGCAAGCTGACCACCTACCGGCGCCTGGCCGAGTCGGCCCTGGAGCTGCTCAAGCCCTGGCTGCGAGACATGGGCCCGCGCTGGACCGCCGGCGCGCCATTGCCGGGCGGCGAAGAGATGAGCGACCCGCAGCGCCTGGCCGCGCAACTGCTCGACCAGGCGCCCTGGCTGCCAACCGACCTGGCCCGGCGCTGGGCGGTCAGCTACGGCAGCCGCAGCTGGTGCTTGCTGGGCAGCGCAACGGGGCTGGGCGATCTGGGCGAACACTTCGGTGCCAACCTGTACGCCCGGGAAGTGGACTACCTGCGTCGCGAGGAATGGGCGCAAACCGCCGAGGACATCCTCTGGCGGCGCAGCAAGCTGGGGCTGTTCCTCGACCCGGAACAGCACGCGGGGCTGGAGGCCTACCTGCAGCGGGAGCCGTTGAGGATGCGCTGACCGGACATGCGCTGCCAGCGGTGGACAAGAAAACCGTTGTCCACCCTACGCGGCTGAGCCGTAGGGTAGACAACGGCGAAGCCTTGTCTGCCGCCGGTGCGCACGCAGCCCGGGCCGGTGGAAAATCGCTACGCGAGTTTTCCACCCTACGGATTGAGATCACGTGCGGGGCCGCTGGTGGACAAGCAAGAGGTTGTCCACCCTACGCATCGGTCGGGATCCACCCGCCAGCCTCAGCCCGCGTGCCGCTCACGCAGCCGGCGCGCCGCCGCCACCATGTTCACCAGCGCGGCCTCGGTCTCGGGCCAGCCGCGGGTCTTCAGGCCGCAGTCCGGGTTGACCCACAGCCGCTCGACCGGAATGCGCTCGGCGGCCTTGCCCAGCAGCGCGACCATCTCCTCGACGGTCGGCACCCGGGGCGAGTGGATGTCGTACACGCCCGGGCCGATCTCGTTCGGATAGTCGAAGGCGCGGAACGCCTCCAGCAGTTCCATCTGCGAGCGCGAGGTCTCGATGGTGATGACATCGGCGTCCATCGCAGCGATGGAAGCGATCACATCGTTGAACTCGCTGTAGCACATGTGGGTGTGGATCTGCGTCTCGTCGCCCACGCCGCTGGCGGTCAGCCGGAAGGCCTCGGCGGCCCAGTCCAGGTAGGCCTGCCAGCGGGCCTTGCGCAGCGGCAGGCCTTCGCGGAAGGCCGCCTCGTCGATCTGGATGACGCGGATGCCGGCGGCCTCCAGATCGCACACCTCGTCGCGGATCGCCAGCGCCAGTTGGCGCGCCTGCTGTTCGCGGGATATGTCGTCGCGCGGGAACGACCACATCAGCATGGTCACCGGGCCGGTCAGCATGCCCTTCATCACCTTGGCGGTCTGCTCCTGGGCGTAGCGGATCCATTCCACGGTCATCGGCCGCGGCCGGCTGATATCGCCGTAGATGATCGCCGGCTTCACGCAGCGCGAACCGTAGCTCTGCACCCAGCCGAAGCGGGTGAAGGCGTAGCCGTCCAGCTGCTCGGCGAAGTACTCGACCATGTCGTTGCGCTCGGCCTCGCCGTGCACCAGCACGTCCAGTCCCAGCTGTTCCTGCACCCGCACCGCGTGGCGGATCTCGGCGCGCATGGCTGCGGCATACTCGGCCGCCGGTAACGTCCCCTGCCTGAAGGCCTGGCGTGCCTGGCGGATTTCGGCGGTCTGCGGGAAGGAGCCGATGGTGGTGGTCGGGAACAGCGGCAGTCCCAGGTGCTCGCGCTGCGCGGCGATGCGCCAGGCGAACGGCGACTGGCGCCGGCTGTCCTCGGGGCGGATGGCCGCCAGACGCGCCTGCACCGCCGGATCGTGGATGCGTGGCGAGGCCGCGCGCGCCGCTTGCACGGCGCGGCTGTCGGCCAGCGCCTGTTGCACGCGCGCCGACTGCGGATCACGCAGGGCCTCGGCCAGCACGGCGATCTCCGCACATTTCTGCACGGCGAAGGCCAGCCAGCCCTTCAGCTCGGCATCCAGCCGATCCTCGCGGGCCAGATCGACCGGGCTGTGCAGCAGCGAACAGGAAGAGCCCACCCACAGCCGCTCGCCCAGGCGCGCCTGCGCCTGCTCAAGCACGGCCAGGGCCTTGTCGAGATCGGTGCGCCAGACGTTGCGGCCATCGACCACGCCCAGCGACAGCACCTTGTAGGCCGGCAGCCAGTCGAGCACCACCGGGAACTGCTCGGGAGCGCGTACCAGGTCCACGTGCAGGCCATCCACCGGCAGGCCAGCGGCCAGCGCCAGGTTGTCCTCCAGGCCGGCGAAGTAGGTGGCGATCAGCTTCTTGCCGGGCTCGCGCTGCAGCAGGTTGTAGGCACGCTCGAAGCCGGCCTTCCAGGCCTGCGGCAGGTCGAGGCCGAGGATCGGCTCGTCGATCTGTACCCAGTCCACGCCCAGCGTCTTCAGGCGCTGGAGGATTTCTCCATACACTGGCAGCAGGCGTTCCAGCAGGTCGAGGCGCTCGAAGTCGCCGCCCTTGCACTTGCCCAGCCACAGATAGGTCAGCGGGCCGATGATCACCGGCTTGACCGCATGGCCCAGCGCACGGGCTTCGGCGACTTCCTCGAACAGCTGCTCCCAGCTCAGCCGGAACGTCTGGTCGGCGGTGAACTCGGGGACCAGGTAGTGGTAGTTGCTGTCGAACCACTTGGTCATTTCCTGGGCATGGGCGCCGCCGCAGCAGCCGCCGCTGACACCGCGCGCCATGGCGAACAGGGTGTCCAGGCTCGGCAGGCCGCCATCGTGGGGGCGGAAGCGCTCGGGGACCACGCCGAACATCAGCGAATGGGTGAGCACCTGGTCGTACCAGGCGAAATCGCCGACCGGCAGCAGGTCGATGCCGGCGTCCTTCTGCAGTTGCCAGTGTTCGGCGCGCAGCTGGCGGCCGACCTGGCGCAGGCCGGCCGCGTCCAGCGCGCCCTTCCAGTAGGCTTCGAGGGCTTTCTTCAGCTCGCGGTCGCGGCCGATGCGGGGGAATCCGAGGGTGTGGGCAATAGCCATCTGTGCTCTCCAGTAACCGTGGCCGGCATTCTCGGCGCGCTGGAAAGCTGAAACAAACTCAAGATTCTATTGAGCAACACGAAATTAATTCATGAACGTAGGGCGCTCCGCGCTTTATCGGGCCGCCGATCGAGGCCACGCGGGGACAATCCATGGTTTGGTGTTCCGCCGTGGTCATCGCGGCCGACGCCGCTACGTAGGGCGGACAACGCCGTTCCTGTCCGCCGTTACGCGCACAGGCTGGCGTGAGTTACTTCTTCAGCAGATCCGCCAGTCCGGCGAAGGCCTTGAAGGTTTCCTTCGGACCCTTGTCGCCGCCCGGGGTGGCCTCGGCGAAGTACTGGTTGTCGGTATAGCGCGAGTGCTCGTTGTCGTGGCAGTACAGGCAGAGCAGCTCCCAGTTCGAGCCGTCCTCGGGGTTGTTGTCGTGGTTGTGGTCCTTGTGATGGACCGTCAGCTCGCTCAGGCGCTTGCCGGAGAATTCGCGGGCGCAGCGGCCGCACACCCAGGGGTACATCTTCAGGGCCTTTTCCCGGTAGCCCTGCTCGCGCTGGCTGTAGGGAATGTTCGATTTGCTGGTGCTCATGCGCAGTGCTCGATCAGGTGACGGAAACCGCCGCCCGGGCGGGGGGCGGCGGCTCTAGTTGACGTCTCTCGGCCGGCGGCGTCAATCCGTCTTCAGATCATCTTGCGCAAGCGGTTCAGACGTTGTTGGCCGGCGCTCAGCCAGTGCGGCAGTGCCGGGCCGGTGCCGGCCTCGCGCAATCCGGCGTGGCGCGCCATCACCACGCGCAGGGGCACCTCCTGCTCCGGCTCCACGTCGACGAACAGCACATGGCGACCCTCCTCCAGGGTTTTCTGCAGGGCCTGAAAATGCTGGTTGCGCCGCTGGAAACCGAAGAAACCGCTCTCCCACACCGAGAAACCGAACAGCACCAGCGCCAGGAACACGAACGGCGCCCAGCCGGCGCGGGTGGCGGTCCAGCCGGCCCACCAGGCCACCAGCAGCACCAGCACGGCGAGCGCCAGGCCGACCAGCGCGCCGCGCCAGCCCAGGTTGAACACGTCGGTCTTCATCACCGAGGGCACGCCATGCACCCGGTGCCGCTCGAGCTCTGCGTCCTGCTCGCTGAGCACGTGGATCTGCTCCGTGGGAATGCCGCTGGTTTCCAGCTCCCGTTCCAGGAGCTCCAGCTCATCGAGGGTGTCGCTGATGTAGTAGTGGCGGTTCATAGAGGCCTCCCAGAGCGGTTGCGAAAGCCTCCCTGCGGCAAATCGACACGCGGCCATGCCCAGCCCGCGCTCACGGTCGGACAGGCCGCTGGACTATCCTGTGCCTATAGACACAACAGGAGACGGAATAATGCGCAACGTACTGGTGGCATTCGACGGGTCGGACAGTTCCAAGCGGGCAGTCCAGTACCTGATCGACTTCGCGCGCGAACATTCGGCCACGCTGAACGTGCATCTGCTCAACGTGCAGCAGCCGCCCATCGTTTACGGCGAATACGTGACCGGTGAGCTCATCGAGCGCATGGAGCAGTCGGCAACCAGCCAGGCCCAGCACCTGCTCGACTGGCCGGCCGCGCAGCTGCAGGCCGCCGGCATCACCCATAGCCGCCACACCGCACAGGGCAACATCCCCGAGCAGATCGGCCTGGCCGTCGAGAAGCTGAGCTGCGACACCGTGGTGATGGGCACCCGGGGCCTGGGCAACTTCTCCGGCCTGCTGATGGGCTCGGTCGCCACCCGCGTGGTGCATGAAGTGCCGGTGCCGGTGCTGCTGGTGAAGTGATCGAGAGGGCCGACAAATCGTCGGCCCTTTTTGGTTCAGGGCTGCTCGCCGCGAGCCGCCAGACTGGCCTGGTGCACCCGCTCGGCCGGTACCCGCAACTGGGTCAGCAGGTACTCTGCGAAAGCCGGCGCATAATCCTGCCGCGCAATGGCCCAGGCCATGCAGGCCAGCCAGGCTTCCCGCTCCTCTTCACCGACCCGCCAGCGCGTGTGGAACGCCGGGATGCTGATCGGCCCGAAGCGCGCCGCATATTCCCTCGGCCCGCCCAGCCAACCGCTCAGGAAGGTCGCCAGCTTGTCCTTGGCCAGCTCCAGCGACTCGGGGTACAGCTGCCGCACGCAGGCGGCTTCGGGCAGCGTGTCCATCGCCCGATAGAAATCCTCGACCAGGCGCCGCAGGCCGGCCTGGCCGCCGGCGGCCTGGTAGGACGCGTCACCGACGCCGAAAACAGGGGTAGCAGTGTTCATTGAGTGTCCCGCTCAAAACAGTCAGGGGCGCATGGTAGAGTCCCGGCGTCGCTCCACCAACCGGTTCGTCCGCCTTGCCTTCGGAGATGCCCATGCCCGCTGCGCCCGACTTCCGCCAGACGCTGTCCGCCCAACGCCCCTACGAACGCCGGGCAGCGAGCGACGACCTGGCCTACCTGATCGACCAGCTGGAAAGCGATCGGGGGCGCATTGTGCACAGCGCGGCGGTGCGCCGCCTGCAGCAGAAGACCCAGGTGTTCCCGCTGGAACGCAACGCCGCCGTGCGCAGCCGCCTGACTCATTCGCTGGAGGTGCAGCAGACCGGTCGTTTCATCGTGCGCACCCTGTACAAGCAGCTGGGTTCGCGCGCGGCGGACTACGGGCTGGACGGGCTGGAATCCGTGCTGGAAAGCCTGGTGGAGATGGCCTGCCTGCTGCATGACATCGGCAATCCGCCGTTCGGGCATTTCGGCGAGTTCGCCATCGGCGAATGGTTCGAGCGCAACCTGGATACCCTGCTGGACGCTGCCCTGCCCGGCACCGCTGCGCAAGAGGAGCGGGTGGCCCGGCTGCTGCACGACCTGAAGACCTTCGAGGGCAACGCCCAGGGCATCCGCCTGGTGTTCCGCCTGCTGCGCCTGAACCTCACCTACAGCCAGACCGCCGCCATCCTCAAGTACGTGCGCTGTGCGGACACGCCCCGTCCGCCCAGGGGCACGCCTGGCGCCTACCTGCACAAGAAGCCCGGCTTCTATGTGTCCGAACAGGCCTTCATCCAGGACCTGTGGGCGGCGCTGGGACGCGCACCGGGAACACGTCACCCGGCCGTGTACATCATGGAAGCGGCCGACGATATCGCCTACTGCCTGGCGGACATCGAGGACTCGGTGGAAAAGGGCTTCTTCGATCTCGACCAGCTGGCAACCGCGCTGCTGGCCCGCTACCGGGAACTGGCCGACCCGGAGTCGCCCCTGGATGGCGGGCAATCCTTCCGCCAGCGCCTGGACTACGCGCTCAAGCGCGCCGGCCAGGAGCCGGTCAACCCGACCGACGAGTTCTTCATCTGGCTGCGGGTGAACATGATCCACCCACTGGTGAAGCACGCCGCCGCGCAGTTCATCGCGCAGATCGAGGCCGTGCATGCCGGCACGCTGGACCGCGCCCTGCTGGAGGACGGCAGTGCCGAGGCGGCCATCGTGCAGACCTTCAAGAGCGTGGCCGCCGACAAGGTGTTCTGCCACCGGGAAGTGGAGACCCTGCATCTGCAGGGTTATCGCATCCTGCAGGGACTGCTGGATTTCTACGCGCCACTGCTGCGGGCGCGGGCCGAGGAGTTTCGCGCGCTGGCCGCCGGCCGGCCATGCGGTTCGCCGCTTTTGCAGATGCTCACGCGCCGCCTGCCCAGCCAGCTACTGCGTGCCTACCTGGCGGCGGTGGAGGAAAGCGCCGGCGAGCCGCTGTGGGAGTTCTACCACCGCTGCCGGCTGCTACAGGATTTCGTCAGCGGCATGACCGACCAGCTGGCGCAGGACGAGTACCACACGCTGGCGGCGTTGTAGGGGAGCCACTCCCACAAACCCGGCCGCCCCGGTACACCGCGGCGGTGCCCGACGGCGGTCCTGGCCGCCGTCGCAGCGCGGCGTCACCTGCCTACGCCTTGAACTGGTCCATCAGCGCCTGTTGCTGGTTGGCCAGGCCGTTGAGGGTCTGGCTGATACGTGCCGACTCCTCGGCCTGGCCGGTGAGGGTTTCGGTCACGCCGCGTACGCCGGCGACGTTGCGACTGATCTCATCGGCCACTGCACTCTGTTCCTCGGCGGCGCTGGCGATCTGCAGGGTCATATCGTGGATCACGCCGACCGCCTCGCCAATGCGACCGAGCGCCGTGACCGCCTCGGCCACCTGGCCGACGTTCTCCTGGGCCTGTTCGAAGCTGTCCTTCATCGAACCGGCCAGGCCGCGGGTATCGGTCTGCAGGGTCTCGATCACCGACTGGATCTCGCCCACCGACTCCTGGGTGCGCTGGGCCAGGCCGCGCACCTCGTCGGCCACCACCGCGAAGCCGCGTCCGGCCTCGCCAGCGCGGGCCGCCTCGATGGCAGCGTTGAGCGCCAGCAGGTTGGTCTGTTCGGCAATGCCGCGAATCACCTCCAGCACGCTGCCGATCTGTTCGCTGTTGGCGGTCAGCCCGCTCATGTGCTGCATGGCGCCATCCAGATCGCGCATCAGCGTCTCGAAATCGCGGGTGGTGCGGGCAATCACCTCGCGGCCCATGCGCGAGGCCTCCTCCGCGCCGCGGGTGGCCTCGGCGGCCTTGGCGGCGTTGCTGGCCACGTCCTGGGCGGTGGCGCTCATTTCCTGGGCGGCGGTGGCCAGCATGTCCACTTCGCGGAACTGGCGCTGCATGCCCTCGTTGGTCTGCGACGCCAGCGCCAGCGACTGGTCGGCGGTGGCGCGGGTCGCCTGCGCCGCCTGCTTCACCTCGGCGATGATCGGCTGCAGCTTGTCGAGGAAGCGGTTGAACCAGCCGACCAGCGTGCCCAGCTCGTCCTGCCGCGCGTAGTCCAGGCGGCGGGTCAGATCGCCCTCGCCGCTGGCGATGTCCTTGAACATGTCCGCCACGGCGAGGATCGGCCGGGTCACGCTGCGCGCGGTCAGCCAGATCAGCAGCAGGCCGACGCCGGTGGCCAGCAGGCCGAGCATCAGCGACACCAGGCTGTCGCTCAGCCGGCGCTGGTCCAATTGACGCTCCAGGTCGAGCACCGGGGCCTGCACGATGCGCTGGGGAATCTCCAGCAGCACCGACCACGACGGGCTGTCGGGGATGGGCGCGAAGGGGTGCATGACCTCCAGCATCTCGCCGTACTGGCTGACCCGCGGCCGGCCCTGGGCGATGCGCTGCAGCAGGTCATCATGGCCCGGATAGGCGGTCGCGAAGCCCTCGCCGAGCAGCCCGGCGTTGCCGCTGTAGCCGGCCAGCAGGCCTGCGGTACTGATCACGCCCATGTGGCCCTGGCCGCCATACAGCGTCTGGTTGGCGGAGCTGGCCAGCGTCTGCAGGCGGTTCAGGCTGATGTCCACGCCGAACACCCCGACCACCTTGCCGTCGCGCAGCAGCGGGAAGGCAATCGAGGTCATGAGGATGTTCTTGCCGTCCACCGCGTCCAGGTAGGGATCGATCACGCACACCCGCTGGCGCTCGTGCGGACAGCGGTACCAGCTGTTGTAGGGCAGGCCGTTCTTGCCGGGCGTGGCGTCATTGATCAGCGCTTCGCTGATGGTCTCGTGCTCCAGCGTCTCGCCGTCGCGGGACCAGTAGATGCTGAAACGCCCCGTCTCGTTGGCGCCGAACTCGGCGCGCTCGGCGAACAGCGCGTCCTTCTCGTCCAGCGCATCGGGCTCGAAGACCAGGTAGAGGCCGAACAGGTCCGCGTTGTTCTGCAGCGCGTTACCGGCCAGGCGAACGAGGTCTTCACGCAAATCGAACGCGCTGTCCATGCGGGCAATGGACTGTTCGCGCATCAGCTGCACCTGGCCGAGGATGCCGCTGCCGTACTGATAGGTGTCCATGAACAGACGCTGGATGCGCAGTGCCTGGGTCTGGCCATAGGCGCTGATGCGCTCGCCGGCCGCCTCCTGCAGCATGGCGCTGCCGGCCTCCTTGACCAGCACGCTACTGCGCTGGGTCTGCTGCAGCGAGGCGCCGATCAGCACGGCAACGATCAGCACCAGGCACAACCCCGCCAGCAGGGTGATTTTCCAGGCAATGGACAGACGCGAAGGGGACATGGCCAACAACTCCCTAACAGGACCACTTTTTTCCTGGCCGAACTCCACCAGGCCTTTCGGGGTTATCGGCACCCTTGGCCGTCACCTGAGCGAATCGGGTGCATTGACGTCATTTTTTTGTAACACCAGCCCCGCCGCGGTGCGTCATCTCCTGCCTGCGCTCAGGCTCGCGCCTGGCGGCGCGGCCAGGTCAACGTGAAACGGGCGCCGCCCAGCGTGCTGCGGCCCACCGAGGCGCGCCCGCCATGCCAGTGGATGATGCGCCGCACGATGGACAACCCCAGACCGTGGCCGCCCAGGGAACGGGCGCGACTGTCATCCAGGCGCAGGAAGGGCGTGAAGATGCGCTCCCAGGCCTCGCGGGGCACGCCGGGGCCGTCATCCTCGACATCCACCCGGCAGACGTCGCCGGCAATGCTGTAGTTCACCCGCACCCGTCGCTCGGCATGGCGCAGGGCGTTGCTGACCAGGTTGAGCACCGCCCGTTGCAGATAACGCGGCTCCGCTTCAATCAGCCCGCCATCGGGCGCCGGGCGCCAGACGCCGCGCTCCAGACGCACCTCGACGCGCAGCGGCGACGCCTCGTCCATCACCCGCTCCAGCAGCGCCGGCAGATCGACGTCCTGGAAATCCAGCTGCGGCGAGCCCTGCTCCAGACGGGCGTAGACCAGCATCTCGTCGACCAGACGGTCCAGCTCCTGGATGTCGTGGTCCATGCCGGCCAGGTACTTGCGCCGCTGCGCCGCGTCCTCGCTGTCCTCGACCATCTCCAGGCCGAAGCGCAGACGCGCCACCGGCGTGCGCAGCTCGTGGGAGACGGCGCGCACCATCTCGCGCTGCACGCTGATCAGCCGCTGCACGTGCTCGGCCATGGCATTGAAGGCCGCGGCCAGCCGCCCCACCGAGTCGCCCTCGCCTTCCGGCACCCGCGCCTCCAGCTTGCCGGCGGCGATCCGCGTGGCCGCCGCCTCCAGGCCGCGCAGGCGGTATTCCAGGCGGCGCACCAGGGCGTACAGGGTCAGGCCGATCAGGCTCAGCCCGAGCACGGTGAACAGCACCAGCAGTTGCGGCGGGTAGGGATTGAGCGGGTACAGCGGGCCGATCTCCAGAATCCACGGCGTATCGACCTGGCCGACCATCACGCGGATCGAGTCGCCGCCCCTGGCCAGCGCCATCACCGTATCGCCCTCGACCAGGCGCCGGCGCTGGTCGGCGTCCAGCTCCATCTGGTCCATGGCGCGCAGGTGCACGGGGTAGCCGAAGCCCTTGGCCTCCGCCAGCTCGGCCAGGCGCTGGCGCTGCTCGGGGGCCGGGTAGCGGCGCAGCTCGTCGCTGATCAGGAACAGCGTGGCGCGCGCCAGCTGCTCGCTGACCTGCTCCACGGTCGCGGTGAGCACCAGACGCTCCTTCTCGCTGACCAGGCTGTAGATCAGCGAAGGATTCAGCCGCTCGACCAGCACCTGACCGCGCAGCAGGCGCGTGCGGCCACGGCTATCCAGCTGCACGTCGGCCAGGCTCTCCAGATGCAGCGGCGTGCCCAACAGTCGCCCCCATAGCGCCATGGCGCGGGTGCGCTCCACCGCGTCCATGCCGGCCAGGTTGTCGGCCATCAGCCGGAACGAGCCCTGGGCCAGGCGCTCGCGGTAGTGGTCGTGGCGCAGCGCGTTGACCAGCTGAAGACTGCCCACCGCCAGCAGTGCCACCAGCACCAGGGCGGCCAGCATGCCGGCGTAGATACGCAGGAAGATGGAATTCACAGGGCGCGTTCCTGACCAGAATGGGCAGGAGTCTAACCGGCCTGCCCCGCAAGGGGGATCGTAGGGTGAACAACGCTTTTCTTGTCCACTGCCACACCGCTGCGGCGGCGGCCGGCCGCCGAATCAAAGCTCCTCCGCCACCTCGCGCACGAACAGGTAGCCCTTTCCGCGGATGGTCTTGATCAGGCGCGGGGTGACCGGGTCGTCGCCGAGCTTGGGGCGGATGCGGGAGATGCGCACGTCGATGGAGCGGTCCTGGCCGTCGTATTCGATGCCGCGCAGCTGGGTGAAGATCTCCTCGCGCGACAGCGTGCGTCCGGCGTTGAGCGCCAGCAGCCAGAGCAGGTCGAACTCGGCGCCGGTCAGGTCGACGCGTTCGCCGCCCAGGGTGGCTTCGAGGCGCGCGTGGTCCAGCTGCAGCGAGCCAAAGCTCAGGCGCTGCACCGCCTCGGCGGGCGCCTCGTGCCGGCGCAGCAGGGCGCGGATGCGTGCCAGCAGCACCACCGGACGCACCGGCTTGCACACATAGTCGTCGGCGCCCATCTCCAGGCCCTGCACCTGATCGAGGTCGTCGGTACGCGCGGTGAGCATCAGGATCGGGCCGTCGTAGCCCTGTTCGCGCACCCGCCGGCAGATGGAAAAGCCGTCCTCGCCCGGCAGCATCAGGTCCAGCACCACCAGCGCGGGACGCTCGGCGAGGATCTGGTTGACCGCCCGCCGGCCATCGGCCTGCACGCTCACCGCCAGCCCCTGGGATTCGAGGTAGTCGCGGGTCAACTCCGCCAGGCGGGCGTCATCCTCGACGATGAGGATGTGACAGCGGTCCGGCATGACATCTCTCCTTGGCTTGCGAATGGCCGGCATTGTATCGGGTTTGCCGCGCCGGGCCGACACGGCCCTGGCTTGCCAGTGAGCGGCTTCGGCCGCGATCAGGGCGCACCTTGAAAAGCACTGAGGCTGACGCGGCTCCCCCGGGTTTCCCCGCCACTACATATAGGGGGAGAAATCCCTCACAAAACGATGAAAAGCGCTGAGCGAGCCGCCATGCCCATTGCAGCGGGGTGTGCAAAGGAAACCCACAGGCTTATCCACAGAAGGGCTCGGCGGGGTGGCTTGTCTTTCCCGTCGGCTGCCATTATCTTGCGCCGCATCAAGCAGAACACACTACATGTTGTGTTTCGGCGGAACCCGAGAGAACGAAAGGAATCCAACCCGTCAAGGGCCGAACAGGCCGGACGGGCAACGCCACGGGCGAGGAATCGCCGCTGTCGACAGACGACGCCCCTGCGGGCACGAACTGAGGTCAGTCACCAGGTGTTGCGAGCGAGGCGCGTGCCTCGATCAATCCGGGAGCCAGGGAGGCGTTTACGCCGTATGCCACCCCATCCCCTTGTCACGCCAATTTGCCGGCGATTTTTCCCCGGCATGGCGTTTTTTTGCCCGGCGAGCGGCCATAGCCGTTACGCGGAAGAAGCATTGGAAACGTGGAGCAGCCCATGCAAACCGACAATACCGCCATCAGCCCGGAACTGAGCGCCACCGCGCCCGGCAGCCTGAAGGTCATCAAGCGTAACGGCACCGTGGTGCCCTACACCGACGACAAGATCAGCGTGGCCATCACCAAGGCCTTCCTGGCCGTGGAAGGCGGTCAGGCAGCGGCGTCGAGCCGTATCCACGACACCGTGGCCCACCTCACCGCGCAGGTGACCGCCACCTTCACCCGCCGCATGCCGTCGGGCGGCACCATCCATATCGAAGACATCCAGGACCAGGTGGAACTGGCGCTGATGCGCGCCGGCGAGCAGAAGGTCGCCCGCGACTACGTGCTGTACCGCGAAGCCCGTTCCCAGGAACGCAAGCGCGCCGCCGAGGCCCACAACGTGGCCCAGCCGCACCCGAGCATCCGCGTCACCCTGGACGACGGCAGCCAGCGCCCGCTGGACCTGGGCCGCCTGCAGACGCTGATCCGCGAAGCCTGCGAAGGCCTGGCCGAGGTGGACGGCGCACTGATCGAGCGCGAGACCCTGAAGAACCTCTACGACGGCGTGTCCCTCAAGGACGTCAACACCGCGCTGGTGATGACCGCGCGCACCCTGGTGGAACGCGAGCCCAACTACAGCCAGGTGACCGCCCGCCTGCTGCTCGACAGCCTGCGCGCCGAAGCCCTCTCCTTCCTCGGCGTGGCCGACAGCGCCACCCACCACGAAATGGCCGACCTGTACGCCAAGGCGCTGGCCGCCTACGTGGAAAAGGGCGTGGAGTTCGAGCTGCTCGACCCGCAGCTGAAGACCTTCGACCTGGCCAAGCTGGGCGCCGCGCTGGATCACGAGCGCGACCAGCAGTTCGCCTACCTGGGCCTGCAGACCCTCTACGACCGCTACTTCATCCACAAGGGCGGCGTGCGCTTCGAGCTGCCGCAGGTGTTCTTCATGCGCGTGGCCATGGGCCTGGCCGTGGAAGAGCCGCAGAAGAACGAGCGCGCCATCGAGTTCTACAACCTGCTGTCGTCGTTCGACTACATGGCCTCCACGCCGACCCTGTTCAACGCCGGCACCCTGCGCCCGCAGCTGTCCTCCTGCTACCTGACCACCGTGCCGGACGACCTGGGCGGCATCTACAGCGCCATCCGCGATAACGCCCTGCTCTCCAAGTTCGCCGGCGGCCTGGGCAACGACTGGACCCCGGTGCGCGCGCTGGGCGCCTACATCAAGGGCACCAACGGCAAGTCCCAGGGCGTCGTGCCGTTCCTCAAGGTGGTCAACGACACCGCCGTGGCGGTCAACCAGGGCGGCAAGCGCAAGGGCGCGGTGTGCGCCTACCTGGAAACCTGGCACCTGGACATCGAGGAATTCCTCGAACTGCGCAAGAACACCGGCGACGACCGCCGCCGCACCCACGACATGAACACCGCCAACTGGGTGCCCGACCTGTTCATGAAGCGCGTGTTCCAGGACGGCCCCTGGACGCTGTTCTCGCCCTCCGACGTGCCCGACCTGCACGACCTGACCGGCAAGGCCTTCGAAGAGCGCTACGAGTACTACGAAGCCCTGGCCGGCTACGGCAAGCTCAAGCTGCACAAGGTCGTCCAGGCCAAGGACCTGTGGCGCAAGATGCTCTCGATGCTGTTCGAGACCGGCCACCCGTGGATCACCTTCAAGGACCCGTGCAACCTGCGCAGCCCGCAGCAGCACGTGGGCGTGGTGCACAGCTCCAACCTGTGCACCGAGATCACCCTGAACACCAACGCCGACGAGATCGCCGTGTGCAACCTGGGCTCGGTGAACCTGGTGAACCACATCGTCGATGGCGCGCTCGACCTCGCCAAGCTGGAGCGCACCGTGCGCACCGCCGTGCGCATGCTCGATAACGTCATCGACATCAACTACTACAGCGTGCCGCAGGCGCGTAACGCCAACCTCAAGCACCGCCCGGTGGGCCTGGGCCTGATGGGCTTCCAGGACGCCCTGTACCTGCAGCACATCGCCTACGGTTCCGACGCCGCCGTGCAGTTCGCCGACCGCTCCATGGAAGCGATCAGCTACTACGCCATCCAGGCCTCCTGCGACCTGGCCGACGAGCGCGGCGCCTACCAGACCTTCGAGGGTTCGCTGTGGAGCCAGGGCGTGCTGCCGCTGGATTCCCTGCAGCGCCTGATCGACGCCCGTGGCGAGCAGTACATCCAGGTCGACCGCACCGAGAGCCTGGACTGGGCGCCGCTGCGCGAGCGCGTGAAGAGTGGCATCCGCAACTCGAACATCATGGCCATCGCGCCGACCGCGACCATCTCCAACATCGTGGGCGTGTCGCAGTCCATCGAGCCGACCTACCAGAACCTGTACGTGAAATCGAACCTCTCGGGCGAGTTCACCGTCATCAACCCCTACCTGGTGCGCGATCTCAAGGAGCGCGGCCTGTGGGACCCGGTGATGGTCAACGACCTCAAGTACTACGACGGCTCCGTGCAGCAGATCGAACGCATCCCGGCCGACCTCAAGGCGCTGTACGCCACCGCCTTCGAAGTGGACACCAAGTGGATCGTCGAAGCCGCCAGCCGCCGCCAGAAGTGGATCGACCAGGCCCAGTCGCTGAACCTGTACATCGCCGGCGCCTCGGGCAAGAAACTGGACGTCACCTACCGCATGGCCTGGTACCTGGGTCTGAAGACCACCTACTACCTCCGCGCCCTGGCCGCCACCAGCACCGAGAAGTCGACCATCACCACCGGCAAGCTCAACGCCGTGAGCTCGGTGATCGATGAGAGCCTGCAAGCCGCCCCGGCCCCCGCGCCGGTGCCCAAGGCCTGCAGCATCGACAACCCGGATTGCGAGGCTTGCCAATAAGTGAATCGCGCGCATCTGAACGGCGTCTGCGGCGTTGCCCGCCGGTTCGGCCCCCATCGCGTACAACAGTACGCGATGGGGCTCCTCACCGACGGGCGCCTTGCATCCACTCGCTCAGCTGCACGCTAGGCAGGAACGAACCCCTCCCCTCTCCCCTCGCGGGAGAGGGGCCGGGGGAGAGGGGGCAACCCCAACAAGATTTCGCTTTTGCGTGCCCACCAAAAGCCACCCTTTACCGACCGGCCCCACCCCGGTCCCCCCATCAGGAGCACACCTCATGCTGAGCTGGGACGAATTCGACCAACCTGAAGAAACCACCCCCGCCGCCAAGGCCGCCGCGCAAGCCACCGCGCAAACCGACGCCCTCGACAGCGCCGTCGGCGGTTCCGTCGAGCAGGCCCGCACCGTCAGCGCCGGCGACTCCGACGCCGTGGCCCGCGCCAAGCGCGCGCTGGACGAGCTGGACATCCAGGAAGGGCTCAACGAACTAGAAGGCGAAAGCGCCCGCGTGCGCGTCGACGAGAAGCGCATGATCAACGCCCGCGCCGACCTCAACCAGCTCGTGCCCTTCAAGTACGAATGGGCCTGGCAGAAGTACCTGGACGGCTGCGCCAACCACTGGATGCCGCAGGAGGTCAACATGACCGCCGACATCGCCCTGTGGAAAAGCGCCGACGGCCTGACCGAGGACGAGCGCCGCATCGTCAAGCGCAACCTGGGCTTCTTCTCCACCGCCGACAGCCTGGTGGCCAACAACCTGGTGCTGGCCGTGTACCGCCTGATCACCAACCCCGAATGCCGCCAGTACATCCTGCGCCAGGCCTTCGAAGAAGCGATCCACACCCACGCCTACCAGTACTGCATCGAATCGCTGGGTATGGACGAAGGCGAGATCTTCAACATGTACCACGAGATTCCCAGCGTCGCGAAAAAGGCCAGCTGGGGCCTCAAGTACACCCGCTCGATCTCCGACCCGACCTTCACCACCGGCACCGTCGAGACCGACAAGCAGTTCCTGCGCAACCTGATTGCCTACTACTGCGTGCTGGAAGGCATCTTCTTCTATTGCGGCTTCACCCAGATTCTTTCCATGGGCCGCCGCAACAAGATGACCGGCACCGCCGAGCAGTTCCAATACATCCTGCGCGACGAATCCATGCACCTGAACTTCGGCATCGACATGATCAACCAGATCAAGATCGAAAACCCGCACCTGTGGGACGCCGAGATGAAGGACGAAGCGACCCAGATGATCCTGCAGGGCACCCAGCTGGAAATCGAATACGCCCGCGACACCATGCCGCGCGGCGTGCTGGGTATGAACGCAGCGATGATGGAGGACTACCTCAAGTTCATCGCCAACCGCCGCCTGACGCAGATCGGCCTGCCGGAGCAGTATCCGGGGACGACCAATCCGTTCCCGTGGATGTCGGAAATCATGGATCTGAAGAAGGAGAAGAACTTCTTTGAGACGCGGGTGATTGAGTACCAGACCGGTGGGGCGCTTTCGTGGGATTGATGTCAGTTTGCGTCGGACGACACATAAGCTTCCATAAACGACGCATGAACTTACATTCAACGACGTGCAAGTTACACGTCAGCTTAGAAAACTGATGTCCAATATAAAGGCCGCGTAAGCGGCCTTTAAATCTATATTTTTGTTTTCCAGCGTTTACTGAATTTTGTTCACTGAGCAAACACGCCAGAACGGTGCAAAGCTGCTGATTGGCGAGGCGGCGATGTCAGCTCTCAAGACAAGGTTAAATTGACAGCGTAAGCCCAGAGCCTTAGGGGAACCTGAGTTAGAAAGCAAGTCACAAGACCCTGTGAGCATAACTCACAGGCTCTTTTCGTTGAAGGTATGGAGTTGTCCCTGCTGAGAGAGACGCAGAATTAGAGGCTTTTTAGTTGCTACCGAAGGCTTTAAGGACCTCATATGATGGCATGATGGCGGAGCCATAGGACTTTCCATGCATCGACAGCATGTTTACCCATCAATAGATTCTACTAACAGTGAAACCTCAAGTAGAATTCGACTTGAAAGTTCGTCAACCGGAACTGCAGAGTCAACTCTCAGAATAAAATCATTATCTCGGTAAGAATGGCTGCCATTCAATGAAAATTGAGGCTCATTGAGAGTAGTGAGGCAACGACTTAATTTAGCATCAATCTGAATATCTAAAGCAGCAGAGCGTTCCGAAATCTGGCGATTAACCCAATCTTTGAATTTGTCAGATAATACGACTGTGGGTGAAAGCTTTCTTTCATTACCTTTCATTTGCTCTGAGTAGCTCAGCACAGCAGAGATAAAATCCCCAGCTGGAGTTTCATTAACGTAAGTCTCTCCGTTGAGCCGCCAGCGAATGACAGCATTCAGCGCGAAAGGAGGGGCAGGATTAATAGAGGTTCCCACTCTGCCCAAATTGCGCAATACTTCTTCTTTTACCTCGTGAGCAAAAATCTCATTCATCAACCCAACTCGTTCAAAAGCCTTCCCACAAAGCTCTGAATACTTGAAGGTGTGAATCGAGTCTTTTTGCCAAGTCAATAATAGTGAACGCTCAGATTCACCGGCCCCGACTTTCAGCAGGTGCCGCAGTCCCGCATCATGCTTTCCAAACAGCTTTTCTTTGGACTGATTTCTCGGATCACTATAATCCTGAACTTTTGCTTCAACACAAAGTATATTTTTATGTGCCTCACACCTGATGAGATCACAGGCAGGTGTCAAAACTAGCAGATATCTCCCGTCCTCCGATTTAAGGATATCACCAAAACGAGCCCCATCGTTTGAGCAAGCTGGCGAGAATACTATCTCTGAAAAGAAATCATAAAGGACTTTTTTCTGAAGAATATCACCAGTAAAAGTAGCCTCATCCGAGCGTATTGTACTACTGGCGACTTTGGGTAAACCCAACCGCCTGGTCTTAGCAGCCAACGCTTCAGAAAAAAGCCACGTTAGATATTCAGGAAGCGTTTGATTCTCAGCATTTAATCGGAATAGTTCTAAAAATTGCAGATCATGAATTTCCAATGTCTTTGATTGGTGCTCAAACTCAAGAGCAGCTTCCTGAGCAGCAGTCATGAGCCCTGCAATTACGTTCTGAAGAGCCCAATTACCATCAAATGCTTTAGCCTTATGCTGAATACGGGTTTCAACAAAGCCCTCATTAATTTGGGACTTAGTCATAACCTCAAAAAAAGCAGTTCGAATGCCTAGTATCTCCCTAACCTGCTGCTGCATTTCGATCGAGGCACGAGAAGACATAAAAAACACAAGCTTTGCTCTACTAAGAATAGAAGCCGAAGACTTTATTCTCGCGACAGCCTGGGCCTCGCTTTCATTATCACTCATAAAAAAGTCGACGAAAGCAATATCAGCACCGGACAAAAATTCTGCAGCACTTTGAATGTCCGCAAATTGCTGAACACAATTCGGATCATCAACGATCCGTCGCAACACACTAGTAACAAGTTCTGCCTTCTCGGACTTCCCTATTCTATTCAAGCGCTCAGCCTTAAATAGAAGCTCCAAGCCTAACACATCGGACAGATCTACCTTACCGCTCATCTCCCACAGTAATGATAGATGCTCATGCTTGGAGGTTATTTCAGTGAAAAGTTCTCCAAGATCGGCACATTCGAGCTCCGCGAACAACTCTAGAAGTTTCTTCTGAGCCTCCTCTTGTTCCAGCAGAAAGTCTAGCCAAGAATTTTTATCTTCACTCTCTACTGTACCCGCTGCGGGCGCGCCCAATGAATCATCTATAATCGCAGCTTTGGATATCTTAAAAGCCATAGCATCCCTTCAACTCAATTGAACGAAATTACAAACTTCCTGTACATGCCGTCTTCATCCGGCTGCACCAATTCCAAGGAGGCATCGTTTTCTTCCGCCAAACGACGGGCAATATACAAACCTAAACCACGCCCCTCCCTAGGAGGCTTAGTAGTAACAAACTGATCAAAAATAGACTCAACCCGCTCCTCAGAAATACCAGGTCCGTTATCTGAGAAGTAGACTTTCTGATCTGAAGAGTCAACCTCAATTACTATTTTTGCCGGCTCACGCTGATCATATCTGTTAACCAACCAATAGAAGGAGTTACTGAACAAATTATCTAGAATCTGTAAGATTTGCCCCTTTTCCACCCTTCGCGACAACTTGGATTTTGCCGTTTTCCTGAGCACAACCTCGATGTTGTGCCGCTGACATTTTGAAGAATGAAACTCAACAAGCATCTCAGCAATAGAATAGATATCATGATCAGCCTTTCTCTGGCGGCCTGGTATACTTAGCTCATCGAGAATGCGCACTCGTTTTTCCAGTGTTTTGAGCTGTGCCTCAACAACATCCAAAGAAACTTTTCCAGATGACACGCTGCGCAAAGTATCTTGAGTAACGCGAGTTAACTCATGAGCAATGAATTCAATCATCAACCCTACACCAGCGAGATGCATGAACTGATCAAGTTCCTCTTCAAAGCTGGTAATTCTGACCTTTGCTCTTTCCCAAGCCTCACTGACTTCCTCCAAGTGATGCATCACCACCTCAAGGCTCTTGGCTTCCTGAGGAACTCGCCCCTTAATTTCCTTTAGGCTTGCAATGGCTTTCTGCTTTGAGCCGGTAATCTTTTCTTCGACAGCAGCTACGACTTCTTCTACCGGAGGATTACTCTCTCGCTCGACGAGCTCCAAAAAAGGTCGACAAACACAAAGAATCACATAACGCAGCAAGCGAATCAGAGCTTCTTTATCGTAGGAATCACGAAAACCCTCACGATTCGTTTGATCATAAAGCTTTGGATTATCAATTGAAGAAATCCGTAAATAACCGACCATCTGCGCCCGATTAAGCTTGTAGGCAGAGGCAGCAAGAGCGTTACGATCTAAATCCAACCAGTCATCAGAACGCTCGCCATAGGGATAGACTCGATAGCCATCCCGATAAACAAGAAATCCGCCACCCCACTGCTTCAAAAAAGGCTTGATGGAACGATTATATAGATCGTTATGGTCGCGCATTATCTTGCCACGGTTAAACCAATGGAATTCCATCTCCCATGGCCCCAGATCCCTCAAAGCCTTAGCAACGACCTCTCCATCGATCAATTGCAACTTCTTCTTCTTGGTTGTGGCCTCTTCCCTGACCGTAGCTCGTAGATGATCTCCCGAAATATGATCAGTACGTTCCCGAGCATATCTCTTATAATTCACATTGACTAAAAGCTGTGGATTACCTTTTTCATCATAATCAAATCTTGCTCTACAAATTGCGTCAGCTACCGACAGCGGCTCCTGATCGAGATGAGGAATTTTTCGAGGCTTACCTTGAAACCTAAGAGCAATGAATTTATTTGCCAAAACTGACTTAAAGGGATCCGCAAGTTTTGCAAGATCGTTATTTATGATTCCATCTACTTTTTCAGAAGACCAATCACTTTGAAGGTCGCTAATAAAAATAGAAGTGCCACTCTCACCCTCTTCTTCTTCTGAGCACCACTGCTGATAAGGCTCAAAATCTAATTCAGCTGCATCTAAGTTAGGATCTAGGAACGCAGGGCGCCAATCTAGCTGCAACCAGTTCCAAGATTTCTCCCCACTGACTTTAGACTTAACGTTGATCAAATGACCGAGACGCATCGCAGACAGACGCCCAATTCCCTTCTCCCCCAAGGGGATCTTTGGGGGCTGCTTCTGGCCACCTTTGAGATCGGCTTGATCCACTTGCTGAATCAATGCATTCTTCTCTAGTAACCTCCCCGGGGTTCCTACTGTGAGGTAACAAGAATTAAGTGCCTTCAGAGACATTCCTGCCCCCTGATCGCGAATAACGATAGTACCGCCTTCGCAAAAGGCTGCTCTCAGGTTATGCAAAGCTTCCACAGCGCTTGACGGCACTCCGTATGCACAAATAAAACGAGACTTTACTTCCTCACAAGCATCGTTTTCAATACAGCTCTCTACGAGAGTGTTAAACTTACCCACATCAAAACCACTATCATTTTCCTCATTATTAATGAGGTAACTCAAGGATTCCTCTAATTGGCTATATGCGGAGTACTGCAGGGCTATATTAATGTCGATTTCGACACGCTTCGAGCCCGCGTCTAAAGCGTTCTTCACCAACTCGTAAATAGCAACCGCATCAGAACTGATTAGCTCGGCTCCAAGCTCCAGCAGAACTCTAGCTTTAAAATTGATAGCCATATCAAATCCCTAAACATGAGGCTCGGTATAACTCACAGCTGGCAGACCAAGCATCCTTGATCATCGTCGTCATCCAGTACTTCCGTCCCTTCATGCTCCGAAAATACAGCAATCAACGTTGAGTTATCTTTCCGCTGCGCTTGCCTTTCAACTCTCAATGCATGATCACGTTTGATTTGCGCCATGCGCTCGGGGCGCTCGAGCTCTGCTAGGCTTTCCCCCTGACTCCAGGTGAAGAAATTACCGGTCTTCTCAAACGGTACCTCGTACTCCTTGGCCTTCTCATAGAGATCAGGATGTGTCTCCTTCAAACGCACCCACTCAATTTTTTGCTGATAGAAGCAAAAAAAGCAGCCTGAGCGCGTACGCCCCCACTTGGTATAGGGGGGCATCCCTACACCGGATGTCCGGAGAATTTCTTCAATATCTCGCAGAATCAGGCCGTCCTCTTGAAAGGGATAGACAGCCTTGATGTTGGTCTTGTGGCTGATATAGCCCGAGCGATTCTCGTCTGCACGTAGACCTACGTAGTTCACCACCGGCTGATCACCGCAATAATCCTCAAACGGCTTCAGCTTCAGCATCTTGGTACACCAACGACGGTGGTTTGAAGGAATCATTCCTCCGTACATGGTGTACCAATGATCGAATCCCAGATCCGCATTGAGGCGATGCAGAGGCTTGCCGAGGTAATTTTCCAAGCGCTGCAGATAATCATAGGTTTCCGGCAACTCTTTACCCGTATCGCTGAAGATGTACTCCATCTCGGGCACACGATCACGCATGTAAATAGCCAATGCAGCACTGTCCTTTCCTCCCGAGAGGCTGAGGATGTGCCTAACCTGCGGTTCGTTGCTCATTAGTAAGCTCTTTCTCGTCGTTCGCATTAGAGCCTTGCTGCACTTGCAACAGAGCTTGGGCAAGGGCGGATGCCACTTTATCCAGATTGCCACCTGCCTGTTTGGTCAGGTCACGGAGCAGATCATCTGCTACTTGCTTCGTCTCTTGATCGGAAGTCAGCAGCATTGCAGCCTCTTCGCCACTTGGTAGCGTCAGGGTAACGCCCACAAAACGCTGCGCTTGGCGCTCAAAATCGCCTCGGGACATCGCCACACGCAGCCAACGTTTGTAGCGTCCACAGAGGTCTTGCACTCTGTTCGCAAATTGGGGGGCCTGAGCGTCTGTCCAGATATCCAAGGGCCGCTGCGCGACCACACTTGCGATCGAGTCCAACCACTTGTCATCGGTAAGCGTGATATCAGCACAGCGCATGATGAACGCTTTCAGATCCGCATCTGCTAGGGAGCGGGCCGCATCGGCACACTCTTCCTGCAATTGCGTACGCAAGGTTTTGAGAGGCCCAGTAATAGCAAATGCCTGGGCCATGGAAAGGCTGACCTCATCTTGGAGGCGTCTAAATGCCAAGCCTAGCTCGGTCAGCGACTCTGTCAGAGAGGTGACAAAATCAACTCCCTCCTTACCTTTCCCACCGGTTATCACACGCGGAATATCTTGAGCGAGCAGAGCGACTGGATCAGTGGCCCGCTTAATCACATCCCTGAGCGCCTTGGTCCTACTCGACAGGCGTAGCGTTTCCTGCGAGTACTGGGGCAACTGCATGTACCAGCGAATTAGCCCCCGGGTCACGTCAAGATACGAAGCGTCCAGGGCGACTTGCACACCCACAGCGCCGAGTGCTGTTGAGTAGTCTTGGATCAGCGCCTTGCGCTCGACTGCAGCAAATCGCCTGAATGTGAACGTTTGAGGGCTTCGGAACATCCGCTGCATGTGATCAGAGGTCAGCTCCAAAACCAGACTGCCGCGTTCAAAGATCGCGCAGAACTCTCTGTTTAGCAGCAGATAGACCACACACCATATAGATGCAGGACCGTTGCGTACGCCTAAGGGCGGCTGAGCAAGCCTACTGATTACCTCAGCAAAGCTGACAGGCTTGTCCGTTTTGAGCAGGGCATCAAGCTCTAGCCAAACCTTTCTAACCCCAGCGTCAGAATCCTCGTCAGGAGCGGCTAAAGACCAACGGGCACCTGTCTTCCTATGCAGTCTTGTGGACTGCAAGAGCGAGACATACAGCAGGCGCTCAGGCGGGAAGTCAGTAATCCCAAGCAGCTCCTCGCTGCCGTTTTTATCAAGCAATTCAAACAAACGCTGTCGAGCGGCCGTGATTGCCGACGAGGGTTTGTCCTTATTGATCAGCTCGTTGTTGATCGTGGGAGCTGCCTTGAACACGGTATCGAAAAGCCAAGACGCGGCTTGACTGAGGTTCATCGACTCACTGCCCTGGATTTCTTTCCCCAGATACCAGTAAGTCATCGCCGAAGCGTCCTTCGCTTGGCGGTTCAGCAGAGCAAGAACGAGGCGAGAAACCTCCTCTCTCGATTTGGCTAACTGCGTTTCCACATGACGTTCAGTCCAAGGATCAAGGAAGCGACTCTTCACCTGGTCATGCACCATGACCCAGCGCGAGTATTCCACCAGCGCACTGCGCTCTCGAGCCCCCACGTGCACTATTGCCGTAAGAGTCAAAATGTCCGCTGCCGCACCAACGACCGTGCTTGCCGATGCGATCTGATCAGAAGATGCTGAATCCACAAACATCAACCCGATGCAACCATCGTGCTGACCATAGTTACCGATGGCCTGGTTGACCGTGTCTGGGGTACCAGCTATTACCCTCACTGAACGGAGAGTACCGGTCTGCTGATAGTGGCGACTTGCGATAACACTACGCTCAGCCAACGCGTAAGATATCCCGCTGAACATCAGCTCATCATCGGATCGCTTCTTAGTCTCTTGGTAAAGCGCTTCGATATTGATCGCCTGACTCACGGCAAAGACATAGTCTTTGGTGGCCTGCCTGCTTTGCAGAATGGTTCTGCGCTCAAGGTCGGCCAAGGCGTCGGCTATCTGCTCGAATTCCGTGCCCTCCTTCATCAGTGCAAAGCCCAAGGTTTCAGGCGACGCAACGATATGTAGAGATGGAGCAACCAGTTCGATAACTGCGATCGTCTTGAGCAGCTCAATCTGAAGAACCGTCAAATCCGCATCACTGCGCTCGATTACCGAGCGGGCATACTCCCAACGGCGCTCGGCCTCCAGATCTCGGAAACGTAACCCGATGCCTGTAGTGAGGTAGTCAAATAGCTCCTGAAGCCCATACCAAGCGCCGGCGTGGATCGGCGAACGTCCTGCATAATCACGCAGGGCACCTATTTCGTGCCCACGCATGAATGCATGGAAAGAACGCTCGCTCTGGCCAAAGCCTTTGGATATTACGGCCAAGGCCGCCAAGGCCGCCGGGTGCAGAGGATAAAGAGCCTCTGCCCGAGCGAACAAATCAATTTCCGCTGATTGACGGAAAAACTTAAAGCCAACGCTGAGTTGATAGATCTCTCGAGCCTTTTGTTGAATCCCAACAGACTCTGTAATGGTTGGAGCAGCACCAAGCGCATGCATTGCGAAATGAGCGTAACGCTCAACCGGCTCATCGAAAGGCACATCGTCAAAGCGAGCTGATACCTTGTGCCACTCGTCCGAGAGACTCCTGCCAACACCTTTTGCATAAGCATCAAAATGCTGATGCAGCATGGTCAGAACCAGCAAGCCATCATCGGTAGGATGAGAGGCCGCCTCTGCGATCTGCTGAAGCGACATCAAATCGCCTGCTTCGGGGTGTAGTGCTGCATGCTCGACGAACTTTCCAAGCTCGTCGATCAGTAGCAACACCCCACTGTGGCCAGCGGATCGAGTTACCGCAATGAAATCACTCAACAGGCTGCCTGCTGCGGCATTGAGCGGGAGATCGCGATAAGTTTGGCTTTTCAGATCCAGCTGGCGCTTCAGCTCTTTCGCGGGCCGGCTGCTCGGTAGGTATTCCAGCGCATCAATCACCGATTGAGCCAGGGCGTCGCCAAGCGAAGAGCGCGAGCCCGTAATGGCCAGCGCAAAGCGGTTCTGTTCTTGTGGGAACAAACCCGCTGCCTCAAGAGAAGCCGACTCGAGCTGCTTATAAATGGCCCTTGAGCTTTCCTTGCCCTCCAGTAAACGAGCCAGCAGCAAGCCCAACGCAGACTTACCGCTGCCGTACGGACCGATCACCTTCCAGGCGCGCTGTGCACTCCCAGCCCTCAGTGCTCCACCAATCTGTCGAAGCACGGTCAGCACAGCCGGAGTAATGAGATAGCTGTCCAAAGACTCAGGGGAACGCAGGTCTCGCCCAAGGGAGATCGAGCGCAGGAACTTCGAGTCTAACTCGAGGTGATTTATCAAAAACTCAGACATTCAATTCTTCCCCAGCTACCCACAAGCATCCAGCCCACTCGGGCACTAGCGCAGGCTCAAGAACCACTTGCTGAGTATCAGCAGTGTCAACAAAACGCAGAACGTTAGGAAATTCCTGCTCCGCCCCTTCCAGGAGCGCACGCACCTGAAATTCATCTAGGCGAAACACAACACCTGGACTGAATTCTCCGTAAGTAAGATCGGTCAGGTTGCGGGTAATGGCGCGATGACGAGCATAGAAATCCACGACTGCAAACAGGAAAATTCGAGGCGATAGGCCTAAAGGAGCATTCCTGCCAACCAAATACACGGTCTTCCCGTCGTCGGCAGTCATCTGCTCGAAGAGATCTAGATCCTGCAGCGGGCACCAGGATGTATCGTCTGAAGCGGACTCTTCGCGCTTATAAGAATGCAGGAAAATGCTGGCATGCTGCTCCAGCGTCGTGGCTGCGAGCTTTTTGCCGAGCCTATCTGCACGATCAACCAAGCCCGCAATAAGCGCCCTACGATCAAAGCGCGAGTAGGTGCTCTGGCCGAAGACTAGGTTCCAAACGGCAACGTCGGCATGCGTCGTGATCCACCAATGCAGGAGCCAAAGCGATTCGGGTTGTTCAAGGAAGTGATCCCATCCGCCATCGTTGGAAAGCAGGAGCTGCCCCAAAGGGCCAGATTGCGAGCCTCCCCCCTCCCGGGCCTCGATGATTCCGAAAGCCTCTCCCCAAAATTGCGCCGACTTCACCATGTTACGGCCGATGCCCAAGGTGATGGTTGCTTGGGCATCGTCCTTTAGCGCAAACGGATCACTAGCTACGGCATTGTGCAGCTTAGGTAGCCAGCCGTAGCGACACACGAAAGACTCGTGCCCCGAAAAACGCTCCTCTCGGCGCTGTACTGCAGCCATCACTCATTCCTCCCTGATACAAGCTTGCCTTGACCAGAGGAAACACCCCTCTGGACGGCTGGCTCGATGATGATACGTTTGGTTGCAGCATCGAAGTAGATATCGACTTGGTCACCCTCGCCAAGCCCGGCATTCCTAAGCAACTGCTCGCTGAGGGCTACCCGCCCAAGCTTCTGAATTCTGCGAGTATCAAACAAGACCTTCATCCGACGTTCTCCAAGCCTAGGTTTAGGCCCCAGTGATACTTATAGGATACTTGACCTGCCAAGACATAGCAGCACCTGCGCCACCTCTGGACCAAGCCCTACACACCGCGCACCAACAGCAAAGCTGAACGCTTCATCCAGACCAGCCTGCGAGAGTGGTCGTACGCACACAGCTACGAAAGCTCCGAGCAACGCGCCGCTCACCTACTGCCGTGGCTTCATCACTACAACTGGCACAGATCGCACGCCAGCCTTGGCTACAACCCACCCATCAGCCGCGCACCACTTCCACTGAACAACGTACTGGGTTTACACAAGCCGACCACTGGGAATATTTCGATACGGCCTCCGCTGATTTAAACGCCAAAGATGACTGAGAGATGCCCTATAAAGGCCAACCTCTGTCTCGCCGAGACGCCGGACCGCTCGCAAGGGGCTCCGCAGCAACCTACTTATCACACGTAAGATCAGGACACGGGTTTAAGCTCAAGTGGCTTCAGCAAATCGCCCGTCAGGATTTCGTAGATGCAGAACGCTTCTGGATCCCGAGAGGTGTCCGCCTTAATCTCCGCCAGCTTTTTCACAATGTTCGCCGCCTGTACCTCACCGACCTCCAGGTCCTCGATGAGGGCATATTCGAGCGCCACCTCCCCATCAAATTCACAGGCAAGCTGGACAGCGATTTCAAAAAGCATCATATGTGGCTGCAGCGTGATTTCCTCACTGACAGCCTCCCACGGCCAATCATCAAGCGACCTTATAAGGTGGCTATAGATATCCGCCAACTCACCAAGCAACGCAATCGATTGAGGATAGCTAGCGCTATACCAAGGTCTGTGGGCCTCTAGGAAATAGGTTATTCCGTTGCAGGTGATCTGGAGCGGGTCCTTTAGGTGCAGGCCTGAGTTGTGCACCGTGTTCCTGCAGGCGCCTAGAAACCTGATGATGTCCTTATCGTGGTTGATGTCACGCCCGTACCTCTGCTTGTCGACCATTTTGTAGAGCGCATTGATCTTGTCCGGGAAGGAGCGGTAAGGGCCGCGCACATTCAGGATTCCGTTCAAACGCTTAGACCTCTCCTCGTCCGACTTCGCCTCGCCATAGCGCTCAAGCAGCTTGACGACCTTGTCCCTTCGGCCCTGTTCATACGCGGCTTCCAACTTTTCGGCGTAGCCGTCGTACAGCTTCGTTATCCAGTGTTCGAAGCAGGAAAACGCCGAGACCGTGAAATCCAGCATCAGGCTCCCAACCATCCCATTGATACGATCCGAGAAAAGCGCTCTGATATCGGACAGCGTCGCTTCGAAATCCTCATGCACCAGGGCGACAGGCTTGCCATCGACCTGTACGCCAGGGGTCAGATGCCTTTCCTCAAGCATCTCTACCAGCAGCTCGCCACAAAGGTGCCTCGCTGCGGTATTGGACAACTCCTCATTCATCATGAAGACAATCGGCAGGTCACACACATCCCTGAGGTTCGCATAATAATTACGTAGCTCAATGAACGGCAGGCGGTTCTTGTTGATCTGGTAAATCCCGCGCAGTGTGTGCTTTTCCAAGAGAATGGCCTTGTTCTTCAAGGCCATGAAAGCAGCGATTATCTTTTTATGATTTTCATCGAAGGTGCTCATCCGAACTCCCTGTTCTGAGTTGTTTATCGTTGAAGCGCTGCGCTGACCAGTCGCCCAGTGAGCAGACAAGCATTGTGACATCACTGTAAGCGTACGCCCAACTCACCTTGCGTGACTCAGACTGGCACCCCACGAAGTGCCATTATTTGGGACGAGGCAAGGTGCCTGCACCTCCACGATGGAACATCGCTCCGCGAGTTTTCACCCTACGCCGGGTGTTCCGGGCACCTACGCAGAGCATGAAAGACTTGTCCACGGCAAGCCTTCTTCATTGGCGTTGCCATAATGTAGGCGGCGCAGCAGTGGCGCGGGCATTGATCAGCCTGCCACTGGCTGCGCCAATGATTCGGACATCCCCGCGCGGCCATCCCATGACCGAAACGATCCTGCCAGAACAGGACTGCGACCAGAGTGAATATGTCGACCTTTCCATAGGGTGGGCCGCTGTCAGAAGAGGCGCGGTCGTCGCCTTTATCCCCATGCGCAACTTCCAGGACGTGCAAACAAAAAGGGGACAGATTTTATTTAAATACCCCCTTTACCCGCCTCTAAAACCTTCACACACGCAAACGCGCTGGAAGCCGGGCGGCCGATAGCTTTATCACCGGAGCTGCGCATTTTGACATGGAGGTTTGGGCCACCCGTTCTGCGTGCTGCGCGCGGTTTACAGGTTCAGCAGCGGCGCCGGAATATCCAGGGCCTTTGCGATCCGCTCGCGCGTCGCCTTGCGCGGGCGCTCGGCGGTTTCCTGCTGCGCGTAGGCGGACTGCGAGATACCGAGGCGCTCGGCCACCTCGACCTGGGTCAGCCCCAGATGCCGGCGCCAGGCGGCGATGGCGGTCATGCCGTCCTTGACCATGTAGCCCACGACCTCGTTGGGTACCAGATCCTCGACAGGGTGGCTGGCGATGTACTCGGCGTAAGGCACCACGACAAAGGCGGGACGGCCGTCCGCTCCATGGATGATCTGCACGTTAGTCGGTGTGTTCATCGCGCTTCCTGACCTCTTCGATGCTGACGATTTTCACGCCGCCGTCCCAGTCAAACAGGATGCGGTAGTTGCCTACCCGGAGCCTGTAGCCGTACTGGTGATGGGCGAGCGCCTTGACGTTGGGCATGTGAGCGAGGGCTTAGTGCGGGCATGGCCCCGCCTCCCAAACAGCGCGCATCCCCGAAGCAAGGCGCCTGCACCTCCACGGTGGAAATCGCTTCGTGAGTTTTCCACCCTACGCCGGGTGATGTTCCGGATCGCGGCCTTGTCTACCGGACGGGCTGGCCGGCAGCGCTTCTTTTCAGATCTTCACGCAGGCAAACAGTGCATTCCCGGAGCGTTGGTCCCACGGCACGATCTTTTCGTAATCGTGCTCCAGCACATGCACCTCGAAGTACGGCTGCAGCAGCGCCTGCAGTTCGGCGAAGTTCACCGCGACCATCGGGTGTTCGTCGTGCCAGACCTGGGTTTCTTCCGCGACCGTCCGGGCGATGCGCAGCTTGAGTGACTGCCGCTCGCCCGCGCCGCCGTAGTGCCAGCCGGAGCTGAAGTGGAACTGGCCGTCCGCGTGCTCGGCGCTGTGCGAGACGAACAGTGCGTTGTCGATGCGGTCCTTGTCGACGGCGTTGAAGCAGAACACCCCGCCCTCTTCCAGCGCGGCGTGCGCGCTGGCGATGCAGGCCTGGAGCCGCTCGATGCCCCCGCTGTAGTGGATGGAATAGAGGAAGCAGGTGATCAGGTCGACCGGCTCGCTCACCGTGAAGCCGCACATGTCCTGCAGGGAGAACTGCGCTTCCGGGCAGCGCTCGGTCGCGCGGTCCAGCATGGGCTGGTTGATGTCGAGGCCGCTGCTGCGGTAGCCGGCATCGAGGAAATGCCGCACATGCGGGCCGGTGCCGCAGGCCAGGTCCAGGTGCCGGTTGCCCGCATTGCCGAACAAGTGCTGTAGCCGGTGCACGCCGTGGCTCTGCGCCTGATAGTCGATATCGGCGCACATGAGGTCGTAGTAACCGGACAGGTCGGTGTAGAGGGCGTTGCCGGGCATGGTGGGGCTGCTCGCCAAAAATGGCCGGGCATCATACCGGCCTGAGCCCTCGCGCGCCTCAAGCGGGGCGTGCCGAACAGCCGAAACAGCAGGCTGAGCCACTGGACCTTCCCGTGATCGACCTGTGCGAGCCCGTCCACCGGGCGCCCCCTAGCGATGCCGAAAGAGGAAGGCTTCTACCAGGGATTCACCAGGCAGTAACGGATCAACACCTGTTCGACGCTTTGCGTTTGCCGCAAAACCAGCTCGACTGCGATGGCCTTGTCCGCTGCGAAGACTTCGTAGAAGACCCGATAGCCGTGAGTGTTGAATTCACGATACTGAAGTATGCCCAGCTCGCTGGCCTGCTGGCTGGACGGGTAGGCCAAAGGCGCATCCGCCAGGCCTGGAGGTGATGGTGTCGACCAGCGCGACGATCTGATTGAGAGCGGCTTCTGTGCCCAAGTACACGGCCAGGTGGTGAACCTGATCTTCGATGCTTTGCGATGCGGTTTCGGTGAAGCGAACGCTGAATGTGCTCACTCGTTCGCGTCGCCATCCTGGACGAATCGGCCCGCCAGACGAGCCTTCAGTTCCTCTGCGGAAGAGTGCTTGCCCTGGGCATATTCGCGGGAACCCATAGCCAGCAATTTCACCAACGCGACCGTCTCGTCACGACGATTTCGCTCGGCATAGGACTCCACCACGTACGCCGGCACGCCATTGCGGGTGACCACCATCGGCTCGTCGAGCTGCAGGTCGGCCGCGTGTTTCTTCAGGTAGCTGATCGTTTCAACGCGCATTAAAGAACTCCTCTTTGCACTACCACCCCATGTCAGCGGGTAGCCAGCGATGCGTTGCGCAGCACTTAGGCCAATTTCAGACCAAATTTAGTTCGCCGTAATGGGTGTCCACCTAGTCCGCTTCCTTACGGCGCGCCAAACAGCGCCGTCCAGTAGATCCCCGCATCGCTCTTGTCGTCCCGCGCATAGGCCGCGCCCATTTCGCGGAACTGTGGGTTCATCAGGTTGGCGCAGTGTTCGGGGCTGGCCAGCCAGCCGTCGAGCACCTGCTGGGCGCTGATGTGCGCGGCGGCGAGGTTTTCGCCAATCAGGCTGGCGCTGTAGCCGGCCAGTTCGGCGCGGTCGCCGGGGATGCGGCCTTCCTTGTCGCGGTGGGCGAAGAAGTTGCCGCTGGCCATGGCGCGGCTGTGGGTTTCGGAAGCATTGGCCAGGGCGTCGTTCCAGCTCAGCGGTTCGGTGGCCGGCTGGGCCTGTTTGCCGCACATGCGCGCCTGTCCACGCGCGGCGTTGATCAGTTCCAGCAGGCGCCGGCCTTCCTGTTGCCAGTCGCCGAGTTGGGCCTGCTGTTGCGGTCGCGCCAGCACGATGCGCCACTGCTGCTGGTGCTGACTGACGCCGATGTCCAGGTACTGCGGATCGAGCAGCACGCGGCAGAAGCTTTCCCGCAGCGCCTTCATCGCCGCCTTGGCGTCCGGCGGTCCACTGAGGCGGATGGCTTCGGCGCTTTGCAGCGGGTAGGCGTTGCGCTCCACTGAGGCCTCCCAATCCTCGTCGGGACTGACCAGCCGCGCATCGGCCCTGAGCGGGGGCAGCGCCGTGGCGGGGGCGTCGGCGCAGCCGTTCACCTCGCCACGGTAATCATTGATGGCCTGGAGCAGTTGCTGCGTTTCATCGGCCGCCACGTTGGCGGCGAACAGCAGGGCCAGCAGCGGAGCAAAGGCAAGCATCGGGGCGCGGGCGGGCATGGCAATCTCCTTTTGCGGATGCAGTTGTGATCCGGCAAAGGGCGCGGGGTTTCCGGTGGAGTTGGTTGCCCCGCCAACCGCTCGGGCGATCCGGCTTGCCTTTTGTGATTTATAAATCACTATTAGCGCATGCTTGAGATCCAACAAACGGAAACGTACAGGGCGTGGGAACGCCGACTCAGGGACAGCCGGGCACGAGCCGCCATCGCGGCACGGATCTTCCGCCTAGCCAACGGCCTTGCGGGTGACGTTTCGCCTGTTGGCGGTGGCGTCAGCGAGCTTCGGATTCACTACGGCCCCGGGTATCGGATCTATTTCCAGCAGCGCGGCAACGAGCTGGTAATCCTGTTATGCGGAGGCGACAAAGCCTCCCAGCAACACGACATCGAGACAGCGAAGCGCCTTGCACTGGCGTGGAGAACGCAGCCATGACCGAACAACTGTATGCCTACGATCCTGCCGAAGCGCTGGACAGCCCCGAAGCCATCGCGATTTTCGTCGCGGATGCGATGGAAACGGGGGACGCCGCCTATATCGCCAAGGCGCTGGGCATCGTCGCCAAGGCGCGCGGGATGAGCGAACTGGCCAAGGAAACGGGGCTGGCCCGCGAGCAGCTTTACAAGTCACTCAGCGAGGGCGGCAACCCGACGCTCAAAACCTTTCTCGCGGTTGTGCGCGCGCTCGGGCTTGAGCCAACCGTGAGGCTTCGGTAGCACGCCAGTGGCCAGCCTCCTTCACAGGAATCTGTCTTGCAGGCCGGAGCCTACACGCAGTTGCCGGCACAGCCCCCACGCGCGCAGGCCGGCGCTTCGGGATTCTTCAGCACGCGGCTGTTGACCACCCCGGCAGCGCTCATCAGTTTGGTGACCGGGGCGTTGTCGGGGATCGCGGCGTCGTCGGGCAGCGAGCAGCAGGCGGCGCGCAGGTCGCCCCAGGTCTTCGGGCTGAGCGCCATCGGGTGGTGGACTTCGTAGACCTGGCCGTTGGCTTCGCAGCGGTAGTCGTAGGTGGGCATGGAGGCTCTCCGGTGTTGCGGGTGGCGCTACTTTAGCGCTCCGGCTGGCGTTGCACAGCTCCCCCCGGAGGTAGCTACGTAAAGCGCCAATCTCGCGGACAAGTCGACCGTGGGAGCGAATTCATTCGCGAGCTTCTGGTGGCCCGCACCGAGCCGACATCCCCCCACGCCTCCGCGCATCCCTGGCGGGATCGGTACAATGGCGCGCCGCGTCAGCCCGGAGCCTTCGCATGTTCACCCTCGCCCACCTGGACACCCCGCCGCCCGAGTCCCTGAAAGCCCAGGTGCTGCAGATGGTGGTGGATTACCTGAGCGACATCAGCCCGGTGTCGCTGACGCCGAGCAATCCGCTGTATCAGCTCTATCAGTACGTGGTGGGCTTCGAGGTGCATCGCTATCTGGAGCGCATGGACGGCGCGCAGCCGGGCCAGCCGAAACTGATGCTGGCGCTGGACGACGAGGACCCGGCGCGGGTGCTGGGTTTTGCGCTGTACCTGCCCTACGTGGACGATCCGCAGGCCTGCGCGCTGCTGTATCTGGCGGTGCTGGCCAGTCATCGCCAGCACGGCATCGGCAGTGCGCTGGTCGCGGAGATGATCGCCCGTTATCCCCACGCCCAGGTGGCGTGCGTGGCCGGCAAGGCGCCGTTTTTCGAGGCGCTGGGTTTCCAGGCGATTGCCGCCCACGGCCCGCAGGTGGTGCTGAACACCCGCCGCGAAGCCAGTCACGGCACGCTGGCGGTGCAGGATCTGGAGCCGATCTTCCAGTCCACCGAGGTACGGCAGATCTACAGCTACCTGCTCAAGCAGCATGGCCGCGACGCCATGGGCGACGCCGAACGCAAACGCGACCGCCTGCTGGATCAGCTGGCGCGCCAGGCGCAGGCGCATGTGGAGGAACGGCGGGCAACACGCTTGCATTGATGCCCGCCGCGCGGCGTGGGTGGGGCGGACAGCGCCTGGCTGACCGCCGCCGGTGCACGCCTATCGAACCCCGCTTAGAAGCGGTAGTTCAGTCCCAGGTTGTAGCCGGAGACGTCTTCATGCATCCGCTGGTATTCGACGGTCAGCGCCAGCGAATCACCCAGCCTCAGCTCGCCACCGGCACCCAGCGTGGTTCCGGTTTCTTCGGCCGAGCCGCTGAGCGTGTACAGCGGCCAGCCCAAGCTCTGCCCGTGGAAGTCGACTGACAGGCTGTTCACACCGGCCATGCCGTAGAACGAGAAGGCGTCGGTGACCGGCACCCGGCCCTTGAGCACGACGGCCCAATAACTCTTGACTTCGTACGTCACCAGCACGCCCGAGTCGTACTGCTCGTCATCCCCGGCGTTGATGCCGTAGCGGCCTTCGACGCTCAGGTTGGGCGCGATCTCGACCCCCGCGTGGAAGGTCGTGATGGGCAGCGTGTAGTCGGCCGTGCCCCCGTCCAGCGTCATGTGCGAGTAGCCCACGCCTACATACACGCGCGGCGTTTCATCGGCTTGGGCAATGCCACAGGCCAGCACAAATGCACCGGCAGTCATTAAGCCCAAGGTCTTGATTGCGTTCATCATTTCTCCATAACAGGCAAGTACTTCCTCAGTGATGGCATTGTGACTTCATGGCTGTTTTGTGCTCAATGCCGGCCTGCCGTCCGGGCCCAGCGCTGTGACACAGTTCACGGGAAATGGCGCAACTGCCTGCAACGGTGTGTGATGCGAAAGCCTGCGGCCCGGCGGGCGTATACTCGCCGCCTCATTTCAAGCCGGGGGTCGGTATGGCGGTCGATCTGGCACGTACCTTTCTGGAGATCGTGCGCTGCGGCAGTTTCGTGGGCGCGGCGGAACGTCTGCACCTGACCCAGGCGGCGGTGACGGCGCGCGTGCAGACGCTGGAAAGCCAGCTCGACTGCAGCCTGTTCGTGCGCAATCGTTCCGGTGCGCGGCTGACGCCCGATGGCGAGGCCTTCGTGGAGTTCGCCAGCCGCATGGTGCAGGCCTGGGACGAGGCGCAGCAGGTGTTGCCGCTGCCGGCCGAACGCGCCGAAACGCTGCACCTGGGCGGCGAGCCGAGCCTGTGCGCTCCGTTGATGCTCAAGTGGGTCTGCGCGCTGCGCCAGGCGCTGCCGGGGCTGGAGGTGCATAGCCGCAGTGGCGCCGGAGCGAGCCTGGTGCGCGAGCTGGAGGACGGCAGGCTGGATGCCGTCCTGGTCTACCAGCCGCTGTACGGGCCGGGCCTGCAGAGCGAATTGCTGATGGAGGAAAAGCTCATCCAGGTACGCAACCCGCGACAACCGGCGCCCTACGTGTATGTGGACTGGGGCGATGAGTTCCGTCGCCGGCACGACGCGGCCCTGCATGACCTCGCGCATCCGTCGCTGAGCTTCGACCTCGGCCCGCTGGCCCTGCAGTTCCTGCTGGAAGCCGGCGGCAGCGGCTATTTTCGCAGCCGCGTGGTGCAGGGCTACCTGGAGAGCGGCGTGCTCGAACGGGTTCCGCTGGCGCCGGAGTTCACCTACCCGGTCTACCTGATCTACGCCCGCGAGCGCTGCTCGGTAACCGTTGCCCGCGCCATCGACTGCGTGCGGGACGTTGTCGGCGAGTCGGGCGACTGGTCGCCGCTGCTCTGAACAAAAACGCGCCGCATGCGGCGCGAAGGGGAGCGTCCGTCCCTGGACGCGGAGGAAACTCAGGCCTCCAGATGGAAAGGTCGCGGGTCTTCGAACGGCACCTCGACCACGCGCTCGCAGCGCAAGCCGGTTTCCTGTTCCAGTTGTCGCGCCGCCGGCGGATCGTCGGCGAAGGGCTGCAGGGCGGCCTGGCGCAGGTCGGCGTCGGGGGTGCGCAGCACGGCCAGGCACAGCCCGCCGACCAGCACGGAAAGAAGCACGAAGATCATCAGGCACGAGCCTCCAGGGCAAGGGGTAACGGGTTCACCTGACCGGCGCGCACGGTGCGCCAGCTGTTCCAGACCATCAGCAACATGCCGCTGGCGAAGATGGCGCCGCCGAACAGGCGGATCATCAGGCCGGGGTGGCTGGCTTCCAGCGCCTCGACAAACGAATAGGTCAGCGTGCCGTCCTGGTTCACCGCGCGCCACATCAGACCCTGGGTGATGCCGTTCACCCACATCGAGGCGATGTACAGCACGGTGCCAATGGTCGCCAGCCAGAAGTGCGCGCTGATCAGCCGGCTGCTGTACATGCGCTCGCGCCCCCACAGGCGGGGAATCATGTGGTAGAGCGTGCCGATGCTGATCATCGCGACCCAGCCGAGGGCGCCGGCGTGCACGTGGCCGACGGTCCAGTCGGTGTAGTGGGAGAGCGAGTTGACCGTCTTCACCGCCATCATCGGGCCTTCGAAGGTGGACATGCCGTAGAACGCCAGCGATACCACCAGGAAGCGCAGGATCGGGTCGTCGCGCAGTTTATGCCAGGCCCCGGAGAGGGTCATCATGCCGTTGATCATGCCGCCCCAGCTGGGTGCCAGCAGAATCACCGACATCACCATGCCGAGGGTCTGCGCCCAATCGGGCAGCGCGGTGTAGTGCAGGTGATGCGGACCGGCCCAGATGTAAAGCGAAATGATCGCCCAGAAGTGCACGATGGACAGCCGGTAGGAGTAGATCGGCCGCTCGGCCTGCTTGGGCACGAAGTAATACATCATGCCGAGGAAGCCCACCGAGAGGATGAAGCCGACCACACTGTGGCCGTACCACCACTGGATCATTGCGTCGGTAGCGCCGGAATACACCGGGTAGGACTTCAGCCAGCTCACCGGGGTGGCGATGTGGTTGACGATGTGCACCATGGCGGTCACCACGATGAAGGCGCCGTAGAACCAGTTGCCCACGTAGATGTGACTGACGGTGCGCCGGGCGATGGTGCCGAAGAACAGATAGGCGTAGGCGATCCACACCAGCGTGATCCACAGGGCGATCGGCCATTCCATCTCGGCGTATTCCTTGGAGGTGGTGTAGCCGAGCGGATAGCTGATCAGCATGGCCACAATGGCCGCCTGCCAGCCCCAGAACACGAAGCGGGCCAGGCCGTCCGAGACCAGCCGCGCCCGGCTGGTACGTTGCACCACGTAGAAGGAGGTGGCGAACAACGCGCCGCCGCCGAAGGCAAAGATCACCAGGTTGGTGTGGATGGGCCGGATGCGTCCGAAGCTGGTCCAGGGCAGGCCGAGGTTAAGCTCCGGCCAGACCAGCTGGGCCGCGATGACCACGCCCATGGCCATGCCCACCACCCCCCAGAACAGGGTCATCAGGGTGAATTGACGTACGACGGCGTAGTTGTAGGAAGGGGAAGGAAAGGAATCGTCTGCGGGGATCATTACCGGGAGTCCTATGCACGCTGGGAAGCCTGTCAGCACGACTCGTCGGGCCGGCTCTGCGGCCGGTACCCCTGGTCAGACACGCCCATGCGGCAGCGCAGGCCTTCTGACTGACAGGCCTGGCTAGTGTGTCGATCCGGTTAAATCAAAACAAACTAATAATATTTGAATATCAATTTACTAATTTCTATTTATAACCCAGACACCGCCATCCTAGCCGCTCGCGGCGGCTGCGCCCCATGATCAGAATCAAGCACCGCGACCTCAGCGAGCCAGCCTTCCCTGCGTCACCGGCCGGCCGGTACTAAGCGCAGCGGCCTCATTCCATCAGCATGTCGACCATGATCGCGTTGGTGTACACCAGGCTGCCGTCGCTGGCGCGGTGGCCGACCAGGTGGAACTGGCCGCGCTGGTCGTCCTCGCGCAGGTAGACACGCAGGCGGCAGTCCGACAACGGCCCGCATTCGGGGGGCGTGACCAACTGGAAGGACGCCATGTCCACGTCCACCCAGGCTTCCGGTTCGCCGCTGTTCTGCAGGCGCTCTTCGGCCTGCTCCAGGTTGAGGTGGTCGTTCTCGCTGATATGGAAACTCATCTGCCCCATCGGCTCGGACTTGTCGGTGGGACTCTTCTTGCACCAGCTTTCGATGTCGAACCTGCTCATGGCCAGTTTCCCCTCCGGGAGTACGGTTCTCTTGAACATAGCCCGGCTTGCGCTCAGCGCTCGCTACCCCTGCTAGGGTTTCAGCATTCCCGCACCGGAGATCCGCCATGAAGACCGCCTTGTTGCCGCTCTTGTTCGTCTCCTCCATCGGTCTGGCCCACGCCGAGGTCAAGGTTGAACGCATCGACTACCAGATCGACGGCCAGCCCTATCAGGGCCTGCTGGTCTACGACGATTCGGTGACCACCCCACGCCCCGGGCTGCTGATGGTGCCCAACTGGCTGGGCGCCACCGAGCGCGCCGCCGAGAAGGCCGCGCGCGCCGCCAGCGACAAGTACGTGGTGTTCGTCGCCGATCTCTATGGCAAGGAGGTGCGCCCCAGTGGCCCGGAGGAGGCGGGCAAGGTGGCCGGCGCGCTGCGTGGCGATCGCCCGCTGATGCGCAAGCGGGCCCAGGCTTCGCTGGACGCGCTGCTCAAGCACACCGACAAGGTGAATACGCAACAGGTGGGCGCCATCGGCTTCTGCTTCGGCGGTGGAGCGATCCTCGAGCTGGCGCGCAGCGGCGCGCCGCTCAAGGCCTTCGTGTCCTTCCATGGCAACCTCGACACGCCCAATCCCGCCGACAACGGCAACATCCAGGGCAGCGTGCTGGTGTTGCACGGCGCCGACGACCCGGCGGTGCCCAAGCAGCAGGTGGATGAGTTCGTCGCGTCCATGCAGAAGACCGACGTGGACTGGCAACTGGTCAGCTACGGCAATGCCGTGCACTCCTTCACCGACCCCTACGCCAACGTGCCGGGGCGCAACGAGTACCACCCGCTGGTGGCCGAGCGGGCGTTCCAGGCCATGAACAACCTGCTGGATGAGGCGTTTGCCCGGTAGCCTCGTAGCCCCGCCGTGAGGGTGCAACCCCGAAAGCTCGCGAATGAATTCACTCCCACGGGCTCGGGGTGGCGCCGCCCCTACAGGTTCTGTGCCGGAGTATCGGGCAGCGTCCGCCCCGTGACCATTTGCCGCTACAATGGCGCCCCTTTCGTTTTCGCCCCCGAAGCCTGATCGCCATGTCCCTGCCCAAGCACCACCTCGAATTGCTCAGCCCCGCCCGCGACGTGAACATCGCCCGCGAGGCGATCCTGCACGGGGCGGACGCCGTGTACATCGGCGGGCCGAGCTTCGGAGCCCGGCACAATGCCGAGAACAGCGTCGAGGAGATCGCCCGGCTGGTGGAGTTCGCCCACCTGTTCCATGCGCGGGTGTTCGTCACCCTCAACACCATCCTGCACGACGACGAGCTGGAGCCGGCCCGCGCGCTGATCCACCAGCTGTACGACGCCGGCGTGGACGCGCTGATCATCCAGGACATGGGCATCATGGAGCTGGACATTCCACCGATCGAGATCCACGCCAGCACCCAGTGCGACATCCGCACCCTGGAGAAGGCGCGCTTCCTCGGCGACGCCGGTTTCAGCCAGCTGGTGCTGGCCCGAGAGCTGAACCTCACGGAAATCCGCGCCATCCACGCGGCGGTGGACACCACCCTGGAGTTCTTCATCCATGGCGCGCTGTGCGTGGCCTTCTCGGGCCAGTGCTACATCTCCCATGCGCAGACGGGCCGCAGCGCCAACCGCGGCGACTGCTCCCAGGCCTGCCGCCTGCCCTACACCCTGAAGGACGACCAGGGCCGCGTGGTGGCCTACGACAAGCACCTGCTGTCGATGAAGGACAACAACCAGAGCGCCAACCTGCGCGCGCTGGTCGAGGCCGGCGTGCGCTCCTTCAAGATCGAAGGTCGCTACAAGGACATGGGCTACGTGAAGAACATCACCGCCTATTACCGCCAGCGCCTGGACGACATCCTCCTCGAACGCCCGGACCTGGAACGCGCCTCCCGCGGCCGCACCGAGCACTTCTTCGTGCCGGACCCGGACAAGACCTTCCACCGCGGCAGCACCGACTACTTCGTCAACGACCGCAAGGAAGACATCGGCGCCTTCGACTCGCCGACCTTCACCGGCCTGCCGGTGGGCGAAGTGCTCAAGGTCGGCAAGCAGGACTTCGTGGCCGTGACCCACGAGCCGCTGTCCAACGGCGACGGGCTGAACGTGCTGGTCAAGCGCGAGGTGGTGGGTTTCCGCGCCAGCGTGGTGGAGCTGCAACAGCAGTTCGAAGAATACGGCGCGCCGCGCTGGCAGTACCGCGTGGAGCCCAACGAGCTACCGGCGGCCCTGCGCCAGCTGCGCCCCCACCATCCGCTGAGCCGCAACCTGGACCACAACTGGCAGCAGGCGCTGCAGAAGAGCTCCGCCGAGCGGCGCATCGGCCTGTCGTGGAAAGCCGAACTGGGCGAGCAGCGCCTGACGCTGACCGCCACCAGCGAGGACGGCGTGCGCGTCAGCCAGACCCTGGAAGGCCCGTTCAGCGCGGCCAACAAGCCGGAGCAGGCGCTGGAGCAGCTGCGCGACCTGCTCGGCCAGCTGGGCACCACGATCTACCACGCCGACGCCGTGGAGATCGATGCGCCCTTCGTGCCCTTCGTGCCCGCCTCGCAGCTCAAGGGCCTGCGCCGTGACACCGTGGAGGCACTGACCGCCGCGCGCGTGCTGGAGCATCCGCGCGGCTTCCGCAAGCCGGTGGCCGTGCCGCCGCCGGTGTACCCGGAATCGCACCTGACCTTCCTGGCCAACGTCTACAACGACAAGGCCCGTGCCTTCTACAAGCGTTTCGGCGTGGAGCTGATCGACGCGGCCTACGAGGCCCACGAGGAAACCGGCGAGGTGCCGGTGATGATCACCAAGCACTGCCTGCGCTTCTCCTTCAACCTGTGCCCGAAACAGGCCAAGGGCGTGACCGGCGTACGCACCAAGGTGGCGCCGATGCAGCTGGTGCACGGCGACGAGGTGCTGACCCTGAAGTTCGACTGCAAGCCGTGCGAAATGCACGTGATCGGCAAGATCAAGGGCCACATCCTCAACCTGCCGCAGCCGGGCAGCGCGGCCAGCCAGGTGGTGGCCTCCATCACGCCGGAAGACCTGCTCAAGACCATCCGCAGCAAGCCGGGACGCTGAAGCAGGGCGCCCGGCGGCGGCCCGGGGTTCCGGCGCCGTTATGGCTGCCGGTTCGGTGCGCAAACGGTGGTCAATGCTTGCGCATTGACCACCCTACGGTTATCCCGCCTGCGCCGGGGTCATGGGCGGGGCGATGCGCAGCATCGCTACCGCGCAGATGAGTAGCCCGCAGAGGGCCAGCAGGCCGCCGACCCAACCGATGCTTTCCAACCCAACCTGGCGGGTGACCAGGCTGCCCAGCAGCGCGCCGGCGCCGATGCCCACGTTGTACAGCCCGGAGAACAGCGACATGGCCACGTCGGTGGCATCCGAGGCGAATTTCAGCACGCGCGACTGCAGCGCCAGGGTGAAGCACAGGATGGCGATGCCCCAGAAGAAGCACAGCGCACCCAGCGGGCCGAAGCTCTGCGACAACGGCTCGAGCAGCAGCAGGCACAGCGCCAGGGCGCCGATGGCGCCGAGCAGAAACGGTCGCGAGTAGCGCGGACTGTAGCGGCTGAACAGCGCCGAGCCCACCAGCCCGGCGCCGCCGAACAGCAGCAGCAACAGGGTGATCTGGTTGCCGATGAAGCCGCCGACCTCGCGGGCGAACGGCTCGATATAGCTGTAGGCGGTGAACTGCGCGGTCACCACCAGCACGGTGAGCACGTACACCACCACCAGCGCCGGGCGCTGGAAGATCACCGGCAGGCTCTTCAGCGAACCGGCGTTCTGGCTCGGCAGCAGCGGCAGCGTGCGCGCCAGGATGATCGCCGTGAGCAGCGCCAGCCCGGCAATCCCCAGGAAGGTCACGCGCCAGCCCAACCACTCGCCCACCATGCGACCGAGCGGAATGCCCAACACCATGGCCAGCGTGGTGCCGGTGGCCAGCAGGCCCAGCGCCTGCGCCTCGCGGCCGGCCGGCGCCACGCGCAGGGCGAGCGACGCGGTGATCGACCAGAACAGCGCATGGGCAAAGGCAATGCCGATGCGGCTGGCCACCAGCGCCGCGTAGCTCCAGGCCACGCTCGACAGCAGGTGGCTGAGGACGAACAGCCCGAACACGCCCATCAGCAGGCGGCGCCGCTCCATATGCCGGGTCAGCAGCATCAGGGGCAACGAGGCCAGCGCCACCAGCCAGGCATAGATGGTCAGCATCAGGCCGACGCGCTCGGGCGGCAGGCCGAAACTGGCGCCGATGTCGGTGAGCAGCGCCACGGGCACGAATTCGGTGGTGTTGAAAATGAAGGCGGCCAGGGCCAGCGCGGCCACAGACAGCCAACGACCCGGCTGGGCGGTATGCGACGTTGTCATGGAGAGGAAAACCAGGCGTCGGAGGACGGAACGCCAACAGGAGCGGGAGGGAAGGCGCGCATTCTAGAACTCGGCCAGGCCGCCGCCAACCACCCCCGCCGGCGTGGACGACGCGCGGCGATGCGAGCGCCTCTCAGGCACGCATCGATATCAGCCAATGCGCCGAAATGACGCGGCGATCATTGACCTGGGTCAGTTTCCGAAAATGCGACAAACGGCTTAATCCACATTATCAACGAGGATTAGCCGTATGGACGCATCGAAGCGTCGTTTCTTTTCCGCCGGTCTTTCCGTACCCGGCGCGCGACCGCCCTGGGCCGTGGCCGAGTCGCTGTTCTCAGAGCGCTGCGACCGCTGTGACGCCTGCATCCGCGCCTGTGGCCCCGGGATACTCAAGGCGGGCAGCGGCGGGTTTCCCGTCATCGATTTTTCCACTACCGGCTGCACCCTTTGCGGCGACTGCGTTCAGGCCTGCACGCGCGGTGCGCTGGGCGACGACGCCCGCGAGCCCTTTATCTGGCGCGCTCATATCGACCCGGCCTGCCTGACCCAACGGGGGGTGGAGTGCCGGCTGTGTGCCGAACGCTGCGAGGCCGACGCGATCCGTTTCCGGCCCCGCCTGGGCGGCATTGCCCGACCCGAGCTGGACACCGACCGCTGCAACGGCTGCGGGCAGTGCATCGCGACCTGCCCGGTCGACGCCATCACCACCCAATCGAAGAAGGAGGCCGCATGAGAATCGTGAGCCTGGTGCTGCGGGTCATGCCCGAGCAGATCCCCACCGCCCGCGCCGGCCTTGAACAGATTCCCGGCGTGCAGGTGCACGCCGAGGATTTCGACGCCGGACGCATGATCGTCACGGTGGAGGACGGCGCGGACTACTCCGTCGCCGACTCGATCATCGCGGCCCACAAGGTGCCGCAAGTGCTGTCCGCAACCCTGGCTTACGAATTCAACGGGGAACACGCCGAGGCGTTCGATCCGGCGCTAACAACCCTGCAACCGGCAACGGGAGTCCAACCATGTCATTGAACAGACGCGATTTCATCAAGGCCAATGCTGTCGCCGCCGCTGCCGCAACCGCAGGGATGGCCGTGCCCACCACGGTGCTGTCCGCCGAACAGGCCGGTACGCGCAACGCCGTGCGCTGGGACAAGGCGCCCTGCCGCTTCTGCGGCACCGGCTGCTCGGTGCTGGTCGGCGTGCAGAACGACAAGGTGGTGGCCACCCAGGGCGACCCGGATGCGCCGGTCAACCGTGGCCTGAACTGCATCAAGGGCTACTTCCTGTCCAAGATCATGTACGGCGCCGACCGCGTGCAGACGCCGCTGCTGCGCAAGAAGAACGGCGTGTACGACAAGGACGGCGAGTTCACCCCGGTGAGCTGGGAGGAAGCGCTGGACACCATGGCGGCCAAGTGGAAGGCAGCCATCAAGCAGCACGGCCCGGACTCGGTGGCCATGTTCGGTTCCGGCCAGTGGACCATCTGGGAAGGCTACGCGGCCTCCAAGCTGCACAAGGCCGGCCTGCGCACCAACAACATCGACCCCAACGCCCGCCACTGCATGGCCTCAGCGGTGGTCGGCTTCATGCGCACCTTCGGCATCGACGAGCCGATGGGCTGCTATGACGACATCGAGCAGGCCGACGCCTTCGTGCTCTGGGGCTCGAACATGGCCGAGATGCACCCGGTGCTCTGGAGCCGCATCACCGACCGCCGCCTGACCCACAAGCCCTGCGAAGTGCACGTGCTCTCCACCTTCGAGCACCGCAGCTTCGAGCTGGCCGACAACGGCATGGTCTTCGAGCCGCAGACCGACCTGGCCATCCTCAACTACATCTGCAACTACATCATCCAGAACGACAAGGTGAACCAGGCGTTCGTGGCGAAGCACGTGAACTTCCGCCAGGGCGTCACCGACATCGGCTACGGCCTGCGCGCCAACGACCCGCGCGAACAGGCCGCCACCCAGAACGGCTACAACGGCAAGGGCGACCCGAACGCCCACACGCCGATCTCCTTCGAGGAGTTCGCCAAGTTCGTCGAACCCTACACCCTGGAGTACACCGCCAAGCTGTCCAAGGTGCCGGCCGACAAGCTCAAGCGCATGGCCGAGCTGTACGCCGACCCGGACAAGAAGGTCGTCTCGTTCTGGACCATGGGCTTCAACCAGCACACCCGGGGCACCTGGGTGAACAACATGATCTACAACGTGCACCTGCTGCTCGGGAAGATCTCCGAGCCGGGCAACGGGCCGTTCTCGCTCACCGGCCAGCCGTCGGCGTGCGGCACCGCCCGCGAGGTGGGCACCTTCGCCCACCGCCTGCCGGCGGACATGGTGGTCACCAACCCGGCGCACCGCGCGCTGACCGAGAAGCTGTGGGACCTGCCCGAAGGCACCATCCCGGCCAAGGTCGGCCTGCACGCCGTGGCGCAGAGCCGTGCACTCAAGGACGGCACGCTGAAGTGCTACTGGACCTCGACCACCAACAACATGCAGGCCGGTCCGAACATCAACCACGAAATCCTGCCGGGCTGGCGCAACCCGGAAGCCTTCGTGGTGGTGTCCGACCCCTACCCGACCGTGTCGGCGCTGTCCGCCGACCTGATCCTGCCCACCGCCATGTGGGTGGAGAAGGAAGGCGCCTACGGCAACGCCGAGCGCCGCACCCAGTTCTGGCGCCAGCAGGTCAAGGCGCCGGGCGAGTCGCGCTCGGACCTGTGGCAGTACCTGGAATTCGCCAAGCGCTTCAAGGTGGAGGAAGTCTGGCCTGAAGAGCTGCTGGCCAAGCAGCCGGAGCACCGGGGCAAGACCCTGTACGACATCCTGTTCGCCAACAAGATGACCACCCGCTTCGACCTCAAGGACCTCAAGCGCGTCAACGAACACGCCATCAAGGACTACATGAACGACGAGTCGAAGCACTTCGGCTTCTACGTGCAGAAGGGTCTGTTCGAGGAATACGCCCAGTTCGGTCGCGGCCATGCCCACGACCTGGCGGACTTCGACGTCTACCACCGCGCCCGCGGCCTGCGCTGGCCGGTGGTGGATGGCAAGGAAACCCTGTGGCGCTTCCGCGAAGGCTACGACGTGTACGTGCCCGCCGGCGAAGGCGTGCGCTTCTACGGCCACAAGGACGGCAAGGCGAACATCTTCGCCCTGCCCTACCAGCCGCCGCATGAATCGCCGGACGCCGAGTTCGACCTGTGGCTGTCCACCGGCCGCATCCTCGAGCACTGGCACACCGGCTCCATGACCCGCCGCGTACCCGAGCTGCACAAGGCGGCGCCCGAGGCGGTGCTCTACATCCACCCGGACGACGCCAAGGCCCGTGGCCTGCAGCGCGGCATGCAGGCACGCATCGTATCGCGGCGCGGCGAGGTGGTGGCCAGCGTGGAAACCCGTGGCCGCAACAAGCCGCCGCGCGGCCTGGTGTACATGCCGTTCTTCGATGAGGGCCGGCTGGTGAACAAGCTGCTGCTGGACGCCACCTGCCCGCTCTCGAAGGAAACGGACTTCAAGAAATGCGCCGTCAAGGTGCTCAAGGCCTGAGGTGAACGGGGCGCCACGGCGCCCCCGGACCCCGAGTCGCTGTCATGACCGACAAACCAGACATGCCCGCCAACAGCCGTCGCCGTTTCCTGCAGCAGTCCGCCGCAGCGATCGGTGGCGCCTGTGTGCTGGGGTTGGGCGTAGGACTGTACGGCAACCAGGCCAACGCCCTGGCGCCGACCGCGCTGCGTCCGCCGGGCGCGCTGGCGGAGGAGGACTTCCTCGCCGCCTGCGTGCGCTGCGGCCTGTGCGTGCGCGCCTGTCCCTACGACACGCTCAAGCTCGCCACGCTCGGCGAACCCGTGCCCACCGGCACGCCGTTCTTCACCGCCCGTGACGTGCCCTGCGAGATGTGCGAGGACATTCCCTGCGTGCCGGCCTGCCCGACGGGCGCACTGGATCATGCGCTCACCGATATCAACGAGGCGCGCATGGGCCTGGCGGTGCTGATCGATCAGGAGCAATGCCTCAACTACCTGGGGCTGCGTTGCGACGTCTGTTACCGGGTCTGCCCGGTGATCGACGAGGCCATCACCCTGGAGCGCTACCACAACCCGCGTTCGGACCGCCACGCGCTGCTGTTGCCCACCGTGCATTCGGAGCATTGCACCGGCTGCGGCAAGTGCGAGCAGGCCTGTGTGCTGCCCGACGCCTCGGCCATCAAGGTGCTGCCGCGCCCGCTGGCCCAGGCCAAGGCCGCCGACCATTACCGCAAGGGCTGGGAGGAGAAGGACAAGGCCGGCGGTTCGCTGATCGGTGACCAGATCCAGTTGCCGGTACGCGGGCTCGATACGGGAGAAGCGCCATGAGTTCGCCCAGGAGCGTAGCCGGGCGCAAGCCGACCGCCGCCGCCCGGGAAACCAAGGGCTGGCTCGGCGCCAACCGCTTCCTGCTGTTGCGCCGCGCTTCGCAGCTGGGTTTCCTGGGGTTGTTCCTGATCGGTCCGATCAGCCTGTGGCTGGCCCGCAATGGCCGTCTGGAACAGGCCTGGTGGCCGGTCAAGGGCAACCTGGCGTCGAGCGTCACGCTCGACACCCTGCCGCTGACCGATCCCTACATGCTGCTGCAAGGCCTGCTGGCCGGGCATCTGCCGGAGACGGCGGCGCTCACCGGCGCGCTGATCGTGCTGCTGTTCTACGGGCTGATCGGCGGGCGTCTGTATTGCGCCTGGTTCTGCCCGATCAACCCGGTAACCGACGCCGCCGGCTGGCTGCGTCGCACGCTGAAGATCAAGACCTCGCCAACACCGCCGGAAAGCCTGCGGCGCTGGCTGCTACTGGCCACTCTGCTGGTGTCGTTGATTACCGGCGGCATCGCCTGGGAATGGGTGAACCCCATTTCCATGCTGCACCGCGCGCTGATCTTCGGCGCCGGCGCGGCCTGGGGCGTGGTGGCCGCCGTGTTTCTCTACGACCTGCTGTTTGCCGCACGTGGCTGGTGTGGCCACGTCTGCCCGGTCGGTGCGTTCTACGGGCTGCTGGGCAAGTTCGCCCTGCTGCGCGTGGCGGCGCCCCGCCGCCGGGCCTGCGACGACTGCATGGATTGCTTCAAGGTCTGCCCCGAACCCCAGGTCATCCGTCCCGCCCTCAAGGCGGCCGGACAAGACCATCCCCTCATTCTTTCTTCCGACTGCACCACCTGCGGCCGTTGTGTCGATGTGTGCAGCCAGGATGTGTTCCGCCTGACGACGCGTTTCAACAGGAGCGAATCATGAAAACTGCCATCCAGAAAGCCGTGGGCATCGCTGCGCTCGTGCTGGCCCTCCCGTTCTCGGCCAGCGCCGAGGGCGTGAAGAGCCTGCGCGAAACCGCTGTCGGCGGCGCGGAACATCCGGCCGAGAACTACCGCGAGATCCGTGACGCCGGCGGCCTGCTGCCACGTGATTTCGTGCAGCAGCCGCCGCTGGTCCCGCATAGCGTGACCAACTACCAGGTGACCCTCAATTACAACAAGTGCATGGACTGCCACTCCTGGAGCCGCGCTCAGGCCACTGGCGCCACCAAGGTGTCTCTGACCCACTTTCGCGACCGCGAAGGCCAGGAGCTTTCGAGCGTCAGCCCACGCCGCTACTTCTGCCTGCAGTGCCACGTGCCGCAGACCGATGCCAAGCAGCTGGTGGACAACGTATTCAGCCCGGCCCCGGGCCTGTAAGGACTCGTCATGAACAAGATCAAGAAAGTGTGGGCCTGGGCGATCGGGCTGGTATTCAGCGCCGTCGGCCTGGCCTTCGTGCTGGGCATCATTTTCTGGGGTGGCTTCAACACCGCCATGGAATGGACCAACACCGAGACGTTCTGCATCTCCTGCCACGAGATGGAAGTGAACGTGTACCAGGAATACCGCAACACCATTCACTACAACAACCGCACCGGGGTGCGCGCGGTCTGCTCGGACTGCCACGTGCCCAAGGAGTGGTGGCCGAAGATGGTGCGCAAGTTCTATGCCTCCAACGAACTGCTGCACAAGATGCTGGGCAGCATCGACACCCCGGAAAAGTTCGAGGCCAAGCGCGCGGTCATGGCACAGCGTGAATGGGCGCGCATGAAGCGCAACGATTCGCAGGAATGCCGCAACTGCCACGACTTCAGCTATTTCGACTATGCCGAACAGGCCGGCCGTTCCTCGAACGCACACCAGAAGGGCTTCGCCGAGGGTCAGACCTGTATCGACTGTCACAAGGGCATTGCCCACAAGCTGCCAGCCATCGACCAGGGGTTTGGCGATACGCTTCCCGGCGCGCTGCCCGCAGACGTGCTGCACCCCGTCTCGACCCGCTGAATCCGAGTTCCGGGGCGCGTCTGCGCCCCATTTTCAGAGCATCTTTCGTAGCCGGAACCCCCTGTGGCGCAACGCCCCGCCAACGCGGCATCAACGTCGCGCTTTTTCTGAAAAGCGGGTCTTTGCGCCGATTCGGCAACCCTGTACTCTCGCTTGCTGCCACATAGCCATTACCCGTTGACGGATCAATCAGGCGCGCGTGTCGCTGCCCTTTGTCGGCCGTCCGGGCTGTGGGCGGACCCCGGCAATGCCGGGCCAGGACCGATGGCGGCCCCTTTTGCAAGGTCGACGCCTCGGATATTCAAGGATAACGACGCATGACGACCCCCGCAGACACCGTCCCGAAAACCATCATCAAGATCTTCCCCGAGACGATCGACAGCTTTTCCCGCAATCCTGCGGACCTGCCGACCCCGAGCGACTCGCCGAATGTCTACAAGCGTTTCTGGAAATGGCTGTGGTTCCCCTTGTTGCTGCTGAGCGTGCCGGCGTTTCTGCTCGGCCAGCCCGAAGCCGGCATTGCCTGTCTGGCGCTGGGGGTGCTGGCAGGGGTGCTGGCCCTGATGCCCGCCAAGCGGCGCGTCGAACCCCGCGCGGAACTCGACGCCTTCTTCGACGAGGACGGCCTGCACCTGCCCGCCGAGGTCGCCTCCCGCGTCGATAGGTTCATCCCCTATGCGGAGATGACGCGCATCCTGACCCTGGACCTGCCCGCGCAGGCCGGCAAGACCGTGGTCTGGTGGCGCCAGTACCAGATCCATACCCGTCGGCCGGTGGAGAATCCCCACGTGGAGATCAACACCCTGCGCTCGCTGGACTCGGTGGTCTCGGTGCTGAATCGCCTCAAGCGCCTGCCGGCGACCCGCCATATCGATATTCCCGCCCCCACCGAGATGGCCCCCCCGGCCGGTGCCAAGAGCGGCAAGGAAATGCGCTTGCGCTGAACAGCCCCGGGCTGCCGGGTCCTCGCCCGACAGCCCGCCAACGGTGAACTAGCCTGCCTGTAGCAACCCGCAGGTGAGGAACACGTCATGTTCACGGTCAAGCGCAGCGGTGAGAACCGCGTCGACCTGGAGATCCACGGCAAGCTCGACAGCGACGCCATGGCCCAGTTGCTCGACCATCTGCTCAATGCCTCCACCGGCCTGCACAAGGGCCGTTTGCTCTACCGCCTGGAAGCCTTCGATCTGCCGACCCTCGGCGCCTTCGCCGTCGAGCTGGCGCGCCTGCCGCAACTGTTCCGGCTGATCCAGCGCTTCGAGCGCTGCGCCGTGCTGACCGACACCGCCTGGCTGCGCCACGCCAGCGAGGTGGAGGGCGCGCTGATCCCCGGCCTGCAGGTTCGCGCCTTTCGCACCGACCAGGAACCGCAAGCCGAAGACTGGCTCAACGAAGCCTGAGCCGCGCCACCCTCTATCGATCAGCCCGCCGACCAGTGAATGCCCGCCCGAATCCGCGGTCGCATCAGAACCACCACCAGCGGAGGATCCACCCATGGGCCTGTTCGATCTGATCAAGGAAAAACTCGGCATCGGCCGCGACGCACATGCCACGGAGCGCCCGGCGGGCGCCCCGCCACCCGGGACCACCACCGCCGCGGGCGGCACCACGGTCGATTCCGGCGTGGTGCCGCCGAGCCCAACAGCAGCACCGGGCGCCACGGCGGCACCGGTCAGCCAGGTCGATGTGGCCGCCAAGCTGGAGAGCATGGCCGCCACGCATTCGGAGCAGCTGAACTGGCGCACCTCGATTGTCGACCTGCTCAAGCTGCTCGGCCTGAACAGCAGCCTGGAAGCCCGCAAGGAGCTGGCCACTGAGCTGGGTTGCCCGCCGGACAAGATGGCGGACTCGGCGCAGATGAACATGTGGCTGCACAAGGAGGTCATGAAGCGCCTGGCCGAGCACGGCGGCACCATTCCTCCGGAACTGCTGTGACCCGAACGGGGCTGCGCAGGGCAGCCCCGTTTCCGTTCAGGCCGCAGAGGCGAACAGCTCGCGGCTCTGGTCGAGATGCTGGTCGACCAGCCACTTGCCGTGGGCCAGGGATACCTGTTCGGCCTTGTCCCGGTCGGACAGGAAGGCGCGTTCGTGGGGCAGCGGGAACCGGCGACTGCTGCGCCCGTCGGGCGCGGTGATGCGGCAGCCGGCCGCCCAGGGCAACGGGCTGCCCTCGTACTCGATCACGTCGGCGACGATGGTGTGGTTGCGGTAGGTGCAATGCAGACGTTGCATGACCAGGCCCTCGCGGATACCCATTGGTGTTGAGGGAGGCTGGCCCAGCCTGCGGGTCCCTGCAAGACGTTCCGACGAAAGCGGCCAGCCCGACGCCGGGCTGGCCGCTTCATCCCTTTACAGGCGGAAGCCGGTCACCAGCTCGTTCAGGCGCACCGCCAGACGCGCCAGTTCGTGACTGGCGGCGCTGGTCTGGTTGGCGCCGGCGGAGGTCTGCATGGCCAGGTCGCGGATGTTGACCAGGTTGTGGTCCACCTCGCGAGCCACCTGGGCCTGCTCTTCCGAAGCGCTGGCGATGATCAGGTTGCGCTCGGTGATATGGCCGATCGACTCGGTGATCTGGCGCAGCGCTTCGCCGGCGGCATGGGCGATTTCCAGCGTGCTCTGCGCGCGCTGGTTGCTGGTCTGCATCGCGCTCATGGCCTGGTCGGTGCTCTGCTGCACCGCCTGGATCATCTGCTCGATTTCCTGGGTGGACTGCTGAGTACGATGCGCCAGGGCACGCACCTCATCGGCCACCACGGCAAAGCCGCGCCCCGCCTCACCGGCCCGGGCCGCTTCGATGGCGGCGTTGAGCGCCAGCAGGTTGGTCTGTTCGGCGATGGCGCGAATCACGTCCAGCACGGTACTGATGCTGCGCACCTGGCCCGCCAGGTTGTCGACTTCCTGGGCGCTGCTGCCGGCCTCGCGGGTCATCTGGTTGATGGATTCGATAGTGCGCTCCACCTGGTTGCGACCTTCCCGCGCGGTGCGGTCGGAGGCCTGGGAGGCTTCCGAGGTAGCCGTGGCGTTGCGGGCCACTTCATCCACGGCGGTGGTCATCTCGTTGACCGCGGTGGCCGCCTGCTCGATTTCCTGGTTCTGCTGCTGCAGCACGCGGCTGGAGTTCTCGGTGACGGTATTCAGCTCTTCGGCAGCCGAGGACAGCTGGTTCGAGGAATCCACGATGCGCTGCAGGGTATCCCGCAGGTTCTGCTGCATGCGTTCCAGGGCGGCCAGCAGCTGGGCCGGCTCGTCCCGGCCTTCCACACGAATGGCGTGGGTAAGGTCGCCGTTGGCCACCACTTCGGCCATGCGTACCGCTTCGGAGAGCGGCGCGACAATGCTGCGGGTCAGCACGCTGGCCAGCACGATGGTCAGCAGCGCGGCGAGCGCCATGAACACCAGCACGCCGATATCGGCCAGTTCGTATTGCTCATGGGCCTTCTGGGCGAAATCGCCGGCAATCTGCCCCTTGATCTCGATGAGCCGGTTCAACTGCTTACCCAGCTCGATGGACAGACGGTTGTAGTCGCCGCCCAGCAGGGCGCGCATCGGCTCCAGCTCGCCCCGGGCGGAAGCGTCCACGAGGCTCCTGTGGATGTTCACGTAGTCCTGCATGGCCTGGCGCACCAGGCGGAACTGCTCGCGCTCTGCCTCGCTGACCACCAACTTCTCGTAATCGTTCACCGCCTTGGCGAGATCGTTGGCGATCTCGTCCGCGCGGATCAGACTGGCCTTGAGTTTGTCGGGCTCGCGGTCCACATAGAGACGAAACGACATGATGCGCAGGCGCAGCATCTGCTCGCCGATCCAGCCCAGGGCGCGATAGCTGGGCAGCGTGTTGTCCTGCATGGTGAGCGTGGCGCCGCGAATCACCTGCATCTGGCTCTTGGCGAACACGCCGAGCAGCACGACCAGCAGGGCCACGATGGAAAAACTGACGATGGCCCGATGGCCAACCTTGAATCGCCTGAGAAACATGGGGGGAATCCCTTTTCCGCTGAAGGTTTGTTCTTTTTTTGCGTGTCTGTCAGTGGGCAGCGGCCCCACGAGCCCGCCTGCCGCTGATCATCTAATCGGCAACGGAGCGGCATTCATTAGGAAAAAGATAATAAAATGGCGCCAGCATTCCGCCTATCCGAACGCCGGCGACGGCAAGATCGAACGCGTTGCGGCCTGATTGAAGGAACGGAATCGAAGGGGAGCCGATGGGCCGGAAAGCCCATCGGCGGGCGGTGGGGGAAGGTCAGGCCTTGTCGATGCCTTTCTTCAGGGTGTCCTTGACGTCGCCCTTGACCTGCTGGGCTTCGCCCTTGCGCTCCTGGATCTTGCCTTCCTGGCGCATGCCCTGGTTGCCGGTGGCTTCACCGACGCCCTGCTTGACCTTGCCTGCCGCTTCGTTGGCCATACCGCGGGCCTTGTCGCCTGCACTGCTCATGGCAAATCTCCCTCACTGATGGGTTCAGTGCAGTGGAGTGGCGGGTCGGGGAAAGGTTTCATCCACCCGGCAAAGGGCGGGACAGAGGCTCGTGGAACATTAATCGCTGCAGAGCTGGCTCTATGCCAGCCCTGCAGCGGCGACCACCGCACTCAGGGCTTGTGCGGTCGCGCCAGGAACTCGTGGGATTGCATTTCCAGCAGACGGCTCAGGGTGCGCTGGAATTCGAATTCCAGGCGGCCGCCGGCGTACAGGTCCTTGAGTTCCACTTCGGCGGAGAGGATCAGCTTGACGTTGCGGTCGTAGAACTCGTCCACCAGGTTGATGAAGCGCCGCGCCATATCGTCCTTCATGGCATCCATGCGTTCGACGTTGGCCACCAGCACCGCTTCGAAGATCTTGCCCAGCTCGATGTAGTCGTTCTGACTGCGCGGGCCGTCGCACAGCTCGCGGAATTCGAACCAGGCGATGTCGTTGGCCACCTTGCGGGCGCGGATGATGCGGTTCTCGATCATCAGCGGCTCGTTTTCACGCACCGTGCAATTCTCGGTGAGCAGGCTCTTGAAACTGCGCTCCAGACTCAGCTCGGCCTCGGCGTCCAGCGGCCAGTGGTACAGCTCGGCCTGCTCCAGGGCGCGCAGACGGTAGTCGATGCCGCTGTCGACGTTGACGATCTCGGTGTGCTGCTTGAGCAGGGCGATGGCCGGCAGGAAACGGGCGCGCTGCAGGCCGTCCTTGTACAGGCCGTCCGGCACGATGTTGGAGGTGGCCACCAGCGACACGCCGTTCTTGAACAGCTCGTCCAGCAGGGTGGCGAGGATCATGGCGTCGGTGATGTCCGACACGAAGAATTCGTCGAAGCAGATCACCCGGGCCTCGCCAGCGAAGCGCTTGGCGATGATCGGCAGCGGGTTCTTCTCGCCCTTGAGGGTCTTCAGTTCCTCGTGCACGCGCTTCATGAAGCGGTGGAAGTGCGTGCGCATCTTCTGTTCGAACGGCAGCGCGTCGAAGAAGGTATCCACCAGGTAAGTCTTGCCGCGACCCACGCCACCCCAGAAGTAGATGCCCTTGATCGGGCCCTGCGCCTTCTTGCCGAACAGCTTGCCGAGCAGGCCGCTCGATTGCTGCTGTGCGGCCACCAGGTCGTCGTACAGGCGCTGCAGGTGACGCACGGCGTTTTCCTGGGCGGCGTCGTGGAAAAAGTCGGGGCGTTGCAGATCGGCCTGATAGCGCTGGAGTGGAGTCATGGCAGCGTCGGGGTTGGTGGAGGGGGCCGACACTTTAACGGCGCCCTCGGTGCTTGGCAATTTGCTCAGATCGTTCAAGGCAGCTCTTTCCTCAGGTCATGAAAAGTGGCGACCGGCGCGTGCCCGCAGGAGCGAATTCATTCGCGAGCTCTTTTCCAGGCCATCCCAAAGCTCGCGGACAAGTCCGCTACCACCCCCAGCGGCTCTGCGCCGAACCAACAACGAAGTCAGCTTTCGGCGGCCAGCCCGGCGATGGCGTCGCGCACCCGCAGCATGGCCGCGTCGAGGGCCTCGGGATCGGCGAAGCTCGGGCTGTCGGCGATGCACTCGTCGTCCAGCCACAGGGTGAACTGGGTGCCCTCGTCCTCGCGCAGCTCCAGCGCATCCGGCCCCTGGGCGATCAGCCGCTGGCTGACCTGACCGGTTCTCTTCGGGTCGCTGAACGGCCGCGACAGCAGCAATTCCTCGCCGTCGGCGGCCAGGAAGCGGAAGCGGAAGCTGCCATCCGGCTCGCGGAAGCTGACGAAGCGTGCGGTCTTGGCGGCCTTCTTCTTGCTGGCGCCGGCGACCTGCACCTGCTCGCGGAAGGAGCGCAGGCCCACCGCCTCGCGCAGCTCGGCCAGGAACGGAGTGGCGATGCGCCGCGCCCTGGCGGCGCCGGCCAGTAGGATGTCCTCCAGGTCGGCCGGCTTGGCGATCAGCGCATGGTAGCGTTCGCGCGCTTCGCCCAGCTCGTTGTCGAGCAACTCGAACAGGCGCTGCTTGGCCTCGCCCCAGCCCAGCCCGGCCAGCAGGTCGGCACGGAAGGCGGCCTGCTGTTCGGCGCTGGCAAAAGCCTGGTAGAGGGTGAACAGGTGGGCGTTGTCCGGGTCCTTGGGCTCGCCCGGCAGCTTCGAGTCGGTAACGATGCGGGCGATTGCGTCCTTGAGCTGCTTGGCGCTGCCGAACAGCGGGATGGTGTTGTCGTAGCTCTTGGACATCTTGCGACCGTCCAGGCCCGGCAGGGTCGCCACCTCTTCCTCGATGACCGCCTCGGGCAGGGTAAACAGCTCGCGGCCCTGGCCGAACAGGTGGTTGAAGCGCTGGCCGATGTCACGGGCCATTTCCACGTGCTGGATCTGGTCACGGCCGACCGGCACCTTGTGGGCATTGAACATCAGGATGTCGGCGGCCATCAGCACCGGGTAGCTGAACAGGCCCATGGTCACACCGGCATCCGGGTCTTCACCGACCTCGACGTTCTTGTCCACCGCCGCCTTGTAGGCGTGGGCACGGTTGAGCAGGCCCTTGCCGGCCACGCAGGTGAGCAGCCAGGTCAGCTCGGGAATCTCGGGGATGTCCGACTGGCGATAGAAGGTCGCCTTGTTGGTATCCAGGCCGCAGGCCAGCCAGGTGGCGGCGATTTCCAGACGCGAGCGCTGGATGCGCGCCGGGTCGTCGCACTTGATCAGCGCGTGGTAGTCGGCCAGGAAGTAGAAGGAGTCCGCATCAGCGGCGCGGCTGGCGACGATGGCCGGGCGGATAGCGCCGGCGTAGTTGCCCAGGTGCGGGGTGCCGGTGGTGGTGATGCCGGTAAGGATGCGCGTGGTCATGTGTCAAATCCGTCGAACGTGTGGCAGGCGGCTCAGAGGCGCTCGCTGACCAGCTCTTTGAGGTCGGTCAGCCTGCCATGGAAGAAGTGGCCGCATTCTGCCACTTTCAGCAGCTCATGGGGACGCGCCAGGGCTTCGGACCAGGCGTAGACCGCTTCGGGCGGCACCACCTCGTCGTCCTCGGGCTGGATCAGGGTCAGCGTGCCGGTCTGCGGCAACGGCACGTTCTCGTCCAGGCGCATCACCGCCGGGGCGACCATGAAGATGTGCTCCAGCTGCTGACCACGCGCCTCCAGACGCCCGCCCAGTGCGGCGGCGACGAAGCCGCCGAAGGAGAAACCGAGCAGGCTCAGCGGCAGCTCGGGATGCTGGGCGCGCAGCCAGTCGCAGGCCGCCTCGGCATCATCCACCTCGCCCATGTGCATGTCATGGCTGCCGGCGCTGGCGCCCACGCCCCGGTAGTTGAAGCGCAAGGTGCTGTAGCCGGCGTCGCGGGCGGTGCGCTGCAGGGTGGAGACCACCTTGTTGAGCATGGTGCCGCCCTTGACCGGGTTGGGATGACAGATCAGCGCCAGGCCGCGCGCGTCGGGCACTGGCAGGTAGAGGGCTTCGAGCGCGCCGCTGGGGCCGTCGAGCTGCAGAGGGGTTTCGCGGGTGAGCAAGGCAGGAACTCCGTGACCCGGTTGGGGGTCGACTCGTCTTGGTTCAGGTCCGGGCGGTGCACGCACCACCGGAGAACGGCGCGCCGCCGGACAGACGGCCGCGCCACCAGTAATTCCCGGCGTTTCGTAGCATTGTACGGTGCGGCATTCGGGGGCAGACTGGGGTCGCTAACGTAAAACAAACCCGCAGATAGAGGAAGGACTCGTGGAACAGTCGCTCATGGTCTGGTTGGTGCCGGCCATTGCCCTGCTTGTCGGGGTCGTCATCGGTTTTCTGATTTCCCGCCTGGCACCTGGTGCCGCGCCGAGCCGCACCCAGAGTCAGCTCGACGAACTGCAGGAGCGTTTTGAAACCTACCAGAGTGAAGTGGTCACTCATTTCAATACCACGGCCGCCCTGGTGCGCAAGCTCACCCAGAGCTACCAGGATGTGCAGGAACACCTCACCGAGGGCATCGATCGCCTGGCGCTGGACGAAGTGACACGCCAACGTCTGTTGTCAGCCCTGCACGACCAGCAGAAGCGCGAGCGTCTGCAGGCTCCGGAATCCGACCTGCTCGACTCCCAGGCGCCCAAGGACTACGCCCCCAAGCCGGCTGGCGCACCAGGCACCCTGGACGAACACTACGGGCTTAAACATCCCTGAGCCCCAAAAGAAACCGGAACCCTAGGGTTCCGGTTTTCGTTTCAGAGCAGGGTTCAGAAGTTGTAACCCAAACCCAGGCTGTAGAAGAGCGTGCCGTCATCGTAGGTATCTTCGGCCTCGCTGCCGCTGTCGAACAGGAACTGGTACTCGACCATACCGGTGATGAAGGTACTGTCGTTGACCCAGTGTTTGAGGCCGATTTCCGGGCCGGCCATGAAGGTGTCGTCGACATTGTCGCCATAAATGCCGCCAAGGCTGGCGCCAATGAACGGCCGAGTGTTGCCGGTGCCGAAGTGGTAGTCGTAGAACACCCGCGTCGCACCCTGGAACTTGGTGCTTTCTCCCTCGGTATCGAAGATACCGACGAACTGGCGGATCCCCCACAGGGAGGAATCATTCAGGTATTGCCCCCAACTGCCCTGGACGTTCAGCAGAGTGGAATCGAAATCCTTGTCGCTGCTGCCGGCGCCACTGAGCGTGATTTCCTGGGTTCCCGCCGTCGGCGCGGCCAGAACGGCAACCGGCAACAGCGCGGCGGCCAATACGGACAAGCTCATAAATCTTTTCATGGGTAAGCCTCTTCATGGGAACACACATGGAGCGTTCGCTCATGAAAAACGACCCACCGGGGCATTAACAGTTCCCTGTCCGCGACCACCGAACCGTTCTACAACAGCATGCGCACCATCTCCACCACCGAGCTCACCTGCAATTTGTCCATGATGCGGGCCCGGTGATTTTCCACCGTCCGTACGCTGATCGACGCCAGCTCGGAGATTTCCCGACTGGATTTGCCCTGCACCACCCACTCGGCGATGCGCCGCTCCTGCGCGGTGAGCAAGCCCAACCGCTGCTCGCGCGCGCGTCGGGCCTGGCCGGCCTGATGCAGCTCGGCGCACCGCGCCAGCGCGGCACGCACCCGCGCCAGCAACTGCCGGCCGTCCACGGGCTTTTCCACATAGTCGAAGGCCCCCCGGCGCATGGCTTCCACGGCGGTGGCCACGTCGGCGTGCCCGGTGATGAAGATCAACGGCGTTTCGACACCGCGCGCCAGCAGCTCGGCCTGCAGTTCCAGCCCGCCCAGTTCGGGCATGCGCAGGTCGGAGAGAATGCACTCGCAGTCGCCCGCCGCCACATAGGACGACAGGAAGGCGCGCGAGGACGAGAAACGGCGAACCTTCAGGCCGGCTGCGCCTAACAGCTCGGCATGCAGGTCGAGGATGAGTTCGTCGTCGTCGATCAGATAGACGCAGGACATCGAACAGCCCTTCGGGCAATTGAGGCGCGCATTCTATCGTCAAATACCCCCGCCTGTTTATTGACCTGGGGCTACAATCGCAGCCCCTTCAGGAGTCCACTGCCATGTCCGAACCCGTCCGTCTGTCCAAACGCCTCGTTGAACTGCTCGGCTGCTCGCGTCGCGAAGCCGAGCTGTACATCGAGGGCGGCTGGGTCACCGTCGCTGGCGAGGTGGTGGAACAGCCGCAGTTCAAGGTGACCGACGAGCCCATCGTGCTGCTGCCCGGCGCCGAGGCCGAGGATGTGCCGCCGGCCACCCTGCTGCTGCACAAGCCAGCCGGTTGCAGCGTGGAGCAGGCCCTGGCGCTGCTGACCCGCGAGAATCGCTGGGCCGAGGATGACCCTACTCTGCGCGCCGTGCACAAGCATCTGGTACGCCAGCAGCCGGTCGGTCTGCTGGAGCGCGAGGCCAGCGGCCTGCTGGTATTCACCCAGAGCTGGGGCGTGACCCGTCACCTGACCAACCGCCACAAGCCGCTGGAAGAGGAATACGTTGCCGAGGTCAAGGGCACGCTCGTCGACGGCGGTCTGGACAAGCTCAAGCGCGGCATCCGCCAGGGCGAACACACCCTTCCGGTGTGCAAGGCCAGCTGGCAGAACGAAACCCACCTGCGCCTGGCCCTGAAGGCGCCCCAGCCGGGCGACATCCGCACATTGTGCAGGCTGGTGGGCCTGCAGTTGGTCAGCCTGCGGCGCATCCGCCTTGGCACCGTGAGCATGGCCAAGCTGCCGCAGGGGCAATGGCGCTACCTGAAGCCGAACGAGCGTTTCTAGGCTTTCGGCGTCGGGTGGTCAACGCCCTTTTTTGGCCACCACGCACCGGCGACGGCGCGCCCGTCACGCGCGCCAATCTGTGCGCCGCTTCGCAAATCAGCCAGCGCCGATCCACACTGATCCGGTTCCTCGACTATCACCAAGCAGGGTGCCCACCCTGCGGACGACGGACCCGTACATGACCCGATGGATTCTCCTTAGCGCCGCCCTGGCGCTGGGCGGCTGTGCCGCCAAGCCCTGCGAGCCGCTCGTGCTCGACAGCCACGCCCAGCGCCTGCTGCAGGAAAACGACCTGATGCAGGCCCGCCTGCTGGTCACCTCAGGCCCCCAGAGCAGCCTGGAACTGGCCGATGCCCTGCTGGCGCGCATCGCCGACCAGGACCCCCGTGGCGAAGTGGCGCTCTACCAGGCGGTGTCGCTGATCCGCCAGCGCGCGGCGCTGGAGCGCATCCTGCCGTTGCTCGAACGCTCCGCCGAACGCCGCCATCCGCACGCGCTGGCGCTGCTCTACAAGATCTACAGCGAGCCCTTCCTGGCGCCGCAGGCCGACCGCGCCCACGCCCTGCGCTACCGGGAGGCTTATGCCGGGCTGGACGTGGCCAAGGGTGGCTACCCCTCGTTTCCCCGCGCGCTGATGGTGGTCGATCAGCTGGTCAACCCGCCGGCCCACGTGCGCGGCCAGTGAGCCATTCATCACGCACCAGCGCCTGACCCAAGCGCTCCCGCTCGCCTTCGTCCGGCACATCGCGGAACTCGACCTTGCCGGCAATCCGCGTCGCCACCGGCACACCGTCGCGATACAGCAGGCGGTTGCCCGGCAGCGCCGGCACTTTCTCGCCGGGCAGCAGGATGCCGGCCAGGTTCAGCGGATCGCTGCCGCTGACGCGGATCAGCTCACCGGCCGCCGGCCGGCGCCTCACCTCGCGCAACAGGCCGACCGCCTCGGGCAGGGCGAACTGTTCGCCACTGATGCCGGTGACGAAACGCCCGCCACGGATTTCCCCGCGCGCCTCCAGGCGGTGATAGACGCGTAGCAGCTCCCGCCACGGCGGCAGCCAGTCGGCCTCGCGCTCCAGCAGGCGCCAGAACACCACACCGTAGCGGCGCAGCAGCACGCGGGCGATGTGTTCCAGGGGGTCGGGCTCACCCTCTCCCCCGGCCAAGGGCTGGCGCCTGCCAGCCCTTGCAGCAGCGCCTTCCTCAGCCGGGCGACGCAGCAAGGCCCAGCGCCCGGCACCGGCCATGCCGCCCATCAGAGCGCCGCCGCGCGCCCGCCGTCCCGTGCGGGTCGGGCGCTTGCCGACCGGCGTCAGCAGCGCGCGCAGGCCGGCGAAGCCGTCGGCATTCAGCAGGCCCAGGGCGACCAGCTCGCCCAAGGCATCCTCCAGCTCGCTACGCAGCAGGTGGGCGTCCTCCAGCAGTTCGTCGAAGAACAGCGCGCCCTGGCGTTCCAGCACGTCCAGCACCCGCCGGGCGCGCGGCGACGGCTGCGCCTCGGCAGTGCCGGCCAGGGACATCCACAGCGCCAGCCGGCGCCGCGGCAACAGCACGATCGGCGTGCCGCGCACCGGCCCGGCGCCGGCCGTCTGCCGCCCGGCCAGGCGAGCCCAGACCATCCGACCGGAGCGGCACAGCGCATCCAGCCAGGCGCTGTCGTAGCGTTTGAGGCGCGCCGGCAGCAGCTCGCCTTCCCAGGCGGCGGCCGCCGCCTGATAGCCCTCCAGCTGCTCGAGCACGGCCGCCACGGCGTCCGCCCCTTCGCCACGGGTCGCCGGGGCAAGCCGTTGCCAGTCGAACAGGAAGCGCAGGAAATCGCGGCGCTCCACCGGCTCGATCTCCCGGCGCAGACGCTTGACCGTGTAGCGATGGATGCGCGCCAGCAGGTGCCGCTCGCACCACTCTTCCTCGCGGCTGCCAGGGGTGAAGCGCCCACGCAGCACATAGCCCTCGCGCTCCAGCGCGGCCAGCGCCTGCGCCACCGCACTGGCCGGCTGCGCCAGGGCGCGGGCGATGCGCGGCAACGGCAGCGGGCCAGCGCCCGACAGGCGCGCGCGCACCACATCCACCCGCACGGCGTCCTCGTCGCCGACTTCTGCGAACGCGGCGGGAATCGTCAGCCTCGGCGCGTATTCGGCGTTGGGATACAGCACGCGAAACTGCGCCAGGCGCTCCAGCGGCAGCCACAGGCCTTCACCTACCGCAACGCTCATGCGCGTCGCCCGCCCGCGGGCGGCCAGCGCCTCCAGCAGCGCCGGCCACTGCGGATCGCTGCGGCTTTCCGCATCGGTCAGGCAGGCCAGGGCCATCAGCGCCTCGTGCAGCTCGTCGGCGGTGCGCGCCTGCGGCCAGGCTTCCTCGGCCACGGCGAGAATGGCCTCGGCATCCAGCTGGCCCAAGTCGTCGGTGGACTGCGGGTCGCTCCAGCGCCGCGCCAGCACCGCCTGCGTGCGCCGCTCCTCCAGCGGCGCGTCGTCGAGAAAGGCGTAGGGCCGCGCGCTGAGCACCTCGGCGGCCAGGGGCGAGGGCTCCGGCAGGTCGCGCTGCAGCAGACGCACCTCGCCGGCCTCCATGCGGCGCAGCAGGGCCAGCCAGCCTTCGCTGTCCATAGCTTCGTGCAGGCAGTCCTCCAGGGTCTGCGCCACCAGCGGATGGTCGGGAATCTCGCGCTCGCCGACGATGTTTTCCAGGCAGGCCACCTGATCGGGGAATACCGTGGCCAGCAGATCTTCGCTGCGCATGCGCTGAATCTGCGGCGCCACCTTGCGCCCGCCGCTCATGCGCGGCAGGGCCAAGGCGACCCCGGCCACCCAGCGCCAGCGCACGCCGAACAGCGGCGCGTCGAGCAGCGCCTGGATCAGCACCTGCTCGGCGCTCGCCGCACGCAGGTAGCGCCAGACCTCGTCGAGGGGAAAGCTGTGGCTGGTGGACAGCGAGAGGATGATGGCGTCCTCGGTGGCCGCCGCCTGCAGCTCGAAGTTGAACGTGCGGCAGAAGCGCTTGCGCAGTGCCAGCCCCCAAGCGCGGTTGATGCGACTGCCAAACGGCGAATGGATGATCAGCTGCGTGCCGCCGGATTCGTCGAAGAAGCGCTCCATCACCAGACAGTGCTGCGTGGGCAGCGCGCCCAGCGCGGACTGGGCGCGGGCCAGGTAGTCGACGATCTGCTCGGCGGCGGCCAGCGGCAGGCCGAGCTCGTCGGTGAGCCAGGCGATGGCCGGCGCCAGGCGGTCGGGTGCGTACCTCTCCACCAATGGCGCCCCACCAACGCCTGCGGCGGCCAACGCTGCGTTTTTGACCGCCCTACCGGGCTGCACGCCCTGCGTAGGGTGGACAACGTTTTCCTTGTCCACCGAGGGCGCCCCGCCGAGGGCATTGGGGATCAGCCGCCGCTCCACCTCCCCGCGCAAGCGCCCCACGGCGGCGGACAGCGCGTCGCTGCGCCCCGGCGCCTCGCCGAGCCAGAAGGGAATGTTCGGTGGCTGGCCATGGGCGTCCTCCACGCGCACCCGCCCGGGTTCGATGCGCAGGATGCGGTAGGACTGGTTGCCGAGCTGGAACACGTCGCCGGCCAGGCTTTCCACCGCGAAGTCCTCGTTCACCGTGCCGATGTTCAGCGCCTGGGGTTCGAGCAGCACCGCGTAATCGGCAGTCTCCGGAATGGTGCCGCCGCTGGTCAGCGCGGTCAGTTGCGCGCCGCGCCGGCCGCGCAGGGTGCCGGTCACCGCGTCACGGTGCAGGTAGGCGCGGTGCGCGCCGTGCCGGCGCGTATAGCCCTCGGCAAGCATGCGCAGCAGCGCCTGATAGTGCGCTTCATCCAGGTCGGCATAGGGCTCGGCGCGGCGGATCAGCGCCAGCAGCGCGTCCTCGCGCCATTCCTGGCAGGCCACCTCGGCGACGATCTGCTGGGCCAGCACGTCCAGCGGCGCGCGCGGGATATGCAGTTGATCCAGCTCGCCACGCCGCACGGCATCGAGTAGCGCGGCACATTCGATCAGCTCGTCCCGGGAGGTGGGAAAGATCCGTCCGCTCGAAACCCCGCCTACCTGGTGACCGGCGCGACCGATGCGCTGCAGGAAGGCGCCGATGGAACGCGGCGAGCCGATCTGGCAGACCCGCTCCACGTCGCCGATGTCGATGCCCAGCTCCAGCGAGGCGGTGGCCACCAGCACGCGCAGCTCGCCCGCCTTCAGCCGCCGCTCGGCCTGCAGGCGCTGCTCCTTGGCGAGACTGCCGTGGTGGGCAGCCACCGCCGCCTCGCCGAGGCGCTCGGACAGGTGCCGGGCCACCCGCTCGGCCAGCCGCCGGGTGTTGACGAACACCAGCGTGGTGCGCCGCTCGCGGACCAGCTCGGCCAGCCGGTCGTAGACCAGTTCCCAGGCCTCGTTGCTCATCACCGCCTCGAGCGGCACAGGCGGTACTTCCAGGGCCAGGTCCAGGGCACGCTGGTGGCCAATGTCGACGACCGTGCAATCCTGCCCGCCGGTGAGAAAGCGCGCCACCGCCGACAGCGGCTTCTGCGTGGCGGACAGGCCGATGCGCACCAGCGGCCAGGCGCACAGCGCCTGCAGGCGCTCCAGGCTCAAGGCCAGATGGCTGCCGCGCTTGTTACCGGCCACCGCGTGGATTTCGTCGACGATCACGCTGCGCGCGCCGGCGAGCATGGCCCGTCCGGAAGGCGAGCCGAGCAGCACATACAGCGATTCGGGCGTGGTCACCAGGATGTGCGGCGCGCGCTTGCGCAGCGCCGCGCGCTCGGCCTGCGGCGTGTCGCCGGTGCGCACCGCCGTGCGGATCTCCACCGGCGGCAGGCCCAGGCGCTGCAGTTCCTCGGCGATGCCGGCCAGCGGCACCTCGAGGTTGAGGTGGATGTCGTTGGACAGCGCCTTGAGCGGCGAGACGTAGACCACCTGGGTGGTCTCGCCAAGCGACCCGGCGAGCCCTTGGCGCAGAAGGTCGTCCAGCGCGGCGAGAAAGGCGGTGAGCGTCTTGCCCGAACCGGTGGGCGCCGCCACCAGGGTGGAGCGCCCGGCGCGAATGCTCGGCCAGGCCGCGGTCTGCGCCGGGGTCGGCGCGGCGAAGGCGCGCCGGAACCAGCCCTGCACGGCGGGGTGGAAGGCGGCCAGCGGGTCATGGTCGGCGGCGCGGTTCATGCCGGCACTATGGAACGGGCAGGGAAAGCACTCAAGCGTTGGCGGTCGGCGAGCCAACGAAGAGACCTTCAAAGCCAACGGAGCGCCCGGCAGGAGCATTTTCATGCAGCAAGGCGTTGACACGGGGCATTTCGCCCGAAGGCCCACGATGGCACTATGCCGCGAGCTTGAAACGCTTGAGTTAGAGGGCCGCGGGTCTCGATCACGTCCGACGCGTGTGCGCCTACCGATCCCAACGAAATTCCCAGAGAAAACCGATGTACACAACGCTAGTGAAGTATCTGAGCCCGCTTGCCCTTCTGCTGGCCTGTTTCGCCCCCGTCGCCCAGGCGGCGCCGCTGGACATCCAGATCCTCAGCGCCACCATCCGCGACCAGAAAATCGAAGGCGCCTCGCTGATCCTGCAGAAGAACGGCGAGCAGTCGGTGACGGCAGTGACCAACGCCCGCGGCGAGTCCACCCTGAACCCGGCGTTCGACGCCAGCGACAGCCTGCTGATCGTCAAGAAGCCCGGCTATTCCGACCTGGTGGTCAAGTGCCCCTGTGACGGCATGACCTACGCGATCAGCCCGGTGATGCAAAACCTCGACGGCATGCGCATCGTCCTCAACTGGGGCCGCTATCCCGAAGACCTGGATTCCCACCTGCTGTTCCCCGGCAACCACGTCTATTTCAGCAACATGCGCGGCCGCGATGCCCTGCTGGATGTCGACGACACCACCAGCTACGGCCCGGAGACCATCACCATCGAGCGCAAGCACGACGGCTCGCGCTACGTCTATGCGGTGCACAACTTCAGCGACCGCGCGCGGATGAACAGCAACCGGCTGTCCGAGAGCAACGCCAAGGTGTTCGTCTATGTCGGCCAAACGCTGATCAAGACCTACTACGTACCGCGCAACCAGGTGGGCAACCTGTGGACCGTGTTTGCGGTCACCGAGTCGGGCGACATCGAGGATTTCAATACCCTCAAGAACGTCTCCAGCCTGGAGCGGCTGAGCACCTCGGAGTTCGGCAATGTGGTGGGCACCCTGGTCAGCCGGCGCACCGACTACGGCGCCGACCGGCTGCAGCGCGCCAAAGGGCTGAATCGCCAGGGCGAGCAGGCCTACCACGCTGGCCAGTACGACGAAGCGATCCGTCTCTACCGGGCAGCCATCGACGAGGATGCCAATTACGGCCAGGCCTACAGCAACCTGGGCCTGGCCTTCCAGAAGGCCAACCGCGTGGCCGAGGCCCTGTGGGCCAACCGCAAGGCCATCGCCCTGGCCAGCGGCGCCTCGGCGCCCACCGTGCGCGCCAGCTCGCACTACAACAACGGCCGCATCTACGAGACTGCCGGGCAATGGTCCGACGCGCTGCGCGAGTACCGCTACGCCCGCGACCAGAAGGCCAATGCGGTCTATGACCGGGCCATCGAGCGCATGCTGCAGAACGGCGCGCGCTGATGGCGCGGCGCGCGGCCTGGCCCCTCGGCCTGGCCATCGCCCTGCTGGCTGGACTGGCCTGGGCCGGCAGCGCCGCCCAGGCGGCCGGCCCGGCCGACGTCGCCACGCTCGACCTGCGCACCTGGGTCGAGCCGCTGGACACGCCGGCCGGCTTCGACCGCGCCTCGCGCGCCGCCCTGCTGGTCTACGCCAGCACGATGCACGGCCTGCCGCCACGCGACGAGGCCCAGCTGCTGGCGCACCTGCGCATCAAGCGCCTGAATCGGGCCTCGCTCGATCAGTGGCTGGAAGCGGAGCGGGCGCGCGCCTGGCGCAACTACCAGTTGGCCAGCGCCGACTGCCGGGCCGGCGACTGGAGCTGCGTCGGCCCGCTCGACGACTTCGCCACGCTCGGAGAGGCGGCGCAGAACGCGCTGGCCGGGCTCGGCGGCGGGCTGGCCACCTGGCATAGCCAGTTGACGGCGTTCAGCCAGGCCTACCTGACGGAACAGATGCGCCTCGCCGCGCTGTTCCCCACGGTCAGCAGCGAAATCGCCACCTTCGGCCGCCACGAGTGGTCCGGCGACGAACTGGACGACCGCCAGTTCTTCCTGACCTTCGATGACGGGCCCGGCGCCCACACTGAAGCCACGCGAGCCATGCTGGCGCGGCACGGCCGCAACGCGACCTTCTTCGTGCTCGGCGAGAACTTGCAAGCGCGTCTGAGCAGAGACGGCGGCGAGGCGCTGGATCGCCTGTATGCCGGCCAGTGCGTGGCCTCCCATGGCTGGGAGCATCGCTCGCACGCCCGCTGGGACGGCTGGCAGGACTCGGTCCTCACCAGCCGCGCGCTGCTGCACAGCACGCTGCCAGATTCCACGCTCCTGCCGCTGTTCCGCCCGCCGTATGGCCAGCGCACGGCGGACAGCGGCACCTTTTTCACGGCCCAGGGCATCCAAGTGGCGCTGTGGAACCTCGATTCCCAGGACTGGCAGCGCGCGCTCGACGCCGAGGCCATCGGCCAGCGCATGCTGGGGCTGATGCTGATAAAACGCCGTGGCGTGCTGCTGTTTCATGACGTGCATGGCAAGGCAAGCGCTGCCCTGCCCGGGGTATTCGCCGCACTCGGCGACGCCGTATCCTGGCCGGATTGCCGCGAGCTGGCGGCCCGGCACTGAGCGCTGCTCCGGTCGCTGCGCTCGCCATTTACCGTATGCGGCCTAACCTGATCAGCTCCATGTACCGATAGGAGAATCAGACATGACCTATGTCGATGGCTTCGTGGCGGCCGTGCCGACCGCCAACCGGGAGCAATACCAGCACCACGCACAGATCGCCGCGCAGGTGTTCAAGGAGCATGGAGCGCTCAAGGTGGTCGAGTGCTGGGGCGACGATGTACCGGAGGGCAAGCTGACGTCCTTTCCGATGGCCGTGCAGCGCACGCCGGAGGAAACGGTGGTGTTTTCCTGGATTCTCTGGCCGTCGAAGAGCGTGCGCGATGCCGCCCACCAGAAGGTGATGAGCGATCCACGCCTGGCTCCGGAAACCAATCCGATGCCCTATGACGGCAAGCGCCTGATCTTCGGCGGTTTCGAGATGATCCTCGATCAGTAGCCCTTGAAGTCGATCAGGTAGTCACGCACCTTCTCGGCCACCAGCCGCGCACCCTTCTCGTTGAGGTGGATGCGGTCATCACGCAGCGAGCGGGGCACGATGCCGTGCCGGTAGTCCGCGACATCGCCGGGGTCCCGGGGGTCGTAGCTTTCCACCAGCAGTTGCCAGATATCCAGGAAGTTGTTCGGGAAGGCCTCGCGCAACCCGTCGCGGATGGCGACGAAGTCCGCGTAGTGTCGGCCGCCGATGTATTCATGGGCGAAATCGGCATTCGGCGGCGGCATGACCAGGAAGCGCTTGTGCAGGGGCTTGAGGAACTCGACCATGGCGCGCACGTCGGAAATGACCTGCTGCGGTTCGTCGTAGTTGTTGCGCCCCGCCCAGATCACGGCGATCTCGTGGTCGGTGTCGCCGATATCCATCAGAAACGGCAAGGCGACCGGCGCGTCCACGGCATCCCCCGCCTGGGCACGGGTGAAGGTGTAGGCCGTGTCGGAGTGGCGACGCAGCACGCCGCGCACGCCGCCCAGCGTGCCTTCGAGCTGCTGCCGGCCGTACTGGGTCATGGGCACCACGGTGAACTCCGCGACGTCCACCGTGCCGCTGCTGGGTATCTTGCCGCCGGTCAGCTTCACGTAGGTCGGCCGGCCTCCCTGGCGGGCGGCGATCTGCGCGCTGGTGTTGCCGCCCACGCCACGGTTGGTGACCGTGCGCCCGGTCAGCTTGGCCAGGAAGTGCGGGTAGCTGGAGGTGGTCAGCGAGTCCCCCCAGCAGACGATGGAGGGCAGGCCATGCAGCCACTTCACGTCCGTTCCAGGGGCCTGGACGGCGTCTCCACGCACGCTCAGCGCCCAGACAAGCAGTGTCAGGCCGGCCAGTGTTCGCATGGCATTTCTCCCTGTGGTGGCATCGTCCTTGGCGGTCGGCCGAATGCACGACCGTGGCAGGGTCTAGACGCGATTCGACCGTCTGTCAAAAAGCCGCTCGCTTCTCAGCCGCCGTCTGCTTGACTGGGCTGCGGACCTGGGAAAGGGCCCGTGTGCTCGACGGTGGTCGGGCGCTCTATCGAAAGGGATTTCCGCATGACATCTGCTCACACGGCCTCGGCCGACAAGCTGGACAGCATCCAGCTGCTGCGCGCGATCGCGGCGACCGCCGTGGTCGTCTACCACATACCGCTGTTCCGGGAAGGCGCCTGGGGCGTGGACATCTTCTTCGTCATCAGCGGCTTCATCATGGCCCTGGTCACCGAGAGGTCGACGCGTCATTTCTTCGCCAAGCGCGTCATCCGGGTGGTGCCGCTCTACTGGCTGGGGACCTTCGGGGTCTTCGGCGTTGCCCTGCTGCTGCCCGACCTGCTGGACAACACCACGGCCGATGTCGCCGGGCTGCTCAAGTCGCTGCTGTTCATTCCCTACCTGAAGGGCGATAGCGTGCAGCCCCTGTTGTTCCTGGGCTGGACGCTGAACTTCGAGATGTTCTTCTACGCGGTGTTCGCCCTGGCCATGGCGATCAGCCACCGGCATCGCCTGCTGATCGCCTCGGGCCTGCTGCTGGGCCTGGTGCTGCTGGGCGCGCTGGTGCGCTTCGAGTCGGTGGTGCTGGCGTTCTACACCAATGAAATCCTGCTGGAGTTCGTGCTGGGCATGGGTTGCTACGCCTTCTACAGGCACACCGCCGCCTGGCGGACAGCGGGGATTGCGCGCCAGACCCGCACGGCACTCATCGTCATGGGTGTGGCCTGCATCGTCTGCCTGCCCTTCAGCGGTCTGCTCCATCCCTGGCTGGGGCGCAGCGGCAGCTGGGGCATTCCCGCCGCGCTGGCCTTCCTGGCGCTGGTGCATGGCCTGGCAGGTCGCCAACTGCCCCCGCGGGTGGTGCTGATCGGCGACGCCAGTTTTTCGCTGTACCTGTTTCACCCCTACGTGATGAAGGTGTTCAACAAGGTCTTCCACGTCTTCGACGCGCCGGGGCCGCTGGCCTTCGTGATGGCGCCACTGACCATCGGCCTGTGCCTGCTGGTAGCGGTCGGCATCTACCGGTTCGTGGAACAACCGATGACCGACTGGCTGCGCAGCAAGTTGTTGACGCCCCGTTCGCACGCCATCGGCGCGCCGCTGCCGGGACGTTGAAGGGCGCCCGAAGACGCCCCTCGCCCCACCTCAGACCAGCGGCTCGCCGACATGCAGGAGCTTCATGCTGTTGGTGCCGCCAATGGTGTGGTAGGTGTCGCCCTTGGTCAGGATCACCCAATCACCGCGTTCCACCACGCCGCGCTTCAGCAGCTCGTCCACCGCCGCCTGGCTGACCTTGTCCAGGGCGTGCTCGGCCATGTCGAACGGCACGGTTTCCACGCCGCGGAACAGCGCCACGCGCGCCTGGGTCTCGCGGTGACGGGTGAAGGCGTAGATCGGCACCGAAGACCGGATGCGCGACATGATCAGCGGCGTGAAGCCGCTCTCGGTGAGGCTGATGATGGCCTTCACGCCCGGAAAGTGGTTGGCGGTATACATGGCCGCCAGGGCGATGCTTTCGTCGCAACGGCCGAACTTCTGCCCCAGGCGGTGGCTGGACTTCTGGCTGGTGGGATGCTTTTCCGCACCCAGGCAGATACGCGCCATGGCCTTCACCGCCTCCACCGGGTAATCGCCGGCGGCGCTTTCCGCCGAGAGCATCACCGCGTCGGTGTAGTCCAGCACGGCGTTGGCCACGTCGGATACCTCCGCACGGGTCGGCATCGGGCTGTGGATCATGGACTCCATCATCTGCGTGGCGGTGATGACCGCCTTGTTGTAGCGACGGGCGTGCAGAATGATCTTCTTCTGGATGCCGACCAGCTCGGCGTCGCCGATCTCCACACCCAGGTCGCCACGGGCCACCATCACGGCATCGGAGGCGCGGATCAGGCCGTCCAGCGCTTCATCGTCGGCCACCGCCTCGGCGCGTTCGATCTTGGCCACCAGCCAGGCCTTGCTACCCGCCTCGTCGCGCAGGCGGCGCGCCAGTTCCATGTCGGCGGCGTCGCGCGGGAAGGACACCGCCAGGTAGTCCAGCTCCATTTCCGCAGCCAGCTTGATGTCGGCCTTGTCCTTGGCGGTCAACGCCGGCGCCGTCAGACCGCCGCCGCGGCGGTTGATGCCCTTGTGGTCGGACAGCGGGCCGCCGATCAGCACGGTGCACAGCAGTTCGTCGGCGGTGGTGGCGTCGACGCGCATCACCACGCGGCCGTCATCCAGCAGCAGCTCGTCACCGACGCCGCAGTCCTTGATCAGGTCCGGGTAGTCGATGCCGACCACCTCCTGGTTGCCGGCGTCGCGCGGATGGGTGACGGAAAAGCGGAAGCTATCGCCTTCCTTCAGCTCGATGCGCTTGTTGGCGAACTTGGCGATACGGATCTTCGGCCCCTGCAGGTCGCCGAGCAGCGCCACGAAGCGGCCATGCTTGGCGGCCAGCTCGCGCACCAGGCGGGCGCGGGCCTTGTGCTCGTCCGGCGAACCGTGGGAGAAGTTCAGCCGGGCCACGTTGAGCCCGGCGAGGATCAGCTGCTCGAGTACTTCGGGACTGCTGCTGGCCGGGCCCAGGGTGGCGACGATCTTTGTGCGACGGGACGACATGCGGGGGACTCCTTGATTCGGTCTGCCCCGAGGCTACTACGCCCGTCGCCTGTAGTCATGTTTGGTCGGAACTACCGAATCCCTGCGGCTTGACCACCAGCAGATCGCAGCGCACGGCCTCGAGGATGCGCTCGGCGGTATTGCCGATCAGCGCGTTGTCCAGGTGGCCCCGGGCAATCGCCCCCATCAGCAGCAGATCGATGTCCTGCTCCTCGACAAAACGCGGCACGGCCTGCTCGGCGAAGCCCTCGACCAGGTGCCCCTGCCCTTCCGCGCCGGGATAACCGGCCAGCAGGCGGTCGAAGGCCTGGCGGTGCTGCTCGCCGTACTTGCGGCAGTAACTGTCGTAATCGGCCACCAGTTCGGCATCGAACACCATGGTGCGCGGCAGTGGTGCGTAGGCGTGCACGTAGCTGGCCTGCAGCTGAAGCGACTCCGCCAGCTCACGGGAAATGGCCAGCAACTGGTGATCCAGGGCGGCGGGCTTGTCGGCTGAATGCAGCGGATCGACGGCGGCGCAGAGGCGCTTGGGTTGCCACTCGCGCGCGCCGGTCAGCCACAGCGGGCAGGGGCACTTGCGGATCAGCTGCCAACTGTTGCTGGTGAACAACAGGCGCTGCAGCAGGCTGTGCTGATAGGCGTTGCGGAACAGAATGTCGGGCTTGAGCTCGTCCACACGGGCCAGAATCATCTTGTACAAGGGCCGTCCCCAGCGCGTTTCGCAGGTAACCGTCAGGCCCTCGGCGCGGAGCGGCTCGGCCAGCTGCTCCAGCGAGGCGCGCCGCTGCTCGAGCAGACCATCACGCGCGTGCTGCAGGCGCGGTCCGTCCAGCAGACCACCTTCGAGTGCGGACTGATGCTCGCAGAGCAGCAGTTCCAGTGCCGCCCCGTTGCGGCGGGCGACCCAGGCAGCACGCTGCAGGGCGGGCTGGGCTTCCTGGGTGGGGTCGATGACGACCAGCAGTTGGCGGATCTTCATTGCGGCTCCTTGAAGGTTGGCTGTGGAGCCATTGCAGCACAGTTCGCCGCCACCGGCTTGACTTGCATCAGGCCGCCGGGCTGTTCAGCACCCGGTCCAGGTGGCGGGCCGCCTTGTCGGCCAGTTCGCCGTTCGGGTATTGCACCAGCAGGCGGCGCAGATAGTTGATGGCCTTGTCGCGGTCGGCGCGGGGGTTGTCCGCCGCCATGTACATCAACCCCAGCTGGTAGAGCGCCTTTTCCTTGATCGAGGCGGCCACGCCCGGATCGCGCAGGGCCAGCAGATACAGCTCCTCGGCTTCGGCCACGCGGTTCTTGAGCACCGCTCGGCGCGACAGCAGGGTCATATCCTGATCCAGGCTGGGCTTGTTGAGATCCAGATCGGCCCCGGGCTTCCAGTCAGCCAGCAGCTCGCGGGCATTCTTCTGCAGCGGCTCGTCGACCCGGCCGCGCAGCGCCATCAACCGTTCGGCGGCGCGCTCGGCGGCGCGGGTGGCGGGGAATTCATCGAGCACGCGATTGAGGTAAAGCTGTGCGGTGGCATCGTCGCGCTGGTCGTTGTAGCGGCTCATGTAGATGAGGCCGATCTGGTAGAGGGCGATGGCGCGCACCTCGTCGCTCAGGCCGCGGTCCCGGTAACCCGAGAGGTAGAGCTGCTCGGCCTGCGGACTGTGGGCGTCGCGGATGGCCAGGGCGCTGTAGGTCAACAGGTCGCCCTCCTCTTCCACCGCCGCGGCCATGCGCTTGCTCTTCAGGGTCTTGTACTCGACCACTTCGTGGGTGGCCACATGGGCCACGAACAGCGGAGTGGTCGGCGAGCAGCCTGCGAGAAACAGCAGCAGGAGTAGAGCGGAAGACAGGCGGCGCATGGGCATTCCTTGGCAGATGCGTAGGCGCCTGAGTCTAGCAATGCCGCTCGTCGGGCGGGCGGGCGCGGACCTCACACCCAACGGAGGTTGTGGGCAAAAAGCCGCGCGATTCGATTGAAGAAATCGGGGGTACTGTCGATATGATGGCAAAGCAAAGGAGATACCCTCATGAAACTCCCCCTCATCCTGCTGGCGGCGAGCCTGGCCGTCGCCGGTTGCAGCACCCGCGCCAACCTGGACAAGCACCTGAACTCCGCCTATCGCGCCTACGACGATGGCAACTGCGAGAAAGTGATGCTGGAGCTGTCGCTGGCCGAGCGCGCCAGCCGTTCGCGCGTCTACATGCAGCCGGAGATTTCCATGCTGCGCGGTCAGTGCCTGGAGCGGCAGAGCCTGTTCGTGGACGCCACCCAGACCTACCTGTTCATCATCAATCGCTTCCCGTTGAGCGAATACTCCTACCGCGCCAAGGCCCGCCTGGAAACCCTGCGCCAGCTCGGCCACTTCGATCCGGAGAAAACCGTCGGCGCCCGCTGATTGACGACAAATGTCGCACCCCGGCGCCTGCACTGGAGATCGACGCCGATAGCGGCTAATCTCCGCTCCTTGAATACACCTTGAATCCATGCGGAAGGGGCCTGCACTGCTGGCCCATTCCTCGCAGGGTCGCGGTTCGGTGTTCCTGGTAACTGGAGGTACGAGTGCCCGAGTTGGAGAAGTCGAGCCAAGCGCGTGTCAGCCACGACCAGGCTGTGCCCGGCGTCGGGCGTCGGCGCATTCAGCGCCAGCAATTGCCCTATTACCTCAAGGTCTACAACCGGATCACCGACAAGCCGCTGGGCTACCTCGGCAACCTGTCGTGCGAGGGGCTGATGCTGATCAGCCAGTGGCCGCTGCTGGTCGGCGCGCGCTTCGACATGCGCCTGAAGATTCCCGGCGCCGAGGGCGTCTGGCGACCCATCGACTTCCACGCCACCTGCCAGTGGACCCGAGAAGACGTCACCCCGGGCAGCTACGACTCCGGCTTCCATCTCGAGTCGCCACCGGCGGAGTTTCTCGAGCTGGTTGAAGCCCTGCGCGACTACTTCGCCTTCACCGGCCATAAGCCCGCTCACTGAAAAAAGCCTCTAAACTCGCGGCCTCGCAACAGGAGGCCACCGTGACCCCGAGCATTTTCTGGTACGACTACGAAACCACCGGGACCGATCCGCGCCGCGATCGCCCGCTGCAGGTCGCCGGCCTGCGCACGGATGAAGCGCTCAACATCATTGGCGAACCGGTCAACCTCTACTGCCGTCCGGCCGACGACATCCTTCCTCACCCGGCCGCCTGCCTGATCACCGGCATCCACCCGCGGACCCTGCTCGACCAGGGCCAGGACGAAGCCGAATTCTTCACCCGCCTGCACGCCGAGCTGGCGCGCCCCGGCACCTGCGGCGCCGGCTACAACTCGCTGCGCTTCGACGACGAGTTCACCCGCTACGGGCTGTATCGCAACTTCTTCGACCCCTATGCCCGCGAATGGCAGGGCGGCAATAGCCGCTGGGACCTGATCGACCTGGTGCGCGCCGCCTATGCGCTGCGTCCGGAAGGCATTGTCTGGCCGCAACAGGACGGCCGTGTCAGCCTGCGCCTGGAGCTGCTCACCCAGGCCAACGGCATTGACCACGGCCAGGCCCACGATGCGCTGTCCGACGTCACGGCGACCATTGGCCTGGCACGCCTGCTGCGCGAGCGGCAACCGCGCCTCTACGAGTACCTGTACCAGTTGCGCAGCAAGCATCAGGTGATGGAGCGGGTGCGCCTGCTGCAACCCCTTGTGCACATTTCCGGGCGCTTCGCCGCCGAGCGCCATTACCTGGCGGTGGCGCTGCCGCTGGCCTGGCATCCGCGCAACCGCAACGCACTGATCGTCTGCGACCTGCAGGCCGATCCCGCGCCCTTGCTGGAACTGGATGCCGAGACCCTGCGCGAGCGGCTGTACACCCGACGCGACAATCTGGCCGACGACCAACTGCCCGCCCCGCTCAAGCTGGTGCATATCAACAAGTGTCCGGTGCTGGCGCCGCTGAACGTGCTGCGCGGCGAGGACCGCGAGCGCCTCGGGCTGGATCTGGAGCTGTGCCAGCGGCGCGCCATGCTGCTTCGGGACCAGGCCACACAATGGCGTGACAAGCTGGCCGCGCTGTATGCCGAGGAAACCTTCGCCGGTAATGGACAGGATGACCCCGAGCAACAGCTGTACGGCGGTTTCCTCGGCGAACGTGATCGCCGCCTGTGCGAGCAGGTGCGCCTCAGTGAGCCGCAGGCGCTGGCCAGGGAGGCCTGGTCCTTCGACGACCCGCGCCTGCCGGAGCTGCTGTTCCGTTATCGGGCGCGCAATCTTCCAGACAGCCTGACGGCAGAGGAACGGCTGCGCTGGCAGGCGTTCTGCCGCGAGCGACTGCTCGATCCGGCACGCGGCGCGCCCAACACCCTGGCGGCCTTCGAGCAGGAACTGAACGCCCAGCTGGCTGGCGCGGACGGCGCCAAACGCGCACTGCTGCTGGACTGGCAGGCATATGCCGGGGAGCTGGCCCGGCGGCTGGGCTGCGTCACGCCTGAGCTATAGGGCGGTCAGCGCGGTTCCGGCCGCCGCCGGCGGGCCACGGCGCGGTCGCCATGGTGGACAAGGAAAGCGTTGTCCGGGGCCTACGCCCCTCAGCGGCCGTCGATCTGCCGCTGCAGGGTCTGGATCTGCGTTTGCAGGGTGGTGATGTTGCGCGTCACCTGGGCGCGGAAGGTGTCGAACTCGGTGGTGCCGGTACCGCTTGGCAGACCCGCCACTTCGCTGCGCAGCACCAGCAGGTCCTGCTCCAGGCGCTTGAGGGTCGGACCGGCATTGAGCTTCTTCAGCGCCTGAACGTCGTTGGTAAGGGTCTTGAGTACCTTGTCCAGCGCCAGCAACGCCTCGACCTGCTTGCCTTGTTCGCTGCGAATCTTGCCCAACTGCTCGGGCACGCCGTTCAGCGCGGCCAGCTCGCCCCCCTGGGCCTTGATGCGCTCATCAAGCTTGCCGGCAGCGGCCAGCTGGGCCTTGATCTCGCCCTCCAGGGCATCCAGGCGCTTGTCCTGCTTGGCTTCCTGCACGCGGATCTGCCGGCTGAGCGCTTCCAGCTTGCCCTCCATCTGGCGCAGCTGCCGCTGCAGGCTTTCCGTGCCGGCGCTGATGCTGCTTTCCGTGGCGACCACCTTGCCACTGATGTCCTGGATGCGCCCGGCCGCTTCCTCGCTGATGCGCGCGAAGCTCTCCTGAGTGGCCACCAGTTGCTGCGACATCAGGCTCAGCTGTTTGTAGCTCCACCAGGCCAGACCGGCCAGGGCAATCAGCGCCGCCAGCAGCAGTGCCCAGACCAGTCCACCGGCCAGGCCGCGCGCAGGCGTCTCGGCCACCGCTCGACTTTCCCGCCGCGGCTCGGCGAGCGCCGGGGAAACCGTGTCTCGGTCACGGGGCTCAACGCTCAGGCTGGGCAGATCGTCGATTTCATCAAAGGCATCGTTACGCATGGTGTGCTCTTGGAAACGTAGGGGCGCAAACGGCGAAAGTATAACCACGCCAACCTGCAACCGGCAGCCCGCACCACGCGATTGCCTGTGCGCACCAGCCCGGTGCGCGCAGGACCCGGCGCACGCCACGCAAACCCGCCGGGCGTGCTGCCGAACGGACTGGTATGCCGCTTGCTTCTGCCGGGAGAGCTGCAGTTCCCCGCACGCCGGCGTCAGGAGACTTTATGGAGATGAACAAGGCCCTCATCGACTGCATGCAACTGCTACGCCGCCGCGTGCGCAACGAGCAGGGCATCGATATCCACCTGCACCAGCCGGACGCGGTCGAGGCACTGCTGATGGCCAGCCGTACCTCGCGCGAACCGCAAACCTATCAACTGGGGGAACGCCTGGCCCAGTTGATCGAACAGGATCAGCCCTCCGCCAGCGCGGCGCTGAACGCCCACCGGCAACAGGAGAGCCCCCCGGACAACCTGCGCGTGCGCATCTACCGGGGTCAGCGCGTGCTGGGCTGATCAGTCTGGAAGCAACCACTCTCCAGCACGCCGCTGCAGGTGACCGGTCAGCGTGGCCAGCAGGCTGCCCCCGTTGCGCCAGTAGTGCCAGTACAGCGGTACGTCGATCGGCCGGTCCGTCAACAGCTCGCGCAGGCGGCCCGCCGCGCACGCCTCGCGTACCTGGATCTCGGGCACCAGGCCCCAGCCGATGCCGTTCTCGATCAGGCGTACGAACCCTTCGGAGGACGGACAGAGATGATGCAGGAACCCCCCCTCCTGTCCCAGCGCCGCCAGATAGCGATGCTGCAGGCGATCATCCGGACCGAACACGATAGCCGGCGCCTGGGCCAGCCGCCGCGGCGTCACCCCGTCCGGAAAATGCCGGGCAATGAACGCCGGACTGGCGAGTGCCCGGTAGCGCATCCGGCCCAGAGGAAGGCTGCGCGCGCCGGCCACCGGCCGCTCCACCGCGCACAGGCAGGCCGCCACCTCGCCGGCACGCATGCGCTTGAGACCGACGTCCTGGTCTTCCAGCAGCAGGTCGAGCAGCAGCGCCTGAGCGGCGCAGAAATCCGCCAGCGCCGGTGCCCACCAGGTGGCCAGGCTGTCCGCGCTGAGGGCGATGCGCAGACGATCCGGCAGACCACCCTCATCCAGGCTGGGCAGCAGCTCACTGAGCTCACCCTCCAGCAAGCGCACCTGCTGCACATGGTTGAGCAGGCGCCGACCCAGTTCGGTCGGCGCCGGCGGCGTGGAACGCACCAGCACCGGCTGGCCCACGCGGGTTTCCAGCAGCTTGATGCGCTGAGACACCGCCGACTGCGACAACCCCAGCATCTGGGCTGCCCGCTCGAAGCCGCCCTGCTCCACCACGGCACCCAGCGCGGCCAGCAATTTGTAGTCGAACAAATCGCTTCTCCTAATGAGACATAAATAGGATTTGTTTTTCTTATATAGACCCACCAGGGAGAATTGCCAGCGCTTTCTCTCCAACCGCGGATACCTGTCTGATGCACGTTGCCTGGCAAAGCTATTTCAACGGATTGCTGATCGCCGCCGGCCTGATCATGGCGATCGGCGCGCAGAACGCCTTCGTACTGGCGCAAAGCCTGCGGCGCGAACATCACCTGCCGGTGGCGCTACTCTGCGTAGCCTGCGACGCCGTGCTGGTCGCCGTGGGGGTATTCGGCCTGGCGGGCCTGCTCGCCAGCCATCCGCTGTGGCTCGCCGTCGCGCGCTGGGGCGGTGCGGCATTCCTGATCTACTACGGCGGCCTGGCGCTGATGCGTGCGCTGCGTCCCCAGGGCCTGGAACAGGACACCAGCCGCCGACCGCGTTCGTTGCGCGCCGTGCTGCTCGCCGCGCTGGCCGTGACCCTGCTCAACCCGCACGTTTACCTGGACACGGTGCTGCTGATCGGCTCGGTGGGCGCCCGCGAAGCCGTGCCGGGCGCCTACGTGCTTGGCGCCGCCAGCGCCTCGCTGCTGTGGTTCCTCAGCCTGGCACTGGGCGCCGCCTGGCTGGCGCCGAAACTGGCGCGCCCCCTGACCTGGCGGCTGATCGATCTGGCGGTGGCCGCCACGCTACTGGGCATCGCCGCGCGCCTGCTGCTGGGCGAGTGAGCCTCGGCCCGGCTCGCAGCCGTTGCGCCAGAGCCTTTTCCCGCACGGTTCGCGCGTGGATATGCCAGGGTGCCGATGCTATGATTCCCGGGCTCATAGAACAGGGAGTCACACTCCCGAGACCCTTGCTGGCAAACCCGCCAGCCGCCTGCCTTGCCCCCTGAAGAGAGGAGAATTTCGATGGCTTTTGAATTGCCGCCGCTGCCGTATGCCAAGGACGCCCTGGCCCCGCAGATTTCCGCCGAAACCCTGGAATACCACTACGGCAAGCACCACCAGGCCTACGTCACCAACCTGAACAACCTGATCCCCGGCACCGAGTTCGAGGGCAAGTCCCTGGAAGAGATCGTCAAGAGCTCCTCCGGCGGCATCTTCAACAACGCCGCCCAGGTGTGGAACCACACCTTCTACTGGCACTGCATGAAGCCCAACGGCGGTGGCCAACCCACCGGCGCCCTGGCTGACGCCATCAACGCCGCCTTCGGCTCCTTCGACAAGTTCAAGGAAGAGTTCACCAAGGTCGCCATCGGCACCTTCGGCTCCGGCTGGGCCTGGCTGGTGAAGAAGGCCGACGGCTCCCTGGCTCTGGCCAGCACCATCGGCGCCGGCAACCCGATGACCAGCGGCGACACCCCGCTGCTGACCTGCGACGTCTGGGAACACGCCTACTACATCGACTACCGCAACATGCGTCCGAAGTACGTCGAGTCCTTCTGGAACCTGGTGAACTGGGACTTCGTGGCCGCCAACTACGCTGCCTGACGTTCCCCCTGCGGCGGCCTCGGCCGCCGCAGTTCCCCGCTGCACCCCTCGCGATTCGCCGACTTCAGCACCGTACCGGTTTTTCTGACGCATTAAAGTCTGCGCCCCGCCTTCCGACACAGAAGGAATCGACAGCGAGCAGGCCGCCTGCCCTGTTCCTTCATGCCGTTGTTCAGGAACCACCGCCTTTGACGCAGGTACGCCACCGTCGCCTGTCCCGCAAGTTGCTCCAGGTCGCGCTGCTGTCCGCCCTGGCGGTTGGCCTGTTGCTGAGCTCCGCGCAAATCCTCTACACCCTGCACCAGGTGCGCGCGACCCTGGACAGTGATGCCAAGCGCATCCTCAGCATGTTCCGCGACCCCTCTGCGCAGGCGGCCCTGACCCTGGATCGCGCCATGGCCGAACAGGTCATCGAGGGGCTGTTCCAGCACGAGTCGGTGCGCCGTGCCTTCATCGGTCATGCGGACGAGCCGCCGCTGGCCGAGCGCAGTCGCCCGCCACTGGAGCTGCCCGGGCGCACCGTGACCGATGCACTGTTCGGCCGCGAGCACTCACTGAGCGTGGCACTCCGGGGACAACTGCCTGATGAAGCGCCCGTGGGCGAGCTGCGCCTTTGCCTGGATACCGCGCTCTATGGCCAGGCCTTCCTCAAGGACGCGTTGTTCCTTCTGCTCAGCGGCCTCCTGCGCGCCCTGGGCCTGGCGCTGCTGCTGCACCTGATCTACCAGTGGCTGCTGACCCGCCCGCTGGAGCGCCTGCTTGACCATCTGGGACGCATCAACCCGGAACGCCCCGGCGAACACCAGTTGCCGATGCTCAAGGGGCATGAGCACAACGAGCTGGGGCAATGGATCCGCACCGCCAATCGCCTGCTCGGCGCCATCGAGCACCACAGCCAGCTGCGCCAGCAGGCCGAGCACAACCTGCTGCGCGCCGCCGAGCACGATGCGCTCACCGACCTGCCCAACCGCCTGCAGTTGCAGACACGCCTGCAGCGCATCCTCGCCGAGGCCGGCCAGCGGCAGCAGCAGGTGGCCGTGCTGTGCCTGGGCCTGGACGATTTTCGCGAGATCAACGAGCAGTTCGGCTACCCCTGCGGCGACCAGCTGCTGGCCGCCGTCGGCGAACGCCTGCGCCGCTACGCCGGACAGGTGCAGTGCCTGGCCCGCCTGGGTGGCGACCAGTTCGCCCTGATCCAGAACGACCCGCAGCAGCCCTACCAGGCCGCTGAGCTGGCGCAGAGCATCCTCGACAGCCTGGACGAGCCGTTCGAGCTGGATGGCCAGCCGGTACACCTGCGCGCCACCCTCGGCATCACCCTCTATCCCGAGGACGGCGCCGACTCCGGTGACCTGCTGCAGAAGGCCGAGCTGACCATGACGCTGGCCAAGCGCCGCGCCCGCAACCGCTACCAGTTCTATATCGCCAGCGTCGACCGCGAGATGCGCCGCCGCCGCGAGCTGGACAAGGACCTGCTGCAGGCCCTGGCCTGCGATCAGCTGCACCTGGTCTACCAACCGCAGATCGACTACCGCACCCAGCACATCTGCGGCGTCGAGGTGCTGCTGCGCTGGCAACACCCGCTGCACGGCCCCATCGCCCCGGACCATTTCATTCCGCTGGCCGAGCAGAACGGCAGCATCCTGCCGATCGGCGCCTGGGTGCTCGACCAGGCGTGCCGGCAACTGCGCCTGTGGCACGACCAGGGCCTCACGCACCTGCGCATGGCGGTCAACCTGTCCGCCGTACAGCTGCATCACGGCCAGTTGCCCGGCCTGGTCGCCGAGCTGCTGCAGCGCCACCGGCTGCCGTCCGGCAGCCTGGAGCTGGAAATCACCGAGACCTGCCTGATGGAAGACGTGCACGCCGCCGCCGAGCACCTGCTCAGGCTGCGTCAGGCCGGCGCGCTGATCGCCATCGACGACTTCGGCACCGGCTATTCCTCGCTGAGCTATCTCAAGAGCCTGCCGCTGGACAAGATCAAGATCGACAAGAGCTTCGTGCGCGACCTGAAGACCGAGCCGACCCTGGAGGGAGATGCCGCCATCGTGCGCGCCATCATCCAGCTGGCCCGTAATCTCGCCCTGCAGGTCATCGCCGAAGGGGTGGAGACCAGCGAACAGGAACGCTACCTGATCAGCCAGGGCTGCGACGAAGGCCAGGGCTACCTGTACAGCAAGCCGTTGCCGGCGCGTGAGCTGGCTCCGCTGCTGCATGGCAACCTGCCCCGCGAAAGGCGCAGCAGCCCACGCGAATGAGGGCGAGTCTCAATTAGCCCTTGTGCAAGGATGCAAATCTTTCGCATTATTGCCGGGTTAACGAGGAAACTCTCCCCCACACCCGCAAAGGATTCAGCCATGCCCCGTTTGCCCCTGGCCTCGGCCAGCCTGCTCGCCCTCGCCATTTCCCTGGCCGGCTGTGGCGACGACAAGAACGCCACGCCTGCCAGCCAGTCCGCCGCGCCTGCCAGCCAGCAGAACGCCCCAGCGGCGGCCGCCTTCGATCAGGCCGAGGCGCAGGCCGTGGTCAAGCACTATGCCGACCTGGCCGCCGCCATCTTCGGCGACGCACTGAACACCGCCAAGGACCTGCAGGCCGCCGTTGACGCGTTCCTCGCCGCCCCCGGCGAAGCCACCCTGGAGGCCGCCAAGCAGGCCTGGCTGGCCGCCCGGGTGCCTTACATGCAGACCGAGGTGTTCCGCTTCGGCAACCCCAACGTCGATGAGTGGGAAGGCCAACTCAACGCCTGGCCGCTCGATGAGGGGCTGATCGACTACGTGGCCGGCGACTACCAGCATGCCCTGGGCAACCCGGGCGCCACCGCCAACATCATCGCCAACACCGAGATTCGCGTCGGCGAAGAAGTGATCGATGTCACCACCATCAACGGCGAGCTGCTGGCCAGCCTGAACGAACTGGGCGGTTCCGAGGCCAACGTCGCCACCGGTTACCACGCCATCGAGTTTCTGCTCTGGGGCCAGGACCTGAACGGCACCGGCGCCGGCGCCGGCCAGCGTCCCTACAGCGACTTCCTGGTGGGCGAAGGCGCCACCGGCGGCCACAACGAGCGTCGCCGCGACTTCCTGAAGGCCGCCACCGACCTGCTGGTCGCCGACCTCGCAGACATGGTCGCCCAATGGCAGCCGGGTGCCGACAACTACCGCGCCAGCCTGGAGGCCGAATCGGCCGAGAACGGCCTGCGCAAGATGCTGTTCGGCATGGGCAGCCTGTCCCTGGGCGAGCTGGCCGGCGAGCGCATGAAGGTCTCGCTGGAAGCCAACTCCACCGAGGACGAACACGACTGCTTCAGCGACAACACCCACAACTCGCACTTCTACAACGGCCTGGGCATCCGCAATGTTTACCTGGGCGAGTACCGCCGGGTGAACGGCGAGCTGCTCAGCGGCCCGAGCCTGGCTTCGCTGGTCGCCCAGGTCGACGCCGGCACCGACAGCACCCTGAAGGCCGATCTGGACGCCAGCCAGGCCCGGCTGCAGGCCCTGGTGGACAGTGCCGCGCAGGGCGTGCACTACGACCAGTTGATCGCCGCCGACAACAGCGAAGGCCAGCAGCTGATCCGGGACGCCATCGCCGCGCTGGTCAAGCAGACCGCCTCCATCGAGCAGGCTGCCGCCAAGCTGGGCATCGGCGACCTCAATCCGGACACCGCCGATCACGCGTTCTGATCGACGCTCCGGCACCCTCCGGGAGCGGCCAACCGCTCCCGCAGGCTCCTTCAGCCCTTGCGACTCTTGACCTCATCCCAAGATAGAAACCATTCCATTGCCTTGATACCCCGTGCGCCCTCCCGCACCGGAGCGTTTTCGATGTCCGCCCTCCCCCGCTGTAGCCTGCTGTTGATCTCTGTTCTGCTGGCCGCCTGCCAGGAACAGTCACCCACTCTCGATTTCAGCCGCGCCGAACCCGGCGAAGCCCTGTCCGGCGGCGCCGCCACGGTCAACCGCAGCGACGTCAATGCCTTTTCCCTGCCCTCGGCCAACCTGCCGCCCAGCCGCCGCCTGGATTTCAACGTCGGCAACAGCTTCTTCCGCAATCCCTGGGTCATCGCCCCGGCCAGTACCACCGCGCGCGACGGCCTGGGTCCGCTGTTCAACACCAACGCCTGCCAGAACTGCCACATCAAGGACGGCCGCGGTCATCCGCCGGCCAGCGATGCCAGCCACAGCGTGTCGATGCTGGTGCGCCTGTCGCTGCCGGCCCGCCCCGAGCACGCCGCGCTGCTGGCCCAGGCCGGCGTGGTGCCCGAGCCGGTGTACGGCGGGCAGCTGCAGGACATGGCGATTCCCGGTGTGGCCCCGGAGGGCCGTGTGCGCGTGGCCTACGACACCCGCACCGAACATTTCGCCGACGGCTTCGCGGTGGAGCTGCGCCAGCCACGCCTGCAGATCGACCAGCTCGGCTACGGGGCGCTGCATCAGGACACGCTGTTCTCGGCGCGCATCGCACCGCCGATGATCGGCCTCGGCCTGCTGGAAGCCATCGCCGAAGACGCGATCCTGGCCAACGCCGACCCGGACGACCGCAACGGCGACGGCATTTCCGGCCGGCCCAACTACGTGCGCGATCAGGCCACCGGCGAGCAGGTGCTCGGCCGCTTCGGCTGGAAGGCCGGGCAACCGAGCCTGGCCCAGCAAAACGCCGACGCCTTCCTCAACGACATGGGCCTGTCCACGCCGCTGCTGCGCGGCGACAACTGCAGCGCGGCCCAGGACGCCTGCCGGACAATGCCCAACGGCGGCGATCCGGAGATCAGCGAGAACATCTTCAACCAGGTGCTGTTCTACACGCGCAACCTGGCCGTACCGGCGCGCCGTAGCGTTGATGACGCCCGGGTGCTGGCCGGCAAGCGGCTGTTCCACGAGGTCGGCTGCGCCGCCTGCCACACGCCGAGCCACGTGACGCGCGCCGACGCCGCCGAGCCGGAGCTGGCCAACCAGACCATCCGCCCCTACACCGACCTGCTGCTGCATGACATGGGCGAGGGCCTGGCCGACCACCGGCCCGAGTTCCTGGCCAGCGGCCGTGAATGGCGCACCCCGCCGCTGTGGGGTATCGGCCTGACCGAGGCGGTCAACGGTCATACCCAGTTCCTGCACGACGGCCGCGCCCGCAACCTGCTCGAGGCCGTGCTCTGGCACGGCGGGGAAGCCGAACCTGCGAAGCAGCGGGTGCTGAGCTTCAATGCCGAACAGCGCGCGGCGCTGCTGGCCTTCCTGAATTCACTCTGAAGGAGTTTCCATGTTGCAACGCACCCCACTCGCCGTCGCCGTGCTGGGCCTGCTGCTGGCCGGCTGCGGCGCCGAGGAGCCGTACACCCGGGTCAGCGCCGCGCTGACCGACGGCGTGCTGCTGCCGGCCTATACCGCCTGGGCCGAGGCCGACCGCCAGTTGGCCGACAGCGCTCAGGCCTTCTGCGCCGGCGAGCAAAGCCTGGAGCAGGCCCGCGCGAGCTACCTGAGCGCCCATCGCAGCTGGTCGGCACTGCAGCCGCTGCAGCTCGGCCCGTTGAGCGAAAACAACCTGGCCTGGCAGGTGCAGTTCTGGCCGGACAAGAAGAACCTGGTGGCCCGCCAGGTCGAGGCCCTGCTCAACAGCCAGCCGCAGCTGACCCAGGCCGAGCTGGACAAGGGCAGCGTGGTGGTCCAGGGCCTCACTGCCTATGAGTACGTGCTGTTCGACCCGAACATCGACCTCGGCGATAGCGCCGTCCAACAGCGCTACTGCCCTCTGCTGATCGCCATCGGCAACCACCAGCAGGCGCTCAGCAGCGACGTGCTGGCGCGCTGGAAGGATGAGGACGGCATGCAGGCGCGCCTGCACAGCTTCCCCAACGACCGCTACGCCGACGCCCAGGAAGCCGTCTCCGACCTGCTGCGCACCCAGGTGTCGGCCATCGATGGCCTGAAGAAGAAGCTGGGCGCACCGCTGGGCCGCCAGAGCAAGGGCGTGCCGCAGCCCTACCAGGCCGAGGCCTGGCGCAGCGGTGCCAGCCTGGCCATCCTGGCAGCCGCCGTGGACAGCGCCGAGCGCCTCTGGCAAGGCGCCAACCAGGACGGTCTGCGCAGCCTGCTGAACAGCGAGCACAGCGAACTGGCCACGCGGATCGATGCGGCCTATGCCGACACCCGGCAGCGCCTGGGCGCACTGGACCAGCCGCTCGGTCAGTTGCTGGCCGACGAGGCCGGACGCACCGCGCTGAACGCGCTGTACGACAGCCTGAACCGCTTGCATCGCCTGCAGGAAGGCGAACTGGCCCGTGCGCTGGGCATCCAGATCGGCTTCAACGCCCACGACGGGGATTGAACGGGCTGCTTCACGCGCGAGCGCGACATGAAGGCTCGCGGACAAGTCCGCTCCCACAGGCCTGGCACTGACCTGTGGGAGCGAGTTCTTTCGCGACCTGCACCTGACAGCCCCTTCGCTCTCCCCACTTGCCTTCGAGGAGTCTTATGCAACGCCGCACTTTCCTCGCCCTGGGCGGCCTGCTGGTCGCCGCCGGCACCGTCGGCGGCTGGACGCTGGTCCAGCGCCAGGCCACCCCACTGCTGCTCTCCGCCCGCGACGATGCCGACGGCAATCATTATGCCGTGGGCTATTACCTGGATGGTCGCGAGGCCTTCAGCACGCGCATCGCCGAGCGCTGCCACGACGTGGTACCGCACCCCAGCCTGCCACTGGCCATGTTCGTCGGCCGCCGGCCGAGCCGCGAAAGCTACCTGATCGATACCCGCGACGGCACGCTGCTGCAGACCCTGGCCAGCCCGGCACACCGGCACTTCTACGGCCACGGCGTGTTCCACCAGGACGGTGACTGGTTCTACAGCACCGAGAACGACACCACGGACCCGGGCCGCGGCGTGCTGGGCGTCTATCGCCTGCAGGGCAACAACCGCCTGGAGCGCGTCACGGAACACCCCACCCACGGCGTCGGCCCGCACCAGTTGCTATGGCTGCCCGACGGCGAAACCCTGGCGGTCGCCAACGGCGGCATTCGCACTGAAGCCGATAGTCGCGAGATGCTCAACCTGGACAACATGGAACCGAGCCTGGTGATCATGGACCGCGACGGCACCCTGATCAGCAAGGAGCAGTTGCCTGAGCAGATGAACAGCGTGCGCCACATGGCGGTGGCCAGCGACGGCACCCTGGTCACCGGCCAGCAGTACGAGGGCGATCCCGAACACGCGGTGCCGCTGGTGGCCATCAAGCGCCCCGGCCAGCCGTTCCAGCCCTTCCCGCTGGGCGAGGTGCAGCGCCGGGCAATGCACCAGTACACCGCCAGCGTGGCCATCCACAGCGAGCTGCGCCGGCTGGCCATCACCGCGCCGCGTGGCAACCGCTTCTATATCTGGGATCTGGACAGCACCGAGCTGCTGCTCGACGCACCGCTGCCGGACTGCGCTGGTGTGGCCGCCTCGCGCGACGGGTTCGTGGTCAGCGCCGGTGTCGGCCGCTGCCGCCACTACGACTGCCGCGGGAGCCGGATTGTCACCGAGTACCTGGAACTGCCGGCCGGCTTCTGGGACAACCACCTGCGCCTGGCCTGATACGCGCGCCGGCGCCGGAACCTAATCCTCTTGAGCGCTCCGCGCCATGGCCCGGCGGGTCAACAGCCCGCCGAGCACGCCGGCCGTGGACACCGCCCCCAGCATGATCAGCACGCGCTGGCCGGGCTGGCCGAGCAGCCACAGGCCGCAGAGCGCGAGCGCCGCCACGACCGCGGTCTTGTCAAAGGAGCGCAGCAGCCACTGCATGACAAGTGGTCTCATTGTTGGTAGTCCTCACAGGGGCTGATTGGGCAGAACGTATAGAGCCAAAACGTAGGCGATCCATGCCGGAACGCAGGATTGCCCTTCGTGGGGACAAGCGACAGCAGGCGTTGATTTCTAAAGCCATGCAGTGATGTCTGCGTTCTTTTTTTGTGACGCCTATCACGCTTACCAAAGGCCTGCCGCAGGCCACGAAAACCCTACGGGCGCTCGCGGTCACGTTGCAAACATTGCCCTGACAGACGATCGGCGGCACCTCAAGTTTGTGTAAGCAACGCCGAAACCCTGCAGAGGTCACAGATCGGCCTGCTCTCGAAGGACGTTTTCCCATGCCATTTGCCCGTTCCGTGCGCGGCCAGGTACTCACCCTGCTGGGTGGCAGCCTGCTGCTGATGCTGCTGATTGCCCTCGCCTGCTTCCAGATGCTCAACGACAGCGCCAGGTCGTATCAGCGCCTGCTGGAGGGGCCCGCCACCATCAGCCTGCGCGTGGCCTCGGCGAACATCGGCTTCAAGACCCAGGTGCAGGAATGGAAGAACCTGCTGTTGCGCAGCAGCAGCAACGATGAAGCCGCCAACTTCTGGCGCCGCTTTGAGCAGGAGGAACAGGGCGTCCAAGGGGAGCTGGGCGACCTGCTGAACCTCCCGCAACTGAGTGGGGAGCTGCGCAGCCAACTGCAGAACCTGCAGCAGGAACACCGGCGCATTGGCGATGCCTACCGGCAAGGTCGCCAGGCCTTTTTGAACAGCGGATTCGATGCCTCGGCCGGCGATGACGTGGTGCGCGGCATCGACCGCGAGTTTAGCGACCAGTTGGAACAGCTGACCGTCACCTGGCGCGAACGGACCCAGGATCAGGTGCCCGAGCTGGAGCGCAGCACGCGCAATACCGTGGTGTTCGGCCTGCTCGTCATGCTGGCTTCGGCGGCCGTGGTCTTCGTACTGGGGCAGCTGATGCTGCGCCGCCAACTGATCGAACCCATCAACCGCCTGATCGGCCATATCGACGCCCTCAGCCAGGGTCGCCTCGGCCAGCCGGTGGACGCCCGCCGCTAGGACGAACTCGGCCGCCTGGCCCAGGCCTCCAACCGCCTGCGCGACTTCCTCACCGAGACCTTCCGCAAGCTCAAGCACAGCAGCGAAGAACTGGACAGCGCCAATCGCCAGCTCGAAGCGGTTTCGCGCAAGATGGCCAGCGACAGCCGCACCCAGTTCGAGCGCACCGACCAGGTGGCCACCGCGATGCAGGAGATGTCCGCCACAGCCCAGGAAGTCGCTCGCCACACCACCGAGGCGGCACAGGCCGCCGACAGTGCCGACGCCGCCTGCGAGCAGGGCGAACAGGCCATGCGCCTGATGGTCAGCAGCATCGCCAGCATTCGCGAGGAAATCAGCCACACCGCGGACGTGGTGCACAGCCTGGCCAACGACAGTGCGCGCATCGGTGCGGTGCTGGAAGTGATCCACGGCATCGCCGAGCAGACCAACCTGCTGGCGCTCAACGCAGCCATCGAAGCGGCACGCGCCGGCGAGCAGGGTCGCGGCTTCGCCGTGGTGGCCGACGAAGTACGCAACCTGGCCCGCCGCACCGCCGAATCGACCGCCGAGATCCAGCAGATCATCGAGGCGGTACAGGGCGGCGCACGCAACGCCGTGCAGGCCATCGAGAGCGGCCAGCGCAGCAGCGGCGAAGGCGTCGGGCAGGTGGACCGCGCCGTCGAAATCCTGCGGGGCATCAGCGAGGCGGTGGAAGCGATTCGTGACATGAACCGGCAGATCGCCACCGCCGCCGAGGAACAGACCTCGGTCGCCGAGGAAATGACCCGCAACCTCACCGACATCACCGGTATCGCCCGGGCCAACCAGCAGCATGTGGAGCGCACCCACCAGGCCGCCGGCCAACTGCTGGAGATCTCCGCCGAGCTCGGCACGGTGACCCGGCAGATCCACCTGGACTGATCGCTGCTCCAGCGCGCCGACGAAGCGTCGCCGGCGCGCTTTGACCCCTCTAGTTCCGCTGTCTAAGGTTGATGCACCTTCGCAGGAACCTCCCTCATGGTGCTCCGCCGCATGCTGCTCATGCTTGCTGCAGTGGCTGTAGTGGTCCTGGCACTGGCTGCCTACAAGGGCTACTCGATCTATCAGCAGGTCCAGATGTTCTCCGCCCCGCCTCCGCCCATCAGCGTCGAGGCGGAACCGGCGCGCAGCCTGGCCTGGCAGCAACGCCTGCCGGCCATCGGCAGCCTGAAGGCCGTGCAGGGGGTGGATCTCACCGCGGAAATCTCCGGCACCGTCAGCGAGCTTCTGTTCCAGTCCGGCCAGCGCGTCGAGCGCGACCAGCCGCTGCTGCGCCTGAGCAGCGAGGTGGAGCAGGCCAGCCTGAAATCCGCCGAGGCCGCGCTGGCGCTGGCCAACGTCGAACGCGACCGCGCCCGCAACCTGGTCGGCCGGCAGGCCATCTCCCGCAGCGAGTACGACCGCCTGGATGCCCAGGCCCTGCAGGCCAAGGCCAACGTCGAGCAGTTGCGCGCCACCCTGGACAAGCGCCGCGTGCTGGCGCCTTTCTCCGGCCGTATCGGCCTGAGCCGGGTGGAGCGCGGCGACTTCCTCGCCGCCGGCGCGCCCATCGCCACCCTGCAGGACCTCTCCAGCCTGGAGGCGGATTTCTCCCTGCCGGAGAACCGCGCGCCCCAGCTGGCGGTTGGCCAGCGGGTGCTGATCCGCGTGGCCGCCTACCCGGACGAACGCTTCGAAGGCGAGATCATCGCCATCAACCCCCGGGTGGACGACAGCACCCGCAACCTGCAGCTGCGCGCCCGCCTCGCCAACCCCGAGGAGCGGTTGCTGCCCGGCATGTTCGCCCAGCTGGAAGTGGTGCTGCCGGGCGAGCCGCAACGCATTGTGGTGCCGGAAACCGCGGTCACCTACAGCCTGTACGGCAATGCGCTCTATGTGGTGCAGGAAAAGGACGCCGGGGACGAGCAGAAGCAGCAGGTGGCGGAGCGCCGCTTCGTGACCACCGGCGAGCGCCGTGATGGGCTGGTGGTGATCGAACAGGGCCTGCACGCCGGCGAGTGGGTGGTCACCTCCGGCCAGCTCAAGCTGGACCACGGCAGCCCGGTCACCCTGGCGCCGGCGGCCGCCCACGCGCCAGCACCCTGAGGCAGCCATGGCCCTGACCGATCCCTTCATCCGCCGCCCGGTGCTGGCCAGCGTGGTCAGCCTGCTGCTCCTGCTGCTCGGCACGCAGGCGTTCCAGAGCCTGTCGATCCGCCAGTATCCGCAGATGGAAAGCGTGCTGATCACCGTGACCACCGCCTACCCGGGCGCCAACGCCGAGACCATCCAGGGCTACATCACCCAGCCGCTGCAGCAGAGCCTGGCCAGCGCCGAAGGCATCGACTACATGACCTCGGTGAGCCGCCAGAACGTGTCGGTGATTTCCATCTATGCGCGCATCGGCAGCAATGGCGACCGGCTGTTCACCGAGCTGCTGGCCAAGGCCAACGAGGTGAAGAACCGCCTGCCGCAGGAGGCCGAAGACCCGGTGCTGGCCCGCCAGGCCGCCGACTCCACGGCACTGATGTACATCAGCGTGTTCAGCGAATCGCTGTCCAACCCGCAGATCACCGACTACCTGTCGCGCGTGGTGCAACCCAAGCTGTCCACCCTGCCGGGCATTGCCGAGGCGGAAATCCTCGGCAACCAGGTGTTCGCCATGCGCCTGTGGATCGACCCGGTGCGCCTGGCGGCCCACGGCCTGACGGCCGGTGACGTGGCCGACGCGGTGCGCCGCTACAACTTCCTGTCCTCCGCCGGCGAGGTGAAGGGCGAGTACGTGGTTACCAGCCTCAATGCCGACACCGACCTGAAGACCCCGGAAGACTTCGCCGCCATCCCCCTGCGCACCGAGGGCGACAGCCGCGTGCTGCTGCGCGATGTGGCACGGGTGGAGATGGGCGCGGAAAGCTACGACAGCGTCAGCTCCTTCAACGGCATTCCCTCGGTGTACATCGGCATCAACGGCACCCCGAGCGCCAACCCGCTGGACGTGATCGACGGCGTGCGCGCCCTGCTGCCGGAACTGCAGGCCCAACTGCCGCCCGGCCTGCGCATGGAAATTGCCTACGACGCCACACGCTTCATCCAGGCGTCCATCGACGAGGTGGTGAAGACCCTGGCCGAGGCCGTGCTGATCGTCATCCTGGTGGTGTTCCTGTTCCTCGGCTCGCTGCGTTCGGTGCTGATCCCGGTGGTGACCATCCCGCTGTCGATGATCGGCGTGCTGTTCTTCATGCAGCTGATGGGTTACTCAATCAACCTGCTCACCCTGCTGGCCATGGTGCTGGCCATCGGCCTGGTGGTGGACGACGCCATCGTGGTGGTGGAGAACATCCACCGGCATATCGAGGAAGGCCACACGCCCTACCAGGCGGCCCTGCTCGGCGCGCGAGAGATTGCCCTGCCGGTGGTGTCGATGACCATCACCCTGGCGGCCGTGTATGCGCCGATCGGCCTGCTGACCGGCATCACCGGCGTGCTGTTCAAGGAATTCGCCTTCACCCTGGCTGGCGCGGTGATCATTTCCGGCATCGTCGCGCTGACCCTGTCGCCGATGATGTGTGCCCACCTGCTGCGCCCGCATAGCCCATCGTCGGGGCTGGCCCAGCGCATCGACCGCTTGTTCGAGGGCCTGAAGAACCGCTACCGGCGCACCCTGGCCTCCACCCTGGACACGCGCCCGGTGATCCTGGTGTTCGCCGCGTTGATCCTCGCGCTGATCCCGGCACTGCTGATGTTCACCCAGAGCGAACTGGCTCCCGACGAGGACCAGGGCGTGATCTTCATGATGTCCAGCGCGCCGCAGGCCACCAATCTGGACTACCTGAACAAGTACACGGAGGGCTTCCAGCCGATCTTCCAAAGCTTTCCGGAGTATTACTCCGCGTTCCAGATCAACGGCTTCGACGGCGTGCAGAGCGGCATCGGCGGTTTCCTGCTCAAGCCTTGGGACGAACGGCAGCGTACCCAGATGGAGCTACTCCCCCAAGTGCAGGCGCGCCTCAACGAGATACCCGGCCTGCAGGTCTTCGGCTTCAACCTGCCCTCGCTGCCCGGCACGGGCGAGGGCTTGCCGTTCCAGTTCGTCATCAACACCGCCAACGATTACGAACTGCTGCTGGACGTGGCCGAACGGGTGAAGAAGCGCGCCGAGGAATCGGGCAAGTTCGCCTTCCTGGACGTCAACCTGGCCTTCGACAAACCGGAGCTGGTGGTGGAGATCGACCGCCAGAAGGCGGCGCAGATGGGCGTGTCCATGCAGAGCTTGGGGCAGACCCTGGCGATCCTGCTGGGTGAGGGCGAGATCAACCGCTTCACCGTGGAGGGCCGCAGCTACAAGGTGATCGCCCAGGTCGAGCGGGAGTTCCGTGCCGATCCGGGCTGGCTGAACAGCTACTACGTGCGCAACGAAGAAGGCCAGATGCTGCCGCTGTCCACCGTGATCCACACCTACCTCCGCGCCCGCCCCACGCAGCTGTTCCAGTTCCAGCAGCTCAACGCGGCCACCATCCAGGGCGTGCCGATCGTCAGCATGGGCGAGGCCATCGAGACCCTGCGGCAGATCACCCGGGAAGAAGCGCCGCGCGGCTACACCTTCGACTACGCTGGGCCGGCGCGCCAGTTCGTGCAGGAAGGCAGCGCCCTGTACGTGACCTTCGCCCTGGCGGTGGCCATCATCTTCCTGGTGCTGGCCGCCCAGTTCGAGAGTTTCCGCGATCCGCTGGTGATCCTGGTGACGGTGCCGCTGTCGATCTGTGGTGCGCTGATCCCGCTGTTCCTCGGCCTGGCGAGCATGAACATCTACACCCAGGTGGGACTGGTGACGCTGATCGGCCTGATCAGCAAGCATGGCATCCTGATCGTCGAGTTCGCCAACCAGTTGCGCGAGCGGCATGGCTGGGGCGCCCGCGAGGCGGTGGAGGAAGCGGCGGCCATCCGCCTGCGTCCGGTGCTGATGACCACCGCGGCGATGGTCTGCGGCATGATCCCGCTGCTGCTGGCCAGGGGCGCCGGTGCGGTAAGTCGCTTCAACATCGGCCTGGTGATTGCCAGCGGCATGACCGTCGGCACCCTGTTTACCCTGTTCGTGCTGCCCAGCGTCTATACCCTGCTGGCAGGGCGGCATGCGCAGGTCGCCGAGCCGCAAGGCGAACCCGCGTAGGGCGCAACGTCGTTTTGGCCGCCCCACAAATGAAAAGCCCCGCAGGCAGAACGCCGCGGGGCTGTCGAGTGCTACCGGCTCGTCTTTCCGTCGCCGTCGGTCTCATCCCTCCGACCGGCGTCCCTGCGACAATGCGAACAGCAACAGCAGCAGTTCATCTCCCGGTTCAACCTGGGCCATCTTCGCGCGCACATTGGGCGGCATCGGGCATTGCTTCATTCCCTTGCTGACTCCATGCACAACCCCCGGTCCCGGTTCGTGCCAGGCGGCGGCCGCCGCCGAGGCCACGCCCAATGCACACACGAGAAACAGACCCCGTGCGTTGCCAGGCTTCATGGCAGCATCCTCTGGGTGCCAGTACAGCCCTGAAAACGTTAGCCCAGCGCTGCCGCTGCGGTGCTGTCCTGTGACCGATGGTCCTGTTCGCCCACGGCCGAGCGCTGCCACTCGGCCCAGAGCGCGGCGGCATCGCTGAACTCGGCGCCCAAGTCATCGCCCATTTGCTCCGGATCGAAACGCCGCAGGCAGCCCTCGCCGAGGGTCGGCGGTGCGCTCGCCGCGGCCCGCTCGAACGGGTCGCTCAATCGAACACCACGGTCTTGTTGTCGTGGACCAGCACACGGTCCTCCAGGTGGAAGCGCAGACCGCGCGCCAGCACCAGTTTCTCCACGTCCTTGCCCAGGCGCACCATCGTCTCGATGCTGTCGCGGTGCGTCACGCGCTCCACGCCCTGCTCGATGATGGGGCCGGCATCCAGCTCCTCGGTGACGTAGTGGCAGGTGGCGCCGATCAGCTTCACACCGCGCAGCGAGGCCTGGTGATAAGGCTTGGCGCCGACAAACGAGGGCAGGAAGCTGTGATGGATGTTGATCACCTGGTGGCGATAGCGCTGGCACAGGTCCGGCGGCAGGATCTGCATGTAGCGGGCCAGCACCACGGTATCGGCGCTGTACTCGTCGATCAGCTGCGACACCTGCTCGAAGGCCGGCTGTTTGTTGGCCGGATCGACCGGCACATGATGGAAGGGAATACCGTGCCACTCCACCATGCTGCGCAGGTCGTCGTGGTTGGAGATGACGCAGGGAATCTCGCAATCCAGCTCGTCGCTGCGCCAGCGATGCAGCAGGTCGGCCAGGCAATGGGATTCACGGCTGGCCATCAGCACCACGCGACGCTTCTGCGCGGAGTCGGCAATGCGCCACTCCATGGAAAACTCGCGGGCAATGGGCGCGAAGGCCTGGCGGAAGCCGTCCAGATCGAAGGGCAGCGAGTCGGCCCGGATCTCGTGACGCATGAAGAACCAGCCGCTCTGGTGATCCGAGTGGTGGCTGGCCTCGGTAATCCAGCCGTTATAGGTCGCCAGGAAATTACTGACCTTGGCAACAATACCGACGCGATCAGGGCAGGCGATTACCAGCCGGAACGTGCGCATGTGGGGAACTCCAGAATTGCAAAGGGGCCAATTCTAGCCATCCGCACGAAGGGCTGCATAGCCGCGTGTACTACCCGTTGGCACGCACGGTCCGGGGCGCCTCGCGCCAGCGTTTGCCACCTAATTACCAGCAGGTCGCCATTATGCAATACGCGTCACGGCATACAACCGGCTGGCTCCTGCAAATATCCCGAGTTGTTCTAACACGGTGTATTCATGCAGACACCGCCCTCATAATGTGAAGCCACCCCCGGAAAACAATCTTTGTAAAAGGTCTTTCAGTTTACTTGCTGAATTTGTCTGACTATCATTTGCCGACGAATCCTGCCTCATTTCCAAAAGGAAAGAACATGTCTCTTATTTCTGAATTCCGCGCCACTGAAGAAGCCATCAAGGAACTGCAGGAACGCCTGAAGGCCATGCAGCAGGATGGAAAGCTGCAGAAGGAAATCGAATTCGAGAAGAACCTGCGCGATCTGATGGCTCAGTATGGCAAGTCGCTGCCCGATATCATCGCCATCCTCGACCCGGCCTCCGCCTCGCGTACTCGCGCGGCAGCCAAGGCCGCACCGGCCGCTAAACGCGCCCGCAAGGTCAAGCAGTATCGCAACCCGCACACCAATGAAGTCATCGAAACCAAGGGCGGCAACCACAAGATCCTGAAAGAGTGGAAAGCCAAGTGGGGTTCCGACGAAGTGGAAGGCTGGGCCACCCTGCTCGGCTGATTCCCCGCGGCACATGAAAACGCCAGCATATGCTGGCGTTTTTCATTTCTAGCGACGGAGCAATCAATCGCTCCGCTCTAATAAAGGATCTGCCCGAGGAACAGGCGAGTCCGCTCGTTCTGGGGATGATGGAAGAAGGTCTCCGGATCGGCCTGCTCGACGATCTCTCCGCGGTCCATGAATATCACCCGATTGGCTACCGTGCGGGCAAAGCCCATTTCGTGAGTCACGCACAGCATGGTCATGCCGCTTTCCGCCAGCGCGATCATGGTATCCAACACCTCCTTGACCATTTCCGGATCAAGGGCGGAAGTCGGCTCGTCGAATAGCATGATCTTGGGTTTCATGCACAACGCCCGGGCGATCGCCACTCGTTGCTGCTGGCCGCCGGACAATTGGCCGGGATACTTGTTGGCCTGTTCGGGAATACGCACCTTCTCCAGGTAATACATGGCGACTTCCTCGGCCTCGCGGCGCGGCAGCTTGCGCACCCACATTGGCGCCAGGGTGCAGTTCTGCAATACCGTGAGATGCGGGAACAGATTGAAGTGCTGAAACACCATGCCCACTTCGCTGCGGATCGCTTCTATCTGCTTCAGATCGCGGGTGAGTTCCACCCCTTCGACGAGTATTTTCCCGGCCTGGTGTTCCTCCAGCCGGTTGATGCAGCGAATGGTGGTGGACTTTCCCGAGCCGGAAGGTCCGCAAATAACGATGCGCTCGCCACGTCGCACCTGAAGATTGATGTCCTTGAGCACATGGAACTGACCGTACCACTTGTTCACATCGATCATCTCGATCATCAGCTTCTCGCCGGACGCGGTCTGCGGGGTCGCTGGGTTCATGGTCCACTCCTTTAATGCCGATGGCCGGTTTCCAGTCTTCGCTCTAGGCGCTGCGAATAACGGGAAATCCCGAAACAGAAGATCCAGTACACCACCGCCGCGAATACATAGCCCTCGGTGGACATGCCCAACCAGGCCGGGTCCGCAGTGGCGCGCTTGATGCTGTTGAGGAAGTCGAACAGGCCGATGATGATCACCAGGCTGGTGTCCTTGAACAGCGCGATGAAGGTGTTGACGATGCCGGGGATGACCAGCTTGAGCGCCTGCGGCAACACTACCAGGCCCATCATGCGCCAGTACCCGAGCCCCATCGCCTGGGCGGCCTCGTACTGCCCCTTGGGGATGGCCTGCAGTCCGCCGCGTACCACCTCGGCGATATAGGCAGCCTCGAAGAGGATCACCATGAGCATGGCGCGCAGCAGCTTGTCCAGGTTCATGCCCTCGGGCAGGAACAGCGGCAGCATCACCGAGGACATGAACAGCACAGTGATCAGTGGTACTCCGCGCCAGAACTCGATGAAGGTCACGCACAGCACCTTGATCGCCGGCAGATCGGAGCGTCGCCCCAGCGCCAGCAGAATACCCAGCGGCAGCGCGCCGGCGATGCCAACCGCGGCGATCACCAGTGTCAGCATCAGGCCGCCCCACTGGCTGGTCGGCACAGCAATCAGGCCCAGGAAACCGCCATGCAGCAACCACCAGGCCAGCAGCGGATAGACCAGCAGGAACGCCAGCCCGTAACGCAGCTTGTGACGAAACGCCGCCACGAACAGCGGTGCCGCGCCCACCACCGCCAGCAGTACGGCGAGGTCCACCCGCCAGCGCTGGTCCTGTGGGTAGAAACCGTACATGAACTGGCCGAAGCGCTCGCCGACGAACACCCAGCAGGCGCCCTCGCGAGAGCAGTCGGCACGGGTCTCGCCCCGCCAGTCGGCCTCGATGAAGGCCCAGTCGATCAAGGGCGGCACGATCTGCCAGACCAGGTACAGGCCCAGCAGGGTCAGCAGCGTGTTGAACCAGCCGGAGAACAGGTTGGCGCGCAGCCAGCCGAGCGGCCCTACGCTCAGCGCCGGCGCGGGCTGATCGGGCTTGAAGACATGTGTATCCATAGCTATCGCTCCACCAGTGCGATGCGCGCGTTGTACGCGTTCATCAGCAGCGAAATGCTCAGGCTGATCGCCAGGTACACGCTCATGGTGATGGCCATGGTCTCGATGGCCTGTCCGGTCTGGTTGAGCACGGTGCCGGCGAATAGCGACACCATGTCCGGATAGCCGATGGCTGCCGCCAGCGAGGAGTTCTTGGTCAGGTTCAGGTACTGACTGGTCAGCGGCGGCACAATCACCCGCAACGCCTGCGGAATGACCACCAGGCGCAGCACCTGGCCGTGACGCAGGCCCAGCGAGGCAGCGGCCTCGGTCTGGCCGCCGCTGACCGCCTGGATGCCCGAGCGCACCGTTTCGCCGATGAAGGCGGCGGTGTAGATGGCCAGCGCCATGACGATCGATACCAGCTCGGGGATGACCACCCAGCCGCCGCGAATATTGAAGCGCTGCAGCTCCGGGACCGACCAGTTGACCGGGGAGCCGAACAGCAGCACGCAGGCGCCGGGAATGGCTACCACCAGCGCCAGACTGCTCCAGAACACCGGAAAACGCTCACCGGTGGCCAGGCGCCTGGCCCTGGCCCAGCGACTGAGCAGCACCACCAGCACCAGGGCCGCCAGCAGCGCCAGCATGAAGGGGCCGTACGCCTCGCTGGCGCTGGGCGCCGGCATCTGCACCCCACGATTATTCAGGAAAATGAGGTTGCCCAGACTCAGGCTGTCGCGCGGCCCCGGCAGCGGGCCGATCACCGCGAAGTACCAGAAGAAGATCTGCAACAAGGGCGGAATGTTGCGGAAGACCTCGATGTAGGCGGTGGCCAGCTGGCGGATCAGCCAGTTCGACGACAGCCGGGCGATGCCGAGAACAAAGCCGAGCACCGTGGCCAGGATGATGCCGATCACGCTGACCAGCAGGGTATTGAGCAGGCCGACCCAGAACACGCGACCGTAGCTGTCGCTTTCGCTGTAGTCGATCAGGTGCTGGGTGATGCCGAATCCGGCGGCGTTATCGAGAAAGCCGAAGCCGGAAGTAATGCCGCGGTGCTGCAGGTTGGCCTGCGTGTTGTGGAACAGGAACCAGCCGAAGGCGACGACGGCGGCCACGGCGACGACCTGGAAGATCCAGGCGCGGGCCTGCGGATCGCTCAACAGCGAACCGCGCCGCCCGGGAGAGGTTGCTACTGGCATGGGAATTCTCTCGGAAGCCACCCACCGCAACCCGATTCGGGCCGCGGTTCGGGCACGATGGGAACCGCCGCCCGCCAGCGGGCGGCGGAATGCCAGCGATCAGCGCACCGGTGGTGCGTACTGAACGCCGCCCTGATTCCACAAGGCGTTGAGGCCGCGCTCGATCTTCAGTTCGCTGCCGCTGCCGATGTTGCGCTCGAACACCTCACCGTAGTTACCGACTTGCTTGACGATCTGCACCACCCAGTCGCGGGGCAGCTTGAGGTCTTTGCCATATTCCCCTTCGGCGCCCAGCAGGCGGGCAACGTCAGGGTTCTTGGCGGCCTTGGCCATCTGCTCGACATTCTTCGAGTCGACCCCCAGTTCCTCGGCGTTGAGCATGGCGAACAGCGTCCAGCGCACGATGTCGAACCATTCCTCGTCGCCCTGGCGCACCAGCGGGCCGAGCGGCTCCTTGGAGATGACCTCGGGCAGCACCACGTAATCGTCGGGCTTGGCCAGCTTGATGCGCTGCGCATACAGCTGCGACTGGTCGGAGGTGAGCACGTCGCAGCGGCCGGACTCCAGCGACTTGGCACTTTCGTCCGAGGTGTCGTAGGTGATCGGCGTGTAGGTGTGGTTGTTGGCGCGGAAGTAGTCGGAGAGGTTCAGTTCGGTGGTGGTGCCGGCCTGGATGCACACCGTGGCGCCATCCAGCTCCTTCGCGCTGGATACGCCGAGCGACTTGTTCACCAGGAAGCCCTGGCCATCGTAGTAGGTGACGCCGGTGAAGTTCAGCCCCATGGCGGAGTCGCGCGAGCTGGTCCAGGTGGTGTTGCGCGACAGCACGTCGACCTCGCCGGACTGCAGGGCGGTGAAGCGCTCCTTGGCGGTCAGCGGACTGTACTTGACCTTGTCGGCATCGCCGAACACCGCCGCCGCGACGGCCCGGCATACGTCGACGTCAATGCCCAGGTATTTGCCCTGGGCGTCTACATAGGAGAACCCCGGCAAGCCGTCGCTGACCCCGCACTGCACGAAGCCCTTCTTCTTGACCGCATCCAGGGTAGCGCCGGCCTGGGCCGCGCCAGCCGCCCCCAGCAGCGAGACGGCGCTCAGAACGGCCATCATGGATTTGAGCCTTTTCATTCGAACCTCCGGTTGCTTTTGTTGTGTTGGATTCTCGGCACACACCATTCCCTGTGTTGTTCGAACGACCGAATGGCGGCGGTGGGCAGTGATCCGTGCAAACCTTGAACATGCAGTCTAGTTGGCAAACTCAGCCCGACCATTCCGCCCCTACGCGATGCGATCGGGTCCGCACTTCCGGCACTGCTGCCAACCCTGCCGAGCAAGGGGCGTACCAGAACAGCGGATACCCCCGAACGCACGGCCGGCGTATCCTTTCCGTCCCGACACCACGCCAGACCCCCGCTGGCACGCCCCCGAACGGGGCATCCGCACCGACCTGGAGCCACCATGACCGAGCCGCTGATCCTCAATCCTCGCCAGCCAGCCGATGCCTGCGTGATCTGGCTGCACGGCCTGGGCGCTGACCGTTTCGATTTCGAACCGGTGGCCGAACAGCTGCAGGAATCCCTGCCGAGCACGTGCTTCGTGCTACCCCAGGCGCCCAGCCAGCCGGTGACCATTAACGGCGGCTGGTCGATGCCCAGCTGGTACGACATCCTGAGCATGGGCGCCGATGGCCGCACCATCGACAAGGCTCAGCTGGAGGCGTCCGCACAGCGGGTGATCGGGTTGATCGAGGCCCAGCGCGACAGCGGCATCGATCCGTCGCGCATCTTCCTGGCCGGCTTTTCCCAGGGGGGCGCCGTGGTGCTGCACACCGCGTTCCTGCGTTGGCAGGGTCCGCTGGGCGGCGTGCTGGCGCTCTCGACCTACGCGCCCACCTTCGAACCCTCGCTGCAGCTGGATGCCGGACGCGACACCTTGCCGGTGCTCTGCGTGCATGGCAGCCGTGACGAGGTGGTGCCCCGCGTTTTGGGGCGCGCCGCCCATGACTTCCTCGCCGCGCGAGGCGTTCCCGTGCGCTGGCACGAGTACCCGATGGGCCATGAGGTCTGCCTGGCCGAAATCGAAGCCATCGGCCAATGGCTGCAGGAACGCTTGTCCTGAAACGCGGCCGGGGGACGCATGCCGGGCAGCGGCGTCGAGTACCGAACACCCGCGCACCGGCCTTGCCCCTGGCGGCCGGGATGACACCGGGTCTGCGGGGTGCGTTCGAGAACGCGGTCCCGCCAGCCCCGGCATGGCCCTTCGCCCAAGGAGCGTCTTGCTTTACACTGCCGGCGTTCATTCCTTAACCACCGATCGAGATCACCGTGCTCAAGGCACTCAAGAACATTTTCAAGAAGGGTGAAGAGCCCACCACTCCGCCCACTGCGACCCCCACCGTTCCCGAGCGCCAGCGCGCCACCGACGGCCAGGCGCCGCGTGACAAGACTCCCCGTCCGCCCCGCGACGACACCCGCACCAGCCGCCCGCCGCGCGCCGCCAGGAGCGAACAGCCCAAGCCGCAAGCGCCGGAAGCCGACAAGCCCCGCCGCGAGCGTCCGCCACGCAAGCCCAAGGCGCCCGTCGCGTCCTGGAACCTGGAGGACTTCAAGGTCGAGCCGGTCGAAGGCAAGACCCGCTTCCATGACTTCCCGCTGGCCCCGGAACTGATGCATGCCATCCATGATCTGGGATTCACCTACTGCACGCCGATCCAGGCGCAGGTGCTGGGTCACACCCTCAAGGGCAAGGATGCTATCGGCCGCGCCCAGACCGGCACCGGCAAGACTGCCGCGTTCCTGGTGTCCACCATCACCCAGCTGCTGCAGACCCCGCCGCCGAAAGAGCGCTACATGGGCGAACCGCGCGCGCTGATCATTGCGCCGACCCGCGAGCTGGTGGTGCAGATCGCCAAGGACGCCGAGGACCTGACCAAGTACACCGGCCTGAACGTGATGAGCTTCGTCGGCGGCATGGACTTCGACAAACAGCTCAAGGGCCTGGAGAAGCGCTTCTGCGACATCCTGGTAGCCACCCCCGGCCGCCTGCTGGACTTCCACCAGCGCGGCGAGGTGCACCTGGACATGGTCGAGGTCATGGTGCTCGACGAAGCCGACCGCATGCTGGACATGGGCTTCATTCCCCAGGTACGGCAGATCATTCGCCAGACGCCGTTCAAGGGCGAGCGCCAGACCCTGCTGTTCTCCGCCACCTTCACCGACGACGTGATGAACCTGGCCAGCCAGTGGACTGTAGATCCGGCCATCGTCGAGATCGAGCCGGAAAACGTGGCCAGCGAGACCGTCGAACAGCACGTCTACGCCGTGGCCAGCAAGGACAAGTACAAGCTGCTCTACAACCTGGTCACCCAGAACGACTGGAGCCGGGTGATGGTGTTCGCCAACCGCAAGGACGAGGTGCGCCGCATCGAGGAACGCCTGACCCGCGACGGCGTGAGCGCCGCGCAAATGTCCGGCGACGTGCCGCAGCATAAGCGCATCAAGGTCCTGGAGGGCTTCCGCGAGGGCAAGATCCGCGTGCTGGTGGCCACCGACGTGGCCGGCCGTGGCATCCACATCGACGGCATCAGCCACGTGATCAACTTCACCCTGCCGGAAGTGCCGGACGACTATGTGCACCGTATCGGCCGCACCGGCCGCGCCGGTGCCAGCGGCACCTCGATCAGCTTCGCCGGCGAGGACGACGCCTTCGCCCTGCCGCCCATCGAGGCGCTGATCGGCCGCAAGATCCAGTGCGAAATGCCACCGGACGAGCTGCTCAAGCCGGTGCCGCGCAAGCACTGAGCTCCGCCGACAGGGCTGCCGACCTCCGGCCCGCCCTGTCCTGCTGCCGCGTTGATGCAGGTCAGACCGTCGGTCGGCGGGTGAGATATCATTGCGCTGCTATCGATTGCCGGAGAATTCTCGTGGAAAGCCTTCATTGGATGTTGTTGTTGATCGTCACCGGCTTCCTGCTGCTGGGTTTCGGCTTCAATTTTCGTGACCATCTGGTCGGCGTCTGCCTGATGGCCATGGGCATCGTGGTCACCCTGTCCACCGTGCTGCTCAAGCTCTACACCGTCCTCTACTGATCCCAGCGCGCGGCGGCCTGCTGGTCGCTGTCGCGGCCCTCGACCCAGCGGGCGCCTTCGGCGGTGTCCTCGCGCTTCCAGAACGGCGCGCGGGTCTTCAGGTAATCCATGATGAAGTCGCAGGCGGCGAACGCCGCCTGCCGATGCGCGCTGGCGGTGCCGACGAAGACGATCGGCTCGCCCGGGGTCAGCGCGCCGACCCGGTGCAGCACCTCGACCTGCAGCAGCGGCCAGCGCGCCTCGGCCTCGGTGACGATCTTTGCCAGCGCCTTCTCGGTCATCCCCGGGTAATGCTCCAGGTACATGCCGGCCACGTCCTGGCCGTCGTTGTAGTCCCGCACATAGCCGACGAAGCCGACTACCGCGCCGATGCCTAGCTGGGCGGCATGCAGCGCGTTGAGCTCGGCACCCGGATCGAAAGATGCAGTCTGCACGCGAACGCTCATCTCAACCTCCGGTGACCGTGGGGAAGAAGGCCACCTCGTCGCCGTCCTCCAGGGGTTCGTCGAGCCCGCACAGCTCCTGGTTGCGCGCGCACATCAGGTTGCGCTCGGCCAGCACCGCCCAGGCGCCGCCGCGCGCGAGCAGGTGGTCGCGCAGCGCGGCGAGGGTGGCGAAGCCATCCTGCCAGTCCAGTTGCTCGCCATCGGTGCCCAGCGCCTCGCGATAACGGGCGAAATACTGCAGGCGAATCACGGGGTGTCCTCCGTCGCGCGCCGGTAATGGCCGCTCTTGCCGCCGGCCTTCTCCAGCAGGCGCACCTGTTCGATGGTCATGTCCTTGTCGGCGGCCTTGCACATGTCGTAGATCGTCAGCGCGGCGATGCTGGCGGCGGTCAGCGCCTCCATCTCCACGCCGGTCTGCCCGGCCAGCTTGCAGCGCGCCTCGATGCGCACGCAGTCCTCGCCCTCGGCCATCAGCTCCACCTTCACGCCGGTGAGCAGCAGCGGGTGGCACAGCGGGATCAGTTCGTGGGTCTTCTTGGCCGCCTGGATGCCGGCGATGCGCGCCACGGCGAACACATCACCCTTGGGGTGGCCGCCCTGCTGGATCAGCGCCAGGGTCGCGGGACACATGCGCACCCGCGCCTCGGCCACTGCCTCGCGGAAGGTCACCGCCTTGTCGGTGACATCCACCATGCGGGCGTGGCCCTGATTATCGAGATGGGTCAGGCTCATCGCATTCTCCTCGGAACGAGGGGCCATTCTACCCGCCACCCCGGTGGTGGGCTTGCGTCTGGTCAAGCTTCGCTAAGCCACCAGGCGCGCCTTGCGGTGCGTTGGTGGATCGGTAAAGCGCGATCCACCCTACGAATACATGCATGTTCGGCCAGTCCGTAGGGTGGACAACGTTTTCCTTGTCCACCATCGCGCCGGCACGGCGCGCCTCGGCGGAGCGTCGGTGGATCGGTAAAGCGCGATCCACCCTACATGTTCGCCTCCGCATACTCGGCCAGCACCGAGCGCGGCACGCCCTGCAGGGTGATGTGCACGCCATGGGCGAAGTCCTTGAAGCGCTCGGTCAGGTAGGTGAGCCCGGAGCTGGTGGCCGACAGGTATGGCGTGTCGATCTGCGCCAGGTTGCCAAGGCATACCACCTTGGTGCCGCTGCCGGCGCGGGTGATGATGGTCTTCATCTGGTGCGGCGTGAGGTTCTGGCACTCGTCGATCAGCAACAGGCTCTGCTGGAAGCTGCGCCCACGGATGTAGTTGAGCGACTTGAACTGCAGCGGCACGCGCTGCAGCAGGTAGTCGACACTGCCCGGCGTGCTTTCGTCCTCCATGTGCAGGGCCTCCAGGTTGTCGGTGATGGCGCCCAGCCAGGGCTCCATCTTCTCCGCCTCGGTGCCGGGCAGAAAGCCGATGTCCTCGTCCAGCCCCTGCACGCTGCGCGTGACGATGATGCGCCGGTAGCGCTTGCTGACCATGGTCTGTTCGATGGCCGCGGCCAGCGCCAGGATGGTCTTGCCGGAACCGGCGGCCCCGGACAGGTTGACCAGGTGAATGTCCGGATCGAGCAGCGCATAGAGCGCCAGCGCCTGGTAGATGTCGCGCGGCTGCAGGCCCCAGGCTTCCAGGCCGAGCAGCTTGTCCTGGTACAGATCGAGGATCAGCAGCTCGTCGCCGTCGATGTGCTTGATCCAGCCGACGAAGCCCTGCTCGTCGAGGATGAATTCGTTGAGATTCACCGCCGGCAGGTTGCCGGTCAGCCGCACCCGGTGCCAGGTGCGGCCCAGCTCCTGGCGGGTTTCCACCTTGCCGACCCGCTCCCAGAATGAGCCGGAAAGGGTGTGATAGCCGCGCGACAGCAGGCTGATATCATCCACCAGCTGGTCGGTCTGGTAATCCTCTGCGGCGATGCCGCAGGCGCGCGCCTTGAGGCGCATGTTGATGTCCTTGCTGACCAGCACCACATCCCGCTCCGGCTGGCGCTGGCTCAGGTCGAGGAGCTGGTTGATGATGCGGTTGTCGTTGATGGTTTCCGGCAGTGGGCTCTGCTGCGCCGATGGGCGATTCATCAGGATCGACAGGCTGCCCCGTGGCCCGCTCTTGCCACGCTGGATCGGCACTCCGTTCTCTACCTGCTCGGGCGTGGCCTCGCCCAGCGTCCGGTCGATCAGGCGAATCGCCTGTCGGCATTCGGCCGCCGTGCTGTGCTTGCCCGTTTTCAGGCGATCCAGCTCCTCCAGCACCGTCATGGGGATGGCGACCTGATGCTCCTGGAAATTCAGCAGCGCATTGGGGTCGTGGATCAGCACGTTGGTGTCGAGGACATAGAGGATCGGTTTCGCGTGGTCATCCATTGGCAATCACCTTTGCTGACGGGGACAGGCGGCAGTCGCCGTCCTGCTTGCCCAGGGAAAGGATAGTCCCGCGTCCTGCTCGTTCCCGCCGGACCTGCCCGCTGGTCAAGCAAGAGACGGGCCGCTGTCGATAGTCACCGGCGCGGATGACAGTTCCGTGTCCGGCCTGCCCGCCAATGGTGCCGATAGGTGGAGTCGTGACCCGATGCTCCCTACAATCGCCCGCAACGTTTCCGGAGACCTGCCCATGCTGCTGGTGATATCCCCCGCCAAGACCCTCGATTACGACACGCCGCCGGCAACCGAGCGCTACACGCTGCCCGAGCACCTGGACCACAGTCAGGTGCTGATCGAGCAGCTGCGCGAGTACTCTCCGCAGCAGATCGCCGAGCTGATGCACCTGTCCGACAAGCTGGCCGCGCTCAACGTCGCACGCTTCGGCAGCTGGCAGCCGGACTTCACCCCGGCGAACGCCAAGCAGGCGCTGCTGGCCTTCAAGGGCGATGTGTACACCGGCCTGAACGCCGAGGACTTCAGCGAGGAGGATTTCGCCTTCGCCCAGGACCACCTGCGCATGCTCTCCGGCCTGTACGGCGTGCTGCGACCGCTGGACCTGATGCAGCCCTATCGGCTGGAGATGGGTACCCGGCTGGCCAACGCCCGCGGCAAGGACCTATATGCCTTCTGGGGCGAGCGCATCAGCGGCTGGCTGAACGAAGCGCTGGCCGCCCAGGGCGACGAGGTGCTGCTCAACCTGGCCTCCAACGAATACTTCGGCGCCGTGCAGCGCAAGGCGCTCAAGGCACGGGTGATCGACACCGAGTTCAAGGACCTGAAGAACGGCCAGTACAAGATCATCAGCTTCTACGCCAAGAAGGCGCGCGGCCTGATGGCGCGCTATGTGATCAGGGAGCGCATCGTTGATCCCGAGCGCCTCAAGGCTTTCGATTACCAGGGTTATCGCTTCAGCGCGGAGCAATCCGGCGCCGACAAGCTGGTGTTCCTGCGCGACCATCCCGAAGACTGATGCGGAGCCTTCCATGAAGCCCTGGATTCTCGGCCTGACCGGCGGCATCGGCAGCGGCAAGAGCGCCGCCGCCGCCCATTTCATCCAGCTGGGCATCGACCTGGTGAACGCCGACCAGGCCGCGCGCTGGGTGGTGGAGCCCGGCCGCCCGGCGCTGGCGCAGATCGCCGAACATTTCGGAGCGGACATCCTGCAGGCCGACGGCAGCCTGGACCGCGCCGCGCTGCGCGCGCGCATCTTCCAGGACGCCGGGGAGCGCCGCTGGCTGGAACGCCTGCTGCATCCGCTGATTCGCCAGGAAATCATCGAGGTGCTGGCCCGCGCCACCTCGCCCTATGCGATCCTCGAATCACCGCTGCTGATCGAGTCCGGCCAATCCCAACTCTGCCAGCGCGTGCTGGTGATCGACGTGCCCGAGGCCGTGCAGATCAGCCGCACCGTCTCGCGCGACGGCAACGACGAGGCGCAGGTACGCGCCATCATGGCTGCCCAGGCCAGCCGCGAGGAACGCCTGGCCAAGGCCGACGACGTGATCGTCAATGACCGCGACCTGGCCTGGCTGCAACAGGAAGTCGAACGCCTGCACCGCTTTTACCTGACCCTGCGTGGAGGCCAGCCCCAATGCACAAACCTTTGATCGTCAAATGCCCGACCTGCGGCGCCCCGGTGGAATGGACCCCGGCGACGCCGACTCGGCCGTTCTGCTCGGAGCGCTGCAAGCTGATCGACCTCGGCGCCTGGGCGGCGGAAGAACACGCCATCCCCGGCGACCCGCTGAACGACGAACTGTTCTCCGAGGACCTGGACAAGCATTCGTAGGGTGGACAACGTCTTTCTTGTCCACCAGGGCAACCGCGCCGTGGCCGACGCGGCCGAAAGCGCCGACCGCTCTACGCTGCTGTGCCATGAACCTGTAGGGGCTGCTACCTGTCCTCGTCCTTCCACGGCGCCGACAAATAGCGGCTGCGGTTGAAGGTTTCCAGCCAGTCCGGGCAGAACACCACCAGCCCGGCGATTACCATGCCGTTGATGAAGGCCTCGGGAAACGCCAGCAGCCACAGGTAGCCGGCGAAATCCTCCAGCCAGGGCGGCATCTCGTAGCGACCGTCGAGCAGCAGCAGCCCCAGGCCGGCGAATACGCAGGCAATCGCCGTGAGCGCCGCCGGAAAAAAGCCCGAGCAGAAGATGTAGACGAACAGGTTGTTCGGCTGAAAGCGCTCCACCAGGTTGGCGCAGGCCTCGGTGATGGCGACGGGGATGAGCACCAGCAGGATGCCGTTGATGCCCAGCGAGGCCAAATCCGGTCGGCCCACCGCGATCAGCCCCAGCTGCGCCAGAAGCCCGGCGAGGATCGCCAGCGGCCAGTCCAGCAGCAGGGTGACGGCGGTCATGCCGATGAAGTGCATCGACAGCCCGGAGGCGAAATCGCGGCGCACCAGCCAGAGCAGGAACAGCACCACCACCGTGCCAAACAGCAAGTGCTGGCGGCGCAGGTCGCTGAACAGTTCGATCCAGGGCGCGCGAGCGGCGGCCCAGAGCAACACGGGCAGGTAGAGCGCCCAGCCCAGCAGCAGAGTGCCCGAGGCCAGCAGCTCGGCGGCGATCATGCGCCGACCGCCCGCGTGGAAAACACTTCGATGTCCTGCCGCTCGCCCCAACCGCCACGCCCGCGCCAGAAGGCCAGCGCGTCGGGCGCGTCGCGCAGCACGAAGACATGGGACTTGTGGATGCCGAGCACGGCCAGGCGGCGCAGCGCCTCGTCCAGCAGCCGGGTGGCCAGGCCGCGCCCGCGCCAGGCTTCGTCGACCAGCAGGTGCTGAAGGTAGCCGCGCCGGCCGTCGTGCCCGGCCATCAGGCAGGCGATCGGCTGGCCATCGGCCTCGATCAGCAGACTCAACCCGGGATTGCGCGCCAGGTAGGCGCAGAACGGCGCGTAGGCATCCTCGTCGCGCACCTGAATGCCGGGTGTGCGCAGCCAGAGCGCCAGCAGCGCGGCATGGTCCGTGGTAACGATTTCGCGCATGTGGCCGAAGGTCGGCATGGCCACGCCCCCTGAATGTCGATTGGGAAGCGGAGTTTATCAGGCCATCGGGGATTTGCCGGCGGTGGCGAGGCGCTGAACTCGACTCCGCTGACAGCAGCGCAGGGCGGTCGGCGCCTTACCGGGCACCGTAGGCCACCGCGGGGAAGCTGTGGCGGCCAACGCAAGCGTTGACCACCCTACGAAACGGCGGGGCCAGCCCCACCGAGATCGTTTTGGCTTACAGGATGTCCAGCAGCTCAACGTCGAACACCAACACGCTGTGCGGCGGGATGCTGCCGACGGCCTGGCCGCCGTAGGCCAGTTCGCTGGGCACGTGCAGGCGCCACTTGCTGCCGGTGTTCATCAGTTGCAGGGCTTCGATCCAGCCGGCAATCACGCCGCCGACCGGGAATTCGGCCGGCTGGCCACGCTCGTAGGAGCTGTCGAACACGGTGCCGTCAATCAGGGTGCCGTGGTAGTGGGTACGCACCTGGTCGTTGCGGGACGGCTTGGCGCCTTCGCCGGCAACCAGCACTTCGTATTGCAGGCCGGATTCCAGCACGGTCACGCCTTCACGCTTGGCATTCTCGGCCAGATAGCTCTTGCCAGCTTCGGCGGCGGCGGCGGCCTTGGCATCGGCGGCGGCCTGCATGCGCTCGCGGATCACCTGGAAGCTGGCGTTCAGGTCCTCGGGGCTGACCTGGCTGGCGTTGCCGGCAAAGGCATCGCGCAGGCCGGCGACGATGGCGTCCAGGCTAGCGCCGGGGGGCGGGTTGTCGTGCAGTTGTTCACCGATCTGGCGGCCGATGCCGTAGCTGACACGGGCTTCGTCGGTGGAAAGGTCGAGTTGGGACATGGTCGGGCTCCCGCCAGGCAAAAAAAGGGCGGCCAGACTACCACAGCAGGAAGCGAGTGACGGACAGCCGGTCACCGCTGAAGCGCCTCCTACAGGATGCATGCCTCAACCGGCCGGGTGGCTGCGCAGCGGCGTTTCGCGCAGACCGCACATTTCCTCGCTGGCATCGGCCTGCTCGAGCTCCAGCGTCATGGGCACGCCCTTGAGCAGGTAGCGGGCCTGCTCAAGGGACAGCACCTTGAGCAGTTGCCCTTCCGCGTCCAGCAAGGGCAGCAGACGGGAACCGACCCGGGCCTCGATCAGGTAGGCACCGCCTTCGAGACAGACAAGGTTGGCGCCTTCGATCTGTCCGGCACGGGCGCGGGCAGTTAGTTCATGCAGGTTCATCGGGCATACCTCGCTGCGGGCTCAACCCTCAGTCTTGCCCAGCCTCCCCTGCCGGCAAGGCGTTCCGCGCGCTTTCGGACGGATGCCCTCCGCGCTCACAGCTCCTGCGCGCCGCCCTTGCCTTTCTCCATCATGCCCATGGCGAAGGCAGAGACCACGAACGTCATGTGCATGATCACGTACCACATGAGCTTGTCGTTCTCGATCTGCTGCGCGTTCATGAACATGCGCAGCAGATGGATCGAGGAAATCGCCACGATGCTGGCGGCCACCTTCATCTTCAGGGAGCCGGAATCCATCTTGCCCAGCCAGTCCAGTTTCTCGGTGCCGGCCTTGATGTTCAGCTGGGAAACGAAATTCTCGAAGCCGGAGATCATCACCATCACCAGCAGGCCACCGACCAGTGCCATATCGATCAGCGACAGCAGCACCAGGATCAGGTCGGCCTCGGTGCGTTCGAACACATGGGGCAGCAGGTGGTACAGCTCCTGGAAGAATTTCAGCGACAGCGCCAGCAGTGCCAGGGACAGGCCCAGGTAGATGGGCGCCAGCAGCCAGCGCGAGGCATACAGGAGATTTTCCAGAAAGGATTCCAGGGATTTCACGATGGGGATCTCGCATACGCAACCAGGAGGGCGCGCAGTATACCGGTCAGCTGGAACGCGGAAAATGCGCGGGTTATCCACGCAAGCTGTTGATAAGTCGGTGGAAAGACCTGTTCACAGGACCCGCCGGGACCCGCCGCGCGGCATCTGCGGACAGATTGCGCAGAAAAGCTCCAACGCAGGGTCAGGGCCAGGCACGGCGTTGCGGCTGGCCGTTCAGCTGACGCAGACGAGCCTGCATGTGCAGCCGCCAAATGGGTTGGTCGGCCACTTCCCGATAACCCTGCTCGCGCAGGTTGTCGACGATTGCCGCCAGCACCCGGGCGGCCTCGCCGGCGCCCAGGAACGGACCCTGCACCTTGATCTCCGTGGGCTGCGCCCCGCTCAGCCCGGCCGCGCACAGCAGCGTCCAGCGTCCGTTGCCACCGGCCAGCGCATGGATGCGGGCCTCGATGCGCATGCTCATGCCCAGGTATTCCCGGACCAGGCAGATGTGATGCGACATGACTCTTCTCCCAGGGGGGCTGTTCCCAGCCCGGAGCAGTCCGGGCACAGCTGGGAGTTATCCTCAAAATATGTGGATAAGTCTGTGGGCGAGCGCTGAAAACCCTCTGTCAGCCGCCGTCACGCCTGACTGGCACACACATCGCTCAGCGACTGACCAGTTTCAGCTGGAGGCCGGCACCTTGGCGGCCTCATGGACCGCCTTGCGTTCCTCTTCGTCCAGCTCCACTTCGGCGATCTCGCGCAGCCGTTCCACCACACGGGCGTTTACGCTGCCAGCGGGAAACTCGCCCTGCGCATCGGGCGCGCCGGCCGGCTCGCCGACCAGCAGGCTCAGCGCCTCGTCCACATGGCGCACCGCATAGACGTTGAAGCGGCCTTCGCGCACCGCCTGCAGCACTCGCTCATCCAGCATCAGGTTGCTGATGTTGGCATAGGGAATGATAGCTCCCTGTTCGCCGCTCAGCCCGCGCGCTTCGCAGAGGCGGAAGAAGCCTTCGATCTTCTCGTTGACGCCGCCCACCGCCTGCACCTCGCCAAACTGGTTGATCGAACCGGTGATGGCGAAGCCCTGCTTGAGCGGCGTGCGCGACAGCGCGGAGATCAGTGCGCAGACCTCGCCCAGCGAGGCACTGTCGCCGTCCACGTAGCCATAGCTCTGCTCCAGGGCGATGCTGGCGGAGATCTCCAGCGGGAATTCCTGGGCGTAGCGGCTGCCGAGGTAGCCGGTGAGGATCATCACCCCCTTGGAGTGGATAGGCTGGCCAAGGTTGACTTCACGCTCGATGTCGACGATGCCCGAGCCGCCCGGATAGACGGTGGCGGAAATACGCGCCGGCAGGCCGAACGCCGAATCGCCGACCTCCAGCACGGTCAGACCGTTGCAGCGGCCGATGGCCGCGCCCTCGGTATCGATCAGGATGATGCCGGCCAGCATGTCGTCCAGCAGGCGCGCCGACACACGCCCGGTGCGGCGCTCCTTGGCCTGCAGCGCGCGCTCCAGGTGCGCCGCATCGGTCAGCGCATCGCCGGCCAGCTGGCGCAGGAAATCGGCCTCGCTGAGCAGCTGGAACAGATCGCCGATGCGCGCGGTGAGACGGCCCTGATGCTCGGCCAGGCGCGCGCTGTAGGTGGCCAGGCGGGCCACGGCGGCGGCGGTGAGCGGCGCCAGGCCTTCTTCCGAGGTGCGCGTCTTGATCAACTGGGCGAACTGTTCGAGGCTGTCCTCGGCCAGCGGGATTTCTTCGTCGAAGTCCACCAGCACGCGGAACAGCTCCTGGAAGTCCGGGTCCAGGTCCTGCAGCGCGTAATACACCTGGCGCGAACCGATGATCACCACTTTGACGTGCAGCGGGATCACCTCCGGGGTCAGGGTCACGGTGGCCAGCCGGCCCAGTTCTGCCAGCGGCGATTCCATCTTCAGCTTGCGCGACTGCAGGGCGCGCTTGAGGCCGTCCCAGACGAAGGGCTCGCCGAGCAGCTTCTCGGCCTCGACGATCAGGTAGCCGCCGTTGGCCCGATGCAGCGCGCCGGGGCGCAACTGCCGGTAGCTGGTATAGAGGGCACCCTGGTCCGTGCTGTACTCGATGCGCCCGAACAGGTTGTCGTAGGTCGGGTGCGGCTCGAACACCACCGGCGCGCCGCCGTCCAGCGGCTGGGCGACCACCAGCCCGGGGGCATACAGCTCCTGCAGGTCGTTGCGCTTCTGCACGTCGGTGCGGCTCTCGTCCACCAGGGTTTCCAGCACGGTGCGCAGCAGGTTGACCTGCATGGCCTGCAGGTAGGCACCGACCCCGGCGTTTTCCGCGTACTTCTCCGACAGCGGCGCCAGCAGCGGCTGCAAGGCCAGGGTGATGGTTTCCTCGTTGAGCTGGCGCAGTCGGTTGCTGCTTTCGCGCTTCCATTGCGGCAGGCTGGAAAGCTCCTCGTTGAGCCGCTCTTCCAGGTGACTGATGTCGCTGTGGAAGCGCTCGCGCTCGGCCTCCGGCAGTTGGGCGAACTCCGCCTCGTCCAGCGCCTTGCCATCCTTCATCGGCGTGAAGGCGACGTTGGCGCTATCCCGGTACAGAGCGATGCCCCGCTCCAGCGCCAACTTCTCGATGATGTCCAGGGCCTGGTCATAGCGCTGGTTGAAGGCACGGTCGATGGCGCTCTTCTTCTGCTGATAGCTGGGCTGTTCGAACACCGCCGGGAAAGTGGCCAGCAGGTTATCGATCAGCGCTTCCAGGTCGGCGATGAACGCCGCCGCCGTGCCGGCGGGCAGCTCGAGCACGCGCGGCTCGCGCGGCTCATCGAAATTGTTCACATAGACCCAGTCCGCCGGCGCCTGCAGGCGTTTGGCCTCGGCCTTCAGATAGCGCTGCACGAAGGAGAAACGCCCGGTGCCCGGCTCCCCCATGACGAACAGGTTGTAGCCCGGCCGCGGCATGGCCACGCCGAACTGCAGCGCCTCCACCGCCCGCTCCTGCCCCAGCACGCCGCGAAACGGCTCCAGTTCATCGGTACTGGCGAAGCGGAATTGCTTGGGATCACAGGGTCGGGTCAGGGCTTCGGGGGACAGGCGCAGCAGGGCGGCGAAATCAGACATCGGGAATCCTTGCAGGAGCGGCAGCGGCCGCGACGGTTGCGGCATTCTGGCGCCCTGCCCGAGTCACGGCAAGGCGCGACGCGGAGCGCTGCCTCCCGGCGCGCGCCCGTGCGCGCTATCCTGTGCGCCATGCGCTATATCGACACCCACAACCACCTGGATTTTCCCGAGTTCGACGCCGACCGCGCCGCCGTACTGGCGCGCAGCCGGGCACTGGGCGTCCAGCGCCAGGTGCTGATCGGCGTCAGCGAGGATCACTGGGACAGGTTGTGGTCGCTGGCCTGCGCCGAGGACGGACTGCACGCCAGCTTAGGCCTGCACCCCTGCTTCCTCGACCGGCATCGCCCCGAGCATCTGACGCAACTGCGCGAGCGCCTGGCGCGGCATGCCGGCCACGAGAAACTCTGCGCGGTGGGCGAGATCGGCCTGGACTACTACCTTGAACAGCCGGACAAGCCGGCCCAGCAGGCACTGTTCGAAGCCCAGCTGCAACTGGCACGCGAATTCGAGCTGCCGGCTTTGCTGCATGTGCGCCGCGCCCACGCCGACGTGATCGCCATGCTCAAGCGCCTGCGGGTGCCGCGCGGCGGCATCGTGCATGCCTTCAGTGGCAGTTCCGAGGAAGCACGGGAATACCGCCGCCTGGGCTTCTTCCTGGGGCTGGGCGGCGCCGGCACCTGGCCGCAGGCCAAGCGTATGCACCGAATGCTGGCGCAACTTTCGCTGGAGGATGTAGTGCTGGAAACCGATGCCCCGGACATGGCCCCGGCCAGTCATCCGGGCCAGCGCAACAGCCCGGAATTCCTGCCGGCCCTCTGCACGGAGCTGGCGAAGCTCATGGGCGTCGAACCCGAGGCACTGGCCGAGGCCGGCTATCGCAACAGCTGCCGGCTGTTTGGCTGGTCCGCGTAGGGCGGCGTTGCCCACCCTACGCGGCGACCCCGCGCATACGGTTCGCCCGTTCACACCTTGAACGTACCGATCAGCTGCCGCAGCCGGGCCACCGAACCCGACAGTTCGCGGCTGGCCTGTTCGGCCTGCGACGCGCCTTCGGAGGTGCGCTCGCCGGCCTGGCTGATCTGCACGATGTTCTGGTCGATGTCGTGCGCCACGGCAGTCTGTTGCTCGACGGCGGCGGCAATCTGCTGGTTCTGGTCGACGATGGCGCTGACCGCGGCAAGGATGTTCTCCAGGGCCTGCTGCACTGCATCGGAGTGGCCTGCGGTGGCATCCGCCTGACTATGGCTGGCGTGCATGCCGTCGACGGCCGCGTTCACGCCTTCGCGCAGGCGGACGATCATCTGTTCGATTTCCGCCGTGGACTGCTGGGTGCGTTGCGCCAGGCTGCGCACCTCGTCGGCGACCACCGCGAAGCCACGCCCCTGCTCACCGGCGCGGGCCGCCTCGATGGCGGCGTTGAGCGCCAGCAGGTTGGTCTGTTCGGCCACACCCTTGATCACGTCCAGCACCTGACCGATGGCCTGGCTGTCGGCGGCCAGCCGGTTGATGCTCGCCACCGCGCGATCGAGGCCTGCAGCCAGCTGCTGAATCTCCTGCACCTGCTTGCCCACCAGTTCGCGCCCGGCATGACTCTCCCGGTTGACGCCCTGGGCGTTGCTCACCGCCGTGGCGGCGCTGCGCGCCACCTCCTGGGCGGTGGCGGACATTTCGTTCATCGCCGTGGCGACCTGGTCGATACGCTCGCGCTGCTCGCGCACCGCCTGGCTGCTCTGGCTGGAGATCTGCTCGACGCGCTGCGCCTGTCCCTCCACCTCGGCGGCGGTCTGCGCGACGCGCTCGATCAGCGAACGCACCTGGGCCACGCTGGTGCTGAAGTCCTGCCCCAGCTCGGCCAGCTCGTCGCGGCTGGCGGCCTGAAAGCTGACCGTCATGTCACCGGCCGCCACCTGCTGCATGACCCCGCGCAGGGCCTGCAGGGTCTGGCGGATCGACAGGTAGAAAGCACCGTACAGGTAGGCGATCAACAGCAGGGCGCCGAGCATGGCGGCCAGCAGGCCGAACATGCGAATACGCTGCGCATCCAGGCGCTCGGCCAGGCTCTGGTCCAGCCGCTGCAGGCTGGCATCCTCCAGCGCGTGGGTATGCGCCAACAGGCGGCCCATCCCGTCGAAGAACTCGGGCCAGGGTGTGCTGAGGCTGTCGGACATCACCACCTCATCCTCCAGCCGGACGGCCAGCTCCCCGAGGCTTTTCAGGCTGGCGTCCGCGTGGGACGCCAGCACGCCTTGACGCACGGGCTCCAGCTGCAGGGCGTAGGCACCCTGGAGCTTTTCCAGGGCGACCAGCAATTCGTCCAGGCGCATGCTGTCATTGGAATGCAGTACGCCTTGACCCAGCGCCGCCGCGCCAATGGCGCGCAACTGCCCCAGCAGCCCGGTGACTTCAGCGGTGTCGCGACTGAGCAGCTCGATGCGCTGGCGCACATCCGTCTCGGCGTCCTGCCCCAGACCGCTGTCGTTGACGATTCGGTTGATGAACACCTGGGCGGCCGTGTACAGGCGCTCGGCGTTTTCCGCCTTGTTGTGCTGGGACGGCTCGTCCGCCACGGCTTGCAACTGGCTCGCCAGGGCGCTGCGCTCCTGGTCCAGCACTGCCCGCACCGCGAGCGGGAACATGTTGGTAGGTAGCGCCTGCAGCTGTTGGCGCAGCCGCTGCTGCAGCTCGCTGATGCGGCTGTCGAGCAGCGCCTTGTCATGCTGCGGCTCGGTGGCGCGGATCGCCAGAAGGCCCTTGAAATCCTCGAGGCCGCGGCGGGCTTCGAGCGCGGCATCCAGCAGCACCAGGCTGTTGCGGGCCCGCTCGGTCTGCCCGTACTGCACGTAGGCATCGCGCAGCAGGTAGAAACTGGTGACGAGAATAGGCAGGAAGAACACGACACTGATCAGCCCGAACTTCATGCCGAAGCCAAGCCGGTCCATCAGCCGCATGGCTGGATACAGCAGCGCCTTCATGAGAGATCCCTCTTATTCTTATTAGCAGGGCTTGCCACGCAGACCTTGCACGCGACCCGTCGTCGCGATGGCAAACTGCCTCATCTATAAACGATATCGACTCCAGGGTGGGTAACTAAAGGTAAACGGCGGCGAGCCCGTCGCAGAACTCAGACCAGCAGGATCCACAGGGCAAATACCGCGTACCAGAGCACCGCGGTGCGCACCAGCAGCTGCCAGAGCGCATCCAGGCTTTCTGCGCCGGCCTCGCCCCGGGGGGCGCCCTGGCATTCGCCGGCGGCACGCAGCGCCGCGCCCACCAGCCGCTCGGCGGGCAGATGCCAGTTCAGCAACTCCGGCAGCAGCACCCGGTTGACCGCCACGAAGTTGCCCACCAGCCCCATGCTGGCCGCCAGGGCGCGAGCCGGCAGCCAGTCCAGCGCATGACGAAGCTGGCCGGCCAACTCGCGCAGGGCCTGTGCCGAGGCCTGCGCCTCGATCAGGGCAAGCAGCCGATACGCCAGCGCGGCCAGCGGGCCGAGCAGCGCGTACCAAAAGATGACGGCGAAGAAGGTCTCGTGGGCCTGCCAGCCCAGCCGTTCCTGTACCGCCGGCAGCAGTTCGTCGGGGCCCTCGGCACGCACCTGCAGGTCGCGCTCGGCAGCCAGCGAGGCGGTTTCCAGCTCCTCGCGCCGCCAGGCATCCCGGAACGCGCCCAGCGCGGCCTGCACATCGCTGCGGCCCAGGCTGTACAGCAGCACCAGCAGGTGGACCGGCAAGGCCAGCCAGCCGTAGACAACCGGCTGCAGCAGCCAGAGCAACACGGCCAGCACCAGCAGCGGCGGCAGCAGCAGTGCCAGCAACAGCAGCCAGGGGTGCTGCGCCAGACCCGGCCGGCGTTCCACCCGACTCAACAGGCGCAGCCAGGGTCCGTCCTGCTGCACGCGACGGCGCCAGCCAGAAAACTTTTCGATCCAGAGCACCAGCAACAGAACGATGAAATTCATACCCAGGTTCCTCGTACTTCCAGGGCGGCGCGCAGGCGCGCCCAGTCGAAGGCGGGGCCGGGATCGGTCTTGCGTCCCGGCGCGATGTCGCAGTGCCCGCAGATGCGCTCGACGGTAATGGCCGGCCAGGCCTGTCGCAAGCGCTCGGTCAGCTCGATGAGCGCCTGGTACTGCTGATCCGTGTACGGCTGTTCATCGGTACCTTCCAGCTCGATGCCCAGGGAGAAATCGTTGCAGTTGTCGCGCCCCTGGAACTGCGACACACCGGCGTGCCAGGCACGGTCCAGGCAGGACACGAACTGGGTGACGGCGCCATCACGCTCGATCAGAAAGTGCGCGGACACCTGCAGTTGGCAGATCTCCGCGAAGTAGGGATGCTCCTCGGCCACCAGCTGATTGCCGAAGAATGCCTGCACCTTGCCGGTACCGAACTGCCCGGGCGGCAGGCTGATGTTATGGATCACCAACAGGGAAACTTCCCCGTGCGGACGCTGGTTGTAGTTGGGCGAGGGGCAGTGGCGAATCCCGCTGACCCATCCGGTAGACGTATCCACGCGCATAACGACTCCTGCTGCAGCGCCCCACTGTAGGCGCTCGGCTCGCTCAGGCCAAGCCCGGCGGCCGGCGGGTGCCGGTTCGCCAGTCACCCTAACGAAAAAGGCCCCGATGATCACTCATCGGGGCCTTCGCCGTGCGGTGCGCGCTTACAGCATCGAGCCGGTTTCTTCCAGCTGGATGTGCCACTCCAGCGCTTCGCGCAGGATGTGCGGGGTCTGACCGCCCTTGGCGCAGGCGCGCTCGAAGTAGTCGTTCAGCTTGTCGCGGTAGCTGGGGTGCACGCAGTTGTCGATGATCACGCGGGCGCGCTCGCGCGGCGCCAGGCCACGCAGGTCGGCCAGGCCCTGTTCGGTCACCACGATGTCCACGTCATGTTCGGTGTGGTCGACGTGGGAAACCATCGGTACCACGGAGGAGATCTTGCCGTCCTTCGCGGTGGACTTGGTGACGAAGATGGCCAGTGCGTGGCGGGCGAAGTCGCCCGAACCGCCTATGCCGTTCATCATCTTGGTGCCGCCCACATGGGTGGAGTTGACGTTGCCGTAGATGTCGAACTCCAGCGGGGTGTTGATGCCGATGATGCCGATGCGACGGACGATTTCCGGATGGTTGGAGATTTCCTGCGGACGCAGCACCAGCTTGTCCTTGTACTTCTCCATGTTGCCGAACACGCGGTCGTTGCAGCGCTCGGACAGGGTGATGGAGCAGCCCGAGGCGAACTTCATCTTGCCGGCATCGATCAGCTCGATGGTGCAGTCCTGCAGCACTTCGGAGTACATCACCAGGTCCTCGAAGGGGGAGTCCTTCAGGCCGGTCAGCACGGCGTTGGCAATGTTGCCGATACCGGCCTGCAGCGGACCGAGGTTGCGCGGCAGGTTGCCGGCTTCGACTTCGTTCTCGAGGAACTTGATCAGGTGGCTGGCAATAGCGGCGGTTTCTTCGTCCGGCGGGGTGACGGTCGAGTAGGAGTCCGGCTGGTTGGTGACCACGATGGCGGCGATCTTCGCTGGGTCGACCGGGATGGCGGTGGTGCCGATGCGGTCGTCGACCTTCAGCAGCGGAATCGGCTGACGGTTCGGGCGATAGGTCGGGATGTAGACGTCGTGCAGACCTTCCAGGTTCGGGTTGTGTGCCAGGTTCAGCTCGACGATGACCTTGTCGGCGAACAGCGCGAAGCTGGCGGAGTTGCCCAGCGAGGTGGTCGGCACGATGTGCCCCTGCTCGGTGATGGCAACGGCTTCGATGATGGCGACTTCCGGCTTCTTCAGCTGCTTGTTGCGCATCATCTCCACGGTGTGGGACAGGTGCTGGTCGAAGAACATCACCTCGCCGGCGTTGATCGCCTTGCGCAGGGTGGCATCGGCCTGGAACGGCGAGCGACGGGCCAGCAGGCCGGCTTCGGTCATGACCTTGTCCAGATCGTTACCCAGGCTGGCGCCGGTGAAGAGGTTGATCTTCATCGGGGTCTTCTTGGCGCGCTCGGCCAGCGCCATGGGCACCGCCTTGGCTTCGCCGGCACGGGTGAATCCGCTCATACCGACTGTCATGCCGTCCTGAATCAAGGCAGCAGCCTGCTCGGCGCTCATGACTTTGCTGTGAAGAGAAGACAGGCGGATGCGATCGGTATGCATGTGCGGACTCTCTGGCTACCGGGGTGGAATTGAGGCGGCATTCTAACGACTGAGCAAAAAATGCACCTACGACGTAAGTCGAATACAAGGCGCAGCGGCTTTGCTATCCCTCGTCAGTCGCCGAGCGACCGCGTAGAACGCGCGTTCCAGAGCGATTCGGATGCCGACGAGGGGCGGCATGACCGTTCGGCGGATTCTTTCAAACAGCTGTTCGAAGGTATCGATTGACCCGCCGGTCACAGCTGTTACCCTTGCGCCGCTCTCGCCGGCAGGTTCGGTCAGGTACCCGTCCGGGGGAGTACGCCAAGGCTCACGAGGCTGCGCGCGTCCCCGATCCGCCGGTGCCTATACCGGACTCCCGAGCAGGCTCTGCAACGGCTATCGGCCGGCAGAGCCGGGCTCCCCTTGCCGTCACCGCGCCGCTTGCTTAAGGTGGCCCTCCCATTACGCCGCCCTCCGCTCCCATGTGGTCATTTCGCGCCTGGCGCCGTCGCCGCCTGCTAGCCCGCCACCCTCTCGATCACCAACTGTGGCAACAGGTGCTCGACAGCCTGCCGATCCTCGACGGCCTGAACGATGCCGAGCGCCGGTTGCTTGGCGAACGCTGCATCCTCTTCCTGCACGCCAAGCACCTGACCGCCCTGCCGGGCGTGCAGATGGACGCCTTCGCGCGCCTGCGCCTGGCAGCCCAGGCGCAACTGCCGCTGCTGAACCTCCCCGACCTGGACTGGTACCAGGGCTTCCATGAGCTGGTGCTGTACCCGGACGACTTTGTCAGCCCGCAGAAGCACCGGGACGCCAGCGGCGTCGAACATATATATGAAGAGGCGCGCAGTGGCGAAGCCTGGCACCGCGGCCCGGTGATCCTCGCCTGGCCCGGCGTGCAGGAAAGCGGCGGCTGGGACGCCTACAACCTGGTCATCCACGAGCTGGCCCACAAGCTGGACATGCTCAACGGCGACGCCAACGGCTTGCCACCCCTGCACGGCGACATGCGCCTGGCCGACTGGGCCAGCACCCTGCAGTCCGCCTATGACGCCATGAACGCCACCCTGGATGCCAATCCGCACGCGCACACCCCGATCGATCCCTACGCGGCGGAAAACCCGGCCGAGTTCTTCGCCGTCACCAGCGAATACTTCTTCACCGCGCCGGACCTCCTGCACGAGGCCTTCCCGGAGGTCTACCGGCAGCTGAGTCTGTTCTACCGCCAGGACCCGCTGACCCGGCTGCGTACGCTGCAGAGACGACATCCCGACTATCAGGAACCCGCCTCTCGATAGCGCGCGTCGGTGATTGCCCCTATAATCCCGCCACTTTTTTCGCCCCCGGCCACCTCGGCCGAACACGGAGCCGCCTTCATGAGCTACAGCAACCTGCCCGCCGGCAAAGACCTGCCGAACGACATCTATGTCGCCATCGAGATTCCGGCCAACCACGCGCCGATCAAGTACGAAATCGATCACGACACCGACTGCCTGTTCGTCGACCGTTTCATGGCCACCCCGATGTTCTACCCGGCCAACTACGGTTTCATCCCGCACACCCTGGCCGACGACGGCGACCCGCTGGACGTGCTGGTGGTGACCCCGTATCCGGTCGCTCCGGGCTCCGTGATCCGCTGCCGTCCGGTCGGCGTGCTGAACATGACCGACGAAGCCGGCGGCGACGCCAAGCTGATCGCCGTCCCGCACGACAAGCTGACCCAGCTGTACAAGGACGTGAAGGAATACACCGACCTGCCCCCGCTGCTGATCGAGCAGATCAAGCACTTCTTCGAGAACTACAAGGATCTGGAGAAGGGCAAGTGGGTCAAGGTTGAAGGCTGGGAAGGCGCCGATGCCGCCCGCGCCGCCATCATCAAGGCTGCCGAGGCTTACCAGAAGTAAGTCGGAGCACCAACGGAAAGCCGGCCCACGAGGCCGGCTTTTTTATGCCTGTGAAATCGAAATACAGTCGGCATTTCTTTGCCAATAAAAAACCCGCCGAAGCGGGTTCTTTTATTGGCCATCCGACATCCTGTCGGGTGACGTCCTGTCCTGGCCATCTTCCTTGATCCGAGCACATCCTGTGCTGCAGCGAGGCCTATTCTGCGCGACAGGGCGGCAGCCCCATAGAGTGATACGCAGCGCGCGCTTGTAAGCCTTTTGCCATAGCGAGCCGGAAAAAGGTGATGCCGTGCGCACCATGCTCGACCAAAGCCCAATCCCTGCTCGGGAACTTTTCCGGTTTCCTGCGTTCCCAGCCACTCGTCGCTCCCGGGACACCATGGTCTACTCGCAGCGCCATTGAAGCCGGGTAGACTAACCGCCCTTTTCGCCGGTCCGTTCGTCGGGCTTTCCGTTTCCTCAACATGTGAAGTTCGTATGTACATGTCCCGTCATCCTTCCGCCCGCTCCCTCTCCTTTTCGCGCCGCGCCCTGGGTGGCGTGTTCGGCCTGCTGGCGCTGGGCGTCGTGTCCCAGGTGCAGGCCGCTCCGGCCGACCGCTGGGTCAACGACAGCCTGAATACCTTCGTGCGCAGCGGTCCCACCGATGGCTATCGCATTGTTGGCGCCCTGAAGTCCGGCCAGAAGGTCACCTTGCTCACCACGCAGGGCACCTACAGCCAGATTCGTACCGAGTCCGGCGAGACCGTGTGGATTCCCAGCCGCGATCTGCAGGACAGCCCCAGCCAGTTCGAGCGCCTGCCTGCGCTGGAGCAGGAAGTGACCGACCTGCGCGAGCGCCTGGGCGGCATCGAGAACACCTGGAAGACCCGCGTGCAGGGCATGCAGGAAACCCTGGACTCCCGCAAGGCATTGATCGACGAGCTGGAAGCGCAGCGCAAGGCACTCAGCGCGGAGCTGGCCCAGGCCCAGGCGGACCTGCGCACCGCCCGTGAGCGCCTGGGCGATGAAAAGAACCAGCTGCTGATGGACTACATGGTCTACGGCGGCGGTATCGCCGGTGCCGGTCTGCTGCTCGGCCTGGTGCTACCGGCCCTGACCCGCGGCCGTAAACGCAACGATCGCTGGTTCTGAAAGCTTGCGGCGCAACGCCGCAGTCTGGCAGGGCTCACCTGCGGAGTGGCGCCCATTAGAATGGGTTCTGCCACTTCGCCAGCAGGTCGTTGAGGTGGGAAACGCTTTCGCCATGATGGCACTTGGCTATAGGCTATGACCTGAAGTCAGCGGAACGGAATTTCGCTATGCGTCGCCTCTGTCTCCTCGTCCTCCTCTGCAGCGCTCTGTTCGGGTGCAGCGACAACACCGATGACCTGCGCATCGGCAGTAATCGCTGGCTGGGTTACGGCCCCCTGTACGTCGCCGACGACCTGCGCTGGCTGGAACCCTCGGGTTTCCGGCTGCTGGAATATCCGAGTTCCAGCGGGGTGCTGCGCGCCTTTCGCAACGGCCTGCTCGACGCGGCCATGCTCACCGTGGACGAAACCCTGCGCTTAATGGCCAACGGCCACGACCTGGAAATCCTGCTGATCACGGATATTTCCGCGGGCGCCGATGTGCTCTACGGCATGCCGCCGCTGCGCGAACCGGCCGACCTGCGCGACAAGCGCGTCGGCGTGGAGGACTCGGCCCTGGGCGCCTTCTTTCTGGCCCGGATGCTCGACCGCGCCGGGCTGCGTCACGATCAGTTGCACGTGGTCAGCCTACCCGTGCAGGAACATCGCAGCGCGATGCAGGAAGGGACGCTCGACGCGGTCATCACCTTTGCCTCGGAAGGGCCCGCCTTACAGGCGCTCGGCGCCCGACGCCTGATGGACAGCCGTGACCTGCCCAATGAGATCATCGACGTGCTGGTGGTCGACCGCACGCGCGTCAGCCCGCAAGCGCGTCGCCGTCTGCAGGCCCTCTGGCACGAAAGCCTGGCGCGCTGGCGCCAATCCCCCGATTACATTGATGGTGTACTGATGCGCCGCCTGGGCCTGGACGAAGAAGCCCTGCGCCTGACCCGCGAGGGCCTGCTGATGGGCGATCTGGCCCTTAACCGGCAGTTCTACGAAAGCGGCCAGCTGCTCAAGAGTCTGCACTGGACCCATGACTACCAACTGGAACGCGCCCTCTTGGCCGGCCCACTGGACTACCAACGCCTGCTCGACTGCGGGGTGTCCGCATGCTGACCCGCTTGTCGCTGCGCAAGTCCCTGCCCCTGTTGCTGGGGCTGTTCGCCGGTCTCTACATCCTGCTGATGATCGGCCTGCACCTGCCGCGTACCGCGCGCCTGGCCGAGGAAGACCTCAAGCGCTACACCGAGCAGATCCTCATCCTGGTGCAGAGCAGCGCCAGCGATCACCTGCGCCAGCGCCGCACCGACGAGTTGCAGAGCGTGCTGGCGGACCTCGGCAGCCTGCCCGGGGTGCGCTGGGCCATGGTCATCGACGACCGCCAACGGGTGATCGCCGCCAGTCGCCTGGGCCTGGATCCCGGCGAACAGCTGGGCGATGCAGGCACGCTGCAGACCCTGCTCGGCGGCGACCGCTCGCGATGGCAGCCGCTGCAGGAGCGTCGTTATCTGGCCAGCTATCCACTGGTTCACACCTATGCGCAGGGGCAGTTGCTGCGCAACAACCTGCTGGTCAGCCTCGACTACGAACAGCATCTCGACCAGCGCCGCTCCAACGCCTGGATGTCCCTGACCCAGACCCTAGGTCTGTTGCTGCTACTCGGCCTGCTGCTCAACCTTTTATACGGCCGCCTGGTGACCCGCCGGCTGGGCGTCATCAGCACGGCCGTGCAGCGCTACGCCAGTGGCGACAGCAATGCCCAGGCCAGCGTTGGCGGGCGCGACGAGATCAGCCGCCTGGCCGAGAACTTCAATCAGATGATCCAGCAGCTCGGCGAAAACCAGACTGCCTTGCGCGACAGTGAGCAACTGCTGCGCAATCTGGTCAGCGCGGCGCCGATTGCCATGCTGATCATCGATGCCGACGGGCGTGTGGAAGAGGCCAACCCGGCCGCAGGCCGCCTGTTCGGCCGCTCGCTGCGTAGCCTGGCCGAGCTGCCCAGCCAGGCGTTGCTGGGCGAGCCGAACTGGCGCCAGCTGCAGGAGCGGCCCCGCCAGCAGCAGGAGATCACCGTCCGCTGCGGCGACCGGCCGTTGTCGCTGGAAGGCTCCTGCACACCTTTCGAGCGCAACGGCCAGGCGTTCCACCTGTTGCTGCTGCACGATATCGGTGATCGCAAGCGCGCCGAGCAGCGCCTGCGCCATCTGGCCAACTTCGACCAGCTGACCGAAGTGGCCAACCGCAATCACCTGCTTATCCGTCTCGACGAGCTGCTCGCCCGGGGCGGCCCGCTCAGCCTGCTGTTCCTCAATATCGACCACTTCAAACGCATCAACGACAGCCTCGGCCACGACATCGGCGACCAGCTGCTGCGCGCGGTGGCGGACCGCCTGCGACTGTACGCCAGCCCCCGCGACCTGCTGGCGCGCCTGGGCGGCGACGAGTTCCTGTTCCTGCTCGACGGCCGCGACAGCGCCGCCGCCGTGGGGCTGGGCGAGCGCCTGCTGGAGGCCCTGCGCCAGCCGTTCCAGGCCCGTCAGTACTCGCTGTACATCACCGCCAGCCTCGGCATCACCCAGCACACCGGGCGCGGCGGCACAGGCAGCGAACTGCTCAAGCAGGCCGACCTGGCGCTGCTACGCGCCAAGACCGAGGGCCGCAACCGGCTGGCCTGTTTCGACAGCCAACTGGCGGCCGAGGCGGAGGAGCGCCAGCGCATGGAAGACGAACTGCGCCTGGCCATCGCCCGCGAGGAGTTCGAGCTGCACTACCAGCCCCAAGTGGACAACGACAACCGCCCCCGCTCGGTGGAGGCGCTGCTGCGCTGGCGCTCGCCGAGTCGCGGCCTGGTGTCGCCGCTGCAGTTCATCCCGGTACTCGAAGACACCGGCATGATCCGCGACGTGTCGCGCTGGGTGTTCCGCCAGGCCTGCCGGCAGGCCGTACAGTGGTCCGCCCAGGGTCTGAAGCTGCGCGTGGCGGTCAACCTCTCGCCGCTGGACTTCCGTCAGCCGAACCTGGCGGAAATCCTCACCGGCATCCTTGCCGAGGAAGGCGCGCCGGCCGAACTGATCGAGCTGGAACTGACCGAAAGCGCGCTGCTGGAGTCCGACGGCAGCGTGCAGGAAACCTTGCGCCGCCTGAAGGAGATCGGGCTGCCGCTGTACCTCGACGACTTCGGCACGGGTTATTCCTCGCTCACCTACCTGCAGAAGTTCCGCTTCGACGGCCTGAAGATCGACCGCCAGTTCGTCGCCGAACTCCCCGAAAACCCGCGCTCTGTGGCGCTGGTACGCGGCATCCTGACCATGGCCGCGCAACTGGGTCTGGAAGTGGTCGCCGAAGGCGTGGAAAACGAACGGCAGGCGGCCTTCCTGCGCCTCAACGGCTGCCATCGTCTGCAGGGTTTCCTGTTCGCCCGGCCGCGGCCGGCTGCCGATTGCGCATGGCAGGCACAACGGGCTTAATAGCTGCGCTCCATAACGGTGCACGCTTCTTAAGCCCCATTGCCATAAAAACAAGATGAGCCCGCCATGAGTCTTCTGGATGCCCTGCTGATCCTCGTCGCCGGTTTCGCCGCCGGCGGCATGAACGCCCTCGCCGGGGGCGGCACCTTCTTCTCCTTCCCCGCCCTGCTGGCCGTCGGCCTGCCGCCGGTCACCGCCAACGCCACCAATGCCGTGGCCCTGTGGCCCGCCAGCCTGGCCGGGGCCTGGGCGGCACGCCCGTCCCTGCGCGGACTCGGCAGCTACCTGCTGCCGCTGCTGCTGGTCGGCCTGCTCGGCGGCGCGGCCGGCGGCATCCTGCTGCTGCTCAGCGGCGATGATCTGTTCAGCGATCTGATTCCCTGGCTCCTGCTGATCGCCACCCTGCTGTTCGCCGCCAGCCCCTGGCTGAGCCGCTGGCTGGCCAAGCGCCGCCGCGAAGCCGACCAGGTGCGCCACAGCGCACCGGCGCTGCTGGGCCACGGCCTGGTCTCGATCTACGGCGGCTACTTCGGCGCCGGCATGGGCATCCTGCAGCTGGCGGCGTTCTCCATCGAGGGTCACGCGCTCAACCGCGCCAATGCGCTGAAGAACCTGTTCTCGGCGATGATCTACACCGTCGCCAGCCTGACCTTCATCATCGCCGGCCGGGTGAGCTGGAGCGAACTGGTGATCCTGCTGGCCGGCGCCACCCTTGGCGGCTACGCCGGCGGCGCACTGGGCGAACGCCTGCCACCGAAGTTCCTGCGCGCCCTGGTGCTGGTGGTCGGCGGCGGCATGACGCTCTACTACTTCTGGAAGGTCTACGCCTGATCGATCCGTGGATCCGCGCTCACCCCAACGGCGAGGCGTCCGTAGGGTGGACAACGTCTTCCTTGTCCACCATTGCCCCGCGCTAAACCTGACGGCGGCCAGAACAACGCTGACCGACCTACGACCAGGCTAACCGCAGGTGGACAACGCCTTGCTTGGCTGCCGATGGGCTAGACCCACCCGAGCGGCCTGACGCCCATTTGCCGCTAGGCCCCGGCTCTGCTAGTGTCGCGCCCGATTTATCGTTCCGAGACCTGCGTCATGGCCACCCGCAAGAAAGCCCCCCTGGATTTCGAACAATCCCTCGCCGAGTTGCAGCAGCTGGTCGAGCGGCTGGAAGGCGGCGAGCTGTCGCTGGAGGAGTCGCTGAGCGCCTTCGAGCAGGGCATTCGCCTGACCCGCGACTGCCAGGGCGCGCTGGGCCAGGCCGAGCAGAAGGTACAGATGCTGCTCGAGCGCGACGGCGAAACCCGCACCGAGCCGTTCGAGGCGGATGACCAGGCATGATCGAGAGTTACCAGAAAGACTGCCAGCGCCGGGTCGATAGCGCGCTGGAAACCCTGTTCATGCCGCCGCGTGCGGAGCTGGAACGCCTGTTCCGCGCGATGCGCTACAGCGTGATGAACGGCGGAAAGCGTGTGCGTCCATTGCTGGTCTATGCCGGCTGCCAGGCGCTGCAGGGCGATCTCGAGCAGGCCGATGGCGCCGCCTGCGCCGTGGAGCTGATCCACGCCTATTCGCTGGTGCATGACGACCTGCCGGCGATGGACGACGACGACCTGCGCCGCGGCCAGCCCACCACCCACAAGGCCTTCGACGAGGCCTGCGCGATCCTCGCCGGCGATGCCCTGCAGGCGCTGGCCTTCGAAGCGCTGAGCCAGCCGTCTGGCAACCCTGCCGATCCGACCTTGCGCCTGGAAATGTTCGCCCAGCTGGCCCGTGCGGCGGGCGCAGCCGGCATGGTCGGCGGTCAGGCCATCGATCTGGAATCCGTGGGGCGCCGTCTGGACCAGCAGGCCCTGGAGACCATGCACCGGCACAAGACCGGCGCGCTGATCGAAGCCAGCGTGCGCCTGGGCGCCCTGGCCAGCGGCAAGGCCGAGGCCCTGCGACTGGAGGCACTGCAGACCTACGCCCGGGCCATCGGCCTGGCCTTCCAGGTGCAGGACGACATTCTCGACGTGGAAAGCGACACCACCACGCTGGGCAAGACCCAGGGCAAGGATCAGGCCCACGACAAGCCGACTTACCCCGCCCTGCTCGGCCTGCCCGCGGCCAAGGCCTACGCGCTCGAGCTACGCGACCAGGCCCATGCCGCGCTGGCCGGATTTGGCGAGGCGGCCGAACCGTTGCGTCAGCTGGCCAATTTCATCGTCGAACGGCGCTCGTAACGGCGCCCTCCGCCTCGGTGGGTAATCGCTGCGCGAGTTACCCACCCTACCGACTTCTCGCCGAACGTTCGTGGCGCCTGACGGTGGCCAACGCATTGCGTTGATCACCCTACGGTTTGTGCACGTCACGGCGCAGGGCGATCGGCGTCTTTCCGGCCGCCGGGGATACGGCCGCCGGAAGGCACCGCACGCGACTGAATGGCTAGAACACCTCGCGCTCCTGGCGCAGGGGCAGCGGCGTCAGGCCGTTGGGGCCGATGCGCTCGGCCTTGCGCACCTCGCCGGTCTGCGGGTCGTATTCCAGGCGCAGCACCGGCATGCCGTTGCCGTCCACCCGCACCTCCTGCAGCAGCCGGCCTTCCTCGTCGAAGCGCTCGTGGCTGCCCACGCTGATCCCGCCGACCTGCGACCCCCGGTAGCGCAACCGGCCGCTGTTCCAGTACTGCTCGATCCTCATCAGCGCCGGACCGTTTTCCTCTTCCTGCAGGATGCGGCGCTCCTTCAGACGACCGTTCAGGTACCACTGGCTGTCGCTGAGCAGTTGGCCGTCCTGCCAGTAGCTCTCGCGCAGCAGCTGGCCGGTCTGCGCCCACTCGCGCTCGAAGCCCTCGCGCCGGTCCTCCGGCTGGCCGACCCGGAACGACGACTCGCTGCGCGCCTGGCCGTTGCTGAAGTAGCGCACCCGCACGTCATGATCGCCATTGCGCCGTTGGAGGCTGGCCAGGCGACCGTTTCGATCGTACTCCTCGCGGCGCAGCAGCTCGCCATGCAGCCAGATCTCCCGCGCGGTGACCCGCCCGCTTTCGTCGTGCAGAGGCAGCTCGCTAGGTTCGCCGGAGAAGCCGCACCAGGCCCGGTCACGCCCTTCCAGCAAGGGTCGGTCCGCGCAGCGCAGACTGCTCAGGCGGCCGTCGGCCAGCAGCGCCACGCTGGCCAGCTCACGCCCCTGTCCGTCCACATAGGCCAGCCGGCTGAGGCTGGCGTCTTCGCGGAAGTTCTTCTCCAGGCCTTCGCGGCGACCCTCGACGAACTGGGCCTGATAACGCACCACACCATTGGCATAGAACTCGCGCAACAGACCGTGCGGACGGCCCTGCGCATCGACCTGTTGGTCGCGCAGCACCCGGCCGGCGGCATCGAACTGGCGTTGCACGGAGGCCACCGGCTCGGCATTGAGCGCACGCGCCGCCAGGAAGCCATCGAGAATGACCAGCAGCGCCAGCGATGCTCCAAACCGTAGCCAGTGCGGGCGTTTATTCACTCACCCTTCTCCTTATTCCGGGGTGCGCGACCGCGCGCCACACCCTGCGACGCTACACAGACTAGCAGCGGGCCATCGCGCCTGCCGTGGGCTCTGCGGGTATGATGGCCGGCATGTTTCGACTCCTTCTTGATGACTGGCGCCATGCGCCGACCCAGCGCCGCGTCTGGGCACTGACGGCTCCCCTGCTGCTCTCCAACCTCAGCGTGCCACTGGTGGCGCTGGTGGATACTGCCGTGATCGGCCACCTCAGCCACACCCATCAGTTGGGCGCGGTGGCGGTGGGCGCCAGCCTCTACACCCTGCTGATCTGGTGTTGCGGCTTCCTGCGCATGGGCACTACCGGCTTTGCCGCCCAGGCCAGCGGGCGGGGCGATGGCGCGGCGCTGCGCCAGTTGCTGGTGCAGGTCGGGCTGCTCAGCGTGGCGCTGGCCGTGCTGCTCGGCCTGGCGGCACTGCCGCTGAGCGACGCCGCCCTGGCAGTGATGGCGCCCTCGACGGCGCTCGACGACCTGGCCCGCGAGTACCTGCACATCCGTCTACTCGGCCTGCCGGCGATGCTGGCCAGCCAGGCGCTGATCGGCTGGTTTCTCGGCGCGCAGAACGCTCGCGCGGCGCTGGCAATCCTGCTGGGCATCAACCTGCTCAATCTGCTGCTCGACTTGTGGTTCGTGCTCGGCCTGGACTGGGGTGTGGCCGGCGCCGCGCGCGCTTCGGTGGTTGCTGAGTGGAGCGGTGCGCTGCTCGGCCTGTTGCTGTGCCGCGGCGAGCTGGCCCGGCATACCGGCGCGTTTTGCCTGGCGCCATTGCGCCAATGGTCTCAATGGCGGCCACTGCTCGCGGTGAACCGCGACATCCTGATCCGCTCGCTGCTGCTACAGGGGGTGTTTTTCCTGGTCACCGTGCAGGGCGCGCGGCTGGGCGATGCCACGGTGGCCGCCAATGCCTTGCTGCTCAATGGCCTGCTGCTCACTGCCCACGCGCTGGACGGACTGGCCCATGCGCTGGAGGCGCTGTGCGGCCACGCCATCGGCGCCCGGGATCGCGTCGCCCTGCGCCGCAGCCTGGTGATCGCCGGCGGCTGGTCGCTACTGGGCAGCCTGGCGTTCGCCCTCCTATTCCTGCTGGCCGGCGAGCATTTCCTGCGCCTGCAGAGCGACATGCCGGAGGTGCTCGCCACCGCTCGTGAGTACCTACCGTGGCTGGCGCTGCTGCCGCTGATCACGGTGTGGAGCTACCTGCTGGACGGCCTGCTGATCGGCGCCACCCGGGCGCGGGAAATGCGCGACGCCATGCTGCTCGCCGCCGTGCTGGCCGTACCCGCCGGCTGGCTACTGCAGGGTTTGGGTAACCATGGTCTGTGGCTGGCCTTCTGCCTGTTCATGCTGCTGCGCAGCCTGGGCATGGCGGTGCTGGCCCGGCGGCTATGGCCGCGACTGGGACAAGCGGATTCGTAGGGGGGACAACGCCTTCCTTGTCCGCCGTCGCCACGGTGCCGGGGCCCGCCGGCGGCCGGAACAGCGCCGACCGACGGGGGCGACTCCATCTGCGCCGACCCGTTTGCGCCGCTATGGCGTGGTCAGGTACGACGAGCGCGTCAGGCCCAGGCGCAGGGCGTCCAGGTAGCGGTTGCGTTCGGCGGCGCCGAGGCCGGAGCCGGAGACCTTGTCGCGGTAGAAGCTCATCAGCTCGTCCGCCGACAGGTGCACGTAGCGCAGCAGGTCCTCGATGGTGTCGTGAGTCTCGATGCCGGCGTGATAGACGCTGCCGTCGGCGCGCTGGTAGACATTCACCGAGTCGGTATCGCCGAACAGGTTGTGCATGTCGCCGAGGATTTCCTGGTAGGCGCCAACCAGGAAGATGCCCAGCAGGTACTCCTCGCCCGGCCGCATCTCGTGCACCGGCAGGCTGGTCTCGATGCTCTGCTCGTCGACGTAGTGGCGGATCTTGCCGTCCGAGTCGCAGGTCAGGTCCTGCAGCACGGCGCGACGCAGCGGTTCCTCGTCGTTGCGGTGCAGCGGCATGATCGGCAGGATCTGGTCGATGGCCCAGGTGTCCGGCAGGCTCTGGAACACCGAGAAGTTGCAGATGTACTTGTCCGCCAGCTTGTCGTTGAGCTCGTCGAGCACCGCCCGGTGGGATCGCTGGCGAACCTTGAGCTGCTCGTGCAGGCGCCGGCAGATGGCGTAGTAGCACTGCTCGGCCAGCGCCTTCTGCTGCAGGTTGAGCTTGCCCGCCGAATACTGGGCGGCGACCTCGCTGATGAAGTGGGTGGCCCGCCAGTAGGTTTCCGCGACAGTCTCCGGGTCACCCGGCCCGAGCAGGTCGATCAGCTCGCGCAGCGACTCCGGATAGTCCTCCTGCGGGTCGATCTCCGGCTCGCTGTCGTTGTGGCGTTCCACGTCGGTCACCTGCACCACCAGCACCGCGTGGTGCGCGGTCAGCGCGCGGCCGCTTTCCGAGAAGATGTGCGGGTGCGGCAGACCCTGTTCATCGCAGAACTCCCGGAGCATGCCGACCACCGCGCCGGCGTAGTCCTCGATGTCGTAGTTGATCGAGCTGGCGTTGCGCGAATGGGTGCCGTCGTAGTCGACCCCCAGGCCGCCGCCGACGTCCACATGGTCCACCGGCAGGCCCAGCTGGCGCAGTTCGCCGTAGTAGCGGATAGCCTCGCGAAAGCCCCGTCGGTAGTCGGCGATGTTGGAAATCTGCGAGCCCATGTGGAAGTGCAGCAGGCGCACGCCCTGCTCGAGACCGGCGGCGCGGAAGCGCTCGATCACCGACAGCAGTTGCGCGGCGGACAGGCCGAACTTGGACTTCTCGCCACCGGTGTCCGCCCACTTCGAGGAGGCCAGCGAGGACAGCCGCACGCGCAGACCGATCTGCGGTTGCACCTTGAGCTCGGCGGCCTCCTCGATGAGCAGCGTCACCTCGGACTCCTTCTCGACGACGATGAACACGTTGTGGCCGAGCTTCTGGCCGATCAGCGCCAGGCGAATGAATTCGCGGTCCTTGTAGCCGTTGCAGACGATGGTGCCGCCCTTCGGCGCCAGCGCCAGCACTGCCAGCAACTCGGGCTTGGAGCCGGCCTCCAGGCCGATGGCCACGTGGTCGGTGGCGATGATGCTCTCCACTACCGCTTCCTGCTGGTTGACCTTGATCGGGTACAGGGCGGTGTAGCGGTTCTGGTAGTCGAGCCGGGCGATGCTGGCATCGAACGCGCCGGTGAGCTGGCGCACGCGGTCCTGCAGGATGTCGGGGAAGCGCAGCAGCAGCGGCAGCTGCAGACCGCCCTCGCGCAGTTGCTGCACCTGCTCGTAGAGATCGATGCCGTGCGCCTCCAGGCGCCTGGGCCGGACCTCGACGCGGCCGGCGTCATTCAGGGCGAAGTAGCCGGCGCCCCAGTGGCGGATGCCGTAGACACTCCGGCTGTCGGCCGCGGTCCAGTGACTGCCGTCGTCCTTGCGTGTACGTCGTGCCATGGGCTGCCTCTCGATGTAGTGAATTCGACCCGAGCCTGCCAGTTTGGCGGCGGGTTGGGAAGGTTGCGAACGGCGCCGGCTCCACCGCGTTTCGGCTACCCGCCGGACTTCTTGGCCTTGAAGCCGCGCTTGAGCAATTCGCCCAGCAGCAGCTCCACATGGTCGCCCTGGATCTCGATCACCCCGTCCTTCAGCGCGCCGCCGCAGCCGCAGCGCTTCTTCAATGCGCTGGCCAGGTCCTTGAGCTCGTCACCGGCCAGCGGCACGCCGCTGACGGTGGTCACGGTCTTGCCGCCGCGTCCCTTGGTTTCCCGGCGCACGCGGGCGACGCCGTCGCCCTCGGGCACCACCACCTGTTTGCAGACGCAGGCATCCAGCGGCTGGTTGCAGTCCGGGCAGTGACGACCGCCATCGGTGGAATAGACCAGCCCGCCCAGGGCGGACAGCGAAGTGAGTTTCTTGGCCACGACGATTCCTCGGTAGAGCGCGGGGCGCGCAGTTTAGCGAGAAAGCCCCGGCCCGACCTAGCGCAGGAACAGCCGCAGCGCTTCCAGCGAATCCGGACAATAGGCCTCGTGCTGACTGTGCGCCAGCACCGCGGACACCGGCATGAAGCACGCTTCCTGCACCTCCTCCGGCTGCAGCAGCAGCGGCTCGTCGGAGATCGCCGAGAACACCGCCCCCCACAGACGGTTGCCCGGTTCGTCGAAGAAGAAGCGCCCGTGCTCGCGCAGCGGCACGCCGATGATGCCCAGTTCCTCGTGCAACTCCCGTGCGGCCGCCTCGGCATAGCCCTCGCCGGGGCCGACCATGCCGCCGGCGGCCACGTCCCAGAAGCCGGGGTACAGCGCCTTGCTCAGGGTGCGCCGGTGCACGCACAGCTCGCCGGCGCTGTTGAACAGCAGGATGTAGGTACAGCGACCGATGCAACCGCGCGCGCGCAGTTCGGCGCGCGGTAGCGAACCCAGGAGGCGGTCCTCCTCGTCCACCCAGGCCACCAGTTCCAGATCGGACGCCTGGCGGTGGGCATGCTCCTCCGGTGTGATGCTCATCAGCCCTGGCTCAGCAGGTTGCGCAGGTCGATGATCGCCGCGTTGGCGCGCGAGATGTAGTTGGCGATCACCAGGGAGTGGTTGGCCAGCACGCCATAACCGCTGCCGTTGAGGACCATGGGGCTCCACAGCGGTTCCTGGGCGGCCTCCAGCTCGCGGATGATCTGCCGCACGCTGACCAGCGCGTTCTTCTTGGACAGCACGTCGGCGAAGTCCACCTCGATGGCGCGCAGCATGTGCGACAACGCCCAGGCCTGGCCGCGCGCCTCGTAGAACACGTTGTCGATCTGCAGCCAGGGCGTCTCCACACGCTCCTCACGGACCTGCTGGGCACCTTCCTCGGGGTTCAGGCGTACCCGGCCGATGCTCGCCGACAGGCGCTGGGACAGCGAACCCAGGCGGGTGGCCACATCACCCAGCCAGGTGTTGAGGTTGTCGGCGCGGGTGAAGAAACGCGCATTCTGCTGGTTGGGATCGGACAGCCGGGCCAGGTAGCTGTCCAGGTGGCGGATCGCCTGGCGGTATTCGTTCTCGGTGGCCGGCAGCGCCCAGCTCTTGTTGTCGAAGTGGAACAGCGGCTCGGCCTTGGACAGGTCCGGGTCCTCGGTGGACTGCGACTGCGAGCGGGCGAAGTCCTTGCGCAGGGCGCGTGACAGGTCGCGTACCTGCACCAGCACGCCGTATTCCCAGCTGGGCATGTTGTCCAGCCACAGGCCGGGCGGGGCGATGTCGTTGCTCAGGTAGCCGCCGGGCTTGTCGAGCAGGGTGCCGGCCACACGGCGCAGGGTTTCCACCGTGGTGTAGCCAAGGACCAGCTGGCGCTGCGCGCCCTCGGCGGACGCCTGGGCATGCTGCTGCACCGGGAAGGGCGCAGGCTCACGGCTCCAGTACCAGCCGACCACCCAACTGATCAGCAAAAGCACGCCCAGCAGGATGGCCAGGCTGCGCCCCAGCCAGCCACCGGACAGGCTGCGACGGGCACGGGGCGGCGTTTGCGGGGAAGTTGAACCGCTGTTGCGGTTTTTCCAGTCCAGCATGGCGATGTCCTTCTGCTGTTCGAGGCACGGTTGCGAACCACTATATCGGGAACCGCCCCGCCCTGCCGGCCGAACTTTTTGCGAGCTGCGTCGCCCTTCGGCGCCGTTCACACGTTTGTCATCAAAATGCCATACGTTGCCGCCAGTTCCGCCCCTCTGCGCGCGAGGCTCCGATGCGTCTGAAGCTGCTCACCCCGTCCATCACCCTGCTGATGCTGGCCGTCTGCCTGGTGCTCGGCGCCACCCTCTGGTGGTCGCAGCGCGCCCTGGAGCGCCCGCAGCAGCTGATGGGCCAGTACCTGGCGCTGTCCCAGCACCTGCAGCAACTGACCGGCGAGATCGGCGGTTACCTGGATGGCGGCGACGCGCTGCGCCATCGTGCGGTACAGGACGCCCTGGCGCATTTCGACCGCCAGCTGGAAGGCCTGCCCACCGCCCTGGGCAACGACCTGCGCCCCAGCCTGCAGGCCCTGCGGCGTTTCTCCGATGGCGACCTGCTGGCGGCCGGCAAGCTGGCTGGCGATCCGCAAGGCCTGCTCAGCCAGGCCGAGCGCGAGATGAGCGCTGCGCTGCAACAGCTGGCGCAGTACGCCGAACAGGGCGACGAGCGTCTGGCCCGCGGTTATCCACCGCGCCTGCTGGAGGCGGCGCTGCACCTGCAGCGCCTGGGCCTGACCCGCACTCAGTTACTGGCCAGCGGGCGGGAAGGCCTGCTGAACGAGGTGCCGCCAGCGCTCACCGACCTGCAACGGGCGATCGACGCCGTGCAGACGCTGCCCCTGCTGGGGGTGAGCGATGACAGCGCGTCCGCCAACGACGCCTTCGCCGCTCTGCTCGGCCTGGAGGACGGCACGGACAGCGCGGCTCGCCAAGACCGCGGCATCGCCCTCAAGCGCGAGCTGGCCAGCCTGGTGCAGCGCTACCCGGCCGAGCTCGAGCGCACCCGCGGGCTGATCCTGCAACGCCAGCAACTGCGCGACACCAGCGAGGCGCGCATCGCCGCGCTGCGCACCGCCCTCGCCGAACTGGAGCCGCTGGTGCGGGGCGAACAGCGGCGCATCCAGGCCGAGGTGGGCACGCTGCAGGTGATCGCCATCGCCCTGATTCTGTTCGCCGCGCTGCTCACCTACGCCCTGCAACGCCACCTCACGCGGATGCTGGCCGCCCTGGAGCGCGCCCTGGAGCACTGGGCGCAAGGCGACTTCACCCGTCCGGTCAGCCTGCGCTCCTGGCTGGGCGAGGTGCAACGCATCGGCCGCTCGCTGAATCGCCTGCGCGACTACCTGGCCGGGCTGGTCGGCACGCTGCGCCAGCACGCCGCCCAAGTGGACGCCAGCAGTCGCAGTCTGGCCGAACTCAGCCAGGCGCTGCACGGCAGCGCCGAACGCCAGGCCGAAGGTGACAGCCAGGTGCACGAAGCCCTGGGCAGCCTGGAACAGAGCATCCAGCAGGTGGCTGGCGACGCCGACCAGGCCGCCGAGGCCAGCCGCCAGGCCGGTGAGGCCACCCAGCAAAGCCAGCGAGTGATCGACCGCAGCCTGCAGGAGCTGCACAGCTTGGTACAGGCGGTGCGCGGCAATGCCGAGGGCATCGCCCGCCTGGCCGAGGAGAGCGCGGCGATCGAACAGGTGCTGGACGTGATCGGCGCTCTCGCCGAGCAGACCAACCTGCTGGCGCTGAACGCCGCCATCGAGGCAGCCCGCGCCGGCGACAGCGGCCGCGGCTTCGCCGTGGTCGCCGACGAGGTGCGCGCTCTCGCGCGGCGCAGCGCCGAGGCCACCGAGCAGATTCGCGGACGCATCGGCCAGCTGCAGCAGGCCGCCGAACAGGCGCGCCAGGCCATGCACAGCCAGGTGGCACAGGCCGAGCACAGCGCGGCCCAGGCGGAAAGCGCCGACGGCGCCCTGCAGACGGTGGTCGACGGCATCCGCGCCAGCGTGCAGATGGCCCAGCGCATCGCGGCGGCCACCGCCGAGCAATCGGCCGGGATCGGCCGCATCCACCGCCACAGCGCCGAGCTGCACCGGCTCGGTCATGCCAACCTGGAACGCATCGCCAGCGCCCATGCACAGAGCGAGGCGCTGCTGGCGCTTTCGCAGCAGCTGCAGGGCGCCGCCCAGGCATTCCGAGTGGACTGACGGCTGCTATCATTCGCGCCCTGCAAACCCGAAGGGCCCGCGATGGACGCCTGGATCGACAGCCTCAACCTCTGGCTCAGCCTGAACCCGCACTGGCTGGGGGCGGCGATTTTCCTGGCGGCCTGCCTGGAATGCCTGGCGGTGGTCGGCCTGCTGATTCCCGGCACGGTGCTGCTGTTCGCCGTCGCCGTGCTGGCCGGCGGCGGCGCCCTGGAACTGTGGCAGGTGCTGCTGCTCGGCTACGCCGGCGGGCTGCTCGGCGACCTGCTGTCCTACGCCCTGGGCCGGCGCTTCCACCAGAACATCCGGCGTCTGCCCGGACTGCGCCAGCACCCCGAATGGCTGGTGACCGCCGAACTGTATTTCCAGCGCTACGGCGCCACCAGCCTGCTGCTCGGGCGCTACATCGGCCCGCTGCGACCCATGCTGCCGATGATCGCCGGCATGCTGGACATGCCGTTCCTGCGTTTCTGGCTGATCAGCATGCTGGCTGCCGCCGGCTGGGCGGTGGCGTACCTGCTGCCCGGCTGGGCGACCGGCGCGGCCCTGCGCCTGCGGCTGCCGGAGGGCTTCTGGCTGTCCGGTGGGGTAATCGCCGCCGCCCTCGGCCTGCTGCTGGCGCTGGCGGTGCAGCTCAGCCTGCGCCGCCAGCGCCTGGCCACGCCGCTGACCGCCTGGGCCTGCATGCTGTGCCTGACGGCGCTGCTGGTCGGCTGGCCCTGGCTGGCGGCCTTCGACCAGGGGCTGCTGGCGCTGGTGCAGAGCGTGCGCAGTGTCGGGCTGGACCACGCCATGGTGCTCGTCACCCGGCTCGGCGACTTCAGCACCCAGCTGTACTGCGGCGTGCTGCTGTGCGTGCTGCTGGCGCTGCTGCGCCTGTGGCGGGCGCTGGCCCTGGCCATCGGCACCCTGCTGGGCACTGCGTTGGGTAATGGCCTGCTCAAGGCGCTGTTTGCCCGCGTGCGGCCGGATGTGCTGCTCGAACCGCTGAGCAGCTACAGCTTCCCCAGTGGCCACAGTTCGGCGGCCTTTGCCTTTTTCCTTTGCCTGGGCGTGCTGGCCGGCCGCGGCCAGCCACCCCGCCTGCGCCTGACCTGGCTGCTGCTGGCCTGCATCCCGGCCACGCTGATTGCCCTGTCGCGGGTCTATCTCGGGGTGCACTGGCCAAGCGACGTCATCGCCGGCGCACTGCTGGCGGCCACCCTGTGCGGCGCCAGCCTGGCCGCGCTGCAGTGGCGCGCGCCGATGCCCGCGCTGCCGGCACGCGCCTGGTGGCTGATCCTGCCGGCCTGCCTGGCGCTGCTCGGCGGCATCGCCACCTGGGAGCTGCCGGCGGCGTTCGATCTGTATCGATACCAGCCCGCCCCGTAAGGCACGCCATCAGGTTCGGCGCTGAGGCCAATGGTGGACAAGGAAGACGTTGTCCACCCTACCCCTCCTGCAGCGCCTCCAGCCAGGCGTCCAGCAACTCGAGGCGTTGCCGAGGGTCCAGACATTCGAGCAGGCGCAGCTTGCGGGCGTTGTCGAACGGCAGCAGGTAGGCCAACCGGTCGGCCAGTGCCCCGTAGCTGTGCACCGCCGCCGTCATGTCCAGCGCGGCCACCAGCGGATGCTCCACCAGCACCTGCAGCAGCTGACGCAAATCTGCGTGCTCCTCGCCCAGCGGCGCATCGGCGCCCTCCGCCAGCCAGCAGACCTCGCCGAGGGTCAGTTGATCGGCCTGCACACGGGCGCTGTCCACCCGCAGACGCCGCCCGCCTTCCACCCGGATGCCCAGCAGGCCGTTGCTCTGCTGCCGCCAATCGCGGATCAGCGCCTCGCAGCCGATTTCGGAATAGGCCCGCGGCGCCGGCCCGACCTCCGCCCCCTCGAGCAGCGTCACCACGCCGAACCCCTCGCCGCGCTTCAGGCAGGCACTGAGCATGTCCAGGTAGCGCGGCTCGAACAGCTGCAAATCCAGGTTGCAGCCGGGGAACAGCACGGTATCCAGCGGAAACAGCGGCAGAGTCATCGGCGCACCCTCCTGTCTCGCCTCAGACAATCAATGCCACCAGGAGTGGCAGCAGCACGGCGGTGGCCACGCCCATCAGACTCATGGCCAGGGCCGAGAAGGCGCCGCACTCCTCGCTTTCCTGCAGGGCCCGCGAGGTGCCCACGGCATGCGCGGTCATGCCCATGGCCATGCCGCGCGCCGCCGGATGGCTCACCCGGCACAGGTCGAGCAGCGCCGGGCCGAACATCGCGCCGAGCACGCCGGTGATCATCACGAACACCGCCGCCAGCGCCGCCACGCCACCGATCTCGTCGGCCACCAGCATGGCGATCGGCGAGGTCACCGACTTGGGCGCCAGCGTCATCAGCACCAGCCGCTCGGCACCCAGCAGCCAGGCCAGCAGCACGCCGGAGACGGTGGCGAACACCCCGGCGACCAGCAGGGTCACCAGGATCGGCACCAGCAGCTGGCGGATGCGCCGCAGGTTGAGGTACAGCGGCACCGCCAGCGCCACGGTGGACGGGCCGAGCAGCAGGATCAGCGGCGACACGCTGGCGCTGTACTCGCCGTAGTCGAGACCGCTGAGCAGCAGCAGCGCGACCAGCACGACCATCGAAAACAGCACCGGCTGCAGAAAGATCCAGCGGGTGCGCTCGTAGGCAATCACCGCCAGCTGGTAGACCGCCAAAGTGATGCCCAGGCCGAACAGCGGATGGTGGATCAGCGCCTGCCAGGCGGCGGAGAAGTCCAGGTTCATGCGTCACCCTCCCTGCGCCGCTGGCGGTCGATGAGTTTCTGCATCAACCAGCCGGCGAAGGCCATGGACACGGCGAGCGATACCACCAGGGTCACGGCGATGGCCCAGAAGTCCGCGGCCAGCGCCTCGGCATAGACGATCACGCCCACTGCCGGCGGAATCAGGAAAAGCGGCAGGAAACGCAGCAACTGGGAGGAACCCTGGTTGAGCGATTCGCTCACCTCGCCGCGCATGACCAGGAAGCCCAGCAGCAGCAGGAGGCCGATGATCGGCCCGGGCAGGATTGGCAACAGCAACACATTCAATACCGTACCCAGCAGCTGGAACAGGATCAGCCAGGTCAGTCCGCGCAATACCAACATTGAGCCACCTCATTATCTGGACCGCGCATTATAGGCGTGGCCGCCCCGTATACGGCATACTCCCCGCTTCCCCATGAATGATGGCAAAGTGGAATCGACATGCGCCTGTCCCTGCCCTTGCTGTTTGTCCTGCTGTTGACTGCCTGCGACGCCCGCACCCCGACGCCGGCCGCCGATGCCCTGCTGCCCGATGGCGGCCGCTACCACGGCGAGCTGCTGGAAGGCCGCCTGCACGGCGAGGGACGCCTCGAATACGCCAATGGTGCCTTCTACGAAGGCGAGTTCCGCGAGGGCCTGTACCACGGCCAGGGCACCTGGCGGGGCGCCTCCGGCGACACGTACAGTGGCAGCTTCGTCAACGGCCTGTTCCATGGCGTGGGCGTGTTCACCTACGCAGATGGCAGTCGCTACCACGGCGAGCTCGTGGCCGGACGCCTGCACGGCCAGGGCCAGCTGGAAACCCCAGAGGGGCAGTATCGCGGCGAGTTTCGCGACGACCACTACCACGGCCTGGGCCAGCTGGAATGGAGCGACGGCAGCCGCTACCAGGGTCTGTTCAAGGACGGCGAGATCCACGGCCAGGGCGTGCGTCACGACGCCGATGGCGGCCGCTACAGCGGCCAGTTCGAGCATGGCCTGCTGCAGGGCAAAGGCCAGTACCAGGGCGCCGACGGCACCCTGTACATCGGTGAGTTCCGCGACAACCGCTTCCACGGCGCAGGCATGCTGACCCTGGCCTCCGGCGAGCGCTGGAACGGCCAGTTCCGCGACGGCCAGCCCCATGGCCGCACCGAATACAAGAGCCCCGAGGGCAACCAGTACCAGGGCGACGTGGTCGACGGCCGCTTCGACGGCCAGGGCGTGCTCACCCTCGCCGGCGGCCAGCGGCTGAGCGGCACCTGGGCACGTGGCCAGCGCCTGTTCGAGGAAGACGGTCAGCCGCTGCCGGACCCGCTGGAGCGCGCGTTGCTGGAACAGGGCCGCCTGCTGCAAGAGGCCCTCGACGCGCTGCCCGGCTCCACCCCGGCGATGGAACTGTACAGCCTGACCCTGGCTGGCGATGGCCAGCAGAGCGTATTCCTGCGTGAAGCCGAAAGCGTTTCGCAGCTGCTGCGCGAACGCTTCGGCGCGCATGGCCAACTGGTCCTGGTCAATCACCGCGACCACCTGACCGATCGCGTGCTGGCCACCCGCGAGAACCTGCGTCGCGCCCTGCAGCGGCTGGCCGAGCGCAGCGGTCCCGAGGACCTGGTGTTCATCCACCTGACCAGCCACGGCTCGCCGGAGCATGCCCTGCAGCTGGAGCTGCCGCGCCTGGAGCTGTTCGATCTGACCGCCGGCGAGCTCAACGAGCTGCTGCTACCGCTGGCCGACCGCTACAAGGTATTGGTGATCTCCGCCTGCTACGCCGGCGGTTTCATCGAACCGCTGCTCGACGAGCGCACCCTGCTGATGACCGCCGCCCGCGCCGACCGTGCCTCGTTCGGCTGCACCGAGGAAAACGAATACACCTACTTCGGCCAGGCCCTGTATGCCGAGGCCCTGCAGGAGACCGATGACCTGGAGGCGGCCTTCACCCTGGCCTACGAAGCGGTGTCGGCCCGCGAGCAGGCGGAAGGTCACGAGCCGTCCGAGCCGCAGCTCGGCCCGGCCTCGGCGGTGCTGGATCACTGGCGGGCCTATGTGCGCCAATTGCGCGGCGAGCCGGAAGAAGAGGCGCTGGAAGTGGACACCCTGTAGCACCATTTGCCCGGCCGCAGCGCCGGGCGCATCATGGCGGCCTTCTAACACCGCCACGAGAGCACCCATGAGCCGCACCCTGATCGACGCCCTGGAACAGGCCGACATGCTGGAAGTCGAGGGCCTGCACGCCTTCGAGTTCGACCTGTACGAAGTCGAGGCCGACAATGATATCGAACTGGAAGTCCGCGCCCTGGAAGGCAAGCAGCAACTGTGCTGGGCCTTCAGCCACGCCGAACTGCTGGCCGCGCGCTACGACGAAGAGCAAGACCTGTGGGTGGTGACCCAGGACGGCAAGGAGTACTGGGTGCGCTGCTACGACGCCTACGGCGCGGAAGGCGACGACGCTTGATCCGCAGGCGTCAGCGGCCAAGGTAGAGCGGCCGGCGTTTTCCCGGCCACCGTCGTGCGGGTGGCCCAGATAGCCCGGTCTCAGAAGCGCAGCGACAGTGCCAGCGAGGTCGCGGTGGCCGTCACCTCGGAGCGCCGCGCGCCAGCCACTTGCATCATGCCGCTCTCCTCGACGAAGTCCGCATAGTCATCGGCCGAGCGGACGTTGAGGGTGTAGTCGAGCGCCACCTGCGGCCAGTTGTAGCCGAAGCCCACCCCCAGCTGCGCGCCGCGGAAGCGCTCCTTGTCATCGACATCATCGCCCGCCAGGCCGATGCGCTCGTCGAACACCCCCAGCGCCACGTAGTACTTGAAGCCCTCGCCCTTCAGGTTGGCGCCGATCAACAGCTGGGTGTCGTAGCCGGTCACTTCCAGCTCGTCATCCACATCCCAGGCTGCGCCGTAGATGCTGCCGCGCACCGCCACGTTGTCGCTGAAGGCGGCGGTGCCGACGATGGAGCCACCCGTGAAATCCATGGTGGTGACGTGGGTGGCATCCACATCGATCCAGTACAGCGAGCCGCCGATGGAGAACATCTTGTCGCCTGCGGCGGCCTGCGCCACGCCGCTGCACAGGGCGATAACGCCCGCCAGACCCAGAACCGCTACCTGCCTGCCCATGACTGCTCCCTGATGATCCCTGTGGTTGGATGCCGCTGCCGGCTTTTTACCGGCCAAATGCCATGATGGCAACCGCGCGCGCAGGACTTGTGACACACCCGGCGGCCGGTCCATGCTCAGGCCACCGCCAACCCGCCCCAGGGGATTGCCATGAACCTCTACGAACGCTACCTGCTGCCGCACCTGATCGATTACGCCTGCGGCATGGGCGAGGTGATGAAACTGCGTAGCCAGCTGGTGCCGCAGGCGCAGGGCGAGGTGCTGGAGATCGGCATCGGCACCGGGCTGAACCTGGGCTTCTACGATCCGGCGCGGGTCAACCGCATCGTCGGCGTCGATCCGGCGGCGCAGATGCAGGCGATGGCGCAGCGGCGGGCGGCGGGGATCGGCATTCCGGTGGAAATGCTGGCCCTGGAGCTGGGGCAGATCCAGGCGCAGGACGATCGCTTCGACAGCATCGTCTGCACTTTCACGCTGTGCAGCATCCCCGATGTGGCGGCGGCGCTGGAGGAGATGCGCCGGGTGCTCAAGCCCGGCGGGCGGCTGCTGTTCGCCGAACACGGCCTGGCGCCGGATGCCCGGGTGGCGCGCTGGCAGGGGCGCTTGACGCCGTGCTGGAAGCCGCTGGCCGGCGGTTGTCATCTGGACCGGGATATTCCGCGCCTGCTCAAGCGCGCCGGCTTCGCCATCCGCGAGCTGGACAGCGGCTACCTGAAGGGCCCGAGGCCGATGACCTATGTGTATCGGGGTTGGGCCGAGGCCGGTTAGCGGCTGCGATGGTGGACAAGAAAGACGTTGTCCACCCTACAGGTGTCGTGAACGTAGGGTGGTTCGCACTGCATCGAGCCACCACGCGTGCCGCAGGCGCGCCGGGGTTCAGCCACGACTGCCGCGCACATCCAGCGCATCCACCAGCCCGGCGGCGATGGCCATGCCGACCAGCGCCGGTAAATGCTCGGCCTGCATGCGCTTCATCACCCGCGAGCGGTACAGGTCGACGGTCTTGATGCTGACCCCCAGCTGCTCGGCGATCTCGCGGTTGGTGTAGCCCTGCACCAGCGGCAGCAGCACGTCGCGCTCACGCGGCGTCAGGCTGGCCAGGCGCTCGCGCACCGCGTCGAGCCCGTTGCCTGGCGTGGCGCGGCTGAGGGCCTGCTGCACGCTGTCGAGCAGCAGCTGCTCGTTGTAGGGCTTCTCGATGAAATCCACTGCGCCGGCCCGGAAGGCGCGCACCACGATGGGCACGTCGGCGTGGCCGCTGACGAAGATCACCGGCAGGTCCAGGCCGCGCTGGCGCATGGCCTCCTGCACATGCAGCCCGCCCATGCCCGGCATGCGCACATCGAGCAGCACGCAAGCGTGGGGCGAGGGCGTGCAAGCGTCGAGGAAGGCCTGGCCGCTGGTGAACGGCAGCGCCTGAATGCCCACCGACTCCAGCAGCCAGACGGTGGAATCCAGCATGCCCGGGTCATCATCCACCACATACACCCGTTGTTCCTGTGGCTTCATGGCCTGTTCCCTGTCTCGTTATGGTTATCGCGCAGCGGCAGGCGGCATTCCAGACACAGGCCGCCCTGCGCGCCAGGTCGTGCCTCCAGCGCGCCGCCGAAGCCTTCGACGATGCTGCGGCTCATCGACAGGCCCAGCCCGAGGCCGTCCGGCTTGCTGGTGAAGAACGGCGTGAACATCTGCGCCAGCCGCTCGGCGTCCGCGCCGGGGCCCTGGTCCTCGACCCGCACGCACAGCTCGCCGGGCTGCAGGGCGGTGCTCAGCACGATGTGCGAGGCGGCCCCGGCATGTCGCTCGCGGTTGGCGTCGATGGCGTTGCGCAGCAGATTGAGCAGCACCTGTTCGAGCAGCACCGGATCGGCATAGGCCGGCGGCAGATTGTCATCCATTCGCTCGTCCACCGTCACCTGCGCCTGCGCCGCCTCCCAGGCGCACAGGCGCACGGCCTCGCGCGCCACCTGCGCCACGTCCAGGGCCTGCATGCGGCGCTGGCCCTTGCGCAGGAAGGCGCGCAGGCGGCGGATGACTGCGGAGGCGTGGTTGGCCTGCTCGGTGATGCGCGCCAGCCCCTGGGCGATGCGCTCGGCGGCCTGCGGGTTGCTGTCCAGCGATTGCAGGTAGCGCTGGCTGGCGCCCGCGTAGTTGACCACTGCCGCCAGCGGCTGATTGATCTCGTGGGCGATGCCCGAGGCCAGCTCGCCCAGGGTGACCAGCCGCGCGGTGTGCGCCAGTTCGTCCTGGTGGCGACGCTGCTGGGCCTCGCGCAGTTCGCGCTCGGTCATGTCGCGGGCCACCAGCGAGTAGTAGCGCTCGCCGCTGGTCGGTCGGTGCGCCAGCAGCACCAGCGATACCGGCAGCGAGGGGCCGTCGCCCTGCGGCTGCAGGCGCGCCTCGCCACTCCACACGCCGCGCTGTTCGGCGCCTTCGCGACCTTCGCCGCGCAGGCGCCGCAAGTCCTCGGCGCCGAGCAGCGCCTCCAGCGCGGGCAGCTGTTCGCCCACCACGCCCAGGGCGCGGCGCGCCGCCGGATTGAGGTAGGTCAGCCGCCCCTCGGCGTCGACGAACATCACCAGGTCGGTGTTCACCTCCACCACCTCGGCCAGCCGTCGACGGTTTTCCTCGGCCTGCACCCGGGCGGTGATGTCGCGGGACACGGCGACCACCTCGACCACCTGGCCGGTGTAGGTCTCGCGGATCGCCCGGCAGGCGGTCTCGAACCACAGGAAATGACCATCGCGATGGCGCACGCGGTAGGTCATGGTGTGGTAGCCGTCCTGCTCCAGGGCGCTGCGTGCGCGTTCCACCAGCTGGCTCAGGTCCTGGGGGTGGAACAGCGCGCGCGCCGGCGTGCCGCGCAGTTGCTCCGGCCAGTAGCCGAGCAGCGTCCAGCTGGCCGGCGAGGCGTCGAGGAAGCGGCCGTCCAGGGTGTGGCGGGAGATCAGGTCGGTGGTGTTCTCGGTGATCAGCCGGTACAGGCGCCGCGCCCGCGCCGCCTCGCGGCCGGCGCGCACCTCGGCGCTGGCGTCGCGACAGCGCGCCAGCACACGGCCGGCCGCAGGCTCGGGCACATAGCTCCACAGCAGGATGCGCTCGCCGGCGCTCGCCTCGACGCCCTCGATGGCCCGGCGCTGGGCCAGGCAGGCGCGCACCAGCTGCACATGGTTGACCGGCAGCACGCGCTCGGCGGACTGCCCGGCGAGCAGCCGCTGCCAGGCGCTGTTATGGCCCAGCGGCTCGGCGGCGCCGTCCAGCAGCAGCGCCGGCTGCGGGTCGGCGTCCAGCCAGGGAGGGCTCGATGGCTGACCGACGGCGTTGGCCAGCAGACTGCGCAGCAGGGCCAGCGCCAGCTCCAGCGCCGGATCACTGCCCTCCCCCACGTGCAGCAACAGCAGGCCGGGCTGCCCCGGCAGCAGGCTCAGGGACACCGCCAGGCCCTGCTCGACGCCGGCGCGACGCAGGCGGCCGGCCAGCCAGCAGGGCACCTGGCGCAGCTCGGCCAGCGACAGCCGCGTCTGCCGCTGCAGGAGGGTGTGCAGCGGCTGGTCGCTGAGGGTCAGCGGATCGTCCGCCGCCGGCGGCAGGCGCCCGCCGCAGACCGGGATATAGCTGCCACTGGCCGGCTGCCAGGCCAGGTACCAGGCCGCCCGCACCGGCGGGCAACCGCGCAGCAGCTCGCACAGCGCCGCCGCGCATTCGGCCAGCGGGCGCTGTTCGCCCACCCGGCGCAGCAGCAACTGTGACTGCAATTCGAGCGCCTTCATCTATTCGAGATCCGATCTAGTAGAACCACTATAAAACCTTGGTTTATATACCAATCCACCTACGCGCTCTCTATAAGTAAAGCCAGCTTGCAGAAAGGTACGGGCCCGCGCTGTCACACACAGCAGAGCCCCGACCCGGCAACTCATAACCAGAGCCAACAATCAGCCGCAGGTAACGTGCATGTCCATCTTCGAACAGGGCCTGGCCCGCTCCCCCGTCAACCACATCGCCCTGTCGCCGCTGAGCTTCATCGAGCGCACGGCCGCCATCTATCCGCATTACCCGGCGGTTGTCCACGGCTCCATTCGGCGCAACTGGGCCGAGACCTATGCGCGCTGCCGCCGCCTGGCCTCGGCGCTGGCCGGTCGCGGCATCAAGAAGGGCGACACGGTGGCGGCGATGCTGCCGAACATCCCGGCCATGCTCGAAGCGCATTTCGGCGTGCCGATGATCGGCGCGGTGCTCAACACCCTGAACGTGCGCCTGGACGCCGAAGCCATCGCCTTCATGCTGCAGCACGGCGAGGCCAAGGCGCTGATCACCGACCGCGAGTTCCATGAGGTGATCCGCGCCGCCGTGGGCATGCTCGGCCGGCCGATCCTGGTGATCGACGTGGACGACCCCGAATACGGCGAGGGCGAGGCAGTCAGCGAGCTGGACTACGAGGCCTTCCTCACCGAGGGCGATCCGGAGTTTGCCTGGCAGTGGCCGGACGACGAGTGGCAGGCGATCAGCCTCAACTACACCTCCGGCACCACCGGCAACCCCAAGGGCGTGGTCTACCACCATCGCGGCGCCTACCTGAACGCGCTGGGCAACCAGATGACCTGGTCGATGGGCATGCAGCCGGTCTACCTGTGGACCCTGCCGATGTTCCACTGCAACGGCTGGTGCTACCCCTGGACCGTCACCGCGCTGGCCGGCGTGCACGTGTTCCTGCGCCGGGTCGACCCGCAGAAGATCCTCAACCTGATCCGCGACGAGCAGGTCACCCACCTGTGCGGCGCGCCCATCGTTCTCAACGCGCTGGTCAACATGCCGCCGGAGGCCAAGGCGGCCATCGACCACCCGGTGCACGCCATGGTCGCCGGCGCTGCGCCGCCGGCCAAGGTGATCGGCGCCGTGGAGGAAATGGGCATCAAGGTCACCCACGTGTATGGCCTCACCGAGGTGTACGGCCCGGTCACCGTGTGCGCCTGGCACGGCGAGTGGGACGAACTGAGCCTGGACGAGCGCGCGCGCATCAAGGCCCGCCAGGGCGTGCGTTACCCGACCCTGGAAGGCGTGATGGTCGGCGACCCGAAGACCCTCGAACCGGTGCCGCGCGACGGCGAGACCATCGGCGAGATCTTCATGCGCGGCAACACGGTGATGAAGGGCTACCTGAAGAACCCCACCGCCACGAAGGAAGCCTTCCACGGCGGCTGGTTCCACACCGGCGACCTGGCCGTGTGCCACCCGGACGGCTATGTGGAGATCAAGGACCGCCTGAAGGACATCATCATTTCCGGCGGCGAGAACATCTCCACCATCGAGGTCGAGGGCGTGCTGTACCGCCACCCGGACGTGCTGGAAGCCGCCGTGGTGGCCCGTCCCGACGAGAAGTGGGGCGAGACGCCCTGCGCCTTCATCACCCTCAAGGCCGGCCACGCGGCCAGCCAGCAGGACATCATCCAGTTCTGCCGCGAACACCTGGCGGCCTTCAAGGTGCCGAAGACCGTGGTCTTCACCGCGCTGCCCAAGACCAGTACCGGGAAGATCCAGAAATACGTGCTGCGTGACATGGCCAAGGCCCTGTAACGCGTCACTCCGGGCGGCCGCGCCGGTCGCCCCGTTTCAGCCCGTTTCACAACAACAACAAGACGGCCGCGCCTCGCGCCTGGCCGACGGAGACTTCGCATGCAACTGATTCATCGCAAGGACGGCGCCGAGCAGCCGTTCTGGGCCTTCGGCCCGTTCAAAATCCGCCTGCCGTTCGTTCACTACCGCTGGGAAACCGCGGAGATGCTCCAGGCGCTGATCATGTTCGTGGTCAGCCTGGGCATGATTCCGCTGCTGCAGAAATTCCTCGGCCTGCCCTACGACGTGGCGCTGGCCTACGTGGTGGTGTGCGGCATCGGCTTCATGCTGCCGGCGCTGCTCGGCGTGCCGCTGGTGCCGGGCTGGATCACCCCCGGCATTCCGGTGGTGCTGCTGTTCCTCGGCAACTTCGAGCCGGGCCCGCAGGCCATCCAGGCGCTGTTCGCCCTGCAGTTCCTGGTGTTCGTGATATTCCTGTTCCTCGGCATCACCCGGCTGGGCAGTGTGCTGGTGCGGCTGATCCCCAACTCCATGAAGGGCGGCATCATCATCGGCGCCGGCATCGCCGCGCTGATCGGCGAGATCGACGCTGGCGGCCGCCTGGCCAACACGCCGATCTCTCTGGTGCTGGGCAGCCTGATCTGCCTGTACCTGATGTTCTCGGTGTCCTTCAAGGGCCTCACCGAGCGCGTGCCGTTCGCCCGCAAGATCGTCAACTACGGCATGGTGCCGGGCATGCTGGTGGCCATCTTCATCGGCATCGCCGTCGGCGAATACAACATGCCGGACGTGAAGTGGGGCATCACCGCGCCGGCCTTCGGCGAGATGTGGAACTACCTGCCGTTCAGCGTCGGCTTCCCGGACGCCCAGGTGTTCCTGCTGGCCGTGCCGACCGCGATCATCGCCTACGTGATCGCCTTCGGCGACATCATCGTCGGCCAGTCGCTGATGCAGCGCGCCGATGAGCTGCGCACCGACGAGAAGATCGACAACAACGTCGACCGCATCCACCTGGTGACCGCCATCCGCAACGCCCTGCACGCCTTCTTCGCGCCCTACCCGGGCCTGGCCGGCCCGCTGTGGACCGCGGTGGCCGCCACCATGGCCGAGCGCTACAAGTACGGCCGCAAGGCGATGGACTCCATCTACAGCGGCGCCGGCACCTTCTGGATCACCGGCTTCATCGCGCTGTTCATCCTGCCGCTGGTGAGCTTCTTCCAGCCGGTGCTGCCGATCGCCCTGTCGCTGACGCTGATCCTCACCGGCTACATCTGCCTGATGGTCGGCTTCGAGCAGCTCAACAACAACACCGAGCGCGGCATCGCCGGCACCATGGGCGTGGTGCTCGCCGTCTACGGCGCGGGCTGGGGCCTGGCCGCCGGCGCGGTGCTGTACATCCTGGTGGAGCGCACCCACCTGCTGAAGTTCGCCAGCAGCAAGGATTCTGTCAGCGGTTCCCCTGATCAGGGCGCCCCCGCCCCCAAGGCCGACTGACCCTTGGGCCGGCGCCTCCCCGCGCCGGCCCCGTTTTATCCCCTGACGCCGCAGGCTCCGTGCCTGCGGCGCGCCATCGAGGATCCCGTGATGACCGACTACACCGCCCCGCTGCGCGACATGCGCTTTGTCCTGCACGAACTGCTGGAGGCGCCCGCCCTGTGGGCGCGTCTGCCCGCCCTGGCGGAAACTGTCGACCCGGACACCGCCGACGCCATTCTCGAGGAGGCCGCCAAGGTCTGCGGCCAACTGATCGCGCCGCTCAACCGCAGCGGCGACGAGGAAGGCGCGCAGTGGCGCGACGGCCAGGTGTCCACGCCGAGCGGCTTCCGCGAGGCCTACGCCACCTACATCGAAGGCGGCTGGGTCGGCCTGGGCGGCAACCCCGCCTGGGGCGGCATGGGCATGCCCAAGAGCCTCGCCGTGCAGGTGGAGGAAATGCTCTACGGCGCCAACTCCAGCTTCGCGCTCTATTCCACGCTGACCTCCGGCGCCTGCCTGGCCATCGACGCCCACGCCAGCGAAGCACTGAAAGCCCGCTACCTGCCGCCGCTCTACGAGGGCCGCTGGGCCGGCTCCATGTGCCTGACCGAAGCCCACGCCGGCAGCGACCTGGGGCTGATCCGCACCCGCGCCGAACCGCAGGCCGATGGCAGCTACGCGGTCAGCGGCAGCAAGATCTTCATCACCGGCGGCGAACAGGACCTCACCGAGAACATCATCCACCTGGTGCTGGCGCGCCTGCCGGACGCCCCGGCCGGCCCGAAGGGCATCTCGCTGTTCCTGGTGCCCAAGGTGCTGGTCAACGCCGACGGTTCGCTGGGCGCGCGCAACGCGGTGCACTGCGGCTCCATCGAACACAAGATGGGTATCAAGGCTTCGGCCACCTGCGTGATGAACTTCGACGGCGCCACCGGCTGGCTGGTCGGAGAACCGCACAAGGGCCTGGCGGCGATGTTCACCATGATGAACTACGAGCGCCTGTCCATCGGCATCCAGGGCATCGGCTGCGCCGAGGCCTCCTACCAGAACGCCGCGCGCTACGCCCTCGAACGCCTGCAGGGTCGCGATGCCGCCCAGGCGAGCGGCGCCGTGGCCGATCCGATCATCGTGCACCCGGACGTGCGCCGCATGCTGCTGAGCATGAAGGCGATGACCGAGGGCGGCCGCGCCTTTGCCGGGCATGTCGGCGAGCAACTGGACCTTGCCAAGTTCAGCGACGACGCCGAGGAACGCGCCCGCGCCGCCGCCCAGGTGGCGCTGCTCACCCCGGTGGCCAAGGCGTTTTTCACCGACAGCGGGCTGGACAGCTGCATCCACGGCCAGCAGGTGTTCGGCGGCCACGGCTACATCCGCGAATGGGGCCAGGAGCAGCTGGTGCGCGACGTGCGTATCGCGCAGATCTACGAGGGCACCAACGGCATCCAGGCGCTGGACCTGCTGGGCCGTAAGGTGGTGGCCGATGGCGGCGCCGCGCTGCGCCAGTTCACCGCGCAGATCCGCGCCTTCGCCGAGCAGCCCGGGGCGCCCTACGCCGCCGAGCTGCGCGACGCCGTGCAGCGCCTGGAAGCAGTCAGCGACTGGCTGCTGGCACAGGCCGGGCAGGACCCGCACGCGGTCGGCGCCGCCGCCGTGGAATACCTGCACCTGCTCGGCTACACCGCCTACGCCTGGTTGTGGGCGCGCATGGCGCAGCTGGCCGCCGAGCGCCGCGCCAGCGACGAGGCCTTCTACAGCGGGAAGCTGGCCACCGCCGCGTTCTTCTTCCGCCACCTGCTGCCGCGCACCCTCGGCCTGGAAGCGAGCATCCGCGCCGGCAGCGCCGCGCTGTTCGGGGAGGGCTTCGCGACCAAAGGCTGATGGTTGGATCGGCGAGAAACCACCACCATTCAGTCACTTGCGCGACGCATCCCCTCGCTTTCGGTGTCGCGCTTTTTTATTCCGCTGCCCCGCGTGCGGGCGGCAGCAGGCCAGGAGAATAACAACATGCGAACCCTGACCACTCTGCTGGGCAACAGTCAGAAACTCGATGGCGGCGCCATGTTCGGCAACGCCCCCAAGGCGCTCTGGGAGCGCTGGATGCAACCCGACGCGCAGAACCGCATCGACCTGGGCTGCCGCGCGCTGCTGGTGCAGGAGCCCGGACGCAACATTCTGGTCGAGTCCGGCATCGGCGCCTTCTTCGCCCCGGAGCTCAAGCAGCGCTTCGGCGTGCAGGAAGACCGTCACGTACTGCTCGACAACCTGGCGGCGGTCGGCCTCAGCCATGAGGACATCGACCTGGTGGTGCTCACCCACCTGCACTTCGACCACGCCGGCGGTCTGCTCGCCGCCTGGGAGGAGGGCCAGCCGCCGCGCCTGCTGTTCCCCAACGCGCGCTTCCTGGTCGGCAAGCGCCAGTGGAAGCGCGCCCAGCACCCACACTCGCGCGACCGCGCCTCGTATATCCCCTCCCTGCTGACGCTGCTGGAAGACAGCGGTCGTCTGGAACTGATCGACGAAGCCCCCGACTGCGCGCAGCTCGGTGAAGGCTGGCGCCTGCACTGGAGCGATGGCCACACTCCCGGGCAGATGCTGCCGGAGATCGCCATGCCCAACGGCCCGGTGCTCTACCCCGGCGACCTGATCCCCGGCGCGCCCTGGGTGCACCTGCCGATCACCATGGGCTACGACCGCTTCCCGGAAGGCCTGATCGAGGAGAAGGAAATGCTCCTTGAGCGCATGCTGCTCAATAACGGCCGTCTGGTGTTCACCCACGACCCCAAGATCGCCATCGGCCGCGTGGTGCGCGACGGCAAGGGCAAGTACGGCCTGGCCGACGCCACGGGGGAAGTGGTGGGCGTGAGCGCCTGATTTCCTGGCGCGGCCGAAGCCGCGTCCGGCGGGCAAGAACGGCGTTCTCCAGGCCCGTAGGGCGGACAGCGCTTTCCTGTCCGCCGACAGGTGCCCGACCGCAGCCGCGCCCGGCGGACAAGAACGACGTTGTCCGCCCTACGAGTCCCTGCAGGGCGGCAACGCCGGCGCCCTACCCCACCAACGCCTGCAGCTCCTCGCCGCTCAGGGTTTCCTGCTCCAGCAGGCGCCGCGCGCTGCGTTCCAGCTGTTCGCGGCGCGCCTTGAGCAGCTCGACGCTGCGCTCGAAGGCCGCCTGCACCAGCGCCTGCACTTCCTCGTCGATGGCCGTGGCGGTGCTTTCCGCGTACTCGCGGCGCGGGCGCAGGCCGTACAGCTCGTTGCCGAGATAGGGGTTCGGCTCGCTTTCCAGCGCCAGGTGGCCGAGGCGTTCGGACATGCCGTAGCGGGTGACCATGGCGCGGGCGATGTCGGTGGCCTTGACCAGGTCGTCCGCCGCGCCGGTGGACAGCTGCGCGAATACCAGCCACTCGGCGGCGCGCCCGCCAAGCAGCACGGACATCTTGTGCTCCAGCTCCTCGCGGGTCATCAGGAAGCGGTCCTCGATCGGCCGCTGGATGGTGTAGCCCAGCGCGCCCATGCCGCGCGGAATGATCGACACCTTGTGCACCGGGTCCATCCCCGGCAGCGCCATGGCCACCAGCGCGTGGCCCATCTCGTGGAAGGCCACCACCTCGCGTTCTTTCGGGTTGAGCAGGCGGTTGCGCTTTTCCAGTCCGGCGACGATGCGTTCGATGGCCGCGTTGAAGTCCTGCATTTCCACCGCGACGGCCTTGCGCCGGGTAGCCAGCAGGGTGGCCTCGTTGACCAGGTTGGCCAGGTCGGCGCCGGTGAAGCCGGGGGTCAGTTCGGCAATCAGCTGCGGATCGACGTCCGGTGCCAGTCGCGACTTCTTCAGGTGCACGCCGAGGATCTGCACGCGGCCGACCTTGTCGGGGCGATCGACCAGCACCTGGCGGTCGAAACGCCCGGCGCGCAACAGCGCCGGGTCGAGGATCTCCGGGCGGTTGGTGGCGGCCAGCAGCACCAGACCGCTGGAGGTGTCGAAGCCGTCCAGCTCGACCAGCAGCTGGTTGAGGGTCTGTTCCTTCTCGTCGTGACCGCCGCCCAGCGGCCCGGCGCCACGGGCGCGGCCGAGGGCGTCCAGCTCGTCGATGAAGATGATCGCCGGGGCCTTGGCGCGCGCCTGCTCGAACAGGTCGCGGACCCGCGCGGCGCCGACGCCGACGAACAGCTCGACGAACTCCGAACCGGAAATGGAAAAGAACGGCACCCCGGCCTCGCCGGCCACCGCGCGGGCCAGCAGGGTCTTGCCGGTGCCGGGCGGGCCGACCAGCAGCACGCCCTTGGGCAGCCGGCCGCCGAGCCGGCCGTAGGTCTCGGGATCGCGCAGGAAGTCGATGATTTCCTGCAGCTCGTCCTTGGCCTCGTCCACCCCGGCGACGTCGGCGAAGCTGACCTTGATGTCGGTCTCCACGTAGACCTTGGCCTTGCTCTTGCCGATCTGCATCATGCCGCCGCCCATGCCGCTGCCGATGCGCCTGAGCAGGAACAGCCAGATGCCGAAGAACAGCGCCGCCGGAATCACCCAGCCGGCCAGGTCGCGCAGGAAGGTGCTTTCCACCTTGCCGGCGAAATGCACCGGGTACTGCGCCAGGTGCTCGGCCAGCTGCGGTTCGACGCGGTTGGTGACGAACTGGCGCTGGCCGCCGGCCAGCGGCGACTTGAGGGTGCCCTCGATGCGGCTGTCGGTGACGGCGATGGCTTCGATGCGCCCGGCCTTCAGGTGTTCCTCGAACTCACTGTAGGGAATGGTCGCCACCTGCTGCTGCATCGCCAGCAGGTACTGGATGCCCATGAACGCCAAAATGGCCAGCAGCCAGTAGCCCATGTGGAACTGCGCTTGTTCTTTCACACTCGACTCCCTGTATGGCTCGTGTCCGGATTATCGGCGCTGCCTCGGCGGGCGACGCCGATCCAGGTCAATCGTCGCTGACCAGATGGTGCTCGCCCCAGCGCGGCAGCAGGTCCTGGGGCACGCCCAGGCAGTTGAGGATGCGCGCCACCACGAAGTCCACCAGGTCCTCGACGGTCTGCGGCTGGTTATAGAAGCCCGGCGAGGCCGGCAGGATGGTCACGCCCATGTTCGACAGCCTGAGCATGTTCTCCAGGTGGATGCTGGAGTACGGCGCCTCGCGCGGCACCAGGATCAGCTGGCGGCGCTCCTTGAGGGCCACGTCGGCGGCGCGCTCGATCAGGTTGTTGCAGGCGCCCGTGGCGATCGCCGACAGGGTGCCGGTGCTGCACGGCACCACCACCATCGCCGCCGGCGCGCCGGAGCCGGAGGCCACCGGGGCCATCCAGTCTTCCTTGCCGTACACGCGGATCTGCCCCGGCGCGGCACCGGTGTATTCGGTGAGAAACGCCTGCATGGCCTGCGGCTTGGCCGGCAGCACCACGTCAGTCTCGGTGGCCAGCACCAGCTGCGCGGCCTTGGAGATCAGGAAATGCACCTCGCGCTCCTCCTGCACCAGGCAGTCGAGCAGGCGCAGGCCGTACTGGGCGCCGGAAGCGCCGGTCATCGCCAGGGTGATGCGTTGCGGGCCGGTCATGTTGCCTTCCTCGTGGGTTGGTTGCGGGGCCACCATTTTTTGTAGGAGCGGCTTCAGCCGCGAGCTTCTGGCCAGCGCCTGCCGGAAAAGCATCGCGGCTGAAGCCGCTCCTACAGGTCGTGCTGCCCTACTCCGCCAGCGCCTTGGCCAGCTTGCCGTGCAGGCCGCCGAAGCCGCCGTTGCTCATGATCACCACCTGGGTGCCGGGCGCCACCTGGGATTTGACCCGGGCGATGATCGCTTCCAGCGAATCGCAGACCACCGCCGGCACCGGGCAGGCGGCTGCCGTGGCGCCCAGGTCCCAGCCGAGGTTCGCCGGCGCGTACCAGATCACCTGGTCGGCCTGGGCCACGGATTCCGGCAGGCCGTCGCGGTGCGCGCCGAGCTTCATGGAATTGGAGCGCGGCTCGATCACCGCCACGATCGGCGCTTCGCCGACCTGCTTGCGCAGGCCGTCGAGGGTGGTGGCGATAGCAGTCGGGTGATGGGCGAAGTCGTCGTAGATCGTTACGCCGTTTACCTCGGCGATCTTCTCCATGCGCCGCTTGACGCTCTGGAACCGGCTCAGCGCCTCGGTGCCCACTGCACCCACCACGCCCACATGCCGCGCCGCCGCCAGGGCGGCCAGGGCGTTGTCGACGTTGTGGCGGCCGGTCAGCGTCCAGTTCACCTCGCCCTGCGACTCGCCCTGGAACAGCACCTCGAAGTGCGAGCCGTCCTCGGCCAGCAGGCGCGCCCGCCAGTCGCCGCCCTCGCCGGTGGTCTGCACCGGCGTCCAGCAGCCCATGCCCAGCACGCGCTCGATGGCCTGCTCGGTGGTGGGATGGATGATCAGCCCCTCGCCGGGAATGGTGCGCACCAGATGGTGGAACTGTCGTTCGATGGCCGCCAGGTCCGGGAAGATGTCCGCGTGGTCGAATTCCAGGTTGTTGAGGATCGCGGTGCGCGGCCGGTAGTGAACGAACTTGGAGCGCTTGTCGAAGAAGGCGCTGTCGTATTCGTCGGCCTCGACCACGAAGAACGGCGTGCCGCCCAGGCGCGCCGACACGGCGAAGTTCTGCGGCACGCCACCGATCAAAAAGCCCGGCGCCATGCCGGCGTGTTCGAGGATCCACGCCAGCATGCTGCTGGTGGTGGTCTTGCCATGGGTGCCGGCCACCGCCATCACCCAGCGACCCTGCAGCACGTGGTCGGCCAGCCACTGCGGGCCGCTGGTGTAGGGCAGGCCCTGGTTCAGCACGTACTCCACCGCCGGGTTGCCGCGCGACAGCGCGTTGCCGATCACCACCAGATCCGGCGCCGGCTGCAGATGCTCGGGCAGGTAGCCCTGCATCAGCTGGATGCCCTGGGCCTCGAGCTGGGTGCTCATCGGCGGGTAGACGTTGGCGTCCGAGCCGGTGACATGGTGGCCGAGTTCCTTGGCCAGCACCGCCAGCGAACCCATGAAGGTGCCGCAGATGCCGAGAATGTGGATGTGCATGGAAGTCCTCAACGAAGCAGGCGCGAAGAAATGCCGGCGAGGGTAGCACGCCGCCCCGACCAAGGTCTCAGGGCACCGCCAGGGCGCTGGACTAGGCTTGCTGGATCGCTCACAGCAACGAGCCAGGAGGCCCGCCATGCGTTACGCACACCCCGGCAGCGAAGGCGCCATCGTCACCTTCAAGTCCCGTTACGGCAACTACATCGGCGGCGAGTTCGTGCCCCCGGTGAACGGCCACTACTTCACCAACACCTCGCCGGTCACCGGCGGGCCGATCGCCGAATTTCCCCGCTCCGACGCCGCCGACATCGACAAGGCGCTGGACGCCGCCCATGCCGCCTCCGACGCCTGGGGCCGCACCAGTCCGCAGCAACGCGCGCTGGTGCTGCTGAAGATCGCCGACCGCATCGAGCAGAACCTGGAACTGCTGGCCGTCACCGAGACCTGGGATAACGGCAAGGCGGTGCGCGAGACGCTGAACGCCGACATCCCGCTGGCCGCCGATCACTTCCGCTACTTCGCCGGCTGCATCCGCGCCCAGGAAGGCACCGCGGCGGAAATCGACGCCAGCACCGTGGCCTACCACATCCGCGAACCGCTGGGCGTGGTCGGACAGATCATCCCGTGGAACTTCCCGATCCTGATGGCCGCCTGGAAGCTCGCCCCGGCGCTGGCCGCCGGCAACTGCGTGGTGCTCAAGCCGGCCGAGCAGACGCCGTTGGGCATCACCGTGCTGATGGAGCTGATCGGCGACCTGCTGCCGCCCGGCGTGCTCAACGTGGTGCAGGGCTTCGGGCGCGAGGCCGGCGAGGCGCTGGCGAGCAGCAAGCGCATCGCCAAGATCGCCTTCACCGGCTCCACGCCGGTGGGATCGCACATCATGAAGCGCGCCGCCGAGAACATCATTCCGAGCACCGTGGAGCTGGGCGGCAAGAGCCCGAACATCTACTTCGAAGACATCATGCAGGCCGAACCGGCCTTCATCGAGAAGGCCGCCGAAGGCCTGGTGCTGGGCTTCTTCAACCAGGGCGAGGTGTGCACCTGTCCGTCGCGGGCGCTGGTGCAGGAATCCATCTACGCGCCCTTCATGGAGGCGGTGATGAAGAAGGTCGCGCAGATCAAGCGCGGCGACCCGCTGGACACCGAGACCATGGTCGGCGCGCAGGCCAGCCAGCAGCAGTTCGACAAGATCATGTCGTACCTGCAGATCGCCCGCGAGGAAGGCGCCCAGGTGCTCACCGGCGGCGACGCCGAACGGCTGCAGGGCGACCTGGCCGGCGGCTATTACATCCAGCCGACGCTGCTCAAGGGCGACAACCGCATGCGGGTGTTCCAGGAGGAGATCTTCGGCCCGGTGATCGGCGTGACCACCTTCAAGGACGAGGCGGAGGCGCTGGCGATTGCCAACGACACCGAGTACGGCCTCGGCGCCGGGGTGTGGACCCGCGACATCAACCGCGCCTGGCGCATGGGGCGCGGCATCAAGGCCGGCCGGGTGTGGACCAACTGCTACCACCTCTACCCGGCGCACGCGGCGTTCGGCGGCTACAAGAAATCCGGCGTCGGCCGCGAGACCCACAAGATGATCCTCGACCACTACCAGCAGACCAAGAACCTGCTGGTGAGCTACAACATCCATCCGCTGGGGTTCTTCTAGGGCGGATTCGGGGCGGCCGGCGCTTTGCCGGCCGCCATCCTGCGGTTGCCAGGCAGGCCGCGATGCTCGCAGCCATGGCGGCTGAAGCCGCGAGCTTCTGGGTTCGGCTTGCAGGGCAACATAGAATCTCCCACAGGGTTCCGGTGAACCGTGCCTATGAACAGGGACATCACCCACCAACTGAACGCCCTGCACCACCAGGGCTTCGCCCTGCTGCCCGGCGTGCTGGATGCCGGGCAGGTCGCCGCCGCGCGCGCCGCCATCGACGACCTGCAACCCATCCACTGGGACTACCAGGGCCTGGTCGACGACCACTACAAGTGCGTGTTCAACCGCGCCCCCTTCTGGCTGGCGTACCTGGACCTGCCCGGCGTCATCGAGCTGGCCGAGGCGGCGCTGGGCGAGGACTGCCACATCATCGGGCAGACCGCCTGGCGCAGCCATCCAGGCTTCGTTGGCGCCGAGCTGCATGTGGATCATCTGGTCATGGAACTGCCGGAAGCGCTGCTGGCCGACCCGGCCTTCACGCTGCCGATGCAGATCTGCACGGCGATGATCTACCTGGACGACATCGACCTGTGCCCGACCCTGGTGATTCCCGGCAGCCACAAGGCCGGACGCAAGCCGCATCCCGGTGAAGAAAGCTGGCATGGCCGCACCGCCGAGCCGGTGCTGTGCCAGGCCGGCGATGTGCTGATGCTGCGCAGCGAGCTGTGGCACTCCGGCAGCCGCAACCGCACGGCGGATCGCAGTCGCTACCTGCTGCAGGTGCATTACGGCCGGCGCATGGTGGCGCAGAAGTTCTCGCCGTACCTGCAGTTCCGTTTCAACCCGCAGGTGCTGGCCGCCGCCACACCGCGCCAGCGCCGGCTGCTGGGCGAGCATGCCCCGGCGGAGTATGACTAGGGCATACACCTCGGTGGCCAACGCGATGCATTTACCACCCTACGGTTATGCCCAGCGCCGCGTTATCTCTGTTGCGACCGTAGGGCGGTCAGCGTTTTCCTGGCCGCCGCTGGGGCCGCACAGGGCTGGCGAACGAAGTGGATGCCGGCGGGAGACTTCCGCCCGCGCCCATGGTCCAATCGGCACTTTCCTTCAAGCGGAGCCGTTCCATGGCCGTTGTCACCCGACTGCTCGCCAGCCTTGCGCTGCTGGGCCTGCTCACCGCCTGTGCCTCGCTGGCGCCGCGCGATCCCCTGCACATTGACCTGGCCGGCCTGGAGCCGTTGCCCAGCCAGGGCCTGGAGGCACGCTTCAACCTGAAACTGCGGGTGCAGAACCCCAACGAGCGGGCGGTGGATTACCAGGGCGTGGCGCTGGAACTGGAGGTCAATGGCCAGCCGCTGGCCAGCGGGGTGAGCGCCCAGCGCGGCCAGGTGCCGCGCTTCGGCGAAGCGATCATCGAGGTGCCGGTAACCATCTCGGCCTTCTCGGCCCTGCGCCAGACCTGGGGCCTGGCGGGCTACCAGCCGGGACAGGGATTGCCCTATGTGATTCGCGGCAAGCTGGCCAGCGGGCTGGTGGGCACCACGCGATTCACTACCCAGGGGCAATTGCGCTGGCCGGAGCCGGCAGGGGTGCGCTGACCGGGGGTTACAACACCAGCTTTTCCAGATAGGCGGCCAGGGCCTCGATATCCGCCGGGGTCAGCTGCTTGGCGATCGGCATCATCACCGAGCTGGCGCGCCGCGGGTCGCCGTCGTGGAAGCTGGTCAGCGCGCGGCGCACGTACTCACCAGGTTGGCCGGCCAGCCGCGGGGCGTCTTCCTTGCCCTCGGCCCGCATGCCGTGGCAGGCGATGCAGGTGCCCTGGAACACGCGCTCGCCCTGCATGCGCAACTGGGCATCCACGCTGCTGGCCGAGGGCTTGACCTGCTGCTGGCTGAAGTACACGGCGATGTCCACCTGCTCGTCGACCGTCAGCTGCTTGGCCAGCTTGCTCATCACGAAATCGTTGCGCTGGCCGTTGGCGAAGGTGTCGAACGCCTTGAACAGGTAGATGGGGTTCTGGCCGGCCAGGTTGGGAATGTAGTCACGCTTGCTGTTGCCGTCCTCGCCGTGGCAGTAGCCACAGAACCGCACCCGCTCGAACCCCGAGTCATATGCCTGCTGGCGCAGGATCGGATCGTTCATCAGTTGCTGGAAGCGGGCCAGGGCCGCCTCGTTGGCGGATACGAGCGGAGCGACGCAGAGAAGCAGGGCAAGCAAGGGTGATCGCATGAGGGCAGGACCTCGGCTGGTGAATGGCAACCTGACGGCGGCGAGACTATAGGAACAAACCCGACCGACGACCCGACACAAATCAATGAAACGCCTCGGGAGACGGACAGGCCGATCAGTCAGCGCGCTGTGTATCACATTGTCAGTGCTATTGGATTGGCATCACCGCGGGACCGCTTGCCGCACGGCAGGGAGAAACCCTATACAATCCGCGGCTTTATCACGACCCGACCCCGAGGAGACGCCCATGAGCGGCCTGCCCCCCTGCCCGCAATGCGGTTCCGAATACACCTACGAAGACGGCGCGCAGCTGGTCTGCCCCGAGTGCGCCCATGAGTGGAGCGCCAGCGCCGACGCTGCCCCAGGCGGCGACGGCGAGCGCGTCATCAAGGATTCGGTGGGCAACGTCCTGCAGGACGGCGACACCGTCACCGTCATCAAGGACCTGAAGGTCAAGGGCTCGTCCTCGGTGGTCAAGGTCGGCACCAAGGTGAAGAACATCCGCCTGTGCGACGGCGACCACGACATCGACTGCAAGATCGACGGCATCGGCGCCATGAAGCTGAAGTCGGAGTTCGTGAAGAAGGTGTAAGCACGCCTGAACCTGTGGGAGCGAATTTATTCGTGAGCTTTTATGCCAAAAGCATTGCGGACAAGTCCGCTCCCACGGTTGGCGGCCGAAACCGCCCTACTCCGCAAACAGATCCGGCCCGAACACCTCGTAATGGATGCGCCCCTCGGGAATGCCGAGGTTCTCCAGCGCGTCGTGCTGCAGGCGCATGAAGGGGATCGGCCCGCAGATGTAGTAGTCGGCATCCGGCAGCAGAATCTCGTCGCGGATCGCTTTCACGTCGACCAGGCCCGGGTGGTCGTAGTCCCTCCCCTCCACGTCCTCGTCCAGCGGCTCGTTGTAAAAGACAAGCACCTTGAAATTCGCGTGCTCGCGCTCCGCCTGGCGCAACCGGTCGCGCATGGCATGCACCCGGCTGTTGCGCGCCCCGTGCACGAACACGACCTGGCGCGCCGGATTCTGCAGCGCGGTCTTGAGCATGCTGACCATCGGCGTCAGCCCCACCCCGCCGCTGATCAGCACGATGGGCGTGTGCGCCTCGACATCGATGTGGAAGTTGCCGTAGGGCGGTGACACCTTCAGCTCGTCACCCACCTGCACATGATCGTGCAGCAGGCAGGACACCTGTCCCGGCGGCTGGCCGGGTTCGGCTTCGCGCTTCACCGAGATGCGGTAGGTGCGGCCGTTGGGCATGTCCGACAGGCTGTACTGGCGAATCTGCTGCAAGCCCAGCGTCGGCACCTGCACGGCCAGGCTGATGTACTGGCCGGGCTGGAAGTTCGCCAGCGGCCCGCCGTCGGCCGGCGCCAGCACGAACGAGGTGATCACCTCGCTCTCCGGGTTCTTCTCCTGCACCACGAAGGTGCGCCAGTCGTTCCAGCCGCCGGTGTGGTTGGCGCTTTCCTCGCGCAGGCGACGCTCCATGCCGGTCAGCAGATCGGCCAACTGGCCATAGGCCTGCGCCCAGGCATCGAGGATGTCCTGGCTGGCGGCCTCCTGCAGCACGTCCTTGATGGCGCCTAGCAGGTGCTCGCCGACGATGGGGTACTGGTCGGGCCGCACGCCGAGGCTGGCGTGCTTGTGGGCGATGTTCTCCAGCACCGCGGCAAGGGTTTCCGGCTGCTCGATGTTCGCCGCGTAGGCGTACACCGCGCGCGCCAGGGCTTCCTGCTGCTGGCCGCGCTGCTGGTGGGTCATGTTGAACAGGTTGCGCAGGTCGGGATGCGCCTCGAACAGGCGCTGGTAGAAGCGCCGGATGATGGTCGAGCCCTGCTCGGCCAGCACCGGCGCGGTGGCCTTGATGAGGTCCTTGGTGTCCTGGCTGAGCATGTCGCACTCCTGTAGGCGTTTGCCTTAAGCAAAGTGCGGCATGGCGCGGTTGTCAGCCCGATCCGACCGAGGGACCCGCTATTCCTCGCCGAGGCCGTCGCGCGCCTGCGGCGGCTGGCGCAGGGTGCGCCGCGGCGGGTAGGACGGCACCGAGGGGAAGCGCGCCGAGGCGTAGCGCACCACCAGGATCGCCACGGCCAGCAGCAGGATGGCGCCGGATACGTAGATCACGCCGAGGTCCGGCCGGTGGTGGTGGGAAATGTCGGAAATCATCAGGCGGGTCAGCGCGGTGATCGCCACATAGATCAGAAAGCGCACCGGCATGTGGTTGGTCTTGAAGTAGATGCCAACCATGGCACCCAGCTCCAGGTAGATGAACAGCAGCAGGATGTCGTCGATGCTCGCCGAGCCCTTGGCCACCATGTCGAGGAAGGCCACCACCGCCGCCCAGGCGGTGATCGCACCGATGGCGAACAGCGCCAGGTAATGGAAGGCCTCGGCCAGCAGGTTGCCGAGCGACTCGGCCAGTTCATGCAGGTTGTTGCGCAGGGTATCGGCCCAGTTCTGTTTCACGGCGTGGCTCCTTGATGGCAGGGCGGCTAGACGAAAGTCGAATGCAGGCAGCATGCCATGTCTTTATGCGCAGCAACCAGCGTCCTGGGGGTTTGCAGCGTGATGGCAAATCCCTATACTGGATAAACAAACAGTATCCAACCAACCCTTGGAAGAAGGCAGGAGTGATGAATGGCCGTCGAAGTGGTGTACCGCAGCTCGCGCGATCCGGAGCGTCTGTTCATGGATAAGGCCGAAGCCGATCGTTACGACAAGATGCTCGAGCTGGCCGAGGCGCTGGCCGCGGCGCTGGAGAAGGCCGTGCCCTCGCTCGGCGAGGAGCAGCGCGAGGAAGTGGGCATCTTCATGGCCCGCAACCGCGAGGTGTTCGCCAAGGCCTTCAAGGGCCCGGTCGATCTCTCCGAGCTGAACTACGAGAAGCTCTGAACGGTTTTGCAGAAGGGCCATGGCACCGCCCCGCGACACCCCCTCTCTGTCGCGGCCATGTTTTCCTTCTGCACTTTTATTGGAGCCACCCACCCGGCGGTGGCCAACGCTGCGCGTTCCACCCTACGGCGCGCCCGGCTTCTCCAGCGCCTCCACCAGCGCCTTGAGAAAGCGCGCCGCCTCGCCGCCGGTGATCACCCGGTGGTCGAAGGTCAGCGACAGCGGCAGGATCGGGTGCACCTCCACTTCGTTGCCGCCGGCCACCGGTTCGCGGCGAATGCCACCCGCACCGAGGATCGCCACCTGCGGTGGCACCACCACCGGACTGGCGTAGCGCCCGAACAGAGTGCCGTAGTTGGACAGCGTGAAGGTCGCGCCCATCATCTCCTGCGGCGGAATCGAACGTGCCTGCACGTCGGCGCGCAGCCGCGCCATGCCGGCCCTGAGGTCTTCCGCCGAGCGATTGCCGACATCGCGCAGCACCGGCACGAACAACCCGTCCGGCGTGTCCACGGCGATGCCCAGGTCGAGGGTTTCATGCTGCTTGAGCAGCATTCGGTGCCCGTCGAACCAGCTGTTCAGCCCCGGTTCGACGCGCGCCGCCTCGGCTATGGCCAGGGCCAGGCGCACCAGCGGGTCGCGTGGTTCGGCCCAGCGTTGCAGGTCGGCGTCGCCGAAAATCGTCACCGGCACCACCTCGGCGTGCGCGCGAGCCATGTTCAGCGCCATGCTGCGCCGCACGCCGCGCAGCTTCTCGCCTTCGAAGGCGCCAGCAGAGCCCTGGGCCGCCGTTTCCACGTCGGCTCGGGTGATCAGCCCGTCAGGGCCGCTGCCCTGGAGATCCTCCAGGCGCACCTTCAGGCGGTTGGCCAGTTGGCGCACCGCCGGCGTCGCCCGTGGCGCCAGGTGCTCACGGGTGGACGGAGCGGCACCTATGAAAAAGCGATCCTCCTGCGCGCCCGCCGTGCCGCCTTCCAGGCGGCCAACCACCGTGCCGCTGTCGTCCTCGCCTTCGTAGGCCAGCAGCGGTTCACCGACATGCAGGATGTCTCCCGGCGCGCCGAAGGTCTTGACCACCACGCCATCGTAGGGCGCGGGAATGTCGACGATGGCCTTGGCGGTTTCCACCGAGACCAGCAACTGGTCGGCCTTCACGGTCTCGCCGGCCTGCACGTGCCATTCGACGATCTCCGCCTCCTGCAACCCCTCGCCCAGGTCGGGCAACTTGAAGTGCTTCATCGTTTTTCTCCCAGATGTCCGTCAGGCGTAGTCCAGTACCGTCTCGCAGGCGGCGAGGATGTCCTCGACGCCCGGCAGGTACAGCTGTTCCAGCCGGTACAGCGGTGGCGGGATGTCCGGCGCGGTGACCCGCTGGATGGGTGCGCGCAGGTCGAGCCAGGCGCGCTCGTACAGGCTGGCGGCGATTTCCCCGCCCAGCCCGCCGCTCCTTGGCGCCTCGTGCACGATCACGCAGCGCCCGGTCTTGCGCAGCGAGGCTTCCAGGGTGTCGAGGTCCAGCGGCTTGAGGCAGGCGACGTCGATCACCTCGGCCTCGACGCCCTGCTCGGCCAGGCGTGCCGCCGCCTGCAGGGTTTCGTGCACGCTGGCGCCCCAGCTCACCAGCGTCAGGTCCTGGCCTTCGCGCAGGGTGAAGCAGCTGTCCAGCGGCAGGCGTTGGCCATCGTCCTGCAGCGGCTGCGGGTTCATGCGGTACAGGCGGGTGGGCTCCAGAAAGAGCACCGGATCGGGATCGTCGATGGCCGCCAGCAGCAGCCCGTAGGCGCGCGCCGGCGAGGAAGGCACCACCACGCGCAGGCCGGGGATGTGCGCGAACAGCGCCTCGGTGCTTTCGCTGTGGTGTTCCGGCGCGCGGATGCCGGCGCCCATCGGCGTGCGCATCACCAGCGGACAGGACAGCCGCCCGCGCGTGCGGTTGCGCAGGCGGCTGGCATGGGATACCAAGTGCTCCATGGCGGCGTAGATGAAGCCCATGAACTGGATTTCCACCACCGGCTTGAGGCCCTGGGCGGCCATGCCGACGGCCAGCCCGCCGAGCATGGTTTCCGCCAGCGGCGTATCGATCACCCGCTTGCGCCCGAAGCGCTCGCGCAGCCCCAACGTGGCGCGGAACACGCCGCCGTTCACGCCCACGTCCTCGCCGAGCACCACCACGTTCTCGTCATCGGCCATGGCGCGGGCCAGCGCCAGGTTCACCGCTTCCACCAGGCTGTAGGTCTTGTCACTCATGGGCCTGCCCTCCGCGCCGAGCGACGCGCTCGCGCATCTGCTCGCGCTGCTCGGCCAGGGGGGTCGGCCAGCGCTGGTAAAGGTGCTCGAACACCTGGTCCGGGTCGGGTTCGCCGATGCGCTCGAAGCGTTCCACGGCCAGCTGCAGCTGCGCCTGGCAGTGCTCGATCAGGTCCTGCTCGCGCTGTTCGTTCCAGTTGCCGCGGCTGGCCAGGAATGCCTGCAGACGCTTGATCGGCTCGCGCGCCCAGGCGGCGGAGACTTCCTCGTTCGGCCGGTAGCGGCTGGCGTCGTCGGCGGTGGTGTGGTCGCTGAGGCGGTAGCTCAGGCATTCGATCAGCGTCGGCCCCTTGCCCTGGCGGGCGCGCTCCAATGCCGCCTGGATGCGCGTGTAGACCGCCAGCACGTCGTTGCCGTCCACCTGCTCGCCGGGGATGCCCGCGCCGACAGCCTTCTGCGCCAGGGTCGGTGCGCCGCATTGCAGGCTGCGCGGCACCGAGATGGCCCACTGGTTGTTGTTGATGATGAAGACCACCGGCAGCTGCCAGGCACCCGCCACGTTGAGGGCTTCGAGGAAGTCACCCTTGCTGGTGGCGCCGTCGCCACAGGTGGTGGCCACGGCGCGGTGCTGGTCGCGGATGCGCATCGCCGCCGCCACGCCACAGGCATGCAGCGCCTGGGTGGCGATGGGCACGCAGATGGGGAAATCCTCGCGGGCCAGCGGGTCGGCGAAGGCGCTGCCGCGCTCGTCGCCACCCCAGTAGAGCAGCACCTCCTCCATGCGCGCGCCGCGCATCAGCTGCACCCCGGTGTCACGGTAATAGGGCACCAGCACGTCATCCGGGCGCAGCGCGGCGCCCAGTGCCACGCCGATGGCTTCCTGGCCGAGGCCCTGGGCGAAGGTGCCGATCCGCCCGGTGCGCTGCAGCGCCACGGCCTTCTGGTCGAACAGGCGAGTCAGCACCATCTGCCGATACAGGCGTTCCAGCAATTCGGCATCGTCGGCGCAGGGTGGCAGCGCGGCGCAGGGCCGGCCGTCGGGGTCGAGAAAACGCGTGAAGGGGATTGCAGGGTCGTGCATGCCAGTCTCCTCGGCGCCTTATGGGCGCGGTGGTCGAACCCGATGGGCTTGTGGCCCGGGTCCGTGAGCGAAACCTGTGCGTTGGCGATTACCAGCTGCCGTCAGCCAAACAGTAGCCTTTCCGCCTGCTGGTCGGCTACCCGTGCCGGCGAGCGCTTTTCTGCCTGGGCATGGGCGTAGATATCGGTGAGACGCCGGGGAATCTCCTGCATCTGCGCGGTGATGCGCTCCGGCGGCGCGCCTTCGTGCTGCAGGGAAACATAGATCAGTCCGCCGGAGTTGATCACGTAATCCGGCGCGTAGAGGATGCCGCGCGCTTCCAGTTCATCGGCGATACCCGGGTGGCTCAGTTGATTGTTGGCCGCGCCCGCCACCGCCGCGCAGCGCAGCTGGGCCACCGTCAGGCTGTTGAAAATGCCGCCCAGCCCGCAGGGCGAGAGGATGTCGCAGGGTGTGGCCAGCAGTGCCTCGCTGGGTACCGGATGGGCGCCGAACTGTTCGACCGCCAACTGCACCAGACCCGGGTTGTGGTCGCTGACCAGCAATTCGGCGCCGGCCGCGGCGAGTTGTTCGGCCAGGGCAAACCCCACGTGGCCGAGCCCCTGTACGGCGATGCGCAGGTCTTCCAGATCGTCGCTGCCCAGCCGTGCCAGTGCGGTGGCACGGATGCCGGCGAACACACCGAGGGCGGTGTGCACCGACGGGTCGCCGCCCTGGCTGGTGCTGGTCACATGGGTGGTCTGCCGGGCGACACAGTCCATGTCGGCGGCAGAGGTGCCGCTGTCCACCGCAGTGATGTAGCGACCGCCCAGTGAATCCACCATTCGCCCGAAGGCCTCGAACAGCGCGGCGCGATCATTCAGGTGCGGTGGGCGCATGATCACCGCCTTGCCGCCGCCCTGTGCCAGGCCCGCCAGCGCGGCCTTGTAGCTCATGCCCTCGGCCAGGCGCATGGCGTCGCGGATCGCGCTCTCCTCGTCCGCGTAGGCAAGGAAGCGGCAGCCGCCGAGCGCCGGCCCCAGCCGGGTATTGTGGATGGCGATGACCGCCCGCATGCCGGTGGCGGGGTCATGCGCAAGGTGCAAGGCCTCCAGCCGGACGGCCTCCATCTGGGCAAACATGGCATCCCTCCGCCGGGCCTGAGTGATCTGGTGCAAGCAGTATAGGTGGCGGCTGCGGGTCGACTGGACGGGCCGGCAAGGCCCGTCTACAAGAATGGGGTCACTTGGAGGCGCGATGAATGGATGCCCGCGAAGCCTGCCTGTCCTGTCTGCGTCGGGGTACGGATGCCCTGTTCGAGGCGGCCCTGTGGATCGCTGCCGAGCACGATCCCACCTTCCAGCCCGAAAGCCTGCTGGCCACCGTCGAGCGCCTGCGCCATCGACTGTCGACCAGCCTGCCTACCCTGCCGGCCCGCGAGCAGGCGCAGCCGCTGTTACGCCTGCTGAACGCGCTGGACTTCCATGAAGACACCAGCGGCCCGGACAGCGTCCTGGCCCACCGGGTGCTGCAGCGCCGGCGGGGCCAGCCATTGATGCTGGGCCTGCTGGCCCTGGAGCTGGCCCGCCGGCTGGACATTCCGCTGCGCGGCATCAACTTTCCCGGTCGCTTCCTGCTGCGAGTGCCGGGTGCCGACCATTTGCTCGACCCGGCTGGCGGCCGGCGGCTGTACCTGAACGATTGCCGCGAGCTGCTCGAACGTCGCTACCAGGGCAGGCTGCAGCTCAACTCCAGCCATCTGCAGCCCTGCTCGCCCGCCGAGCTGCTGCAACGCATCTCGCGCAGCCTGCGCCATCAGCACCAGAAAGCCGGCCAACTGCTCGCCGCGCTGAAGGATGCCGACCGGGTGCTGCAACTGGGCGTGCCCACGGTGGCCGACCACCTGGCCCGTGCCGATCTCTACCAGCGCCTGGAATGCCCGCCCGGCGAGCGCTACGACCTGCAGCACGCCCTGCTGCTCTGCGAGGACCCCGGCGAGCGCCTGCGCCTGACCGAGCGCCTGCGCGAAGCGGGCACGCCCGACGTGGTGCACTGACAGTCGACGTGGCCGCCCAGGCCACTAGAATGGCGGTCTCCCCCTGGCTTGGAAGCGTGCCCATGCTGTTTGGCGTCCTGTTGGTCATGACCTGGTTGATCCTGCTGATTCGCTACCCGCACAAGGCGTTGCCGGTGTCGCTGGTCGCGCTGCTCGGCATCGGCCTGCTGGCCAGCTGGGTGCTCTGGCAGGAGGCCCGCGACGAAGACCGCCTGGCCCGTCTGGAACTGAGCCTCGACTACGCACCCGGTCAGTGCCCGGCCCATCGCCCGCTGCGCGTCTCCCTGCGCAACACCAGCACGCTGCCGCTGCGCGAGCTGACCTGGCGCATCGCCGCCTACCCGGCCGAAGACGATCTCAACCTGGCCCGCTCGGAAACCGTGGCGCGCTACCACGGTGCCGCGCCGCTGGCCCCCGGCGCGCAGTGGCACGACTGCCTGCCACTACCGGCCCTGCGCCCCGGCTATGTGCCCGAATCCCTGGTGTTTCGTGCCGAGCGGCGACGCGGCCACTTTGCCGATTGAGGCCCGTCAATCGCCGCCATAGAGATTGCCAAGTTCCTCCGCAGCTCATGCGCGGGCACAGTAGCCACCAACGAACACCGCTTCCCTCAAGGAGGAACGTATGCACCTGATCGCCCGACTGCTGACGCCCACGCAACCGAACCAGAACAGCCGCCACGCCTGCCAGGAGCACCCGAATTTCTGGATGTACCCCTGCCAGTGAGCACCAGCCGCAAGCGGCCTGTTCGATCAGGCCTCTTGCGCTTTTATTAATACGAATTATTCTCATCCATCCTTTTCACAGGAGAGATGAGCCATGACCTACCTGATCGACGCCTGGCTGGACCACCCGAAACCCTACCTGCGTGTGCTGGATCGAGCCACCGGCTCGGTTTGCGTGCGCCTCGAAGGGCAAGAGCTGCAGGAACTGCGCGAACAGGGCGAACTGGACCCCGCCGTGCTCACCACCGACCGGCCCGGCGAACTCAAGGAACTGGTGCGCACCCTGTTTCTGTTCAGCTACGCCAGGGCGCTGCGCGCCTGAACCAGACACCGCGCCGCCCCTGCGCTGCACGCCGTGCCAGCCGCCTGGGTGTAGGGTGGTCAACGCTGCGCGTTGGCCACCGCGGCGCTGACCCGCCGACAGCGGTAGAATCGCCGCCTTTCCCCAACCCAGTCGCCGTTCCATGCCCCAGCCCTCTTCCCCCATCGTCGTCATTGGCGGCGGCCCCGCCGGTCTGATGGCCGCCGAAGTCCTGGCCCAGGCCGGGCTGTCCGTGGATCTGTACGACGCGATGCCCTCGGTGGGCCGCAAGTTCCTGCTCGCCGGGGTCGGCGGTATGAACATCACCCACTCGGAAGCCCGCGAGGCCTTCCTGTCGCGTTACCGCGAAGCGCGTCCGGCGCTGCAGCCGCACATCGAAGCCTTCGACGCCGAGGCGCTGCGCGCCTGGATTCACGGCCTGGGCATCGACACCTTCGTCGGCAGCTCGGGCCGGGTGTTCCCCACCGACATGAAGGCCGCGCCGCTGCTGCGCGCCTGGCTCAAACGTCTGAAGGACAGTGGAGTACGCATCCACACCCGCAGCCGCTGGCTGGGCTGGAACGACACGGGTCAATTGCGCATCGCCAGCGAACACGGCGAACAGGCCGTCGACGCCGCGGCGCTGATCCTGGCGCTGGGCGGTGGCAGCTGGGCGCGGCTGGGCTCGAACGGCGCCTGGGTGCCGCTGCTGCAACAGCGCGGCGTCGCCATCGCGCCGCTGCGCGCCAGCAATTGCGGCTTCGAGGTAGACGGCTGGAGCACGCTGCTGCGCGACAAGCATGCCGGCGCGCCGCTGAAGAACGTCACCCTGGCGCTACCCGGCCAGCCGGCCCGGCGCGGCGAGTTCATCCTCACCGCCACCGGCATCGAGGGCAGCCTGGTGTATGCACTGTCCGCCGAAATTCGCGGCGTGATCGAGCGCGAGGGTGCGGCGATGGTGCAGCTGGATTTGCTGCCCGACCGCACGCTGGAACAGATCGCCATCGCGCTGGCCAAGCCGCGCGGCGCGCAGTCGATGGCCAAGCACCTGCATCGCCAGTTGAAGCTCGACGGCGTGAAGGCCGCGCTCTTGCGCGAGCTGACCGAGGCCGCCACCTTCCAGGCGCCGCAGCAACTGGCACAAGCGATCAAGGCCCTGCCGATCCGCCTGCTGCGCACCCGGCCGCTGGACGAGGCGATCAGCAGCGCCGGCGGCGTGCCGTTCGCCGAGCTGGATGAGCGGCTGATGTTCAGGAAACTGCCCGGCGTGTTCTGCGCCGGGGAGATGCTCGATTGGGAAGCGCCGACCGGCGGCTACCTGCTCACCGCCTGCTTTGCCACTGGGCGCGCGGCGGCAAACGGGGTGATCAAATGGTTGACGGATTCGGCTGCCACCAGCCCGCCGTAGCCTGTAGGGCGGACAGCGCTTTCCTGTCCGCCGGCTGGCACCCGACCGCAGCCGCACCTGGCGGACAAGAACGACGTTGTCCGCCCTACCCGAACAAACCCTACGGCTTCTTGCGCGCCGGCTTGCCGCCAAAGCTCGGCACCTTGCGGATCGGTTTGGCGTCGGGCTTTTCGCTGGCATCGAACCAGTTGCCCAGATGAATCTTGCCCTTGCCGGCCGCCGTGGCCTTGGGTTGCTTGGGCTTCTTGGGTTTCTTCAGCACCAGCCCGCCGAGGGCGGTCTGCGGCACGCGGTGGTCGGGGATGAAATCCGGCTCGTCGCGGCGCGGCAGCACCTGGCCGATCAGGTTCTCGATAGCGGCCAGCTGATCGACCTCGTCGGCGCACACCAGCGAGATCGCCTCGCCCGTGGCGCCGGCGCGACCGGTGCGGCCGATGCGGTGTACGTAATCCTCGGCGACGATCGGCAGGTCCAGATTGACCACCAACGGCAGGTCGTGGATGTCCAGGCCGCGCGCCGCCACGTCGGTAGCGACCAGAATCTGCACCTCGCCGGCCTTGAAGCGCTCCAGGGCGCGCAGGCGCGACGGCTGCGGCTTGTCGCCATGGATCGAGTCGGCGGCAAAGCCCGCCGCCTGCACTTCTTCCACCAGTTGATCGACGCCCTTGCGGGTCTTGGCGAACACCAGCACCTGGCCCCAGCGCTGCTCGGCCAGCAGGTGCAGGAACAGCTCGCTCTTGCGCTTCTTGTCCACCGGGATCAGCCACTGCTTGACGCTCTTGGCGGCGGTGTTGCGCGGCGCCACCTCGATGTTCAGCGGGTCGCGCAGCAGCTCGCCGGCCAGCTGGCGAATCGCGTCGGAGAATGTCGCGGAGAACAGCAGGGTCTGGCGTTTCTTCGGCAGCGCGGCGAACAGTTCGTCCAGCTCGCGGGCGAAGCCCAGATCGAGCATGCGGTCGGCCTCGTCGAGCACCAGCACCTGTAGTTGTTCGAAGCGCACGGCGTTCTGCCGGTACAGGTCGAGCAGCCGACCCGGGGTGGCGACCAGCAGGTCAATGCCCTTGCGCAGCGCCATCATCTGCGGGTTGATGCTCACCCCGCCGTACACCGCGTAGCTGCGCAGCGGCAGGTTCTCGCCGTAGCGCTGGACGCTCTGCTGCACCTGTTCGGCCAGCTCGCGGGTCGGCGTCAGCACCAGCGCGCGCACCGAGTTGCTGGCCACCTTCGGGCCTTGCAGGGTCAGCTTCTGCAGCAGCGGCAGGGTAAAACCGGCGGTCTTGCCGGTGCCGGTCTGCGCGGCGGCGAGCAGGTCGCGGCCCTTGAGCACGGCGGGAATCGCTTCCTTCTGCACCGGCGTCGGCGTGCGGTAGTCGAGGGCGTCCAGGGTCCGCAGCAGCGGATCGATCAGGCCGAGGGATGCGAAGGTCATGAAGGGCTCGCGGCGCGGTGGAAAAGGCGCGCGGATTCTACAGCAACAGCTCGCCTTCCACTGGCACGAAACGGCCGGCGGCGCGGATCAGCGACTGCGCGGTGAGCGCCGGCACGCCGTACACGCAGCTGTCCACGCCGAGTGCGCGCAGGCGGTCGAGCAGCAGGTCGAAATCGCCATCGCCGGAGGCCAGCACCACTTCGTCGACACGGCTGGCTGCGTCCAGCACGTCGATGGTGATGCCCACGTCCCAGTCGCCCTTAGCCGAGCCGTCGCTGCGCTGGATGAACGGCTTGAGTTTCACGGTGAAGCCCAGGTTGCGCAGGATCTGCTGGAACTGCTGTTGCTTGGCGTCGCCACGGTCGATGGCATAGGCGTAGGCCTCGGTTACCTCACCGCGCGCCTGCAGCTGGCGCAGGAACACGCCGTAGTCGAAATGCCGGCCATGGGCCTGGCGCACGGTGTAATACAGGTTCTGCACATCGACGAATACGGCAAGTCTTTTCAAGGGGTTCTCCGGTTGCTGGCGCCATTATGCGCCGTGGGGCCTTTCGTAGGGCGGACAACGCTTCACCTGTCCGCCGCCGGGGTGTCGAGCCGGTGCCTGGGTTGGCGGACAAGAAATACGTTGTCCGCCCTACGCCCGCGAAGGCTTTGTGCCTGCCCCGGCCTGGGCTACAGTGGCGCCCCCGTTGTTTGGGTTCCCGTCGATGAATGCAATGACCCTTCTGCGCGACGCCTGGTATTTCTTCCACCGCCATGCCGCGCATCTCGCCCTGCTGTGCCTGCCGCTGATCCTGCTGGAACGCCTGGCCGGCAACCTGCTGGCGCCGTATCTGGGCGACTGGCAGGGCTCAGCCGACCTGCTCGCCGGGCTGCTGTTCTACCCCCTCTATGGCGCCGCGCTGATCCTCTACCTGGACACCCGCACCCGGGGCCTGCGGCCCGGCAGCGCTGCGCTGCTGGCCATGGCGCTGCGCCTGTGGCCCTCGCTGGCGCTGCTCACTGCGCTGAGCACCCTGCTGATCATGCTGGGCGCCTCGCTGTTCATCCTGCCCGGCCTGTGGCTGATGGCGCGCCTGGCCTTCGCCGACTTCCTGGTGGTGCTGCAGGGCTTCACTCCGCTGGCGGCCCTCGGTGACAGCATGGCGCTGACCCGGGGCCAGTTCTGGCGCATCTTCACGGTGATGATGGCGGTCATGCTGCCGCTGTGGGGGCTGGAGGCCTTTTTGTCCAGCCTGCTGTCCGAAGACCTGGCGCCGCGCGTGCTGCTGGAAAGCCTGATCGGCTTCGCCCAGTTGTTCGTTGGCGTGGCGCTCTACCGCTGCTTCATGCTCACTGTCAGCGGGCCGATAACCGACACGCCCTGAAGCGTTTCAGCCGCGCGCCGTGCGCGACAGCACCAGACGCTGGAACAGCCGCGGAAAGCAGCGCGACAGCAGCTGGCCGCGCCAGCCGACGTTGGACAACACCAGCTGCGTGCGCCGGCGTAACGCGCCCTGGAAGATCGCTTCGGCCACATCCTGCGCCGAGGCCACCCGCCCCACCGCCAGCGGCGCCGGCGCGTTCACCGATCCGTCGCCTACCAGTGCGTTGCGGTGCATGTCGGTGGCGGTGAAGCCGGGGCACACCAGCAGCACATTGACGCCCGCCTCGCGCACCTCCTGGCGCAGGGTGTCGAACAGCCCGTGCAGCGCATGCTTGCTGGCGTTGTAGGCGCAGCGCAGGTGCAGCGGCACGAAGCCGGACAGCGAGCTGAGCACGATGATCTGTCCCCGGCGCTCCAGCAGGCTGGGCAGCGCCGCCTGGGTGCAGTACAGCGCCCCAAAGTAATTGACCGCCATGATGCGCTCGAACACCGCGCGCGGCGTGTCGGCGAAGCGACTGCGGTGGGTGATGCCCGCGTTGTTGACCAGCAGGTCGATGCCGCCACAGCGCTCGGTCACCAGCGTCATGATCCGCTCCACCGCCTGCGGGTCCGACACGTCGCAGACCAGCCCCATCGCATCGCTGTTCAGGTGCTCGCGCAGGTGCAGCACCAGGCTGTCCAGCTCCTCGCGGTGCAGATCGAGAATCACCGGCCGCGCCCCGGCCTGGGCAAAACGCAGCACCAGCGCGCGGCCGATACCCGAACAGCCGCCGGTGACCAGCACCACCTTGCGCTCGAACACCTTGCTGGCGAAGACCTTGCGATACATGGCACGCCACCTCTGCTGTTGGCTTGCCAGCAGCATAGACAAGGGAGGCAACAAGCCGGTCCTGCGGGCCCGCCGCACGGTTTTGCTGGCGTGAACCAGGCTCACGCTTCGTGCACGCCGCAGGCGCGCCGTTCCGGCGCGATGGTGGCCAAGGACCAACGTTGACCACCCTACGTCGACCGGCCCCAACGCGGGGTGCCGTGAACGTAGGGTGGCTCACGCTTCACCGAGCCACCGTGCGCGCCGCAGGCGCACGGTGTCCCGCGCGGTGGTGGCCAAGGACCACCCGATGTCCGTGTCGGTTCTAGCGCCGCGGCTTGGCCCGGGCGGTGGGCTCGGCGACCAGCGGGTCGTCCGGCCAGTAGTGCTTGGGATAGCGGCCCTTGAGGTCCTTCTTCACCTCGGCGTAGGTGTTGGCCCAGAAGCTGGCCAGGTCCTGGGTCACCTGTACTGGACGGTGTGCCGGCGACAGCAGGTGCAGCTTGAGGCCCAGCCGGCCACCGGCGATACGCGGCGTTGCGGCCAGGCCGAACAGTTCCTGAAGGCGCACCGCCAGCACCGGTGGCGACTCGCTGTAGTCGATGCGGATCTGCGAGCCGGACGGCACCGTCAGGCTCTTCGGCGCCAGCTCGTCGAGGCGCTGCGGCAGCGGCCAGGGCAGCCGGTTGTGGAGGATCGACGACAGGTCCAGGTTGGCGAAATGACTGAGGCGGCTGACCTTGCCCAGGTAAGGCCCGAGCCACGCCTCCAGGCTGGCCAGCAGCGCCGCGTCGGATACGTCCGGCCAGTCGCCGGCCTTGCCCTGTTCCAGGTCCAGCCCGCGCAGCAGCAACACGCGCGCCTGCCACTGGCGCAGCTCCGGGGTCCAGGGCAGCAGCTCCAGGCCCTTGCGGCGTACCAGCTCGACCAGCGCGCGGGTGCGCGCAGCCTCGTCCAGCGCCGCCAGCGGCTCGCGACTAAGCACCAGCTCGCCGACCCGGCGCTGGCGTTCGGCGCGCAGCACGCCTTCGCGCTCGTCCCAGTCCAGCACCTCCTGGACGCTGACCTGCTCGGCCAGCACCGAGTCGAACAGCGCCGGATCGAGATCGGCGGCCAGGTAGGTGCGTTCCTCGCGCTGTCCCTGGCGACTGCCCAGGTCGGCGATCACCAGCCACTCGTGCTTCATCAGCGCGTCCGGCTCGCCGAACTGCGCGGCGCGGCCGTTGGCCAGCCGGTAGTCGCCGCCTTCGGCGCGGCGCTGGCGGGCGACGCGGTCCGGGTAGGCGAAGGCCAGCAGCGCGCCGAGCCAGCGCGGATGTTCGGGATCGCTCACCGCCGCGCTGGCCGATCCGATCAGCTGCTGGCGGTACTGCCGCGCCAGCTGGCGGATGCGCTGCAGCGCGCCGCGACCGCCGCCGCGCGCCTCGCCGGAGAGCAGCGCCAGCCGACTGTGCAGGTCGGCGCCGGCGCCGCGCAGGATGTCGCGCTCACCCAACAATGCCGCCAGCTCGCAGGCCAGCGCGGTCAGCCCCAGCGCCTGCCCCTTGAGCAGCAGGTGGGCGATGCGCGGATGCGCCGGCAATTCGGCCATCGCCTGGCCATGAGCGGTCAGCACACCGCGCGTATCCAGCGCGCCGAGGCGGCGCAGCAGCTCGCCGGCCTGGGCGTAGGCGGCGGGCGGCGGCGCATCCAGCCAGCTCAGCTCGTCCGGCGTCACGCCCCAACGGGCCAGTTGCAGGGCCAGGCCGGACAGGTCGGCCTGGACGATCTCCGCGCTGTGGTAGGCGTTGAGCTGGTCGTGCTGGGTCTCGCTCCACAGCCGGTAGCACACGCCCGGCTCCAGGCGCCCGGCGCGGCCGGCGCGCTGGGTGGCGCTGGCCCGGGAGATGCGCTGGGTGGCCAGACGGGTCATGCCGCTGCCGGGGTCGAAGCGCGGCACCCGCGCCAGGCCGGCATCGATCACCACGCGCACGCCGTCGATGGTCAGGCTGGTCTCGGCGATGTTGGTGGCCAGCACCACCTTGCGCGTGCCGGCCGGCGCTGGCTCGATGGCCGCGCGCTGGGCGTTCAGCTCCAGCTCGCCGTGCAGCGGGCAGAGCAGGATGTCGTCGCGTCGACCCAGCTGTTCGGCCAACTGCTCGTGCACGCGGCGGATCTCCGCCTGGCCGGGCAGAAACAACAGCAGGCTGCCCGGCTCCTCATCGAGGGCCTGCAAGACCGTGTTAACCACGCGCGGCTCGATGAACTCGCCGGGCTGGCTCGGCCGGCCCCAGCGCACGTCCACCGGGAACATGCGTCCTTCGCTGCGCACCACCGGGGCGTCATCGAGCAGCGCGCTCAGACGCTCGCCTTCCAGGGTTGCGGACATCACCAGCAGCTTGAGCGGCGTGTCGCGCAGCAGCGCGCGGCCGTTCAGGCACAGCGCCAGGGCCAGGTCGGCGTCCAGGCTGCGCTCGTGGAATTCGTCGAAGATCACCAGGCCGACGCCCTCCAGCGCCGGGTCGGCCTGCAGGCGCCGGGTGAGGATGCCCTCGGTGACCACCTCGATGCGCGTGTTCGGGCCGACCTTGCTGTCCAGGCGGATGCGGTAGCCGACGGTGTCGCCGACCGCCTCGCCGAGCTCGCTGGCCAGCCGCTCGGCGGCGGCACGCGCGGCCAGTCGGCGCGGTTCCAGCATGAGGATGCTCTGCCCGGCCAGCCAGGGTTCGTCGAGCAGCGCCAGCGGCACGCGGGTGGTCTTGCCGGCGCCGGGCGGCGCTTCCAGCACCGCCTCGTCGCGGCTGGACAATGCGGCGCGCAGCGCGGGCAATACGGCGTCGATGGGCAGGGACTGCATGGGTGTTTTCCAGGGCAACGCGAAGGAGCGCCAGTATAAGGGGGGTTATCGGTGACGGCGCAGCGCCCGGACTGTGGGAGCGAATTCATTCCCGAGCGTCTGGTTTCGGCCGCCGAAAAGCTCGCGGACAAGTCCGCTCCCACAATGAGAGAGGCCGCCATGCACCCCGGCGGTCTTCGGCATCCTGTCACAACCCTGAGCGGGTCTTCGCGGTCTACTGCCGCATACCCACCCGCAAGGAGAACCATCATGCGCACCCCGCCCCGCCTGCTCTGCGTCGCCCTCGGTGGCGCGCTGCTCACTCAATTGTCCGCCTGCGGCACGCTGTTCTACCCGGAACGGCGCGGCCAGATCGACGGCAAGCTCGACCCGGTGGTGTTCGCTCTGGATGCCGTCGGCCTGCTGCTGTACATCGTTCCCGGACTGATCGCCCTGGGCATCGACTTCGCCACCGGGGCCATCTACCTGCCCGGCGGCGAGAAATACTCGGTGGCGCCGGAAGCGTTGCGCGACGCGGTGGACAACCAGGGGCAGGTGAACCGTCAGCGGCTTCGTGCCATTATCCGCGAGGCCAGCGGCCGCGACCTGCCCCTCGACCACCCCGGTGTGATCGAGCACCACGGCAGTGTGGAGCAGCTGGCCGCCTACGGCCTGCGGCCGTCCGCCTGATATCCCGAAGGAGCCCCGCGCAATATGAAGGTCCCCGAACAGCACGCCCGTCTGCTGCGCCTGGCCACCGGCGCCGCACTGGCCACGGCCCTCACCCTGGCCCTGGTCAAGGCGGTGGCCTGGTGGCTGAGCGGTTCGGTGAGCCTGCTGGCGGGGCTCACCGATTCCCTGCTGGACGGCGCCGCCTCGCTGCTCAACCTGATTGCCGTGCATTACTCGCTGCGCCCGGCCGACGACGACCACCGCTACGGCCATGGCAAGGCGGAGGCCCTGGCCGGACTCGGCCAGGCGCTGTTCATCGGCGTCAGCGCAGTCCTGGTGGCGATCCATGGCGTGCAACGCCTGCTCGACCCGCAACCGCTGGGCGACACCGATGCCGGTATCGCGGTGATGGTCTTGTCGATCGTGCTCACCGCCGTGCTGCTGCTGTTCCAGCGCCATGTGGTGCGCACCACCGGCTCCACGGCGATCCATGCCGACTCCCTGCACTACCGCTCCGACCTGCTGCTCAACGCCAGCATCCTGGTCGCGCTGTTGCTGGCCGGTGCCGGCCTGCTCTGGCTGGACGCGGCCTTCGGCATCGGCATTGCCGGCATCATCCTGTGGAGCGCGCTGGGCATCGTGCGCGAGGCCGCCGCTGTGCTGATGGACGAGGAACTGGCGCCGCAGCACACCGAGCGCATGCATGCGCTGGCCTGCGGGGTGCCGGATGTGCTGGGCGCCCACGACCTGCGCACCCGCCGCTCCGGCACCCTGTGGTTCGTGCAGATGCACGTGGAGCTGCCCGCCGAGCTGACGCTGGAAGAGGCCCATGCGCGCTGCGAGGCGGTGAGCGCGGCTATTCGCGCCGAGTTTCCGCAGAGCGATGTGCTGGTGCATGCCGATCCGTGCCACACCCCGGAAGGCATCGCCCTGTAGAAGCGTCCCCGCCAATTTTTTCGGGACATAAAAAAGGGGAAGCCGGTCGGCTTCCCCAGTCAATTCTTCATCGCTCCGCTCCCGGCGAGGGTATCGCCGTTGCCTGTCGCCAGCCTGGTTGGGCGGGCGGACCCGGGTGCCGTGCGACGTGGTGAGTCGCCGGCGACGGTGCCCCTGGTTGGAGGCGACCGCTGGAGGTTCCGGGCCTTCGAAGTTGGAGCCAGTGTACGCCAGCAGGCGCGATCAGAGATTGCGAAGATTGCGCGACAAGCCGCCGCTTGCGCAATCAAAGAACGCAGGAGCACTATTCTCGGCAATCTTTCCACAAAGAGAGCGCCGCGATGAGCACGCTGGACCGTTACGACCTGAACATCCTCGCCGAACTGCAGCGCAACGCGCGCATCTCCAACCAGGAGCTGGCCGAGCGCATCGGCCTGTCGCCTTCGCCCTGCTCGCGGCGGGTCAAGCAACTGGAGGACGAGGGCTACATCGTGCGCCAGGTGGCGCTGCTGGATCGCAAGAAGCTCGGCCTGACGCTGACCGCCTACGTGCTGATCGGCATGGACCGCCACACCCCGGAGCGCTTCGAGCATTTCCAGGAAAAGATCCGCCAGCACCCGGAAGTGGTGGAATGCTGCGTGATCACCGGCATGGAGGCGGACATCCTGCTCAAGGTGGTAGTCGAGGACATGGACCACTACCAGGCCTTCCTGCTCGGCAACCTGACGCGCATCGAGGGGGTCAGCAGCGTGCGCTCGAGCTTCGTGCTCAACCAGGTGATCGCCAGCACCGAGCTGCCGCTCAACCATCTGCGCGGCTGAGTCGAACCGGCAAACGTGACGCGGCGCACGCCGCCGCGTGCTCCTCGCCAGGCTGCCAAGGGGGCGCCTGCGTATAATCTCGCCCGCTTGATATCCGCCTTGCGTGGCCGCGCGCGGCAAGTCCGGCCCAGACCGGATCCCCAAACGCCCATCGATCCTTCCGTGGTGTGCCACAGGAATTCAGGCACCGAAGCCTGCGACTCCGATCGCGTCCGATGAATGCCCCCGCGCTGCGGGCAGGCTGCGTCGTTCGCGCGTCGGCGCGGCTGCCTCCTACCCGCATGGAACAAGGACAGATCGATGAGTCCCGCCGACAGCCTGATGCACAGCTATGGCCGCTGCTGTGCCAGCCCCACCTTTTTCGATGATTTCTACCGCAGCTTCCTGGCCAGCTCCGCCGAAGTGCGCGCCAAGTTCGTCAACACCGACATGACTGGCCAGAAGCAGCTGCTGCGCCAGGGCATCCTCAATCTGGTGATGTACAGCCGCGGGCTGCCGGATACCAAGCTGCGCGCCCTCGGCGCCTCGCATGCGCGCAGCGGCCTGGATATCCGTCCCGAACTTTACGAGCTGTGGCTGACGGCGCTGCTGCAGACCATCCGCGAGCATGACCGCGAGTGCACCGCGCAGACCCTGCAGACCTGGCGCGAGGCGCTGGGCAAGGGCATCGCGGTGATCCAGTCGCACTACTGAGCGGCACCGACGGGGCAACCGCAGCTGCCCACCACGCAGCACGGGCGTATACTCCCGCGCTTTGCCCCGTCACGAGGTCGCCATGGAAACCGAACAGTTCGAAGCCCTGATGATGTATGTGCTTGTAGGCGGACTGATCCTGTTCATGTTCTTCATCATCTGGGACCTGGCCAAGAAGTCGAAGGCCGGCCGCCTGGGCACCGCCATCCTGTTTCTCGGCCTGGGCCTGTGCCTGGTGGCCTTCCTGGCCAAGCCGCTGATCACCTACGTGCTGGAGCTGTTTCTGGAGTCCTGAGGCACTCGCGCCATTGTCAGACACGTTTCGATCGCAACTGACGCCATCGTAGGGCGGTCGGCGTTTTTCCGGCCGCCACCGCGATGCACACCGATGCCGTGTCCAGTGGCCAACGCTGTGCGTTGCCCACCCTACGGTGCGGATCAGCGCAAGCGCCGAAGCGCTCAATCCAGCCGCGCCGGCAATTCACGCCATTCGCCGGGTTGCAGGCCGTCCAGGCTCCAGGGGCCGATGCGCACCCGCACCAGGCGCAGGGTCGGCAGGCCCACGGCGGCGGTCATGCGCCGCACCTGGCGGTTGCGACCCTCGCGAATCACCAGCTCCAGCCAGGCGGTCGGCACGCTCTTGCGAAAACGCACCGGCGGATGGCGCTCCCAGAGCGTTGGCTCAGCGAGCAGGCGCGCCTCGGCCGGCAGGGTCGGCCCATCGTTCAGCGCCACGCCTTCGCGCAGCCGCTGCAACTGCTCCTCGCTCGGTTCGCCTTCCACCTGAACCCAGTAAGTCTTGGCCAGCTTGTGCTTCGGGTCGGCGATGCGCGCCTGCAGGCGACCGTCGTTGGTCAGCAGCAGCAGTCCCTCGCTGTCACGATCCAGCCGCCCGGCCGGGTAGACGCCCGGCACCGGCACGAAGTCCTTCAAGGTGGCACGGCCCTGATCGTCGTTGAACTGGGTGAGCACGTCGAAGGGCTTGTTGAGCAGGATCAGTCGCGGCTCGGCCGGCGGCGTCTTGGCCACCCGGCGCGGCGTGGGACGGCGGGAAACGGGAGGACGGGGACGCGACATGCCGGGAAACCTGCGAGCACAACGGGGCGCGCAGTGTAACCCGAGTCTGTTCGAGCGAACGTGTTCGCGAGCTTCCGGCGTCGGCCTGCAACCTGGCCGGGCCGACCAAAGAGCTCGCGGACAAGTCCGCACCACAGAAAGCTCGGATAGCGCCACTCAGCGCTGGAAGCGCTCCACCAGGGCGTGCATGGCGCTTGAGGTTTCGCTGAGCTCGCGGCCAACCTCGGCCGATTGTTCGGCCAGCCCGGCGTTGTGCTCGGCGACCTGGGCGATGGCGGTAATCTGCCGGGCCACCTCGTCGGCCACCTGGGCCTGCTGCTCGGTGGCGGCGGCCATCTGCAGCCCCATGTCGCGGATCTCGCCCACGGCCTGACGGATGCCCAGCAGCGCCTGCTGGCTGGCAATCACCTGGGCCAGACCGGCGGTGGCCTCCTCGCGGCCAACGCGGGCAATGCGCACAGCGCCGTCACTGCCCTCGTGCAGCGTCTGCAGGACGGCTTGGATCGCCTCGGTCGCCTCACGGGTGCGCTGCGACAGCTCGCGCACCTCACCCGCGACCACAGCGAAGCCTCGCCCCTGCTCGCCGGCCCGCGCCGCTTCGATGGCGGCGTTGAGCGCCAGCAGGTTGGTCTGCTCGGAGATCGCCCGGATCATGCCGGCGGCCTGGTCGATGCTGCGGGTTTCCCGCGCCAGCCCCTCCACCGTGTCGCTGATGGCCGCGACACGGCGGGCCAGTCCATCGATCTGCGCCCGTGCCTTCTCCGCCTCGCCGGCACCCTGCCCGGCCAGACTGTCGACCCGGCAGGCCTCGTCGGCAGAGCGCTGCACCATGCCCGACACCTCGCCGATCGAAGCGGCCATCTGCTGCATGGCGACCGCCGCCTGGTGCGCCTCATGCCGCTGGCCCTGCAGCGACGCTTCGGTATCCCGGGTCAGCAGACCACTGCGTGTGGCCAGCGCGGCGGCCTGGTCGGCGTAGTCATCCAGACGGCTGAGCAAGGTGCGCAGGCGCGCCTGCTCGCTGATCAGCGCCATGTGCATGCGTGCCGGCCGGCCGCGCAGGTCACTGAAGCTGCGCGCCACCAGCTCGCTGTCGAAGGCGCCCTGCATGTTGCGTTGCAACCGATCCAGCAGCCGTTGCTGCGCGAAATACAGAATGGGCAGGGTGACCAGCGCCAGCCCGAGGCCGAACGTCGGCGACCAGAGCGCCGCCAGCAGCGCGGGCACGCCGGCCAGGAACGGCGTCGCCCACTGCGCTGCCAACCCCTGGGAACGGCGCTTGAAACCCTGCTCGGTCACTTCTGCGTACAGGGCACTGGCGCGGCGCACCTGATCGGGCTCCGGGCGGATACGCACCGACTCGTAGCCGACCAGCACACCCTCCTGGTGGATCGGCGTCACATAGGCGCAGACCCAATAGAAATCGCCGTTCTTGCAGCGATTCTTGACGATGCCCATCCAGGGCCGACCGTCCTTGAGGTGCCGCCACATGTGGCCGAAGACTGCCTTGGGCATGTCCGGGTGGCGCACCAGATTATGGTGGCTGCCCAGCAGCTCCTCGCGGGAGTAGCCACTGACAGCCGCAAATTCATCGTTGCAGTAGGTGATGACGCCACGGGGATCGGTGGCCGAGATCAAGCGCTGTTCGGCGGGGAAGAGGCGTTCGCGGTCCGTGGTAAGCGCAGTGCGCGCCATGGCCAACTCCATTTGGGCATTTGACCGCGGCATGATGTCCCAATAACACCACAGAGACAACGGGAGTTTTGACGCCAATAAAATTACATCGCATCGTGCCGCGATACGCGCCCTTCTCCCCCCATCCCTACGCTATGACCTCACCTTCAGGTAGTTCTCGGCCCAGGCCGCATACTGCTCGGCCTCCGAGTAGCGTGCGACCAGTTCCTTGGTTTCCAGCACGCCGGTGTCGATGCGGCGCTGCTCGCGCAGGCAGTCGTAAGTGGCCTTCAGCGCGGCGTAGTAGGCTGCGTGCCCGCTGACCACGATGCGCACGCCGAGGCGGGCCAGGCGGGCCTGGTCGCGCAGCTTGGGGTTGCCGTAGGTGATCAGCATCTTGGGGATGTCGATGTGCGGCACGATCTGCTCCAGGTGCTCGAAATCCTCGATGCCGACCAGGCAGATGCCGTCGACGCCGGCCGCCTGGTAGGCGCGGGCGCGGGTGATGGTTTCCTCCAGGCCGCTGCCGGCGTTGGTGCGCGCCAGGATGCTCAGCGCCGGGTCGATGCGCGCCTCCAGCGCCGCCTTGAGCTTGCCGACCGCCTCGTCGATGCCGATCAGGTCCACCGCCTTTCCGCCGAAACGCGCCGGCAGCACGGTGTCCTCGATGGTCAGCGCGGCGATGCCGTTGCGTTCCAGCTCGGTGACGGTGCGCATCACGTTGAGAGCGTTGCCGTAGCCGTGGTCGGCGTCGGCCAGTACCGGCAGGGTGGCGACGCGGCCGATGCGCGCCGCCTGCTCGACGAACTCGCTGAGGGTGATCAGCGCGATGTCCGGCGCGGCCAGCACTTCCAGCGAGGCCACCGAACCGCCGAGGATGCCGACCTCGAAACCGAGGTCGCCGGCCATGCGGGCGGACATCGGGTCGAACACCGAGGCGCAGTGGTAGCAGGCATCGGAGGCCAGGAGTGCGCGAAATGCCTCGCGCAGGCTATGGGGAGAAACGCGTTGCATGATCATCCTTCACAGGCAATGGCGCAGCACGGCTGCGCGTGGCACGACTCATCCCTGAGAAAGTCTTTGCAAACAAAGAGTTGAAGCTCCTTGAGCGCCATGGTGGGCGCTCGGCTCGCCCTTGTACAGAGGGCGACCACTAACGGAACGGCGGCTCGTCGAAACTGCGCAACTTGCGCGAATGCAGCGAATCGAGCTGACCGCGCAGCAAGTCCAGCGCGGCGATGCCGATGCGCAGGTGCTGGTTCACCGCGCGCTCGTAGAAGGCGTTGGCGGCACCGGGCAGCTTGATCTCGCTGTGCAGCGGCTTGTCGGAGACGCACAGCAGCGTGCCGTAGGGCACGCGCAAGCGATAACCCTGGGCGGCGATGGTGCCGCTTTCCATGTCCACCGCAACAGCGCGCGCCAGGTTGATCAGCGGGCGCTCCTGGGCCCAGCGCAATTCCCAGTTGCGGTCGTCGTAGGTCAGCACGGTGCCGGTGCGCAGGCGCTTCTTCAGCGCCTCGCCCTGCTCGCCGGTGACGGTGGCGGCGGCCTCCTGCAGCGCCTGCTGCACCTCGGCCAGCGCCGGCAGCGGGATGTTCGGCGGCAGCACGCGGTCGAGGATGCCGTCGCGGCGCATGTAGGCGTGGGCCAGCACGTAGTCGCCGATGGTCTGCGACTGCCGCAGCCCGCCGCAGTGGCCGATCATCAGCCAGCAGTGCGGACGCAGCACGGCCAGGTGGTCGGTGATGTTCTTGGCGTTGGACGGGCCGACGCCGATGTTCACCAGCGTCACACCGTGGCCGTCGTCGGCCACCAGGTGGTAGGCCGGCATCTGGTAGCGGTGCCAGAGCACGCTGTCGATCATCGCCTGCATCTCGCCTTCTTCCATGCCCTTGGCGATCACCACGTTGCCGGGCAGCACCATGCGCACGTAGCGCGGGTTGTCGCGCAGCTGATCGAGGCCGTAGCGGATGAACTGGTCCACGTAGCGGTGGTAGTTGGTGAGCAGGATCCACGGCTGCACGTGCTGCCAGCCGCTGCCGGTGTAGTGCTGCAGGCGCTTGAGGGAGAAATCCACCCGCGCCGCGTCGAACAGCGCCAGCGGCATCTGCTCGGCGTGCTGCCAGTCATACAGGCCGTCGGCCACCTCGTCGCTGGCCGCCGACAGGTCGGTGCTGGGGAACACCCGCGCCAGCTCCGCCGCCGTCACCCCGCTGCCGGCCAGCTCGTCGCCCTGCGCCACCACGTAGGGATAGGGAATGCTGCGGTCGCTGATCCCCACTTCCACCTGCAGGGTGAAATCGCTCATCAGCGGCCGCAACTGGTCAAGCAGATAGCCGCGAAACGCCTGGGGCTGGGTGATGGTGACGCTGTACACCCCCGGCACCTGCACCTTGGCGTAGGCCCGGGTACTGGACGAGGTCTCGCCGCTCTTCAGGTAGGTGATGCGCAGCTCGGGGTAGCGGAACAGCGCGCGCTGCGCCTCGTCCGGCACCACACGCTCCTTGAGGTAGCGCTTGAGCGCCTGGCTGAGCGCCGAGGCGGCCTGCTGGTAGAGCTCGGCCAGACGGTCCACGGCCTGTTCGGGGGTGGTGACGAGGGTGAAGGTGTCGGAAAGGGTCACGGCGGGCATCCTGATTACCGGTGGGCACGATCATGCGGCAAGTTTACGTCGAGGCGATGACAGTGCGGCACTCAAAGCGCGAACGCCAGGTTCACCAGCGCCCCACCGAGCACCAGCCAGAGCGCCAGGCCGCCGGCCAGCAGCATCGGCCGCAGCCCGGCCTGGCGGATGGCACCCAGCACCGTGCCCAGGCCGAGGGCGGCCATCGCCATGGCCAGCAGCCAGTCGTCGAGCCGCACCAGCGCCTGCACCACGCCGGCGGGCAACAGATGCAGCGAATTGAAGCCGACCACCGCGACGAAGCCGAGCGCGAACCAGGGGAAGTGCCGGTGCGCCGCGCCCGCCTCGTCATGCGCCTCGCGACGTCCCAGATACTGGGCCAGCAACAGCAGGAACGGCGCCAGCAGCATCACCCGGATCATCTTGGCGATCACCGCCGCCTCGCCGGTCTCGGCACTCACCGCACTGCCCGCGGCGACCACCTGGGCCACCTCGTGCAGGGTGGAGCCGATGTAGATGCCGTAGGCATGGGCGTCGAGCCGCAGCGTGTCGGCAAGCAGATGGAACAGCCAGGGATAAAGGAACATGCCCAGGGTGCCGAACAGCACCACGGTGGAAATGGCCACCGCCACCTTGCCGGCTTCGGCCCTGAGCAAGGGTTCGGTGGCGGCCACCGCGGCGGCACCGCAGATGCTGCTGCCGGCGCCGATCAGCACCGTGGTGTGGCGATCCAGCCCGAACACCCGGCGCCCCAGCCAGCAGGCCAGCAGGAAGGTCGAGGTGAGCATCAGCACATCAATGAGCACCGCCGCCATGCCCACCGCGGCCAGTTGCTCCAGGCCGAGCCGAAAGCCATAGAGAACGATGCCGAGCCGCAGCAGCCGCTGCCTGGCCAGCGCCACCCCCGAATCGCACAGCCCGCGCAATGCCGGATACAGGCTGTTGCCAAGCAGCATGCCGAGCAGGATCGCCAGGGTCAGCGCGCCCAGCCCCCAGCTCTTCAGCGGCCCCTCGGCCGCCCACAGCGCCACCGCCGCCACCGCCCCGCTCAGCACCAACCCCGGAACCACACCCAGCGCACCAGCCAGGCCGCGCGCCTTATACATAAGGAGAGCCATCGTTACCTCCGTAGAACACGGAGCGCACGGTAAGGCGTTCGAGCGACTAATAAAAACGGGTTATATCGTTATTCCATATCTGCGAAATCGATTAAAACCGTGAATTTAAAATACAAAGCAGATAAAAACCATCCCTCATGCCCGCACGGAAATTCCAGCGAACCCCGCTGAAAGCGACGCGGGCGCGTTCAGCTCCCCCACCGCCTGCTCGACCTGCTCCAGCTGCTCCTCGATGTCCTTGATGCGCTTCTGGTCGTCGCGGTCGGCCTTGCGTTGTGCGGCCTTGGCCAGTGCGAGCAAGGCCTTGAGTTCGCGCAGGGCCTTTTCCAGCAGGTCGGCGTCGGCGCGGCGCTGGGCCTGCTGGCTGTCGGCCGAGGCGGGAGCCAGGGTCGGAGCGTCGTCGGTGGCAGGCGGGTCCTGCGGGTCGGCCTTGGCGTCCAGGGCGGCGAGTTCGCGTTCGGCCTGGGCTACCTGTGCTTCGGCCTCGCGCTGCTCGTCCGACGACTCGGCCGTTTCGCTGGCCTGAGCGTGGTCGCCGGCCGGAGCGGCAGGCGGCGCACCCGAAGCGGGTACGCCGGCTTCGGTGTAGAGCGCGCCCTGCGCCAGTCCGGCCGAGGCCGAGCCACCGCTGCCACTGTCCTTGAGCACCTCGCTCGCCGAGGCCAGAGCGCCGGCCAGTTGCTTGAGCTCGCGCAGCAGCGCCTTGGAGCCGCCGAACAGCAGGATCAAGCGCTTGAGCATCTGGATGCGTTCGCGGATCTGCGCGACCTGCTCGCGGGCGCTGCTCTTGCGCGCCTCGTCGAAGCGCGTGGTGAGCGAATCACCGAAGGCGCGGGCCGTCTCGCTGGCCCTTTTCAAGGCTGCGCCGAGCGTCAGCTGCGCGGCGGTTTTCGGGTCGGCATCCACAGCGGCTGGCTGAGTACTCCGCGAAGCGGTCTCGTCGCTGCGACGCACGGTGGGTAGCTTTGATACAGAGGAAGGGAAGTCGAAACGGATGGCCATGGTTGCACTCCTTGCGGTGTCCAACCGTTTATCGGCCGAGCGGTGGTGAAGTTGACGGGCGGACCCGGACAGGCCCGCCCGATGCGCTACGCCAGATGCGGCGCGCTGCGCGCCAGCAGCGCTTCGATCTCCAGTCCGCGCGGCAGGGTGCCGTACACGCGCCCGCGCCCTTCCAGACGGCTGGCGAGGAAGGCGTCGGACACCGCCGCGTTGCCGGCCTCCAGCAGCAGCTTGGCCTGCAGGGCCACAGCCACGTCCTCGGTGAGCTGGCGGGCGCGGTAATGGATGTCGCTGGTGTCGGCGAAAGCGTCCTTCAGGCGCTGGATATGCGCCGCCAGGCGGGCATCGCCGTGGCCGTCGCCCAGCTCGCTGAACAGCGCGTCCAGCACGCCGGGCTCCTTGGACAGCGCGCGCAGCACGTCCAGGCACTGCACGTTGCCGGAGCCTTCCCAGATGGAGTTGACCGGCGCCTCGCGGTACAGGCGCGGCAGGATGGTTTCCTCGACGTAGCCGGCGCCGCCCAGGCATTCGCTGGCCTCGGCGATCATTTCCGGGGCGCGCTTGCAGATCCAGTACTTGCCGATGGCGGTGACCAGGCGGGCGAAGCGCGCTTCCTGCGGATCGTCCGGGTTATCCAGCGCGCGGCCCATGCGCATGGTCAGCGCCAGCGCGGCCTCGCTTTCCAGGGCCAGGTCGGCCAGCACGTTCTGCATCAGCGGCTGCTCAATCAGCCGCTTGCCGCCCACCTGGCGATGCGCGCAGTGGTGCAGCGCCTGGGTCAGCGCCTGGCGCATCAGCGCGCTGGAGCCGACCATGCAGTCGAAGCGGGTCATGGCGACCATCTCGATGATGGTCGGCACGCCGCGCCCTTCCTCGCCGATCATCCAGGCCAGCGCGCCGCGGTATTCGATCTCGCTGGAGGCGTTGGCCCAGTTGCCCAGCTTGTTCTTCAGGCGCTGGATGTAGAACTGATTGCGCGTGCCGTCCGGACGGTGGCGCGGCAGCAGGAAGCAGGTCAGGCCCTTGTCGGTCTGCGCCAGGGTCAGGAAGGCGTCGCACATGGGCGCCGAGCAGAACCACTTGTGGCCGACCAGTTCGTAAGGCTGGCCGGGACCGCCGGCGCCGACCGGGAAGGCGCGGGTGGTGTTGGCGCGTACATCGGTGCCGCCCTGCTTCTCGGTCATCGCCATGCCGATGGTCACCCCGTCCTTCTGTTCCATGGGCACGTTGCGCGGGTCGTACTCGGTGGCGAGGATCTTCGGCAGCCAGGCGTCGGCGATGTCCGGCTGCAGCTTGAGCGCCGGCACGGCGGCGAAGGTCATGGTCAGCGGGCAGCCGCTGGCGGCCTCGGCCTGGCTGTGCAGGTAGGTGAGGCCGGCGCGCACCACGTGGGCGCCGGCCTGCGGGTTCACCCAGGGCAGCGACGGCAGGCCGTGTTCGATGGCCGTGCGCATCAGCGCGTGGTAGGCGGGATGGAAGTCGACCTGGTCGATGCGGTGGCCGTAGCGGTCGTGGGTGCGCAGCTCCGGCTTGTGCTCGTTGGCGAGGAAACCGGCGGCCATCAGCGGCCCGCCGGCCAGCGCGCCGTAGGCATCCAGCCGCGCATCGCCCCAACCGCCCTGGAAACGGTGCACCCATTCCTGCAGCGGCAGGTCCAGGCGATAGAGGTTGGCGCCATCCAGCGGCGGCACCTGGTTGAACACCTCGTGGGTTTCGGCGAACTGGTGCAGGTTCATCGCGGGCTCCGGTGACTGGCAGATGCGACAGAGTGAAGCATGGCCCCTTGCCGCATCGGGAGTGGGAAACTGGACAAACGCGAGGGCAGATAGGCCCGCCGGAGCGCATCCGAGGGCGGGCCATAGGCGGTTGGAAAGTGCTAAGCTCGCGCGCCATGAACAGACACACTTCCCGTCCCGTTGTCCTCTGCTTATCCGGCCACGATCCGAGTGGTGGTGCCGGCCTGCAGGCGGACATCGAAGCCCTGCTTGCCCAGGGTTGCCACGCTGCACCGACCGTCACCGCGCTGACCGTGCAGGATACCGTCGACGTTGCCGACTTCCGCGTGCTCGACCGCGAATGGGTGCTGGCCCAGGCCCGCGCGGTGATCGCCGACCTGCCCATCGCCGCCGTCAAGCTCGGCATGCTCGGCTCGGTGGAGATGGTCGACACCGTGCTGGAGCTGATGCGGCAGCTGCCCGGCGTGCCGCTGGTCTGCGATCCGGTGCTGCGCGCCGGCGGCGGCGGCTCGCTGGGCCCGGACGATGTCGGTTACGCCATCCGCGAACGCTTGTTCCCGGTGGCCGCCATCGCCACGCCGAACCTGCCTGAAGCGCGCATCCTCGCCGAGCTGCCCAACGGCACGCCGGACGAGTGCGCGGAAAAACTGCTGCCATACATTCGCCATCTGCTGATCACCGGCGGCCACGGCGACGAGGCCGAGGTGGTCAACCGCCTGTACAGCCGCGACGGCCAGACCTGGACCTCCAGCTGCCAGCGCCTGCCCGGCAGCTACCACGGCTCCGGTTGCACCCTGGCCAGCGCCCTGGCCGGGCGCCTGGCGCTGGGCGAAGCGCTGCCGAGCGCGGTGCAGTCGGCGCTGGATTACACCTGGCGCTGCCTGCGCGACGCCGAGGCGCCGGGCCACGGCCAGTACATCCCGCGCCGCCTGCCGCTGGACGCTTCGTGATGAATAGTCGCGGCCTGTACGCCATCACCGACAGTGCCCTGCTCGCCGAGGGACGCCTGCTGCCCTACGTGGAAGCCGCGCTGGAGGGCGGCGCGCGCCTGCTGCAGTACCGCGAGAAATCCCGCGACCAGGCGCGCCGCTTCGATGAAGCCAGCGCCCTGCGCGAGCTGTGCCAACGCTACGATGCCGAGCTGGTCATCAACGACGACCTGGAGCTGGCCGTGCAACTGGGCGTCGGCCTGCATCTGGGCCAGGAGGACGGCTCGCTGAGCGAGGCCCGTGCGCGCCTTGGCGCGGGCGTGCACCTGGGCGCCAGCTGCTATGCCAGCCTGGCGTTTGCCGAAGCCGCGCTGGCGGCCGGCGCCAGCCATCCGGCCTTCGGGCGTTTCTATCCGTCGCTGACCAAGCCCGGCGAAGCCAAGGCCACGCCAGAGCTGCTGAGCGAGGCGCGCGCACGCTTCGATGCGCCGCTGGTGGTGATCGGCGGCATCACGCTGGACAACGCCCGGCCGCTGGTGGAGCACGGCGCCGACTGGCTGGCCGTGATCAATGCCCTTTTTGCCGCGGATTCGGCCGCCGAGGTCGAGCGCCGCGCCCGCGCCTTCGTTTCGCTGTTTCCTTCTTCCTGACTACGCACCGCGGGCGACGCCCGCTTTGATTCGCGAGGCCCTTCATGTCCCGTTCCGAAATCCTCTTCAACCAGGCCCAACAGCACATCCCCGGCGGCGTGAACTCGCCGGTGCGCGCCTTCAAGGGCGTTGGCGGCACGCCGCTGTTCATCAAGCACGCGTCGGGCGCCTACATCGTCGACGAGGACGACAAGCGCTATGTGGACTACGTAGGTTCCTGGGGCCCGATGATCCTCGGCCACGGCCATCCGGACGTGCTCGACGCCGTGCGCCGCCAGCTGGAGCACGGCCTGTCCTACGGCGCACCGACCGCGCTGGAGACCGAGATGGCCGAACTGGTCTGCTCGCTGGTGCCGTCGATGGAAATGGTGCGCATGGTCAGCTCCGGCACCGAGGCGACCATGAGCGCCATCCGCCTGGCCCGTGGCTACACCGGCCGCGACACCATCATCAAGTTCGAGGGCTGCTATCACGGTCACTCCGACAGCCTGCTGGTCAAGGCCGGCTCCGGCGCCCTGACCTTCGGCGTGCCCAGCTCGCCGGGCGTGCCGGCGGCCTTCGCCCAGCACACCCTGACCCTGCCCTACAACGACCTGGACACCGTGCGCGACACCCTGAAGCAGCGCGGCCAGGAGATCGCCTGCATCATCGTCGAGCCGGTGGCCGGCAACATGAACTGCGTGCCTCCGGTGCCGGGCTTCCTGGAAGGCCTGCGCGCGCTGTGCGACGAGCACGGCGTGGTGCTGATCTTCGACGAGGTGATGACCGGCTTCCGCGTCGCCCTCGGCGGCGCCCAGGCGCATTTCGGCGTGACGCCGGACCTGTCCACCTTCGGCAAGATCGTTGGCGGCGGCATGCCGGTGGGCGCCTTCGGTGGCAAGCGCGAGATCATGTCCTGCGTCTCCCCGCTCGGCCCGGTCTACCAGGCCGGCACCCTGTCCGGCAACCCGCTGGCCATGGCCGCCGGCCTGATCACCCTGAAGCTGATCAGCCGCCCGGGCTTCCACACCGAGCTGGCCGACTACACCAGCCGCATGCTGCAGGGCCTGCAGGACCGCGCCGATGCCGCCGGCATCCCGTTCGTGACCACCCAGGTGGGCGCCATGTTCGGCCTGTACTTCAGCGGCGCAGACAGCATCCAGACTTTCGCCGACGTGATGGCCAGCGACGCGCAGCGCTTCAACCGCTTCTTCCACCTGATGCTGGACGGCGGTGTCTACCTGGCTCCCAGCGCATATGAAGCCGGCTTCACCTCCATCGCCCATGGCGAGACCGAGCTGAAGATCACCCTGGACGCCGCCGAGCGTGCCTTCGCGCAGCTGAAGTAAGACCACGGACGGTGGGAGCGAACCTGTTCGCGAGCTTTTGGGCATACCCGCACCAAAGCCTTCGCGGACGAGTCCGCTCCCCCAAGACGGCACCCCCGCCACCGTCGCAGCAGAATGGCAAACCCCTCCGGGCCGAAAGGCTTTGTAACCCGCGCACGGGTTATCCCATAATGTGCCGGTCGCCTGAACCCGCCTGCCTGCATAGGCGCCCTGGATTCCCATGATTCGCACCAGCCACATTCTGAGCCTGTGCTGTCTGCTGTTTGTTCCCGTGTCGCTGGCCAGTGACAACGACCTGCTGGTGCCCGCCACCGGACGTTGCTCGCTCGACCTGGCACCCGAGCTGCTGAGCGAGGCACTCAACAGCTGCCAGGCCATCGCCCTGGAAGGCGACACCCAGGCGCAATTCGAGCTGGGCGAGTTCTTCTACACCGGCCGCCACACCCAGCAGGATCTGCAACAGGCGTTGCGCTGGTACGAGATGGCGTCGCTGCAGGGACACGCCGAAGCCCAGCGCCGCCTCGGCACCATGTTCTTCAAGGGCGAAGGCGTGCCGGCCAGCAACATCCAGGCCTTCATCGTGCTGAAAATGTCCGCCGTGAACGGCTCGGAAGAAGCCCTGGATGCCGCCGACCTGGTCGCCGAGCAGATGTCCCAGGAAGAGCTGGCGGTCGCCACCCGGATCCTCGGCCACATCTTCCGCAGCTACCTGCAGGAACTGCAGACCATCGACGCCAGCTCGCCGCTGGCGCCGCTTCCTTAAGCGGACGCGGGGCGATAGCCGTCCGGATTGTTCGACTGCCAGCGCCAGGTATCCGCCATCATCTCGGCCAGTCCCCGACGGGCCTTCCAGCCCAGCTCCTGCTCGGCAAGTGCCGGATCGGCCCAGCATTCGGCGATATCGCCAGCCCGCCGCGGGGCGATGCGGTAGGGGACACTGCGCCCGCTGGCCTGCTCGAAGGCGTGGATCATCTGCAGCACGCTGTAGCCCGTGCCGGTGCCGAGGTTCCAGACATTCACCCCGTTGCGTTCGGCCAGGGCGGCAAGCGCCTTGAGATGGCCGTCGGCCAGGTCCATGACGTGGATGTAGTCGCGCACGCCGGTACCGTCGACGGTCGGATAATCGTCGCCGAACACCGCCAGCTCCTTGAGCTTGCCGACCGCCACCTGGCTGATATAGGGCAGCAGGTTGTTGGGTATGCCCTGCGGGTCCTCGCCGATCAGCCCGCTGGGATGGGCGCCGACCGGATTGAAGTAGCGCAGCAAGGCAATGTTCCAGCGCGGCTCGGACAGCGACAGGTCGCGCAGGATCTCCTCGACCATCAACTTGGAACGGCCGTAGGGGTTGGTCGGTGTGCCGGTGGGAAAATCCTCGCGGATCGGCATCTGCGGCGGTTCGCCGTATACGGTGGCCGACGAGCTGAACACCAGCCGGAACACCCCGGCGGCGGCCATCGCCTGGCACAGGGTGACGCTGCCGGCAACGTTGTTCTCGTAGTAGCGCAGCGGCTGCTGCACGCTCTCGCCGACCGCCTTGAGACCGGCGAAGTGCATCACGGCACCGATGCGCTGTTCGGCGAACAGCCGGTCCAGCAGCGCGCGGTCGCGGATGTCGCCCTCGACGAAGCGGGGCGCGCGGCCGCACAGGCGTTCGACGCGCGCCAGGGATTCGAGCGAGCTGTTGCTGAGGTTGTCCAGCACCAGCACGTCCTGGCCGGCCTCCAGCAGGGCCAGCACCACGTGGGAGCCGATGTAGCCGGCGCCGCCGGTAACGAGGATGGTGGATTTCACACTGTCGCTCCTGAGTGAACCTGTGTCCTGGGGGATGCCGACCTACTTCTCGGGCATTGGCATCGGAAACGGCATGATGTTGCTGCCGCTCTTGGCCTCGCTGATTTTAGGCGTCCCCAGGCGCTCGACCTCATCAATGCGGATGATGGCGTGCATCGGCACAAAGCTGCGCAGGACGCCCTCGAACTGGGCCTTGAGCTTCTCCTCACTGGGGTCGACCACCACCTGCGTGCGCTCGCCGAACACGAATTCCTCGATTTCCAGAAAGCCCCACAAATCGCTCTGGAAGATCTGCTTGGCGTACATCTCGTACACCTGGCCCTGGTTGAGGAAGATGACCTTGAAGATGGGGGCTTCGCGTTTGCTCATGGTGGTGACGGTCAGGACAGCGACGAGGGGCGCGGAGCATACCACAGCACCGCTTCCGCCCGCCCGGCGCCTATGGTCCCTCGCCGCCCACCCCCCTATAATCCGCCCCTTCCTTTCCTGCCGATCCCCGCACGCTCATGGCCAAGAAGCTCTACATCGAAACCCACGGCTGCCAGATGAACGAGTACGACAGCTCGCGCATGGCCGACCTGCTGGGCGAACACCAGGCCCTGGAACTCACCGACAAGGCCGAAGAGGCCGACGTGATCCTGCTCAACACCTGCTCGATCCGCGAGAAGGCCCAGGAAAAGGTGTTTTCGCAACTCGGCCGCTGGCGCGAGCTGAAGCAGGACAATCCGCAACTGGTGATCGGCGTCGGCGGCTGCGTGGCCAGCCAGGAAGGCGCGGCGATCCGCGACCGCGCGCCCTATGTGGACGTGGTGTTCGGTCCGCAGACCCTGCATCGCCTGCCGGAGATGATCGACGCCGCGCGCACCACCCAGACGCCGCAGGTCGATATCTCCTTCCCGGAAATCGAGAAGTTCGACCGCCTGCCCGAGCCCCGCGTGGACGGCCCCAGCGCCTACGTGTCGATCATGGAAGGTTGCAGCAAGTACTGCACCTTCTGCGTGGTGCCCTATACCCGCGGCGAGGAAGTCAGCCGCCCGCTGGATGATGTGCTGACCGAAATCATCCACCTGGCCGAGAACGGCGTGAAGGAAGTCACCCTGCTGGGCCAGAACGTCAACGGCTACCGGGGCGAGAACCGCGACGGCGGCATCACCGACTTCGCCGAGCTGCTGTATCTGGTGGCCGCCGTCGACGGCATCGAGCGCATCCGCTACACCACCAGCCACCCGCTGGAGTTCTCCGACGCGCTAATCCAGGCCCACGCCGAGATTCCGGAGCTGGTGAAGTTCGTGCACCTGCCGGTGCAGTCCGGCTCCGACCGCGTGCTGGCAGCCATGAAGCGCAACCACACCGCGCTGGAGTACAAGTCACGCATCCGCAAGCTCAAGGCGGCGGTACCGGAGATGTGCATCAGCTCGGACTTCATCGTCGGCTTCCCCGGGGAGACCGACAAGGATTTCGAGCAGACCATGAAGCTGATCGAGGATGTCGGTTTCGACTTCTCCTTCTCCTTTGTCTACAGCGCCCGCCCCGGCACGCCGGCCGCCGACCTGGCCGACGAGACCCCGGAGGAGGTGAAGAAGCAGCGCCTGCAGATCCTGCAGCAGCGCATCAACCAGCAGGGCTTCGAGATCAGCCGGCGCATGGTGGGCAGCACCCAGCGCATCCTGGTGACCGACTACTCGAAGAAGGACCCGGGCATGCTGCAGGGCCGTACCGAGAACAACCGCATCGTCAACTTCCGCTGCGACAACCCGCTGCTGATCGGCCAGTTCGCCACGGTGCACATCGACGACGCACTGCCCCACTCGCTGCGCGGCACACTGCTGGATTGAATTCGGACAACCTGTGGGAGCGAATTCATTCGCGAGCTTTTTTGCAGCCCAGCCGCGAAGCTCGCGGACAAGTCCGCTCCCACAGGCGCCGCTCCGGCTGCTCGCCGACACGACGAATAACCGCCCGCTGACGCGCCCCAGCTTCCCGCCCGACCTCCCCGGCGCTATTCTTGCCGCCATCGTTATCTGCCCAAGGCACCTATTAGCCCCTTGAACACATCCACCGAGCACCACCATTTCACCCTCGAACCCTTCGAAGCCCGTCGCTTCGCCAATCTCTGCGGACAATTCGACGAACACCTGCGCCTGATCGAACAGCGCCTGGCGGTGGAAATCCGCAACCGGGGCAACCAGTTCGAGCTGGTCGGCGACAAACGCCACACGCAGAACGTCGAGAACCTCCTGCGCCGCCTCTACCGCGAAACCAAGAGCGTCGAACTCTCGCCCGAGCTGGTCCACCTGTTCCTGCAGGAGTCGGCCATGGTCGAGCTGGAAGCCGGCAAGGCCGACGCCGGGGTCGCGCTGCGCACCAAGAAGGGCATGATCCGCCCGCGCGGCGCCAACCAGCAGCGCTACGTCAAGGCGATCCTCGACAACGATATCAACTTCGGCATCGGCCCGGCCGGCACCGGCAAGACCTACCTGGCCGTTGCGGCTGCCGTGGACGCGCTGGAGCGCGAACAGGTGCGACGCATCCTGCTGGTGCGTCCGGCGGTGGAAGCCGGCGAGAAGCTCGGCTTCCTGCCTGGCGACCTGGCCCAGAAGATCGACCCCTACCTGCGACCGCTCTACGACGCGCTGTACGAAATGCTCGGCTTCGAGCACGTGGCGCGCCTGATCGAGAAGCAGGTAATCGAGATCGCGCCGCTTGCCTACATGCGCGGCCGCACGCTGAACAACAGCTTCATCATCCTCGACGAGAGCCAGAACACCACGCTGGAACAGATGAAGATGTTCCTGACCCGCATCGGCTTCGGCTCCACGGCGGTGATCACCGGCGACATCACCCAGGTCGACCTGCCGCGTGGCACCAAGAGCGGCCTGGCCCACGTGATCAAGGTCCTCAAGGACGTGCCGGGCATCAGCTTCACCCACTTCCAGCCCAAGGACGTGGTGCGCCACCCGCTGGTGCAGCGCATCGTCGAGGCCTACGAGCGCTTCGAGGACGAGCAGGCCACCAGCCGCTCGAACCGCCACGTCCCCGCCGACAACGACCCGGGCGCGCGGACCGACGACCATGCTTGAGCTGGATCTGCAGCTGGCCAGTAACGGCCAGCACCCGGCCGAGGCCGATTTCCGTCGCTGGTGCGAACTGGCCCTGCGCCAGCGCAGTGGCGATTCGGAGCTGACCATCCGCCTGGTCGATGAAGACGAGGGCCGCGAGCTGAACCGCACCTGGCGGCACAAGGACTACGCCACCAACGTGCTGTCGTTCCCGGCGGACGTACCCGACGAATTCCTGGATATCCCGCTGCTCGGCGACTTGGTGATCTGTGTGCCAGTGGTCGAGCGCGAAGCGGCGGAACAGGGCAAGACCCCGGAGGCCCACTGGGCCCACCTGGTCATCCATGGCTGCCTCCATCTGCTTGGCTACGACCACATCGAGGATGCCGAAGCCGAGGAAATGGAAAGCCTGGAACGCGATCTGCTGGCCGAACTGGGGTATCCCGACCCCTACGCCGGCGATGACTACTGAGCAAAGGAACCATGAGCGTAGATCGATCTAGTGAACACAGGTCCTGGCTGGAACGGATCACCCAGGCCTTTGTCCATGAGCCTCGCAACCGCGAGGAACTCCTGGAGGTCCTCCAGGATGCCCACGAGAACCACCTGCTCGACCGGCAGGCCCTTTCCATCGTCGAGGGCGCCATCCAGGTCGCCGATTTGCAGGCCCGCGACATCATGGTGCCGCGCTCGCAGATGGTCACCATCCGCGCCGACCAGACACCTCGCGAGTTCCTGCCGATGATCATCGAGGCCGCGCACTCCCGGTACCCGGTCATCGGCGAGGGCCCCGACGACGTGCTTGGCATCCTGCTGGCCAAGGACCTGGTGCCGATGATGCTGCAGCATCCCGACCAGCCGTTCGATCTGCGCTCGATCCTGCGCCCGGTCACCTTCGTGCCGGAGTCCAAGCGCCTCAACGTGCTGCTCAAGGAATTCCGCAGCACCCGCAACCACATGGCCCTGGTGATCGACGAATACGGCGGCGTGGCCGGCCTGGTCACCATCGAGGACGTGCTGGAGCAGATCGTCGGCGACATCGAGGACGAGCACGACGTCGAGGAAGACAGCTACATCAAGCCTCTGCCCAGCGGCGACTTCATCGTCAAGGCGCAGACCCCGCTGGACAGCTTCAACGAGTTCTTCGAGAGCGAATTCCCCGAGAACACCTTCGATAACGTTGGCGCACTGGTTGTCGATGCCTTCGGCCACCTGCCCAAGCGCAACGAAGTAACCGAGATCGGCGGCTACCGCTTCCGCATCCTCACCGCCGATAGCCAGAACATCCATCTGCTGCGCCTGACGCCGATGGAGTCTTAGCAGCACGGCTGTGTGGGAGCGGACTTGTCCGCGAGCTCCGCTCCCACAGAAAGTGCAACAACCTTCCACCTTGCCGAGCACGGCGCATTGCCGCTAGCCTCCCGGCTCCTCCGTATTCGCACAAGGATTGCCCATGCGCTGGATCACCCAGCCCGGCTGGATCGGCCATGTCATCGCCCTGGCCGCCGGCGGCCTGACGCCGCTGGCTTTCTCACCCTTCGATCTGTGGCCCCTGCTGCTGCTGTCCATCGCCCTGTTCTACCTGGGCCTGCGCACCGTCAGCGGTCGCGCTGCCGTGGCGCGCGGCTGGTTCTACGGCTTCGGGGTGTTTGCGGCGGGCACCAGTTGGGTCTACGTCAGCATCCATGACTACGGCGCCGCCTCGGTGCCGCTGGCGTTGCTGCTCACCGTGGCCTTCGTGGCCGGCCTTGGCCTGCTGTTCGCATTGCTGGCCTGGCTGTGGGCGCGCTGGCTGCGCAGCGGCACGCCGCTGGTCGATGCAGTGGCTTTCGCCGCGCTCTGGGTGGCGCTGGAAGCCTTCCGGGGCTGGTTTCTGACAGGCTTCCCGTGGCTGTTCGCCGGCTACAGCCAGCTGTACGGCCCGCTGGGCAGCCTGGCACCGCTGGGCGGCGTGTGGCTGCTGTCGTTCCTGCTGGCGCTGTCCGCCACGCTGATCGTCGAGCTGGCGCGCGTACGCGACAGCAAGCTCCTGCTGGGCACCGCGCGGCTGTTGTTGTTCACCCCCTGGCTGGTCGGCCTGCTGCTCGGCGGCTACAGCTGGACCACGCCCAAGGGCGAGCCGCTCAGCGTCGTCGCCCTGCAGGGCAATGTGCCGCAGCTGCTCAAGTGGGAACCGCAACAGCTCAATGCCCAACTGGCGCTGTACCGGGACATGACCCTGAACGCGCCCCGCGCGGACTTGATCGTCTGGCCGGAAACCGCAGTGCCGGTACTACGCCATCATGTGGAGTCTTATCTGGCGGCCATGGGCGCGCATGCCCGCGAGCGCGGCGCCGCGCTGATCACCGGCCTGCCCGTTCGCCAACCAAACGCCGAGGGCGAGCTGCGCTACTACAACGGGCTGACCAGCCTGGGCGAAGGTTCCGGCACGTATCTGAAGCAGAAGCTGGTGCCGTTCGGCGAGTACGTACCGCTGCAGGATGTGCTGCGCGGGCTGATCGAGTTCTTCGACCTGCCGATGTCCGACTTCGCCCGCGGCGACGCCGACCAACCGCTGCTGCAGGCGCGCGGTTACCAGTTGGCGCCGTTCATCTGCTACGAAGTGGTTTACCCGGAGTTTGCCGCCGGCCTGGCGGCGCAGAGCGACATCCTGCTCACGGTCAGCAACGATACCTGGTTCGGCTCCTCCATCGGCCCGCTGCAGCACCTGCAGATGGCGCAGATGCGCGCCCTGGAAGCCGGGCGCTGGATGATCCGCGCTACCAACAACGGCGTCACCGCGCTGATCGACCCCTTCGGCCGCATCAGCAAACAGCTCCCGCAGTTCCAACAGGCCACCCTGCAGGGCGACGTGGTGCCGATGCAGGGCCTGACGCCCTACCTGCGCTGGCGCGGCTGGCCGATGGCACTGCTGGTGACGGGGCTGCTGGGCTGGGCGCTGTACCGCCGCCAGCGGCTGCGCTCCAGCCTCACGCCTCCGCGGCCCTGAACAGCCGCGAACCGCAACCCGGGCAGGCCCCCGCCCCTGTTCCCGGGTGCGGCGCGCCACACAGCGCACAACGCAGCGATGTCCGCCCCAGGCGCGACCGGCTCGGCCGCTCACCCTGGCGTTCCGCCAGCGCCTCGGCACGTGGAGGACGCTGAAGCAGTTCCAGCTCCTCCGCGGCGGCATGCCAGCCCCGCAGCCATTGCACGTCGTGGCTCAGGTAGGCGCGCACCAGGGAGACCTCGGCGGGACTGAGCCCCGTCACCTCCAGTTCGCCCGCCGCGGACAGGCGTCTGCGCGGCAGGCGCTCGGCCCTGTCGAGGGCCAGTTCCATGCGCTGGAGCAGTCGCCCGTAAAGGCCTTCCGTACGCGGCAGGCTGCGCTGTTCGATCATTCGTGACATGGCCGTAGCTCCGTCCCCGGCAAGGGTCGCACCGATGTGGAAACCACTGCGCCGCCCTGTCCCCCACATGGCTGCAGCTCCTGAGTCGAAGCTTAGCGCCGCCCCCTGACGGACAATCCCCCCGCGACCAACGGCGCCCGCCGGTACACCGGGTTTCCCTAGTCGGACAGGGGTCATGTATGCTAGCGAGCTTTCGAATTCCCCTCCCTTTCCCCAGCGCCAGTAGCCATGCACGAACAGTATCAGCCCAGCGAAATCGAACCCGCCGCGCAGTCCCACTGGGACGCCAAGGACTCCTTCAAGGTCAACGAACAGCCCGGCAAGGACACCTACTACTGCCTGTCGATGTTCCCCTACCCGAGCGGCAAGCTACACATGGGGCACGTGCGCAACTACACCATCGGTGATGTGATCGCCCGTTACCAGCGCATGCTGGGCAAGAACGTGCTGCAGCCGATGGGCTGGGACGCCTTCGGCATGCCGGCCGAGAACGCCGCCATGAAGAACCAGGTGGCGCCGGCCAAGTGGACCTACGAGAACATCGCCTACATGAAGGCCCAGCTGAAGAGCCTGGGCCTGGCGATCGACTGGTCCCGCGAAGTCACCACCTGCAAGCCGGACTACTACCGCTGGGAACAGTGGCTGTTCACCCGCCTGTTCGAGAAGGGCGTGATCTACCGCAAGAACGGCACCGTGAACTGGGACCCGGTGGACCAGACCGTGCTGGCCAATGAGCAGGTGATCGACGGCCGCGGCTGGCGCTCCGGCGCGCTGGTCGAGAAGCGCGAGATCCCCATGTACTACTTCCGCATCACGGCCTACGCGGAAGAGCTGCTCGCCGACCTGGACAAGCTCGATGGCTGGCCCGAGCAGGTCAAGACCATGCAGCGCAACTGGATCGGCAAGAGCTTCGGTGCCGACATCGTCTTCGACTACGATGTCGACAGCATCGGTATCGACGGTCAGCTGAAGGTCTATTCGACCCGTCCGGACACCCTCATGGGCGCCACCTACGTGGCCGTGGCCGCCGAGCACCCGCTGGCCACCCGCGCCGCCGAGAACAATCCGGCACTGGCCGCGTTCATCACCGAATGCAAGGCCGGCTCCGTGGCCGAGGCCGACATGGCCACCATGGAGAAGAAGGGCATGCCCACCGGGCAGTTCGTCATCCATCCGCTCAACGGCCAGAAGCTGCCGGTTTTCGTGGCCAACTACGTGCTGTGGGGCTACGGCGAAGGCGCCGTGATGGCCGTGCCGGCCCACGACGAGCGCGACTTCGAGTTCGCCAACAAGTACCGTCTGCCGATCGTTCAGGTGTATGCCGCCGAGGGCAAGGAATTCAGCACCAGCGAGTGGCAGGACTGGTACGCCGACAAGGCCGGCCTGACCACCGTCAATTCCGCCAAGTACGACGGCCTGGATTTCCAGGGTGCCTTCGACGCCATCGTCGCCGACCTGGAAGCCGCCGAGCACGGCGCGCGCAAGACCCAGTTCCGCCTGCGCGACTGGGGCATCAGCCGCCAGCGCTACTGGGGCTGCCCGATCCCGATCATCCACTGCCCGAGCTGCGGCGACGTGCCGGTGCCGGAAGACCAGCTGCCGGTCGTGCTGCCCGAAGACGTAGTGCCGGACGGTAGCGGCTCGCCGCTGGCCCGGATGCCCGAGTTCTACACCTGCACCTGCCCGAAGTGCGGCGCCGCCGCCAAGCGCGAAACCGACACCATGGACACCTTCGTGGAGTCCTCCTGGTACTTCGCCCGCTACGCCTCGCCACAGTACGACCAGGGCATGGTCGACCCGACCGCCGCCAACCACTGGCTGCCGGTGGACCAGTACATCGGCGGCATTGAGCACGCCATCCTGCACCTGCTGTACGCGCGCTTCTTCCACAAGCTGATGCGCGACGAGGGCCTGGTGAACTCCGACGAGCCGTTCACCAACCTGCTGACCCAGGGCATGGTGGTCGCCGAGACCTACTACCGCACCCTGCCCAACGGCGGAAAGGATTGGTTCAACCCGGCGGACGTGGAGATCGAACGCGACAGCAAGGCCAAGATCGTCGCCGCCCGGCTGAAGAGCGACGGCCTGCCGGTGGAAATCGGCGGCACCGAGAAGATGTCCAAGTCCAAGAACAACGGCGTGGATCCGCAGGCGATGATCGAAGCCTACGGCGCCGACACCTGCCGCCTGTTCATGATGTTCGCCTCGCCGCCGGACATGAGTTGCGAATGGTCGGATGCCGGTATCGAAGGCGCCAACCGCTTCCTGCGCCGCGTCTGGCGCCTGGCCCACAGCCACGTCAGCGCCGGCCTGCCGGGCGCGTTGGACATCGCCAGCCTGACCGACGAGCAGAAGGCCATCCGTCGAGCCATCCACCTGGCCATCAAGCAGGCCAGCACGGATGTCGGCCAACACCACAAGTTCAACACCGCCATCGCCCAGGTGATGACCCTGATGAACGTGCTGGAGAAGGCCCCGACCGCCAGCGAACAGGATCGCGCCCTGCTCCAGGAAGGCCTGGAAACCGTGGCCCTGCTGCTGGCGCCGATCACCCCGCACATCTGCCACACGCTGTGGCAGCAACTGGGCAAGAGCGGCGACATCATCGACGCCGCCTGGCCGAGCGTCGACGAAAGCGCCCTGGTGCAGGACACCCTGACCCTGGTGGTACAGGTGAACGGCAAGCTGCGCGGCCAGATCGACGTGCCGGCCAGCGCCAGCCGCGAGGACGTCGAAGCCGCCGCCCGCGCCAACGAGAACGTCCTGCGCTTTACTGAAGGCCTGACGATTCGCAAGGTGATCGTGGTTCCCGGCAAGCTGGTCAACATCGTCGCCAACTAACCGTGCCCATCGCCCCGGAAGTACCGGGGCGAGCCCCATGGAGGTCCACCGATGCCGCATCGCTTCCTGTTGATTGTCGCCACCGCGCTGCTGCTTGGCGCCTGCGGTTTCCAACTGCGCGGCACCGGGGACGGGGAGGCGTTCGCCCTGCGCGAGCTGGACCTGCGCGCCGAAGACCGCTACGGCGATGCCTCCCGGCAGCTGCGTACGCTGCTGGAAAACCGTGGCGTGCGCGTGCATCCCGGAGCACCCTATCAACTGGTGCTGCTGGAAGAGAGGGTCGACCAGCGCACCGCCAGCTTCACCAGCGGGGCGCGCAGCGCCGAATACGAACTCACCGCCGCCCTGGACTACCAGATCCGCAGCCGCCAGCATCCGCTGCTGGAAAACCGCCTGGAAACCCAGAAGGTGGTGGCCCACGACCAGAACAACCTGATCGGCTCGGAACAGGAGCGCCAGCAGCAGCTGGAGGAAATGCGCCGCGATCTGCTGCAGCAACTGGTGCGCCGCCTGCAGGTGCTCTCCCCCGCAGAGCTCGAACGCCTCGACGCCCAGGCCACGGCCAAGGCGCAAGCCGAACAGCGCGCCGCGTCCGAATCCGCCAACCCATGAAGCTGTCCCCCGCCCAGCTGGGCAAGCACTTGCAAGGACCGCTGGCCCCGGTGTACGCCGTAAGCGGCGATGAGCCGCTGCTCTGCCAGGAAGCCTGCGACGCCATCCGGTCCGCCGCCCGCAGCCAGGGCTTCGGCGAACGCCAGGTGTTCCATGTGGAAGCCAACTTCGACTGGGGCCAGCTCTACGAGGCGGGCGCCAGCCTGTCGCTGTTTGCCGAGAAACGCCTGATTGAACTGCGCCTGCCGTCCGGCAAGCCCGGCGACAAGGGCGCCGCCGCGCTGCTCGACTATCTGGCGCGCCCGGCCGAAGACTCCGTGCTGCTGCTGCAACTGCCCAAGCTGGACGGCAGCGGCCAGAAGACCAAGTGGGCCAAGGCACTGATCGAGGGCCAGGCCAGCCAGTTCATCCAGATCTGGCCGGTGGACGCCCAGCAGTTGCCGCAATGGATCAACCAGCGCCTGGGCCAGGCCGGCCTGGCTGCCACCCCGGAAGCCGTGGAACTTATCGCCGCCCGGGTGGAAGGCAATCTGCTGGCCGCCGTGCAGGAGATCGAGAAACTCAAGCTGCTGGCTGATGGCCAGAAGGTCGATGCAGCCACCGTGCAGGCCGCCGTGGCCGACAGCGCCCGCTTCGATGTCTTCGGCCTGATCGACGCCGCCCTGGCCGGACAGGCGCCGCACGCGCTGCGCATGCTGGAAGGGCTGCGGGGTGAAGGCCTGGAAGCGCCGGTGATTCTGTGGGCGTTGGCTCGCGAGGTGCGCCAGCTGGCCAACCTGGCGTTCCAGCATGAACAGGGCCTGCCGCTGGAGCGGGCCTTCGCACAGTGCAAACCGCCGGTATGGGACAAGCGCCGCCCGCTGCTATCACGCGCGCTGCAACGCCACAGCGCCCGTCGCTGGGGCCAGTTGCTGCGCGACGCCCAGCAGATCGATGCACAGATCAAGGGCCAGGCCGCCGGCGATCCCTGGGCGGGCCTTGCCAGTCTGACGCTGCACATCGCCGGGCTGCGTCTGCCGCTGCCGAGCCAGTAACAGGCGGCGGCCGGAAAAGCGCCGACCCGCCCTACGACCAAGGCCAGATCAGGCTGGACAATTTCTGCACAACCCCTATGATGCGCGCCAGTCAACCGACCGTCCGGAGAACCTGCATGGCCAAACAACCCAAGCGGCCGAACAAGGCCAGATCGCTCATCGCCCAGCCCCTGTTCCGCAGCCGCCAGGAACAGCCCAAGAAGGGCAAGGGCAGCTACCGCCGCGAAGCCTCCCAGCGCAACTGGGAGGCTTCCGTCGTTCTGGCCGCCTGAATTTTTTCAGCCGTGATAAGGTCTTGTACCGTAAGTCGATTTCGAGACCGCTTCGCATGCCGTTCTTTCCGGCCGCCCTTCGGCCTCCTCTGTTGATCGCTTCCACCGCTTTCCTGCTCATCGCCGCCAGCCTGCCGCTTCCCTCCAGCGCCGAAGTGCGCCAGAGCCCGGCCGAGATGCGCGAGGAACAGATCAGCTTTGCCAGCTGGCTCACCGAGTTTCGCCGCGAGGCACTGCGTGCAGGCATAGCCCCGGATATCCTCGATGCCGCGCTGCGCGGCCTGCGCCCCGATCCCCAGGTGATCGCGGCCGACCGCAGCCAGCCGGAGTTCACCCGACCGATCTGGGAATACCTGGACGGCGCCCTGTCGCTACGCCGCCTGACGCGCGCCGAGCAGCTGCTGGAAGAGCATGCCGCCCTGCTACACCGCATCGAACAGCACTATGGCGTGGACCGCCAGGCGCTGGTGGCCATCTGGGGCCTGGAGAGCAACTTCGGGCAGACCCAGGGCAGCAAGTCGGTGATCCGCTCGCTGGCGACCCTGGCCCATGAGGGTCGCCGCCCGGAGTTCGCCCACCAGCAGCTGATCGCCGCTCTGCAGATTCTGCAGCAGGGCGACATCTCGCCCCGCCGCATGCTGGGCTCCTGGGCCGGTGCCATGGGCCAGACCCAGTTCATCCCCACCACTTATCAGCGCTACGCGGTCGATTTCGACGGCGATGGGCGGCGCGATATCTGGAACTCCACTGCCGACGCCCTGGCGTCCACCGCCCACTACCTGCAACGCTCCGGCTGGCGGCTGGGCCAACCCTGGGGCTTCGAGGTCGGGCTGCCGGTGGACTTCGACTACCGGCTGGCCGACCCCCAGGCGCGCAAGACACTGCAGGAGTGGCAGCAGCTGGGCATCAACATCCCCAACCTGCCGCCCCAATACGGCGACCAGGAAGCCAGCCTGCTGCTGCCGGCCGGGCATCTGGGACCCGCCTTCCTGACCCTGGCGAACTTCCGCGCCATCCTCAAGTACAACAACTCCAGCGCCTACGGCATGGCGATCGGCCTGTTCGCCGAGCGGCTGAGCGGCAATGGCGAGATCTCCGCCCGCTGGCCCTATCACGAGCGGCCGCTGTCGCGGGCCGAGCGCATCGAATTGCAGGAGCGCCTGAACCGGCTGGGCTACGACCTCGGAGAGCCTGACGGCATCATCGGCGCCAACAGTCGCCAGGCGATCCGCGCCTTCCAGGTGGACCACGGCCTGGCCGCCGACGGTTTTGCCAGCTCCTCGCTGCTCAAGCGACTGCGTCGGGAGACCGGCAGGCGATAGCCGGCCAGGACTGTGGGAGCGAATTCATTCGCGAGCCTGGGGGGGGCGGCCTGCACCAAGAGCTCGCGGACAAGTCCGCTCCCACAGCCCCGCAGAACGAAAAAAGGCGATCCGAGGATCGCCTTTTCGTTTCCGCACCGGATCAGCTGATCTTCTCGCCGTGAGCCTGCTGATCGGCATGGTACGAGGAACGCACCAGCGGGCCGGACGCCACGTTCTTGAAGCCCATCTTCTCGCCTTCCTCGGCGAACCAGGCGAAGGTGTCCGGGTGCACGAAGCGCTGGACGGCCAGGTGATTGCGCGAGGGCTGCAGGTACTGGCCCAGGGTCAGCATGTCGACGTCATGCTCGCGCAGGCGGTGCATCACTTCGATCACTTCATCATCGGTCTCGCCCAGGCCGAGCATCAGGCCGGACTTGGTGGGGACGCCCGGGACGCGCTTCTTGAAGTTCTCCAGCAGGTCCAGCGACCACTCGAAATCCGAACCGGGGCGCGACGACTTGTACAGGCGCGGCACGGTTTCCAGGTTGTGGTTGAACACATCCGGCGGCTCGGTGGCGGTGATGTCCAGCGCGATGTCCATGCGGCCGCGGTAGTCCGGCACCAGGGTTTCCAGCTGCACGTTCGGCGACAGCTTGCGGATCTCGCGCAGGCAATCGGCGAAGTGCTGGGCGCCGCCGTCGCGCAGGTCGTCGCGGTCTACCGAGGTAATCACCACATAGCGCAGGCGCAGGTCGGCAATCGCCTGGGCCAGGTTCAGCGGTTCGTCGGCATCCAGCGGCTTGGGTCGGCCGTGGCCCACGTCGCAGAACGGACAGCGACGGGTGCAGATGTCGCCCATGATCATGAAGGTGGCGGTACCGCCAGAGAAGCACTCGCCCAGGTTCGGGCAGGAGGCTTCTTCACAGACGCTGTGCAGGCGGTGCTTGCGCAACAGTTGCTTGATGCGGTCCACCTCGGGCGACACCGGCACTCGCACGCGGATCCAGTCCGGCTTCTTGGGCAATTCCTCGGTGGGGATGACCTTGACCGGAATGCGCGCCACCTTCTCGGCGCCACGCAGCTTGGTACCCGTTTCCAGCTTGGCCGGCTTGCCGGCGTTTTCCTGACTGCTCATAGCGATTCGATCCCGCCCTCGAGGGCCTTGAAACCTGCATAGTCGAGGTGTGTGACGAGCTGATCGCGCAAGCGGGCACTCACCTCGGAAAAATCGATAGGCCGACCCAGCAGGTCACGCAGCTGGGTCATGGCCAGTCCGGCATAGCCACAGGGATTGATGCGCCGGAACGGCTGCATGTCCATGTCCAGATTGAGCGCCAGGCCATGGAAGGAGCAGCCGCGGCGGATGCGCAGGCCCAGCGAGGCGATCTTGGCACCGTCGACATAGACGCCCGGGGCATCGGGGCGCGCCGCCGCCGAAACACCGTAGCCCGCCAGCAGATCCACCAGACTCTGCTCGATGCGGCTGACCAGATCGCGCACGCCCAGGTTGTGTCGGCGCACATCGATCAGCAGATAGACCACCAGCTGGCCGGGGCCGTGGTAGGTCACCTGGCCGCCACGGTCCACCTGCACCACGGGGATGTCACCGGGAAACAGCACATGTTCGGCCTTGCCGGCCTGGCCCTGGGTGAAGACTGGCGGATGCTGCAAAAGCCAGATCTCGTCGCCGGTCTGTTCATCGCGCTCCTGGGTGAAGCGCTGCATGGCCTGCCAGGTCGGCAGGTATTCCACCAGGCCGAGCTCACGCACCCCCAGCAGCCCGGCCGCCATCAGAGCACCATGTGCACGCGCCCGGTGGCGCGAAGATCCATATGGATGGCCTGCAACTGGTCAGGACCGGAGGCGGTGATCAGCACCTGCACGGACATGAAGCGACCCTTGCTGCTGTCCCGCATGACCAGGGTGTTTTCGTCAAAATCGGCCACATGCCGGCGCATGATCTCGATGACCAGCGCGGCGAAGCCTTCGCCGGCGTCGCCGATCACCTTGATGGGGTAGCGCTCGCAGGGAAACTCGATTTTTGGAGCTTGTACGTCGTTCATAACCACAACTTCTGTAGATGGACTCGTGATCCACAAGCACGAAAGCCCGCCGGTGGGCGGGCTGACGTTCAACACGGGCTGTCAGTTGAACAAGCCGTAGAAAAACAGTCGGATACTATCCCAGAGACGGGCAAAAAAGCCACCCTGCTCCACCCCTTCCAGGGCGATCAGGTCGGCCGTGTGGATCACCTTGTCGCCGTCGCGGACTTCCACCTTGCCGATCACGGCGCCCTGCTCGATCGGCGCCATCAACTGACGATCCAGCTGCAGTGTGGCCTGCAGCTGCTGGCTGCGCCCGCGCGGCACCGTGAGTGTCAGGTTTTCCCGCAGGCCGGCCTCGATCTCGTTCTCGGCGCCCTTCCAGACCCGGGCACGGGTGAGGGCCTGGCCTTTCTCGTAGAAGGTACGGGTTTCGAAGAAGCGGAAGCCGTAGGTGAGCAGCTTCTGCGTTTCAGCCGAGCGCGCCTCTTCGCCGCTCGTGCCGAATACCGCGGTGATCAGTCGCTGGCCATCCCGTTCGGCGGAGGCCACCAGGCAATAACCGGCTTCGTCGGTGTGGCCGGTCTTCAGTCCGTCCACCGTCGGATCACGCCACAGCAAAAGGTTGCGGTTGGGCTGGCGGATGTTGTTCCAGAAGAATTCCTTCTGCTTGTAGATGGCGTAGTGCTGCGGGTCGTCGTAGATGATCGCGCGCGCCAGTTTGGCCATGTCGTGCGCCGAGGAATAGTGCTCCGGGTGCGGCAGACCGGTGGCGTTGCGGAATTGGGTGTTGGTCAGCCCCAGGCGCTGGGCCTGCTGGTTCATGAGGTCGGCGAAGGCGTCTTCGCTGCCGGCAATGTGCTCGGCCAGCGCCACACTGGCGTCGTTGCCCGACTGGATGATGACCCCATGCAGCAGATCGCTTACCGAGACCTGGCTGCCAACCTGGATGAACATGCGCGAACCGCCGGTGCGCCAGGCCTTTTCACTGACATGCACCTTGTCCTCTTCACGGATCTGCCCGCGGTTGATCTCCAGGGTGGCCAGGTAGGCGGTCATCAGCTTGGTGAGGCTGGCCGGAGGCAGGCGCTCGTCGCCGTTATGCTCCACCAGTACCTGGCCGCTGGCGGCGTCCATCAGCACATAGGACTTGGCCGCCAGTTGCGGCGCGGCCGGAATGATCGGCTCGGCGGCCCAGCTCACCGAAACGCCAAACGCCAGGAAGGACGCCAATACACGGGGGGCAAAACTGAAGATGTTCATCCTTCTCCCTACAAAAATCGAATCAAAACGAAGCCGTGAGGCCAAAGCCCCATCTGACAAGTGAAAAGAACATTAGTTCACAACGCGGAACGAGCCACGCGCGTTGTCACAGAACCGGCAACGACCCGCTCAGTCGGGACGCACCAATTGTGGCGCACCCAGGTTGGCCAGGCGCACGCTTTGCTGCAGACGCTGCGCCTCGTCGGAAGTGCCGATCGGCCCCAGCCGGACACGGTGCAGCACCTGGCGATTATGCACCACCGAGCTGATGAACACCGGTACGGAGACCGTTTCGCTCAGCTGGGCACGCAGCAGTTCGGCGGCATCCGGGTTGGCGAACGCCCCGACTTGCAGGTAGAAGCCCTTGTCCGGAATGGCCGTCGAGGGGGTGGACACCTGAACCGGCAAGACCGCCGCGGCATGCTGGGTAGGCGGCGGAACGTACTGCTCGACCTGTCCCGGCGCACTCGACGCGAACGACCCCGTCGCCGGCTGCGCCAGTACGCTGGGGACCGGCTTCCCGCGTTCGGCCCACCACTGGTAGGGGTCGATGCCTTCGACATGCACCCGCGCCGTGCCGCTCTCGGCGAAACCGAGCTTCTTCGCCGCCGCGAAGGACAGGTCGATGATGCGGTCGGAATAGAAGGGGCCACGGTCGTTGACGCGCAGCACCACCTTGCGTCCGTTGTCCAGGTTGGTGACCCGCACGTAGCTGGGCAGCGGCAGGGTCTTATGGGCAGCGGTCATCCCGTACAGGTCGTAGCGCTCGCCATTGGCGGTGAGCTGATCGTGGAACTTGGTGCCATACCAGGACGCGGTGCCGGTTTCCCGGTAGGTCCGCGCATCATTGATCGGGTAGTAGCTCTTGCCCAGTACCGTGTAGGGGTTGGCCTTGACCCGTCCGTAATGCGGCATGGGCACGGCGTCCGGAATCTTCGAGACGTCCACGTCCCACCAGGGCGCGCCGTCCTTGTGAGGTCGCGCATAACTCGACGTGCCGGCGGACGACGTGGACGGGGTGCCGCTCGGCGGGCTCGAACAACCGGCCAGCAGCAGCGCGGCCAGCAGCGTCGGAAGCAGAACACGCATCAACGATTCCCCCTGGCCTGCACCAGCGCCTCGCCCAGCTGATGGACGGCCATCGCGTACATGGCGCTGCGGTTGTAGCGGGTGATGACGTAGAAATTGGACAGTCCGAGCCAGTATTCCTCGCCGGCCTCACCGTCGAAGCGGATGGCCGTGACCGACAGACCGTCATCGAGCGGCAGCTCCGAACGCCAGCCCAACTCGCGCAGCTCTGCCACGCTCAGGGTCGGCTCCAGACCGGGGCTGATGCCCTCCTCGACCCGCTCGCCATCGGCCTGCACCCGGCTGACCACGCTGGCGCCGGTGACCCAGCCATGACGCTTGAAATAGCTGGCCACACTGCCGATGGCATCCACCGGGTTGTTCCAGATATCGATGCGGCCATCACCGTCGAAGTCGACTGCATAGGCGCGGAAGCTGCCGGGCATGAACTGCGGCAAGCCCATCGCCCCGGCGTAGGAGCCCTTCAGGCGCAGCGGGTCGACCTGTTCCTCCCGCGCCAGCAACAGGAACTCGCGCAGCTGCTGACAGAAGAACGGCGCACGCGGCGGGTAGTCGAAGCACAGCGTGGACAGTGCATCCAGCACACGGTAGCTGCCGGTGTTGCGCCCGTAGAAGGTTTCCACGCCGATGATGGCGACGATCACCTCGGCCGGCACGCCATATTCGCGTTCGGCGCGACTCAGCGCCGCCTCGTGCTCGCGCCAGAAATCCACGCCGCGGGCAATGCGGGCATCGGTGAGGAAGATCGGCCGGTACTCGCTCCACGGCTTGACCCGCTCGGCGGGTCGGGAAATGGCCTCGAGAATGACCTGCTTGCGCTCCGCCTCGGCAAACAGCGCTTCGAGCTGCTCGGCGGCGAAGCCATGGGATAGGGTCATTTCCTCGATCAGCTCGCGCACCTGCGCCGAGCCCTGGTAATCACCGCTGGACGCGCCGCTGACGGGCACGCAGCCCGCTGCGCACAAGCCCAGCAGGGCATGAATCAGTCGTTGGGCACTCTTGCGCATAGCGGTCCTCATTAGGTGATCCACTTGCGATGGGTGTGGATCGCCATCAAAACGCCGAATCCGGACAACAGCGTAACCAGCGACGTACCGCCGTAGCTGATGAAAGGAAGCGGAACCCCCACCACCGGCAGCAGACCGCTCACCATGCCGATGTTGACGAACACATAGACGAAGAAGGTCAGCGTCAGGCCGCCGGCCCACAACTTGCCGAACAGGCTCTGCGCCTGCACGGTGATGACCATGCCACGCGCCAGCAGCAACAGATAGAGCAGCAGGAGCAGGCAGATGCCGACCAGGCCGAACTCTTCACCAAGCACGGCAATGATAAAGTCGGTGTGGCTTTCCGGCAAAAAATCCAGGTGCGACTGCGTCCCCTGCAACCAGCCCTTGCCAAACACCCCCCCCGAACCGATCGCCGCCTTGGACTGGATGATGTTCCAGCCCGTTCCCAGCGGATCGCTTTCCGGGTCGAGGAAGGTCAGCACCCGCTGCTTCTGGTACTGGTGCATCACGAACAGCCACATGAACACCGCCACCGGTATCGCGGCGGCGGCGGCGCCGATCACCCAGCGCCAGCGCAGGCCGGCGACGAACAGCACGAAGGCGCCGGAGGCGAGGATCAGCAGCGAGGTGCCCAGGTCCGGCTGTTTGAGAATCAGCACGAACGGCATGCCGATCAGCACCAGTGCCCAGGCGGTGTGTTTCAGATTCGGCGGCAGGTTGTGGCGAGCCAGGTACCAGGCGATGGTTGCCGGCATGAGGATCTTCATCAGCTCGGCCGGCTGGAAACGGATCACCCCCGGAATGTTGATCCAGCGAGTGGCGCCCATCGCGGTGTAGCCGAACAGCTCCACCCACACCAGCAGCACCAGGCCAAACGCGTAGCCGAAGGGTATCCAGCGGGCCATGAAGCGTGGATCGAGCTGCGCAATCAGCAGCATGGCCAGCAGGCCGATCCCGAACGAGGTGGCCTGCTTGATCAGCAGCTCGACATTCTTGCCGCTGGCCGAATACAGGATGAACAGGCTCGCAGCGGCCAGGGTCAGCAGCAACAGCAACAGCACACCGTCGATGTGCAGACGCTGCAGCAGGCTGGCCCGACGGCTCAGCGGATCATGATCGGACAGGGAACGGTTGAATTCAGTTGCCACGGTTGTTCACCACCTTCGGGGCTTGTGGCGGAGCGAACTTGGGCTTGAGCTGGCCCTGCTCATCGAGCAGCCAGGCATCCATGACCTGGCGGGCCACCGGCCCGGCCACGCCACTGCCCGACTCGCCGTTTTCGACCATCACCGCCACGGCGATCCGGGGATCATCCGCCGGCGCGTAGGCCACGAACAGCGCGTGGTCGCGATGTCGCTCCTCCAGCTTCTCGCTGTCGTACTTCTCGCCCTGCTTGATGGCCACCACCTGGGCGGTACCGCTCTTGCCGGCAATACGGTACGGAGAATCCAGCCCGATGCGCCGCGCCGTGCCGCGCGGGCCATGCACCACCGACTCCATGCCCTCGCGAGCGTGGTCCCAGAAACGCGGATCACGCAGCTCGATGTCGGGAACCGGATTGGTGTCCACCGGCGGCACACCGCCCACGCTTTTCGCCAGGTGGGGCCGAATCCACTTGCCGCGCGTGGCCATCAGCGCGGTGGCCTGGGCCAACTGCAGCGGCGTGGCCTGCATGTAGCCCTGACCGATGCCGAGGATGAGCGTTTCGCCCGGGTACCAAACTTGTCGGTAACGGCGCTGCTTCCATTCCCGCGACGGCATCAGGCCGGCGGTTTCCTCGAAAACATCCAGGGCGACCCGGGTACCAAAACCGAAGCGGGTCATGTAGTCGTGCAACTGGTCGATGCCCAGCTTGTGGGCCAGATCGTAGAAGTAGGTATCGTTGGAGCGGGCAATGGCCAGGTCCAGGTCCACCCAGCCGTCACCGTAGCGGTTCCAGTTGCGGTACTTGTGCGACACATTGGGCAGCTGGTAGTAGCCGGGGTCGAACACCTTGGTCTGCGGGGTGATGGCCTTGGCGTCCAGACCGGCCACGACCACCATCGGCTTGATGGTCGAGCCCGGCGGGTACAGTCCGCGCATTACCCGGTTGTACAGCGGCCGGTCGATGGACTCGCTGAGCTCGGCGTACTTGCGAAAGCTGATGCCGGTGACGAACAGGTTGGGATCGAAGCTGGGCTGGCTGACCACGGCGAGAATCTCGCCGGTGGTCGGCTCGATGGCCACCACCGCACCGCGCCGACCGCCGAGGGCGGCCTCGGCGGCGGCCTGCAGACGGCTGTCGAGGGTCAGCACCAGATCCTTGCCAGGCACCGGTGGCGTGCGCTTGAGCACCCGCAACACCCGGCCCCGGGCGTTGGTCTCGACTTCCTCGTAGCCGACCGTGCCGTGCAGGTCGTCCTCGTAGAAGCGCTCCAGGCCGGTCTTGCCCACGTGGTGGGTACCGCTGTAGTTGATCGGATCGAGGCGCTTTAGCTCCTGCTCGTTGATGCGCCCGACATAGCCCACCGAATGGGCGAAATGCTCCTGCTGCGGGTAGTGGCGCACCAGTTGCGCGGTCACTTCCACACCCGGCAGCTGGAACTGGTTCACCGCGATGCGGGCAATCTGTTCCTCGGACAGCTCGAACATGATGGGCACCGGCTCGAACGGCCGCCGCCCCTGGCGCACGCGCTTTTCGAACAGCGCTCGCTCGCTATCGCCAAGACCGAGAATCTCCACCACCCGATCCAGCTCCGCCTGCCAGTCCTTGGCCCGCTCGCGGGTCACGGTCAGGCTGAAGCTCGGGCGGTTCTCCGCCAGGATTACCCCATTGCGATCGTAGATCAGCCCGCGGTTGGGCGGGATCGGCTGGACATGGACCCGGTTGCTTTCCGACAGCGTGGAGTGGTGTTCGTACTGGATCACCTGCAGGTAGTACATACGCCCGATCAGCATCAGCGTGAGGAGCCCGATCGCCACCGCGCCCGCAAGCATGCGCCGACGCACGAGGCGCGCGTCGCGTTGATGATCCTGCAGGTAGAGCGAATCCGGCATCGGTACTACACGCTACTTGTGATAGGGATGGCCGCTGAGCAGGGTCCAGGCACGGTAGATCTGTTCGCCGACCAGGATGCGCACCAGCGGGTGCGGCAGGGTCAGCGGCGACAGCGACCAGCGCTGCTCGCTGCGCGCGCAGACCTCGGGCGCCAGCCCCTCCGGACCGCCGACCATCAGATTGACAGTCCGCGCATCCAGACGCCAGCGATCCAGTTCACTGGCCAGCTGTTCCGTGCTCCAGGCCTTGCCCTGCACCTCCAGGGTGACGATGCGCTCGCCAGGCTGCACCTTGGCCAGCATGGCCTCGCCCTCCTGGCGGATCAGCCGCGCCACGTCGGCGTTCTTGCCGCGTGTGTGCAGCGGAATCTCCACCAGCTCCAGGCTCAGCTCGGTGGGCAGGCGCTTTACATACTCCTGCCAGCCCTCCTCGACCCAGCGCGGCATGCGCGAGCCGACGGCAATCAGCCGCAGCTTCACGGCTTACTCGTGTTCCTGCTCGCCACCGTGGCTGGCGCGGCTCTGCTCGGCGCCGCGCCACAGGCGCTCCAGGTCATAGAACTCGCGGGTGGCGGTCTGCATGGCGTGCACCACCACGTCGCCCAGGTCGATCAGCACCCACTCGCCGCCTTCCATGCCCTCGCAACCCAGCGGACGCTTGCCGTGTTCCTTGACCTTCTCGATGACGTTGTCGGCCATCGACTTGACCTGGCGGTTGGAGGTCCCGCTGGCAATCACCATGAAATCGGTGACGCTGGTCTTGCCGCGCACATCGATGACGGTGATGTTCTGGGCCTTCATGTCTTCCAGCGCGTCGACCGCGACCTGGACCAGTTGTTCGTTCTGCATATCAATACTCGTATGGAAAGGGGTTCACGGGGACGCCGGGTACAGCCCGTGCGCCTGGATGTAGGCCAGCACCGCGTCCGGCACCAGAAAGCGGATCGAGCGACCCTGCGCCAGCCGTTCGCGCAGTTGAGTCGCGGAGATTTCCAGCGGCGTCTGCCAGACGAAGGCAATCTGCCCGCCCGGCCCGCACAAGGCCTGCGGATCGCTCACACTGCGCGCGGCCAGCAGGTTGCGCAGTGCATCCGGCGCCTCCACGTCAGCGTCCGGTCGCTGCAGCACCAGCAGGTGGCAATGCAGCAGCAGTTCTTCCCAGCGGTGCCAGCTGGGCAGGCCGCAGAAGGCATCCCAGCCCAGCACCAGGAACAGCTGGTCATCGGCGGCCAGCTCGCTGCGCAGCGATTCCAGGGTGTCGATGGTATAGGAGGGACGTTCGCGGTGCAGCTCGCGGTCGTCGACAGTCAGCGGCGGTACGCCTTCGACCGCGCAGCGCACCATGGCCAGGCGATCATCGGCGGACACCTGCGGTCGCTCGCGATGCGGCGGCCGGGCGCTGGGTACCAGCCGCACTTCGTCAAGGGCGAACAGCTCCGCCACCTCCAGCGCCCCGCGCAGATGGCCGATGTGCACCGGATCGAAGGTGCCGCCCAGAATGCCGACGCGCCGTACCATCAGCCGCGCACGTGCCCGTCGCCGTACACCACGTACTTCTCGCTGGTCAGGCCTTCCAGGCCTACCGGGCCGCGGGCGTGCAGCTTGTCGGTGGAGATGCCGATCTCGGCACCCAGCCCGTATTCGAAGCCGTCGGCGAAGCGCGTGGAGGCATTGACCATCACCGAGCTGGAGTCGACCTCGGCGAGGAAGCGCCGCGCATCGCTGAAGTTCTCCGTGATGATCGCGTCGGTGTGGTGCGAGCCGTAGTGGTTGATGTGCGAGATGGCGGCATCCAGCGAATCGACCACGCGGATCGCCAGGATCGGCGCGTTGTACTCGGCGAACCAGTCGTCCTCGCTGGCTTCGCGCACGTCGGCGCCGAGCAGCGCGCGGGTCGCCGGACAGCCGCGCAGTTCCACGCCCTTGGCGCGGTAGATGGCGGCCAGCGGCGGCAGCACGCGCTCGGCGATTCCGGCATGCACCAGCAGGGTTTCCATGGCGTTGCACGGCGCATAGCGCTGGGTCTTGGCGTTGTCGGCCACGCGAATGGCCTTGTCCAGGTCGGCGGCGACGTCGATGTAGACGTGGCAGACGCCGTCCAGATGCTTGATCACCGGCACCCGGGCGTCGCGACTGATGCGTTCGATCAGCCCCTTGCCGCCTCGCGGGACGATCACGTCCACGTATTCGGGCATGGTAATCAGGGCACCCACGGCGGCGCGGTCGGTGGTTTCCACCACCTGCACACAGGCCGGCGGCAGGCCGGCTTCGGCCAGGCCCTGCTGGATGCAGGCGGCGATCGCCTGGTTGGAGTGAATGGCTTCCGAACCGCCGCGCAGGATGGTGGCGTTGCCGGACTTGAGGCACAGGCTCGCGGCGTCGATGGTCACGTTGGGCCGCGACTCGTAGATGATGCCGATCACGCCGAGCGGCACGCGCATCTTGCCGACCTGGATGCCCGAGGGCAGATAGCGCATGTCGCGGATCGTGCCGATCGGATCCGGCAGGGTCGCCACCTGGCGCAGACCTTCGATCATCTCGTCGATGCGCGCCGGGGTCAGCGCCAGGCGATCGAGCATGGCGTCATCCAGGCCGTTCTCCCGGCCGGCGGCCAGGTCCTTGGCGTTGGCGACCAGCAGCGCCTCGCGCGCCGCGTCCAGGGCGCGGGCGGCCGCCAGCAGGGCGTTGTTCTTCTGCGCGGTGGTGGCGCGCGCGGTGATTCGCGAGGCCTCGCGCGCGGCGCGGCCCAGGCGGTTCATGTAATCGAGCACGGACTCGGTCATGATTCGGGTCTGCAAGTCGGGAAAAGGCCGCGATTATAGCCGGGGCGCCCGGGCAAAGCCCAGCACGGCGCGGGTCGCCGCCGTCCGGTAATCTCTTGCGACGCCACGTCGCGCCCCCTCGCGAGCGAGTCGGGTATCATGCCGGCTCCTTGCGTTGTGACGAGACGCCCATGCGCCGCCTGCTGCTTATCCTTCTCCTGCTGTTCAGCCTGCCCTCGCTGGCCGCCCTGCCCGAGGCGCCGCGCGCCCAGTCCCTGCTCGGCGGCGCCCTGAACAACAGCAGCGACTTCCTGCCGGTGGACAAGGCCTTCCGCCTGGAGCTGCTGGAGTCCACCCCGCAGCAGGTGCGCCTGCGCTTCAGCAACGCCGACGGCTATTACCTGTACCGCCATCAGTTCAGCTTTGCCACCGACACGCCCGGCGTGACGCTGGGCGAGCCGCAGATCCCCCCCGGCGTAAAGAAAGTCGACGAGTACTTCGGCGAGATCGAGGCCCACTACGGCATCACCGAGATCAGCCTGGCCGTGGACAACCCGCAGGGCCGCGGCTTCACGCTGCGGGTCGGCTATCAGGGTTGCGCCGACCTGGGCCTGTGCTATCCGCCGGAGAGCCGCGAGCTGGAGATCGACGGGCCCGGCGGCGCATCCCTGGACTGGCGCAGCCTGGCGTTGTTCTTCCTGGCCGGCCTGGGGCTGACCTTCACTCCCTGCGTGCTGCCGATGCTGCCGATCCTCTCCGGCGTGGTGCTGCGCGGCCAGGTGGGCGGCCTGCGCGGCCTGAGCCTGTCGCTGGCCTACGTGCTGCCGATGGCGATCTGCTTTGCCCTGCTCGGCGCCCTGATGGGCCTGTTCGGCGCCGGCCTCAACCTGCAGGCGCGCCTGCAGTCCCCCTGGGTGCTGGTGCCGTTCGCCGCCTTCTTCGCGCTGTTCGCGCTGGCCATGTTCGGCACCTTCGAGCTGCGCCTGCCTGCCGTGCTGCGCACACCGCTGGACCGCCTAGCCGGCCAGGCGCGCGGTGGCTCGCTGCTCGGCGCAGCGGTCCTCGGGGTGCTGTCCAGCCTGCTGGTGTCCCCCTGCGTGTCCGCACCGCTGGCCGCCGCCCTGCTGTACATCAGCAGCAGCGGCGACGCGCTGGGTGGCGGCCTGAAGCTGCTGGCGCTGGGCCTGGGCATGGGCACGCCGCTGGTGCTGTTCGGGGTCGGCGGTGGCACGCTGCTGCCCAAGTCCGGCCCCTGGATGGTGGGCGTACGCAACGCCTTCGGCGTGATGCTGCTGGCGGTCTCGATCTGGCTGCTGGAGCGTGTGCTGCCCGGCTCGCTGTCCCTGGCGCTGTGGGGCCTGCTGGCGGTTGGTACCGCACTGTGGCTCGGCGCCCTGGAATTCATTCCCAAGCCGGGACGCCAGAAGCTCAGCCAGCTGGCCGGCCTGGCCCTGCTGGTCTACGGCCTGAGCGCCTGGGTCGGCGCGCTGCAGGGCGAATCGGATCCGCTGCGTCCGCTGGGTCGCCTGGAGGCCGGCAGCGCCGCGCCGGCGACCCGCGTGCAGAGTGGCGCCTGGCTGACCCTCGATGAGCCCGCCGCCCTGGATGCCGCCCTGGCCGACGCGCGCGCCGCCGGCCAGCCGGTGCTGCTCGACTGGTATGCCGACTGGTGCGTGAGCTGCAAGGTCATCGAACGCGAGGTGCTCGAGGCACCCCAGATCCGTGAACAGCTGGCCGGCTACCGGTTGCTGCGCTTCGACATCACGCGCAGCGACGCCGCCCAGCGCACCCTGCTCGATCGCTACCAGCTGTTCGGCCCGCCAGCCCTGCAATTGTTCGCGCCCAGCGGCGAAGAGTGGCAGGACCTGCGCGTGGTCGGCGAAACCACCGCCGCGCTGTTCGGCGAGCGCCTGCGCGAAGCGAGCACGCGCCTCTGAAGCCAGCAGCCGCCCGCGCAAGGCTGGCGGCAGCGGTTCCGACCAGGCGGTCGGCTTCCGCCCCAGCATTCCGAAACCCAGGCATCTTTCGGCCAACGTCGGCCATTACCCGGCAATCGGCCGTCTACTGTTGGCTTATGGACAGCCGCCCCCGGTTCCCGGCATAGTCGCCGACTTCCATCCCCGCACAAGGTTCCCCCATGGCCACGCTGCTGGTGCTGCACGGTCCCAATCTCAACCTGCTGGGCACTCGCGAGCCCGGTATCTACGGCGCGATCACGCTCGAACAGATCAATGCCGATCTGCAACAGCGCGCCCGCGCCGCCGGTCATGAACTGCACTGGCTGCAGAGCAACGCCGAGCACGTGCTCATCGAGCGGATTCACGCCGCGCGTGGCGAGGGCGTGGACTTCATCCTCATCAATCCGGCGGCTTTTACACATACCAGCGTTGCGATACGTGACGCGCTGCTGGGAGTGAGCATCCCATTCATCGAAGTTCACCTGTCCAACGTGCATAAACGTGAACCTTTCCGGCATCACTCCTACTTTTCCGACGTGGCGGTGGGAGTGATCTGCGGTCTCGGCGCCAGCGGCTACCGCCTGGCCCTGGAGGCGGCACTAGAACACCTTGAACGCCCCTGACCCTACTTGGGAGTGATTGCTTAATGGATATCCGTAAAGTCAAGAAACTGATCGAGCTGCTGGAAGAGTCCGGTATCGACGAACTAGAGATTCGCGAAGGCGAAGAGTCCGTGCGCATCAGCCGTAACACCGGCAAGGGCGCTGCCCAGCACGTCTACGCCGCTCCGGCCCCGATGGCTGCTCCTGTCGCCGCTGCCCCGGCTGCCGCTCCGGCCGCCGCCGACGCCGCTCCGGCCGCACCCAAGCTGAACGGCCACGTGGTCCGCTCGCCGATGGTCGGCACCTTCTACCGCGCCGCCTCCCCGACCTCCGCGGCGTTCGCCGAAGTCGGCCAGACCGTGAAGAAGGGCGACATCCTGTGCATCGTTGAAGCGATGAAGATGATGAACCACATCGAGGCCGAAGCCAGTGGCGTCATCGAATCCATCCTGGTGGAAAACGGTCAGCCGGTAGAGTTCGACCAGCCGCTGTTCACCATCGTCTGATGCGCGGGGAACCTGCGATGCAGCTGGAAAAAGTCCTTATTGCCAACCGCGGCGAGATTGCCCTGCGCGTCCTGCGCGCCTGCAAGGAACTGGGCATCAAGACCGTCGCGGTTCATTCCACCGCGGACCGCGAGCTGATGCACCTGTCGCTGGCCGACGAGTCGGTTTGCATCGGCCCGGCCAACGCCGCGCAGTCCTACCTGTCCATCCCGGCGATCATCGCCGCCGCCGAAGTCACCGGCGCCACCGCGATCCACCCGGGCTACGGCTTCCTGGCCGAGAACGCTGATTTCGCCGAGCAGGTCGAGCGCTCCGGCTTCGCCTTCGTCGGCCCGACCGCCGACGTGATTCGCCTGATGGGCGACAAGGTGTCTGCCAAGGACGCCATGAAGAAGGCCGGTGTGCCGACCGTTCCGGGCTCCGACGGCCCGCTGCCGGAAGACGAGCAGGAAGCCCTGCGCATCGCCCGCGAAGTGGGTTATCCGGTGATCATCAAGGCCGCCGGCGGCGGCGGTGGTCGCGGCATGCGCGTGGTGCACAAGGAAGAAGACCTGATCAAGTCGGCCAAGCTGACCCGCACCGAAGCCGGCGCCGCCTTCGGCAACTCGATGGTCTACCTGGAGAAGTTCCTCGGCAACCCGCGTCACGTGGAAGTCCAGGTGCTGGCCGACGGCCAGGGCAACGCCATCCACCTCTACGACCGCGACTGCTCGCTGCAGCGCCGCCACCAGAAGGTGCTGGAAGAAGCCCCCGCCCCGCTGATCGACGAGAAGGCCCGCGCCGAAGTGCTCAAGCGCTGCGTCGACGCCTGCATCGAGATCGGCTACCGCGGCGCGGGCACCTTCGAGTTCCTCTATGAAGACGGTCGCTTCTACTTCATCGAGATGAACACCCGCGTGCAGGTCGAACACCCGGTGACCGAAATGATCACCGGCGTGGACATCGTCAAGGAGATGCTCAGCATCGCCGCCGGCAACAAGCTGTCGATCAAGCAGGAAGACGTGGTGGTCCGTGGCCACGCGCTGGAGTGCCGGATCAACGCCGAAGACCCGGCGACCTTCATGCCCAGCCCCGGCAAGGTCAAGCACTACCACGCCCCGGGTGGCAACGGCATCCGTGTCGACTCGCACCTGTACAGCGGTTACGCGGTTCCGCCGAACTACGACTCGCTGATCGGCAAGGTCATTGCCTACGGCAACAGCCGCGACGAAGCCATGGCGCGCATGCGCAACGCCCTGGACGAGATCGTGGTCGACGGCATCAAGACCAACGTCCCGCTGCACCGCGACCTGACCCGTGACCCGGGCTTCTGCCAGGGTGGCGTGAACATCCACTACCTGGAAAAGAAACTGGGTATGGACAAGCACTGAGCCTCGGCTGACGTGTACACCAAGGGCTGCCTGCGGGCGGCCCTTGGCGTTTCTGGGCCTGGCCCCGCCGACGCGCTATCATGCGCGCCCCATGCCACCCCACTCGCCCGCAGGTACGCCCATGCCCTGGTTACAAGTCCGCCTCGCCATCACCCCTGACCAGGCCTCTTTCTATGAGGATGCCCTGCTGGACGTCGGTGCCGTGTCGGTCACCTTCATGGACGCCGAAGACCAGCCGATCTTCGAGCCGGACCTGGGCACCACGCCGCTGTGGAGCCACACCCACCTGCTGGCGCTGTTCGAAGGCGATGCCGATGGCGAGCAGGTACTCGCGCACCTGCGCCTGCTGACCGGCGATCCGCTGCCCGAGCACCAGGTCGAGCGCATCGAGGACCAGGACTGGGAGCGCAGCTGGATGGACAACTTCCAGCCCATGCGCTTCGGCCGCCGCCTGTGGATCGTGCCGAGCTGGCACGCCGCCCCCGAGCCGGACGCCGTCAACCTGCTGCTCGATCCGGGCCTGGCATTCGGCACCGGCACCCACCCGACCACCGCACTGTGCCTGCAATGGCTGGACGGCCAGGCGCTCGAAGGGTGCAGCGTGCTGGACTTCGGCTGCGGCTCCGGCATCCTGGCCATCGCCGCCCTGTTGCTGGGCGCCGAACGGGCGGTGGGCACCGACATCGACCCGCAAGCCCTGGAAGCCTCCCGCGACAACGCCAGCCGCAACGGCATCGACCCGGCGCGCTTCCCGCTCTATCTGCCGCAGGATCTGCCGGACGGGCAGGCCGACGTGGTGGTCGCCAACATTCTCGCCGGCCCGCTGGTGCAGCTCGCCCCGCAGATCACCGCGCGAGTGAAGCACGGCGGCCGCCTGGCGCTGTCCGGCATCCTGGCCGAGCAGGCTGACGAGGTGCGCGCGGCTTACGCCGAGGCCTTCGAACTCGACCCCACCGCCGAGCAGGACGGCTGGGTGCGCATCAGCGGGGTACGCCGCTGAGCACGGGGTTGCGTTAGACTAATCGGCCTGTAAGGCCATCGCCCGACTCCCCGCGGATACGCGCAATGTCAGAGAACTACGTCGCCCAGTGCCCCAACTGTCGCACCCGCTTCCGGGTCAGCCGCGCCCAGCTCGGCGCAGCCCAGGGCGCCGTGCGTTGTGGCGCCTGCCTGCACGTGTTCAATGCTGCGCGGCAGATTGCCGAGGCCGCCCGCAACGCGCCGCCCGCCGCCAGCAAGCCATCCGGGACGCCCGCGCCGGCGGTCGCCAAGCCGGCTTCGCCGCCGCCCCCCGCGGCTGCGGTGGTCCCGCCCGCCAAGCCCGAAGCCGCGAAGTCCCCGCCAGCGGACAAACCCCGACCGACGCTGCGCGATGACGACCTGCGCATCCATGACGACCTGGATCTGGGCGACCTGGACCTGGACCAGGAACTGGAGCGCCTGGACCAGGAAGAACAGCTGTCCGCGCAGTTCAAGACCCTCAAGGGCGCGCCCGGCACCGCCGAGCGCCTGCTCGGCCCCGCCACCAAGCCCGAAGCGGACGATGAGGCCTGGGCCGAGGCATTGCTGCGCGACGAGGCACTCAGCGCCGAACGCGACAACACGCGCGAGCCGCAGCCTGAAGCGCTCGGCCCGGCCCGGCCGAAGGCTGACAAGCCGCTGCCGGCAGCTCCCGCTGAATCGCTGCGGGTCGACGACGGCAGGGATGAAGCCCCCGGGGTTGCCCTTCATGAGCTGGCCGAGGCGCCTCTGCAGCTGGAATGGCAGAAGCCGAAGAAGCCCTGGGGACGCTGGCTGCTCTGGGCGTTCCTGATTCTGCTCGCGCTCCTGGCGCTGGCCGCCCAGTACGTCCACCACAATTTCCAGGACCTGGCCCGCCAGGACCAGTACCGCCCCTGGTTCGAACGGCTCTGCCCGACCCTCGGCTGCAGCCTGCCGTCACGGGTCGACATCGAGCAGATCCGCAGCAGCAATCTGGTGGTGCGCAGCCATCCGTCCTACCGGGGCGCGCTGGTGGTGGACGCCATCCTCTACAACCGCGCCAGCTTCGCCCAGCCCTTCCCGCTGCTGGAACTGCGCTTCGCCGATATCGGCGGGCAGCCGATCGCCAGCCGCCGCTTCAAGCCCAGCGAATACCTGAGCGGCGAACTGGCCGGGCAACAGGACATGCCCTCGCAGACGCCCATCCACATCTCCCTGGAAATTCTCGATCCGGGCAGCAAGGCGGTGAACTACAGCCTCGCCTTCCACTCTCCTGAATAGCCGGGATCGCCCGGACCGGATCGGGGTGAACCACGCCTGGTCGGTTAGCTGATTCCACACGGCGATAACGCTCCGGCTGTTCAGAATTTGTTCAAAACCAACTTTAACCGGGCCCGGAGAGCGGGTATCATGCCCACCCTTTTTTGCAGCCTCCGATCGACCTGAGCCAGCAGGCCCCAGAGCAGGGAAGTCCTATGTCAGCGGTACGTATCGGCCCCTACGAATTGCCCAATCGACTGATCCTCGCGCCCATGGCGGGCGTGACGGACAGGCCGTTCCGCCAGCTTTGCCGGCGGCTCGGCGCCGGGCTCGTGGTGTCGGAAATGCTCACCAGCGACGTGCGCCTGTGGCACAGCCGCAAGTCGCGCCTGCGCATGCTGCACGCCGACGACCCGGAACCGCGTTCGGTGCAGATCGCCGGCGGCGATCCGCAGATGCTCGCCGAGGCAGCGCGCGCCAACGTGGAGCTGGGCGCGCAGATCATCGACATCAACATGGGCTGCCCCGCCAAGAAAGTCTGCAACAAGGCGGCCGGTTCGGCGCTCATGAAGGACGAAAAGCTGGTCGCGGAAATCCTTTCGGCCGTGGTGGGCGCAGTGGATGTGCCCGTCACGCTGAAGATCCGCACCGGCTGGGACCGCGATAACAAGAACGGGCTGACCGTGGCACGGATTGCCGAACAGGAAGGCATTGCCGCGCTCGCCGTGCATGGCCGCACACGGGCCGACCTGTACACCGGGGAAGCGGAGTACGACACCATCGCCACCATCAAGCAGGCCGTTTCCATGCCGGTGTTCGCCAACGGCGACATCACCTCACCGGAAAAGGCCCGCCAGGTGCTGGCGCACACCGGCGCCGACGCACTGCTGATCGGCCGCGCGGCGCAGGGGCGCCCGTGGATCTTCCGGGAGATCAACCATTTCCTGGAAACCGGGGAACGCCTGCCCGAGCCGGGGCTGCAAGAAGTGGAACGAATACTGCTGGATCATCTGTCGGCACTGCACGCCTTTTACGGCGACGAGATGGGCGTTCGCATCGCCCGCAAGCATGTCGGCTGGTATCTGGCAACGCTGCCGGGCGCCAGGGAGTTCCGCGCCCAATTCAATCGTCTGGACAGCACGCACGCGCAGTGCGCCGATGTTCGTGAATTCTTCGCCGCGCGGAATGCAGAGGAAGAGGTGGCCGCATGACCATGACCGAGACATTTGAAACTGGAACAACCCCCGTGAGTGAGCAAGCCAATCTGAAACAGCACCTGAACGCGCCCGGCCAGCAGACCCTGCGTGGCAGCGTGGAACAGGCGCTGCGCAACTATTTCGCCCATCTGGAAGGCGCTCCTGCCACGGACGTGTACAACATGGTGCTGGCCGAAGTCGAAGCACCCCTGCTGGAAACCGTGATGAATTACGTGAAGGGCAACCAGACCAAGGCTTCCGAGCTGCTGGGCCTCAATCGCGGCACCCTGCGCAAGAAGCTCAAGCAGTACGACCTGCTCTGAGCCTGACCGAGTTCTCCCCCTTTCAATTGCATGATGGCTTTCCAATGACTCACCAGACCACCCGCCTCCCCGTCCGCCGCGCCCTGATCAGCGTTTCCGACAAGACCGGCATCGTCGACTTCGCCCGTGAGCTCGCCGCGCTCGGCGTGGAGATCCTCTCCACCGGCGGCACCTACAAGCTGCTCAAGGACAACGGCGTCAATGCCGTGGAAGTCGCCGACTACACCGGCTTCCCGGAAATGATGGATGGCCGGGTGAAGACCCTGCACCCGAAGATCCACGGTGGCATCCTCGGTCGCCGTGACCTGGATGGCGCAGTCATGGCCGAACACGGCATCGCCCCGATCGACCTGGTGGCGGTCAACCTCTACCCGTTCGCGGCCACCGTGGCCAAGCCGGGCTGCACCCTGCCGGATGCCATCGAGAACATCGACATCGGCGGCCCGACCATGGTCCGCAGCGCGGCGAAGAACCACAAGGACGTCGCCATCGTGGTCAACGCCGGCGACTACGCAGGGATCGTCGAATCCCTGAAGGCCGGCGGCCTGACCTACGCCCAGCGTTTCGACCTGGCCCTCAAGGCCTTCGAGCACACCGCCGCCTACGACGGCATGATCGCCAACTACCTGGGCACCATCGACCAGGCCGCCGAAACCCTGTCCACCGAAGGCCGTGGCCAGTTCCCGCGCACCTTCAACAGCCAGTTCATCAAGGCGCAGGAAATGCGCTACGGCGAGAACCCGCACCAGATCGCCGCCTTCTACGTCGAGCCGCAGAAGGGCGAGGCCAGCGTGGCCACCGCCGTGCAGCTGCAGGGCAAGGAGCTGTCCTACAACAACGTGGCCGACACCGACGCTGCGCTGGAATGCGTGAAGAGCTTCGTCAAGCCGGCCTGCGTGATCGTCAAGCATGCCAACCCGTGCGGCGTGGCCGTGGTGCCGGAAAACGAAGGCGGCATCCGCAAGGCCTATGACCTGGCCTATGCCACCGACAGCGAATCCGCCTTCGGCGGCATCATCGCCTTCAACCGCGAGCTGGACGGCGAAACCGCCAAGGCCATCGTCGAGCGCCAGTTCGTCGAAGTGATCATCGCCCCGAAGGTCTCCGCCGAAGCCCGCGCCGTGGTGGCCGCCAAGGCCAACGTGCGCCTGCTGGAATGCGGCGAATGGCCGGCCGAACGCGCCGCCGGCTGGGACTTCAAGCGCGTCAACGGTGGTCTGCTGGTGCAGAGCCGCGACATCGGCATGATCACCGCCGATGACCTGAAGGTGGTGACCCAGCGCGCGCCGAGCGAGCAGGAAATCCACGACCTGGTGTTCGCCTGGAAGGTGGCCAAGTTCGTCAAGTCCAACGCCATCGTCTACGCGAAGAACCGCCAGACCGTCGGCGTCGGCGCCGGCCAGATGAGCCGCGTCAACTCCGCACGCATCGCCGCCATCAAGGCTGAGCATGCCGGTCTGCAGGTGCAGGGCGCCGTCATGGCCTCCGACGCGTTCTTCCCGTTCCGCGACGGCATCGACAACGCCGCCAAGGCCGGCATCACCGCCGTGATCCAGCCGGGTGGCTCGATGCGCGACCAGGAAGTGATCGATGCGGCCAATGAGGCCGGCATCGCGATGGTGTTCACGGGCATGCGCCACTTCCGCCATTGATCCGCTGGTGGATGGCTTCGGCCATCCACCCTACACGGAACGCCAGACATCGTAGGGTGGATAACGCTTTGTTTATCCACCGAGCGGGCCGCAGGCCCGCCCCCATTGGGAGAGAGAAATGAACGTACTGATCATCGGCAGCGGCGGTCGCGAGCACGCGCTGGCCTGGAAGGTCGCGCAGGATTCGCGCGTCGCGAAGGTCTTCGTCGCCCCCGGCAACGCCGGCACCGCCACCGAAGCCAAGTGCGAGAACGTCGCCATCGACGTGCTGAACATCGAGGCGCTGGCCGACTTCGCCGCGAAGAACGTGCAGCTGACCATCGTCGGCCCGGAAGCGCCGCTGGTGAAGGGCGTGGTCGACCTGTTCCGCTCGCGCGGCCTGGACATCTTCGGCCCGACCGCCGCCGCCGCGCAGCTGGAAGGCTCCAAAGCGTTCACCAAGGACTTCCTGGCCCGCCACAAGATTCCCACCGCCGACTACCAGAACTTCACCGAAGTGGAACCGGCACTGGCCTACCTGCGTGAAAAGGGCGCGCCGATCGTCATCAAGGCCGACGGCCTGGCCGCCGGCAAGGGCGTGATCGTCGCCATGACCCTCGAAGAAGCCGAAGCCGCCGTGCGCGACATGCTCTCCGGCAACGCCTTCGGTGACGCCGGTTCGCGCGTGGTCATCGAGGAATTCCTCGACGGCGAGGAAGCCAGCTTCATCGTCATGGTCGACGGCGAAAATGTGCTGCCCATGGCCACCAGCCAGGACCACAAGCGCGTCGGCGACGGCGACACCGGTCCGAACACCGGCGGCATGGGCGCTTATTCCCCCGCGCCGGTAGTCACCGACGCCGTGCACCAGCGCGTGATGGACGAGATCATCTACCCGACCGTGCGCGGCATGGCCAGTGAAGGCAACGTCTACACCGGCTTCCTGTACGCCGGCCTGATGATCGACCAGAGCGGCGCCCCCAAGGTCATCGAGTTCAACTGCCGCTTTGGCGACCCGGAAACCCAGCCGATCATGTGCCGACTGGAATCCTCGCTGGTGCTGCTGGTCGAGGCCGCGCTGGCCAAGGCGCTGAACAAGGTCGAAGCCACCTGGGACCCGCGTCCCACCGTGGGCGTGGTGCTGGCCGCCGGCGGCTACCCGGGCGACTACGCCAAGGGTGACGTGATCGAAGGCCTGGCCGACGCCGCGCAACTGGACGGCAAGGTGTTCCATGCCGGCACCGCGCTGAATGCCCAGGGCCAGGTGGTCACCGCCGGTGGCCGCGTGCTGTGTGCCACCGCCATCGGCCGCACGGTATCCGACGCCCAGCAGCAGGCCTACCGCCTGGCAGAGAAGATCCGCTGGAACGGCATGTTCTATCGCAAGGACATTGGCTATCGCGCCATTGCCCGCGAGCAGAACCGTTAATCGGAAACTCCTGCACAGCTGCCCGAAAAAGACGGATTTTTATCCGTCTTTTTTGTTTAACCCTGTGGATCGATGTCTATAATCGACCACTTTTTTCACGGATCGAGACGAGAGTTGTCGTGCAGCAGTCAAGGAGAGTGATTGCAGTACTCATGGCGCTGTTGCTCAGCCTCCTGGCCACGGCCACCCTGGCCGCAGCGCACGCCGAGCCTGCGCTGCGCTGGAGTCTGTTCGACGACACCAGCGGCCGACTGGCCCTTGATGACGTGCGCGAAGCGCCCTTCCGGCCCCTGGCCTCTGCCAGCTTCTCCCGCCCCCCGTCGCCCGGTGCGCTCTGGCTGCACGTCAGCCTGCCGCCACTCGATGCCCCGCGCTGGCTGTGGCTGCTCGCCCCCAAGGCGCAGGAGATTGACTACTTCCTGTTCGAGCGCGGCGAGCCGATCACCCATTTCACCTCCGGGGAACGCCATCCGCAGCAGGCGGAGGTCATTCGCGCGGGGCAGGCCTATTTCGCGCGCCTGCCCTACGATGGCCAGGCGCGCGAGGTGTACCTGCGCCTGGGCAGCTACCACGCGTTGCGTGGCTGGATGCAGGTGCTGGATGAGCAAGCGCTGATCAGCCACGGCCAGCCGAGCTACCTGAACGGCGCGCTGATCGGGGCACTCTTCGCCCTGCTGGTCTATTGCCTGATCTACGCTGGCATCACGCGCAGCCTGGGCTTTGTCTGGCTGGCAGCCCTGCACGCCTCACTGCTGATCTGCGCCATGGCGCATCTTGGCCTGCTCATGGAGTTCTCCAGGCGTCTCGGGGTGCCGCAAACCCTGATCGGCGATCTGTTCGCCCTGCTGGGCCTGCTCGGTCTGCAGCTGTTCGCCCGCGACTTCTTCTCGTCGCCCTCTGTGCTGGAGCGCCTCCTGCAGCGCGCCACCCTGTGGCTGACGGCGCTGCCCTTCCTGTTGCTGGTCTATCCGCCGCTGGCGCACTGGTTCAGTCCGCTGATGTATCTGGCGCTGCTGACCGTCCCCGCCGTCGTGGGCTACCTGGCAGGGCGCCGCTACCGCTCCGGCCAGGTGGCTGTGGGCCAGGTCGGTCTGGCCATGCTGCTGCAGTTCTTCACCATCCTGCTGGTCATGCCTGTGATGCTCGGCCTGGCACAACTGCCTCACGTCGCGCTGGTCGCCAGCATCTACGTCGCCTTGGGCATGGCCGGTGTGCTGCTGTGCCTGGCCCTGCGCCAGCGCCAGCACCGGGACGCCATGCAGCGAGCCCAGGCGCGCACCGACGACGCGGTGAACCGCGCCGAACTGCGCACCAAGGCCGACTTCCTGGCCAAGATCAGCCATGAAATCCGCACGCCGATGAACGGCGTGCTGGGCATGAGCGAACTGCTGCTCGGCACCCAGCTGTCCAGCAAGCAGCGCGACTACGTGCAGACCATCCATGGTGCAGGCAACGAACTGCTCATTCTGATCAACGAGATTCTCGACATCTCCCGGCTGGAATCCGGACAGATCGAGCTGGATGACGTGGCCTTCGATCTCGGCGCGCTGATCGAGGATTGCCTGGGCATGTTCCGCGCGCGGGCCGAGCAGCAGAAGATCGAGCTGATCGGTTTCGTGCAGCCGCAGTTGCCTCGGGTGATCGCCGGCGACCCGACCCGCCTGCGCCAGGTGCTGGTCAGCCTGCTGGACAACGCTTTCCGCCAGACCCAGGACGGCGAGATCCTGCTGGCCGCCGCCCTCGACGGCGAACAGCTGCGTATTACCGTGCAGGACAGCGGTGCGCCACTGCCGGAGAGCGAACGCCAGGCGCTGCTGAATGCGGCGCTGCACAGTCCCGACCTGCTCTCTGCCAGTCGCAATGGTGGGCGCCTGGGTCTGATCATCGCCCGCCAGCTGACCCTGCTGATGGAGGGCGAGTTCGGCGTGCAGGCCGGCGAACTGCGCGGCAACACCCTGTCGCTGAGCCTGCCCCTGGATGCCGCGCAGCTGCGCCAGGCGCCGGGCGATCTGGACGAGCCGCTGCACGACGCGCGGGTGCTGATCGTCGACGACAACGAAATCTGCCGCAAGGTGCTGGTCCAGCAGTGCGCCGCCTGGGGCATGCAGGCCGTGGCGGTGGCCTCCGGTCGCGAGGCGCTGGCCATGCTGCGCACCCGCGCGCACCTGCAGAACGATTTCGATCTGGTGCTGCTCGACCATGACATGCCCGGCATGAGCGGCCTGCAACTGGCCGCGCGGATCAAGGAAGACCCACACCTCAACCGCGACATCCTGCTGATCATGCTGACCGGCGTGAACAGCGCACCGAGCAAGGTGATCGCCCGCAACGCCGGCATTCGCCGCATCCTCGCCAAGCCGGTGGCCGGCTATACCCTCAAGGCCACCCTGGCCGAAGAGCTGGGCCGCAGCCCGCAACAGCCGGCCAGCCCTTCCATGCCGGCCGAACTGCCCCCTCTGCCCAGCGATTTCCGCGTCCTGGTGGCCGAGGACAACAGCATCTCCACCAAGGTGATCCGCGGCATGCTGCGCAAGCTCAACCTGGAGCCGGATACCGTCAGCAACGGCGAGGAGGCCCTGGCGGCGCTGCGCGAGCAGCACTACGACCTGGTGCTGATGGACTGCGAGATGCCCGTCATGGACGGTTTCACCGCCACCCGCGAGCTGCGCGAATGGGAAGCCCGCGAACAGCGCCCGCGCACCCCGGTGGTGGCACTGACTGCGCACATCCTCGGCGAGCACAAGGACCGTGCGCGCCTGTGCGGCATGGACGGGCACATCGCCAAGCCGGTGGAGCTTTCGCAGCTGCGCGAGCTGCTCAATCACTGGGTGCTGGAGCGCGACCTGCACCGCCATGCGCTGAGCGGATAGCCGGTCGGACTGACGGGTCACGCAACCAGCGCTTTTAACGGACGGCTCGGCTAGAATCGCGCCGCTCAACCCACCGTTTTCCGAGACACCCCCGCCATGATCGCCGAGCTGTTCAGTATCTATCTGCGGATGCTGGTGCTTTACAGTCCCTTCTTCGTGCTCTCCTGCTTCATCAGCATGACCCGCGGCTATGCGCCGCGCGAACGCAAGCACCTGGCCTGGCGCGTGGCCACCGGCGTGCTGATCGCCAGCCTGCTGCTCTACCTGTTCGGTCGCTACATCTTCGACCTGTTCGGCATCACCATCGACGCCTTCCGCATCGGCGCCGGCAGCGTGCTGTTCATCTCCGCGCTGGGCATGGCCCAGGGCAAGGCGGTGGCGCAGAGCGACAACGTCCACCAGGACGTGACCATCGTGCCGCTGACCATCCCGCTGACCGTCGGCCCCGGCACCATCGGCGCCCTGCTGGTGATGGGCGTGGCCGATACCCAGTGGGACCAGAAGCTGGTGACCATCGCTGCGCTGGGTCTGGCCGCACTGACCGTCGGCACGGTGCTCTACCTGTCCAACCAGTTCGAAAAACTGCTCGGCGAGCAGGGCCTGCAGATCGTCAGCCGGCTGATGGGCCTGTTCGTCTGTGCGCTGGCCGCGCAGATCATCTTCACCGGCATCCAGGGCTACCTGATTCCGTAGGGGGGCAACGCCAGGCGTTGGCCACTGCTCGCGGCCTCGGTGCATCCGCAGCGGCGGCCGGAACGGCACCGACCGCCTGCGTTCGCACCACGACCACGCACCCATGCCCCGCCCCGGTGCGTCGGCGCCGCGCATCGCGCGCGAAATGCCACCGAATATGAGCGTAACGCCCTGAAAATCCAGGCCTTTCCGAACCTGGCACCACCCTTGCTCTGTCCGTTCCATCGCTTGGATACAAGATGGAACCTCAGAGCATGCCCAACGCCCCCCTCGGCTTTACCCTTGCCGACTGGCAAGCGGCCTACCGCAACCGGATAAGCCCCGCCGAACTGATCCACGCCCTGCTCGATCAGTTGAACCCGGACGATCCGGCCTGGATCACCCTGGCCAGCCGCAGCCAGCTGGATGAACAGCTCGGCGCACTCGACCGCCTGCTCGACGCCGCCGGCGGCCAGCGGGAGGCCCTGCCGCTGTTCGGCGTGCCCTTCGCCATCAAGGACAATATCGACGCCGCCGGCTGGCCCACCACCGCCGCCTGCCCTGCCTTCGCCTACCGGGCCAGCGACGACGCCCACGTGGTCGCTCGCCTGCGCGCCGCCGGCGCCATCCTGATCGGCAAGACCAACCTGGACCAGTTCGCCACCGGCCTGGTCGGCACCCGCTCGCCCTACGGCGCGGTGCCCAACAGCTTCAACCCGGACTATGTCAGCGGCGGCTCCAGCTCCGGCTCGGCCAGCGTGGTGGCGCGCGGCCTGGTGCCCTTCGCCCTGGGCACCGATACCGCCGGCTCCGGTCGCGTACCGGCCGGCTTCAACAACATCGTCGGTCTCAAGCCCACCAAGGGCTGGCTATCGACCACCGGCCTGGTGCCAGCCTGCCGCACGCTGGACTGCATCTCGGCGTTCGCCCTGACGGTGAACGACGCCCTGGCGGTGGCCAATCTGGCCGGCGGCTACGACCCGAGCGATGCCTTCAGCCGCAGCAACCCTTGCAGCGCCAAGGTCGGCGTGCCGGTCGCTGCGAAGCTGGCCTACCCGGCCGACCCGGAGTTCTACGGCGATACCCAGAACCAGACGGTCTACCTGCAAGCACTGGAGCAGCTAAAAGCCCAGGGCGCCGAGCTGACGCCGATCGACTTCAGCCCGTTCCAGACCCTGGCCGAACAGCTCTACTACGGCCCTTGGGTGGCCGAGCGCACCGTGGCTCTGGCCGGCGTCGCAGCGGAGCACATCCACCCGGTGGTGCGTGGCATCGTCGACAAGGGCCACCCGTACAGCGCCTGCGATGCCTACGGCGCCGAATACCTGCGCGCCGAGCTGGCCCGCTGCATCCACGAGGCCCTGGCGCCCTTCGACGCGCTGGTGGTGCCGACCTCGCCGACGATCCGCACCCTGGCCGAAATGGAGCAGGAGCCGGTGCTGTTCAACAGCCAGTTCGGCACCTACACCAACTTCACCAACCTGGCCGACCTCTGCGCCCTGGCCGTGCCGGCCGGTTTCCGCGCCGACGGTCTGCCGGCCGGCATCACCTTCATCGCCCCCGCCTGGCGCGACCAGGCCCTGGCCGCGCTCGGCCAGCGCTGGCAGCAGGCGCTGGCCCTACCGCTCGGCGCCACCGGGCGGCCGCTACCGGAGCTTGCGCCACTGCCCCAGGCACCCGGCAGTGTGCGCGTGGCGGTGGTCGGCGCCCACCTGACCGGTATGCCGTTGAATTTCCAGCTCACCACCCGCGACGCGGTGCGCGTCGAGCAGACCACCACGGCCCCGCACTACCGCCTGTATGCCCTGCCCGGCACCGTGCCGCCCAAGCCTGGCCTGGCGCGCATGGCCGAAGGCGCACCGATCATCGTCGAGCTGTGGGACGTGCCGCAGGCGCGCTTCGGCGAGTTCGTCGCGGAGATCCCGCCGCCGCTGGGCATCGGCAACGTGCAGTTGGCCGACGGCCGCTGGGTGAAGGGCTTTATCTGCGAGCCCTACGCCCTGCAAGGCGCCCGCGACATCACCCCCTTCGGCGGCTGGCGCGCCTTCATCGCCGCCCAGAACGCCATCCCCGTGAAGGCCTGAGGCCAAGGAGAGCGCCATGTTTCAGACCGTCCTCATCACCAACCGTGGTGACCATCCGCGAAGCGGCGCAGCGACGAAGTCAAAGTGCCGGGTGGGCGTAGCCCACCACGGCGATCTCGCCACGGAGGCCACCCATGTTTGATACCGTCCTCATCGCCAATCGTGGCGAGATCGCCGTCCGCGCCATCCGCACCCTCAAGCGCCTGGGCGTGAAGAGCGTGGCGGTGTACTCCGACGCCGACCGCAACGCCCAGCACGTGCGGGATGCCGACCTGGCCATCGCCCTGGGTGGCGACAAGCCGGCCGACAGCTACCTGCGCGTCGACAAGATCCTCGCCGCGGCCGCCGAGACCGGCGCCCAGGCCATCTACCCCGGCTACGGCTTCCTCTCGGAAAGCGCCGACTTCGCCGAGGCCTGCTCGGCCGCCGGCATCGCCTTCGTCGGCCCAACGCCCGCGCAGATCCGGGAATTCGGCCTCAAGCACCGCGCCCGCGAACTGGCCGCCGAGGCCGGGGTGCCGATGGCGCCGGGCACCGGTCTGCTGAGCAGCCTGGAAGACGCCCTGGCCGCCGCCGAGCGGATCGGCTATCCGGTGATGCTAAAGACCACCGCCGGAGGGGGCGGTATCGGCCTGACCCGCTGCGCCGATGCCGAGGCGCTGGCCAGCGCCTATGAAAGCGTCAAACGCATGGGCGAGCAGTTCTTCAGCGACGCGGGTGTGTTCCTCGAGCGCTTCGTCGATCAGGCGCGCCATGTGGAGGTGCAGATTTTCGGCGACGGCCTGGGCCGCGTGGTCGCCCTCGGCGAGCGCGACTGCTCCCTGCAGCGCCGCAACCAGAAGGTGGTGGAGGAAACCCCGGCGCCGAATCTGCCGCAGGCCACCCGCGAACGCCTGCATGCCGCCGCGGTGCAACTGGGTAGCTCGGTGAACTACCGCAGCGCCGGCACCGTGGAGTTCATCTACGACGCCGCCCGCGACGACGTCTATTTCCTGGAGGTGAACACCCGCCTGCAGGTGGAGCACCCGGTCACCGAGAGGGTCACCGGCCTGGACCTGATCGAATGCATGCTGCGCGTGGCCGCCGGCGACGCGCTGGACTGGGACGCGCTGGGCCAGGCTCCGCGGGGCGCGGCCATGGAGGTGCGCCTGTATGCCGAAGACCCGCTGAAGAATTTCCAGCCCAGCCCGGGCGCGCTCACCGATGTGCACTTTCCGGCAGGCGTGCGAGTGGATGGCTGGGTCAGCACCGGCAGCGAGGTGTCGGCCTTCTACGACCCGATGATCGCCAAGCTGATCGTGCACGGCACCAGCCGCGAGGAAGCACTGCAGAAGCTGGGGGCCGCCCTGGCCGAGACCCGCCTGCACGGCATCGCCAGCAACCTGGACTACCTGCGCCAGGTGGTGGCCGACGAGCGCTTCGCCGAGGGCCGGGTCTGGACCCGCCTGCTGGACAGCTTCCAATACACCGCCAGCGTCATCGAAGTGCTGGAACCGGGCACTTACTCCAGCGTGCAGGATTTCCCTGGCCGCCTCGGCTACTGGGACATAGGCGTGCCGCCGTCCGGACCGATGGACGACTATGCCTTCCGCCTGGCCAACCGCATCGTCGGCAACCACGCCAGCGCCGCCGGCCTGGAGTTCACCCTGCAGGGCCCGACCCTGAAATTCCACTGCGACGCGACGATCGCCCTGACCGGCGCCGACTGCCCGGCCATCCTGGACGGTGAGCCGGTGGCCTACTGGGAACCGCTGCCGGTGCGCGCCGGCCAGGTGCTGAAGCTGGGTCGCGCCGCCAGCGGCTGCCGCACCTACCTGGCGGTGCGCAACGGCCTGGACGTGCCCCTGTACCTGGGCAGCCGCTCCACCTTTGCCCTCGGCCAGTTCGGCGGCCACGCCGGCCGTACCCTGCGCCCGGCCGACATGCTGGCTATTTCCCAACCGGCGTTACCAGCCTGCACCACGCCAGCCCCGGTGGCGCCGCCGCAGGCCGCGCATGCCAGCCTGATCCCCAGCTACGGCAGCACCTGGGACATCGGCGTGCTCTACGGCCCGCATGGCGCGCCGGACTTCTTTACTCCCGAGGCCATCGAGGAGTTCTTCGCCGCCGAATGGGAAGTGCACTACAACTCCAACCGCCTTGGCGTGCGCCTGTCCGGGCCAAAGCCGAGCTGGACCCGCGCCGACGGCGGCGAGGCCGGCCTGCACCCGTCCAACGTACACGACTGCGAATACGCCATCGGCTCGATCAACTTCACCGGCGACTTCCCGGTGATCCTCACCAAGGACGGCCCGAGCCTCGGCGGTTTCGTCTGCCCGGTGACCATCGCCAAGGCCGAGCTGTGGAAGGTGGGCCAGGTCAAGCCCGGCGACCGGCTGCGCTTCCACCCCATCAGCTTCCAGCAAGCCCAGGCCCTGGAGCAGGCGCAACTGGGCAGCATCGAGGCGCTGGCGGCGATCAGCGCGGTCAGCCTGCCGGCGCCGGCGCTGCAGCCGGGCAGCACCGTGTCCGCCACCGTGCTGGCCGAGCTGCCGGCCAGCGCCGGTCGCCCACAGGTGGTCTACCGCCAGGCCGGCGACGCCTACCTGCTGCTGGAATACGGCGACAACGTGCTGGACCTGGCCCTGCGGCTGCGCGTGCACTTGCTGATGGAAGCGCTGAAGGCGGCGAACATCGACGGTCTGGCCGAACTGGCGCCCGGCGTGCGCTCCCTGCAGCTGCGTTATGACAGCCGAGTGCTGCACCAGCGCACCCTGCTTGACCACCTGCTGCGCCTGGAGGAAACGCTGGGCGACGTCAGCAACCTCAAGGTGCCGACCCGCATCGTGCACCTGCCGATGGCCTTCGAGGACAGCGCCACCCTCGGCGCGGTGACCCGCTACCGGGAAACCGTGCGCGCCGAGGCGCCCTGGCTGCCGAACAACGTCGACTTCCTACAGCGCATCAACGGCCTGGATAGCCGCGAGCGGGTCAAGGACATCCTTTACGGCGCCAGCTACCTGATCCTCGGCCTGGGCGACGTCTATCTCGATGCGCCCTGCGCCGTGCCGCTGGACCCGCGCCATCGCCTGCTCAGTTCCAAGTACAACCCGGCGCGCACCTATACCGCCGAGGGCACGGTGGGCATCGGCGGCATGTACATGTGCATCTACGGCATGGACTCGCCCGGCGGCTATCAGCTGGTCGGCCGGACCCTGCCGATCTGGAACAAATACCTGAAGAACGCCCAGTTCGAGCGCGGCGAGCCCTGGCTGCTGAAGTTCTTCGACCAGGTGCGTTTCTACGAGGTCAGCGAGGAGGAGCTCACTGCCTTCCGCGAGGCCTTTCGCGAGGGCCGCGCGCAGATCCGCATCGAGCAGGGCGAGTTCGACTTCGCCGGGTACCAGCGCTTCCTGGTCGACAACGCGGAGAGCATCGCCGCGTTCCAGCAGCGCCAGAAGGCCGCCTTCGCCGCCGAGGTGCAGCTGTGGCGCGACGACGACCCGGCCGCCGCCCAGCCGCTGGCCAGCGCCGTGGAGGATGACGGCGACCTTAACGGCCACCTGGTCAGCGCCGAGATGAGTGGCAGCGTGTGGAAGGTGCTGGTACAGCCCGGCCAGCGCGTCGAGGCCGGCACCCCGCTGCTGGTGGTGGAAGCCATGAAGATGGAGCTGGCGGTCATTGCCCCGGTGGCCGGCATCGTCAAGTCGGTGCGCTGCCAGCCCGGCAAGGCGGTCACCCCCGGCGACGCCCTGCTGCTGCTCGAGCCCGAATCGGACGAGGCAGCCTGACATGCAGCTGCACAGTCCGGAACGGCGCAGCCGGGAACGCCCGGAGAATCTCGCCGAGCGCATCTACCAGCAGCTCAAGGACGACATCTTCGAGTTCCGCCTGCTGCCCGGCGACCGCTTCAGCGAAGGCGAGGTCGCCGAGCGCATGGCGGTCAGCCGCACCCCGGTGCGCCAGGCGCTCTACCAGTTGGAGCGCGAGGGCTTCGTCGCGGTGTCGTTCCGCAGCGGCTGGCAGGTCACGCCGTTCGACTTCCACCACTTCGAGGAGCTGTACGACGTGCGCATCGTCCTCGAACTGGAAGCGGTGCGCCGGCTGTGCGAACGCCCGGCCGGCGAGCTGCCCGCCGCGCTGGAGCAGCTGCGCGCCACCTGGCTGGTGGCGCCGGCGGGACGCCTGAGCGATGGCCGCGAGGTGTCACGGCTGGACGAGGCCTTCCACTGCCTGCTGGTGGAAGGCGCCGGCAACCGCGAGATGGCCCGCCTGCACCGTGACATCAGCGAGCGGCTGCGCATCATCCGCCGCCTGGATTTCACCCAGGGCGCCCGTATCACCGCCACCTATGAAGAACATGCCCGGATTCTCGGCGCGATCCTGTCGCGCCGCCCCGAAGAAGCACAGCGCCTGCTCAGGACCCACATCGAACTGAGCAAGGCCGAAGTGCGCAAGATCACCCTGCACATGCTGCACAACGCCCGACAACGGGCGCTGCAAGGGTGACGGTTCCACCGCCTGAAGACTGCCAACCGCTCGAACGTACGACCCCTTTTCAGTGAATGGAGATCGCAACATGCAACGTCGTCAACTGATCAAGGCACTGACCCTGTCCGCCTCGCTGGTCACCATGGGCATGAGCTGGAGCATCCAGGCCGCCGAAACCATCAAGGTCGGCATCCTGCACTCGCTGTCCGGCACCATGGCCATCTCGGAAACGTCCCTCAAGGACATGGCGCTGATGACCATCGACGAGATCAACGCCAAGGGTGGCGTGCTCGGCAAGCAGCTCGAACCAGTGGTGGTCGACCCCGCCTCCAACTGGCCGCTGTTCGCCGAGCGCGGCCGCCAGCTGCTGACCCAGGACAAGGTGGCGGTGACCTTCGGCTGCTGGACCTCGGTGTCCCGCAAGTCGGTGCTGCCGGTCTACGAGGAGCTGAACGGCCTGCTGTTCTACCCGGTGCAGTACGAAGGCGAGGAGCTGTCGGCCAACGTGTTCTACACCGGCGCGGCGCCGAACCAGCAGGCCATCCCGGCGGTGGAATACCTGCTGAGCGAAGACGGCGGTGCGGCCAAGCGCTTCTTCCTGCTGGGTACCGACTACGTCTACCCGCGCACCACCAACAAGATCCTGCGCGCCTTCCTGATTTCCAAGGGCGTGGCCGAGAAGGACATCGAAGAGGTCTACACCCCTTTCGGCCACAGCGATTACCAGACCATCGTCGCCAACATCAAGAAGTTCTCCGCCGGCGGCAAGACCGCGGTGGTGTCCACCATCAACGGCGATTCCAACGTGCCCTTCTACAAGGAACTGGCCAACCAGGGCCTGGACGCCACCGACGTGCCGGTGGTGGCCTTCTCGGTGGGTGAGGAAGAACTGCGCGGCATCGACACCAAGCCGCTGGTCGGCCACCTGGCCGCCTGGAACTATTTCCAGTCGGTGGAAAACCCGGTCAACACCGAGTTCGTGAAGAAGTGGAAGGCCTACGCCACGACCAAGGGCCTGCCGAACGCCGACAAGGCGGTGACCAACGACCCGATGGAAGCTACCTACGTGGGCATCCACATGTGGGCGCAGGCCGTGGAAAAGGCCGGCACCACCGATGTGGACAAGGTGCGGCAGGCCCTCTACGGCCAGACCTTCGCCGCGCCGAGCGGTTACACCCTGACCATGGAAAAGAACCATCACCTGCACAAGCCGGTGATGATCGGTGAAGTGCAGGAGGACGGTCAGTTCTCGGTGGTCTGGCAGACCGAAGGCCCACTGCGCGCCCAACCGTGGAGCCCGTACATCCCCGGCAACGACCAGAAGCCGGATTACGCGGTGGTGGGTAACTAAGACCCCGGCACGCCCTGCCAGCGCCGTAGGGTGGGCAACGTCCTTCCTGCCCACCAACCCACCGGCACGGCGGGCCGAGCCCGCTCGGTGGATCGGTAGAGCGCGATCCACCCTACCGGGCCACGTAGGGTGGACAACGCCTTCCTTGTCCACCAACCCGCCGGCACGGCGGGCCGGATCCGCACTACAACGCGTCATCCATCTATCCATTGATGAAGGGGCTTCACCATGCCCACTGCCTTGTACCGATTACTGCTGTCGCTGGCCTTGCTGCTGCCCCTGGGCGCCCAGGCCGGCGATGCCCTGGAATTCACCCGCGCCGGCGCCAGCGAGCAGGTGCGCCTGCTGGAGCACTGGAGCGCCAGCCCCACGGCCGAACGCCGCGCCTTTCTCGACGCCCTGCAGCAGGGCCGGATCGGCGCCGACGGCGACAAGAACCCGTATGTCCAGCAGGCCGGCCAGTGGCAGCCGCTGACCGAGGCCAACAGCGACGACAACCCTCGCGTGCTGCGCCTGAACAACCGCCTGCGCGGCCTGCTGAACACCGCGCTGGCCAGCCATGCGCTGAGCGACGAGAACGCCGGCGCGCGCCTGGATGCCGCCCGCACCCTGCAGCGCAACGCGCCGCCGGCCCTGCTGCCGGTGCTCGAACAGCGCTTTGCCCAGGAAGGCGATGATGCGGTGCATGACGCCCTGGCGCTGGCCCTGGCCAACCTGCAACTGGCCAGCCCGGAGGCCGCCACGCGCCTGAAGGCCGTGCGCCTGCTCGGCGAGACCGGCGAACCGCAGGCCAAGACCCGCCTGCAAAGCCTGCTGGACGGCGACGAGGCCGACCCGGCGGTGCGCAAGGCAGCGGAAACCAGCCTGGCGCAGGTGGAGCGCAAGCTGTTCATCGGCGAACTGCTCGGCCAGGCCTTCAGCGGCCTGTCGCTGGGTTCGATCCTGCTGCTCGCCGCCCTGGGGCTGGCGATCACCTTCGGCCTGCTCGGTGTGATCAACATGGCCCACGGCGAAATGCTCATGCTCGGCGCCTACAGCACGTATCTGGTGCAGATCGGCTTCCAGCGGCTGGCCCCCGAGTACCTGGCGCTCTACCCGCTGGCCGCGCTGCCGGTGGCCTTCCTGGTCACCGCCGCCATCGGCATGGCCCTGGAGCGCACGGTGATCCGCCACCTCTACGGCCGACCGTTGGAAACCCTGCTGGCTACCTGGGGCATCAGCCTGATCCTCATCCAACTGGTGCGAGTGATCTTCGGCGCGCAGAACGTGGAAGTGGCCAACCCGGCCTGGCTGTCCGGTGGCTGGCAGGTGCTGCCCAACCTGGTGCTGCCCTGGAACCGCATCGTCATCATCGGCTTCGCGCTGTTCGTGGTGGCGCTCACCTGGCTGCTGCTCAACAGGACGCGCCTGGGCCTGAACGTTCGCGCCGTGACCCAGAACCGCAACATGGCGGCCTGCTGCGGCGTGCCCACCGGCAAGGTGGACATGCTGGCCTTCGGCCTCGGCTCGGGCATCGCCGGCCTGGGTGGCGTGGCGCTGAGCCAGATCGGCAACGTCGGCCCGGACCTCGGCCAGGGCTACATCATCGACTCCTTCCTGGTGGTGGTGCTCGGCGGCGTCGGCCAGCTGGCCGGCAGCATCTCCGCCGCCTTCGGACTCGGCGTGCTGAACAAGATCCTCGAGCCGCAGATCGGCGCCGTGCTGGGCAAGATCCTCATCCTCGCGCTGATCATCCTGTTCATCCAGAAACGTCCGCAGGGCCTGTTCGCCCTCAGGGGGAGGGTCATCGATTGAACACCATGAACCAGACGCTGCTGCTGCGCGCCAGCGCCAAGGTCGGCCCGCGCGTCAGCCTCGCCATCGGCCTGACCGTACTGGCCGTGCTGCTGGCCCTGCCGCTGCTGCACCTGCTGCCGGGCGATCACGCCCTGCATGTCTCCTCCTACACCCTGACGCTGGTTGGCAAGATCCTTTGCTACGCCGTGGTCGCCCTGGCCCTGGACCTGGTGTGGGGCTACGCCGGCCTGCTGTCGCTGGGCCACGGGCTGTTCTTCGCCCTCGGCGGCTACGCCATGGGCATGTACCTGATGCGCCAGAGCGCGGGCGATGGCCTGCCGGCGTTCATGTCGTTCCTGTCGTGGAGCGAACTGCCCTGGTACTGGGTCGGCACCGAGCATTTCCTCTGGGCCCTGTGCCTGGTGGTGGCGGTGCCGGGCCTGCTGGCCTTCGTGTTCGGCTACTTCGCCTTCCGCTCGCGCATCAAGGGCGTGTATTTCTCGATCATGACCCAGGCGCTGACCTTCGCCGGCATGCTGCTGTTCTTCCGCAACGAAACCGGTTTCGGCGGCAACAACGGCTTCACCGACTTCAAGCGCATCCTGGGCTTCGACATCACCGCACCGGGCACCCGCGCCGTGCTGTTCCTGGCCAGCCTGCTGCTGTTGCTGGGCAGCCTGTACCTGGGCTTCCGCCTGGCGCGCAGCAAGTTCGGGCGGGTGCTGACCGCGGTGCGCGACGCCGAGAACCGCCTGATGTTCTGCGGCTACGACCCGCGCGGCTACAAGCTGTTCATCTGGGTGCTCAGCGCGGTGCTGTGCGGCCTGGCCGGGGCGCTGTATGTGCCGCAGGTGGGCATCATCAACCCCTCGGAAATGTCGCCGACCAATTCCATCGAGGCCGCCGTGTGGGTGGCCCTCGGCGGGCGCGGCAGCCTGATCGGCCCGCTGCTTGGTGCCGGCCTGGTCAACGGCATGAAGAGCTTCTTCACCGTGGCGCTGCCCGAGTACTGGCTGTTCTTCCTGGGCGCGCTGTTCATTCTGGTAACCCTGTACCTGCCCAAGGGCATCTACGGGCTGATCAAGCGAGGTGAGCAATGAGCAGCGGCATCGACGCGGGCCTGGCCCGCGACGCCATCGGCCTGGGCCAGGTGGCCGGCCAGGGGCTGAACACCCGCCACGGCACCATCCTGTCGCTGGAAGACCTCTGCGTCAGTTTCGACGGCTTCAAGGCGCTCACCGACCTGACGCTGTACATCGGCGTCGGCGAGCTGCGCTGCATCATCGGCCCCAACGGCGCCGGCAAGACCACGCTGATGGACGTGATCACCGGCAAGACCCGCCCGGACTCCGGCAGCGCCTGGTTCGGCGAAACCCTGGACCTGACGCGCATGAGCGAGGTGCAGATCGCCCAGGCCGGCATCGGCCGCAAGTTCCAGAAGCCCACGGTGTTCGAGGCGCTGTCGGTGTTCGAGAACCTGGAGCTGGCGCAGAAGACCGACAAGTCGGTGTGGGCCAGCCTGCGCGCCCGGCTTTCTGGTGAGCAGCGCGACCGCATCGACGAGGTACTGGACACCATTCGCCTCGGCCAGGAGCGTCAGCGCCCGGCCGGCCTGCTGTCCCACGGCCAGAAGCAGTTCCTGGAGATCGGCATACTGCTGGTGCAGAACCCGCAACTGCTGCTGCTCGACGAGCCGGTGGCCGGCATGACCGACGCGGAAACCGAGTTCACCGCCGAACTGTTCACCTCGCTGGCGCGCCGGCATTCGCTGATGGTGGTCGAGCACGACATGGGCTTCGTCGGCCGCATCGCCGACCAGGTCACCGTGCTGCACCAGGGCCAGGTGCTGGCCGAGGGCTCGCTGGAGCAGGTGCAGAACGATGAGCGGGTGATCGAGGTGTACCTGGGGCGTTGAACATGCGGTGGATGGCTTCGGCCATCCACCCTACGCCGGCTGCGAACGTAGGGTGGACAACGCTTTCCTTGTCCACCAACCCGCCGGCACGGCGGGCCGCGAACCCCGTGCGGAACCCGAAACAAACCGTAGGGCGGTCATGCCACCGGCATGGCCGCCGAAGAAAACTCAAAGGACACCGAGATGCTCAACGTCCAATCGCTTCACCAGTACTACGGCGGCAGCCACATCCTGCGCGGGCTGTCGTTCGAGGCACCGATCGGCGAGGTTACCTGCCTGCTCGGCCGCAACGGCGTGGGCAAGACCACGCTGCTCAAGTGCCTGATGGGCCTGATCCCTGCCAAGGACGGGCAAGTGCTCTGGGAAGACCAGCCCATCACCGCCCTCAAGCCGCACCAGCGCGTACAGGCCGGCATCGCCTACGTGCCCCAGGGCCGGGAGATCTTTCCGCGCCTGACCGTGGAGGAAAACCTGCTGATGGGCCTGTCGCGTTTCAGCGCCCGCGAAGCCAGGGAGGTGCCGGCATTCATCTACGAGCTGTTCCCGGTGCTGCAGGAAATGAAGCATCGCCGTGGCGGCGACCTCTCCGGCGGCCAGCAGCAACAGCTGGCCATCGGCCGCGCCCTGGCCAGCCGCCCGCGTCTGCTGATCCTCGACGAGCCCACCGAAGGCATCCAGCCCTCGGTGATCAAGGAAATCGGCGCGGTAATCAAGAAGCTCGTCGCACGCGGCGACATGGCCATTCTGCTGGTCGAGCAGTTCTACGACTTCGCTGCCGAGCTGGCCGACCAGTACCTGGTGATGAGCCGGGGCGAAATCGTCCAGCGCGGACGCGGAGAAGACATGGAGCGTGAAGGGGTGCGCGGGCTGGTGGCGATCTGAGGATCGCAGCACCTTGGTAGAGGGCGGTGCCGCAGGAGGAATGACAGGCACAAACGGCATTGTGAACCTATCTTCAACGGCGCCCGATCCCCCACAAGAGGTTCCCATGCCGCAGCCCATCAGCAACGCGTACGTCCGCGATCTGGATCGCCGCTACGTCTTCCACTCCTGGTCCACCCAGGGCAACCTTGATCCGCTGGTGATCGCCGGCGGCCAGGGCTGTCGGCTGTGGGACCACGACGGCCGCGAGTATCTGGATTTCAGCAGCCAGCTGGTCTTCACCAACCTGGGCCACCAGCATCCGAAGGTGGTCGCCGCCATTCAGGCGCAGGCCGCCAGCCTGGCGACCGTCGCCCCGGCCACCGCCAACCTGATGCGCGGCGAGGCAGCGAAACGCATCATCGCTCGCGCGCCGGATGGCTTCGCCAAGGTGTTCTTCACCAACGCCGGGGCGGATGCCAACGAGAACGCCATGCGCATGGCGCGCCTGTTCACCGGGCGGCCGAAGATCCTCTCCGCCTACCGTTCCTACCACGGCAACACCGGCGCGGCCATCGTCGCCACCGGCGAAGGGCGGCGCCTGTCCAACGAATACGCCACCGGCCATGTGCATTTCTTCGGGCCGTACCGGTACCGCAGCGAATTCCACGCCGGCAGCGAGCAGGAGGAATGCGAGCGCGCCCTGCACCATCTGCGCCGGGTGATCGAAAGCGAAGGCCCGTCGAGCATCGCCGCCATCCTGCTGGAAACCGTGCCCGGCAGCGTCGGCATCCTGGTGCCGCCGGCGGGCTACCTGCAGGGCGTGCGCGCGCTGGCCGACGAATTCGGCCTGTTGCTGATCCTCGACGAGGTGATGGCCGGCTTCGGCCGCTGCGGCAGCTGGCTGGCGCTGGAGCGTTTCGATGTGGTGCCGGACCTGATCACCTTCGCCAAGGGGGTGAACTCCGGTTACGTGCCGGCCGGCGGGGTGATGATCTCGGCGCGCCTGTGCGATTTCTTCGAGACCCGCTACTTCCCCGGCGGCCTGACCTACTCCGGCCACCCCCTGGCCATGGCCGCCATCGTCGCCACGCTGGATGCCATGCACGAAGAAGGGGTAGTGGAGAATGCCCGACAGGTCGGCGAGGAAGTGCTCGGGCCGGGCCTCAAGGCGCTGGCCGACAGGCACGCGGTGATCGGCGAGGCGCGCGGCATCGGCCTGTTCTGGGCGCTGGAGCTGGTCGAGGATCGCCAGCGCAGGACTCCGCTGCCAGCAGCGCAGATGGCACGCATCAAGGCCAGGCTGCTGGAGCGTGGGCTGATTCCGTTCATCGTGGATAACCGCATCCATGTGCTGCCGCCGTGCATCGTCAGCGCCGAGGAGGTGCGCCAGGCGCTGGCGATCTACGACGACGTGCTCGGTAGCCTCTAGTTGCGGCTCAGCGCAGCTGGCTGTCCTTGCTGCCGCGCCGGTTGTAGCCACTGAAGGCGGCGCCGGCCTTGTCGCGCTCGGTCTGGCAGGCCACGCACAGGCGCACGCCGGGCAGCGCCGCGCGGCGCGCCTCGGGAATGGGCGCGTCGCACTCTTCGCAATGGCTCAGGCTTTCGCCCGTGGGCAGTTCGCTGCGGGCGCGCGCGATGGCGTCGTCGATGCTGCTGTCGATCTGTTCCTGTACCGCGCCGTCGCTGGTCCAGCCACCGGCCATGTCGCACCTCCTTCCGGGGATTTCACCGGGTAAAGGTATGCACCCGGCGCCGGCCGCCTGCAAGGGGCTCAGTGCCGAGCGGCAAGACGTTGCAGCAACACCGACAGGCCGCCGCTGGCGATCAGCACGGCCATGCCCAGCAGGCCGAGGGCGTCCGGCATGTGGTCGAACAGCACCGCCCCCAGCAGGGTGGCAAAGAAGATCTGGCCATAGGTGAACGGCGCCAGTGTCGCCGCGCTGCCGAAGGCATAGGCACGAGTCAGTACCAGGTGCCCCGACATGCCGAGCACGCCCATGCCCACCATCATCAGCAGGTGCTTCCACTCCGGAAGCTCCCAGACGAAGGGCACCGCCAGGCTGAACAGCAGCGTGGCGATCAGGCCGCTCAGGTAGTTGGTGGTGACCGGGTGGTCGGTGCCGTTCAGGCGCCGGGTCAGCAGCATGTAGACGCTCAGGCACAGCGAGGCGGCCAGCGGCCAGAGGATGGCCGGGGTGAACAGCTCGCCGCCCGGCCGTACGATGATCAGCACCCCCGCGAAGCCGAGCAGCACCGACGCCCACTGCCCCAGGCTGACGCGCTCCTTGAGCAGCAGCACCGACAACAGCGTGACGAACAGCGGCGAGAGGAACATCACCGCGGTGGCCTCGCCCAGCGGGATGTAGCGCAGGCCCACCAGCAGGAACACGCTGATGCCCACCTGGCTGAGCGCCCGCACGAGCTGCAGCAGCGGTCGTTGCGTGCGCAGCAGGTTGCGGCCCATGCGCGGGGCGAAGCCGATGGTCATCACCACCAGCTGGGTCAGGTTGCGTGCCCAGACGATCAGGAAGACCGAATAGAGCAGCGCCAACTGCTTGGACAGGGCGTCATGGCTGGCCAGCAGGAAGCCGGACAGCAGGATCAGGGCAATACCGATCAGAGGGTTGGACGTCATCGGGAGGCACGGCGGGAGTTAGTTAGCTTGCTAAGTATATACCGCTCCCATTGTCGCACCATGCGACAAACGACTGCCGGCGGCGATAGAATGCCGCCCCCGAAAGTAGCCGTCGGTCCAGCCGACCTATCCGCCGAGTTCCTTTTCGATGTTTTCCATCCGCTTGATGCACGACCAGGACATCCCCGCCATCCTGGATATCCAGACCGAGGCCTATGCCAGCGATCTGCTGGAATCCGAAGCGATCATCCGTGCCCGCCGCGCCAGCGCGCCCCGGCATGCCTGGGTGGCCGAGGATGACCAGGGCGTGTGTGCCTATCTGTTCGCCTATCACTCGCGTGTCGGCAAGGTGACCCCGCTGGATGGCGAGTTTCGCACCCCTGCCCAGCCCGATTGCCTCTACCTGCACGACCTGGCGGTGGCCCGCCGGGCGGCCGGGCGGCGTATCGGCCCGGCATTGGTGCGCGAGGCCCTCGGCCAGGCGCGCCAGCAGCAGCTGCGCTTTTCCGCGCTGGTCTCCGTGCAGGATTCCCACGCCTTCTGGAACCGCATGGGCTACGCCGAACACCAGCCCGACCCGGAACATGCCGCGCACCTGCACAGCTACCAGGTGCCCGCCACCTACATGGTGCGCCCGCTGCAATGATCGATTCCCCTGCGAAACACATGGTTACGTCCCCATCGTCGTCAGCGGTTGAGCCGCGCCGCCGCCTTCGGGATACTGCGCGCCGCCTCTTTTTCTTCGAAAGAGACCGCCTCGTTGCCTACCCTCATCTGACAGCCTGACTGTCCGTACACCAACACGCCGTGGAGCCGAGCCAATGAAGAGGAGCGATGTCGTCTGGAGCCTCGTCGGCATTGGCGCTGTCATCTTTTCCTGCTTTCTGCTCTACCACGAGATCCGTGACATTTCGCTGGACGACCTGGCTGAAAGCCTGCGGGCCATCTCCCACCATCAGTGGCTGCTGGCGGCGCTGGCCACCACCGGCGCCTATGCGGCGCTGGCCGGCTACGATCGCATCGCCCTGAAGCACCTGGGCAAGAAAATCTCGCTCTGGTTCATCACCCTCTGTTCGTTCACCACCTACGCCCTGGCCCACAACATCGGCGCCTCGGTGTTCTCCGGCGCGCTGGTGCGCTACCGCGCCTACCGCACCAAAGGGCTGACGCCGCAGGAAATCGGCCTGCTGATCGTGTTCTGCTCGTTCACCTTCAGCCTCGGCGCCATCTTCGCCGGCGGCGTGGTGCTGATCATCCAGCCCGAGCTGATCCACCGCCTGGCGGACGTCTCGCCGCTGGTCTCGGTGCTGATCGGCAGCGGCATGCTGGCCTTCGTGGCGCTGTACGTGCTGGGCTCCTGGCTGCAGTTCAAGCCCCGCGAGTTCGGCAAGCTGAAAATCGAATACCCGCGCCTGGCGGTGGTACGCGACCAGTTGATCGCCGGCCCGCTGGAACTGCTGTGCGCCGCAGCGATCATCTACTTCGCGCTGCCCGCCGAAACCAACCCCGGCTACCTGGTGGTACTGGGCGTGTTCCTCGCCTCCTTCTCCCTGGCGCTGCTGTCCCACGCGCCCGGCGGCCTGGGCGTGCTGGAAATGACCTTCATCGCCGCCCTGCCGGAGATCGCCACCACCGACCTGCTGGCCGCGCTGATCGTGTTCCGCGGCTTCTACCTGCTGCTGCCCTTCGCGCTGTCGCTGCTGGTGGTGCTGGGCTTCGAGTACAAGCAGTGGGTCGCCCGGCGCGAGCAGCCGCACGAGTAAGCGCACCTGCGGGTGAATGGCCCTTCGCCTGAGCCTGCCGCTGACCTAAACTGCGCGGCCCATTTTTCTGAGCCGCTTCGCCCCCATGTCCCTCGCTGTTCCCGCCCGCGCCTGCGGCATCGATTTCGGCACCTCCAACTCCACCGTCGGCTGGTTGCGCCCCGACCAGCCGACGCTGATCCCACTGGAAGACGGCCGGATCACCCTGCCCTCCGTGGTGTTCTTCAACCAGGAGGAACGCCGCCCGGCCTTCGGGCGCCAGGCCCTGGGCGAATACCTGGACGGCTACGAAGGCCGCCTGATGCGTTCGCTGAAGAGCCTGCTGGGCTCCTCGCTGCTCAAGGGCGACACCACGGTGCTGGGCAGCGCGGTGCCGTTCAAGCAGATCCTCGGCCTGTTCCTCGGCGAGCTGAAGAAGCGCGCCGAAGCTGCCGCCGGGCGTCCCTTCGAGCAGGTGGTGCTGGGGCGCCCGGTGTTCTTCGTCGACGACGACCCGGATGCCGACCGCGAGGCCGCCGAAACCCTGCGGGCGGTGGCCGCCGGGCTGGGCTTCACGGACATTTCCTTCCAGTACGAGCCGATTGCCGCCGCCTTCGACTACGAAGCCACCCTGGCGCGCGAGGAGCTGGTGCTGATCGTCGACATCGGCGGCGGCACCTCGGACTTCTCCCTGGTGCGCCTGTCGCCCGCCCGCCGACAGGTTGCCGAGCGCCAGGACGACATCCTGGCCACCGGCGGCGTGCATATCGGCGGCACCGACTTCGACAAGCAGCTGTCGCTGGCCGGGGTGATGCCGCTGTTCGGCTACGGCAGCCGTATGAAGAGCGACGCGCCGATGCCCACCAGCACGCACCTGAACCTGGCCACCTGGCACACCATCAATGCGGTATACGCGCAAAAGCACCGGCTGGCGCTGAAGAACATGCGCTACGACATCGTCGACCCAACCGGCATCGACCGGCTGTTCCGCCTGATCGAACAGCGCGCCGGACACTGGCTGGCGATGCAGGTGGAAGACAGCAAGATCGAGCTGACCCACGCCGCCGAGCGGCGCATCGACCTCACGCGCATCGAGGCCGGCCTGGCCGCCGATCTGCCGCGCGAGCTGTTCGAGTCGGCCATCGCCGGGCAGCTGGAGCGCATCGGCGCCAGCATCGCCGAGCTGCTGGCGCGCGCCGGCATCGCCGGCGAACAGGTGGACACCCTGTACTTCACTGGCGGCTCCAGCGCGGTGCCGGCGCTGCGCCAGAGCGTCGCCCGCCTGCTGCCCCAGGCGCGCACCGTGGAAGGCGACCATTTCGGCGGCATCGGCAGCGGCCTGGCCATCGAAGCCTTCAAGCGCTACGGCTAGGGAATCCGCAGGCTTCCGGCTGGGCGCGGGGTGCGGTTCTTTGACCTAGGTCGGCTTGACGAAGCCTGACCGCGCAGTCAAATTGCCACCACCCTAGTCCAGCCTCACGCTCGCCTGGTGTTCTGTACGGCTACCGTCGCGTCTGCGTGACCCGAGCGGGCGGCGGCCCTGGACCGTACCGAGCGTCATCCAGGGGAAAGGAACCCGCGCTTGGCCGTTTTACTGCAGTCCATCCATCCCCAGCACCATCGCTCCCTGCGTCTGACCCTGCTGCTGCTCAGCCTGGCGCTGTGCGGCCTGCTGGTGCTGCCGTTCGTGTCGTACCGCGAGACGGCCGGCGAGCATTTCCTGACCGGGCACCTGCTGCTGGAAACCCTGTCCATCGTCATCGCCGGGCTGATCTTCGCCATCGGCTGGAACACCTACCGGCAGCATCGGCAGAGCAACATCCTGGTGGTGTCCTGCGCCTTTCTCGGGGTGGCCATCGCCGACTTCTCGCACATGCTCTCGTTCCAGGGCATGCCCGACTACTTCACCCCCAGCAGCCCCGAGAAGGCCATCCACTTCTGGCTGCTGGCCCGCTACCTGGCGGCCCTGGCCCTGCTGCTGGTCGCCCTGCTGCCCTGGCGACCGCTCAGCGAGGCCGCCCACGACCAGCGCACCCTGCTCAACCATCGCTCGCTGAGCCTGGTGGTGATCCTGCTGGTGGTCGGGGTCGCGCACTGGGTGTTTCTGGTCCATCCCGAATGGCTGCCGCGTACCTTCATCGCCGGCCAGGGGCTGACCACCTTCAAGCTTGCCGCCGAGATGGGCGTCATCCTGATCTGCCTGGCGGCCCTGGTGCTGCTGGGCCGGCGCCTGCGCAGGCGGGCCCACTTCAACGTGCCACTGCTGATGGGCGCCCTGGGGCTGACGGTGTTCAGCGAGTTGCTGTTCACCAGCTATTTCCGGGTGACCGACCTGTACAACCTGGCAGGCCACGCCTACAAGGTGCTGGCCTACCTGATGCTCTACTGGTCGATGTTCGTGGAAACCGTGGCGGCGCCCTACCGGGCGCTGAGCGCCAGCCGGCGCGAGATGCAGGCCATGGTCGAGGCGATTCCCAACCTGCTGCTGGAGCTGGACGACGAGGGCCGCCTGCTGCGCCTGTACAACCCGCGCGCAGCCAGGCCCAACGGCCTGCCGGCCAATGCCACCGGGCGCCGCCTCGAGGAACTGCTGCCCGCCGACGCGGCGCAGGTCTGCCAGCAGGCGTTGGACGAGGCCCGTAGCCAGGGCGCCAGCACCGGCCGGCAGCTGCACCTGGAACAGGCCGGGCAGACGCGCAGTTTCGAGCTGTCCGTGTCGCCGCTGCGCCAGCAGCGGGAAACCCGCTACGTGGTGCTGGCCCGCGACATCACCGAGCGGCTGCGCGACCAGCGGCGCATCGAGCGCCTGGCCCATTACGACGTCCTCACCGAGCTGCCCAACCGTACCCTGTTCGCCACCCGCGTCGACCTGGCACTGGAGATCTGCGCGCGTCAGCAGCGACCGCTGGCGGTGCTGTTCCTCGATCTGGATCGTTTCAAGGCAATCAACGACAGTCTCGGCCACCGGGTGGGCGACGCCTTGCTGCGCGCCGTGGCCCGGCGTCTGACCTCGCTGCTGCGCAGCGAGGACACCCTGGCCCGCCAGGGGGGCGACGAGTTCATCTGCGCGCTGCCCGGCAGCGGCGCCGACGAGGCCGCGCGGGTGGCGCAGCGCATCTGCGAGGCGCTGCGCCAGCCCTTCGAGGTGCTCAACCACACCCTGCACCTCAGCGTTTCAGTGGGCATCGCCGTGTTCCCGACCGACGGAGAGGATCGCGAAACCCTGGTGCGCAATGCCGACACCGCCATGTACCGGGCCAAGCAGGACAACAACGGCGGCCATGCCTTCTTCACCGCCGACATGCAGACGCGCCTGAGCCGCGCCCGCACGCTGGAGCAGGCGCTGCGCGGCGCACTGCAACGCGGCGAACTGAGCCTGCACTACCAGCCGCTGCTGGACATCCGCGGGCGCCGGCTGGTGGGCGCCGAAGCACTGCTGCGCTGGCAACACCCGCAGCTGGGCGCGGTCAGTCCGGCCGAATTCATTCCGGCGGCGGAAAGCAGCGGACAGATCCTGGCCATCGGCGACTGGGTGCTGGCCAGCGCGATTGCCCAGTTGCGACGCTGGCTGGACCAGGGTTACGGGCCGGAGCTGCGGATGGCGGTCAACCTGTCCATGGCGCAGTTCCGCACCCCGGGGCTGTGCGAGCGGATCGCTGGGCTGCTCGCACAGCACCGCCTCGCGCCGGACAGCCTTGAGCTGGAGCTGACCGAAAGCCTGACCATGCACGATCCGGACAGCGTGGTGCGCGAGGTACAGCGCCTCAGTGCGCTGGGTGTGCGCCTGGCGCTGGACGACTTCGGCACCGGCTATTCCTCGCTCGCCTACCTCAAGCAACTGGACGTACACACCCTCAAGGTGGACCGCAGCTTCGTCCGTGATCTGCACGAGGCCAGCGCGCAGCGCATCGTCCAGGCCGTGCTGGGCATCGCCCGCGGCCTGAACCTGCACACCATCGCCGAAGGCGTGGAAACCGCCGAACAGCTGGCCGCCCTGGAGGAAATGGGCTGCGACCAGGCGCAGGGCTTCCTGTTCTCGCCGGCGCTGCCGGTGGAACAGTTTGAACGGCGCTGCCGGGAACAGGGCTGGCTGGGCCAGTCGCATATTCCGTCGGATTACAGCTACGACATCTGACGCGCCCCGAAACGGCGCGCCTGGCGGCGCGCACGGTGGATCGATGAAGCGCGATCCACCCTACGAGCCACGTTTTTTGTAGGAGGGGCTTCAGCCGCGACCGGATCACCTCAAGCGCGTCGCGGCTAAAGACCGTAGGGTGGACAACGTTTTCCTTGTCCACCAACGCGCCGGCACGGCGCGCCTGGCGTAGGGTGGATCGATGAAGCGCGATCCACCCTGCAACGGCAGCCTCAGTGCAGCTTCAAGCGCGGCTCGGTGCTGCGGCCGATGCGGTCGCCGAGCATCATCAGCCCGGTGCGCACCACGCCGTAGAGCGCCATCTGGTGCATGCGATACAGCGAGATGTAGAACATCCGCGCCAGCCAGCCTTCCAACTGCACGCTGCCCATCAGGTTGCCCATCAGGTTGCCGACCGCGCTGAAGCGCGACAGCGAGACCAGCGAGCCGTAGTCGCGGTAGCGGAACGTCGGCAGCGGCTGGCCGGCCAGGCGCAGCTTCAGCGAACGGGCCAGCAGGCTGGCCTGCTGGTGGGCGGCCTGGGCGCGCGGCGGCACGTTGCGCTCGCTGCCGTCGTCCAGCGGGCAGGCCGCGCAGTCGCCAAGCGCAAAGATGTTGTCGTCCAGGGTGGTCTGCAGGGTCGGACGTACCAGCAACTGGTTGATGCGGTTGCTCTCCAGGCCGTCCAGGCCCTTGAGGAACTCCGGCGCCTTCACCCCGGCAGCCCATACCTTCAGGCTCGCCGGAATCACCTCGCCGGTGGCCAGGGTCATGCCGTCGGCGTCCGCCTGCTTCACCGGCGCGCTGGTCAGCACGGTCACGCCGAGCTTTTCCAGGGTCTTGTGCACCGGCACGCTGATGCGCTCGGGCAACGCCGGCAATACCCGCGGGCCGGCCTCGATCAGGGTGATCTTCATGTTCTGCGGCTGGATGCCCTTCAGCCCATAGGCGGCCAGGCCCAGTGCGGCGTTGTGCAGCTCGGCGGCCAGCTCGACGCCGGTGGCGCCGGCGCCGACGATGGCCACGCTGACATTGCCGTCGTCCTGGCCGCGCGCGTGGGCGCTGAGGTAGTGGCTGAGCAGCTGGCGGTGGAAACGCTTGGCCTGGGCGGTGGTGTCGAGCAGGATGCAGTGCTCGGCCACGCCCGGGGTGCCGAAGTCGTTGGTGCGGCTGCCGATGGCGATCACCAGGGTGTCGTAGTCCAGGCTGCGCGCGGGCACCAGCTCGTGACCGGCCTCGTCCAGGGTGGCGGCCAGACCGATGCGCTTGGCGGCGCGGTCCAGGCTTTCCAGGCGGCCGATCTGGAACTCGAAGTGGTTCCACTTGGCCTGGGCCACGTAGTTGAGCTCGTTCTCGGCCGCGTTCAGCGAGCCGGCGGCCACTTCGTGCAACAGGGGCTTCCACAGGTGGGTCAGGTTGGCGTCAACCAGGGTGACGCGGGCCTTGCCCCGCTTGCCCAGGGTGCGACCTAGACGGGTGGCGAGCTCAAGCCCGCCGGCGCCGCCGCCGACGATAACGATTCGATGAGTCATGGGAAACGATAGAACCTGAAAGGGGCGCAATTAGGGAGTCGTGCCAGCGGGCGAACCGCCGCTGCACGTGCGGTGGCGCCCCCGCCAGGCCGAATGAAAAAGCGCCCGGAAGTGTACAGGATGTTGACCGTTTCGGCGGCATAGGCCGGGGCGCGCGGCCGCAAAAAAATTGCGGGAGGTCTAGCCGCCAGGCAATCGCGGCGCCCGCGTCACCAGGAAATCGCCCAGGCGCCGGGCCATCTCGCGCTTCGCACCCTGGGCGGGCCACACCAGGTAGTAACTGTCGCCGCTGCGCAGCGGCGACGGCACGGGCAGGGCCAGCGTGCCGCGGCGCAGATCCTCGGCCACCAGCGCCAGGTCGGCGACGGACACCCCGTATCCCTGGGCGGCGGCGCCGATGCCCATTTCCAGGGTGTCGAAGCGCTTGCCTTCCCGCCAGGGCACCTGTTCGCTCCAGCCCTGGTGCTCCAGCCAGCGCTGCCAGTCGCGGCAATCCCGCGAGGGATGGATCAGCGGCTGGCGGGCCAGCCGCGCGGCGTCCCATTCACCCTCGCCCAACAGGGCCGGCGCACAGACCGGCACCAGCCACTCGTCGAACAAGCGCACCGCCTGCCAGTCCGCCGGAAAGTCGCCGCGTCCGAGCAGCACCGCACAGTCGAAGGGCTCGCTGCGGAAGTCCACCTGGTCCACATCCATCCACACACTGGTCAGTTGCACCCGGTGGCGTCCGTCGGCGGCATGGAAGGCTTCCAGCGCCGGCAACAGCCAGCGCAGGGTCAGGGTGGACGGCGCCTTCAGGCGCAACTGGTCACGCTGGCCGGCGATCGCCGCACAGGCGTTTTCCAGGGTGGCGAAGCCGCGCGCCAGTTCCCGGGCGAACTGCTCGCCGGCCTCGGTGAGCGCCAGACGCGGACCGTGCCGCTCGAACAGCGCGCAACCCAGGTGTTCCTCCAGCCCCTTAACGTGCCGGCTGACGGCGCTCTGGGTGATGCACAGGACGCGCGCGGCGGAGGTGAACGAGCCGTGGCGTGCCGCCACCTCGAAGGCGCGCAGGGCATACAGCGGGGGCAGACGCATGCAGACTCCGAGCATGAGTAAAAGTCATGCTTGATAGCACGTTTTTGCGTTTTTCCGCCAACCGCACAATGCCCAGGCTATGAGAGGCCGCTACCCCGAATTCGAGAACCATGATGAATACGTATGCTGCGTTCGCCGCCAGCGCCCTGCTGCTGATTGCCTCGCCCGGCCCGGTCGTGGCCCTGGTTCTGGCGGACGGGCGGCGCGGCTGGCCGCTGGGCACCCTGGCCGGCGGCATGCTGTCGGCACTGTTGCTGATGGGACTCGCCCTGCTGGCGCTGGACCGCGCGCTGGCGCTCAGCCCGCAGCTGATCGATCTCGGCCAGCTGCTCGGCGGCCTCTATCTGGCCGCCCTGGGCATCACCACCCTGCGCAGCCCGCCCGCCGCCCAGCGCGCCCAGCCGGCCCCGGCCCGGCGTTTCTGGCGCGCGCTGGGCGTGGGGCTGTCCAACCCCAAGGACATCCTGTTCTTCCTCGCCTTCCTGCCGGCGTTCATACGTCCCGAGCAGGCTTTTGCCGGCCAGGCCGTGGCGCTGGCACTGATCTGGGCGGCCCTCGATTTCAGCGTGCTGCTGGCCTACAGCCTGGCCGCACGGCGACTGGGGCGCAGTGCGCGGCTGGCGGCGCTGCTGGGCATGCTGCCCGCCTGGGTGCTGCTCGGCCTGGGCCTGCTGTCGTTCGCCGGCGCGGCGCTCAAACTGTTCAACGGCGCGGGTTGATAAGCGTCTGCTCCAGTGCCTGGTAGGCGGCCTGCGCTACCGGCGCCAACCCGCTGGCCTGTTGCGCGTGCAGGAAGGCCGCGAGCTGCGGCGAGTCGCCCAGTAGAAGCGCGCGGATACGCTGACGCAGCTCGCCGCACAGCCCGCTGCTGAACACCAGCGGATCATTGGGGATCGGCTGCGAGCGCCACAGCACGCGCAGGCTGCGCGTACTGATCAGGCCGCGCCGCAGGTAGTCGTCGGCGCGCGGACTGGAGACGAAGGCGGCCTCCACCTTGCCGTCCAGTAGCGCGTCCAGGGCCTTCTCGTGGGAGCCGGTATACAGCTGCCCGGCGAAGAAGCGCTGCAGCGGCCGGCCTACGGCGGTGGGGAACTCGAGGTTGGGGATCACGCTGCCCGAGGTGCTGGCCGGGTCGCTCAACGCCACCCGGGCGCCGCGCAGGTCGGCCAGCGTCTGGACATCCCGGTCGGCGCGCACCACCAGCAGGGCGTGGTAGTACGCACCGGCAGGGGTGAAATGGCCCTGCGCCAGGGTCGGGGTTGCGAACGCCTCGATGTGCGGATCGCGCTGGCGGGCCAGCAGGTAGGCCGCCGGCCCCAGCATGGCCAGGTCCACGCCGCCGGACACCACCGCGTCGATGGCGCCGGCATAGGAGCCAGCGGGCACCATCTGCACCGGGATACCCAGGCCCTCGCCGAGCAGACGGATCAGCGGCTGGAAGTCGCGCTGCTGGATCTCCAGGCGCTTTTCGGGGATGGAGGACAGGCGCAGGCTGCTGGTGCACTGGCTGTGCGACCAGGCGGGAAGCGCCGGCAGCAGCGCCAGCAGGCAGGCAAGGAGGCGGATCGTTATCATGCGGTTGTGGTGGTGAAGGAATCGTGGAAATCGCGCACCTGCTCGGCGGCCAGCGGGCGACTGAAGTGATAGCCCTGGGCGATGTCGCAGCCACCCAGTTTCAGGTAGATCAGCTGGTCGCGGGTCTCCACGCCTTCGGCGACCACCCGCAGCGACAGGCGCTTGGCCAGGGTGATGGTCGAGGCGACGATCAGGCTGTCGTCGTGGGCATTGGACAGCTGGGCGATCAGGCTGCGGTCGATCTTCAGCTTGCTGATCGGCAGCGAATGCAGGTGCGCGAAGCCGGCGTAGCCCTTGCCGAAGTCATCCAGGCTGATGCCCAGGCCGGCCTCGCGCAGCGCCTCGAGGTTGGCGAGGGCGACATCCTCGCGGTCGAGCACCGCCGTCTCGGTGACTTCCAGTTCCAGGCAGCGCGGCTCGATGCCGGCCTCGGCGAGGATGCCCAGCACCCGTTCGCTGAAGTCCGCCTGGAACAGCTGCAGGGCCGAGACGTTCACCGCGACGCTGGTCTCCAGGCCCTCGGCGCGCCACGCGGCCAGCTGCCGGCAGGCCAGGCGCAGCACTTCCATGCCCAGCGGCACGATAAAGCCGCTGCGCTCGGCCACGCCGATGAAGCGGTCCGGATAGACCAGGCCGAACTCTGGGTGCTGCCAGCGCACCAGAGCCTCGTAGCCGCACACCTGCAGGCTGTCGATGCTGATCTGCGGCTGGTAGTGCAGTACGAACTGGTGCTGGCGCAGCGCCTCGCCGAAGCGCTGTTCGAACTGGAACTCCTGGATGTTGACGCGGTTGAGCGACGGATCGAAGAAGCGGTACTGGCCACGCCCGGCGCGCTTGGCCGAGTACATGGCGCCGTCGGCGTAGCGGATCAGGGTGTCGATCTCCTGGGCATCGCGCGGGGCGATGGCGATGCCGATGCTCGGGCTGGTGTGCAGCTCGGTGCCATCCAGCTGGTAGCGCGCCGACAGGTGCTCGGCCAGGCGCGCGGCCCAGGCGTCGATCTGCTGCTCGCTGCGGTTGCCGGCCAGCAGCACCACGAACTCGTCGCCGCCGAAGCGCGCCGCCTCGTCGCCCGGCTCCAGCAGGGTCTGGATGCGCCCGGCCACCGCCTGCAGCAGCAGGTCGCCGATGCGGTGGCCGAGGCTGTCGTTGATGGATTTGAAGCGGTCCAGGTCGATGAACAGCACCGCCGCCAGGCAGCGCCGAGCGCGCTGCTCGGCCAGACTGCGGGCGGCAACCTCGATGAACTGCCGGCGGTTGTACAGGCCGCTGAGGTGGTCGGTGGAGGCGGCCTGGCGGCTGCGCGCGTGCTCGGTTTCCAGGCGACTGATCAGCTGGCGGTTCTCCTGCTCGGACTGGCGCAAGGCGAGCAGCGCGTCCTGCTGGCGGCGCAGCATGTGGATCACCGAGAGGAAGCCGAGCACCACCACGCCGCTCATGATCAGGTTGAACAACAGGTGGCCGGATTCGCGGTCGTCGATGGCCGCCGTGATGTCCCGGTACTGCTGGCTGATCACCAGCGTCACGCCCAGCTCCGGCAGGTGGCGAAACAGGCTCTGGTAGGCCAGCCCGTCGGCGACCGAGGTGTAGCGCCCGGCGCGCAGCTCCGGGCTCGGCGTGTAGCTGGCGGTGAGCGGCGTGCCGCCGTGGATGACGCCCGCGCCGTTGGCGCGCAGCCGCTCGCGGCCGCCGGCGTCGAGCAGTTGCACGAAGCCGGTGGGGCCGAAGTCGATGTGCTGGTAGAGCCGCGCCAGGTAGCCGATGTCCAGGTCGATGCGCACCACCCGGGCGATGGACTGGCGCGCCTCGTCCGGCAGCGGCACCAGCAACGGCAGCCGCCAGGACGGCGACAGCCTCTCGGCCACGCCGTCGCGGGTGGCCAGATAGGGGACATAACCGAAGCGCTGGCAATGGGCGTTCAGTGCACTGAGGGCCTCGGCGGGCAGCGCCTCGGACAGCGGCGCATGGCTGGAGAACAGCGCACGGCCCTCGGCGTCGTAGAGACCCAGGCGATTGAAGATCGGGTCGCTGGCCAGCATGCGGACCATCTTCCAGGCGCCGTCCGGCTCGTCCAGCGCACTGACCAACTGCCCGACCACCGCCTGGGCGCGGTCGGTGATCTGCCGGAAGTTCTCCGCCAGGATGGTGGCCAGGTTGAGGTGTTCGGACGCGTTGGTCGCCAGCACGTCGTCGCGGGCGCGGTCGTACTGGTGGTGATGCAGGGTCCAGATGAAGCCGAGGATCAGCGTGCCCAGCACCAGCGTGGCCCAGGGCATCAGCCCCGGCATGACGGATGTTTTACGGCGCATTCTTCAGAGGGAGGCACGACAGGGATTTTGTGAATTCTGTCACGCGAAACATGACAATCCCGTGACCGCCCACCGGCTTCGGCGGCGTGCCAGAGCGGTTGGTTGCCCGGCCGCCCAGGCCGGCGGCCGCACCGCAGAGACCTAAAGCCCCGCCTGCGCCAGGCGCCGGGCGTGTTCCAGGTACAGCGCCACCGGGTCGACGCCGGGAGCGACGGCACCGGCCTGCTGGTTGACGATGTCCAGGTGATCGAGCGGGTAGTCAGAGCGGATCACCTGGCCCAGGTGGCTGCTGAAGCGCCCGACCATGCCATCGTTCTGCCCGGCCTCGCGCTGGAAGTGCCGCGCCAGGCGCCGACACAACAGATGGCTGGGGTCCAGGCGATTGGCGCCCTGGTCGGTGTCCGGGCCGAGGATGCCGCTCCAGGAGTAGTAGCGCACGCCGTTCACCTCATGCGCGCCTTCCCCGCCCCATTGCGCCGGCAGGCCCTGGGGATAACGGGCATTGAAGGCGGCCACCCCCTCGGTGGACAGTTCCTCCAGGGCCTGCAGGGCGTCGCCGGGCAGCAGCAGGCCGGCGGCCTCGCGATCCAGCCCGGCCATCAGCCGCGCCAGCCCTTCGGTGAAACGCGCCAGCAGGCGCCGGCCGCGCCCGTTCTCGGGGAAGCGCCGCTTGAGCGCGTCGGCCAGCTCCGAGCCGTGATTGGGACCGGCCACCGAGGTGACCGAAGCCACCCACTGCGGACGCCTGGCGGCGGCGTAACGGGCGGTCAGCGCGCCCTGGCTGTGGCCGAGCAGGTTGATCTTGTCCGCCCCGGTGGCGCGGCGGATCTCGGCCAGGCGCTCGAGCAGCTGATCGCCGCGCGGCTCATTGCCATGCACGGCGGAGATGCGCGCGAGGTGCACATCCACGCCCGCGCGGCGCAGCGCGCTGTCGATGCCATACCAGTAGGGATAACCCAGCAGGTGGCCGAAGCCGAGCAGGCCGTGCACCAGCACCAGGGGATAACGCGGCGTGTCGGGGGTGTTCATGCGGGCCTCCATTGCCGTTGCAGGCCCGCCAGTATCACACGTGCAGGACGCTCAGCCACAGCGGCAGGCCGACGGCGGCGAGCAGCGTGGAGAGGAACACGGTGGCGCTGACGGTGCGACTGTCCTCGGGCTTGCGCACGAAGCCCAGCACATTCACCCCGCTCGGGCAGGCGGCGAGCACCACCAGCACGGCGCGCGCGGCATCCGGCAGCCCCAGGGCGCCGGCGAGCAGGTAGACCAGCGCCGGGAAGGCCACCAGCTTGACCAGGGTCAGCGCCCAGGATGCTCCATCCGGCATCAGCCGGAAGCGCGACAGGCTCAGGCCCAGCACCAGCAGGGCGCAGGGCAGCGCCGCGCCGGCCAGCCAATCGGCCAGCCGCCAGAACGGCGCCGGCAGCGGCAGGCCGGAGACATTCAGCAGGGCGCCGAGCAGCAGGCCGACGATCAGCGGATTGGCCAGGTTGCCCAGCAGGCTGCTCAGGCGCACCTTCTCGCCGGTACCGAACGCCGCGTACAGGCTTTGCACGCTGAACAGCAGCAGGCTGTGGAACACCAGGATGGCGAACACGTAGACCATGCTCGGCGCGCCGAGCACCGAGGCCACCAGGGGAATGCCGATCAGCACGTTGTTGGAATAGGCGGCGGCCAGGCCCAGCGGCGTGGCCCGGCCGAGTCGTCGGTGGGCCAGCAGACTGACCAGCGCAAACAGCCCCAGCGCCGGCAGGAAATAGGCCAGCAGCAGGTGCGGCGACAGGCCTTCGGCCAGGTTCGCGCGGGCAATGCCGGTGAACAGCACCAGCGGCATGAACAGCTTGAAGGTCAGCGTCGACAGGCCGCTGGCCGCGTCCGACGCAAGCCATTGCCGGCGCCCGATCCAGTAACCGAGCAGAATCAACAGGAAGATCGGCAAAATTGCCTGCACCGCCGCCATCGCACCTCTCCGAAATGCCGGGCCTCTGACGCCCCCGCAGAATGGCGCCGGCCCATGCAAGGGGTACGCCAGCGTCCGTGCCGCCATCCCGGCGGACGACCGGCGGAAGTCTCATTCCCGCCCCCAAAGCGGCCACGCGAGGCGGGGCATTTGCTAGAGTGCACCCCCTGCGCCCACCGGAAGAACGCCCGCCCATGACCCGCGCCGAACAGAAACTGCAGACCCGCCAGGCCCTGATGGACGCCGCCCGCCTGTTGATGGAGAGCGGTCGCGGCTTCGGCAGCCTGAGCCTGCGCGAAGTGGCGCGCCACGCCGGCATCGTGCCGACCGGCTTCTACCGGCATTTCAGCGACATGGATGCCCTGGGGCTGGCGCTGGTCGCCGAGGTGGGCGAGACCTTTCGCGCCACGCTGCGCGAGGTGCGCCAGAACGAGTTCGAACACCAGGGGCTGATCGAGGCGAGCACGCGCATCTTCCTCGATGCGGTGAGCGCCAATCGCGGCCAGTTTCTGTTCCTGGCCCGCGAGCAGTACGGCGGCTCGCAGCTGGTGCGCCAGGCCATCGCCGCGTTGCGCCAGCGCATCACCGACGACCTGGCCGCCGACCTCAAGCTGATGAACCGCATGCCGCACCTGGACGGGGACGCCATCGACGTGGTCGCCGACCTGGTGGTGAAGACGGTGTTCGCCACCCTGCCGGAACTCATCGACCCGCCGGCCGACACCCTGCCCCCGCACCTGCAGCCGGAAGCCAAGATCACCCAGCAGCTGCGCTTCATCATGATCGGCGGCCGCCACTGGCGCGGACTGGGGCGCAAGGCGGAGTAGGCGCTGCGACCGGGTAGAGCGGCGTAAGGTGGACAACGCCTTCCTTGTCCACCATCGCGCCGGGCACGGCGCGCCTCGTGGCGCGCACGGTGGCTCGGTGAAGCGCGAGCCACCCTACGTTCACAGCGCCTCGTGCGGTTGCGACAGGCGTAGGGTGGACAACGTTTTCCTTGTCCACCACCGCGCCGGAACGGCGCGCCTCGCGGCGCGTCGGTGGCCCGGTGAAGCGCGGGCCACCCTACGTCCAAGTGCGGCTCACGCTTACACCGCCTGTGGCTTGCGGTACACCCAGATGCGCCGGAACACCGTGGCGATCTGCCGGCTCATGCGTCCGGTGTTGTATTCCTGGCCGTAGCGCGCGGCGATCTGGCGGACTTCGCGGGCCATTTCCGCATAGCGCCGCGCCGGGATGTCCGGATACAGGTGGTGCTCGATCTGATGACTGAGGTTGCCGGTGAGGATGTGGAACAGCGGGCCGCCCTCCAGGTTGCTGGAACCACGCAGCTGGCGCAGGTACCAGTGACCCCGACTCTCGTTCTCCAGCACCTCGGCCGGGAACACCGCGGCCTTCTCGGTGAAATGCCCGCAGAAGATCACCGCGAAGGTCCACAGGTTGCGCAGCAGGTTGGCCACGAGATTGCCGGTCAGCACCGCCAGGGCGTTGGCGCCGATCAGCAGGGCCAGCAGCGGGAAGAACAGGTAGTCCTTGGCCCACTGGCGGACGATCTTGCCGTTCATCTGGCGCTGCAGCGGGCGCACTTCATCCTTGCTGATGCGACCCTTGAAGTACTTGTCCAGCTTCACGTGCTGCACCGCCACGGCGTACTGGAACAGCAGCGCCTGCAGGGTGGCCCATAGCACCTGGCGGCGGTAGAAGGGTTTCCAGCGCTGCTCGGGGAACAGGCGCAGCAGGCCGTAGCCGATGTCGTCGTCCCTGCCGATCACGTTGGTATAGGTGTGGTGCAGGTGATTGTGGGTATGCCGCCAGAAGTCGGCCGGGCCGACGATGTCCCACTCGTAGCGCTGGCCGTTGAGCTCCGGATCGTTCATCCAGTCGTACTGGCCGTGCATCACGTTGTGACCCAGCTCCATGTTCTCCAGGATCTTGCCCAGGCCCAGCAGCAGGGTGCCGAGCAGCCAGGTCGGCGGGAACCAGCCGAACATCAGCAGCACGCGGCCGGCCGTGCAGCACAGGCGCACGGCGGCGCGGACACGGCGGATGTAGCGGGCATCGGCCGCGCCCAGGTCGGCCAGGGTACGCTCGCGCAGGGCGTCGAGCTCGGCGCCGAACGCATCCAGTTCGGCGGGGGTCAGTTCACGGTCGGTACGCATCGGTGTCTCGAATCAGGGAATGGGAGCGGTCGGTCAGAGGTCGATGCGCACATCGCTCAGCGGGGCGCTGACGCAGATGCGGATCGGCTGGCCGGGCTCGCTGGTTTCGCGGCCGCTGCGCAGGTCGCGCACGCGGCCCTCCAGCAGCTGGCAGGTGCATTCGGTACAGATGCCCTGTCGACAGCCATGCTTGGGCTTGAGGCCACGGGCCTCGGCCTGTTCCAGCAGGGAACGCTGGTCGTCACCCTCGGCGCGCAGACCGGAGCGGGCGAATTCCAGGCGCACGGCCTGCCCCGCCCCGGCGACCTGGGCGGGTGGCGGGCTGAAGGCTTCCCATTGCGCCGTGCCGGCACGCGGCTCGGCACTCCACAGGCTCAGCGCCTTTTGTACGAAGCCGTGCGGACCACAGGCCAGCAGCGAATGGGCCGGCAGATCGCGCAGGTGCTCGGCGCCCAGGCGGCCATGCAGTTCGCCCTCCCCGGCCGGCTCTCCGGTGATCAGCCATTGCACGCGCAGATTGGGGTGGCGCGCCATCAGTGCCTGCAGCTCGGGCACGAAGGCGCGCTGTTCGCGCCGGCGCACCGAATGCAGCAGCCAGACCGGCTGTTTGCAGCCCTTGGCCAGCGCTTCGCGCAGCAGGCCATACAGGGCGGTGATACCGCTGCCGGCGGCCAGCAGCAGCACGCCGGAATCGGCGTCCCGGGGCCACTCCAGCTCACCGCTTGGCGCGCCCAGTTCCAGCACATCGCCGGGCAGGAGGGTGTCGATCAGCTTATCGGCGAAACGCCCGCCAGGTTGGCGCTTAATGGCCAGCTCCAGCACGCGCCCACGCACGGCGGTCAGGCTGTAGCAGCGCGCCAGGCGCACGCCATCGCGCTCGCCATACACCAGCACCGCCTGGCCGGGTCGCGCGCCCGGCCAGTTGCGGTTCGCCTTCAGGCGCAACGCCAGCATGTCGGCGGCGACCCAGCGCAGGGAATGCACGCGCGCGAAGGTACGGTTGAGTCGCCAGTCGGCGCGTAGCGCACCAAGCCAGGCGTCCACGCCGGCTTCGCGCAGCCAGCCGTGCGCCACCAGCAGGCGCAACGGCTGGAGCCAGCCGGCAGAGGAGAAAACGAAAGAGGGCATGCAGGATCCATTTGAGTGAACAAGCGTGCACAAACTGCCAGAGGGCAGGCCTTGAGTCAACGCTTGTTCACTAGAAGCCCCTCGGTCAACCAAAGGCCGCCCGGCGCCAACCTCTGGCAAACCTGATTGAGATCAAAGTAATGGCACCGTTCATGCACAATGATCGCCGTGCCATGGAATTGGCACCGCGACCGGCCCGTCGACCCCATCCGCCCGACGGGCTGGTTGCTCTTGCGCAAAAAACCGACAACCTCGGCCAAGCCACGGGAGCCGCTGCCCACCTCCGGTTTTCCGCCCGCTATCCACAGACTTATCCACAGCTTCTGGGGAAAAAGATCAGGCTTTCCTCGCGCCACTCAAGTGTGCTAAGCGCTTGTTAAGTGGACATTTTCTGCGCTGCACAAAAAGCGGACAAAGTGCTGGAGGCCCCGAATGGCGTGACTTCCCGCACGTTTCCCGCCACTTATGCACAGGAAGGCCCACAGGTTTTCTGGACAACTTCCTGCCGCCTACCCAGCCCGAACGCAGCGCAATCAATCCACAAGCGTGACGGTACCCTTCATGACGGCCGCGTGCCCTGGGAAGGTGCAGAAGAACATGTACTGTCCATCCGCCTGCAGTTGCGCCACGTCAAAGGTGACGGACGTGCTTTCGCCCCCGCCGATCATCTTGGTATGCGCCAGGATGCGGGAGTCATCGGCCTTCAGGTAGTCGTTATCCAGGCCGGCCGCGGCGCCCTCGTTGACCACCGGCGTCATGTCCGCCTGCCGGGTGAGCACCCAGTTGTGGCCCATGACGTTCTTCGGCAACTGGCCAACGTGCTTCAGGTTGACGGTGAACTGCTGGCAACTCTTGGCGATTTCGATTGCGTTGGTGCTGTAGGTCATCTGGTCGGTGGAGTCGATGTCCACGCTGCATTCAGCGGCCCACAGGGGCGCGGCGGGCAAGGACAGCAAAGCAACCAGGGCGAGTCGACGGATCATGAGGGTTCTCCGGTCAGCGAGTGGTTGAGCCGGTAGACGCATGGACTCGGGCGGGGTTCCGTCGCCACGACGAGGCTATCGTTGCCATGCAAAGCTTCAACGAGCCGCGGCGACCGGGGCGGCCTAGCATGGCAGCCGTTACCGAACGGAGGACGTTCCCATGGGTCTTGAAGAACTGCTGCGCAACCTGCTGGCCAGCTATGCCTCGGCGGCGTGCGGCAACGCCCTGTAGCTTGTCCGCAACCTTTTAACCCCGACGGGGGTCTTATCGGCACGGCGGCCATCCGGTCGTCAGTTTCGCTTCGTGTGCCGCATGCCCCGCTGGATCGACTCCCTGCACCCGCTGATCGAGCGGGTGACCGCCTTTCTCAAACGCTATCCCGGGCTGGTCGCGCTGTTCGGCTTCGTGTCCGGACTGGCCAGCTTTCTGCTGGTCGATCGCCAGGCCGGGCTGGCCAAGGTGATCGCCGTGGTGATGCTGGTCAGCTGGCTGTGGCTGGCACTGGGTCACACCCTGTACCGCTGGCTGGAGCGGCGCTTCGGCCTGCGCCTGCCGCCGCCGCTGCTGCACTACGCGACGCAGATGATCCACCAGGAGAGTCTGTTCTTTATCCTGCCGTTCTTCTTCATCACCACCAGCTGGAATACCGGCCAGGCCGCGTTTACCGGTGTGCTGGGCCTGGCCGCGCTGGTCTCGATCGTCGACCCGATCTACTACCGGGGCCTGGCGACGCGCCGCTGGCTGTACCTGGCGTTCCACAGCCTGACGCTGTTCGCCGTGCTGCTCACCGCGCTGCCGATCATCCTGCAATTGGACACCGCGCAGAGCTACCGCTGGGCGCTGGGCATCGCCCTGCTGCTGGCCCTGCCCAGCCTCGCGGCACTCACCGGAACGGGCTGGCGCCGCTGGCTGCTGGCCCCCCTGTTGCTGGTGGCGCTGGCCGGCGCCGGCTGGCTGGCACGGCTGTGGGTGCCGCCGGCGACCCTGTGGCTGAACCAGGTCGCCATCGCCCACGAGGTGCGCGAGCGGGCACCTACCGAACGGTTGCGGCGGGTCAGCGTGGAGCGCCTGAATGCTGAGGGTCTGTACGCCTACACAGCGATCAGTGCGCCGCGCGGCCTGTCAGAGCGCATTCAGCACGTCTGGAGATTGAACGGCAAGGAGGTGGACCGCATCACCCTTTCGATCCAGGGCGGCCGCGAAGCGGGCTACCGGGCCTGGACCCACAAGCGCAACTTCCCGCCCGACCCACGCGGCAGGTGGCAGGTGCAGGTGGTGACCGAAGCCGGTCAGTTGATCGGGGTGGTGCGCTTCGTCGTCGAGTAGGGCGGTCAAGGCATCGCCTTGGCCGCCGTTCCGGCGGCAGGGGGCCTGGATCGCGCCCCACCGATCCACCGCGCGCCGTACCGGCGCGATGGTGGACAAGGAAAACGTTGTCCACCCTACGGGCTTAGCGCGGCGCCACCGGGCGCTGCGGCTTGCCGCCCTTCCCGCCCTTGCCGGCGCCACCCTTGCCCGCCCGGGCCTGCTCGGCGCGACGGGCTTCGGCAGCGGCCTTGGCCTGTTCGCGCTTGTCCCAGGCATTGCCGTCGTGGCTGCGCGGCGGCAGGCCGGTGTGCTGGGTGAGCAGCTTGCCGCCCTGCCCGGCCTTCTTGCTGCCGACCGGCGTGGAGTTCTTGCGCCGCGCGCTCTGGTAGCCCGCATCGCCGGCCGACTGATGGGCCGGGATCAGCTGGTGCTTGGCGGAGCCGATCAGGTCGGCACGGCCCATGCGGATCAACGCCTCGCGCAGCAGCGGCCAGTTCTTCGGGTCGTGCCAGCGCAGGAAGGCCTTGTGCAGGCGGCGCTGCTCCTCGCTCTTCACCACCACCACGCCTTCGCTCTTGTAGGTGACCTTGCGCAGCGGATTCTTGCCGGTGTGGTACATGGCGGTGGCCGAGGCCATCGGCGACGGATAGAAGGCCTGCACCTGGTCGGCGCGGAAGCCGTTGGCCTTCAGCCACAGGGCGAGGTTCATCATGTCTTCGTCGGTGGTACCCGGGTGCGCGGCGATGAAGTACGGGATCAGGTACTGTTCCTTGCCCGCTTCCTTCGAATACTTGTCGAACATCTTCTTGAAGCGGTCGTAGGAGCCGATGCCCGGCTTCATCATCTTGTCCAGCGGACCGCGCTCGGTGTGCTCCGGGGCGATCTTCAGGTAGCCGCCCACGTGGTGGGTGACCAGCTCCTTGACGTACTCGGGCGATTCCACCGCCAGGTCGTAGCGCAGACCCGAGGCGATGAGGATCTTCTTCACGCCGGGCAGCGCGCGGGCCTTGCGGTACAGCTCGATCAGCGAGCTGTGGTTGGTATCCAGGTTCTCGCAGATGCCCGGATAAACGCAGGACGGCTTGCGGCAGTGCTTCTCGATGTCGTGGCTCTTGCAACCCAGCCGGTACATGTTGGCGGTCGGCCCGCCGAGGTCGGAGACCACCCCGGTGAAGCCGCGCACCTTCTTCATCTCCTCGATCTCGTGGAGGATCGACTCGTGCGAGCGGCTCTGGATGATGCGCCCCTCGTGCTCGGTGATGGAGCAGAAGGTACAGCCGCCGAAGCAGCCGCGCATGATGTTCACCGAGAAGCGGATCATCTCGTAGGCGGGAATCTTCGCGCCGTTGTAGGCCGGGTGCGGCACGCGCGCGTAGGGCGCGGCGAACACGTAGTCCATCTCCTCGGTGGTCAGCGGGATCGGCGGCGGATTCAGCCAGATGTCCAGGTTCTCGTGCTTCTGCACCAGCGCGCGGGCGTTGCCCGGGTTGGTTTCCAGGTGCAGCACGCGGTTGGCGTGGGCATACAGCGCCGGGTCGTTGCGCACCTTCTCGAAGGACGGCAGGCGGATCACCGTGCGCTCGCGGTCATGGCTCGGGTGCGGCAGCAGCACCAGCGGCTTGGCCTCGTTGGGGTCCTCGGCCGGCGGCTGGCCGTTTTCCAGGGCGCAGGCTTCCAGGTCGCGGGTGTTGACGTAGGGGTTGATGATCTTGTCGATCTTGCCCGGCCGGTCGATGCGCGTGGAGTCGATCTCGAACCAGCCCGCGGGGGTGTCCTTGCGGATGAAGGCGGTGCCGCGCACGTCGGTGATGGCCTCGATCAGCTGGCCGGCGGCCAGGCGATGAGCCACTTCGACGATGGCGCGCTCGGCGTTGCCATACAGCAGCAGGTCGGCGGTGGCGTCCATGAGGATCGAACGGCGCACCTTGTCCGACCAGTAGTCGTAGTGGGCGATGCGGCGCAGCGACGCCTCGATGCCGCCGAGGACTACCGGCGTATCGCTGAAGGCCTCCTTGCAGCGCTGGCTGTACACCAGGCTGGCGCGGTCCGGACGCTTGCCGGCCTCGCCGCCGGCGGTATAGGCATCGTCGGAGCGCACCTTACGGTCGGCGGTGTAGCGGTTGATCATCGAGTCCATGTTGCCCGCCGCCACACCGAAGAACAGGTTCGGCTTGCCGAGCTTCATGAAGTCGTCTTTGGAACGCCAGTCCGGCTGGCTGATGATGCCGACACGGAAGCCCTGGGCTTCCAGCAGCCGGCCGATGATTGCCATGCCGAACGACGGATGGTCGACGTAGGCGTCGCCGGTGACCACGATGATGTCGCAGCTGTCCCAGCCGAGCCGATCCATCTCTTCCCGGCTCATCGGCAGGAAGGGCGCGGGCCCGAAGCACTCGGCCCAGTATTTGGGGTAGTCGAACAGCGGCTTGACGGCGGTCATGGACGGAACCAGGGGCAATACGAAAAAGGGCGCGGAATATAGCACAAAAAGTGAACAAGTCCGACAAGGACGCTCGGGTTTGGCAGTGGCCGGTAGCGCCTACGATCGGTACTCGCGGCGTACCCGGGCGGTGACCTTGGTCAGCAGCTCGTAGCCGATGGTCCCGGCAGCCTTCGCGACCTCGTCGACCGACAGCTGGGCACCCCACAGTTCCACTGCATCGCCGATGCGCGCCTCCGGCAGGTCGGTGACGTCGATGGCCAGCATGTCCATGGACACCCGGCCGGCCAGCGGCACGCGCCGGCCGCGCACCACCACCGGCGTGCCGGACGGCGCGTGCCGCGGGTAACCGTCGGCGTAACCGCAGCTGACCGTGGCGATGCGCGACGGCCGCTGCGCCACCCAGGCGGCGCCGTAGCCCACCCCCTCGCCAGCCGGCACATCGTGCAGCGCGATGATCTGCGCGGTCAGGCTCATGGCCGGCGTGAGGCCCAGCTCGGCGGCGCTCATCCCGGTGAACGGCGAGGCGCCGTAGAGCATGATCCCCGGCCGGACCCAGTCCATGTGCGCCGGGGCGAAGGTCAGCACCGCGGCGGAGTTGGCGAAACTGCGCTGGTCGAACGCCACGTCCTGAAGGTCGACATAGCAATCCAGCTGCTGGCCGGTGAGCTCGTGACCCCGTTCGTCGGCACAGGCCAGGTGGCTGATCAGGTTGACTTCGGCCACCTGCGGCGCGGCGCGCAGGCGTTCGGCCCAATGACGGATCTCCTCGGCGGAGAAGCCCAGCCGGTGCATGCCGGAATCCAGCTTGAGCCAGACGTTGAGCTGGCGGTCGCTGCGCAGCATCAACAGGCGCTCGGCCTGCTCAGTGCCCTGCACCGCCACATCCAGGTTGAGCGCCACGGCCGTGCGCCAGTCTTCCTCGTCGAAGCAGCCTTCCAGCAGCAGGATGCGCGCCTTGGGCGCATTGGCGCGCACCACGCGGGCCTCCTCCACACAGCACACGGCGAACCCGTCGGCCTCCTCGGCCAGCGCCGTCGCCACCATGGCCGCGCCGTGACCGTAGGCATCGGCCTTGACCACCGCCAGGGCGCGCCGCCCCGGCGCACAGCGCTTGGCCTGGGCGTAGTTGTGACGGATGGCGGCCAGATCGACCGTGGCGACGAGGGGGCGCATGGGGAAATCCTGTGCAGCGGAAAAAGACCCGGGAAAGCTTACTCCTCACAGCCGGGCCCGCAAGGCGAAAGCGGCGCGGCGACGCCCTCGCCGGCCGGACGCTGGCGAGTTATTCGTCGTCGTCGAACTGGTAGCTACCCGGCGCCAGGTTCTCGAAGCGCGAATAGCGACCGAGGAAGGCCAGGCGCACCGTGCCGATCGGCCCGTTACGCTGCTTGCCGATGATGATTTCGGCGATGCCCTTGTGCTCGGTTTCCGGGTGATACACCTCGTCCCGGTAAACGAACATGATGATGTCGGCGTCCTGCTCGATGGCCCCGGACTCGCGCAGGTCGGAGTTGACCGGGCGCTTGTTGGGCCGCTGCTCCAGCGAGCGGTTGAGCTGCGAGAGCGCCACTACCGGGCAGTTGAATTCCTTGGCCAGCGCCTTGAGCGAGCGGGAGATTTCCGAGATCTCGTTGACCCGGTTGTCGCCGCTGGAGCCGGGGATGCGCATCAGCTGCAGGTAGTCGACCATGATCAGGCCGATCTCGCCGTGCTCGCGGGCCACCCGGCGGGTGCGCGCGCGCATTTCCGAGGGGCTGATGCCGGCGGTGTCGTCGATGAACAGCTTGCGGTCGTTGAGCAGGTTGACCGCCGAGGTCAGGCGCGGCCAGTCGTCGTCGTCCAGCTTGCCGGTGCGCACCTTGGTCTGATCGATGCGCCCCAGCGAGGCGAGCATACGGATGACGATGGAATCGGCAGGCATTTCCAGCGAGTAGACGAGGATCGCCTTGTCGCTGCGCAGCAGGGCGTTCTCCACCAGGTTCATGGCGAAGGTGGTCTTGCCCATCGACGGACGGCCAGCCACGATCACCAGGTCGGCGGCCTGCAGGCCGCTGGTCTTGTCGTCCAGGTCGGAGAAGCCGGTGGTCAGGCCGGTGATGGCGTCGGTGCTGTTGAACAGCGTGTCGATGCGGTCGATGGCCTTGGCGAGGATGTCGTTGAGGCCCACCGGGCCGCCGCTCTTGGGGCGTGCCTCGGCGATCTCGAAAATCTTGCGCTCGGCCTCGTCGAGGATCTCGTCGCCGTTGCGGCCTTGCGGGGCATAGGCGCTGTCGGCGATCTCGCTGCTGACGCTGATCAGCTTGCGCAGGGTGGCCCGCTCGCGAATGATCGCCGCGTAGGCCTTGATATTGGCCACTGAGGGCGTGTTCTTGGCCAGTTCGCCCAGGTAGGCCAGGCCGCCGACCTGGTTCAGGTGGCCTTCCTTGTCCAGTTGCTCGGACAGGGTCACCACGTCGAACGGCATGTTGCGCTCGGCCAGCACGTGGACGGCGCGGAAGATCAGGCGATGGTCATGGCGGTAGAAGTCGCCATCCGAAACCTGGTCAGCGACCCGTTCCCAGGCGTCGTTGTCCAGCATCAGGCCACCCAGCACGGCTTGCTCGGCCTCGATGGAATGCGGGGGCACCTTGAGGGCCGCGGTTTCCAGGTCGTACTGCTCGGGTAGGCTGATTTCGTTCATGGGTCTCGACAACGTTTTGCTGCGGCAGAAAAACAACAGGCACGTTCCGCTTGAGCGAAACGTGCCTGATGTTACGCGTCCGACCCCGCAAGGGGCCAGACAGTTCGTCGACCTTAGCCGGCGACCACGACCAGACGGACGCTGGCCTCGACGTCGGTGTGCAGGTGCAGCGCGACGTCGTATTCGCCAACCTGGCGAATGGTGCCGTTGGGCAGACGCACTTCGCTCTTGGCCACTTCCACGCCGGAGGCGGTCAGGGCGTCGGCGATGTCGGCGGTGCCGATGGAACCGAACAGCTTGCCTTCATCGCCAGCAACGGCGGTGATGGTCACTTCCAGCTCGTTCAGCTGAGCGGCGCGGGCTTCGGCAGCGGCCTTCTTCTCGGCAGCAGCCTTTTCCAGCTCGGCGCGACGGGCTTCGAACGCAGCCACGTTCTCGGCGGTAGCCGGGGTGGCCTTGCCTTGCGGCATCAGGTAGTTACGACCGTAACCGCTGCGAACTTTGACCTTGTCGCCCAGGTTGCCGAGGTTGGCAATTTTTTCCAGCAGGATGACTTCCATTTGAGTCTTACCTCTTAACTTTTAACCTTCACCGTTCGCAGGTCCCGAACCCTGGTTACGAGCCAGACGACCGCGAAAATCAAACAGGCTGTCGATAACAGCCAACAGACAGATCAAGTTCCCAAACAGCAACACCGCAAGGTACAAGGCGAAGACCCAGGCACCCGATAGGCGTTTCAGGGCAATCAAGCCATGCCCCAGCCCAGCTCCGGCGAACAACAGCGGCACCATGCAAATAGCAGCCAACGGAGCCGCCTCAGCGCTCAACGCCGGAGCGAGGAGCAAGCCGATTAGCAAAGCAATTGCCAAGGCCGGAGGCAAACGAACCGCGCGAAACTCTTGTCCAAAGCCGCCCGGGTTGAACAGCGCCGCTTGCCAGTAACGCGCCAGCACAAGGCAGACTAAAGATGCGGCCTGTAAAAAGCTCGCAATCAGCCCCGTTAGAGCCGGAATCAACGACTCCTGCACTGCGGCGATCTGGTCGGCCGGCAAATCCTTCATAAGCTGAGGAAGCATCGGACGGGCAGCACCCGCCAACGACTCAACCAGCTCTCGGGAAATAGTGCTCAATATCGCGATGAACACCATGCCAAGCACAACACTGGAAAACAGCACCCAAACCCAGGACGCAGTGGAGCGCAGAACCTGCGCCAGCACCAGTGTGCCGACCATGACCAGAAGGATGCTCGGATCACCGAGCAGCCACCAGAACAGAGCAGGCAACAACGCCCAGAACAAAACACTCAGCGCATCGCTCAGACCGCGCCGCAGCAGTATGAAACCGCCACCTGCCGCGCCCAACCAGAACAACAGCGGTATAGCAATGGAACCCGCCACCCCAAGGGTGGCCTGCATGCGGCCGCGCATTACGAATTCAGCAAAGGCACGCATGCGATCTATCTCTCAACGCTTATCGACCGACCGCGATCAGCGACCGTGGCTGTCGGTGTAGGGCAGCAGGGCCAGGTAGCGGGCGCGCTTGATGGCGGTGGCCAGCTGACGCTGGTACTTGGCTTTGGTCCCGGTGATACGGCTCGGAACGATCTTGCCGGTTTCGGAGATGTAGGCCTTCAGGGTGTTGAGATCCTTGAAGTCGATCTCCTTCACGCCTTCGGCGGTGAAACGGCAGAACTTACGACGACGGAAGAAACGTGCCATGGTCTTGGCTCCTCAATAGATCCGGTGATTACTCGTCAGCGTTGTCGCTGTCATTGTCGCTGTCGTCGGAACCCTCAGGGGATTCGACGCGCTCACGACGCTCACGGCGCTCGCTGCGGTTTTCTTCGGCCTTGAGCATCTCGGACTGGCCGGTAACGGCTTCGTCGCGACGGATGATCAGGTTACGGATCACGGCATCGTTGTAGCGGAAGTTGTCTTCCAGCTCGGCCAGGGCCTTGGCGCCGCACTCGACGTTCATCAGGATGTAGTGAGCCTTGTGAACGTTGTCGATGGCGTAGGCCAGCTGACGACGGCCCCAGTCTTCCAGGCGGTGGATCTTGCCGCCGTCTTCCTCGATGAGCTTGGTGTAGCGCTCAACCATGCCGCCAACCTGCTCGCTCTGGTCCGGGTGAACCAGGAAGATGATTTCGTAATGACGCATAAATGCTCCTTACGGGTTGTAGCCTGCCGCGCGTGCGATCAGGCAAGGAGTGAATGTCTCGTTCTTGACTTGCCCCGCAGGCGAGCGAACGCCTGCCGGCAGGGCAAGGGGCGACATTCTAGAGAGGCAACCGGCGCCAGGCAAGGCGCGACGCCGATTATTCGCTCCGCCGGTCAGGCCGGCCGGCGACGCTGGCGCAGCGCCTCGAACAGGCACACGCCGGTGGCCACGGAAACGTTCAGGCTGCTGACGCTGCCGGCCATCGGCAGGCGCGCCAGGAAGTCGCAGTGCTCGCGGGTCAGGCGGCGCATACCCTTGCCCTCGGCGCCCATCACCAGCACGGTCGGGCCGGTGAGGTCCAGGTCATAGAGTTCCTTGTCCGCCTCGCCGGCAGTACCGACGATCCACAAGCCCTTCTTCTGCAGCTTTTCCAGGGTGCGCGACAGGTTCGTCACCGCCACCAGCGGAATCACCTCCGCAGCGCCACAGGCCACCTTGCGCACGGTGGCATTCAGGGTCGCGGACTTGTCCTTGGGCACGATCACCGCCTGCGCGCCGGCGGCATCGGCGGTGCGCAGGCAGGCGCCCAGGTTGTGCGGGTCGGTGACCCCGTCCAGCACCAGCAGCAGGGCCGGACCTTCGTTGCGCTCGAGCAGTTCGTCGAGCATGTTCTCGCCCCACACCTGGCTGGGGCTGACTTCCGCCACCACGCCCTGGTGCACACCCTCGGCCCACTCGTCCAGCTCGCGGCGCTCGCGCTGGCCGACGTTGACCCGATGCGCCTCGGCCAGGCTCAGCAACGCCTGGATGCGCGGATCCTGGCGACCCTCGGCCACCCACAACTGCTTGACCCGCTTGGGATGGTGGCGCAGCAACGCCTCCACGGCGTGTACGCCGTAAACCTTTTCCAGATCACTCATGACTTCGCCTTGGATTTGCCGGCGCCACGCTTGGCCTTGCCGCTCTTGCTCTTGCCGGCCTTGCCGGAATCCTTGTCTTTCGCCTTGCTCGAGGCCCGCTTGCCTTTACCCTTGGCCTCGTCGAGCAGCGCCTTCTTGACCGCGCGGCTCTTGCCTACCTCGGCGGCCACCTGCACCTCCAGTTCGGCGGCGGAAAGTACCTGCACCTTGCCTACCACGCGGCGCGACAGCAGTGCCGGCTTCTCGCTCGAACGCCGCCGCGCCGGTACTTCCTCCGGCAACTCGACCTGCGGCTCACGCGCCTTGCGATGCCCGAGGATCGCCGGACGTTCCGGCTGGGTACCCGGCGCCACCTTGCGCTTGCGCGGCAGGGCCTCGGGCTCGGGGTCCGGCCAGTCGAAGGCCGGCTCGTCGTCCAGGTCACGAATCTTCTTGCGCGCCGGCTTTTCCGGCTCGCTCACGGGCTTGGTGGCCTTGGGCCTCTCGGGCTTGACCGGCGCCGGAGCGACCGCCTTGGCCGGTGACTTGCCCTTGCGCGCCCGGACAGGCTTCTCCGCAGAAACCGCCGGCTCGCCGCGTGGGCGCTGCGCCGCCGCTTCGGCGACCAGCTCGAAGTCGATCTTGCGCTCGTCGAGGTCAACCCGTGCCACGCGCACCTGGACGCTGTCGCCCAGGCGGAAGATGCGCCCGCTGCGCTCGCCGGCCAGGCGATGGTGCATCGGGTCGAAGTGGTAGTAGTCGGCGGGCAGGCCGGTAACGTGCACCAGGCCCTCGACATAGATATCCGTGAGTTCGACGAAGATGCCGAAACCGGTGACCGCGGTGATAACGCCCGGGAAGGTCTCGCCGACCCGGTCGCGCATGTATTCGCACTTGAGCCAGTTCACCACGTCACGGGTGGCCTCGTCGGCGCGCCGCTCGGTCATCGAGCAGTCTTCGCCGAGCTGCGCCAGGCGCTCCTCGTCGTAGGGATAGATGCGCGCCTTGGGCACTGCGGCGGCGCCCACGCGTACCACGTGCTCGCTCTGCCGCCTGGAGCGGATCAGGCCACGGATCGCACGATGCACCAGCAGATCGGGGTAGCGGCGGATCGGAGAGGTGAAGTGGGTATAGGCCTCGTAGTTGAGGCCGAAGTGACCGACATTCTCCGGGCTGTAAACCGCCTGACTCAGCGAACGCAGCATCACCGTCTGGATCAGGTGGAAATCCGGGCGATCACGCACCGCATCGAGCAGGCGCAGGTAGTCCTTGGGCGTCGGATCGCCCTTGCCCCGGTACAGGGTCAGGCCCAGCTCACCGAGGAAGCCCTTGAGCTTCTCCAGCTTTTCCGCCGGCGGGCTGTCATGCACCCGGTACAGCGCGGGAATCTCGTGTTCCTGCAGAAACGCCGCGGTGGCCACGTTGGCGCACAGCATGCATTCCTCGATCAGCTTGTGCGCGTCGTTTCGCTCGGTCGGGCGGATTTCCACGATCTTGCGGTCGGCGCCGAAGACGATGCGGGTTTCCTGGGTCTCGAAATCGATGGCGCCCCGCACGGTGCGCTCCTTGAGCAGCACCTTGAACAGCCGGTACAGCTCCTCGAGGTGCGGCGTCACCTGCGGCAGTTGGCTGCGCAGCTGCGCGGCCTCGGCGCTCTTCGGCTGCTCCAGCAACTGACTGACCTTGGTGTAGGTGAGTCGCGCATGGGAGTGGATTACCGCTTCGCAGAAGCGATAGCCGGTCATCTTGCCGGCGGCCGACAGATCGACGATGCACACCATAGCCAGGCGATCAACCTGGGGATTGAGCGAGCACAGGCCATTGGATAGCACTTCCGGCAGCATCGGCACGACCTGCTCGGGGAAGTACACCGAGTTGCCGCGCTTGGCGGCCTCCTCGTCGAGCGCCGAGCCCACCTTCACATAGAAGGATACGTCGGCGATGGCCACGTAGAGGGTCCAGCCACCGCCCTCCGCCGGTTCGGCATAGACGGCATCGTCGAAGTCGCGGGCGTCCTCGCCGTCGATGGTGACGAACGGCAGATGACGCAGATCGACACGCTTCTGCTTGTCACGCTCGGCTACTTCGGGACTGAGCTTGGCGGCTTCCTGTTCCACCGCCTCGGGCCAGACGTGGGGGATGCCATAGCTGTGCAGCGCCACCTGGATTTCCATGCCCGGCGCCATGTAGTCGCCGAGCACCTCGGTCACTTCGCCCTGGGCCTGGCGGAAATTGCTCGGCCACTGCTCGATGCGCACCTGGACGAACTGGCCATGCTTGGCACCGGCCTGCTTGCCGGGCGCGACCAGCACTTCCTGCTGGATCTTCGGGTTGTCGGCCACCACGCGGCCGATGCCGTTCTCTTCAAAGAAGCGGCCGACCAGCACCTCGTGGGCGCGTTCGAGAATTTCGGCGATGGCGCCTTCGCGCCGGCCGCGCCGGTCGAAGCCGGCCACACGGGCCAGCACGCGGTCGCCGTCGAACACCAGGCGCATCTGCGCCGGGCTGAGGAACAGGTCGTCGCTGCCGTCCTCGGGAATGAGGAAACCAAAGCCATCGCGATGCCCGCTGACCCGACCACGGATCAGGTCCAGCTTGTCCACCGGGGCATAGGCGCCGCGCCGGGTGTAGACCAGTTGACCATCGCGCTCCATGGCGCGCAGACGGCGACGCAGCGCTTCGAGCTGCTCTTCGGTGGTCAGACCGAACTCTTCGATCAGTTGCTCGCGGGTCGCCGGGGCGCCACGCTCATCCAGTCGCATCAGGATCAGTTCACGACTGGGGATGGGGTTATCGTACTTCTCCGCCTCGCGGACGGCCTCGGGATCGAGGGATTGCCAATCGGCCATTAAGAAAAATCACCTTCTGTGTGAGGGCGGAACGGGCCCTCTGTCTATTGAAGCGCGAATCGCGCCCGCACGGCAGCTTTGCCGGACAATTATTTTTGCTGTCAGGGGTTTACAAGGAAAAAGGTGGTCCGTATAGTTCGCGGCCACAACGACAGCGATGCCGTTGTAACACGGAAACGAAGGCAACACATCGTTTCATGTGCCCAGGTGGCGGAATTGGTAGACGCACTAGGTTCAGGTCCTAGCGGTGGCAACACCGTGGAAGTTCGAGTCTTCTCCTGGGCACCACTTCAATACGAGGCAGCCGGCCTCGCTAATCAACGGCAAGTCAAAATGCTTCGGCATTGCCCAGGTGGCGGAATTGGTAGACGCACTAGGTTCAGGTCCTAGCGGTGGCAACACCGTGGAAGTTCGAGTCTTCTCCTGGGCACCAATTCTGAAAAACCGAGCCAGCGATGGCTCGGTTTTTTTATGCCCGCGAAAAACCTGATCGCTGCGTCGGGCTGCAGCAAAATGTCGCAGCACAACCGCAACGCCTTCTTTTCCTTAAAGCTTCTCCCGCCAAGGCCGATCCGTGAATGATGGCGCAACGCGCCGTCGCACCTGCCTTGTCTGGATATCCCATGAAATTCTTCATCGACTCCCTGCTGCACCGCCTGGGCCTGAAGACGCTGGCCCACCAGTTCCTGTTCTCCTATCTGCTGATGTTCCTGCTCGCGCTGCTCAGCTGCGTGGCGCTCTACCTGAGCCTGTCGGTTTCCGCCGAAACCATCAACGTCGCCGGCGCCCAGCGCATGCTCAGCCAGAAGATGACCAAGGAAGCGCTGCTGCTGCACAGCGGCGTCATCGAGCGCTCGCTGATGGAAGGCACCATGGCGCAGTTCGAGCGCTCCCATCAGGACCTGCTCAATGGCAATCCGGAGCGCAACATCAGCCGCTTCGACGATGCGTCCATCCAGGCGCAGATGCGCACCGTGGGCGAGCATTGGCAGCGCTTGCGCCAGCAACTGCTCACCGTCCAGCCCAACGGCACGCTGGACATGGCGTTGCTGCAGCAGAACTCCGTCGCGCTGATCAAGCACATGAACGATGCCGTGGTGATGATGACCCGCCTGGCCGACAGCACTCAGCGCACCCAGTTGGAGATCGCCTTCTTCTGCGTGGCAGCCATTCTCATCCTGGTCATGGCCGGCAATCAGTTCGGCATGCACCCCTTGATGGGCGCCCTGCGCCAGCTGGAACAGGCCCTGGCCCAGGTGGCCGATGGCGATTTCACCCAGCGCATGCATGCCCGCTGGAAACACGACGAATTTGGCCGCATCGCGGTGGTCTTCAACCGCATGGTCGAACAGGTGCGCGAGCTGCTCGACCAGGCCAAGCGCGGCAGTCTGCAGTCGCGCGAGCACCTGGGCGAGACGCTACGCGCCATCCAGGCCTCCGAGCAGAACATGGCCCGCCAGCACCAGCAGCTGGACCAGGCCGCCACCGCCCTCACCGAGTTGACCGCCAGCCTCGCCGAGGTCGCTCGCCACACCCAGTCCGCCGCCCAGTCGGCGCAAAGCACCGAGCGCAACGGCCAGAGCGGCCGCGCCGCGGTGCAGCGCAGCGCCGAGCTGCTCGGCACGCTGAGCCAGGAGCTGCAACGCACCGGCGAGCACATGCGCGAACTGGAGAACGAGACCCAGGCGGTCGGCAAGGTACTGGAGGTAATCACCGGCATCGCCGAGCAGACCAACCTGCTCGCGCTCAACGCGGCCATCGAGGCGGCACGCGCCGGCGAGGCCGGACGCGGTTTCGCCGTGGTGGCCGACGAGGTGCGTACCCTGGCCAGCCGGACCCAGCAGTCCACCGGCGAGATCGGCCAGATCATCGAACGCCTGCAGGGCCGCGCCCGGCGTTCGCTGGACAGCCTGCGCCACAACGCCGAGCAGGCCACCGAGAACGTGGCGCAGATTGAGCAGGCACGGAACATCTTCCAGGCGATGCTTCAGGACGTGCAGGCGATCAATGGCAGCAGCCTGCAGATCGCCTCAGCCGTGGAGCAACAGAGCCAGGTGGTTCAGGACATCGACCGGCGGGTGAACCAGCTCACCGAGCTGGCGCTGCAGACCCACCGTGACGCCGAGCGCGTGGTGCACAGCAGCGAAGAGATCCGTACCAGCATGCAGGATCTGCACGGCCAGCTGTCGCGCTTCCGCACCTGAGCCCTGCACGAAGACCCGAGGCCGCTCCCTGAGCGGCCTTTTTCATTGGCGTCAGACGCCGGGGAACGGCTGGCTGCGCTGATAGCGCCGCGCGATGTTGCCGCACACCAGATCGCACAGCGCGTACACGCTGTCATCGGCGATCCGGTAGTACACCGCCGTACCCCGCCCTTCCCGCCGCACCAGCCCGTGCTGGCTCAGCAGCGACAGGTGGCGAGACACGTTGGCCGGGGAACAGCTGCACAGCTGAGCCAGTTCGCCCACGTTGCGCTCGCCCTCACGCAGCAGATTGAGAATCGCCAGCCGCGTGGGCTCGGACAGCGCACGGAAATAGGCCGCCACCTGCTCCATCGCTTCGGGAGTAAGGTTTTCCATACTGATCACCGCAAGACATTGCACGCCGCGAATGATACGCCATCCCCCGCGCGCACGCATGCTTGCGCAAGCAGTTAATTGACTAATTAACCAATCACGCAAATAATGCCCGCCATTCCCGATCAGGCAACGGAGCCCTTTCATGTCTACCGCCGGCTTGCGCATCCTTCTCGCCGCCAGCCTGCTGCTCGGCAGCACGGCCTTCGCCCAACCCCAGGAACTGCGCAGCGCCACCGTGCAGCGGGGCGCCCAGCTCGGCGCCAGCCACCACGAAGGTGTCGTCGAGGCTGTACGCCAGACGCTGTTGACTGCCCAGGTGGCCGGCGCCGTGCAGGAGATCACCGTACAGGTCGGCGATTCGGTACGTGCCGGACAGGTGCTGTTGCGCCTGGACGCCCGCGCCGCCGAGCAGACCGCCAGCGCCAGCGCCGCCCAGGTGCGTGCCGCCCAGGCGGTCGAGCAGGAGGCCGAGCGCGAACTGGCCCGCCAGCGCCAGCTGCTGGAGGCGGACTACATCAGCCAGGCCGCCTTCGACCGCGCCGAGGCCCGCCACAAGGCCGCGCGCGCCGAAGCCGCCGCGCTGCGCGCCGCCGCCGAGGCCTCACGCACCCAGTCCGACTTCTATGTACTGCGCGCACCCTACGACGGCGTGGTCTCGGCCATTCCGGTTAGCCTCGGCGACATGGCCATGCCCGGCCGCCCGCTGCTGACGCTGTACGATCCCACCGCGCTGCGGGTCAGCGTGCAGGTGCCGCAGGCGGTCGCCGCCAGCGCACCGGCAGAGCTGTCGGCCCGCCTGGAACTGGCCGGCCTGGACACCCCGGTGACGCCGCGCCGCTTGCAGTGGCTGCCCAGCGTCGATCCGACCACCCATACCGTGGAACTGCGCCTGGAGCTGCCCGCCGAACTGCGCGTGCTGCCCGGCACCTTCGCCCGCGCGCGCCTGAACCTCACCGGGGAAAGCGACCGTCTGTACATCCCCCGCACAGCCGTGTTGCGCCGCGCCGAACTGACCGCCGTCTACGTGCTGGACGCCCAGCAGCGCCCGCGCCTGCGCCAGGTGCGCCTGGGCCCGCAGCAGGGCGACCAGGTCGAAGTGCTCAGCGGCCTCGTCGCCGGCGAACGGGTGGCGCTCGATCCCCTCGCCGCCGGCCAACTGAAGTGAGGACATGGACATGACTCCCCGCATGGGCGTCTCCGGACGCATCGCCGCCTATTTCCAGACCGCGCAGATCACCCCGCTGCTGGCGCTGGTCGCCCTGCTCGCCGGGCTGTTCGCCGTACTGGTCACGCCGCGCGAGGAAGAACCGCAGATCAACGTCACCATGGCCAACGTGATCATCCCCTTCCCGGGCGCCAGCGTGCGCGACGTGGAGCAGATGGTCGCGGTGCCGGCCGAGCAGGTACTGGCGCAGATCGCCGACGTGGAACACGTGATGTCGGTGTCGCGTCCCGGCATGGCCATGGTCACCGTGCAGTTCGAGGTCGGCGTGCCGCGTACCGAGGCACTGGTGCGCCTGCACGACACGCTGCGCGCCAACACGGACTGGCTGCCCCGCGAACTGGGCGTCGGCGAACCGCTGATCAAGCCCAAGGGCATCGATGACGTGCCGATCGTCGCCCTGACCCTGTACAGCCGCGATGCCGCCACCGGCGCGCTGGACCTGCAGCACGTCGCCCACAGCCTGGAAGCCGAACTCAAGCGCGTGCCCGGCACCCGCGAAGTGCGCAGCCACGGCGGCCCCGGCCGCGCGGTGCGCGTCGAGCTGGACCCGGCGCGCATGGCCGCGGCCGGGGTGACCGTGGGAGACCTGCGCATGGCGCTGCAGTCGGCCAACGCCGGCCTGCCGGTGGGCGAGCTGCTGGGCGGCAACCGCAGCCTGCAGCTGGAGGCCGGTGGCTTCCTGGAAAACGCCACCGAGGTGGGCGAGCTGCTGGTCGGCGTGCGCGACGGCAAGCCGGTGCAGCTCAAGGATGTGGCGCGCGTCGAGGACGGCGCCCTGCCGCCCAGCCAGTACGTCTGGCATGGCCTGCCGAGCAGCGCGCCCGGCGGCGCGGGCGAGTTCCCGGCGATCACCCTGAGCGTGACCAAGAAACCCGGCGAGAACGCCATCGACGTTTCTTCCGCCGTGCTGGCGCGGGTCGCCGAGCTGCGCAACAGCCTGATCCCGGACAGTGTCGAGCTGGCGGAAACCCGCAACTACGGCGCCACCGCCGACGAGAAAGCCCGCCAGCTGATCCAGAAGCTGCTGTTCGCCACCCTGTCGGTGGTGGTGCTGGTGTTCCTCGCCCTGGGCCGCCGCGAGGCGCTGATCGTCGGCAGCGCGGTGATCCTCACCCTGACCGTCACCCTGTTCGCTTCCTGGGCCTGGGGCTTCACCCTCAACCGGGTGTCGCTGTTTGCGCTGATCTTCTCCATCGGCATCCTGGTCGACGACGCCATCGTGGTGGTGGAGAACATCCACCGTCACCAGGCGCTGCACCCGGGCAAGACGCTGCGCGAGCTGATTCCCGGCGCGGTGGACGAAGTCGGGGGGCCGACCATCCTGGCCACCCTGACGGTGATCGCCGCGCTGCTGCCGATGGCCTTCGTCAGCGGCCTGATGGGCCCGTACATGAGCCCGATCCCGATCAACGCCAGCATGGGCATGCTGCTGTCGCTGGCCATCGCCTTCACCGTCACGCCCTGGCTGGCGCGCCTGTGGATGAAGCCCACAGCCGCCCACGCCCATGACGGCGGGCTGTCCGGCAAGCTGACGCCGTTCTTCGAAGGCATCTTCCGCCCGCTGCTGGATGAACGCCGCGGCCGGCGCAACCGCGCGCTGCTCGGCGCCGGCGTGGGCCTGCTGATCGCCATCTCCCTGGCGTTGCCCGCCGCCGGCCTGGTGGTGCTGAAGATGCTGCCGTTCGACAACAAGTCCGAGCTGCAGGTGGTGGTCGACATGCCGGCTGGCACGCCGCTGGAAGGCACCGCCGCCGTGCTGCGCGAGCTGGGCGCCTACCTGGCCGAACAGCCCGAGGTGCTGGACTACCAGGCCTACGCCGGCACCGCCGCGCCGATCAACTTCAACGGCCTGGTGCGTCAGTACGACCTGCGCAGCGGCGGCGAAGTCGGCGACATGCTGGTCAACCTGGTGGCCAAGGGCGCCCGCGACGAGCAGAGCCACGCGATTGCCACGCGTCTGCGTCCGGACCTGCAGGCCATCGCCAAACGCCATAGCGCCAACCTCAAGGTGGTGGAAGTGCCGCCCGGCCCGCCGGTGCTGTCGCCCATCGTCGCGGAAATCTACGGCCCGGACGCCGAGGGTCGCCGCCAGGTGGCCGCAGAGGTGCGCGCGCTGTTCGAGCGCACCGACTACGTGGTGGACGTGGATGACACCGCGATCGCCGACGCGCCGCGCACCCTGCTGCTGGTCGACCGCCGCAAGGCCGCGCTGCTCGGCGTGGCGCAGCGCGACATCGTCGCTACCCTGCGCGCCGGCCTGGCCGGCGAAGCCGCCACCTACCTGCACGACGCCAGCAAGTATCCGGTGCCGGCCGTGCTGCAGCTGCCCGCCGAGCAGCACGGTTCGCTGGACGCCCTGCTGCAGCTGACGGTGCGTGGCGCGGCCGGCCAGCTGGTGCCGATCCGCGAACTGGTGACCCTCAGCGACAGCCTGCGCGAGCAGCCGATCTACCACAAGGACCTGCTGCCGGTGCACTACGTCACCGGCGACATGGCCGGGCGCGTGGACAGCCCGCTCTACGGCATGTTCAGCATGCGCGGCGAACTCCAGGACCTGCGGCTGCCTGGCGGCGGCCAGCTGGAGGAGTACTTCATCAGCCAACCGTCCGACCCGTGGCGCGGCTACAGCCTGAAGTGGGACGGCGAATGGCAGATCACCTACGAGACCTTCCGTGACATGGGCGCTGCCTATGCGGTCGGCCTGATCCTCATCTACCTGCTGGTGGTGGCGCAGTTCGGTTCCTACCTGACGCCGCTGATCATCATGGCGCCGATCCCGCTGACCATCATCGGCGTGATGCCCGGCCATGCCCTGCTCGGCGCGCAGTTCACCGCCACCAGCATGATCGGCATGATCGCCCTGGCCGGCATCATCGTGCGCAACTCCATTCTGCTGGTGGACTTCATCCACCTGCAGCAGGCCGCCGGCGTGCCGCTGCCCGAGGCGGTGGTGCGCTCGGCCATCACCCGCGCCCAGCCGATCCTGCTGACCGCCCTGGCGGCCATGCTCGGCGCCTTCTTCATCCTCGACGACCCGATCTTCAATGGCCTGGCCATCGCGCTGATCTTCGGCATCCTGGTTTCCACGGTGCTCACCCTGGTGGTGATCCCGCTGCTCTACTTCGCCGCCTACCACCGTAGCGGCGAAGCCAACCAACCCGCACAAGGAGTCTGACCCATGACCTCATGGCAAATCGTTCGCATGTTCGCCGGCGTGGTAATCCTCGCCTCGCTGGCCCTGGGCGTGGCCCAGAGCCCCCTGTTCCACAGCAGCAACTGGCTGTGGCTGACCGCCTTCGTCGGCGTGAACATGCTGCAGAGCGCGTTCACCCGCTGGTGCCCGCTGGAAATCGTCCTGCGCAAGGTCGGCGTGCAGTCCGGCTGCTGAGGCCAACGAAAACGTCAAGGAACATCGCCATGCAACTGCCCCGTCTGTCCGTCCTGCTGCTGAGCTGCGCGGCGCTGGTCTCGCCAGCCGCCCAGGCCCTGGACCTGTTCGAGGTCTGGCGCGCCGCCAGCCAGCATGACCCCGAGTTCGCCGCCGCCCGCGCCGCGCATGCCGCCGGCCTGGCCAGCCAGGATCAGGCCGGCGCCCTGTGGCGCCCGAACCTGATGCTGCAGGGCGGGGTGGCTGCCGCCTCGCTGGACAACCAGACACGCGGGGCAGTCTTTTCCCAGTCCACCCTGGGCACTTACAACGATGCGGCCTTCGACACGCAGATCGACAGCGGCACGCGCAGCCACTACGGCGTGGTGCTGCGCCAGCCGCTGTACGACCGCGAACGCTCGGCCCAGGGCCGGCAGTTGCGCATCCAGGCCGACGCGGCCGAGCTGGCCTGGGTCGGCGCCCAGCAGCAGTTGATGCTGCGCAGCGCCGAGCACTATTTCCAGTTGGCGCTCGCCGCCCGTCGCCTCGAACTGCTGGAACGCCAGCTCGAGGCGGTGGAGCGCACCGCCCGCGAGGCCGACGAGCGCTTCAAGGTCGGCAGCCTGCCGGTCACCGACCTGCACGAGGCCCGCGCGCGGGCCGCCGGCCTGCGCGCCCAGCATCTGGCCGCGCAGACCGAGCTGGACCTGCGCCGTCAGACGCTGGCCGACCTGATCGGTCGCCAGCCCGGCGACTCGCCGCTGACCCTGCCAAGCGACACGCCGGCGCAGATCGGCGCGCTGGAGGACTGGCTGGCTCGCGCGGCGCGCCAGAACACCCAGCTGCAACTGGCGCAGACCCGCCAGCAGGGCGCCGAGCAGGAGGTGCGCAAGACCTCGCTGCCGCTGTCGCCCACCCTGGAGCTGGTGGCCAGCCACGGCCGCGAAAAGCTCTCCGGCGATGCCGAGGTCGGCTCGGCCAGCTATAGCGCAGAACAGAGCATGGTCGGCCTGCAGGTGTCGGTTCCGCTGTATACCGGCGGCATGCGCTCGGCGCGCCAGGATGAGGCGCGTGCCCGCCTGGCCGAAGCCGAGGCCGAGCTAGACCACGGCCGCCTGCTGGTGGCCCGGCAGACCCGCGCCGCCTGGCTGGCGCTGTCGGTCGGCCGCGAACAGGCGCAGGCGCTGGCCGCCGCCGCCGAAGCCAGCCAGGCGCGCCTGGCGGCGACCCGCATCGGCCGCAAGACCGGCGAACGCAGCACCCAGGACCTGCTGGATGCGGAAAACGCCGCCGCCGCCGCTGAGCTGGAGCTGGCCCAGGTACGCGCCACGCTGTTCCTGCAGGAGCTGCGTCTGGCCGCCCTCGCCGGCCTGCTGGATGAAGGCTTCTTCCAGCAGGCCAGCGCCCGCCTCGCCCAGCGCTGAGGCTGGGGCCCGGGTAATAGGCAAACGGCGGCCGGAACGGCGCGGACCGCCCCACGTTAAGGCTCACGGCTGTAGGGACCGTAGGGTGGGAAACTTGCGCAGCGATTTCCCACCAGCGCCGCGTGCCGTGGCATCGGTAGACAAGGCTGCGCGTTGTCTACCCTACGACGCCCACCGGCCGGCGCTTCTCGCCTCAGGTGATCTGCAGCGAGCCGCCGGCTTCCATCAGCAGGTCGATCACCTGCGGCGCGGTGATGATGGCGTAGTCGGGCACCATGTCCTGCGCGGTGAAGCCGTTGTGCTGCATGCACGCCGAGCAGATGGCGATCTTGCCGCCCAGCTCCCGATAACGCCCAAGCAGTGCGTCCACCGGTTCGAAGGGCGCGCCGATATCCAGGTCGATGGCGCCGGGCTGACCCAGCTCGACCGCCTCGGCCATCAGGATCAGGGTGGTGTCGTGCCCCTTCATGCGGGCATTGAGTGCCATGGTGAAGGCGACGGTGACCTTGTTGGGGTTGCCACGGCCATCGAACAGGGTGGCGACGAAGCGAGTGCTGCTCATGGGGATTCTCCCGCGGATGGATGAAAGAGAGACGCCCGACATCGCCGGGCGTCCATTGACCTGCCTTCCGGGCTGGGACACCTGGACGGCCGCATCCGGCTAGCCAGCCGCGCCCTGGCGGCGCAGCAGGCGCGTCCAGCCGGCTACGGTGTAGACCAGCACCATGGTGCCAAGCATGCCCAGACCATAGACCAGCACGATGAGGATCCAGTCGATCGGACCGGCAGCGTCGGTGAAACCGGATGACGACACCGTGGCCATCAGCACCAGCGCCAGCACACCACCAACCAGACCTACCAACTGAGCGCGCACCAGCCGGCTGGCCGCGATGCCGCGCTCGCGTACCAGCAGGGCCACGAAGGCCGCGGTGCCGAGCAGCACCATCGCCAGCAGCAGCCAGAGCAGCGGGCCGAGCATTTCCAGGAACACGGCCAGCAGGATCATCGGATCGAGTTCTTTCATGACGGATTCCTCGGCGGTTCAGGCGTGACCGCGCAGCATGCTGATGTAGGTGGGCTTGAGGCCCATGGTCTTGACCACCCAGCTGGTCCACAGCTCTTCCAGCGGCGCGATCACCCCCGGGAACGAAGGAGTGAGGTTGTTCTGGTAGTCGAACTCGATGAGCATCGCCCGACCCAGACGGGTGATCAGCGGGCAGGAGGTGTAGCCGTCGTAGCGGGCCGTCGATTCGGTACCGGCGATGTCGGCCAGCAGGCGCTCGACGGCCACCGGCACCTGCCATTTCACGCTGGCGGCGGTCTTGCCCTTCGGCACCCCGGCGATGTCGCCGACCCCGAACACGTTCGGATAGCGCACATGCCGCAGGGTGTGCTTGTCCACCTCCAGCCAGCCCTCGTTGCCCCAGGCGCCCTGCTGCCAGGGCAGCGGGCTGTTGCGCACCACGTCCGGCGCCTTCATCGGCGGAACCACGTTGATGAAGTCGTAACCCATCTCGGTGGTGCCCTCCGGGGTGCGGAAGGTGGCGATGCGCCGGCCCGGGTCGATGGACTGCAGCACGCGGTCGTAGTTGACCTTGATGTCGCGCTGCTGGAACAGCATGCGTACCTTCTCCGAAACGATCGGCACGCTGAACAGCGCCTTGTTGTTGGCGTTGTAGATGATCTCCGCCTTGCCACGATTGCCCCGACGGGTCAGGTAGTCCTCGGTGACGAAGGTGTACTTCAGCGGGGCTCCGGCACATTTCATCTCGGTACCCGGGCGCAGGAACACGCCCACGCCGCCCTTGTCGGCGAACTCGGACATCTGCCGCCAGGTGGCCTCGGCCGCCGCCGGGCTGTGGTAGATGCTGCCCAGACCGTTCTGGCCGATCAGGCGTTCATCCATGCCCTCGATGGCGGCGTAGTCCAGCTGCAGGCCGGTGGCGACCACCAGGAAGTCGTAGGGCACGCTGCGCCCCGAGGCGGTGACCACCGTGTTGCCCTCGGGGTCGATCTCCGCGACGCGTTCCTCGATCAACTCCACGCCGTGCGGCACATAATCGGCGGTGCTCGAAGTCACGTAGTTGGCCGGCTTGATGCCGGAGGCCACCAGGGTGAAGCCGGGCTGGTAGTAGTGCGCCTTGCGCGCGTCGATGAGTGTGATGGTCGCGCCTTCCAGCCGTGCGGCCAGTCGCGAGGCGGTTGCCAGGCCAGCCGCCCCGGCCCCGGCGATGACGATCCGGGCGGCGCTGCGCAGCTTCGGGGCGGCTTGGGCGGCGCCGGGCTTGAGCAGCAGGGCGCCGGCTCCGAGCGCCGACAGCTGCATGAAGGTCCGTCGGCTCAGCGGTTCCCTCAGGAGCCCTTCGTCGGGCCCGGTGTTGTTCTTGTTATCGCTTTTCATGCTCCCTACTCCTGTTGGTGCGAAGCGCAATAGATCTCCCACAACGTGCGCATGATCCGCTCGACATCGGCGTTGGCCAGGCTGTACCGGATGTGCTTGCCGTCCCGCTCCGTGCTCACCAGCGCATTCTGGCGCAGCACCGCCAGCTGCTGGGAAAGCGTTGGCTGGCGAATGCCCAGCGCCGCTTCCAGCTCGCAGACCGCATGGGGCCCGTCCTTCAGCTGACACAGCAGCAGGAGTCGGTCCTCATTGGCGAGCACCTTGAGCAGATTGCAGGCTGCTCCGGCATGGCGGCGCAGATCATCGACACGGGTGGCTGGGGTGTCCTGCATGGTTACGTCCACTCTTTACAGAAAAACTATATATAAATTTATAGATTGTCCGGATACGACCTTGGTAATCCGGCCACAAAAAAAAACCCCGGTGGAAGCAGGCTTCCACCGGGGATTTGGTTTCGCGAACGGCGCGATCAGGCGTAGGGATGGCGCAGCACGATGGTCTCGTTGCGGTCCGGGCCGGTGGAGATGATGTCGATCGGCGCGCCGACCAGTTCCTCGATGCGCTTGATATACGCGCGGGCGTTGGCCGGCAGGTCTTCCAGACGCTGGGCGCCGACGGTGGATTCGCTCCAGCCCGGCATTTCCTCGAACACCGGCTGCAGGCCGACATAGCTGTCGGACTCGGTCGGCGCCTCGGCCAGCAGTTGGCCGCTGGCATCCTTGTAGCCCACGCAGAGCTTCACGGTTTCCAGGCCGTCCAGCACGTCCAGCTTGGTCAGGCACAGGCCGGAGATGGAGTTGATCTCGATGGCGCGACGCAGGATCACCGCGTCGAACCAGCCGCAACGACGGGCACGGCCCGTGGTCGAGCCGAATTCGTGACCGACGCTGGCCAGGCGCGCGCCGACCTCGTCGAACAGCTCGGTGGGGAACGGACCAGAGCCGACGCGGGTGGTGTAGGCCTTGGTGATGCCCAGGATGTAGTCCAGGTACAGCGGGCCGAAGCCGGAACCGGTCGCGGTACCGCCGGCGGTGGTGCTGGAGCTGGTCACGTAGGGGTAGGTGCCGTGGTCGATGTCCAGCAGCGAGCCCTGGGCGCCCTCGAACATGATGCAGGCGCCAGCCTTGCGCAGCTCGTGCAGGCGCGCGGCGACGTCGGCGACCATCGGCTTGAGGATGTCGGCGTAGCCCAGCGCCTCGTCGAGGGTCTTCTGGAAGTCCACCGGCTCGACCTTGTAGAAGTTCTGCAGGACGAAGTTGTGGTACTCCAGCAATTCCTTGAGCTTGGCAGCGAAGCGCTCGGGGTTGAACAGGTCGGCGATGCGCAGGCCGCGACGCGCCACCTTGTCCTCGTAGGCCGGGCCAATGCCACGGCCGGTGGTGCCGATCTTGCCTTCCGCGCGAGCCGCCTCGCGGGCCTGATCCAGTGCCACGTGGTACGGCAGGATCAGAGTGCAGGACGGGCTGATGCGCAGGCGCTCGCGCACCGGCACGCCTTTCTCTTCCAGCTTGGTGATTTCGCGCATCAGGGCGTCGGGAGCCACCACCACGCCGTTGCCGATCAGGCACTGCACGTTCTCGCGCAGGATGCCGGACGGAATCAGGTGCAGGACGGTCTTCTCGCCGTCAATCACCAGGGTGTGGCCGGCGTTGTGACCGCCCTGGTAGCGCACCACTGCGGCGGCCTGGTCGGTCAGCAGGTCGACGATCTTGCCCTTGCCCTCATCACCCCACTGGGTGCCCAGGACGACGACGTTCTTACCCATAACACTTGTCCTCTTCGGAAGCTCGGTAGCCGGCACGGGCCGGCGGAAAAAGTCTCAGGAATTCAGCGCCACGGCCTGCCACTGGCCATCGCGGATCAGCAACTGACGATCGCAACCGGCCGCGACCGCCGCGTCGAGGTCCTGCCCCGGCAGCGCCTGAACCACCCGCTCGCCGGCCTTGCGCAGGCGCTGCACGGCCTGCCAGAGATAGAAATCATGGCTGTCGGGCGCCCAGATGCCAGCCGGCGCAGCGACGCTTTCGCGCGTGCCGAGATCAATGAGCGCCTTCAGATCGGTGGAGAAGCCGGTGGCCGGACGGGCACGGCCGAACACCGCGCCGATGTCGTCGTAACGGCCACCCTGGGCGATCGACTGGCCCACGCCCGGCACGAAGGCCGCGAACACCACTCCGGTGTGGTAGTGGTAGCCACGCAGCTCGCCCAGGTCGAAGTACAGCGGCAGCTCCGGGTAGCGCATCTCCAGCAGATCGGCGATGCCCACCAGCTCGTCGAGCGCCGCGTGCACGTCGTCCGGTGCATCCACCAGACAGGCCTGCGCCAGGTCGAGCACTTCTCGCCCGCCACACAGCTCGGCGAGGGCGCGCAGCATGCGAGCCAGGGATTCCGGCAGGTCTGCGGTCAGCGTTTCGATCTCGTCCACCGCCTTGCGCTGCAGGGCGTCGAACAGGCGCTGCTCGGCCTCGCCAGTCAGCCCGGCGGCAGCGGCCAGACCGCGATAGATGCCGACGTGGCCCAGGTCCATGTGTACGTTGGGCACCGCCGCCAGCTCAAGCATGTCGAGCATCAGGCTGATGACTTCGACATCACTGGCCGGACTGGCATCGCCATAGAGTTCGGCACCCAGCTGGATCGGGCTGCGCGAGGTGCTCAGCGCGCGCGGACGGGCCTGCAGCACGCTGCCGGCGTAGCACAGGCGCACCGGACCTTCGCGGCGCAGGCTGTGGGCGTCCATGCGCGCGACCTGCGGTGTGATGTCGGCGCGGAAACCCATCTGCCGACCGGATTGCGGGTCGGTGACCTTGAAGGTACGCAGGTCCAGATCCTGGCCGGCGCCGGTCAGCAGGGATTCAATGAATTCGATGTGCGGGGTGACCACGAACTCGTAGCCCCAGCGCTGAAACAGGTCGAGCACCTGGCGGCGGGCTGCTTCGATGCGCGCCGCTTCCGGCGGCAGAACTTCCTCGATGCCATCTGGCAGCAGCCAGCGATCTACCGTTGCCATTTCGCCTCCCCGGGCAAACCTTAACGAAGCAGATACAGGAGGGCGGTGCCCAGCAGCATGCTGACCAGCCCCATCCAGCGCAGCTGACGGTCGGACAGCTGCAATAGCTGACTGAACGCCGCGCGCCAACGCTGCGGGAACAGGAAGGGCAGGATGCCTTCCAGCACCAGCATCAGACACAGGGCAATACCGAGTTCCTGCCACATGCTTATTCACGCAGACGTAAAAAAGCCGGGTTTGGCCCGGCTGGCGGATGATAACAACCTTTTGCCTGTGGGTCATCCGGCGAGCAGCATGGCTCGCCGGATGGCACCGCGTCAGGGCTTGCTTTTCTGCATGTAGCGGAAGAAGTCGCTGCTGGGATCAAGCACCAGCACGTCGCTCTTGTCGTTGAAGCTGTCGCGCATGGCCTGCAGGCTGCGGTGGAACGCGTAGAACTCCGGATCCTGCGAGTAGGCCTGGGCATAGATCGCCGCCGCCCGGGCATCGCCCTGACCACGGGTTTCCTCGGCTTCTCGATAGGCTTCGGCGAGCAGTACGCGGCGCTGACGATCAGCATCGGCGCGGATACCTTCGGCCAGCTCGCGACCCTTGGCACGGTGTTCACGCGCTTCGCGCTCACGCTCGGTGCTCATGCGCTCGAACACGCTGCGGTTGACTTCGCGCGGCAGGTCGATGGCCTTGACACGCACGTCCAGCACCTCGATACCCAGCTCACGACGCGCCATGCGATCCATGGAGGCGGTGATCTCGGCCATCAGCGCATCGCGCTCGCCGGACACCACTTCGTGCAGGGTGCGCTTACCGAACTGGTCGCGCAGGCCGGCTTCCAGACGACGCGCCAGGCGCTCGTCGGCGATCTGCTTGAGGCCCGAGGTCGCGGTGTAGAACTGCTCGGCATTGGCCACGCGCCACTTGGCGAAGGCGTCCACCATCACCGCTTTCTTTTCCAGGGTCAGGAAGCGCGCAGTGGCGGTATCCAGGGTCAGCAGACGCGCATCGAAGGTGCGCACCTTGTCGACCAGCGGGATCTTCACATGCAGACCCGGCTGCACGTCGCCCTCGACCACCTTGCCGAAGCGCAGCAGCACGGCCTTCTCGGTCTGCTGAACGATGTAGAAACTGTTCCAGGCGACCAGCGCCACCACCACCCCGACAATCAGGGCAGCCAGCGATTTATTGCTCATCAGCGGCTCTCCCTCGTACGCAGATCACGCTGTTCCATCTCCCGCACGATGCGCGCGGCGGTATCGGCGGCGCTCGGCGTGGTCGCAGCGCCGGATTGCGCGTTGCCCGGCGCGGCGGCGCGCCCCTGAACCATCTTGTCCAGCGGCAGGTAGAGCAGGTTGTTCTGCCCCTTGTCGCCAGCGACCAGCACCTTGCTGGTGTTGCCGTAGATTTCCTGCATGGTTTCCAGGTAGAGACGTTCGCGAGTGACCTGCGGCGCCTTGCGGTACTCGGCCAGCAGCAGCTTGAAGCGTGCGGCCTCACCTTCGGCGCGGGACACGACGGCATCGCGGTAACCGCTGGCCTCCTCGATGATGCGCTGGGCCTGACCACGCGCTTCCGGAATCACGCCGTTGGCATAGGCTTCGGCCTGGTTCTTCTCGCGCTGCTCGTCTTCACGGGCACGGATCACGTCGTCGAAGGCTTCCTGCACTTCCTTGGGCGCGGCGGCGCTCTGCACGTTCACCTGGGTGACGGTGACGCCGGTGCGGTAGTTGTCCAGGAAGCGCTGCAGGCGCTCGCGGGTGTCGGTTGCCACCTGTTCACGGCCCTCGGTCAGCACCTGGTCCATGGCGGTCGAACCGACCACATGGCGCAGCGCACTGTCGGTGGCATGCTGCAGGCTCACCTCCGGCTGGTCGACGTTGAGCACGAAGTCCTTCAGGTTGGAGATCTTGTACTGCACGGTCAGCGGCACCTCGACGATATTCTCGTCCTCGGTGAGCATCTGGCCCTGCTTGGAATACGCCCGCTCGCGGGTGACGTTTTCCTGGAACTTGCGGTCGATCGGCGGGAAATAGATGTTCAGGCCCGGACCGACGGTTTCGTAGTACTCGCCGAAGCGCAGCACCACCGCCTGTTCCTGCTCGTCCACCACGTAGATGGCGCTGTACAGCCACATCACCGCCAGCACGGCGACGACAATGGCGATCAGACCGAAGCCACCACCCTTGCGGCCGCCGGCGGCGCCGCCCCCAGAGGATTTCTTGCCGCCGAACATGCCGTTGAGGCTGTCCTGCAGCTTGCGGAAGGCCTCGTCCAGATCGGGCGGACCCTTGCGATCGCCGCCACGGCGGCCGCCCCAGGGATCCTGATCATTGTTGTTCGAGTTGCCACCCGGCTCGTTCCAAGCCATAGCGCTCTCCATCAGATAAAGCGAAGGCGCGCCCGCGGCGCGCCGCTCAATGCTACCGAATGCCGCACGGAGGCGGCAAAGTTGCCCACCCGGGCATTATTGCAAAGTGTGTTGCGCCAGGAATTCGCTCGGCTGCAGCCCCTCGCGACTGACCAGCCGGTTCAGCTCGATGCGCGGCAGGCGCACCGACAGCAGGCTGGCCCCCCGTTCATCATGGGTTTCTTCCTGCACGGCCCCCAGCTCGAAGAACTGTGCGCGCAGGCGCCCCAGGCGCTGCGGCAGGCACAGGGTACCGACGAACAGATCCTCGCCGAGCAGTTCGGCAATGGTCTGGCGCAGCAGGTCCAGACCTTTCCCCTCGCGGGCCGACAGCCAGACCCGCTGCGGCTTGCCCTCGCCGTCACGCTGGATCTGCGGCTCCACGCCTTCGAGCAGGTCGATCTTGTTGTACACCTCGAGCATGGGCAACTGGTCGGCGCCGATCTCGCCCAGCACGCGCAGGACCTGGTCGATCTGCTGGTCACGCTCCGGTTCATGGGAATCGATCACGTGCAATAACAGGTCGGCGTTGCTGGACTCCTCCAGCGTGGCACGGAACGCCTCCACCAGCTTGTGCGGCAGGTGGCGAATGAAACCTACGGTGTCCGCCAGGATCACCGGCCCGAGATCGTCCAGCTCCAGACGCCGCAGGGTCGGATCCAGCGTGGCGAACAACTGGTTGGCGGCATACACCTCGGAGGTGGTCAGGGCGTTGAACAGGGTCGACTTGCCCGCGTTGGTATAACCCACCAGCGAGACCGAGGGGATATCCGCGCGGCGACGGCCGCGCCGCGCCTGCTCGCGCTGGCTGCGCACCTTCTCCAGACGGGACTTGATCTGCCGGATGCGCACCCGCAACAGGCGGCGGTCGGTTTCCAGCTGGGTTTCACCCGGGCCGCGCAGGCCGATACCGCCCTTCTGGCGCTCCAGGTGAGTCCAGCCGCGCACCAGGCGCGTGCTCATGTGCTCCAGCTGGGCGAGCTCCACCTGCAGCTTGCCCTCGTGGGTACGGGCGCGCTGGGCGAAGATGTCGAGAATCAGCCCGGTGCGGTCCAGCACCCGGCACTCGAACTCCCGCTCCAGGTTGCGCTCCTGGCTCGGGGTGAGGGTGTGATTGAAGATGACCAGCTCGACGTCCTCGGCCTTGACCAGGTCGCGAATCTCCTCGACCTTGCCGCTGCCGATCAGGAACTTGGCGCTCGGCTGATGCCGCGACACGCTGACGAATGCCACCGTGTCGGCACCGGCCGAGTTGGCCAGCTCCTGGAACTCCTGCGGGTCTTCACGCGCTTCCGGGTCCTGGCCTTCCAGATGCACCAGAATGGCCCTTTCTCCACCACCAGGGCGCTCGAAGAACAAGATGGACTCCTATCAGGCGTTGCCGGACTCGGCGGTCTCGGACTCGCCGGCATTCGGCAGACGGACCGGGCGGCTCGGCACTACGGTGGAGATGGCGTGCTTGTAGACCATCTGGCTGACGGTGTTCTTCAGCAGGATGACAAACTGGTCGAAGGACTCGATCTGGCCCTGCAGCTTGATGCCATTGACCAGATAGATGGAAACCGGTACGCGTTCCTTACGCAGGGTGTTGAGGTAAGGGTCTTGTAGCGAGTGCCCTTTTGACATTGCAAAACTCCTATCAATGGAAATGAGAACGTAAGCGGGGGATTGCAACGGCTCGGCATCCCCTCGAAGGATAGACAGCATCAGTACGGATCAGCCCAATATGGAGACCGACTCCAGGCATTTCAAGGCGCGTGACAGGTTGTCGCAAGCCTGGCTGTCGAGCCATTGCAGGCCCTGCCAGCCTCGCAACCAGGTGTACTGCCGCTTGGCCAGCTGACGAGTGGCAATGATGCCGCGCTCGACCATATCGGCGCGATCCAGCTGCCCCTCGAGATACTCCCAGACCTGACGGTAGCCCACCGCTCGTATAGACGGCAGCCCGGCGTGCAAGTCACCTCGCTGGCGCAATCGTTCGACTTCTTCGACGAAACCCTGTTCCAGCATGAGATGGAAACGCCGGGCGATACGCTCGTGCAGAACGGAGCGCAGACCCGGCGCGATCGCAAATTGCGCGACAGTATACGGCAAACCTGCCGTCCCGGCGCCGGGCTGCGAAGCATTTTCCAGGGCCTGTCGACGGCGGTGTTCGCTCATGCTCACACCGCTGACGCGGTACACCTCCAGGGCGCGCACCAGCCGCTGCGGGTCATTGGGATGAATGCGCGCGGCGGACTCGGGATCGACGGCGGCCAGTTGGCGATGCAGCTCGGCCAGGCCCAGTTCGGCAGCCTGACGCTCGAGCTCGGCGCGCACCGCAGGGTCGGCGCTGGGCATGTCGGCAAGGCCACCCAGCAATGTCTTGTAATAAAGCATGGTGCCGCCGACCAGCAGCGGAATGCGCCCCCGGGCGGTGATGTCCGCCATGGCCTGCAAGGCATCGACGCGAAACTCGGCGGCCGAGTAGCTTTCCACCGGATCGCGGATATCGATCAGCCGGTGCGGAAACTCGGCGAGCACCTCCGGCTCCGGCTTGGCGGTGCCGATGTCCATGCCCCGGTAAACCAGCGCCGAATCAACGCTGATCAGCTCGACAGGCAGCGCGCGTGCCAGCGCCAGCGCCAGGTCGGTCTTGCCGGCGGCGGTCGGGCCCATGAGGAAGATGGCGGGAGGCAGGGAGGACATCGAGGGACTCACAGCGGATGGCTGCATAGTTTCCAGTTGCCGGCCGCCGGCTGCAAGCGAGCGTGCGCCCAACGCCCACGACACCGCAGCGGCGGCCGGGAAAGCGCCGACCGCCCTTGTATCTCGACTACCGACCTTTTTGAGGCGGTAGTCCCGACTGATCATCGGGGGAAGGGAGTGCAAGACGCGACCGCCCTAGGGCTTCGAGCCTGCGACGTAGAGAGTTCTGCCCCCTTCCACACTCATCCGCCAAGTCCGAACGGTATCCAGGGCCTGCCCAGGCATGAGCTCGCATAAGCAAGGTTGGACCGGATGCAGTGATGATCCTGTCATCGTTTCATTCCAGGAGTTCAACATGGTCGCCGTTGTGGGCATCGACGTTGCCAAACACACCTTCGATATCGCCACCCTCCAGCCCAACGGCAAGTACCGCACACGCAGCAAGCTGGCCAACGATCCCAGCGGCTTTGCCCAGTTGTGTGAATGGCTGGAGAAACACGCCGGACCCGATGCCTGGATCGTCATGGAGGCTACCGGCATTTACCACGAGGCGCTGGCCACCTGCCTGTTCGAGCGGGACTATCGCGTCAGCGTGGTCAATCCGGCGCAGACTGCCGCCTATGCCAAGACCCAGCTGTCGCGGGGCAAGACCGACAAGACGGATGCCAAGCTGATTGCCGGCTTCGGTCAGGACCAACTGGCCAAATCGCGGCTGCGACTCTGGCAACCTGAACCGCCGGCCCAGAAGCGCCTGCGTGCGCTGGTGCGCCGTCTGGCGGACCTGCGCGAGATGGAACAGATGGAGCGCAATCGCCTGGAGAGCGCCGACGCGAATATTCAGGACTCGATCCACACCGTGCTGCGCCACATCGAGGAGGAAATCCGCCGCACCCTGAAGGCCATCGAGGATCACATCGACAACGATCCGGACCTGCGCCAACGCAAGGAGCTGCTGACCAGCATCAAGGGCTTCGGCGACCAGACAGCCGCCCTGCTACTGGGCGAACTGGGGGATCCGCTGGCGTTTCGCAGCGCCAAGGCCGTGGCGGCCTTTGCCGGGCTGACGCCCCGGCCAGACCAATCGGGGGAGCATCAAGGGCCGACGCCCATCTCGCGCCTCGGCTCGGGCTTCCTGCGTAGCCGGCTGTACATGCCGGCCATCTCGGCCATGCAGCACAACCCCGCCATCAAGGCCCTGGCGGAGCGCCTGAGGAGCCGTGGCAAGCGCGGCAAACAGATCGTCTGCGCGGCGATGCGCAAGCTGCTGCACATCGCCTATGGAGTACTCAAATCCGGCCAGCCCTTCGACCCCAAACTGGCGCTTGCGCGGTAGGGAGCAAGACGGTATCTACGTCACGGGCATCAGCAGGCGCGGCGCGGCCTCGACGATCTGCCGCGACAGGTGCTCCATGCGCGGCGATTGCACCTTCCAGGGTTGGCCGGCCCTGTCCCATATACACATCCTCGAGGC
>NZ_JRUD01000001.1 GCF_000802425.1 Pseudomonas flexibilis | reverse complement strand
GGCCAGGATCGCCTTTGCCCTGATGAAGAAGCGGGAGGATTACATCCCTCGAACTGCCTAAAAGCGCTTGCAGGGCAACATAGAATCTCCCACAGGATCCGCACGCCACCGTCACCTCATTGCGGTTTCCAACATAAATCCCAGGCAACAAAAAACCGGCCCTTGGGCCGGTTCTTTGTGGAACGCTTTGCTTAGGCAACCAGGGCCTTGATGCGGGCGTTCAGGCGGCTCTTGTGACGAGCGGCCTTGTTCTTGTGGATGATGCCCTTGTCGGCCATACGGTCGATCACCGGCACTGCAGCCACGTAAGCGGTCTTGGCCTTGTCCAGGTCCTTGGCGTCGATAGCCTTGACCACGTTCTTGATGTAGGTACGAACCATGGAACGCAGGCTGGCATTGTGGCTGCGACGCTTCTCAGCCTGGCGGGCGCGTTTCTTGGCGGAAGGGCTGTTGGCCACCGTCGAACTCCTCGAAAACTGGGGATGCAGGTAAATAAGGCCGCGAATGATGCCGACGCGCCTTTGGCTTGTCAAGCGCGCGAACACCGGCGCGCGATGCCCGGCGAGGCCACGCCCGCTCCCCGCCCCGCGCTGTTTGCCGCTACACTCGCCGCCTGGTTTCCAGGCCCACCGGGCCGACTCTCTCGCATCGGTCGTCCATGAACCTACTCAAATCCCTGGCCGCGGTCAGCTCCATCACCCTGCTTTCCCGCGTGCTCGGCTTCGTGCGCGACACCATCATCGCCCGGGTGTTCGGCGCCGGCGTGGCTTCCGACGCCTTCTTCGTCGCCTTCAAGCTGCCCAACCTGCTGCGCCGCATCTTCGCCGAAGGCGCTTTCTCCCAGGCGTTCGTGCCGATCCTGGCCGAGTACAAGACCCAGCAGGGCGAAGAGGCCACGCGCACCTTCATCGCCTACGTGGCCGGCCTGCTGACCCTGGTACTGGCGGCGGTCAGCCTGCTTGGCGTGCTCGCCGCCCCGTGGATCGTCTGGGCCACCGCGCCCGGCTTCGCCGACGAGGCCGACCGTTTCACGCTGACCAGCGACCTGTTGCGTGTCACCTTCCCTTATATCCTGCTGATCTCGCTGTCCTCGCTGGCCGGCGCGATCCTCAACACCTGGAACCGCTTCGCCGTGCCGGCGTTCGTGCCGACGCTGCTCAATGTGTGCATGATCGGCTTTGCCCTGTTCCTCACCCCCTATTTCGACCCGCCGATCATGGTGCTCGGCTGGGCGGTGCTGGCCGGTGGCCTGGCGCAACTGCTCTATCAGCTGCCGCACCTGAAGAGGATCGGCATGCTGGTGCTGCCGCGCCTGAACCTGCGCGACAGCGGCGTGTGGCGGGTCATGAAGCTGATGGGCCCGGCGATCCTCGGCGTCTCGGCGGCGCAGCTGTCGCTGATCATCAACACCATCTTCGCCTCCTTCCTGGTGGCCGGCTCGGTGTCCTGGATGTACTACGCCGACCGCCTGATGGAACTGCCCACCGGCGTGCTCGGCGTGGCGCTGGGGACCATCCTGCTGCCATCACTCTCCAAGTCGGTGGCCGGCGGCAACCGCGAAGACTACTCGCGCCTGCTCGACTGGGGCCTGCGCCTGTGCTTCCTGCTGGTGCTGCCCTGCGCGGTGGCCCTGGCGCTGCTGGCCGAGCCATTGACCGTGTCGCTGTTCCAGTACGGCCAGTTCACCGCCCACGACGCCGAGATGACCCAGCGCGCGCTGATCGCCTATTCGGTGGGCCTGCTCGGGCTGATCCTCATCAAGGTGCTGGCGCCAGGCTTCTACGCGCGCCAGAACGTGCGCACCCCGGTGCGCATCGCCCTGTTCACCCTGGCCATGACCCAGGTGATGAACGTGCTGTTCGTCTTCGTCATCCCGCTGGCCCACGCCGGCCTGGCGCTGGCCATCGGCCTGGCCGCCTGCCTTAACGCCGCCCTGCTGTTCTGGAAACTGCGCGCCCAGGACCTGTATCAGCCGCAACCCGGGTGGGCCTCCTTCCTCGCCCGACTGCTGATCGGGCTGTTGGCGATGGTCGCCGCGCTGCTGGCGGTCATGCACTACCTGCCGGCCTGGTCGGACGGCGGCATGCCTATGCGCTTCGCGCGCCTGGGCGTGCTGATTGGCGCCGGGGTGCTCGCCTATTTCGGCGTGCTGGCGCTGCTCGGCTTCCGGCCCCGCCAGTTCGCCCGGCGCGCGCTGTAGCGGCGCGCCGCTGCGCCCTACCCGCATACCGGCGCTGTGCGTATAATCGGCCACTTTTCAATCAAGACATCCGCTATGCAGCTGGTTCGAGGCCTCCACAACCTGCGGCCCCAGCATCGGGGCTGCGTCGCAACCATCGGCAACTTCGATGGCGTGCACCGCGGCCATCAGGCCATTCTCAAGCGTCTGCGCGAACGCGCGGCCGAGCTGTGCCTGCCCAGTTGCGTGGTGATCTTCGAGCCGCAGCCGCGCGAGTTCTTCACCCCGGACAAGGCGCCCGCGCGCCTAGCGCGCCTGCGCGACAAGCTGGAGCTGCTGGCCGCCGAGGGCGTGGACCGCGTGCTGTGCCTGGCCTTCAACCGCCGCCTGCGCGAGCTGTCTGCCCAGGACTTCGTCCAGCAGGTGCTGGTCGACGGCCTGCACGTGGCACATCTGGAGATCGGCGACGACTTTCGCTTCGGCTGCGACCGCGCCGGGGATTTCGCCTTCCTGCAGCAGGCCGGCGAACGCCACGGTTTCTCGGTGGAAGCGGCCAGCACCATCGAGCTGGACGGTGAGCGAATCAGCAGCACGCGGGTGCGCCAGGCCCTGGCCGCCGCTGACTTTGCCCTCGCCGAACGCCTGCTGGGCCGCCCCTATGCGATTGCCGGCCGGGTGATGCACGGCCAGAAGCTCGGCCGCCAGCTGGGCACGCCCACCGCCAACGTACAGCTCAAGCGCACCCGCGTGCCGCTGCAGGGGGTGTACCTGGTCAGCGTGCTGCTCGACGGCCAGCGTCGCCCGGGCGTGGCCAACATCGGCATGCGTCCCACCGTCAAGGGCGACGGCCGCGCCCATCTGGAAGTGCATCTGCTGGATTACGCCGGCGACCTGTATGGCAAGCGCCTCAGCGTGGCGTTCCACCACAAGCTGCGCGACGAACAACGCTTCGCCTCGCTGGAAGAATTGAAAACCGCTATCGACGCCGATATCGCTGCCGCCCGAGCCTACTGGCTGGGCCAACCGCTTCAATAACGAGCCTGAACGACGATGACCGACTACAAAGCGACCCTCAATCTGCCGGAAACGGCATTTCCGATGAAGGCCGGCCTGCCGCAACGCGAGCCGGAGATGCTGCAGCGCTGGGACAGCATTGACCTGTACGGCAAGCTGCGCGCGATCGGTGAGGGACGCCCGAAGTTCATCCTCCACGACGGCCCGCCCTACGCCAACGGCAGCATTCACATCGGCCACGCGGTGAACAAGGTCATCAAGGACATGATCGTGCGTTCGCGCACCCTGTCCGGCTTCGACGCCCCCTACGTGCCGGGCTGGGACTGCCATGGCCTGCCCAGCGAGCACAAGGTGGAAACCACCTTCGGCAAGAATCAGCCGGCCGACCAGACCCGCGAGCGCTGCCGCGACTACGCCAGCCAGCAGATCGAAGGCCAGAAGGCCGACTTCATCCGCCTGGGCGTGCTCGGCGACTGGAACAACCCGTACAAGACCATGGAGTTCGCCAACGAGGCCGGCGAGATCCGCGCGCTGGCGAAGATGGTCGAAGGCGGTTTCGTGTTCAAGGGTCTCAAGCCGGTGAACTGGTGCTTCGACTGCGGCTCGGCACTGGCCGAGGCGGAAGTCGAATATCAGGACAAGAAGTCCGACGCCATCGACGTGGCCTTCGCGGTGGAAGACGCCGAAAAGCTCGCCGCCGCCTTCGGCCTGGCCAGCCTGGCCAAGCCGGCCAGCATCGTGATCTGGACCACCACCCCGTGGACCATCCCGGCCAACCAGGCGCTGAACGTTCACCCCGACTTCGTCTACGCGCTGGTCGATACCGGCGACAGGCTGCTGGTGCTGGCCGAGGAACTGGTCGAGTCCTGCCTGCAGCGCTACGAGCTGGACGGGCAGATCATCGCCCGCACCGAAGGCGCCAAGCTGGAACTGATCCGCTTCCGTCACCCGTTCTACGAGCGTTTCGCGCCGGTGTACCTGGCCGACTATGTGGAAACCGGCTCCGGGACCGGCATCGTGCACTCCGCACCGGCCTACGGCGAGGACGACTTCCGCTCCTGCAAGCACTACGGCATGTCCAACGACGACATCCTCAGCCCGGTGCAGAGCAACGGCGTGTACGTGGCCGACCTGCCGTTCTTCGGCGGCCAGTTCATCTGGAAGGCCAACCCGGCCATCGTCGACAAGCTGCGTGAAGTCGGCGCGCTGCTCAAGCACACCGCGATCCAGCACAGCTACATGCACTGCTGGCGCCACAAGACGCCGCTGATCTACCGCGCCACCGCGCAGTGGTTCGTCGGCATGGACAAGGTGGTCGCCGACGGCAGCAGCCTGCGCGCCCGCGCGCTGGACGCCATCGAGCAGACCCAGTTCGTGCCGGCCTGGGGCCAGGCGCGCCTGCACGGCATGATCGCCGGCCGCCCGGACTGGTGCATCTCCCGCCAGCGCAACTGGGGCGTGCCGATCCCGTTCTTCCTGCACAAGGAAAGCGGCGAGCTGCACCCGCGCACCGTCGAGCTGATGGAGCAGGTCGCCCAGCGCGTCGAACAGCAGGGCATCGAGGCCTGGTTCAAGCTGGAGCCGGCCGAGCTGCTGGGCGCCGAGGCCGACCAGTACGAGAAGATCAACGACACCCTGGACGTGTGGTTCGACTCCGGCACCACCCACTGGCACGTGATGCGCGGCTCGCACCCCATGGGCCACGAACAGGGCCCGCGCGCCGACCTGTATCTGGAAGGCTCCGACCAGCACCGCGGCTGGTTCCACTCATCCTTGCTCACCGGCTGCGCCATCGACGGCCACGCGCCCTATCGCGGCCTGCTGACCCACGGCTTCGTGGTCGACGAGAACGGCCGCAAGATGTCCAAGTCGCTGGGCAACGTGATCGCCCCGCAGGAAGTCAACGACAGCCTGGGCGCCGATATCCTGCGCCTGTGGGTGTCGTCCACCGACTACTCCGGCGAGATGGCCGTCTCCAAGACCATCCTCACCCGCAGCGCCGATGCCTACCGGCGTATCCGCAACACCACGCGCTTCCTGCTTTCCAACCTGAACGGCTTCGACCCGGCCCGCGACCTGCTGCAGCCCGAGCAGATGCTGGACCTGGACCGCTGGGCAGTGGACGCCGCGGCACGCCTGCAAGCCGAGATCATCGAGGCCTACGACGAGTACCGCTTCTGGAACGTCTACCACAAGGTGCACAACTTCTGCGTGCAGGAACTGGGCGGCTTCTACCTGGACATCATCAAGGACCGCCAGTACACCACCCAGGCCAACAGCATCGCGCGGCGCTCCTGCCAGACCGCGCTGTTCCACATCGCCGAGGCGCTGGTGCGCTGGATCGCGCCGATCCTGGCCTTCACCGCCGACGAGATCTGGCAGTTCCTGCCGGGCGAGCGCAACGAGTCGGTGATGCTCAACACCTGGTACGACCAACTGGCCACCCTGCCGGAAGGCTCCACGCTGGATCGCGCCTACTGGGAGCAGATCCAGGCCGTGAAGGGCGCGGTGAACAAGGAGCTGGAAAACCTGCGCGCCGCCAAGGCCATCGGCGGCAGCCTGCAGGCCGAGGTCACCCTGTTCGCTGAACCGGCGATGGTCGAGCAGTTGGCCAAGCTGGGCAACGAGCTGCGCTTCGCGCTGATCACCTCCACCGCCTCCCTGGCGCCGCTGGCCGATGCGCCGGCTGACGCCGTGGGCACCGAGGTGGCGGGCCTGAAGCTGAAGATCGTCAAGTCCGAGCACGCCAAGTGCACCCGCTGCTGGCACCACCGTGAGGACGTGGGTCAGCACGCCGAGCATCCGGAGCTGTGCGGCCGCTGCGTGGACAACATCGAAGGTCAGGGCGAGGAGCGCCACTATGCGTAACGAATCGCCGGTCAGCGAGGGCATGCGATGAGCGCGCGCTTCGGCAAGCTGCCCTGGTTGTGGCTCACCGCCCTGGTATTCGGGCTCGACCAGGCCAGCAAGTTCTACTTCGAGGGCGCCCTGAACCTGTACCAGCAGATCGTGATCATTCCCGACCTGTTCAGCTGGACGCTGGCCTACAACACCGGCGCGGCCTTCAGCTTCCTGGCCGGCCAGTCCGGCTGGCAGCGCTGGCTGTTCGCGCTGATCGCCATTGTGGTCAGCGTGGTGCTGGTGGTCTGGCTCAAGCGTCTGAAGCCCAACGAAACCTGGCTGGCCATCGCCCTGGCACTGGTGCTCGGCGGCGCGCTGGGCAACCTGGTGGACCGCGTGCTGTTCGGCCACGTCATCGATTTCATCCTCGTGCACTGGCAGAACCGCTGGTATTTCCCGGCTTTCAACCTGGCGGACAGCGCCATTACCGTTGGCGCCATCATGCTGGTCATCGACATGTTCACATCCAAGCAGTCCGGAGAATCCCAATGACTGACATCCGCATCGGCCCGGACAAGGAAGTTACCCTGCACTTCGCCCTGAAGCTGGAGAGCGGCGACGTGGTCGACAGCACCTTCGACAAGCAGCCCGCCACCTTCACATTCGGTGACGGCAACCTGCTGCCCGGCTTCGAGCTGGCCCTGCAGGGTCTGAAGGCCGGCGACAAGCGCAGCCTGCGCATCGAGCCGGAACACGGCTTCGGCCAGCCCAATCCGCAGAACGTGCAGGTCATGCCCCGCGGCCAGTTCGAGGGCATGGAGCTCTCCGAGGGGCTGATGGTCATCTTCCAGGACGCCGCCAAGGGCGAGCTGCCCGGCGTGGTCAGCCACTTCGACAACCAGCAGGTCACCGTTGATTTCAACCACCCGCTGGCCGGCAAGGTGCTGACCTTCGAGGTGGAGATCCTGGACGTCAAGGCCGCCTGACGGTAGCCGAGGCCATAGGGTAGACAACGCGACGCCTTGTCTACCGTTGACACCCCAGCGCCTACCCGGTGGAAAATCGCTTCGCGAGTTTCCACCCTACGCCTAGCACCACCACGACGAGACACCGCCATGCACATCAAACTCGCCAACCCCCGTGGCTTCTGCGCCGGTGTCGACCGCGCCATCGAGATCGTCAACCGCGCCCTGGAAGTCTTCGGCCCGCCGATCTACGTGCGTCACGAAGTGGTGCACAACAAGTTCGTGGTCGAGGACTTGCGCGCCCGTGGCGCCATCTTCGTCGAGGAACTCGACCAGGTGCCGGACAACTACATCGTCATCTTCAGCGCCCACGGCGTCTCCAAGGCCGTGCGTGACGAAGCCGATCGCCGCGGCCTGAAGGTGTTCGACGCCACCTGCCCGCTGGTCACCAAGGTGCATATGGAAGTGGTGCGCTACAGCCGCGAAGGCCGCGAATGCGTGCTGATCGGCCACGCCGGGCACCCGGAAGTGGAAGGCACCATGGGCCAGTACGACGAAAGCAACGGCGGCAGCATCTACCTGGTGGAAAACGAGGAAGACGTGGCCCGCCTGCAGGTGCGCCAGCCGGAATCGCTGGCCTTCGTCACCCAGACCACCCTCTCCATGGACGACACCAGCAAGGTCATCGACGCCCTGCGCCAGCGCTTTCCCAACGTCGGCGGACCGCGCAAGGACGATATCTGCTACGCCACCCAGAACCGCCAGGACGCGGTCAAGCAACTGGCCGTGGAGTGCGACCTGGTGCTGGTGGTCGGCAGCCCGAACAGCTCCAACTCCAACCGCCTGCGCGAGCTGGCCGAACGCATCGGCACGCCGGCCTACCTGATCGACGGCGCCGAGGACCTCAAGCGCGAGTGGTTCGAGGGAGTCGAGAAGATCGGCATCACCGCCGGCGCCTCAGCCCCGGAAGTGCTGGTGCGTGGCGTGATTGAGCAACTGCGCGCCTGGGGCGCGACGGGTGCCGAGGAACTGGAAGGTCGGCCGGAGAACATCACCTTCTCCATGCCGAAGGAACTGCGGGTGAAGGCGCTGTAATTGCGCGGGTAACAAACGACAAGGCCGGCGATTGCCGGCCTTGTCGTTTCTGCCATTACCAGACCGTAGGGCGGTTGGCGCCTTTCCGGCCGCCTACCAGCAGGCGTCGAGATTACCGTTGCCGCTGCGCCCACGCTCGCCCCGGCTGTTCAGGGTCAGGTTGCCGCACGCGGCATCATTGGCCTGCGCCCCGCGCGGGGTAGCCGTGAGGATCACGCAACTGGCGATGCCCTGCCCGGCGCCGTTGCCGCAGGCCGCCGCCGTGATGCTGTAGCGCCCCTCGTCGGAAATCACCGGATCGGCGGCATAGCCGAGACCAGTGGGTGGCGCGGCGGAAGGATCGCCATCCAGGGCTGCGATATAGCGCTGGTTCTGCGAGTAGAAGCGCTCCTGAGCCTGCAGGATCTCCATCAGCTTGGCCTTGCCGTCGGCCCGCCCTGCCCGCAGGGTATGCTCCTGATAGCTCGGGTAGGCGATGGCCGCGAGGATGCCGATGATCGCCACGACGATCATCACTTCGAGCAGGGTGAAGCCTTTCTGGTCCATCAGTTTTCTCTCCAGTAGGTGGGTGTGACCGGGGTGCTTTCGCAGTAGCTCTTGCCGGGGCCATAGCCGCAGACCGGCGTGCCGAGTTCAGAACCGGCGCCAGTTGTAGGTGTATTGGAACCACCAGTGCCAGTCCCCGTCCCAGGCGTCGTGCCATCATCACCGCCACCGTCGCTGCCTGAATCACCGGACGGGCTGTCATCCAGAATCACCGAAGGACTCGGCGGAATCCCGCTGCGATTCAGGTCGAAGCCGCGCACCACCACACCATCCTTGAGGAACACGCCGCTGGCATCGCTGAGGTTGACGGCGTAGTAGCGGCCCCGTCCGACATCCGGCCCGCAGGTGCTGACCGCCTGGCCGCGCGGGCTGAAGGTACTGAACAACACCACGCCCTTGTAGGAGGTCGAGGCCGATAGCACCTTCTCGCCATGGGGCAGGCGCATGAACCAGCCCTGGCTCTGGCCGAGCAGGGTCTGGTTGGGCGTGTAGTTGTCGCCCGGCTGCAGCTGGGCGTAGAGGCCATTGATCTCGGTGCGCAGGCCCGGCAGACGCTCGCTGGCGGTGGCGATCGCCTGGTCCAGCAGGAACTGGTAGGCCTCGAGGATGGTCAGGTCGTCGCCGTACTGCGCGCGGGCCGCCGCCAGTTGTTCCTCAGTCAGCGTGGGGGAGTCGACGTAGGGCAGTGCCTGCAGCGCTTCGATGGCGGTCAGCAAGGCAGCGGCCTGGGCCAGATGCGTCTGGCGCTCATCCTCGAGATCGTCGAGCAGTTCGACATCATTACTCTGGCTGTCGGCCAAATTCTCTAGGTCCTGCAGCTTGCCCTGTTCGTCGCGCGCCAGGAGGTCGCTTTCGAGCTGGCCGGCACCGCTGTCCCAGGAACCGACGTCCGCGATGGCGGCCTGCAACGCATCCAGTGCTAACTGACGGTCTGTCGTGGCAGCACGGGCGGCGTCGATCAGATCAGGCAGCGTGATATTCAGCCGATCGCGCCCGGCGGCCGCAGTTGCGTAGTTCTGACGCAGATCGCCGAGCTCTTGCTCCAGCCCATCCACATCTGCGTTGTCGGGGTCGTTGCGGGCTGCCACCAGCTCCGCCTCCTTGGCCGTCACGGTGGCCTGGTAGGCTTCCAGAGAGGCCTGCCGCTGCAACAGATTGCCGTAGACCGTGGTCAGCTGACTGCGATAGGCAATCAAATCGGTGTTGTTCGGATCCGCCACCACCCAGCCATCGAGCAATGACTGCACATCGGCGATCTGCTCCTGGAAGTCCCGCTGTTGCTCGGATTCCGGCGCATGCTGCACGACGAAGGGATTCCGCTCGAGGATCTGCTCGATCTGCTGCTGGCGATACAGCGCCTCGGCCTGTTCCTGTTGCCACTGCTGATACTTGCCGGTCAGGCCGCTGGAGGCCCGATAGTCCGTCAGGGCCAACTGGGCCGACACCACCGTCGCATTCAGCGCGCTGATTTCCGCTTCCTTGGCGGCCAGCTGCGTGCGGATAGCCGCCGCCGCGTCGCCACTGACACTCACACTGGAAACATCCGTCAGATCAGCCTCGGTCAGCGTCGTATAACTCGTCGGTGGCGAGTAGACGTTGTAGTCACGCAACACATAGAAGCGGTCTTCGGTGTCCTCGTTGAGTGGATGGGCGCGATAGCCCGAGCCGATGGCGATGGTGAAGTGCGGCTGGCTACCACGCACGCGGTGCAGCGCGATGTCCGGCGGGCTGTAGAAACGGCGATTGTCCGCCGCCGTAGTGCCGCCCAGGCTGGCGACACGCCCACCCGTCGCGGTGCTGTTGGCACCGCTGTGGTTGAAATCGATGCGGAAGATCTGCCCGCGGGTATCCGCGACATAGAGGATATCGACCAGACCATTGCCATCGACATCCACCAGCGCCGGCTCGGCCGGAATGCTGTTGGTCATGCTGGCGATCTGCAGGTCGGCCGCCTGATCGCTGCCGGCCCGCCACAACAGCTTCCCGCTATCGGCGTCGACAATGAACAGCGCATTGCCACGTGTATCGTTGCTGGGGGTGTTCGGCTCGTCATTGTCCTGGTTGGTGTCGTAACCACCGGACAGGATCAGCACCTTGGTGGGCGTGCCGTTGACCTTGAGCTGGCCCAGCATCGGCGCCGCCCAGGTTTGCCCGAGCGCATCGAAACCCGGCGTCACGCCACCCTTGATCGCCCACTTGAGCTTGGGCGCATCAAGATTGGCGACATCCAGGGCGTAGTAATTGCGCCCGCCCCGGCGCATGCCGGCATACAGGAACGCCTTGGACAGGCTGCGGGTCTGGTTGTCGGCATCCAGGGGGCCGTACTCGACCCACAGCTTGATCTGCCCGTCCATGCCATAGGTCTTGGCTCCACCCTTCGCATCCTTGTAGTAGGCACCCAGGTTGGGCAGCAACTCCTTGGGAATGAAGGCGAACTTCTCTACCCCGGTGCTGGCATCGACGGCATGAATGAAGCCTTCGTTGCTGCTGAAGAACAGGAACAGCTGCTCCAGGGACGAGCCCAGCACGGGATCGTACGTGGGGTCATTGGTCGGTTTTTCGGCATTGGTGACCCGTGCCAGGTTCTCATCGGTGCGGTAGGCCACCAGTTTCGGCTCGTTATGCAGGATATCGGCCACCTGCTGGCGGCGGGTATTGGTCTGCGGATCGAGTCCCTGGCCCCACTTGATGAAGTTGCTGCGCTCGGTGTTGTTGGCCGCGCCAAGCATGGCGTTGGTCAGCTGCTGGGTATCCGCAAGGCTTGCCAAGGTGGCTGCGCCGGTTACACCCGCATTGGCTGTCGGGGTACGGTCGTTCCCGGTCCAGGTGTAAACCGTTCGCGAAGCCGGCAGGTTCTCGGCCACGCCACCCTTGGCCACATCCTTCCCGTCCGTGCTCGATGACCAGAAGCTGCGCGCGGTATCGCGGAAGAAGCCGGTCTGGGGGTCCACGGCCGGATTGCCGTCGCGATCGACGATCAGGCTGTCGCCGTTGCCATCCCGGGTCAGCTTGTAGCGCTTTACGTTGCCCACCCAGCGGTCGCCTTCGGCGGGCCGGAACAGCGCGTAATAGAGGTCGTTGCGGTAGCCGAGATTGTTGTAGGCGCTCACCGCCACGCTGGGCGCGGCGAAGCTGGTGTTCTCGGCAAGGATCTCGACGATGATCGACTTCATCGCCTCGGTCAGCCCGGAGACGTTGCTGGTGGTGAAGTACTTGCCGCCGCCAGCCTCGGCGGTGTTCTTCAGCAGCGGCAGGTCGATGGCGAAACCGATGGTGTAGGTGTTGACCGTCTGCGTGCCGCTCACGCCAGGAGCCATGTCCTGATTGGCCATGTACTCGGCCAGGTGAGGCAGGCAGGCTCCCTGACCATTGCCGCAGGTCGAGGCGGGATATCGGACATTCTTGCCGGCCACCAGCTTGCGCACCGCCTCGTTGGAACTGGTGTCCTGGGTTGGCTCGCCATCACTGAGATAAATGATGTTGGTCTTCTGGCAACTATGGGTAAGCGGGGATATATAGGCGCCGTCCCGGATGGAGCTCGCAACACTGACATTAACGAGTTCCCGCTTCGTACAGTTTCCCCTGCGGTCCCAATCAACACACTGCAAGACTTCCTTGCCCCAGTAGGGACTACCACCACTCAGATAAAGAAAGGCTTCGTAGAATGTTTCCAGCAGCGGAGTATTCCCCGATGCAGGGATATCATCCACAACGTCCTTCATGTCGGCGGCATTATTTTTCGTCAGCCGCTTAACTTCCTGCAGGACCTTACCGCCATCATTGCCGTTGAAGCGCATGATGCCCACATTGACATCCTCGGCGACTTTCAACTCATCGATAAGCTGCTTGGTCACCTGGCGCACGACCTGAATGCGACTTTGCTTGGGCTTGGTGCCGGAGACTTCCGTGCCCATGGAACCGGAGGAGTCGATGATGAACAGAATGTTCGGCCGAACCCGTTGATCGGCCGGCAGATCGCGGGTGACGTAGATTTCTATGTCGTCTGCCAGCACCGCCTGAGAGGCCAGCAACGTATAGAGAAAGGCCCCTGCGGCCAGCGCTAATTTCCTTGCCATGATTGACCCTTCTTACTCGAATATCTCGACTTTTAGAATCCGCTTCGGATCAGCACTGGAGATCGTCACATGACCGTCCCATTCGACTCTTTGCCCGAGCAGCGAAATGTCCAGCTCCTGGTTGCCGCGTATCAGCCGGGTTTCTCGATCAATGAATTTCTGCTGAATCTCACAGGTCGAACAGGTGTAAACCAGCACAGTTGCCAAACGCTCTGGCTCGTGCCGCCAGTGGAAAATCAACCGCTGGGATTCGATGGTTTCCATAAGCACTTCATGCATCGCTTGTTCCCGCGCCGCTGCATTTCCTAGCGCCAACGCAAGAATGCAGGCGATACATACGCCGATCCGGGTCATGACCCACTCCTCGCTCACTGGTTACTCATGAATACGATGCCCTGCACCTGCGACGACTCGGCCCCGCCATCCATCCGGGCGGTGGTGGCCACTTCGTAATAGGTGCAGGAGAACTTGTCCCCGCTGCTGCCGTCCTCACAGATCCGCTGATTCAGGAAACGCACGCTGTGCCGGGGGAAGGCAGCACCCGCAGGATCGATTTCAGCATCAAGCGCCACGGGCAAACGGCTGGTGTCCGGCAGGGCCAGGTTGGCCAACTGAGAGGACGTCAGGCCATGGACTCCGGCATTCAGCGCCTCCAGTAGCGGGGCACGCCCCGCCGCGCTGGTATTGAACAAGCGCTGCTGCGCGCGCATCTCGCTCTGCGCCAACTGGTGGGCCATGCTGCGGAACTGGGTGTTGCTGGCCATGCGCTCCTCAAGCGTGGCAAAGCGCACGGCGGTCAGGCCGGCAACGGTCAGTACCAGGAGAAAGATCAGGGCCACGATCAGGCTGGCCCCGCGTTGACGAAGGGGTACTCGAAGCATGGGGACCTCAGTAAATGTTCTTCAGCTGAATCGTGGTGGTGAAGATCTGCCGGGCCAGCCGGTCATTGAAGCTCACCGGCTCGGCGTCGAGCAGGATGTAGGGCCGCGCGGGTGGTGCAGGCGACACGGGGGAGAGGGAATTGGCCAGCACGGCCACCCGCACGGCACGCACCTGCTCCCAGTTGGTGACGCGATCGGCCGAGACATACTGGTTGGCGCTATCGAGGTTCCCCTGGGTGCTGATGCCAAACAGCACCTGCAGGCGATCGATGCCGCTGACCAGCTCGACGTTCGACGTGAGCACCTGGTAGGGCGTGTGTTGGTAGGAAGAACAGCGCAGGCTGCCGTTCTGCACATGGAAGACGTTGACCAGGACGCGATCGTCATCCACGGTCGTTCCGCCGCAGTCCTGGCGCGTCCCGGTCACCGGGTCCCTGGGTGGCTGGAAGGCGATGGCCAACTGGTCCGAGGCGTTGCCGTTGCCAGTTTCCGTACACAGCCCCGTGCAACCCGAGCCCTGCACGGCGAGTGGCGGCCACAAGCTCAGCGCGGTTGGTTCCACATAGCCGCCCATCCGAACACTGCGCGCAATGAACTCCAGCGCAAAGCGGCCATTCTCCTGCAGCACCGACATGGCCTCGTTGGTGGCGTAGGTCTGCTTGCTGGCCAGGAACACCTGGATGATGCCGGTCAGCAGCAGCAGGCTGAGCACCAGGGCGACCAGCAGTTCGACCACGGTCAGGCCGAGCTGCCGAGCCGGAGCGATCATGTACTTCATCGACGAATCTCCTCGAGCCGGGAGGACAAGACCTTTTCCCCCCGCTGCTGTTTGCCACGCTCCTGCGGCTCGTTGCCCTTGCTCAGCCAGGTGGCTGTCAGCGACAGCACGCCGTTGACGTTGCCGATCGCCACCACCGGCGCAGCGGCACTCGCCGTGAGGAAGTCGCGACTGGAGAAGCGCGCATCGTCCGCATTGAAGTTGGCCAGAGCGGCATAGCTGCAGCGCGCCTCCCAGCTGTCAAACGCGGCCATCTGCGCGGCGGTGCAGCTGGCGGCATTGACCTTGGCGCCGGTGGCCGGATTGACGTGATCCGCACAGCGCACCGCCGGCAGGGCCGCGCAGTTCACGGCCGCCGCGTAGTCGGCAGCGCTCCCCTGGGGATTGGCGCGCATCCGCTCGGCCAGGTCCTGCAGCACGGCGGCGGCCTGCGAGCGCTGCGCACTGTCGGATGTACCCTGCAGCGCATTGAGCTGCAGGGCCGCCAGGCCAAGCAGCCCCACCGTGAACACCAGCAGGGTGACCAGCACCTCGATCATCGAGAAGCCGGCCTGCCTGTTTCCTTTGTTCGACATTCCTGATCCCTCGTCCTTATTGCGGGCAGTTGGCATCCCGCGTCGTGGCCGACACCTCGGTGCGGCCTTGCGGCGTGAGCAACACGCAGCGGGCGTTCTGGCCGGTGGCGGGCAATTGCGGGGAAGACACCTTGAAACGCGGACGACCGCTGCTGACCCCTCGCGTGCCATCGCGCAGGAACAGGATCCGGTAAGGGCTGGCCAGGGCAGCGCTGCTGATGGTCACGTTGCTGCGGCCGGAGAATCGGCGCAGCACCGCGGCGTCATCGCAGTTCGCTACGGTTGCCGGGGCGACGCACCAGCCATTCGCCCAGCCGTTCGGACTGACCGTCTCCGGGATCACCGCGATGCTGGTCGAGCTCTTGATCGCTTCGGAGCGCGCCAGCGCCATGGCCAGGGCCAGGTCGCCCGCCTGGCTGGCGACCCGCTGGCGAACGATGAAGTCGCCCATCGCCGGCGCGGCCAATGCGGCCAGGACCGCCAGCAAGCTGACGGCCACCATGAGTTCGATGAGGGTGAAGCCTTGGTTGAATCGCATGACCCGCCTCGCCTGAAGAATCGAGCGCAGTGTCTGCAAGCCCCCCAGGCGTGACAATCGGGGTACCGATGGCTGGTGTGAAATCGTGGGCAAACGGTCGAGCAAATGGGTGAATTTGCAGACAACGTCGCAAAACCCACAAAACAGGGCTGCTACCGCCCAGACAACTAACCCAGCGGGCAGCCCTGCTCGTGTCGCTCCGCACGCACCCGACCCTGGCGGCTGATGACCAGCTTGCCGTAGCGGTTCAGACCCGCCTGGTGACACAGGGTGAATGTGCCGTTACTGAGGTAGGTGGTGCCCTGCCCGCTGAAATGCAGCGAATGCAGGGGCTTTGTCCCCACCCAGTCCGCCTGCACGTGGCTCGGAATGGCCAGGGTTTGCAGCAGCGTCTCGCCGGCGTCCAGTGCCCGATTGCCGTTACCGTCGACGAAACTGGTCAGCACGCCGGCCTTCATGCTGACGCAGCCCCCCTGAGCATTCAGGGCGCACAGGGTGACCCGACGCTGGTTGATCAGCGCATGCTGGCGGGCCTGCACGATCAGACGCATCAGTTCAGCCTGATAGGCGTCGAGCTGATGCTTGCGGTACAGCTGTGTCATCGAGGGCGCAGCCAAACTGACGGCGATCACCAGGATCGCCAGCGCGATCATCAGTTCCACCAGCGTGAACGCACGTTGCCGTTCATAGTCCATGAGCGAATCCTTGCTAATCCCAATATCATGTCGGCCTTCCTGACCGACCCGTCCTTGTTAGACCATGGCCACGGCCCGTCAAGCAGATCACTTCGCTGAATCGCCCAAGGAGAGAAATGTGCAACACGTTCTGGTAATCGGCGCCGGCATCATCGGCCTGCTGACGGCCTACAAGCTGGTCGGCGCGGGTCGGCGCGTCACCCTGGTGGAAGGCGGCGAGCCGGGTCGCGAGGCATCCTGGGCGGGGGGTGGCATCGTCTCGCCGCTGTATCCGTGGCGGTATCCGGCGGCGGTGCAGGCGCTGGCCCTGCAGGCGCAGGACGCCTACCCGGCGCTGACGGCGCAGTTGCTGCAGGACAGCGGAGTCGATCCCGAGCTGCACGTGACCGGCCTGTACTGGATGGATGTTGAGGACGAGGAGCGGGCTCTGGCCTGGGCCGCCCGTTTCGAGCGAACCCTGGAACGGGTGCCGGTCGACGATGTGCGGCGGACCATCCCCGCCCTCGCCGACCGTTTCCAGCGTGCGCTGTACATGCCGGGGGTGGCCAACATCCGCAATCCGCGCCTGCTGAAGGCCTTGCGCGTGGCGCTGGAGCGCCTGGCCCACGCGGAGATCCACAGCCAGCAGCCGGTGCAGGGCTTCGTGCAGGAAGGCGGGCGAGTGGTCGGCGTGCGCACGGCGACGCAGGAGTTTCGCGCCGACCAGGTGGTGCTGGCCGCCGGCGCCTGGAGCGGCGAGTTGCTGGCCACCCTGGGCGTGCAGCTACCGGTCCAGCCGGTGCGCGGGCAGATGATCCTGTTCAAGTGCGCCACGGATTTCCTGCCGAGCATGGTGCTGGCGGGTCGCCGCTACGCCATCCCGCGCCGCGACGGTCACATCCTGGTCGGCAGCACCCTGGAATACTGCGGCTTCGACAAATCCACCACCGAGAATGCCCTGGACAGCCTGCGCGCCACGGCCGCCGAGTTGCTACCGGATCTGGCGAACGCACCGGTGGTCGGCCACTGGGCTGGCCTGCGGCCGGGCTCGCCGGACGGCATCCCGTTCATCGGCGAACTGGCCAGCCATCCGGGGCTGTGGCTGAACTGCGGGCACTTCCGCAACGGCCTGGTGCTGGCGCCGGCCTCCTGCCGCCTGCTGGCGGATCTGATGCTGGGGCGCGCGCCTTCGATCGATCCGACGCCCTATGCGCCGGATCAGCGGTTGGGCTGAGTGGGGTCACCGGGGGCGGTGCGCACATGGCGGCGAAAAGGCGCCGATCGCCCTACGCGCGGCCACCGACCCGTAGGGTGGACAACGCTTTTCTTGTCCACCGCCCACCCCGCAGGGCCGCCCCACATCCGTATAAGGCCTATTCCTGACCGTCGCGGTCGCGGAAGCCCAGCAGGTACAGGATGCCGTCCAGCCCCAGGGTGGAGATCGCCTGCTTGGCCGACTGCTTGACCAGCGGCTTGGCGCGGAAGGCCACGCCGAGGCCGGCCAGGCCGAGCATCGGCAGGTCGTTGGCGCCGTCGCCCACGGCGATGGTCTGCTCCAGGCTCAGGCCTTCCTTTTCCGCCAGGTGGCGCAGCAGGTCGGCCTTGCGCTGGGCGTCGACGATCGGCTCGATGGCCACGCCGGTCAGCTTGCCGTTGACGATCTCCAGTTCGTTGGCGAACACGTAGTCGATGCCGAGCTTGGCCTGCAGCTGCTTGGCGAAGTAGCTGAAGCCGCCGGACAGGATCGCGGTCTTGTAGCCCAGGCGCTTGAGCTCGGCGAACAGCACCTCGGCGCCCTCGGTCAGGCGCAGGCCGGCGCCGATCTCGGCCAGCACGTCCTCGGACAGCCCCTTGAGCAGACCGAGGCGCTCCTTGAAGCTGGCGCGGAAATCCAGCTCGCCGCGCATGGCGCGCTCGGTAATCTCCGCCACCTGCTCGCCTACGCCGGCGGCCTTGGCCAGCTCGTCGATCACCTCGGCCTCGATCAGCGTGGAATCCATGTCGAACACCGCCAGACGGCGGTTGCGGCGGAACACCGAGTCGCGCTGGAACGCGATGTCCACGTTCAGCTCCTGGGCCACGCTGAGAAACTCGGCACGCAGGGCATCCGGATCGGCCGGCTCGCCGCGCACCGAGAACTCGATGCAGCCCTTGCCGCGCTCGACCGGCATGTCCAGCGGCATGCGCCCGGACAGGCGGTCGATATGGTCGATGTTCAGGTCGTACTTGGCGGTGATGGCACTGACCCGGTGCAGTTGCTCGGCAGTCACCTGGCGAGTCAGCAGGGTGACGATATGGCGCGGCTTGCCCTGGCCGTTCACCCAGTGCTGGTAGTCGGCCTCGGAGACCGGCGTGAACCGCACTTGCTGGTCCAGCTTGTAGGCGGTGAACAGCACATCCTTGAGCGCTGCGGAGGCGCGCTCGTTGTCGGGCATCTCCACCAGGATGCCGAACGACAGGGTGTCGTGGATCACGGCCTGGCCGATGTCGAGGATGTTCACGCCGCCCTGGGCCAGCACTCCGGTGATGGCGGCGGTCAGCCCGGGGCGGTCTTCCCCGGTGATGTTGATCAGGACGATTTCGCGCAAGGCGCAGCTCCCATGACGAAGGGCAACGGAAAGGCGCGCATTCTACCCCAAGCGCCGGCAAGGTATGCCGACGCACAGCGGGCGAGACGCCAGACCCCGCGAAAATGGTGGCATTTAGCCTTGACACAATTCACGTCAGGGTGCTTTGGCAGCCTCCGGGCATTCCGTATACTCCCGCGACCTATATCGCCGAGATGCGCGGCCCGTGAGACCCGACAACCTGTTCCTGCGACTGTTCGACGCCCTGCGTGGGCGTACCCTGTCCGTTCCCCTGCGCATCACTGGCCTGTGCCTGGGCATGGTGGCCCTGGTGCTGCTGCTGTACGCCTGGGTGATCGGCACGCAGCTGCGCCAGACCAGCCAGCAACAGGCCAATGTGGTCGGTCAGACGCTGGTCACCCAGACCGCAGCAACGGCCACCAGCCTGCTGGTGGCTAACGACATCCTCAGCCTCAACGTGCTGTTGGGCAATCTGGTGAAGAACCCGCTGGTAGCCCACGCCGCCGTCTACAGCACGGACAACCGCATCCTCGCCGAAGCCGGCAGCCGGCCGGCTGACGCCACTGACGGCCTGTTCGCCACGCCTATCAGCTTCCAGGAGGTGCTCGCCGGCCAGTTGCGCATCAGCCTGGACATGCAGCATTTCCGTCAACCCCTGAGCCTTGGCTTGCAGAGCATGGCGTTGCTCAGCCTGATCCTGCTCGCGGCCGCGCTCTGGCTGTCGCTGCTGGCGGGCCGCAGCCTGGCCAACCCACTGATCGCGCTCGGCCACTGGGTGCGCGATCCCCAGGGGCTGGCACCTGGGTCGCAGCGACAGGACGAGATCGGCGAGCTGGCGCGTTCACTGCAGGCGCGCCTGGCCCCGCTCCCCGAGCCCGCGCCAGAACCCGAGCAGGAGCTTGACCTGGACCCGGAGGCGGACCCGGAGCTGGCCCTGGATGACGAGCCTGAGCTCGAAGCGGCCTGGCAACCCGAACCGGGCAACCCGCGCCCACAGCGCGCCATGGCCCATAGCCTGGACGAGGACGATCCGTTTCTGGATCTGGACGAGGTGGCGCTCGACGAGGATCTCGCCGCCCCTGCCCTGGCTGCCCGCTCCGATGCCAGTGCCTGCGCCGTGCTGGCCGTGCAGATCGGCCAGCAGGATCAGCTGCGCCGTCTGCCCCGCCAGCGCCTGGTCGACCTGCTGGACCGCTATCGGCACTGCCTGGAGCAGGCCAGCAGTCTCTACCAGGGCGAGCTGCACATCCTGCGCGACGGCAGCAGCCTGGTGTTGTTCCATCAGCGCCATGACGACGACTACCTGGGTCATGCGCTGTGCTGCGGGGAACTGCTGCGCGCGCTTGGCCATTCGCTGCAGCTGCAGATGGCCGACACCGGCCAGGTGCCCCAGCTGCAGCTCAGCCTGTGCGGTGGCGCCCTGCCCGAGCGCATCGGCCAGGGCGATCTGCTACTCAGCGAACCGGCCCAGCAGGCCCTGGCACTGGCCCAGCACAGCCGCACCCTGCTGCTCACCGACGCCCAGCTGGGGGTCGCCGCGCCGATTCGCGAGCGCGCACGCCTGCGCCCGACCAGCAACCCGCCGGGCGCCTATTGCGTGGAAAGCCTGCTGCCGCCCTATCCGGCGCTGATCGAGCGCCAGCTCGGCCGCTTCAGCGAACTGCGCGAAGGACAGGCGTAGGGCGCTTGCCGTTTTTGCCACGAGGCCGGATGGCTTTCGTAGCAGCGGCTTCGGCCGCGACGGCAGCCCCACCCACGGCCGAAGCCCCTCCCACAGGGAATTCCCCGGTTTTCTCGCTCGCCGGCTACAGCTGCGCCGGCCCCTGCCGCTTGGGCGCCAGGTCGGGCGGCAGGAAATCGCGGTCCGGGGTGTAGTCCGGCTGCAGGTAGGCGGATAGCGCCTGCAGGTCGGCGGGACTGAGGGTGCCGGCCACCTGCTTCAGGCGCAGGTTGTCGAGGATGTAGTCGTAGCGGGCGTTGTTGTAGTCGCGCACGGTCGCGTACAGCAGACGCTGGGCATCCAGCACGTCGACGATGTTGCGGGTGCCCACCTGGTAGCCGATTTCGGTGGCCTCCAGCGCGCTCTGGCTGGAGATGATCGCCTGGCGCCGGGCCTGCACCTGTTCGACATCGGTGTTTACCGCCCGGAACAGGTTGCGGGTGTTCTGCACCACCTGGCGGCGCAAACCTTCGCGCTGCTGCTCGGCCTGGGCCAGCAACTGCTGGGCCTCACGGCCCTGGGCGGTGGTCAGGCCGCCACTGAACAGCGGGATGTTCAGCTGCAGGCCAATGCTGCTTCGCGAGGCATCGCCAGCGTAGCGGGGCAGACTTAGCCCGGGGACGTCCGTGGCGTTGCTGAATCCCAGGCCGTCGTTGTCCCCCGTCTGGTACTGAGCCACGGCATCCAGGGTCGGCGCATGACCGGCGCGGCGCTGGCGCACATTTTCCTCGGCGGCGATGACCGCGTAGTGGCTGGCCTGCAGGTTGAGGTTCTGGCGGGCGGCGGTTTCCACCCACTGGCTGGCCTCGTTGGGCACCGGTGCAAGCACCGGCAGGCTGTGGCGAATACCGTCGAGGCGGCTGTAGGGACGCGCCGTCAGCGCCTCGAGGTTCTCGAAGGCGTCCCGCACCTGGCGCTCGACCAGCAGGCGACCGGCGCGCGCCGAGTCGTACCCGGCCTGCGCCTGCAGCACGTCGGTGCGGTCGGATAGGCCGACCTCGAAACGCTCGTTGGCTTGGTCCAGCTGACGCTTGAGCGCGGCCTCCTCGGCCTTCACTGCGGCGAGACTGTCCTGGGCGCGCAACACCGCGAAGTACGCCTCGGCGCTGCGGAAGATCAGATCCTGCTGGCTGGCGGAGAATTCCAGGCCAGCCTGCTCACCGCTCGCCTGGGCGGCCTGCAGCTGGAACCAGCGATCGGCGCGGAACAACGGCTGGCTCAGGGTCGCCTGATAGACCAGTGCACTGGCGCCCACTGACTGACGCCCCCGCAAGACGGTGTCCACCTCGGAGTCGGTATCGGTATAGGACGCCCCTGCCGACAACTGCGGCAACAGCCCGGCACGGGCCTGGGGAATCCGCTCCAGCACGGCTTGATAGCGGGCGCGTGCCGCCGCCAGATCGGCATTGTTCTCCACGGCTTGCTGATAGACGCTCAGCAGGTCGCTCTTGAGGGGCTCCTGGGCCACGGCCAATCCTGGCAGGGCGGCCGAGATGGCGAACGCGAGAGTGAGTCTACGCAGCATGTTCGTTCCTGAATGCCTGAAGATCGGCAAGGCTATGTGGGTCGGTCGACGGGGGTCAATGGCCATGACGCGACAGCATTGGAGTTTGTGCCAGGGCTTGCGTAGACTCCCCGCTGTTCTTGTCGGGGTGCCCAGAATCGTGGGCTGAGATCGGACAGTTCCGGATCCCGTTGAACCTGATCAGGTTAGCGCCTGCGTAGGGAACAAGATGTGTCTGCCTCCCGGCGGACCTCTGGACACCCCATCGGTGTTCACCCCACGGTCTCCGGGCCGCCTCGCCGCTGCATCAGGTTCACTCCGACATTCAGCCGAGGAGCCGCCGATGAACAGCACCCCCCAGCACCTGAGTGAAAGCGCCCGGGTCGACCAGCAGTCCGTTCAGCCCTTTCCGCGTTCGCGCAAGATCTATGTCCAGGGTTCGCGCCCCGACATCCGCGTGCCGATGCGCGAGATCAGCCTGGATGTCACGCCCACCGCCTTCGGCGGCGAGAGCAACGCGCCGGTGACCGTCTACGACACCTCCGGCCCCTACACCGACCCGGCCGCCAGCATCGACGTGCGCAAAGGCCTGCCGGACGTGCGCAGCGCCTGGATCGAGGACCGCGGCGACACCGAAAAGCTGCCGGGCCTGTCCTCCGAGTTCGGCCAGCGTCGCCTGTCCGATCCGGAACTGGCCGCCATGCGCTTCGCCCATGTGCGCAATCCGCGCCGCGCCAAGGCCGGGCACAACGTCAGCCAGATGCACTACGCCAGGAAGGGCATCATCACGCCGGAAATGGAATTCGTCGCCATCCGCGAGAACATGAAGCTGGCCGAGGCCCGCGAGGCCGGCCTGCTCAAGGAACAGCACGCCGGACAGAGCTTCGGCGCCGCCATTCCCAAGGAAATCACCCCCGAGTTCGTGCGCCAGGAAGTGGCGCGCGGCCGCGCCATCATCCCGGCCAACATCAACCACGTGGAACTCGAGCCGATGATCATCGGCCGCAACTTCCTGGTGAAGATCAACGGCAACATCGGCAACTCGGCGCTGGGCTCTTCGATTGAAGAAGAAGTAGCCAAGCTGACCTGGGGCATCCGCTGGGGCTCGGACACCGTCATGGACCTGTCCACCGGCAAGCACATCCACGAAACCCGCGAGTGGATCATCCGCAACTCGCCGGTACCGATCGGCACCGTGCCCATCTACCAGGCGCTGGAGAAGGTCGGCGGCATCGCCGAGGAGCTGACCTGGGAGCTGTTCCGCGACACCCTGATCGAGCAGGCCGAGCAGGGCGTGGACTACTTCACCATCCACGCCGGCGTGTTGCTGCGCTACGTGCCGCTGACCGCCAAGCGCGTCACCGGCATCGTCAGCCGGGGCGGCTCGATCATGGCCAAGTGGTGCCTGGCGCACCACCAGGAGAATTTCCTCTACACCCACTTCGAGGAAATCTGCGAAATCATGAAGGCCTATGATGTCAGCTTCTCGCTGGGCGACGGCCTACGTCCGGGCTCGATCGCCGACGCCAACGACGCCGCGCAGTTCGGCGAGCTGGAAACCCTCGGCGAGCTGACCAAGATCGCCTGGAAGCACGATGTGCAGACCATGATCGAAGGCCCGGGCCATGTGCCGATGCAACTGATCAAGGAGAACATGGACAAGCAGCTGGAATGCTGCGACGAGGCGCCGTTCTACACCCTCGGCCCGCTGACCACCGACATCGCCCCCGGCTACGACCACATCACCAGCGGCATCGGCGCCGCGATGATCGGCTGGTTCGGCTGCGCCATGCTCTGCTACGTCACCCCCAAGGAGCACCTCGGCCTGCCGAACAAGGATGACGTGAAGACCGGCATCATCACCTACAAGATCGCCGCCCACGCCGCCGACCTGGCCAAGGGTCACCCGGGCGCGCAGATCCGCGACAACGCCCTGTCCAAGGCGCGCTTCGAGTTTCGCTGGGAGGACCAGTTCAACCTGGGCCTGGACCCGGACACCGCGCGCGCCTTCCACGACGAGACGCTGCCGAAGGAGTCGGCCAAGGTGGCGCACTTCTGCTCCATGTGCGGGCCGAAGTTCTGCTCCATGAAGATCACCCAGGAAGTGCGCGACTACGCCGCAGAGCACGGCCTGACCGACGAGCAGAAGGCCATCGAGGCCGGCTTCGCCGAACAGGCCGGGCGTTTCCGCGACGAAGGCTCGGTGATCTACAAGCAGGTATAAGCGCCTGGCAGGACCTGCAGGAGCGACTTCAGTCGCGATGCTTCTGGCGTCGACCCGCACGAAAGCATCGCGGCTGAAGCCGCTCCCACGGCAAAGCATTTTCCCAACCCTTTAATTTTTCTCTGGATTTCCCAAAAACACCTGACTAGAATGCGCGCCCATTCGCCCATGTAGCTCAGGGGTAGAGCACTCCCTTGGTAAGGGAGAGGTCGGCGGTTCAAATCCGCCCATGGGCTCCAGATGCCCCAAGAAGCCCGCCTCGTGCGGGCTTTCTTGTTTCTGGACGCTGTAGAGCAACGCCCTACAGATACTGCGGCTTCAGAATGCCGCGCAGTTGCTCTTTCGGAATGCTCAGTTCCGGATGGCCACTGGCATAGGGCGCGATGCTGTATACGTCATACTTGAGCAGCACCCGGTCGCTGAGCAGCGCGATGTTGCGGGTCGGCTGGAACTGCCAGAAGGCGACGAACTCCTTGTCGGTGGCATGCCCCTTCTCCACCAGCCAGCGCTGGTGCGCCTCGGCGGCCAGCGACCAGAACGCGGCTTCCTGGCCGGGCAGTAGCAGATCCGCCAGCTGCAGCTCGCGATCACCGCGCCGCTCGTAGTTGATGAAGCCCCGTCCGGGCAGGCCGTGGGCACCCCCGGTGTACTGGTAGCTGGACAGCTCGATGACGATCAGCCCGTCATGCTGCTCGCGTACCTGCGCCTGCAGGTAGCTGGTCTGCTCCGGCTCGGCGCCGCTCAGGTAGCTGCGCTGATACTCACGCAGCGAAGCCGGCAGCGGATCGTTGGCATGCAGGCGGGTCATTTCCAGCAGCCGCTGTTCGATCAGCCGATCCAGCGCGGGCTCGTCGGGAAAATGCAGGGTGTCGATGTTGACCAGCGGGCAGGCTTCGCCCCGGCAACCGGCTGGCCGCTCCTCCCACGCCTGGCGTTCATAACGCGCCTGCCCGCCCAGGGGCAGCAACTGGCAGGCACTGAGCAGGAGGAAACTGACAAGCACAAGGAGCTTAGGCATGTGGCGAATCCCTTGACCGGCATTGAAGGTCATTCAGCTTGGCACGCCGTCGCTCATCGGCAAAGTGGCTGCGGCCGACACCAGGTCACGCTAGGATGTTCGACAGTTTTCCCACTGCGCCTGGATGGCTTTCATGTCCGATTTCTTCAAGGCCGATGCCGACGCGGTCGAAGTCGTGCAACGCGAGCACTGCTTCCGCGGTTTCTACCGTCTCGATCGCCTGCACCTGCGCCATCGCCAGTTCAAAGGCGGCATGGGGCCGCTGATCAGCCGCGAGCTGTTCGTGCGCCATGACGCGGTCTGCGTGCTGCCCTACGACCCGCTGCGCGACGAGGTGGTGCTGATCGAGCAGTTCCGCGTCGGCGCGCTGGGCAAGAAAACCAGCCCCTGGCTGCTGGAGCTGGTGGCGGGCCTGATCGAGGAAGGCGAACAGCCGGAGCAGGTCGCGCACCGCGAAGCTCTAGAGGAAGCCGACCTGACGCTGGATCGCCTGTGGCCGATCACCGAGTACTTCCCGTCGCCCGGCGGCTCCGACGAACGCGTGCACCTGTACCTGGGCCGCTGCGACAGCAGCGCCGCCGGTGGGGTGCACGGCCTGGCCGAGGAAGGCGAGGACATCCGCGTGCATGTGCTGTCCTACGCGGACGCCCTGCGCGCGCTCAAGGACGGCCTGATCGACAACGCCGCCAGCCTGATCGCCCTGCAGTGGCTGGCCCTCAATCGCGACGAAGTGCGGGGTGCCTGGAGTTGATGGTGACCGGACGCGAACGTTATCGGGTCGACCTGTGCGAATTGCAGGCCAGCTGCGAAGCCAATTACCAGCGCCTGATGAAGCTGCTGCCGGACATGCGCACCGCCAGCCCGCGCGTACGCCGCGTGGCGCTGAGCCAGGGCGAGCACCTGCTCGGCGTGCTGGCCGTTGACGTGCTGGAGAACTGCCCCTATACCACCAGCCTGCGCGTGCGCCAGGAAAACGGCCTGCCCTGGCTGCCGGCGCCGCAACTGGAGGTACGCGTGTACCACGACGCACGCATGGCCGAAGTAGTCGGCGCTGCCGAGTCGCGGCGCTTCCTCGGTCGCTATCCCTACCCCAACGAAGCCATGCACCAGCCGGACGAGAAGACCCAGCTCAACCTGTTCCTCGGCGAATGGCTGAGCCACTGCCAGGCGCTCGGCCATGAACTGGAGCCGGTTCTGTAACAATTCCGCCCCCTCATGGTGTGAACCACTTCCGCTTTTCGGGTTTGCCGGCACCCCTGCCCATCTCGATAATCCCGACTCCATTGCACGAGAGCGCATGCCTTGCCGAGCCTGACTGACTCCACACCGGATGCCCCGGTATCGCTGGTTCAGCTGACCGACAGCCACCTCTTCGCCGACCCCAGCGGTCGCCTGCTGGGCATGAACACCGCCGAGAGCCTGGCGCGGGTCATCGACCGGGTGCTTGACGAGCAGCCGCACATCGACCTGCTGCTGGCCACAGGTGACCTGTCCCAGGACGGCTCGGGCGCCTCCTACCAGGCCTTTCTGCAGATGACCGCGCGGATTCCCGCGCCACTGCGCGCGTTTCCCGGCAACCACGACTTGCACGACCCGCTGCGCGGCATCGCCGGCGACAGCCCGCTCCTCGAGCCCGTCGTGGATTGCGGCGCCTGGCGCATCGTGCTGCTGGACACCGCCGTGCCGGACGCGGTGCACGGCCATCTGTGCGACAACCAATTGGATCTGCTGGCGCGAGCGCTGGACGAACAGCCGCAGCGCCCGGCGCTGATCTGCCTGCACCATCACCCGGTGCCGATCGGCTGCGCCTGGATGGACCGCATCGGCCTGGACAATGCCGAGGCGCTGTTCGCCGTGCTTGACAGCCGGCCGCAGGTACGCGCCCTGCTCTGGGGCCACGTGCATCAGGAATTCGACTCCATGCGCTCCGGCGTGCGCCTGCTGGGCTCGCCCTCCACCTGCGTGCAGTTCGCGCCGGGCAGCGATCACTTCAAGGTCGGCGACCAGTCACCGGGCTATCGCTGGCTGCGCCTGCACCCGGACGGCGAGCTGGAAACCGGCGTTTCGCGGGTAGAGGGCATCGCCTTCGATATCGATTACAACGTGCGGGGCTATTGAGCATCCCGGCGCGGCCGATACAGGCAGCGCCGGACTCGGCTTGCAGCGCGTGCCTGTGCGCTTTAGCCTTGCCCACCCACCCCACTTCCGTTATCGAACGCGCGCATGGCCAGCCAACTGCCCACCCTCCTCTATCTGCACGGCTTCAACAGCTCGCCGGCTTCGAAGAAGGCCCGCCAGCTGGTGCATGCCTGCGAGCAGTTGGGCGTCGCCGGGCAGTTGCGCGTGCCGGCCCTCCATCACCACCCGCGTGAAGCCATCGCCCAGTGCGAGCAGGCCATCGCCGAACTGGGCGCGCCGCTGCTGATCGGCAGCTCGCTGGGCGGCTACTACGCCACGCACCTGGCCGAGCGCCACGGGCTGAAGGCCCTGCTGATCAACCCGGCCGTGCTGCCCCACACGCGCTTCGACGGCCACCTCGGTCCGCAGCAGAACCTCTACAGCGGCGAAACCTGGCAGCTGACCCTGGAGCACATCCAGGCGCTGGCCGCACTGGAAGTGCCCGCACCCCAGGACCCGCGGCGCTTCCAGGTGTGGCTGCAGACCGCTGACGAGACCCTCGACTACCGCCAGGCCCAGGCCTGGTACCGGGCCTGCGCGCTGCGCATCCAGCCCTGTGGCGACCACAGCTACCAGGGCTTTGCCGCTCAGTTGCCCGCGCTGCTCGCCTTCGCCGGCTTTGATCCCGGCCTGTGGCGCGACCACGATTTTTCCGATCTTTGACGAACTAGAGAGCCCATGGCCACTTACAACGCCGACGCCATTGAAGTCCTTTCCGGCCTCGATCCGGTGCGCAAGCGCCCGGGCATGTACACGGACACCACCCGCCCCAACCACCTGGCCCAGGAAGTCATCGACAACAGCGTCGACGAGGCGCTGGCCGGCCACGCGAAATCGGTGCAGGTCATCCTGCACACCGACAACTCGCTGGAAGTGATCGACGACGGGCGCGGCATGCCGGTCGACATCCACCCGGAGGAAGGCGTCCCCGGCGTCGAGCTGATCCTCACCAAGCTGCATGCCGGCGGCAAGTTCTCCAACAAGAACTACCAGTTCTCCGGCGGCCTGCACGGCGTGGGCATTTCCGTGGTGAACGCGCTGTCCACCCGTGTGGAAGTGCGGGTGCGCCGCGACGGCAACGAATACCGCATGACCTTCGCCGACGGCTTCAAGGCCAGCGACCTGGAGATCATCGGCACGGTCGGCAAGCGCAACACCGGCACCAGCGTGCAGTTCTGGCCGGACGCCAAGTACTTCGATTCGGCGAAGTTCTCGGTCAGCCGCCTCAAGCATGTGCTCAAGGCCAAGGCGGTGCTTTGCCCCGGGCTGTCGGTGGTGTTCGACGACCGCAACAGCGGCGAGCGCATCGAATGGTGCTACGAGGATGGCCTGCGCTCCTACCTGATCGACGCCGTCAGCGCGTTCGCCCGCCTGCCGGAAGAGCCCTTCTGCGGCAACCTGGCCGGCGAGCGCGAAGCCGTGGAATGGGCGCTGCTATGGCTCCCCGAGGGCGGCGAGGCGGTGCAGGAAAGCTACGTCAACCTGATCCCCACCGCGCAGGGAGGCACCCACGTCAACGGCCTGCGCCAGGGCCTGCTGGACGCCATGCGCGAGTTCTGCGAGTTCCGCAACCTGCTGCCGCGTGGCGTCAAGCTGGCGCCCGAGGACGTCTGGGAACGCATCGTCTTCGTGCTGTCGATGAAGATGCAGGAGCCGCAGTTCTCCGGCCAGACCAAGGAACGCCTGTCCTCCCGCGAGGCGGCCGCCTTCGTCTCCGGGGTGGTCAAGGACGCCTTTAGCCTGTGGCTCAACGCCCATCCCGAGCAGGGCCTGCAGTTGGCCGAGCTGGCCATCAGCAACGCCGGCCGGCGCCTGAAGGCCAGCAAGAAGGTCGAGCGCAAGAAGATTACCCAGGGCCCGGCGCTGCCCGGCAAGCTGGCCGATTGCGCCGGCCAGGACCCGCTGCGCGCCGAACTGTTCCTGGTGGAGGGCGACTCCGCCGGCGGCAGCGCCAAGCAGGCCCGCGACAAGGAGTTCCAGGCGATCCTGCCGCTGCGCGGCAAGATCCTCAACACCTGGGAAGTGGACGGCGGCGAGGTGCTGGGCAGCCAGGAAGTCCATGACATCGCCGTGGCCATCGGCCTCGACCCGGGCTCCGACGACCTGTCCCAGCTGCGCTACGGCAAGGTCTGCATCCTCGCCGACGCCGACTCCGACGGCCTGCACATCGCCACCCTGCTGTGCGCCCTGTTCGTGCGGCACTTCCGCACCCTGGTGGAGGCCGGACACGTCTACGTGGCCATGCCACCGCTGTACCGCATCGACCTGGGGAAGGACGTCTTCTATGCCCTGGACGAGGCCGAGCGCGACGGCATCCTCGAGCGCCTGACCGCCGAGAAACGCCGCGGCAAGCCGCAGGTCACGCGCTTCAAGGGCCTGGGCGAGATGAACCCGCCGCAGCTGCGGGAAACCACCATGGACCCGAATACCCGCCGCCTGGTGCAGCTGACCCTGGACGACTTCGAGGACACCCGGCAGGTGATGGACATGCTGCTTGCCAAGAAGCGTGCCAGCGACCGCAAGAGCTGGCTGGAAAGCAAGGGCAACCTGGCCGAGGTCGCGGTTTGATTCGCCGCTGGCTGCTGGCCGGCCTGCTGCTGGCCGGTGCGGTCCCTGTCGCCGCCACCGAGCAACTGCAACTGGCAGGCGAGCATCCCGTCGATGGCGTGCCGCGCGGCAACCTGTCGGGACTCGCCTGGTGCGGCGACGGCTTCTGGACGGTTTCCGACCGCGACGACGATCGCCTGTATCGCCTGGTGCCCGGGGAGCAGAGCTGGACCGTCGAGGAAGAACGCTTCAGCGCCCCGCCACCGCCACCCTCCGGCCTGCCCTGGGGCTTGCGGCAGGGCCAGCGGCTGATCGGCTGGGTGCGCGGCGGCATGCTGGATTTCGAGGGCATCACCTGCGATGGCAGCGGTAACCGTTACCTGGTCAGCGAGGCCAGCCTCGGCGTGCTGATGATTCCCCCGGTCGGTCCGGCCCGCTGGCTGAAGCTGCCGCCGGCGCTGATCAGTCAGGCCCGGGGCGCCGGCCTGTTGCAGCGCCACAACGCCTTTCTCGAAGGCATTGCGGTCGACCCGGCCAGCCAGCGCCTGTGGCTGGCCGCCGAGCGCGAGCGCCGTGGCCTGTTGGTGCTGCATCGCCAGCAGGCCGACTGGAGCTGCAACGGCGGCTGCGTGCTGCTCAGCGAGGGGGGCTTCGAACCGCCGCCCGCGCAGAGCGGCCTGACCCGTCCGCAGCCGCTGGACTTCAGCGATCTGGCCTTTCATGAAGAGCGCCTCTATACGCTGGAACGCATGACCCACCAGATCTGCCGGCGCTCGCTGTCCACCGGCCAGGCAGAGCGCTGCTGGTCGTTTGCCGATGCCACGCTCGGCGAGGACCGCCGCTACGGGGCGCCACACGGCGTCGCGGAAGGTTTGTGGCTCGACGCAAAGGGCGCCTGGGTGCTGATCGACAACGGCGAACTGGCGCGGGGCGACGGCGAGCGCCGGCCAATGCTCTGGCACTTCGCCGCACCGGAAGGCGGCTGGGGGGCGACGCCGTGAGCAGCGCACCACCCGGCAAGCACCTGGGGCGCATCATGCTGCTGCTCGCCTGGGGCGCCGGCATGCTGCTGGCCACGCGCTTCTTCGCCCAGTGGGAAGAGTCGCGCTACAACCCCAACCCGGCGCCGGCCTCGCTGCACAGCGCCAGCCATATCGAAGTGCGCCTGCAAGGCGACGGCCACGGCCACTTCCGCGCCAGCGGGCGCATCAACGGCCAGCCGGTGCTGTTCCTGCTCGACACCGGCGCCACCGACGTCGCCGTGCCGGAATCGCTGGTGGAGACGCTCGGCCTGGAGCGCGGCGCGCCCATCGAGCTGCTCACCGCCAACGGCCGCGCCACCGGCTATCGCACGCGCCTGGAACGCCTGCAACTGGGCGACATCGTGCTCACCGATGTACGCGCACTGATCGCCCCGGGGATGGGCAACGACCAGGTGCTGCTGGGCATGAGCGCCCTGCGCCAACTCGAATTCACGCAGCGCGACGGCACCCTGCTGCTGCGCCAGTACTTTTCAAACTAGGGCCCCACCATGAGCGAAACCCTCGACCTCAGCCTGGATGGCGTGGAGCGCCGCTCCCTCGCCGAGTTCACCGAACAGGCCTACCTGAACTATTCCATGTACGTGATCATGGATCGGGCCTTGCCGCACATCGGCGACGGCCTCAAGCCGGTGCAGCGCCGCATCGTCTACGCCATGAGCGAACTGGGCCTGAACGCCGACGCCAAGCACAAGAAGTCGGCGCGTACCGTGGGTGACGTGCTCGGCAAGTTCCACCCCCACGGCGATTCGGCCTGCTACGAGGCCATGGTGCTGATGGCCCAGCCGTTCAGCTACCGCTACACCCTGGTGGACGGCCAGGGCAACTGGGGCGCGCCGGACGATCCCAAGTCGTTCGCCGCCATGCGCTATACCGAGGCGCGCCTGTCGCGCTATTCCGAGGTGCTGCTCAGCGAATTGGGCCAGGGCACCAGCGACTGGGTGCCCAACTTCGACGGCACGCTGGAAGAACCGGCGGTACTGCCGGCACGCCTGCCCAACCTGCTACTCAACGGCACCACCGGCATCGCCGTGGGCATGGCCACCGACGTGCCGCCCCACAACCTGCGCGAAGTGGCCGCAGCCTGCGTGCGCCTGCTGGACGAGCCGAACGCCACGGTGGCGCAACTGTGCGAACACGTACCCGGCCCGGATTTTCCCACCGAGGCGGAGGTGATCACCTCACGCGCCGACCTGCTCAAGGTCTACGAAACCGGCCGCGGCTCGGTGCGCATGCGTGCCGTGTACCGCGTGGAGGATGGCGATGTGGTGATCACCGCGCTGCCGCACCAGGTCTCCGGCGCCAAGGTGCTGGAGCAGATCGCCGCGCAGATGCAGGCCAAGAAGCTGCCGATGGTCGCGGACCTGCGCGACGAATCCGACCACGAGAATCCCTGCCGCATCGTCATCATCCCGCGCTCCAACCGCGTGGACGTGGAAGACCTGATGCGTCACCTGTTCGCCACCACGGACCTGGAATCCAGCTACCGGGTGAACATGAACGTCATCGGCCTGGACGGTCGCCCGCAGGTCAAGGACCTGCGCACCCTGCTCGGCGAATGGCTGACCTACCGCATCGGCACCGTGCGCCGCCGCCTGCAGTTCCGCCTGGACAAGGTGGAGAAACGCCTGCACCTGCTGGAAGGCCTGCTGATCGCCTTCCTCAATCTCGACGAAGTGATCGCCATCATCCGCAACGAGGATCAGCCCAAGCCGGTGCTGATGGAGCGCTTCGGCCTCAGCGATCTGCAGACCGACTACATCCTCGACACCCGGCTGCGCCAACTGGCCCGCCTGGAGGAAATGAAGATTCGCGGCGAGCAGGACGAACTGGCCAAGGAACGCGAGAAGCTGCTGGCCCTGCTGGGCAGCGAGACCAAGCTGAAGAAGCTGGTGCGCAAGGAGCTGCTGGAGGACGCCGAGACCTACGGCGATGCGCGCCGCTCGCCGATCATCGAGCGCGCCGAGGCCCGCGCGCTGTCGGAGACCGAATTGCTGCCGTCCGAGCCGGTCACCGTGGTGCTCTCCGAGATGGGCTGGGTGCGTTGCGCCAAGGGCCACGAGGTGGATGCCGCCGGGCTGTCCTACAAGGCCGGGGACAGCTTCAAGTCCGCTGCGCCGGGCCGCTCCAACCAGTACGCGGTGTTTATCGACTCCACCGGGCGCAGCTATTCGCTGGCCGCCCATTCGCTGCCTTCCGCGCGCGGCCAGGGCGAGCCGCTGACCGGTCGCCTGACCCCACCGCCCGGCGCCAGCTTCGAATGCGTACTGCTGCCGGACGACGAGGCGCTGTATGTCATGGCTTCGGATGCCGGCTACGGCTTCGTCGCCAAGGGCGACGACCTGCAGGCCAAGAACAAGGCCGGCAAGGCCCTGCTCACCCTGCCGACCGGCGCCAAGGTGCTGCCGCCGCTACCGCTGAGCAACCGCGAACAGGACTGGCTGGCAGCGGCCACCAGCGACGGCCGCCTGCTGCTGTTCCGCATCGCCGAGCTGCCGCAGCTGCCCAAGGGCAAGGGCAACAAGCTGATCAGCATTCCCGCCGACCGCGTGGCCTCCCGCGAGGAATACGTCACCGCGCTGGCCGTGCTGCCCGAAGGCGCCAACCTGGTGCTGCAGGCTGGCAAGCGCACGCTGACACTCAAGGGCGAGGATCTGGCCCACTACCAGGGCGAACGTGGGCGGCGCGGCAACAAGCTGCCGCGCGGCTTCCAGCGGGTCGACGCGCTGCAGGTGGAAATCTGAGGGTAGTGCTGGGAGAATGCCCGGCACCAAGCGCCAGCCGCCCCGCCTGCACGCCCCTGGCGTCACGTGGCGACCTGACCGCACATTAGAATCACGGGCCGGCGAAACCCGCCGGCCCAGCTTGCTGCCAATCCGGCCGCCCCTTGCGGCCTTCTGGGTGAATGATGAAGTACATGCGCTTTGCGGCGCTGTCGCTGCTGACAGGACTGTTGGCGGTGGGAGGTTGTATCAGCCGCCCGCCCGCCGTGCTCTTTCAGCTGGACAGCGGCAGTCCGACAATCAAGGAAAAGGCCTCCGGCCTGATGGTCCTGCTGGAACCGGTGGACCTGGCCGACTACCTCAACCAGAGCGATGCGGTGCTGCAGCGCCAGGCCGATGGCAGTCTGGTGCCCGACCTCGGTGCCCGCTGGGCCGGCAATCTGGGCGACAACATCGACAATGTCATGCTGCAACGCCTGGCCGGCCGTCTGAGCGGCCAGCGCGTCGCCCTGGAACCGGCCGCCGGTTTCGAGCCGGATATTGAAGTGCGCCTGAGCATTTCCCGGCTGGACTCCGGTCCACAGAAGCCGGCCGTGCTGGAAGGCCAGTGGCGCCTGCTGGACCGCAACGGCAAGCTGCGCGACAGTCGCCTGGTGCGCCTGGAGGCGGCACACCAGGGCAGCACCGCCGACCAGATCCGCGCCCAGAGCCAGTTGCTGCAGCAACTGGCCGAGCAGCTCGCCGGCGCCATCGAGCCGCTGTCGCGGCAGATCGTCGCCGCCCGCAAGGCACGCCCGAGCGAGCCTCAGGCTCCGCAGATTCCCACCGTCGAGCCGCTGCGGACCGACGTGGAGATCTATCGGTTCTGAGGCTGGACGGCGAGGGTCTGCACCGCCCATTGCCGGTCACCGTTGCGGTGATCCTCATGGTGGCCAACGCGCTGCGTTGACCACCCTACGCCTGGCCGATCCGTAGAGCGGTCGGCGCCTTTTCCGGCCGCCGTGTGCACCCTACCGGCGGCCCGCCCCACGTGGCCCTACTTCAGTTCGGCGGAGCTCTTGCCGAGCAGCCGGCGGGCAATGATCAGTTGCTGGATCTGCTGAGTGCCCTCGAAGATGTCGAGAATCTTGGCATCGCGCGCCCACTTCTCCAGCAGCTCGTCCTCGCCATAACCCTGCGCCCCCACCAGCGCCAAGCAGCCAAGGGTCACCTCGCCGACCATGCGGCCGGCCTTGGCCTTGGCAATCGAGGCCTCCTTCGAGTTCGGCATTCGGTTATCGGCCATCCAGGCTGCCTTGAGGGTGAGCAGCCGCGCCGCCTCCCACTCCGCTTCGTAGCGATGCCAGCAGGCTTCGGCGTGCTGCAGCACCAGCAGGGGGCGCTGGCGGTCGAAGCGACATCCTGCCTTTTCCAACAGCGTACGGCTGCGATCCAGCGCCGCCCGCGCCAGGCCCACCGCCATGGCGGCCACCAGCGGCCGGGTGTTGTCGAAGGTTTCCATCACCCCGGCAAAGCCCTTCTGCGTATCAATCTCGGGGCTGCCGAGCAGGTTGGCGGCGGGCACCCGGCAATCCTGAAAACTGATCGAGGCGGTGTCCGAAGCCTTGATACCGAGCTTCTTCTCCAGCCGGGTCACGGTCATGCCCGGCGTGCCCTTTTCCACCACGAAGGACTTGATGGCGGCCCGCCCGAGGCTGCGGTCCAGGGTCGCCCAGACCACCACGGCATCGGCCCGCGCGCCAGCGGTGACGAAGATCTTCTCGCCGTTGAGCACGTAGTGGTCGCCGTCGCGCACCGCCGTGGTACGGATGGCCGCCGAGTCCGAACCGCAGCCGGGTTCGGTGATGGCCATGGCGGCCCAGACAGAGGCAAAGCGCTGGCGCTGCTCCTCGTTGGCCACGGCAGCGATCGCGGCATTGCCCAGCCCCTGGCGCGGCATGGACAGCAGCAGGCCGACATCGCCCCAGCACATTTCCATCACCGCCAGGCAGGCGGACAGGTTGCCGCCATTGCGTACGCCGTCGGCAGCGCCCTCGCTGCGCTTGCCCGCCGCGCCAGCTCCCACCGCCTCCGGCGCGCCGGCATTCATGCCGTCGAGCAGCGCGGCAAGCATGTCCAGCTCCTTGGGGTAGGCATGCTCGGCACGGTCGTAGGTGCGGGACAGCGGTCGCAGGTAGTTCGCCGCCACCTGGTGCGCCTGGCTGACCAGCGCGCGGAATTTTCGCGGAGTTTCCAGATACATGGCTGATCCTCAGAGCGGCATTGCGCCGTTGAGCACGCCCACGGCGCGCAGGTCCCGGTACCAGCGCTCGACCGGGTGTTCCTGGGTGAAGCCATGCCCACCCAGCAGTTGCACCGCGGCGCTACCAATGCGCGGGGCGTGTTCGCTGCAGAACAGCCGGGCGCGCCAGGCCTGCTCCTGGAAATCCAGCCCCCGGTCGGCGCGCGCGCAGGCCCGCCAGAGCAGCAGGCGCATGCCCTCCAGCTCGATGGCCATGTCGGCGATGCTGAACGCCACGCCCTGACGGTGGCTGATGGGCTCACCAAAGGCGTGGCGGTCGTTGCAGTAGGCGATCACGTAGTCGAGCGCCGCCTGGCAGGTGCCCACCGCCAGGGCGCACCAGCCGAGGGCGGACAGATCGAGAAAGACCCGATGATCGAAGCCGCGCCCCGCAAGCCGGGCGTCACGCTCGACCTTCACCTGACGCAGGCGGATGCGAGTGGTGGCGCAGGCCTTCAGCCCCATGGCCGGCTCCGGCTGGCGCGAGAGGCCGTCGGCGTCGGCCGACACCCGGAACAGCGCCGGCCCGTCGCTGCACTGGGCCGAGACGATCAGCCAGTCGGCCTGCCCACCCTGCAGCACCAGGCACTTTTCGCCATCGAGCCGATACTGCCCGCCGCGCTTGCGCGCGCGGGTGGCGGGCCGTGCGGGATCGGCCAGCACCTGCGGCTCCTCGATGGCCAGGGCATAGTGCGGTGCATCTTCGTGCAGCAAGGCCGGCAACCAGCGTTGCTGCTGCTCGGTACTGCCCCAGCGGCGCAGGCAATGGGCCGCCGACAGCGGCTGCAGCAAGGCGGCGGCCAGGGACAGATCCCCCTGGGCCAGGGTTTCGGCCAGCAGGGCCGTGGTCAGCGCTGTCGGGCCACCGGCCAGCCCGCCCATGGACTCCGGCACGCCGTAATGCACCAGCCCGAGGGCAGCCGCCTGCGCTCGCAGCGCCGGGGGAAGGTTACCCTGCGCATCCGCCTCCAGCGCCGCCGGGCGCATGACCTCGACGGCGAACGGGGCCAGCATGTCGCGCAGCAGTTGCTGTTCCTCGCTCAGCGACAGGTCGAACAGTTCCCCAGGCCCGCTCAGCAGCGGCCGCGTGGACCCGTGAGCGGACCGGCGCCCGGCCAGTCGGAAGCCGGCGCGACTGCCACGTAGCAACAGGCCTTCCAGCGGCTTGCGCAGTTTGAATCGATCCGGCCAGTCGGCCCGGGCCAGGCGATTGAGCAGGGCCAGGGCGTGGCCCTGGAGGGTGGTGGTCATGGATATCGTCCCGATTCGGCGGAGAACCAGGATGATGCGTGTGGGGGTTGAGGGCGCCTATGACTCGCCTGCCGCAGCCGCATGGCAGGGCAGCCAGCGGGATCGCACTGTGCGAAAATGCCGGCCCGTTTCCGGCCCCTTCAAGGATTCGTCATGCCGTACCTTGCTGGCCAGCACCCCAGCCTACCCGTCCACCTGAACCACCAGGGCATCCGCTTCCAGCTTTACCAGGCGCCCGATGCCGAACTGCTGGCTTCGATTGCCGACCAGTTCGATAGGCTGGAAGACGGCCGGCGACTGACCACCCACCAATCGGCATTTGGCCACTGCTTCATCAAGACCACGCCGATCCGCAGCCTGAGCCGCCGCCTGCGCATCACCTTTGGACTTCCCTCGCCCGGCAAAGGACTGGACTGGGAGCTGGTGGAGCTGGTCAATCATCTCCAGGCCGAGGCGCTGGGCATTCCCTGCCCGCGCCTGCTGGGCTACGGCTATCGCACCCGTGCCGGCCTGGTCGATGCCCTTTGCCTGATCTACGAATACCTGGACGGTCAGTGCGACGGCGCTGAATGGCTGGGCCGGCACCCCGAGCGCGCTCCCGAGCTGCTCGCCACGCTGTGCGAAGCCGTGCTGGACCTGCATGGGAAACGGGCCTACCCGCTGGACCTTTGGCTGGGCAATCTGATGCTGAGCCCCCAGGACCCATTGCGCCTGACCTTCATCGACTTCGAAAGCTGCTGCTTCGGCACGAGCCCGCACATCGATGCGGTGCTGGGTCTTATCTTCGGGCAGCTGTATTACGGCACGCTGAAAGCCACCTTCAGGGACTTCCTCAGCGAGGCGCAATTCGACGCCATCGTACGCCCCTACCGCGAACGACTGGCAGCACTGGACACCGACCAGTTCGAAGCCGCCTACCAGGCCGCCAAGCACACCATCGTCAACCGCAAGGCGCGGCGGCGGATTTTCAGGCAGGGGCTTCGGGGATCGAAGTTGCTGAAATAAACAAGCCCCAAGTCGGAGACTCTCGACCCCAACCTCAGCGGCTCCATTTATTGGGAGTAGGAGCAAGCGGAGACGTCAATCGTCGACTCGCCGGAGAGATGCGGGCAGCACTGTGATTGAGAAAACAAACGCTTCGCTAAAATTTTTCACAATGAATTTCAAGAACCAGGAAATACATTACTTTTCCCGTGCCGCCTTCCTCCAAAGAGAAAGAAGCGGTAAGCATAGCGTCTTTAAAAGCAAATAACGCCTAAGCCTTCTATATTCACACCCACCAACAACCAACGGACTTTTAACCCTACGCAATTCTCGCCAAGTCCTTAGATACAAACAAAAGTCACCAATTAAATTTCTATTTGCTTTTATAAAAACAAGCTCATCACAGCTGGCAGTCCGCCCAAAATGAGCTCCTTTATAGAGTGGATCACCCTTTCGAGAAGTGGGATTGATATCATCATGCGGAAGCCGGTAATCAATTGAATTATAGCGCTCCAGACAAGCCGCAAGATTCCAACCCGCCGTCTTAACCTCTTGAGAAAGCCCCACCTCGTAGTAGCAAATAAGCTCATCCTTTGGTAGAGCATCAGCCAGCCAAAAAAAACAGCAACCAAATGGCGAAACGCCTACCCACTCAAAACATATACTGTCGTTTGAACATGAGAATATGGCGCGAAGTAATCGTAATTACTCCGCATCATTTCGGAGTACTTGGATTTTTCGGGAAGTATATTTATGCCACTTCCAACCAGACCAATATCAGAAGAAATAAATCTTAAAAAGCAATCAACCCAATTCATCCCAGCAAACCGCAAAAAAGGCCCACGGACAGAAGAATTCACAAAAATATAATATTCATATCCATAAAGCTGCTCTTTAAGCTGCCTAACAACCGACGAGCAGCCACCGCAATCGTGGTTTTTATTTTCCACATAAAACAGTCTTAAATTACTCCACTCCGGAATAATGACGGAGCACGCCCCCGAGATTATCAAGAAGAAATCCAGATCCGAACGATAGGCAACCGAAAGAAAGAATATCAAATTCTCCCTATATCGAGAATCGCGCTCATAGCAATAAAAAACAGCTTGCGCGAGCGCCTCATTTCCTTCCCCTTAGAAATTCATTCACCACGTGAAAATTACTTATTTCTAATCTTTTCCACGATCGCCGTGGAAAAGTTATTCCCCACCAGCCCAAAATTTTAAAGCGCGGCGGCGGATTTTCAGGCAGAGGTCCAAGGGTTCCCGACTGCTGGCGCGCAGCTAACTTCAACAATGGCTCGAAGGGAATCTGACGATCAGAGATCCTTATTTTGCTTAAAAGCATCTGAAAAAAGTGGAATCAAACGGCGGTTGCCGCTTTGCGTCAGGTGATCTGTATCCGAGTAGTACAGCACGCCATCTTTCGCGCCCGCACAACGGCCATCGCCACACAGATAAGGCAGCGGATCAAGGATGGTGACACCACATTTTTCAGCCGCTTCATCCTGGAGACTCCAGATAAAATCGTTCCGCTTACGATAATCCTGCAACGTCTGATGGATTTCTATCGAGCTGCCACGCAGCATTGCTCGACCGATAACATTGGGGACATGGCCAGGCATCTCGGGAAGAGGTCGCATCACATAGAGAGGGTGTGCCTGCGCGATTCTGCAGGCCGTATCGATGTATCCCTGCCTGAACTCTTCTCGGAATCTCGCAGAAGAAAGCAGATACTCCTGCTGAAAGTAGACGCTTGGACGCCCCACATTTTCATATGAGTCGCCTGAACCAAGCGCATACCCGGATAGCGCATTCACCAGCAATACGGGCTTACCGGGAAGCACTCCTGGAAGCTCCTCAAGAACCCAGCGGTTCAGCCGCTCGCAGTCCTTGTGCTCCTTGGTTCTTTTTGCCCCGTGCATAACGAGGCAACCGCTTTCGCCCTTGTAAAGAACGCCTGCCGGCTCGTCCAAGCTGTCCATCACCGCAGTGACAATCGTGTCCGCATGACTATCCCCTACAACGATAATTTCCAACTGGTCTCCGCCATAAATACAGGACGCCCGGGCATCCTGACACTCATCTCTCCGAGGATTGACATCAAGACGTGCAGAATCAACCGCGCGAACTTCCTCGGGAAGACGATCGACAACGCCGGTTTTGCGAACGTACTGGCTGGCAACCATGACAGTGACAGCCAAAAAAGATAGCCACAAGAAGCCACGAAAATCAGCGTTTTTTCGACTCAGAAAGTTTCGCGAAGGCACTTCAACCAGCAAGTAGGAGAAATGACCGAGGCCCAGCGAAATCAATACTCCCAGCAGCATCCAGAAATACTGCTCGTCAACTCCGAAATAGGCCAGAGACACAACAACAGGCCAGTGCCACAGGTATATCGAATAGGAGCGGTCTCCCAACCATTGCGCCAAGCCGCTGCTGGTCCATATCGAGTCCTCATCACGAGCCAGCAGGACCAGTACCGCACCGGCAACGGGAAGGGCAGCTCCCCACCCCGGCCACAGGCTTTCAGGCGTAAAGATAACCACGGAGGCCGCTATCAGCACCAAGCCAAGCCCGGAAGCGACACGCCTCTGAATCTGTGTACCGAGCGACACTCTGCAAACAAACAGAGCCGCACCCGCAAGCATCTCCCATGCCCTGGACTCAAGTTTGAAAAAAGCCGCATCCGGCTGGTTGTAGGTCAATACCAGACACCAGAACAAGGATGCGGCAAACAAAGCAATCACGGCCGCCACAAAGGCTCGTGGCGCGTTGAAGATTTTGCCAACTAACAACAGAAGCAAAGGGAACAGCAAATAAAATTGCCACTCCACAGAGAGCGACCATGTGTGCAGTAGCCACTTTTCGTGCGAGTCGCTATCAAAATAGCCGCTTTCGCTCAAGTACTGCAGATTTGACGTGAAGAATAGGCTATCCCTTGCGTGGCGGCCAAGCGCCTGATACTCGCTGGACATCAAAAGGAACCAGCCTAGACAAAGCACCGCTGCGCATAAGACGACCAGGGCCGGGATAATGCGGCGCGCACGCGCCCAATAGAAGCGCCACAGTGAAAATCGTCCGGCCTCCATGCCGTTCAGAATAATCCCGGACATCAAGAATCCGGAAATCACGAAGAACACGTCAACGCCGACAAAGCCGCCTTGAACGCCTGGCACACCAAAATGGTAAAGAACGACCGAAACAACCGCCCACGCCCTTAGGCCGTTAATATCCGAGCGAAACTCCTTACTCGACGTCACCAACTTCGAACCGGTAGCCAAAGGCATTTCCTTGAATGAGACAGCACTGAGCGCTCCCATGAGCGCACTTACCCATTTAGCGGGCAATTATCTTTTTCGGATTTTTTCAACGATGGCAGTGGTGGAGCTGTTCTCCACCAGCCCCAGCACCTTTACCTCGCCGCCGTAGGAGCGCACGAAGTCGCCGCCAACCACACCTTCGATGCCATAGTCGCCGCCCTTGACCAGCACATCCGGGCGCAATGCGTGCAGCAGGTTCTCCGGGGTGTCCTCGTCGAAGCTGGTTACCCAATCCACCGCTTCAAGGCCGGCCAGCACCGCCATGCGGCGGTCGACGGCGTTGATCGGACGCCCCGGTCCTTTCAGGCGCGTCACCGAGGCATCACCGTTGACGGCCACGATCAGTCGGTCGCCCTGGGCGCGGGCCTGTTCGAGATAGGTGACATGGCCGGCATGCAGGATGTCGAAGCAACCGTTGGTGAAGACGATTTTCTCGCCCTGCGCACGGGCATCTTCGATGGCCAGCTTGAGTTGCTCAAGACCCAGCACACCGCGCTCGGAGCCCTTTTCGCGCTGCACCGCACGCCGCAGCTCCGGCGCGCTGATGGCTGCGGTGCCCAACTTGCCGACGACGATGCCGGCAGCCAGGTTGGCCAGCGCCGTCGCTTGGGGCAGCTCCTCACCCGCGGCCAGCGCGGCAGCCAGGGTGGAAATCACCGTGTCCCCCGCGCCGGTGACATCAAACACCTCGCGCGCCCGCGCTGGGAGATGAAGGGCCGGATGATCAGGGCGCAGCAGGGTCACGCCATGCTCGCTGCGGGTCACCAGCAACGCGCCCAACTCCAGCTCAGCCATCAATCGGTTGCCCTTGGCCACCAGGTCGGCCTCATCAGCACAACGGCCCACCACCGCTTCGAACTCGGAAAGGTTGGGAGTGATCAGGCTGGCACCGCGGTAGATGGAGAAATCCTTGCCCTTGGGGTCGGCCAGCACCGGGATGCCGCGCACGCGGGCCGCCTGGATCAGCGCCTGGTGATTCTGCAGCGCGCCCTTGCCGTAGTCGGACAGTACCAGCACCTTGACCCCGGCCAGTTGCTGCTCGACTTCAGCGATCAACGCCGCGGTATCGGTCTCGAAGGGTTCTTCGAAGTCCATGCGCAGCAACTGCTGGCTGCGACTCAGAACGCGCAGTTTCACGATGGTCGGCTGCCTGTCGATGCGCTGGAAGCGGGTGACCACGCCAGCAGCCGCCAGGCTCTGCTCCAGGCAATGAGCGGCCTCGTCCTTGCCAGTAACACCGATCAGGCGGACCGGTGCGCCTAGAGCAGCGATATTCAGGGCCACGTTGGCCGCACCGCCAGGACGGTCTTCCCGATGCTCGACCTTGACCACCGGCACCGGCGCCTCCGGAGAAATACGCGAAGTCCCGCCATGCCAGTAGCGGTCGAGCATGACATCACCGACCACCAGCACGGCGGCCTGATCGAAACGGGGCATGGACAGCTGCATGAGGACTCCAGAAGGGCGCGAAAATGCGCGCGATTCTAGCACGACGGCAGCTGAACTCAGGCCCGCTCCTCGAACTGCGTCGAATGCAGGCGCGCGTAATAGCCGTTCTGGGCCAGCAGCTCGGCATGCGTGCCACGCTCGACGATCTGGCCCTGGTCCATCACCAGAATCAGGTCGGCTTTCTCGATCGTGGACAACCGGTGGGCAATGACCAGCGTGGTCCGCCCGCTCATCACCTTGTCCAGCGCAGCCTGGATATGGCGCTCGGACTCGGTGTCCAGCGCCGAAGTGGCCTCATCGAGAATCAGCAACGGCGCGTTCTTCAACAGCGCGCGCGCGATGGCCAGGCGTTGCCGCTGACCACCCGAGAGCAACACGCCGTTCTCTCCCACTTCGGTGTCGAAGCCCTGCGGCAGCCGGTCGATGAACTCCCGTGCATAGGCCGCTTCAGCCGCCTGCTCGATGGCCTCGCGCGGTGAGCCGGCCAGATCGCCGTAGGCGATATTGTCAGCCACCGAGCCATTGAAAAGGGTCACCTGCTGGGTTACCAGCGCGATATGCCTGCGCAGATTACGCAGTCGATAATCCTGCACTTCGACACCGTCCAGCAGAATCTGCCCCTCGCTGTGCTGGTAAAAACGGGGGATCAGGTTGGCCAGCGTCGACTTGCCGCTGCCAGAGCGACCGACCAACGCAATCATCTGCCCCGGCTCCGCGCAGAAGTTGATACCCGCCAGTACCGGCTTATCTGTGCCTGGGTAACGGAAATTCAGGTCGCGCACTTCCAGGCGCCCATTCACGTGTTGGCGCTCCACCGTTCCCTGATCCGGCTCCGGGGGGGTGTCCAGTTGCTCGAAAATGCTTTCAGCGCCAGCCAGGCCCTTCTGGATGGTGGCACTGATTTCCGAGAGCTGCTTGATCGGCTTGGGCAGCAGGCCAGCAGCGGTGATATAAGCCACCAAGTCGCCCGCGGTCGCGTCGCCGCGCAGCAAGAGCACCAGAAACAGCACCAGCGACATGCCGGTGTACGTCACCAACTGCAGCGTCGGAGTGTAGATTGCACTGGTGCGGGTCATGCGCAGTTGGCGGGCGGTGTTGTTGGCGCTGGCGAGCGAGAAGCGTGTGGATTCATAGTCTTCCCCGCCGAAGCTACGCACCACACGGTAGCCATGGATAGTCTCGGAGGCTACTTGGGTGACATCCCCCATGGCCACCTGAATGCGTCGGCTCTGCTTACGGAACTTCTTGCCCGCAGTACCCACGATCACACCGATGACTGGCAGGATGGCTACCATGACCAGGGTCAGCTTCCAGTTCATCCACAGCAGGTAGGTGAAAAGAAAGACGACCGTCAGGCCCTCGCGGATCATGATCTTGATCGCCTCAGTGGCCGCACCGGTGACCATGGTTACGTTGTAGGTGATGCGCGAGATCAGGTGTCCGGAGTTGTGCTCGTCGAAATAACGGTTGGGCAGACGCAGCAAGCTGTCAAACAGCGCCACCCGCAGGTCGTGGACTAATCCAAAGGAAACCTTCGAAATAAAGTAGTTACCTAGGAAGGACCCGATGCCCTGCCAAATGGCGATGGCGACGATCATCAATGGCACCAGCTCCAGCAACCGGAAGCCCTGCAGGAACCTGATGTCAGGGAACAGCACTGCTTCGGGATTGCCCAGCCCATCGACAAAGTACTTGAGGATGCCGGCCAGCATGGGCTGGCTGGATGCGAAAATGACGTAGCCAACGATGCTCAGGGCGAAGTAACCGGTGTAGGGCTTCACGTAGCCAAGCAGGCGAAGGTAAACGGTGAGGCTGGAGGCGCCTTCGGCGCGTGAATTGAGGCTGGTCATGCGGCTAAGGTCCCGGACGGCAGGGGGCGGATTCTACCATAGGGCATCGGGAGCTCCTGCGAGGCATTTGATAGACTGCCGACCGCGACGTCGTCCGCGCTCATGCAGAACCTCTGGAGCGGGCCGATACATCTCCACACAGCAGTCAAAAGCACTTTCAGATGACCACACTCAGCGTTCTCATCCCTGTCTACAACGCGGCCCCCTACCTGCAGGAAATGCTGGATTCCGTACTTCAGCAATCGATGCAGGCCGATCAGATCGTGATTGTCAACGATGGCTCGACGGATCAGTCGCTTGAAGTGCTTACGGCTTATCAGCGGCGTGAAGGGCGGATTCTGCTCATTGATCAACCCAACGGTGGTGTCTCACGTGCGCGTAACGCCGGTCTTGAGCGCTGCGAGGGAGAGTTCGTCGCACTGATGGATGCCGACGATATTTGCATTCACAACCGATTTGAAATTCAACTGGATGTCTTGCAAAATAAATATGCAGATATTTGCGGGTCGTGGCTACAGAACTTCGGGGCCTCCAACCGCCTAAATAAATACCCGAGCCACAGCGATACATTGAAATGGAACTACTTCTTTTTTGACCGAACAATCCCAAGCGGAAGCTGCATGTTTCGCCGAAGCAGCATCAACGACACACGCTACCCTACCGACATAGCCTACGGAGAAGATTTTTCTTTCTTCCTTTCTTCGTTTATTAAAAACCCTAAAATTCAGCTAACCAACATTCAAAGAACACTAATCCGATACCGAATACACTCAACCCAAGCAAGCCAGCATTTAAAAAAACAGAACATCACAAACCTGCAGCTTATTCAGGAGCGACTCCTGCCCCACCCGAAAGGCACCTCGCTGGAGAAACTCCTGCCTCTGCACTTTAAAATCTGGAAGCATCAGCAGGCTTTGACTGAGGGTGAACTGTCGCTCTACCTACCGTTAATGGCTTTCTGGAGCGATTGGCTCAGCCAGGAAGCACAAGCACCTTCACCTGCCGCCAGCCACTGGCTTGCCTTGATGAAGCGCCACCGCTCCGCTGGTAGCGGCGCGTTAAAACAGATCCGCCAGTACGCTCAACCTTACGTGCCCGCCTGGCGAGGTATTGCGGAACGGCTCATTGCCGGGTTTCGCTAGGAGCTACCGAGCATTTCGCAAGCGCTTGTTTACCGCACGCAGGATGCGGGGGATATGCTCTCTATCAGCCGCACCTTTGCCTGCAGCAACATAGCTATTCAGAAATAGCTCGAAGTAGCACGAACTCCCCTGCTGCCGTGTCAGCCGATAGCCAAACTGGATCAGATTGCGTCGCTGGGCGTATCTTCGCCGCAACATAGGCGCTCGGACAGTACGGTCGTTATCGAAAAGTACTAGTCGCCCCTGCCCATTCAGAGCCAAATTGGGAGTAATACAATCCCCATGGACAAATCCTGCACAATGGAACCGGTTTAACTCACTCGCCACCTGACTCAGTAGCGCCTCCTTATGCTCCCGATTCAGGTCAAGCATCTGCTCATAAAGGTTGAGATAACGACACTCCGCACTAACGAACACGTCCACCGGCCAACCAGCCGCCGAGCGGCGCCGCACAGCCAACACGGGAACCGGACAATCAAATCCTGCTAAGAGCATTGCCCGCGACACTTTCAGGGTAGCCAGCGCCCGTGAGGGCCGCAGTAGCCATTTCAGTGACGAGAATGTTTTCCGTACCAGGCTGTTCACCTCACTGGCACGGTAAATCACTTTAACGAAAACAGCTCCCTTCGACGTCTCGGCACGCCAGACCTGCCTAGAAGGCAGATTCACAACACGCTCGCCAACGCTACTAGCCAACCATTCATCGAGCTCGATGAACATATCTTCCCATCCGGCCAGCACTTCCCCCCGCCAGCCTTGGGCGGTAAAAGATGAGTAACGAAGCATACTAACCTTCCGTCAATCCGAAGCTGTGAGTAGCTGTCGGTATTTACGCCGATACTCCTCAATGGAGTGCGTTACACACAGATACTGGTAACACCGCTCGCCCTGTTCCCGAAGCTGGTCTTCAGTGAATTCTAAGGAGTCCCGCAGACATTCGGCTAGCCCATCCGCCTGACCAACAGGGAAGATTCCGCCACCACAACCCTCGAGAATTGGCAACAGGGCCGGAATATCGGAACCGATTACCGGTAGATGGCCGCTCATACCCTCCAGCAAGGCAAGGGGCAATCCTTCACTCAAAGATGGCATTACAAATACGTCGAATGCTTTAACATAACGCAGCGCTTGTACCCTAGAACCCAACAGGAATACTCGATCGTGCAAGCCAAGTCGCTCGCTGGCCGCCTCCAACTCCGCGCGGCAAGCCCCCTCGCCAATGATGGCGACGTTAGCCTGCGGAAACTCATCCTTGATGAGAGCAAAAGCCTCAAGCAAATGAATATGCCCCTTCACCGACACTAGGCGGCCAATCGTGCCGAATAGAAAACTTCCCTCAGGTAAACCCAGTTGGCGGCGGGCATATTCACGCGTCAACTGCATGCGCTCGGCAGCAGCAATATCGATCGCATTATCGATCCGCACACAATTACGCTCATCAATACCTAAATTCGCGCGCAACAAATACTCGCGCACTGCTTGAGATACAGCAACAACGTAGCAGTTCTCACGTAGTAGGCGTCTCATTTCGCGCTTGCGGTAGGAGCGATCAAAATCACCAATACCGTGCTGTATGCCGATCACGCGTCCGAAGCGCAGCCAGCGATTCAGCTGCAGGAATAGGCTCATCGGTTTATACCGATGCGCTACCACCATATCGAACCGCTCCTGCTTGCAAAACCGATAAAGGCGCCAGAGAACCCGCAAACGCGAGCCCCTGAGCCATGCGTCCGGAAAACCGAAACAGATATTCTCTATCCCGCCATCCCTATAACCGGACGCACACGTCTCACCGCACAGGAAGGCATTCGTCACTTCGAAATTGACTGGTAGGCTACGAATAATCTCATCCGCAAGGACACAATCGTTTTTTTTATGGAGCTGAACTTGAAGTACTTTAATTTTTCGCATGATCAGCACCCGATCGGAAAAACCTCTTCCCTACCAGCTCCAGCCAGAACAACAAAGGCCTTGAGAGCTATGGAGGGAAGATTAGAACAAAAACCTCAGAGCGCCAGCCCAGTACCAAACACTCAAGGAACAAGAGATACGAGCAACCCCTTTATAGTCTTCCGATTCCAGCCGCGAATAGGCAACGACCAAACCAGCTCCCTGGCAAATTCCTTATCCACACGAGCCGCACTTCTAATCATACTATTCTTATAGCGAAAAACAGCCTGCTCATATAACGGATGATCTTTAAAAATACCATAGGTCTTCAGCGCGCTCTCCGCCATAAACCTAAGCTTTTTGTATGTATTGTCATTATGCTTCCTGTATTTTGAGAAAAACTCAGGAATGCTATCTATCGTATATCCGGCGTGTGTTACTTTAAGCCATATCTGCAAGTCTTCTAGAGGAATTTCAGGATCAAAACCACCGACGTCATAGAAGGCGGAACGCCGAATCATCATTGTTGCCGCAGGGGGAAATGGCTTTTTGCTCAAAAAGACATCTTCGAAATTTAGCGACATGAACTCATGGCGCCTTCGCTCTCTACTACTAAGCCTTAACTGCTTCCCACTCGAATCAATTGGCAAGATATTTCCAGAACAAATTCCGACTAAAGGCTTCCCGCGCATATACTCAACTTGTCGCTTAATTCTTTCGGGAAGCATTACGTCGTCAGAGCCAAAGGCAACCAAATACTCGCCAGAACTCCTGGCGAACGTCTCATTTAGCGTCCTGGAAAGCCCTTTATTCTCTTGGACACGAAAATCAAAACCGTACCTCCCCTGAATCTTCGATATAACCTCAACACTATCATCAGAAGACCCATCATCAACGACCAAAAGCTCAATATTAGGCCAAGACTGATTTAGAATGCTTAATATGCACTCCTCAACATAATTTGCATGATTAAAGCATGAGACAACAACAGTAACCAACGGAAGACTTTCCACAATATCCTCGAAATATATAACCGAGAAGACAGCCCCACTTAGAGCTACTTAAATAAGAATTTAATGGCTTTCCTAGTATAAGATAACTTAAATATCGCGCGCCAGTCTGTCTTTAAAGCCTTTCGATAAAACTCCCACGCCTTTTCTTTTTCCCCCGCACGAGAGAACGTTCTAAAAAGCGTCAGGTACCGCTTTACAATGAATGGCCTTCGCAACACTTGCATAGTTTCAGGGAGGCGCTGAGTATCGAAAACCTCCGCAATGAGCTTCTCTCCCACCTGCAGCCCATAATCGAGATTGTGGCGCAGACTGTCTTCGTGTTTATAGATATAAGCTAGGGACTGAGCGAGGGTCGTGCACGGGTAAGATGCCAGCACCTGCGCGAATACGGGAATGTCTTCCACATTACGGAAATGGCTTGGATACAGCCCTCGCTGGAATACATCACGATGCATGACGCAAGCACCGTTGGAGATATTCAGCGTCTGGTCTATGAGATAGGCCCGGACCCGATCCACTGGCCGTGATGGTAGTGCCGGTGGCACGCGGGTACGCCGCCTCCCGTTGGGGTAGATTGCTTCGCTACCACCGATGACCAGACGAGTGTCCGGGTTTCGTTCGATGTGCTGCCGGATAGCTGCCAGCGCTCCCGGTGCCATCTCATCATCCGCATCGAGAAAGATCAGATAATCCCCGCGCCCCTCGGCTATGCCTCGATTGCGAACCGAGGCAAGACCGCCATTTTCCTTGCGGATACCGATAAATTTCCCAGGATGGCGCTCAGCCAGGCGCTGCATCACTTCGGGAGTTTCATCTTTCGAACCGTCATCAATGATGATCAGCTCTGAGGACTCGTCAAGCTGGCCAATGACCGACTCAGCAGCACGCTCCAGGGTCTTTGCATAGTTGTAGGCAGGGATAACCACGCTAACCAGCTTCCCTGGAGTGCCCTTATTCTCATTCACGGTGACCGCTCCTCTTGAATATCTGTCCGGCTTAGCCATCGACGTAATGGGGAAGCCGCGCATCAATCACGCTGAAAGCCGCTGCATCTGCTCGCCAGTTCTCCAGCACTCGGCGCCGATCCTTCTCGTACGCCCTCCTGAACCGGGCTCCCCAGCGGTGATACCGCATGGCATCCAGATCGATCATCACCCAGTGGTCCTGATCCCACAGCAGGTTGGTGTCCTTGAAATCGCCATGGCTGATGCGCTCGTGCAGCAGCGTTGCGAACAGTTGTTCGAGGGCGTTCACTTCGGGCTCGGGAGGGACCGTGTGAGCGTCTGGCTGCAGGTGATGCAGCAGGTCGGGCAGCGCACGAAATTCGGTGATCAGGTAGCTGCGCCCGCGCAATCCGCAGCAACGATTTTCGATGACAGCCAGGGTACGGGGAGTGGGAATGCCCAGGTACTCCAGACGATGACCGGATATCCAGCAGCGCCAGGCGCGGGTCGGCACCAGGCAACGGCGCAGCCAGTGCCGCCAGCCGAGCAGGTTGTAGCGTTTGATAACCACCGGACCGCTGTCCGTTTCCACCCGCACCACGGTGGTGGTATCACCAAGCTTGAGGGGTTTGCCACCAGCCATGGCGGCCTCGGGGTCAGCAAGAATCGCGGACAGCCGTCCCGCCTCGCCGTTGACCACTGCGGTGAGTCCACCGAGTCCACGGCTGACCTGCACGTGCTTGCCGGTGCGCCCCAGACTACGGATAAACCCGCGCATACCCTCACGCCGCATGCGCCGCGAGATGTCCAGCAGGCGCTCAAGCGGCAGAGCATGTTCTCCGTTGACCAGCAGGTAATGCACCAGCAGTTCCTCGAAGAACGGTTCGGCGCGCACCGGCAGCTGCGCAAAAAAACGGCCGAGGTCATCCAGCACCCGGTCGCGTGAAAGGGGTGTACCGGGCGTCTGAGCACGGATGGCCCCTGGATCTCGCCACCAGGTTTCACCGGCACCGCTCTGCAGCTGATCCAGGCCTGGCCGTTCGTGCCACAGGCCCTTGGCGTGAAGCGTCGCCAACGCGGCAAGCCCCGCGCCCAGGACTTCCTGCTGCCGTTCCGAAATCAGCAGCTCGTCGGCCACTCGCCGCCAACGGGCATCCAGGGCTTCGGCATTTTCGCGAGCCTCGTACAGCAGCCAGCCGCCCTGCCCCGCCTGCATACCCTCCGCGAGCAGGCGCGGCCCGGCCATGCCCTGGGCTGATAACAGTCTGGCGCCCTCACGCTCGCGGCGGAAACGCTCCGCAGCATGCCGCCCGATAAGCAGACGGGCCTGTACTGGCCCACTGCGCCAACGCCCCTGCGCCACGTAGGCTTCGGACCCCGGCGACAGCCAACGCTCGACACGCAAAAGGCCCGGCCCTGCTGCGTCGGCCAGCTCCAGTTCCAGCGGGGTCGAGGGGGTACTGCCGGAGCCGGCCAATTCGTGCAGCTTCAATGGACAACAACCTTATGTCTGAACACCGGGTGCGTATTTTCGCCGATACCGCTCCAGCAAACGAGCCGCCTTGCGCTCCAGCCAACTGAGCAGGCTGGCCTCCCGGATCAGGATGTCGCGTAACGGCTGGCGAAAGTAGCGCTTGAGGAAGCGCAGCTTATCATTGCGCGTCAGCCCGATGTGCAAGGCAGAGAAGTACAGCCCGGCCAGGTCCTTGTCGCGCCAGCGCAGTGGAACCCGGCTGCGCACCTGGGAGCGGTGCAAATCGATCACCGACAGGCGCAGATTGTCTGGGGCAGGTGGACAGTCCGTGTGCAGCAGGAAGTGGCACAGGTAGCAGTCGCGGTGATTGAGCCCCGCCCCGTGCATGCCACGCAGCGTATCCGCCACCCGGTCAATCAGCGCCCGCTTGAGCGGCAGGGGCGGAGGCGTACGCTCCCAATCCTGGCAGTAGTCTTCGAGGCTGATGGTCGGAGCCAGCTCTTCGGTAATCAGAAAGGAATGCTGACGTGCAGGATTGAGCCCGCGACGCCCGTAGCCGACGGGCTTCAGGGTCGGGATGCCGGCCTGCTCCAGGCAGCGGATGGCCAACAGTTCCTGGCGGGCCCCGAGCACCGGCAACCGGAAGCTCAGCAGATTCTTGAAGATTTCCCGCCAGCCGATGCCGCGATGGATCTTGACGAAGTAAGCCGCCCCATCGAGCTCCACACGGAACACTACTCGGCCTTCCTTCTGCCTATAAACGGGACCGTCCAGCGCCTCGACTGCAACGAACGGGTCCTTGCCGGCCCATAGGTTGTTCAAGGGCTCGGCAAGAAAAATGTCTGCCAACATCCACCTCCTGATCAGCACTCCCCTGCGTATAGCCAAGCCTAGACCAGGCGATTTGATGGGAAGTTCGATGTAAAGGCGACCAATGATACACCGCACCACACTGCGATACAGAATTGACCGCCGCCACTTCCTGTGAGCGAGTCAGACACATAGGGCACCGGCAGACGCACGCGCCCCATCTGGTCGATTGCCGATTAAAGTCCAGCAGGGAGCATGCGCACGTGAAGCCGGGCACGAAACGAAGCAATAAGATGCCTGGCGGGCCGCTTGACCGGGCAGGGAGAAAGCGGGGCGTTCAGTCGAGCCCGCATTGCGCGGGCCCGGTTGTGGCTCAATCGGCGAGAATCACATCCGCCGCACGCTGCGGCATCGAATAAAGATCTGCGCTGTCCGCGTAGCTCAGGCCATTGGCCGACCAGCGCTGACGAGCCTGATCATCCTCCAGCATCTGCGCCAGGCACTGATTCAATTGCGCCTGCTGGAAGGGGCTGGGCAGCACCCGGCCGGCGTCTGCCTCGGCAATGTAGTGGGCGTAACCGCAGACATCGGTAACCAGTACCGGCAGCCCGGCGACCAGCGCCTCCAGCAGCGCGGTACCGGTGTTCTCGTGGTAGGCAGGGTGAATCAGCAGGTCGGCGCCGAGCAGGAAGCGCGGCACATCGCTGCGCCCACCGAGGAACTGCACCCGCTCGGCAATGCCCAGCTGGGCCGCCTGGACCTGGAACGCCTTGGGATTGTCCTGGCCGATCACCAGCAACCGGGTGCGCGCCCGCAACGACTCGGGTAACGCAGCCAGTGCTGCCAGGCTGCGGTCCAGCCCCTTGGTCTTGAACCCTGAGCCAAGCTGAAGAACCAGCAGATCGTTCTGGCCGCAGCCAAACTCCTCCCGCAGCTGCGCGCGGAGCGCTGCGGCATTGTCTGGCGCCCGCCGATCCGGTGAGATGCCCGGAGGCAGCAGGTGAAAGCGCTCGGCGGGGGTGCCGTAATGCCGGATGAACAACGGCTGCTGAACCTCGGATATCATCAGGATCCGGGTTTGCGCCTCGGCGGTGAACACCGCCCGCTCGGTTTCCGAAAAATGCCGGTAGCGGCCGCCAAGACGGCTCAGCCAGCCCTTGCCGGCCATCTTGGCGGCATAACAGCCATCGGCGGCGTAATAGACGTCCAGCCCCGGCATCTTGTTGAAGCCCACCACGCGGTCCACCGGGTCGCGGGCCAGATCGGCAGATACCCAATCGATGTATTTCTGGTTACGGCTGTGGTTGCTGAACGCCTTGACCGGCACACGGCGCAGCTCGAAGCCTTCCGGCACTTCGCCGTCCCAGGACAGGCAGTAGACCCGCACGGCATGGCCACGGCGCTGGCATTCCAGGGCAATGCGCAGGAAGTCGCGCTGCAGGCCACCAAACGGGAAGTACTTGTAGAGCAGGAAGGCCAGGCGCATTCAGGGGTTCTCCGCCAACAGGCGCTGCAATTCGGGATACACGCGCACCGCATCCAGCCCCTCGAAACAGGGCTTGTCGCGGTCGCCGCTGCCGGCGTTCGGCCCGCTGGCGCACAGGTGCACCTGACCCTTGCCGTAGGCGCCGACGCGGCCGGGGCGGGTCGGGCCGTAGAGGGAGATGCTCGGCACATCCAGCGCCGCGGCCAGGTGGCCGAGGCCGGTGTCCACCGCCACGCAGGCGCGGGCGCCGGCCAGTACGCGGGCGACGCCGACAATGTTCAGCCTGGGCAGCACCTCGACGCCGGGCAGACCGGCGGCGATGCGTTCGGCGCGGGCCTTTTCGCCGGGGTTGCCCCACGGCAGGCGGATCGCCCAGCCGTCGGCGCTCAGGCGCTCGGCCAGGGCACGCCAGTCGGCTTCCGGCCAGTGCTTGCTGGACCAGGTGGTGCCATGCAGGAACACGATGTAGGGGGTAGCGGACGACTCGGCCAGCGCGGCGCGGTCCAGACCATAGTCGCCGATCGAGTCGGGCAGCGGATAACCCAGCGCCTGGGCGAACAGCTGGCGTACTCGTTCCAGGGCGTGCTGTTCCTTCGGCACGTGGAAGGTGCGGTCGTAGAAGCGGCTGGCCAGCGGCTCGCGGGCTGAGTCACGGTCCAGGCCGGCCACCGGCGCGCGACAGTAACGGGTCAGCCAGGCGCTTTTCAGCAGGCCCTGGGCATCGATCACCAGGTCGTAGTCGCCCTCACGCAGGCGCTGCTTGAACTGGCGCCACTCGCCATTCTTTAAGGTTTTCCACAGGTTCTTGCGCCAGCGGCGAATCGCTACCGGGATCACCTGCTCCACCGCCGGGTGCCAGGCGGGAATCTCGGCGAAGCCCTCCTCAACCACCCAGTCGAAGCGGATGCCGGGAATGGCGCGCGCGGCATCGGTGAGCGCCGGCAGGGTGTGGATGACGTCGCCCATGGACGACGTCTTGATCAGCAGCACCTTCACTCATTTCACCTCGACCGGCTGCGGCACCAGGCGATCCAGCGCCTCGATCACCGCGCGCGGCTTGAGCTGGCGCAGGCAGTCGTAGTGACCGAAGCGGCAGGTGCGCTCAAAGCAGGGGCTGCATTCCAGACCCAGGCGCACGATCTCCACCTGCTCGGCCAGCGGCGGGGTGAATTGCGGCGAGGTGGAGCCGTACACGGCCACCAGCGGGCGATTCAGCGCCGCCGCCACGTGCATCAGCCCGGAGTCGTTGGACACCACCGCCGTGGCGGCGGACATCAGGTCGATGGCCTCGGCCAGCGAGGTCTGGCCGGCCAGGTTGCTGACTTCCTCGCGCAGGCCGGGAATCAGCCGCTCGCGGATGGTCTCACCGCCGGGATGGTCGTTCTTCGAGCCAAACAGCCAGACCTGCCAGCCTTCGCGGATCTTGACCTCCGCCACCTTGGCGTAGTGCTCGGCCGGCCAGCGCTTGGCTTCGCCGAACTCGGCGCCGGGGCACAGCGCCAGCACCGGACGGTCCAGGGTCAGGCCGAATTTTTCCAGCGCGGCGGCGCGGCTGGCCTCGTCGATCTGCAACGACGGGCGCGGATAGGGCTGCGGGAGCTCGGCGCCCGGCGCGTAGGCCAGCGCCATGAAGCGCTCGATCATCAGCGGGTAGCGCTGCTTGTCGAGGAGGCGGATGTCGTTGAGCAGCCCATAGCGCATCTCGCCCTTCCAGCCGGTGCGCCTGGGAATACCGGCAAAGAACGGCACCAGGGCGGACTTCAGCGAGTTGGGCAGCAGGATCGCCTGGTCGTATCGCCCCTTGAGAGACTTGCCGATACGCCGGCGGGTGGCCAGCTCCAGCACGCCATGGCCGAGCGGAAAGCTCAGGGCCTCGCGCACCTCGGGCATGCGCTCGAGGATCGGCCGGCTCCACTCCGGGGCCAGCACGTCGATGGCGCAATCGGGGTGTTGCTGCTTGAGACAGGTGAACAGCGTCTGGGCCATCACCATGTCGCCGACCCAGCTGGGTCCGATGATCAGAATGTTCATACTAGGAATTGTCCCCGTAGGGTGGGTCAGCCGCGCTCGCGGCGTAACCCACCAAGGATGTCGCCAGGCATCCATTGGCCGCCCCTGCGGGCCGGATGGTGGGTTACGACCTGCGGCCTAACCCACCCTGCGCTGGTGAATCACTTGACCAGGGTGCGCCACTCGGGGTGGGCATCGGTCTTGCCGGTGACCAGGTCGAAGTAGGCCTTCTGCAGCTTCTCGGTGACCGGGCCGCGACGACCGATGCCGATCTGGCGGCCGTCCAGTTCGCGGATCGGCGTCACTTCGGCGGCGGTGCCGGTGAAGAAGGCCTCGTCGGCGATGTACACCTCGTCGCGGGTGATGCGCTTCTCGACGATCTCCACGCCCAGCTCGCGGGCCAGGGTCAGCACGGTGTTGCGGGTGATGCCGTTCAGGCAGGCGGTCACCTCGGGGGTGTAGATCACGCCGTCCTTGACCAGGAAGATGTTCTCGCCCGAACCCTCGGCCACGTAGCCTTCCGGATCCAGCAGCAGCGCCTCGTCGGCACCGGCGGAAACGGCTTCCTGCAGGGCCAGCATCGAGTTGATGTAGTGGCCGCTGGCCTTGGCGCGGGTCATGGAGATGTTCACGTGGTGGCGGGTGAACGAGCTGGTGCGGATCTTGATGCCGCGCTCCAGCGCTTCCTCGCCCATGTAGGCGCCCCAGTGCCAGGCGGCGACAATCACATGCACCTTCAGGTTGTCGGCACGGATGCCCATGCCTTCGGAACCGTAGAACGCCAGCGGACGGATGTAGGCGCTGGCCAGGCCGTTCTCGCGCACCGCCGCCTTGGTGGCTTCGTTGATCTCTTCCTTGGTGTAAGGAATCTTCATGCCCATGATGTGGGCCGAATCGAACAGACGATCGGTGTGCGCCTGCAGGCGGAAGATCGCGGTGCCCTGGGGGGTCTCGTAGGCGCGCACGCCTTCGAACACACCCATGCCGTAGTGCAGGCTGTGGGTCAGCACATGGGTGGTCGCGCCGCGCCATTCCACCAGTTTGCCGTCGTACCAGATCACACCGTCGCGGTCAGCCATCGACATCGTTGCATTCCTCAATGGTCAAGTGAGGCGGCCGTCGGCCGCCTGCGTGAAGTCAGTTCAGTCCCAGTTCCGTCCAGATGCGCCGCACCAGGCGGCGCGAATCGGGGAACTGATCGCCCGGCACCTTGCCGGGTTGTTTCTGCAGGGCCAGGCGGTGGGCTGCGGCGCGGTAGGCCTTGTAGGCCTCCTGCAATAACTGGACATCCGTTTCGGGCAGCAGGTTGGCCGCGCCGAGGCCGTCCAGAATGCGAATGTTGTCGGTGTAGCGGAGCAGCTCCGGGTGCTGGTGCGACCAGGCCAGGGCCGCGTATTGCACCATAAATTCGATATCGACGATACCACCGGCATCCTGCTTGAGATCGAAGCTCTGCGCGGGGTCGAAGGCGTTTTCGCCACGTCCGGCGTCGGTGGCCCGGGTCCCCAGGTTGTCGCGCATCTTGGCGCGCATTTCGCTGACTTCCGCCTGCAGTTTCTGCAGGTCGCGGGCCCGCCCCAGCACTTGCCCGCGCACCTGTTCGAAGCACTGCGCCACCCGTGGGCTGCCGACCAGCACCCGGGCGCGCACCAGTGCCTGGTGTTCCCAGGTCCAGGCTTCCTGCTGCTGGTAGCGTTCGAAGGCCGCCAGCGAGCTGACCAGCAGGCCGGCGTCGCCCGAGGGGCGCAGGCGCATGTCAACCTCGTAGAGCTGGCCCGACGTGGTCTGGGTGGTCAGCAGGTGGATGATGCGCTGGCCCAGGCGGGTGAAGAACTGGGTGCCGTCGATGGGCTTGGCGCCGTCGGTTTCCGCCTGCGGATCGCCGTCGTGGATGAACACCAGGTCCAGGTCCGAGCCGTGGCCCAGCTCGATGCCGCCCACCTTGCCGTAGCCCACGATAATGAAGTCCGGGTCGCAGTCGCTGCCGTCGGCGCGCTTGGGCGTGCCGTGCTTGGCCACGGTGTGGCGCCAGGCCAGCGCCAGCACCTGTTCGAGAATCGCCTCGGCGAGCCAGGTCAGGTAGTCGCTGACCTTCATCAGCGGCAGGGTGCCGGCGAATTCCGAGGCGGCCACGCGCAGGCTGTGGGCCAGCTTGAAGTGGCGCAGCGCCTCCATCTGCTGTTCGAGGTCGTCCTCGGGAATGCGCATCAGCCGCTCGCGCAGCTCGGCGGCCAGCTCCGGGGCCTGCGGCGGGCTGTACAGGCGGCCTTCGTTGAGCAGCTCGTCGAGCAACAACGGGAAGCGGGCGATCTGCTCGGCGATCAGCGGGCTGGCGGCGCACAGCTGCAGCAGCCGGGTCAGCGCGCCGGGATTCTCGGTGAGCAGCACCAGGTAGGCCGAGCGCCGCGCCACCGCCGCCACCAGCGGCATGACGCGCTCCAGCACCTGATCCGGGGCGTCCTGTTCGGCCACCTGGGCCAGCAGGCGCGGCATGAAGGCGTCCAGGCGTTCGCGGCCCAGGCGCTGCATGCTGCGCACCTGGCTGCTGCCGCGCAGGTCGTGCAGGTGTCGCCAGGCGTGCTCGGGGCTGGCGAAGCCCAGCTCGGCCAGTTGCCGGATGGCGCTGTCCTCCTCCAGATCGCCCAGCCACAGGGCCAGCCACTCGCCACCCGCGGCCTGTTCCTCTTCCTCGTCAGGGTCGGCGATCACCTGCCGGAAATGCCATTCGATACGTTCGCGCCATTGCTCCAGACGTGCCATGAACGCAGGCCAGTCGGCGAAGCCCATGATGAAGGCCACCCGCGCCCGCTCGCGGGCATCCTCAGGCAGCATCTGCGTCTGCTTGTCGGCCAGCGCCTGCAGGGCGTGCTCGACATAGCGCAGGAAGCGGTAACCGTCGCGCAGCTCGGCCACCACCGGAGCCGGCAGGTAGCCCTCGGCCTCCAGCACGGCCAGCACCGGCAGCAGCGGCCGCTGCTGCAGGCTCAGGTCGCGGCCGCCGTGGATCAGCTGGAAGGCCTGGGCGATGAATTCCACCTCGCGGATGCCGCCGGCGCCGAGTTTGATGTTCTCGCTCATGCCCTTGCGGCGCACCTCCTGCTGGATCAGCTGCTTCATGCTGCGCAGCGCCTCGATGGCCGAGAAATCCAGGTAACGCCGATAGACGAACGGCTGCAGCATCTTCAGCAGGTGCGCGCCGGCGACCTGATCGCCGCCGACCACGCGCGCCTTGATCATCGCGTAGCGCTCCCAGTCGCGCCCCTGGTCCTGGTAGTACTGCTCCAGCGCGGCAAAGCTCAGGGTCAGCGCGCCGGCCGAGCCGTAGGGGCGCAGGCGCATGTCGACGCGGAACACGAAGCCGTCCACGGTGATGGCGTCCAGCGCCTTGATCAGCCGCTGGCCCAGGCGGTTGAAGAACTCCTGGTTGTCGAGGGAGCGGCGCACACCCTCGGTCTCGCCGCCTTCGGGGAAACCGAAGATCAGGTCGATGTCCGAGGACAGGTTCAGCTCGTGGGCACCGAGCTTGCCCATGCCGAGGATCACCATCTGCTGCGGCTTGCCGGAGCGCCGACCCATCGGCGTGCCGAACTGCGCGCAATGGCGCGGGTACAGCCACCGGTAGGCCAGGTCGATGCAGGCGTCCGCCAGGTCGGAGAGGTCGCGGCAGGTCTCGCCGAGATCGGCCAGGCGATTCACATCGCGCCAGACGATGCGCAGTTGCTGGCGGTTGCGGAAGCGTCGCAGGCGGCGGGCCAGATCGTCTTCCTGCTCGCAGTCGGCCAGCAGCGCCTGCAACTGCCCGCGCAGTTCGCCGGGGCGCAGGCTGCGCTCCAGCTCGCCGGAGTCCGCCAGCGCCAGAAACGCCTCGACATCCCGCTGCACCTGCTCGGCCACGAAGTCGCTGGCCACGCAGGCGCGGACGAACGCCTCCTGGCGCGCCGCCGGCCAGTCATCCGCCCGCCCTCGCTCGGCCAGACGGGCGCGCAGTGCGACACCCGGTCGCTCGGCGAGATCAGCCAGCGACGCCGGGACGGCAACCAGGGAGGGCAGACTCATGGGGAAACTTCCTTCTGCGAAAGGGGCGAATGGACCGCCAGCAGAGGGCATCGCCGGGGGGTTCGTCAAGGGTTGCCGGTGACGCGGTCTATGCTTGCCCTGCAAACAGGGCCCGCCAAGGACGGTTTCGCGGCCACCCCTGTAGTTTCGCTACAAATTTGTGCGATGACTGTTGGGTCTCGCTTTTTTGTAGTAAAACTACAAGCGCCGATTGTCCCTGGCACACAACGAACAACAAAAGACACTGCGGCCACGACGCGGCAGTGCCATCGAGGCGACTCAAAAGGTCGCCCTGAGCCCTGGAGCAAGCCATGCAAGACCAAGATCCCATCGAAACCCAGGAGTGGCTGGACGCCCTGGAGTCGGTCCTCGACCGCGAAGGCGAGGACCGCGCCAAGTACCTGATCACCCGGATGGGCGAGCTGGCCACCCGTAGCGGCACGCAGCTGCCCTACGCAATCACCACGCCCTACCGCAACACCATTCCGGTCACCCACGAAGCCCGCATGCCCGGCGACCTGTTCATGGAGCGCCGCGTGCGCTCGCTGGTGCGCTGGAACGCACTGGCCATGGTGGCGCGGGCCAACAAGCGGGACTCCAGCCTGGGCGGCCACATCTCCACCTTCGCCTCCAGCGCGACGCTGTACGACATCGGCTTCAACTACTTCTTCCAGGCCCCGACCGAAGAACATGGCGGCGACCTGGTCTTCTTCCAGGGCCACGCCGCGCCCGGCGTCTACGCCCGCGCCTTCCTGGAGGGCCGCATCAGCGAAGACCAGCTGGAGAACTTCCGCCGCGAAGTGGACGGCAACGGCCTGTCTTCCTACCCACACCCCTGGCTGATGCCGGACTTCTGGCAGTTCCCGACCGTGTCGATGGGCCTGGGCCCGATCCAGGCCATCTACCAGGCGCGCTTCATGAAGTACCTGGAAAGCCGCGGCTTCATCCCCGCCGGCAAGCAGAAGGTCTGGTGCTTCCTGGGCGACGGCGAGACCGACGAGCCGGAGTCCCTGGGCGCCATCTCCCTGGCCGGCCGCGAGAAGCTGGACAACCTGATCTTCGTCATCAACTGCAACCTGCAGCGCCTGGACGGCCCGGTGCGTGGCAACGGCAAGATCATCCAGGAGCTGGAAGGCAACTTCCGCGGCGCCGACTGGAACGTCATCAAGGTGATCTGGGGCCGCCTGTGGGACCCGCTGTTCGCCAAGGACGCCGACGGCGTCATGCAGCGACGCATGGACGAGGTGGTCGACGGCGACTACCAGAACTACAAGGCCAACAACGGCGCCTTCGTGCGCCAGCACTTCTTCGGCGCCAACCCCGAGCTGCTGAAGATGGTCGAAGACCTCTCCGACGACGAGGTCTGGAAGCTCAACCGTGGCGGCCATGACCCGTTCAAGGTGTACGCCGCCTATCACGCGGCGGTGCACCACACCGGCCAGCCGACGGTGATCCTGGCCAAGACCATCAAGGGCTACGGCACCGGCTCGGGCGAAGCCCAGAACATCGCCCACAACGTCAAGAAGGTGGACCTGGACAGCCTGAAGGTCTTCCGTGACCGTTTCGGCATCCCGATTCCGGATGACAAGCTCGAAGAACTGCCGTTCTACAAGCCCGAGCCCGACAGCCCGGAAATGAAGTACCTGCTCAAGAGCCGTGAAAAGCTCGGCGGCCCGGTCCCGCAGCGCCGCAACAAGAGCTTCAGCATCCCGACGCCGCCGCTGGAAACCCTCAAGGCCATCCTCGACGGTTCGGGCGATCGCGAGATCTCCACCACCATGGCCTTCGTGCGCATCCTGGCGCAGCTGGTCAAGGACAAGGAGCTGGGCTCGCGCATCGTGCCGATCGTGCCGGACGAGGCGCGCACCTTCGGCATGGAAGGCATGTTCCGCCAGCTCGGCATCTATTCGTCCGTAGGCCAGCTGTACCAGCCGGTCGACAAGGACCAGGTGATGTTCTACCGCGAGGACAAGAAGGGCCAGATCCTCGAGGAAGGCATCAACGAGGCCGGCGCCATGTCCAGCTGGATCGCCGCCGCCACGGCCTACAGCACCCACAACCAGCCGATGCTGCCGTTCTACATCTTCTATTCGATGTTCGGCTTCCAGCGCATCGGCGACCTGGCCTGGGCCGCCGGCGACAGCCGCGCACGCGGCTTCCTGATCGGCGGCACCGCCGGTCGCACCACGCTCAACGGCGAGGGCCTGCAGCACGAGGACGGTCACAGCCACATCCTTGCCAGCACCATCCCCAACTGCCGCAGCTACGACCCCACCTACGGCTACGAGCTGGCGGTGATCATCCGCGAAGGCATTCGCCAGATGACCGAGGAGCAGCAGAACGTCTTCTACTACCTCACGGTGATGAACGAGTCCTATGCCCAGCCGGCCATCCCCGAGGGTGTACAGGACGGCATCATCAAGGGCATGTACCTGCTCGAAGAGGACAAGAAGGAAGCCGCCTGCCACGTGCAGCTGCTCGGCTGCGGCACCATCCTGCGCGAAGTGCGCGAGGCGGCGAAGATCCTCCGCGAAGAGTTCAAGATCGGCGCCGACGTCTGGAGCGTCACCAGCTTCAACGAGCTGCGCCGCGACGGGCTGGCGGTGGAGCGTCACAACCGCCTGCACCCGGAGCAGAAACCGCAACAGAGCTACGTCGAGCAGTGCCTGGGCGGCCGCAAGGGCCCGGTCATCGCCTCCACCGACTACATGAAGCTGTTCGCCGATCAGATTCGCCAATGGGTGCCGGTCAAGGAGTACAAGGTGCTGGGCACTGATGGCTTCGGCCGCAGCGACACCCGCGAGAAGCTGCGCCACTTCTTCGAAGTGGACCGCAACTGGATCGTGCTGACCGCGCTGGAAGCCCTGGCCGACCGCGGCGAGATCGAGCGCAAAGTGGTGGCCGAAGCCATCGCCCGCTTCGGCATCGACACCCAAAAGCCCAACCCGCTGGACTGCTGAGGAGCGAACCATGAGTGAACTGATTCGTGTCCCGGACATCGGCAGCGGCGAAGGCGAAGTCATCGAGCTGTTCGTCAAGGTGGGCGACCGCATCGAGGCCGAGCAGAGCCTGCTGACCCTGGAATCCGACAAGGCCAGCATGGAGATTCCCGCGCCCAAGGCCGGCGTGGTGAAGAGCCTGAAGGTCAAGCTGGGCGACCGCCTCAAGGAAGGCGACGAGCTGCTGGAGCTGGAAAGCGACGACGCCGGCGCCAGCGCGCCGCCCCCCGAGCCGGCCGCCGCCCCCAAGGCCGAGGCCGCACCGGCAGCGCCGGCCACCCAGCCCGCCGCCAAGGAAACCGTCGCACCCGCCGCCGCTCCGGCCCCGGCCAGCAGCCAGGAAATCCGCGTGCCGGACATCGGTTCGGCCGGCAAGGCGCGTGTCATCGAGGTGCTGGTCAAGGCCGGCGACACGGTGAGCGCCGAGCAGTCGCTGATCACCCTGGAGTCCGACAAGGCCAGCATGGAAATCCCCTCGCCGGCCGCCGGCGTGGTGGAATCGATTGCCGTGCAGCTGGATGCCGAAGTGGGCACCGGCGACCTGATCCTCACCCTCAAGGTGGAAGGCGCCGCGCCGGCCGCCCAGCCCGCGGCACCGGCCGCCGCTCCGCAAGCGGCTGCCAAGGCGCCTGCTCCGGTGGTGGCCGAACCGCAGAAGCCGGCACCGAGCGCCGCCGACGGCAACCCGCCGCTGGAGAGCATTGCCCCGCTGGTCGAGCCCCCCAAGCGCCCCGCCGCCCAGGTGCACGCTGGTCCGGCCGTGCGCCAGCTGGCCCGCGAGTTCGGTATCGACCTGGCGCGCGTCACGCCCACCGGCCCGCACGGCCGCGTGCTCAAGGAAGACGTGCAGGCCTACGTGAAGGCCATGATGCAGCAGACCCAGGCCGCGCCGGCCGTGGCTGCCGGTGGTGCGGGCATTCCGCCGATCCCGGCGGTGGATTTCAGCAAGTTCGGTGAAATCGAGGAAGTGGCCATGACCCGCCTGATGCAGGTCGGCGCCGCCAATCTGCACCGCAGCTGGCTGAACGTGCCCCACGTCACCCAGTTCGAGTCCGCCGACATCACCGAGCTGGAAGCCTTCCGCGTGGCCCAGAAGGCTGCAGCGGAAAAGGCCGGCGTGAAGCTGACCGTGCTGCCGCTGCTGCTCAAGGCCTGCGCGCACCTACTCAAGGAGATGCCGGACTTCAACAGCTCGCTGGCACCCAGCGGCGCTGCGCTGATCCGCAAGAAGTACGTGCACATCGGCTTCGCCGTGGACACCCCGGACGGCCTGCTGGTGCCGGTGATCCGCGACGTGGACCAGAAGAGCCTGCTGCAACTGGCCGGCGAGGCCGCCGAGCTGGCCGACAAGGCGCGCAACAAGAAGCTCGGTGTCGATGCCATGCAGGGCGCCTGCTTCACCATCTCCAGTCTCGGCCACATTGGCGGCACCGGCTTCACGCCGATCGTCAACGCGCCGGAAGTGGCGATCCTGGGCGTCAGCAAGGCCACGATGCAGCCGGTCTGGGATGGCTCGGCGTTCCAGCCGCGCCTGATGCTGCCGCTGTCGCTGTCCTACGACCACCGGGTGATCAACGGGGCCGCCGCGGCGCGTTTCACCAAGCGGCTCTCCGAGCTGCTGGCCGATATCCGCACGTTGCTGCTGTGATATCCCTGCCGGGCCACCGGCCCGGCCGCTTTCCTCAAACGAGCACGCCACGCTCGTCTCTCCAGCCCCGCCGCAAGCGGGGCTTTTTTTGCTTTTGTGACTCGGGGCACACTAAGCCGCCCGGGCAGAATGCCTTTCGCCCGGCACGCACGGGATAATGGCAAGGTGCTAGCAACGCGCGCGAGCGTTACACTAGGGAATCGTTCGCATCCATGGATCCTATGGACCTGACATCGTCTCTCCCCGCCCTCTCCCGACTCGGCCTGTGGCGCTTCACCCGGCTAAACGATGCCGGCTGGACGCTGGACGGCTGCGAGCCGGGTCCGGGCGCGGATGCCCATCCGCTGCTGCGGCTGTTCGGCAACGCCGCGTTTGGCGCCTTGCTGGACGCCACGCGGCGCGAGCAGTTGCACCAGCAGGTGCGACAACAGCTGGCCGAGCGCGGCCACTATCAGGTGCAGCACCGCCTGGCGACCGCCCATGGCGATATCAGCCTGCTGGAGTTCGGCGAGCCCGCCGATGACCAGGCCCAACGGCTGCACGGCTACCTGCTGCCGCTGGACGCGGTGGCCGCCGACCTCACTGACACCGCCGAACTGTGCCGCAGCGCCCTGGAGCAGAGCGCCGAGGCCTTCCTGCTGGTGGATATCAACGGTCGCGTGGTGTTCTCGAACCCCCGCTTCGAAGCCATCACCCAGTACAGCCCGAGCGAACTGCAAGGACGCTCGCTGGACGAATTCCCCGCCCTGGCCAGCCTGCCGGAACTGGTGCGCACGGCGCTGCGCCAGAAGCCGGACAACGACAGCTGGCAGATCGAGTTCCGCAGCCAGCGCAAGAGCCTGGAGCCCTATTGGGGCCACATGTGGGTGTCCCGGGTCCGCAATGCGGAGGGGCAGACCACCCACCTGCTCGGCCTGTGCGAGGACGTCACCCTCAACAAGCTGAACTACCAGCGCCAGACGCAACAAACCCTGCGCGACAGTCTCTCCGGACTGGGCAATCGCCCGTACTTCATCGGGCGCCTCGAGCAGCGCCTGGCGGAAACCCCGGATGCGCCCTTCAGCCTGCTGCTGATGGATATCGACAACTTCAAGCGCATCAACGACAACCTGGGCCACGAAACCGGCGACAAGGTGCTGACCAGCCTGTCACGGCGGCTGCGCAACGCGCTGGGGCCCAAGACCTGCCTGGCGCGCTTCGCCAGCAACGAGTTCGCCGCCCTGCTCGACGCCAGCGATCTGCAGGACGCCGAGGAGGTCGCCCAGCAGCTGCTGCACCTGCTCAGTCGCCCGCTGTTCGTGGCCAACCAGTTGATCAACGTCACCGCCTCCATCGGTCTGGTACGCAGCCCGGAGCACGCCAAGCATGCCCAGACGCTGATGCAGTACGCCGGCCTGGCACTGCACAAGGCCAAGACCAGCGGCAAGAACCGCTGGCAGGCATTCACCCCCGCGCTGGACGCCGAAGCCCACCGCCGCCAGTTCATCGAGCACAACCTGCGCCACGCCATCGAGCGAAACGAGCTGCTGCTGTATTACCAGCCCAAGCTGTGCCTGAAGACCGACCGCCTGACCGGTCTGGAAGCCCTGCTGCGCTGGCAGCACCCCACCGAAGGCATGTTCCCGCCGGATGCCTTCATCGGCCTGGCCGAGGAAACCGGGCTGATCGTGCCGATCGGCAAATGGGTGGTGCGCGAGGCCTGCCGCATGCTGCATCGCCTGGACGCCGCCGGCATGGGTGAGGTGCGCATCGCCATCAACCTCTCGCCCCGCCAGTTCCACGACACCGAGCTGGTCAACGCGCTGCGCGACATTCTCGTGCAGGAGAAGGTCGAGGCCTCGCGCCTCGAGCTGGAACTGACCGAGAGCCTGCTGCTGGACGCCAGCCAGGCCAACCACCAGCAACTGCATCAGCTCAAGGCGCTGGGCTTCACCCTGGCCATGGACGACTTCGGCACCGGCTATTCCTCGCTCAGCTACCTGAAGAAGTTCCCGCTGGACACCATCAAGATCGACCGCAGCTTCGTGAAGGACATTCCGGCCAACCAGGACGATATGGAGATCACCGCCGCGGTGATCGCCATGGCCCACAAGCTGCGTCTGCGCGTGGTGGCCGAAGGCATCGAGACCCAGGAACAGCTGAGCTTCCTGCGCCGGCAGCGCTGCGACACCGGCCAGGGCTACCTGTTCGACCGTCCCATCGACGGCCGCGAGCTGCTGGAGCGCCTGCGCAGTTACACCGTGAACGCCTGAATCGCGGACAAGTCCGCCCCCACAAAACAACCCGCACTTTCAGGCAAGGCCTGCACGGCTCTGGCTAACTCGCCGCCTGGCGTTGCGCCCGCCACTGCTCGAGCGCCACCCGCTCGTCACGGATCAGCCAGCCGTCCTGCGCCGCGAAGCTCTCCGACAGCCAAAGGTCGCGCGTGTCCACTGGCTGCAGCCGGCCGTTGCGCAGGCTGTGCAGTTCGCCGTGGCGCGGCTCCAGCAGGTAGATATCCGGGCGGTCGTGGTCCAGGCGGGCCACCAGGCGGTCGCCTTCCAGGCATTCGTCCACGTGGTAGAGGCTCGGCCGCTGGCAATCGTCCGGCAGCTTCAGGCGCAGGTCGTAGACCAGCTGCAGCGAGGCGGTGGGCTGATGAACGTAGGCGCGGGGTTCGCCCGCCAGGCACAGCGCACCGCAACGCACCGGCGTGTCGCCCCCGCCGAGCGCCTGCAGGTTGAAATGGCTGTTGGCCAGGTAACGCAGACTGTCACGGTAGGGCGTGGGCAGCCAGGCATCGGCGAAACGCCCGGGCAGCCAGCCGTCGGCGTGCTCGATCAGGCATTCCTCGGCGATTTCCTGCATGGCGGTGAACAGCGGCAGGCCCAGCTCGTGGGCCGGCACGTAGCCGGAAATCAGCTTGAGCACGTCATCCTGGCGATCCGCGCGCTGCTGGCGCACCAGGATCCAGTAATCGCAACCCTGCCAGTGCAGGGTCAGGCGTACCGAAACACCGAGGTTCGCCAGTTCGACGCTGAAACAGTGCGGATCGTCGATGGCCACCGGCCGCCGGCGGGCCAGCATCTGGCTGAAATTGAGCGGCAGGCCGAGGCTCTGGTAACGCAACCCCTCGCGGCTGGCGTCGACCCGCAGCGGCAGGGTCTTGAAGTCACCGGGAAGTTTGCTGAGCAGGGTTCGCGGCATGGTGCCTCCTTGCGGGGAAGCGGCCGCGGTCGCGGCCTTAGCGGATGGAACGGATGACGGCGGCAGCCGTCGCGACGTTGTGGGCCAGGTGCAGCGGGTTGATGGTGCCGACAATGGCGCTGCACACCCCAGGGTGGCCGAACAGCAGTTCGAAGCTGGCACGCACGGGATCCGTCCCCGGCGCCAGGCAGACATGGCCGCTGGCCAGGGCCTTCTTGATGAGGATGCCCTTGGCGTGACTGGCAGCGTAGTCCAGCACCGGTTTTTCGGCCTGCTCGTTGAGGTTGTAGGTGACCATCGCGCAATCGCCACGCTCCAGCCCCAGCAGCCCGCCTTCCACGGTCTTGCCGGAGAGGCCGAAGGCGCCGATCTTGCCCTCGTGCTTGAGCTCGGCCAGCGTCTCGTAGACCCCGCTGTCGCGCAGGATGGCCACGTCGTTGCCGTCCGAATGCACCAGCACCAGATCGATATGCTCGGTTTCCAGGCGCCGGAGGCTGCGCTCCACCGACAGCCGGGTATGCGCCGGCGAGAAATCAAAGCGCGACTGGCCGTTCTCGAACTCCTCGCCCACCTTGCTGACGATCACCCACTGGTCGCGCTGGCCGCGCAGCAGCGGTCCGAGGCGTTGCTCGCTGGTGCCGTAGGCCGGCGCGGTGTCGATCAGGTTGATGCCCAGCTCGCGGGCCAGGGCCAGCAGTTGCCGCGCCTCGGCGTCATCGGGAATGCGGAAGCCGCTGGGGTATTTCACGCCCTGGTCGCGGCCCAGCTTCACGGTACCCAGCCCCAGCGGCGAAACCAGGAGGCCGGTGCTGCCCAGCGGGCGATGCAGGTCATGCAGCTGCTTGAGGTCGGTCATGGCAGCAGTTCCTCCCACACCGGACGGGCCACCGCCGGGCGCGGCAGCGCCGACACGGTGGGCTGCGCCGACGGACGAATGCCGTCGCGTTCCAGGCTGGCAAATACCCGGTCGGCCAGATCCGGCGCCAGGGCCAGCTTGGTCGGCCAGCCAACCAGCAGGCGGCCCTGCTCGGCCAGGAAGGCGTTGTCCGGACGCACCAGCCCGGATTGCGCCGGCTCGGCGCGCGACACACGCAAGGTGGCCCAGCGCAGCGCGCTCTGGTCCACCCAGGGCAGCAGGTCGGCGATTTCCTTGCGCGCCGCAGCAATCTGCGCGGCCTCGTCGCGGGCCACGCCGTCGGCCTCGGCCAGGTCGCCGCCCAGGTACCAGACCCACTGGCCGTCGGCGGCGGGGTGCGTGGTGATGGTGACGCGCGGCTTGGGTCCGCCGCCCAGGCAGTGGGCGTAGATCGGCTTCAGGTTCGGGCCCTTGACCAGCACCATGTGCAGCGGGCGCAGCTGCTGCTTCGGCTGCTCCAGGCCGAGCGCCGCGAGCAGCGCGGCGTTGCCTTCGCCGGCACTGAGCACGATGCGCTGGGCACGCACCTCGCGACCGTCGATCCGCAGGCCGACCAGCTCGCCGTTTTCCCGCAGGGGCTCGATGGTCTCGGCGGCCAGCAGGCCGTCGCCGGCCAGTTCGGCCAGGCGGGCGATCAGGCTGGGCACGTCGAGCACCAGCTCGGCCAGTCGGTAGACCTTGCCCTTGAACTTCGGATGCTGCAGCGCCGGTGGCAGCTGCTCGCCCTTCACCGCATCCACGCGCCCGCGCATGGCCTTGCTGGCGAAGAAGCTGGTCAGGTTGCCGGCCAGGCTGCCGGGCGACCACAGGTAATGGGCGTCGGAGAGCAGACGCACACCAGAAAGGTCCAGCTCGCCCTCGCCGAGCAGCGCCTTGCGCCAGCGCGCCGGCATGTCGGCGATGGCCTCGGAGGAGCCGGTCAACGCCCCGTGCAGGGCGTACTTGGTGCCGCCATGGATGATGCCCTGCGACTTGACGCTCTGCCCGCCGCCCAGCCGGTCGGCTTCCACCAGCAGGGTGGCGTAGCCGGCGCGGCGCAGCCGGGCATTCAGCCACAGGCCGGCGATGCCGCCACCCACGATCAGGACATCGGTACTCAGCGCTTGGGACATGGACACGGGCTCGTGGTTGAAACGGGGCCGGCAGTATAAACCGTGCCGGCTTCCGCCGGCGCAACCGGCGAACCGGCGCGCCGCGCTCACGCCCCGGCGACAGGCTTTGTTAAGCTGCGCGCCCATGAACCGACTCATCTACACCCTGCTGCTTCACCTGGGCCTGCCGCTGGTGGGCATTCGTCTGCTGGTGCGCGCCCGCAAGGCCCCGGCCTATGCCCGGCGCACCGGCGAGCGCTTCGCCCTCGGCCTGCCGGCCTTCCGGCCCGGCGGTATCTGGGTGCATGCCGTTTCCGTCGGCGAAAGCATCGCCGCCGCGCCGATGATCCGCGCACTGATGGCCCGCCATCCCGACCTGCCGATCACCGTGACCTGCATGACGCCAACCGGCTCGGAGCGCATCCGCGCCCTGTTTGGCGACCAGGTGCAGCACTGCTATCTGCCCTACGACCTGCCCTGGGCGGCCGCGCGCTTCCTGAATCGCCTGCAGCCCAGGCTGGCGGTGGTGATGGAAACCGAGCTGTGGCCCAACCATATCCACCAGTGCGCCCGGCGCGGCATTCCGGTGGTGCTCGCCAACGCGCGGCTGTCGGAGCGCTCGGCGCGCGGCTATGCACGCTTCAGGAAGCTGACCGCGCCGATGCTCGCCGAGCTGGACTGGCTGGCGGTGCAGACCGAGACGGAGGCCGAGCGCTTCCGCCAGCTCGGCGCGCGCGCGGAGCGGGTAAGCGTCACCGGCTCGATCAAGTTCGATTTGCGCATCGATCCGGCCCTGGTGGAACGCGCTGCCGCGCAACGCGCCCAGTGGGGCGCCGGCCAACGCCCGGTGTGGATCGCCGCCAGCACCCACGGCGGCGAGGACGAGGTGATCCTGGCGGCCCACCGCAAGCTGCTGGAACGTCATCCCGACGCCCTGCTCATCCTGGTGCCGCGTCATCCGGAGCGCTTTGCGGATGTCTTCGCGCTGTGCCGCCAGCAAGGTTTTGCCACCTGCCGGCGTTCGGGCAACGAGCCGGTGACCGCCGAGCACAGCGTGCTGCTCGGGGACACCATGGGTGAGCTGCTGTTCCTCTATGCGCTGGCCGACGTGACCTTCGTCGGCGGCAGCCTGGTGGCCAATGGCGGCCACAACCTGCTGGAGCCGGCCGCCCTCGGCAAGCCGGTGCTGAGCGGCCCGCACCTGTTCAACTTCCTGGAAATCTCCCAGCAGCTGCGCGCCGCCGGTGCGCTAGGCGAGGTGGCGGATGCCGCCGGCCTGGCCCTGGAAATCAGCACTCTGTTCGAGCAGCCTGAAAAGGCCCAAACCATGCGCGAAGGCGGCCTCGGCGTGCTGCGGGCCAACCAGGGGGCGCTGGAGCGTTTGCTCGACGGGCTGGACCAGCGACTCGACAAGCACTGATCGGCGGCGCCCGTTGGCGCAGGGTGGGCAACGCCGCGCCTTCACGGCGGCCAAGGCGATGCCTTGACCGCCTTACGGGACAGGTGCCGGGTTCACTCTCCGCGCCAGCCGGCTTAGGCTGTCCATTACAGAGCTCATGAGGTACCGCGCCATGCCTGCCCACTCCCTCTCCATGCCCACGCCCGATCAGGCCCTGCCCGGTCGCTCCACGCCTATGCCGGTGCCGGAACGCCACCGGGTGCTGGGCCATCCTCTGCGCGGTCCGTTTCCGGCTGGCCTGCAGCAGGCGGTGTTCGGCATGGGCTGCTTCTGGGGCGCCGAGCGGCGCTTCTGGCAGCTACCCGGCGTCTGGACCACCGCCGTGGGCTATGCCGGCGGCCTGACGCCCAACCCCACCTACGAGGAAGTGTGCAGTGGCCTGACCGGTCATGCCGAGGTGGTGCTGGTGGTGTTCGATCCGCAACAGGTCGACTACGACACCCTCTTGCGGGTGTTCTGGGAATCCCACGATCCGACCCAGGGCATGCGCCAGGGCAACGACATCGGCACCCAGTACCGCTCGGTGATCCACTGCCACGGCGACGAGCAACTGGACGCCGCCCGGGCCAGCGGCGATGCCTTCGCCCGCGCCCTGGCCCGCGCCGGATTCGGGCCGGTCAGCAGCGAGATCGTCGCAGCGCCGCCGTTCTACTACGCCGAACCGGAACACCAGCAGTATCTGGATCGCTATCCCCACGGATACTGCGGGCTGCGCGGCACCGGGGTGTGCCTGCCGTAATCAGCCGCCGAAGCTGCGCGCCAGGCTCTGCACCTGTTCCCGGTGCTCGGCGATCAGCGCCAGGCGGCCCTGCTCGTCCAGCCGGTTGTCCGGCTCGGCAAGCTTGCGCCAGGCGGACAGCTCGGTGAGCGGCGGCAGCCCGCTGTTCGGCTCGCGCTGCAGCCTGGCGTGGTACAGCGCCAGGTTCACCACGTCGATCACCTGCAGGCGTGCTCCGCTGTCGCGTTGCCAGTCGCCGGCCTGTTCCAGCACGGCGATGTACTCCGGCTCCACGCCCCAGCGCTTGAGCAGCAGCAGGCCCAGCGAGCGGCCGAACTCGTGGCACAGCCGGCGGTAATGCTCCAGGCTCACCGGTTCGCGGGTGTCCATGAAGGCGGAAAGCAGCACCAGGTTGCCCACGTCGCTGAGCAGGCTGGCCAGCAGCGCCTGTTCGGGCACCACCCCACCCAGCTCGCGGGCCAGCACCGCGCTGGTGCTGGCCTTGAGCACCAGGTAGCGCCAGGCATCCATGTACAGCAGCTTGTAGGTCGGGTTGTGCAGCACCGCCAGGCTCTTGAGGCTGTGGGCCATGGTGATGCTGCCCACCTGGCGCAAGCCCAGCAGGCTGATCGCCTCGCGCAGGCTCTGGGTCGGCTTGGCGCGGCGGTACAGGGCGCCACTGGCATGTTTGATGAGCAGCGCCGCCAGGCCGGGATCGCGGCTGATCAGCCGCTCCAGTTCGGCCTGGGTGGTTTCCGGGCGCGACAGCGCCGAGCGGATCTGCAGGGTGAGCTGCGGGAGGCTGGGCAGGGTTTCCTCGCCCTTCATCATCGCGGCCACCAGGCTCCGATAAATCGTGTAATCACTGCTCATGACAATCAACGCTCGGCAATCAGCCAGTCCAGGGTCCACCCGCCCTGGCTCTGCCCCAGGGTCTGGGCCAGCCAGGGCAGCAGTTCGCGCAGTTCCTCCTCCAGGCCCCAGGGCGCGTTGCTGATCACCAGCCCCGAGCCGGTGAGACGCTCGGCGTCGTCCGGGTTGTGCACGTACAGCTCGGCACGCAGCAGCTTGGGCGCCCCACTCTTCTCCAGGCGCTGGTAGAAGCGCTTGAGCTGGCGGCGGTCCTTGATCGGGTACCAGATGGCCACGATGGCCTGACGCATGCGGCCGTGGGCCTCGTCGAGGGCCTGCACGCAACGCTCCAGCTCGTCCGGTTGTTCGAATGGCGGGTCGATCAGCAGCAGCACGCGCTTCTCGCGGGTCGGCAACAACGCACGCGGCACGAACCAGCCTTCGCCACGGTGCACGGCGACGCGACGGTCGCCGCGCATGTTGTCCTTGAGCAGCTCACCGTCCGCCGGGTGCTTCTCGTTGAGGTGCAGGCGGTCCTGCTCGCGGCTGAGCACCCGGGCCAGCTCAGGCGAACCGGGGTAATGGCGCAGCTCGCCGTCAGGGTTCATGGCACGCAGCACGCCCAGGTAGTCATCCAGCAGGGCCGGCACGCTCTGGGCCTGCCACACGCGGCCGATGCCCTCCAGCCATTCGCCGGTACGGCTGGCCTGGTCGCCACGCAGGTCATAGAGCCCGACCCCGGCGTGGCTGTCCAGGTAGGCGAAGGGCGTGTCCTTGCGCGTGATCAAGGCGATCAGCCGCGCCAGGGTGACATGTTTGAACACATCGGCATGGTTGCCGGCGTGAAAGGCGTGACGGTAGTTCATGGGTCGGGACTCCTGGGGTGGCGCAGTTTAACAGGCCGCTGCCAGGCCCGGCGCATCCGAACGGTCCGCCACCGCCGCGCATGACAACAAGAAGAATGGAGACGATCCCGATGCTGACCCTGCTGCGCTTCCTGCCGCTGCGCCTCACCCTGACCGCGCCGGTCATGCTGATCGCCGTGTTGCTGATCCTCGTCATCCTCTGGCAACTGGCCTTCGTCAACCAGCCGGCCGCGCGCCTGGCTGCCCGGTATGGCACGGCCAACCGCATGGCCGACCAGTTGCTGGTGGCTGCCGCCGAGCAGGCCCGCGAACGCGGCCTGGGCGCGGCGCTGCTCAGCCGCCTGGCCGAAGGCGACGGCGATCCGGCACTGGCCGGGCGCCTGCCGAACCTGCGCGCCCAGGGTGATGCGGCCCTGACCCAGGCCCTCGCGCTCGGCGAGGAGCTGGCGGACGACTCGCTGCGCGCCAGCCTGGACCAGGTGCACGCCGCCTGGATCGCGCTCCGCGAGGCCCGCCGGCGGATCGATGACAGCGCACCGGGCCAGCTGGCCATTCCGGCGTCCGAGTGGGTGGCGACAGCCACCGCGCTGATCGACAGCGCGGCGCGGCTGCGCGATACGCCGTTCCTGCCGAACAGCGCGCTGCAAAGCGCCGCGTTCAAGAACACACAACTCAAGCAGGCGGTCTGGCTCGCCTCCGAATACGCCGGCCGCGAGCGCGCCCAGCTGGCCATGGCGATCGCCAGCGCTCGGCCGCTGCCGGAGGCGACCCGTCAGGAACTGCTCGGCTTTCGCAGCATCGTCGAGCGCCAGCTGGCCTACCTGCGCGACGTCGGCCTGCCCCTGCTGCGCCAGGGCGCCGACAGCGGCATCGACGGCGCCTGGGCGCGGGTGCAGGCGGAGTTCGTCGAGCGCTTCGGCGCCGCGCGCGAGCGGGTGTACGCCGGCGCCGCCAGCGGCGCCTACGAGCTCGACGACCAGCAATGGCTGACGGTGTCGACCGCCGGCATCGACAGCCTGCTCGCCCTGGGCCAGGCCATCAGCCGCAGCGCAGCGGCGGACACCGACGCGGCCGCCGCCGAGACCCGTTACAACCTGTGGTTTTCCCTGGTGCTGCTGGCCGGCGTGGTGATCCTCACCCTGGTGCTGCACCTGCTGGTGCGCATGGTCGGCCTGCGCCTGCACCAGGCGGTGAGCCTGATCCAGCAGGCCGAGCGCAGCAACGATCTCAGCGTGCAGCTGGACGAGCGCGGCCGCGACGAGCTGGCGCTGCTGGGGCGGGCCTACAACGCCATGCTGGCACGCTTCAGCGACCTGATCCGCGCCGTGCGCGACGCTACCCAGGACGTCAGCCACGGCGCCCACCAGGTCGCCGCCGCCGCCACGCAGGCCGAACGGGGCGTCAGCCAGCAGCGCGAATCGCTCACCCAGCTGGCCACCGCCATGACGCAGATCGTCGCCGTGGTCCAGGAGGTCGCCATCAACACTGCCGAGACCGCCCAGGCCGCCCGCGACGGGCACAGCGAGGCGGACAGCGGCCGCGCGGTGGTGATCCAGACCGCCGAAGGCATCCAGTTGCTGGCCGCCGAGATCGGCGCAGCCGCCGAGGTGATCCGCACGCTGCAGCACGACAGCGACGACATCGGCCGGGTACTGGACGTGATCAACGAGATCGCCGAGCAGACCAACCTGCTGGCGCTCAACGCGGCCATCGAGGCAGCCAGGGCCGGCGAGCAGGGCCGGGGCTTCGCCGTGGTGGCCGGCGAGGTGCGCGACCTGGCGCAGCGGGCCAGCGCCTCCACCGGGGAGATCCGCACGATGGTCCTGCACCTGCAGGAACAGGCCCGCCAGGCGGTCGGCGGCATGGCGGTCAGCCACCGCGAGGCCGGGCAGAGCGTCGAGCGCACCCGCGAAGCCAATGCCGCGCTGGAGCGCATCGCGGCGGCGGTCAGCACCATCAGCCACATGACCCGGCAGATCGCCACCGCCGCCGAGGAGCAGGCCAGCGTCACCACGGACATGCAGCGCAACATCGACACCATCGCCGAGGTGGCCGAGCAGAGCACCCGCGCCGCCCGGCAGACGGTGGGCGCGGCCAGCGAGATCCGCGACCAGATGGAACACCTGACGCGGCTGGTCGGCCAGTTCAAGGTGGGCAGCGCCTAGGGACGGAACCGCAGCCGCTTTGGCGGGAGCGGACTTGTCCGCGAGCTTATTGTGGCGGCCGGCTAGGGGCGGCCGGCCAGGTGCGGCCGCCGCCAAAAGCTCGCGAATGAATTCGCTCCTACGGGTCCGTGCAGGCCTGGCGCCCGTGCAGCAGCTCGCGCAGCCTCTCCAGGGCCGGATGGGGAGCGGCGTCGCGGCGGCGCACCAGCAGGGTCGGCGCCGCCGCCAGCTCCGCGTCGATCGGCTGCCAGGCCACCAGCTGGCCGCGCGCGTGGCTTTGCAGCAGGCTGCGCGGCAGCAGGCCGATGCCCATGCCGGCGGCGATGCCGCCGAGGATCGCGTCGATCGAACCGTAGCTCTGCCGCGCGGCGATCTGCAGCGATTGCCGCTCGCTCCAGCGTTCCAGCCGCTCGCGGTAATGACAGCCGCTGGGAAAGCCGAGCAGGGTCACCGGCGACTGCGCCAGCATGTCCAGCTGCGCGCGCGCTGGCAGCACGAGCACCAGTTCCTCGCGCCAGACCTCTTCGCCCACCAGTTGCGGATGGCTGTAGGGCCCGCCGATCAGCGCGGCATCCAGGCGCCCGGCCAGCACCTCGTCGATCAACTGGCGGCTGGCCCCGGTCAGCAGGCTGAGGCTGACCCGCGGCGCCTCGCGGTGGAAGGCGGCGAGCACTTCCGGCAGGCGCACGGCGGCGGTGGTCTCCATGGAACCCAGGCGCAGCTCGCCGCTCCAGGGGTCCTCGTGCACGCAGCTCCACACCTGCCGGCACAGCTGCTCCAGCTGCTCGGCGTGCGGCAGCAGGCGCTCGCCGGCGGGGGTCAGGCTCAGGCGCTGGGCCTGGCGGCGAAACAGGCTGACGCCCAACTGCTCTTCCAGCTGGCGCAGTCGGGCCGAAACGTTGGACGGCACGCAGTGCAGGCTTTTCGCCGCGCCGCTCAGCGAGCCGGCGCGACTGATGGCCAGAAAGTGCCGCAGCAGATAGGGGTTGAGGCGTTCCCAGGTAGCCAAGGGGTTTCATCCGGAGTGAAAGCGAGGCTCAGGATTTTTCACTAACGATCCGCACCGGGCAACCGCTATGGTGACGACCGTGGTTGCCCAAGGACGTACAAGAACATGCCAGCCGCTTCTCCCCGCCAGATTTTCCTTGCCCTGTTCGCCGGCAGCGCCGCCCTGGTCGTTGTCCACGCCCTGGGTCGTTTCGCCTATACCCCGCTGCTGCCCCACCTGCTTGCCGACGGCCTGCTGAGCCTCGAACAGGGTGCGCGGCTCGCCACCTGGAACTACATCGGTTACCTGCTCGGCGCCCTGCTCGCCCTGCTGCTGGCCGCGCCGCAGCGCCTGCGCATCGCGCTGCCGCTGGCGTTGCTCGGCAACGCCGCCATCACCCTGGCGCAGGGCGCCTGCGAGGACGTGTTCGGCCTGCTGCTGCTGCGCCTGGCCAACGGCATCAGCAACGGCCTGGTGTTCGTGCTCGCCCCGGCGCTGGTGCTGGAATGGCTGGCGCAACGTGGCCGCGCCACCCTGAGCGGGCTGGTGTACCTGGGTTTCGCCGCCGGCCTGCTGCTCACCAGTTGGCTGGCCGAAGCGCCCGCCGAGTGGCTGCGCGGTGCGGCGCGCTGGTGGCCGATGGCCGCACTGGCGGTGCCGCTGGCGCTGCTCAGCTGCCTGTTGCTGCTGCGCCTGCACATCCCGCCGGCCGCGCCGCGCGGCGATGCCACCCCGCCGTCGAGGCGGCTGTTCGACCGCGCCAGCACGCCGCTGTTCATGGCCTACGCCGGCGCCGGGCTGGGCTACATCCTGCCGATGACCTTTTTGCCCACGCTGGCCAACCAGTTGCTGCCGGTGGGCGATCCGCTGATCGGCCAGGTCTGGCTGTGGACCGCCTTCGCCTGCCTGCTCTCCGTGCCGACCTGGAACTACCTGGGCGCGCACCTGGGCGATCGCGGCGCGCTGTTCGGCACCTACGTGCTGCAGGGCATCGGCTGCGCGGCGCCGCTGCTGCTGCCGAACGCCACCGGCGTGCTGCTCTGCGCGGCGCTGGTGGGCGGCGGTTTCATCGGCAGTGTGCTGCTCACCCAGCGCCTGGCGCGCAGCCTGCAGCCCCATCAGGGACCGCGCCTGTCGGCCGCGCTGATTGCCCTGTACGGCGGCGCGCAGCTCTCTGGCCCGTGGCTGGCCGAGCTGTGGCTGCAGGCCGGCGGCACCCTGGTGCAGAGTTTCGCCCTGGGCCTGGGCGCCTTCATCTGGTCGCTGGGCTGGATGTGGGCGGTGCCGGGTCCTTCCACCCTTCGCTCGCAAGGAGCTTTGCAACGATGAACGCCCTGACTTCCCTGCTCGGCTGCCGACTGCCGATCCTCCAGGCCCCCATGGCCGGCTCCCAGGACCACCGCCTGGCCGCCGCCGTCTGCCAGGCCGGCGGCCTCGGCGCGCTGCCGGCGGCGCTGCTTGCCCCCGAGGCGCTGGATGCCGAGCTGGGCAAGCTCCGGGCGCTCACCGATCAGCCCTATAACGTGAACTTCTTCGCCCACACGCCACCGGCCCCGGACGCTGCGCGCGAGCAGCACTGGCGCACGCTGCTGGCGCCCTTCTACGCCGAGTTCGGCGTCGATCCGGCGAGCATTCCCGACGGCCCGGGGCGCCAGCCGTTCAGCGCGGCGATGGCCGACATCGTCGAGCGCCATCGGCCGGCGGTGGTCAGCTTCCACTTCGGCCTGCCGGCACCCGAGTTGCTCGATCGCGTCAAGGCCAGCGGGGCGCGCATCCTGTCCAGCGCCACCACGGTGGAGGAAGGCCTGTGGCTGCAGGCGCACGGCGTCGACGCGGTGATCGCCCAAGGCCTGGAAGCCGGTGGCCATCGCGGCCACTTCCTGTCCGCGGACCTGGGTCGTCAGCTCGGCATCTTCGCGCTGGTGCCGCAACTGGTGGATGCCCTGGACGTGCCGGTAATCGCCGCCGGCGGCATCGCCGATGCGCGCGGCGTGCGCGCCGCCCTGGCCCTGGGTGCCGCCGGTGTGCAGGTGGGTACCGCCTACCTGTCCTGCCCGGAAGCCGGTACCAGCGCCCTGCACCGGGCCGCCTTGGGCAGTCCGGCGGCCCGTTACACCGAGCTGACCACGCTGTTCAGCGGCCGGCCGGCGCGCGGCATCGTCAACCGTCTCATCCAGGCCCTGGGCCCGCGCCCCGAGGGCATTGCCCCGTTCCCGCTGGCCGGCAACGCGATCGGCCCGCTGCGCGCCGCGGCGGAGCGCCAGGGATCCGCCGCCTGTTCGCCGCTGTGGGCCGGTCAGCATGTCGGCAACACGCAGGGGTTGCCGGCGGCCGAACTGACACAGCGGCTGGCGGGCGGACTCGACCGCTGAGGCGCATTTTCGTCATGGCCCTCAAATTGCATTAAGCGCTTGATATTCGAGGGCTTATTGACATAGCGTCGCTCTTCGAAACCCGACACAGTCAGACGAGAAGGAGCGACGCCTTTGGACGCCAGTAACATCAACGCCCTGTTCTTCATTGGCGCGCTTCTGGTGGCCAGCAGCATCCTGGTGAGCTCGTTCTCCACCCGCATCGGCATCCCGGTGCTGGTCATCTTCCTGGCCGTGGGCATGCTGGCCGGCGTCGACGGCATCGGCGGCATCGTCTTCAACGATTACTCACTGGCGTACCTGGTCAGCAACCTGGCGCTGGCGGTGATCCTGCTGGATGGCGGCATCCGCACCCGCGCCGCCACCTTCCGCGTGGCGTTGTGGCCAGCCATGTCGCTGGCCACCGTCGGGGTGATGATCACCGCCGGCCTGACCGGCATCGCCGCCGCCTGGCTGTTCAACCTGACCCTGCTGGAAGGCCTGCTGATCGGCGCCATCGTCGGCTCCACCGACGCCGCGGTGGTGTTCAACCTGCTCAACGGCAAGGGGCTGAACGAGCGGGTCGGCTCCACCCTGGAAATCGAATCGGGCAGCAACGACCCGATGGCGATGTTCCTCACCGTGTCGCTGATCGCCATGATCGCCACCGGTGAAGCCGATTTCGGCCTCGGCTTCCTGGTCAGCCTGATCCAGCAGTTCGGCCTGGGCATCGTGCTGGGCCTGGCCGGCGGCTGGCTGCTGCTGCAGCTGATCAACCGCATCGAGATCGCCAGCGGCCTGTACCCGCTGCTGGCGGTGAGCGGCGGCATCATGATCTACGCCATCGCCAGCGCCATCGGTGGCAGCGGCATCCTCGCCGTGTACGTCTGCGGCCTGCTGCTGGGCAACCGGCCGATCCGCAACCGCCACGGCATCCTGCACATGTTCGACGGCCTGGCCTGGCTAAGCCAGATCGGCATGTTCCTGGTGCTCGGCCTGCTGCTGACGCCCAGCGAGCTGCTGCCCATCGCCGTACCGGCCCTGGCGCTGTCGCTGTGGATGATCTTCTTCGCCCGGCCGCTGTCGGTGTTCATCGGCCTGCTGCCGTTCAAGGGCTTCAACCTGCGTGAGCGCAGCTTCATCTCCTGGATCGGCCTGCGCGGCGCGGTCCCGGTCATTCTCGCGGTGTTCCCGCTGATGGCCGGGCTGGAAAATGCCCAGCTGTTCTTCAATGTGGCCTTCTTCATCGTGCTGGTGTCGTTGCTGCTGCAGGGCAGCACCCTGCCGTGGGCGGCCCGCAAGGCGCGGGTGGAAGTGCCGCCGTCGCCGTCGCCGATTTCCCGTACCGGCCTGGAAGTACACCCCACCAGCCCCTGGGAACTGTTCGTCTATCGCCTGGGCGAGAAGAAGTGGTACATCGGCGCGCCGCTGCGCGCGCTGAACATGCCTGCCGGCACCCGCATCGCGGCGCTGTTCCGTGGCCAGCAGTTGCTGCACCCCAGCGGCAGCACCACGCTGCAGGTGGGTGACATCCTCTGCGTGATCGGCCAGGAAGAAGACCTGCCCACCCTCGGCAATCTGTTCAGCCAACCGCCCAAGCGCGGCCAGGACCTGCACTTCTTCGGCGACTTCATCCTCGAAGGCTCGGCCGAGCTGGGCGCGGTCGCCGCCGTGTACGGGCTGAACCTGGGTGAAGAGGCCGGCGACATGCCGCTCGGACAGTTCATCGCCCGGCGCCTGGGCAGCGAACCCGTGGTAGGCGATCAGGTCGAATGGAACGGCCTGACCTGGACCGTCGCCAAGATGGACGGTCCGCGCATCCGCAAGATCGGTCTGAAATTCCCCGAGGGCAGCAAATCCCTGCCGCCGGGGCCGTCCTTCTAGCCAGAGGCCGGCGCGCATTGCGCGCCGGCCCGCCGTTCACCGACCAGCCCATGCCCCTGATTCGTTCGCTGTTCCTCCTGCTACTCGTCTGCCTTCCCCTCCATGCTGCCGAACCGCCCAGCCGGGAGTCCGTCGAGGCTGCCCTGGCGGCCCTGCCGGATCGCAAACTGCCGGAGAGCGAGCAGTTGCAGGTGCAGCAGACCCTGGAACAGACGCTCGCGCAGCTGGCCCGCCAGGACGAGTTGCGCGAGCGGATCAGCGCCCTGGAACGGGAGCTGGCCGACGCGCCCGAGCAGATCAGCGAGGCCCGCCGCGCCTATGAGGAACTGCAGGCCCGGCCACAGAGCGATCCGGCGCGGGAGCAGGCCGGCGCCCAGATCGTCGAGCTGGAGATCATCCTCGACGCGCGCAACCAGCAGCTGACCGAGTGGCAACAGGAGTTGACCGCCGCCAACAGCCTGGTCATCAATGCGCAGACACGTCCAGAGCGGGCACAGACCGAGATCAGCGGCAACCAGGCGCGCATGCAGAAACTGCAGGCAGCCCTCAAGGACGACCGCCTGGACGGCCAGGCGCTCAGCGCCGAACAGCGCGACCTGCTGACGGCCGAGCTGGCCACCCTGACCCTCAGCAATGAATTCAGCCGCCGCGCCCTGGCCGGCAACGACACCCTGCTGGACCTGGGCAGCCGTCGCCGCGAGCTGCTCACCACGCGCATCGAGCGCCTGGAGCAGGAGATCCTCGCCCTGCAGGAACTGATCAACACCAAGCGCCTGGCGCAATCCGAGCAGGCCCGCGAGCAGGCCACCCTTGAAGCCCGCAGCGCCAGCCCGGATCGCCTGATTGCCCAGGAAACCGCACGCAACCTGCAACTGACCGATCACCTGCTGCGCATCACCGATCGCCGCAACGAAGTGACTCAGACCAATCTGCGCACCCGCCAGCGCCTGGAAAGCCTGACTCAGAGCGAACAGGTGCTGGGCGAGCAGATCGAGGCGCTCAAGGGCAGCCTGCTGCTGGCGCAGATCCTCATGGAACAGAAGCGCCGCCTGCCGCAGGTCGCGGTGGATGGCAAGCTGGCGGACGAGATTGCCGACATCCGCCTCTACCAGTTCGAGCTCAACCAGAGCCGCGAGCAGCTGGCCAATCCGCGCGCCTTCGTCGATCGACTGCTCGCCGATAGCGGCGAGCCCGGGAATGAGCAACTGCGCGCCGCGCTGCTGGAACTGATCAACAGTCGCGCCGAACTGGCCGACCGCATGGCGCGCGAGCTCAACGCGCTGCTGGGCGAAGCGGTCAGCCTGCAGCTCAACCAGCGCCAGCTGCGCGACCTGGCCAGCCGCCTGAGCAACACGCTGGAAGAACAGCTGTTCTGGATTCCCAGCCACCCGCCGCTGCAGCCGGACTGGTGGAAGCGCCTGCCCAGCCGGCTGGTCGAGCAGGCGGCGCGCCTGGACTGGCAGGGCGCCCTCGGCGAACTGGCCAACGGCTTGCTGAGCCGACCCTGGGTGTTCCTGCCGCTGCTGCTCAGCGGCCTGCTGATCGCCCGGCGCCAGTTCTGGCAACGCAAGCTGCAGGCGCTGCATGAGGACATCGGCCAGGTGGGGCGCGACAGCCAGCGCCACACACCGCTGGCCATCCTGTTCTGCCTGGTGCAGGCCCTGCCCGTCAGTCTCATGCTGGCGCTGGGCGGCTATGCGCTGCAGATCGACGCCCGCGGCCAGAACGTCCACCTGGGCGCCGCGCTGTATGCCATGGCCGGCGCCTGGCTGGTGCTGTACACCGCGTATCAGATCCTCGCCCCGGGCGGAGTGGCCGAGCGGCATTTCGGCTGGAGCCGCACACAGGTGTCCTTCCTGCACCGGCAGATGCGCTGGCTGGGCCTTGTGCTGCTGATCCTGGTCGGCGTGGTGGCGTTCGCCGAGAACCAGCCGCGCTTACTCGACCAGGACATGCTGGGCGTGCTCCTGCTGCTGGTCGGGTTCGCGCTGCTGAGCTGGCTGCTGGCCCGCCTGATGTTCCAGGGCCCGCAAAGTAGCGAGGCGCCGCCGCTGCGCCGGTTGCTGGGCGCGCTGGTCGCCCTGCTGCCCCTGCTGCTGATGGCGGCGATCTTCGCCGGCTACTACTACACGGCGCTCAAGCTGAGCGGCCGGCTGATCGACACCCTCTACGCCCTGCTGCTCTGGGTGCTGCTGGAAGCCCTGCTGGCGCGTGGCCTGGCGGTGGCGGCCCGGCGCCTGGCCTGGCAGCGCGCGCAGGCCCGCCGCGAAACCGAGGCGCAGACGCCGGAGGGCGTCGACGGCGTGGCGGCGCCCGTCGAGGAGCCCGGGCTGGCCATCGAGCAGGTCAACCAGCAATCCCTGCGGCTGATCCGCCTGGGCCTGTTCGCCGGCCTGCTGGCGGTGCTCTGGTGGGTCTGGGCCGACCTGCTGACGGTGTTCAGCTACCTGGATAACGTCACCCTCTACGAGTTCACCCAGGGCAGCGGCGCCACCGCCAGCCTGCGGCCGATCAGCCTGCTCGACCTGCTGGGCGCGCTGCTGATCGTGGCACTGACCCTGGTGCTGGCGCGCAACCTGCCCGGCCTGCTGGAAGTGCTGGTGCTGTCGCGCATGAGCCTGGCGCAGGGCAGCGCCTATGCCACCACCACCCTCCTGTCCTACCTGATCATGGGCTTCGGCATCGTCACCACGCTGTCCACCCTGGGGGTCAGCTGGGACAAGCTGCAGTGGCTGGTGGCGGCGCTGTCGGTGGGCATCGGCTTCGGCATGCAAGAGATCATCGCCAACTTCATTTCCGGCCTGATCATCCTGTTCGAGCGCCCGGTACGCATCGGCGACCTGGTGACTATCGGCAACGTCACCGGCTCGGTGAACCGTATCCGCATCCGCGCCACCCACATCGTCGATGCCGATCGCAAGGTGGTGGTGGTGCCCAACAAGACCTTCATTACCAGCCAGCTGATCAACTGGACGCTGAGCGACACCGTCACCCGCCTGGTGCTGAAGGTCGGTGTCGGCTATGGCTCGGACCTGGAGCTGGTGCGTCGCCTGCTTTATCAGGCAGCCCACGAGAACGTGCGGGTCATGCGTGACCCCGAGCCGCTGGTGCTGTTCCAGACCTTCGGCGAAAGCACGCTGGACCACGACCTGATCATCCATGTGCGCGAACTGGGCGACCGGGGCCGAGCCACCGACGAGATCAACCGGCGCATCGAGCAGCTGTTCCGCGAGCACGGCATCGAGATCGCCTTCCGACAGGTCGACGTGTTCGTGAAGAACCTGGAGGGGCAGGAAGCGCAGATCGGCCAAACGGCCGTGCTGGGCGCCGCTGGCGCGGCCACCGAGCAGCCGATCCCACCGCCGGCCAAACCCTGAGGTTGCCCATGAAACGCCTGGACCAGTTGCACTTCGACAACCGTTTCGCGCGGCTGGGCGATGACTTCTCCACCGCCGTGCAGCCCGAGCCCATCGCCGAGCCACGCCTGGCCATCGCCAGTGAGGCGGCCCTGGCGCTGCTCGATCTGGACCCGGCCGAAGCGCAGCGGCCGGAATTCGTCCGGCTATTCTCCGGCAATGCGCTGTGGCGCGACGCCGAACCCAGGGCGATGGTCTATTCCGGGCACCAGTTCGGCGTCTACAACCCGCGCCTGGGTGATGGTCGCGGGCTGCTGCTGGGCGAAGTGGTCAACGAGGCCGGTGAGCACTGGGACCTGCACCTGAAAGGCGCCGGCTCGACGCCCTACTCACGCATGGGCGATGGCCGCGCGGTGCTGCGCAGTTCCATCCGCGAATTCCTGGCCAGCGAATACCTGGCGGCCCTCGGTGTTCCCACTACACGCGCGCTGTGTGTGGTGGCCTCGGCGACGCCGGTGTGGCGCGAGCGCAAGGAAACCGCCGCCATGCTGCTGCGCCTGTCGCCCAGCCATATCCGCTTCGGCCACTTCGAGTACTTCTATTACACGCGCCAGCATGGGGCGCTGCGCCAGTTGCTGGACTTCACCCGCGCCAACCACTTCCCGGACTGCGCCGATGACGCGGCGTTGTTCCGCGCGGTGGTCGAACGCACCGCCGAGATGATCGCCGCCTGGCAGGCCTACGGTTTCTGCCACGGGGTGATGAACACCGACAACCTGTCGATCCTCGGCCTGACCTTCGACTTCGGCCCCTACGCCTTTCTGGATGATTTCGACGCGCGCTTCATCTGCAACCACTCCGACGACACGGGGCGCTACAGCTTCGAGAACCAGGTGCCCATCGCCCACTGGAACCTGTCGGCGCTGGCCCAGGCGCTGACGCCGTTCGTACCGGTGGAGGCGCTGCGCGAGACCCTCGGCCTGTTCCTGCCGCTGTACCAGGCGCACTGGCTAGACCGCATGCGCCGTAGGCTGGGCTTCACCCAGGCCGAGGAGGCGGATACAGAGCTGATCCAGCGCCTGCTGCAACTGATGCAGGGCGGCGCGGTGGATTACCCGAACTTCTTTCGCGCGCTGGGCGAACAACCCGCCGAAGCGGCGGTGGGCACGCTGCGCGAGGAGTTCGTCGATCTGGCTGGTTTCGACGCCTGGGCCGCCGACTACTGCGCCCGGGTGGCGCGCGAAGGCGGCTCGGCCGAGGCGCGCCGTGCGCGCATGCACGCGGTGAACCCGCGCTACAGCCTGCGCAACTACCTGGCCCAGCAGGCCATCGAAGCCGCCGAGGCCGGCGACTTCGCGCCGCTGCACGAGCTGCACGCGGTGCTCAGTCGCCCCTTCGAGGAACAGCCCGGCAAGGAGCGCTACACCGAGCGCCCACCGCAATGGGGCAAGCACCTGGAAATCAGTTGCTCGTCCTGATGAAGCAGGTAGGGCGGTCAGCGTTTTTCTGGCCGCTATCAGGTTGCGCGCGGGGGCCATGGTGGACAAGGACAACGTTGTCCACCCTACGGGCTGGTCCAGCCGCCGCTGCAACCACCGGGCGTCACGGCGGGCAGTCCTATTCGATTGCCACGCCGCCGCCAGCCAGCAGGCTCAGCATGGCGAGGAACTCCTCCAGCGGACGGGTCTGGCCATTCAGGGTCACCTGGCCGTCGGCATAGTCCAGACGGGTCTGGAGGGTGTCACCCTGCAGGGTGGCCAGTTCCATGCCCACCGCCATGTCTCCGGCCATCTCGGCCAGCATGTCGGCTTCCATGGCCACCGCCTGCGGGTCGAGGCTGGCATCGAACAGCGCCTGGTAGCCCACCAGGTCGCGAATGCTGGCCTTGGGCAGGTCCAGCTGCAGGTTGAGGCGGGAGACCAGTTGCTGGATCAGCACTTCCGGCGGCAGCGCCTCACCCATCGCCGGCTTGCTCAGGCCCAGCTGCAGGCTCAGGCGACTCTCCGTGTTGGCGGTCTTCAGCGACAGACTGTCCAGGCTGAGGCTGGGCCGGCTGTCGAGCAAAGACTCCAGCGCAGCCTTGAGATGCTGTTCCTGGGCATGGCTGAAGCCCTCATGCTCGGGGTCGCTTTCCAGAGTCTCGGCATAGCTGCCGATCAGGTCCGCCAGTGCAACGATCGCCCCGGCATTCAGGTCGCGGGCACTCCAGTCCATGCGCAACGCGCCCAGCGGCTGCTCCGCATAGCTCAGCCCAGCCAGTTCGAGGGTCAGGTCGGCGGCCAGCAGGTCGTCCGTCTGGCTCAGGCGATCACGCTGGGCCAGCTCGGTCAGCACCAGCGGTTCCAGGCCCGGCCAGTGCACATCCAGCCGCTCGAGCGTCACCGATTGCTCGCCGAGGAACAGGCCGGACGGCCCCTTGTGGCGGTCGAAAACCACCTGCAGTCCCTGCAGGCCCACACGCGTCGGCTGCTCACCGAGGGTGCTGAGCTCCAGACGGTCGAAATGCCCGCTACCCGTCACCTGCTCGGCGGAGCCCTCGAATTCGCCCTGGAAACCGCTGAAGCTGAGGTGTGTCTCGCCGTCGGCGAAGCGCAGCGGCGCAACCTCCAGACGCACGCTGGCCTCCAGGTCGTAGCCCAGCGTGGTCTGGATGCGCAACGGTTCGCCACCTTCGGCCTGCCTGAACCACGGCGCGGTCAGCGCGGTTTCCTCCAGGCGCGTCTGGCTGTGCGACAGCACTGGCAGCAGGCGCAGGGTGCTCAGGCGCGACAAGGGCAGCGGGCCGTGCTCGATGTGCTCGACCAGTACCAGTTCGGAGGCGGGCCATTCGTGGGCCAGTTCGCCCAGGTCAAGCTGGTAGCGGGCGACGCTGGAAAACACCCCGCGCTCCAGGGAGGTCAGGCTGAGCTGCACCTCGCTGCCCGGCAGCTGGCGCGCCAGTTCCTGGTTGGCTTCGGTGATCTTTTCGGGGAGTAGGGTTTCCAGCTGAGTGCCGGTGTACCAGGCACCGGCGGTCACCGCGGCACCGGCCACCAGCAGAACGACGGCGGCTATCCCTGTTTTCTTCATGGTTGGACTCTTCTGTGAGGCGGGGGCCCTGCCCCCGAAAGCGACGGAGGGTGGCCATCTTATCGTCCCTGGAGCCTTCGGCTTGAATACAGCGCTCGTTTCCTGCGCGCCGGACTTAGAACCTCAAGGCATAACTTACAAGCGAAACATACTTGGACGTGCTAAACCCGGCTCGCTAAGGTCGCCGTCGATTTGTGATTGCCCACGGCCCGCCCCCATGAAGATTCGCTCCATCGACCTCAGCGACTCCCCGCTCAACGCGGAGCACACCCGGCTGGGGCTGCCGCCGATCGAGGACACCATCAGCCATCCGGACAACCACCCGGCGCTGCGCATCGCCATGTGGGCGGCCCTGGCAATCCTCGCCAGCCTGCTGTCGGTGCTGGCCTGGCGGCTGTTCTTCGGCGACAACGGCGGGCTGAGCGGCCTGGAGATCATCGACCGCACCCTGCACAGCCCGGCATTCTGGAGTGCCGTGGCGGTCGGCTTTCTCGCCCAGGTGGTGGACGGTGCGCTCGGCATGGCCTACGGCATCACTGCCACCAGCTTCCTGCTCAGCGCCGGGGCCAGTCCGGCGGCGGCCAGCGCCAGCGTGCATATCGCCGAGGTGTTCACCACCGGCCTGTCCGGAATTTCTCACGTGAAGCTCGGCAATGTCAGCCGCCGGCTGTTCCTCAGCCTGCTGCTGCCCGGCATGCTCGGCGCCTTTCTCGGCGCCCTGTTGATCACCCAGTTCGATGGCGCGGTAATGAAGCCTTTCATTTCCGCCTACCTGCTGCTGATGGGCCTGTACATCCTGTGCAAGGCCTGCCGTCAGGTTTTCCAGCGCAAGGCGCCCCGGCATGTCGGCAAGCTGGCGCTGTTCGGCGGTTTCGTGGATGCCGCCGGGGGCGGCGGCTGGGGTCCGGTGGTGACCAGCAGCCTGATCGGCTCGGGCAGCGACCCGCGCACCACCATCGGCTCGGTGAATTTCGCGGAATTCTTCCTCACCCTGGCCAGCGCGGCCTCGTTCATCCTGCTGGCCGGCGAGCCGAGCACCTGGATGATGGTGGCCGGCCTGGTGTTTGGCGGCCTGTTCGCCGCGCCCTTTGCCGCCCTGCTGTGCAGGAAGCTGCCGGCCCGCACCTTGCTGATTGTCGTCGGCCTGCTGATTACCGCGATAAGCGCTTACAACATCTATTCCTCGGTGTTCTAAATCGGCAGAAAACGATCTAGCTCGCCAACGGCTCAGGCTGACTCAGGGCATTGACCGCCCCAGACGGTCTGGCCATGCTGCGCTCCACACGAAAACCAACAACAAGGACCCTGCATGAAAGCGGAAACCCTGGCCATCCACGCCGGCTACAGCCCAGACCCGACCACCAAGGCCGTGGCGGTGCCCATCTACCAGACCACCTCCTACGCCTTCGACGACACCCAGCACGGCGCCGACCTGTTCGACCTGAAGGTGGCCGGCAACATCTACACCCGCATCATGAACCCCACCACCGACGTGCTGGAAAAGCGCGTGGCGGCGCTGGAAGGCGGCGTGGCGGCGTTGGCGGTGGCCTCGGGCATGGCGGCGATCACCTACGCGATCCAGACCATCGCCGGCGTGGGCGACAACATCGTCTCGGTGGCCAAGCTGTACGGCGGCACCTACAACCTGTTCGCCCACACCCTGCCGCGCCAGGGCATCCAGGTGCGCTTCGCGCCCCACGACGACATCGCCGCGCTGGAAGCGCTGATCGACGACAACACCAAGGCGGTGTTCTGCGAGTCCATCGGCAACCCGGCCGGCAACATCATCGACCTGCAGGCGCTGGCCGATGCCGCGCACCGCCATGGCGTGCCGCTGATCGTCGACAACACCGTGGCCACGCCGATCCTGTGCCGGCCGTTCGAACATGGCGCCGACATCGTGGTGCACTCGCTGACCAAGTACATCGGCGGCCATGGCACCAGCATCGGCGGCATCGTGGTGGACTCCGGCAAATTCCCCTGGGCCGAGAACAAGGCGCGCTTCCCGCTGCTCAACACTCCGGACGTGTCCTACCACGGCGTGACCTATACCGAGGCCTTCGGCCCGGCCGCGTTCATCGGCCGCTGCCGCGTGGTGCCGCTGCGCAACATGGGCGCCGCGCTGTCGCCGTTCAACGCCTTCCTGATCCTGCAGGGCCTGGAAACCCTGGCGCTGCGCATGGAGCGCCACTGCGAGAACGCCCAGAAGGTCGCCGAGTTCCTCAAGGGCCACCCGCAGGTCAGCTGGGTGCAGTTCGCCGGCCTGGCGGAGCACCCGGAGCACGCGCTGGCGCAGCGCTACATGGGCGGCAAGCCGGCGTCGATCATGTCCTTCGGCATCAAGGGTGGCGAATCCGCCGCAGCGAAGTTCATCGACGCCCTCAAGCTGGTGGTGCGCCTGGTGAACATCGGCGACGCCAAGTCGCTGGCCTGCCATCCGGCCTCCACCACCCACCGTCAGTTGAACGACGAGGAACTGGCCCGCGCCGGCGTCTCCCGCGACCTGGTGCGCCTGTCGATCGGCATCGAGCATATCGATGACATCCTCGAAGACCTGACCCAGGCGCTGGAAGCGGCGAAAGGCTAAGACTGGCTGCCTGCACTCGTAGGGTGGTCAACGCGTTTCTTGTCCACCATCGCGCCGGCACGGCGCGCCTCGCCGGCCGCGCCTTGGCGCGTTGGTGGATCGGTAAAGCGCGATCCACCCTACGTCCATAACACCCCGCGCAGGCCCGCCCCGTTGATTTCTCCCCTTCCCGGCTCCACCTAAAGGGCATTGCCCATTTCCGGAGCCTTCTGCATGTCCGACACCCTGCTGGTGCCCTGCGCGTCCTGCGCCGGGCTGAACCGTATTCCCGCCGATCGCCTGCACGACGCGCCGCGCTGCGGGCGCTGCAAGTCCGCCGTGCTGCCGGCGGCGCCGTTCGACATCGACCAGGCCTCGTTCGCCAGCCAGCTCAAGGGCGACCTGCCGCTGCTGGTGGATGTCTGGGCCAGTTGGTGCGGGCCGTGCCGCAGCTTCGCGCCGACCTTCGCCCAGGCCGCCCGCGAGCTGCAGGGCAGATGCCGGCTGGCCAAGCTGGACAGCGAGGCCAACCCGCAGCTGGCCGGGCAACTGGGCATCCGCTCGATTCCCAGCCTGCTGCTGTTCAAGGACGGTCGCGAGGTGGCCCGCCAGAGCGGCGCCATGCCGCTACCGCAGCTGCTCGCCTGGCTGCGCCAGCAGGGGATCTGATCACAGGCCGGCGCGCCTGACATGGGTCTGTCGCCTCAGTGGCGATATGCTATGCGCCGAACGGGGCCGTGAGCGGCCCCTCGGCCTTGTTCACGGATGGAAACCATGTCCTCGTCGTCCCAGTTCAGCCTCCTGCGCAGCCGGCGTTTCCTGCCGTTCTTCCTCACCCAGGCGCTCGGCGCCTTCAACGACAACCTGTTCAAGCAGGCGATCATCCTCGCCATCCTGTTCAAGCTGACCCTGTCCGGCAGCGCCGACACCCTGGTCAACCTCTGCGCGCTGCTGTTCGTGCTGCCGTTCTTCCTGTTCTCGGCGTTCGGCGGCCAACTGGGCGAGAAGTACGCCAAGGACTGGCTGATCCGCCGCCTCAAGCTGCTCGAGCTGGCGCTGATGCTGCTCGGCGCACTGGCCTTCTGGCTGGGCAGCGTGCCGCTGATGCTGCTGGCGCTGTTCGCCATGGGCACCCAGTCGGCACTGTTCGGCCCGGTGAAGTACTCGATCCTGCCGCAGCACCTGGACGACACCGAACTGGTCGGCGGCAACGCGCTGGTGGAGTCCGGCACCTTCCTGGCGATCCTGCTCGGCACCCTGGGCGCCGGCCTGCTGCTCGCGCGCGCGGACTACAGCCTGTGGATCGGCGCCAGCCTGGTGACAGTGGCGCTGCTCGGCTACCTGGCCAGCCGCGGCATCCCCGCCGCCCCGGCGGCGCTGCCGGGCCTGAGGTTCGACTGGAACATTCCCCGGCAGACCTGGCGCACCCTGCGCATGGGCCTGACCCGCCGCCCCGCAGTGTCGCGCTCGCTGCTCGGCAATTCCTGGTTCTGGCTGCTCGGCGCGGTGTACCTGACGCAGATCCCCGCGCTGGCCCGCGACTGGCTGCACGGCGACGAAAGCGTGGCGACGCTGATCCTGCTGGTGTTCTCGGTGGGCATCGCGCTCGGCTCGATGCTCTGCGAGCGGCTCAGCGGCCACAAGGTGGAGATTGGCCTGGTGCCCTTCGGCTCGCTGGGCCTGAGCCTGTTCGGCCTGATGCTGGCCTGGCACGTCGCCAGCTTCCCGGGCGGCGCGCCCCACGACTGGCTGACGCTGCTGGCCAGCGCGCCGGGGCGCGCCATCCTCCTCGACATCCTCGGCCTGGGCGTCTTCGGCGGCTTTTACATCGTGCCGCTGTACGCACTGATCCAGTCGCGCAGCAAGCCGGACGAGCGCGCCCGGGTGATCGCCGCCAACAACATCCTCAACGCGCTGTTCATGGTGCTGGCGGCGCTGCTCGCCATCGCCGTGCTGGACTGGGCCGGGCTGGGCATTCCCGAGCTGTTCCTGATCGTCTCGCTGCTCAACCTGGCGGTGAACGGCTACATCTTCACCATCGTTCCCGAGTTCAGCATGCGCTTCATCATCTGGCTGCTCGGCCACACCCTGTACCGGGTCGAGCACCGCAACCTGGAGGCGATCCCCGACGAGGGCGCCGCGCTGCTGGTGTGCAACCACGTGTCGTTCGTCGACGCGCTGCTGCTCGGCGGCGCCATCCGTCGCCCGGTGCGCTTCGTCATGTACTACCGCATCTACAACCTGCCGGTGCTCAACTTCGTGTTCCGCACCGCCGGCGCGGTGCCCATCGCCGCCCAGCACGAGGATCGCGCGATCTACGAGCAGGCCTTCGCGCGCATCAAGGCCTACCTGGAGGCCGGCGAAGTTGTGTGCATCTTCCCGGAGGGCAAGCTGACCACCACTGGCGAGCTGAACGAGTTCAAGGGCGGCGTCGAGCTGATCCTGCGCGACACGCCGGTGCCGGTGATCCCGCTGGCGCTGCGCGGGCTGTGGGGCAGCTTCTTCAGCCGCGACCCGGCGCGCCGGCCGTTCCGCCGCATCTGGTCGCGGGTCACCCTGGTGGCCGGCGAACCGCTGGCGCCGGACACCGACCGGCTGACCCTGCAGCAGCGGGTCGCCGAACTGCGCGGTGCGGCGCTATGACCTGACCCAGGGCAGCCCGGCGGGGCTGCCCTCTGCTAGGCTGTCGGCTCGAAACGGCAGCCTCAACTCAGGTGTTCACCATGCACATTCTCATCGCCCACGACCTGACCCCGGAGGCCGACCTGGCCCTGCAGCGCGCCGCCCAGCTGGCCCGCCAGCTGGAGGGTCGCCTGACCCTGCTGCATGTGCAGGAGCGGGAAACCGATCCGCAGCCGCTGCGTGAGCGCCTGCAGGCCCTGGGGCTGCCGGGCGCCGAGCTGCGTATCGCCAAGGGTCAACCGTCGGCCACCATCGCCAGCCAGGCGGAGGGCGTCGGCGCCGATCTGCTGGTGCTGGGCGCCCATCACAAGTCCAGCCCCGAGCTGTTCGCCGGCACCACTCTGGAACGCCTGGCGCGCAGCAGCCGCATTCCGCTGCTGTTGGCCATCAACCGGGATGTGTCGCCCTATCAGCGGGCGCTGGTGGCGCTGGACTTCTCGCAGTGCGCCTGCGCCGCCCTGCATCAGGCGCATCGCCTGCTGCCCAGCGAGGCCGAGCTGTACGCGCTGAACGTGTTCGAGGTGGCGCCGAGCAAGGCAGCCGAACAGCAGGAGGATCTCGACCTGCAGTGCAGCCTGTTCAGCCGTCTGGTGGCGGACGAACAGGCGCGCCTGGCACCGCCCGGTCGGGTACTCGAATACGGTGTGCGCAGCGGCGAACGCGGCGCCTGCCTGGCCGCGGCCATCGCCGAACGACGGCCGCAGCTGCTGGCGCTGGGCAAGCACACCCGCAGCCTGATGGGCGACGCGCTGCTCGGCGGCATGGCCCAGGACCTGCTGCGCCAGCCGCCCTGCGACATCCTGATCAGCCGAGGCTAGAGTCGGAAAAGCGCCGCAACTTCGGTCGGGTTCCTTTCGGCGGACGGAAAAGCGCCGACCGCCTACGGCGCGTTTCAGCTATCTGCGTTCAGATGCCGGTGCAGCTCGACGAACTGCTGGCTGAGCTTGTGCTTCGGGTCCAGGTGGATCAGCGGCATGCACGCCTGGTGCGACTCGCGCATCTTCACCGAGCTGTTCAGGTACACCGGCAGCACCGGCATGCCCTCGGCGATCAGCTCGTCGAGCATCTGCTGCGGCAGGCTGGCGCGCGGCTGGAACTGGTTGACCACGATGCCCTCCACCTGCAGCTTCTCGTTGTGGTCCTCGCGCAGTTCGTCGATTTCCTCCAAGAGGCCGTACAGCGCCTGGCGCGAGAAGCTGTCGCAGTCGAACGGAATCAGCACGCGGTCGGCGGCGATCAGCGCCGAGACGGTGTAGAAGTTCAGCGCCGGCGGGGTGTCCAGGTAGATGTGGTCGTAGTCCGCCGACAGCTCGCTGAGCAGTTTGCGCAGCTTGTTGATCTTGTGCTTCTGCTCCAGCTTGGGCTGCAGCTCGGCCAGTTCGGGGGTGGCGGTGACCAGGTGAAGGTTGTCGAACGGCGTCTCGTAGATGTCCACGCGGCCCTTCCTGGTCAGCCCGGAGGACAGTACCTGCTTGAAGAAATCGGCGATGCCGACCGGTAGCTCGTTGCCGCTCAGCCCGGTCAGGTAGTGGCTGGAATTGCCTTGGGCATCCAGGTCGATCAGCAGGGTGCGATAGCCCTCGGCGGCGCTTACGGCGGCGAGGTTGCAGGCGATGCTCGACTTGCCGACGCCGCCCTTCTGGTTGAACACGACTCGCCGCATGCTGGTCTCCCCGATTCTGACAATGACCCTGGAGTCTATGTCATGACCTGCACCCGCGCGACCCCTACGGAAGGCTCAAGATCGGGCATTTCGCCAGGCGGGCCGAAATGAAAGAACGCCACATAAAGTGGCGTTCTTTTCAGGCGAAACCGCCAGCGACTCAGCGGTGGTACTGCGCCGACAGCTCGTGCACCGCCTCGATAAAGGCGCCGGCGTGGGCCGGATCGACCTCCGGGGTGATGCCATGGCCCAGGTTGAACACATGACCGGTGCCTTGGCCGTAGGCGGCCAGGATGCGACCCACCTCGGCGCGGATGGCGTCCGGCTTGGCGTACAGCACGCTGGGGTCCATGTTGCCCTGCAGCGCCACCTTGTCACCCACGCGAGCGCGGGCGTTGCCGATGTCGCAGGTCCAGTCCAGGCCCAGCGCCTCGGCGCCGGCCTCGGCCATGGATTCCAGCCACAGGCCGCCGCCCTTGGTGAACAGGATCACCGGGATCTGCCGACCGTCGTGCTCCCGGATCAAGCCGTCGACGATCTTCTTCATGTAGGCCAGGGAGAATTCCTGGTAGGCCGCCGCCGACAGGCTGCCGCCCCAGGAATCGAAGATCTGCACGGCCTGGGCGCCGGCCTTGATCTGGCCATTCAGGTAGCTGGTGACCGACTGGGCCAGCTTGTCCAGCAGGGCGTGCATGGCCTGCGGGTTTTCGTAAAGCATGGCCTTGGACTTGCGGAAGTCCTTGGAGGAGCCGCCTTCGACCATGTAGGTGGCCAGGGTCCAGGGGCTGCCGGAGAAGCCAATCAGCGGCACGCGGCCGTTCAGCTCACGGCGGATGGTGCGCACGGCATCCATCACGTAGCCCAGGTCCTTTTCCGGATCGGGGATCGGCAGCGCTTCGATGTCGGCCAGGCTGCGCACCACCTTCTTGAAGCGCGGGCCCTCGCCGGTTTCGAAGTACAGGCCCAGGCCCATGGCGTCCGGCACGGTGAGGATGTCGGAGAACAGGATCGCGGCATCCAGCGGGTAACGCTCCAGCGGCTGGAGGGTGACCTCGCAGGCCAGCTCCGGATTCATGCACAGGCTCATGAAGTCGCCGGCCTTGGCTCGGGTCGCCCGGTATTCCGGCAGGTAGCGGCCGGCCTGGCGCATCATCCACACCGGGGTCACGTCGACGGGTTGCTTGAGCAGGGCACGCAGGAAGCGATCGTTCTTCAGGGCAGTCATGTCCAGGTTCCAGCCAGAAAAGAGACCGGGCATTGTCGCAAAGCGCGCGACAAAAGGCACGGCGCGGGCCGGGCCTTTCATCTTTGGTTTGATCGGCGTCAGGCGGAGCAACCGGAGAAGGCTGGCCGACCGCAGGGCGTCACACGCCCAGGTAGTCGAGGATGCCCTCGGCGGCCTGACGGCCTTCGTGAATGGCGGTGACCACCAGATCCGAGCCGCGCACCATGTCGCCGCCGGCGAATACCTTGGGGTTGCCGGTCTGGAACTTGAAGCGGCCCTGTTCCGGCGCGACCACCCGGCCCTGCTCGTCGGTGCCGATCTCGAAGTCCTGGAACCAGGCCGCCGGGCTGGGACGGAAGCCGAAAGCGATCACCACGGCGTCGGCCGGCAGGATCTGTTCGGAGCCCGGGATCGGCTCGGGGCTGCGGCGGCCACGGGCATCCGGCTCGCCCAGGCGGGTTTCCACCACCTTGACGCCTTCCACCCGATCTTCGCCGACGATGGCCACCGGCTGGCGGTTGAACAGGAACTTCACGCCCTCGTCCTTGGCGTTCTTCACCTCGCGGCGCGAGCCCGGCATGTTCTTGGCGTCGCGGCGGTAAGCGCAGGTGACGCTCTTGGCGCCCTGGCGGATCGAGGTGCGGTTGCAGTCCATGGCGGTGTCGCCACCGCCGAGCACCACCACCTTCTTGCCCTTCATGTCGACGAAGTCGGCCGGCGATTTCTCGAAGCCCAGGTTGCGGTTGACGTTGGCCACCAGGAAATCCAGCGCGGCATGCACGCCCGGCAGATCCTCGCCGGGGATGCCGCCCTTCATGTAGGTGTAGGTGCCCATGCCCATGAACACCGCATCGAACTCGTCCAGCAGCTGCTGCATGCCGATGTCCTTGCCGATCTCGGTATTCAGGCGGAACTCGATGCCCATGCCGGTGAACACCTCGCGACGGCGCGCCAGTACCTGCTTCTCCAGCTTGAATTCGGGGATGCCAAAGGTCAGCAGGCCGCCAATCTCCGGGTTGCGGTCGAACACCACCGGCGTCACGCCGTTGCGCACCAGCACGTCGGCGCAGCCCAGGCCCGCCGGGCCGGCGCCGATCACCGCGACGCGCTTGCCGGTCGGCACCACATTGGACAGATCCGGGCGCCAGCCCATGGCGAAGGCGGTATCGGTGATGTACTTCTCCACCGAGCCGATGGTCACCGCGCCGAAGCCGGTGTCATTGAGGGTACAGGCGCCCTCGCACAGGCGGTCCTGCGGACAGACGCGGCCGCAGACTTCCGGCAGGGTGTTGGTCTGGTGGGAGAGCTCGGCAGCGGCCAGGATGTTGCCTTCCGAGACCAGCTTCAGCCAGTTCGGGATGTAGTTGTGCACCGGGCACTTCCACTCGCAATACGGGTTGCCGCACTCCAGGCAGCGGTGCGCCTGCTCGCTGGCCTCGTCGGGCTTGAAGGGCTCGTAGATCTCCACGAAGTTCTTCTTGCGCACGCGCAGCAGCTTCTTCTTCGGGTCCTGGCGATCAACGTCGACGAACTGGAAGTCGTTATGCAGACGTTCAGTCATGACTAAAAACCTCTTGGCAGCGGCGGACATCTTGGGTGCCCGCTCGCGGAATCTGGGTCGGGGCAGAAGGCTCTGCCCCGGGTCACGGGTTATTGCGGGTTGGCGCGGGTGCTGGCCAGCAGGCCCTTCAGGCTGGCGGCCTTGGGCTTGACCAGCCAGAAGCGACGCAGGTAGTCGTCGAGGTTCTCGGCCAGCTCGGTGCCCCACGGGCTGCCGGTCTCGGCGACGTACTCGGCAAGCACCTTCTGCAGGTGGCTGCGATAGCCTTCCATCGCCTCGCCGGTGATGCGCTGGATTTCCACCAGCTCGTGGTTCACCCGGTCGAAGAAGCTGTTGTCCTCGTCCAGCACGTAGGCGAAGCCGCCGGTCATGCCCGAGCCGAAGTTGTAGCCGGTACGCCCCAGTACGCAGACGAAGCCGCCGGTCATGTATTCGCAGCAGTGATCGCCGGTGCCTTCCACCACCGCATGGGCGCCGGAGTTGCGCACCGCTAAGCGCTCGCCCGCGGTGCCGGCGGCGAACAGCTTGCCGCCGGTGGCGCCATACAGGCAGGTGTTACCAACGATGGCCGACACGCGGGTATCCAGTTGGCTGCCGGCCGGCGGGGTGATGACGATCTTGCCGCCGGTCATGCCCTTGCCGACATAGTCATTGGCGTCGCCCTGCAGGTACAGGTTCAGGCCGCCGGCGTTCCACACGCCGAAGCTCTGACCGGCGGTACCCTTGAAGCGGAAGGTGATCGGCGCATCGACCATGCCCTGGTTGCCGTGGCGACGGGCGATCTCGCCGGAGACCCGCGCGCCGATGGAGCGGTCGCAGTTGCAGATGGTCAGCGCGTACTCGCCGCCCAGCTTGTCGGCGATGGCCATGCCGGCCAGCTCGACCATCTTCTCGGCCAGCAGGCCGGGGTCGAAGGACGGGTTGCTTGCCACCTGGCAGAACTGCGGCTTGTCGGCCGGAATCAGGTCGCTGCCCAGGAGCGGCGTGAGGTCCAGATGACCCTGCTTCTCGGTTTCACCGGGGAGAATTTCCAGCAGGTCGGTGCGCCCGATCAGTTCTTCCAGGCTGCGCACGCCAAGACGCGCCAGCCACTCGCGGGTTTCGCTGGCAATGAAGGTGAAGAAGTTCACCACCATGTCCACGGTGCCGATGAAGTGGTCTTTGCGCAGCTGGTCATTCTGGGTAGCCACGCCGGTGGCGCAGTTGTTCAGGTGGCAGATGCGCAGGTACTTGCAGCCCAGGGCGATCATCGGCGCGGTGCCGAAGCCGAAGCTCTCGGCGCCGAGGATGGCGGCCTTGATCACGTCCAGGCCGGTCTTCAGGCCGCCGTCGGTCTGCACGCGTACCTTGCCGCGCAGGTCGTTGCCGCGCAGGGTCTGGTGCGCTTCGGAAAGGCCCAGCTCCCACGGCGAGCCGGCGTACTTGATGGAGGTCAGCGGCGAGGCGCCGGTGCCACCGTCGTAGCCGGAGATGGTGATCAGGTCGGCGTAGGCCTTGGCCACGCCAGCGGCGATGGTGCCCACACCCGGCTCGGCCACCAGCTTCACGGAGACCAGCGCCTTGGGGTTGACCTGCTTGAGGTCAAAGATCAGCTGCGCCAGGTCCTCGATGGAATAGATGTCATGGTGCGGCGGCGGGGAGATCAGCGTCACGCCGGGCACCGCATAGCGCAGGCGCGCGATCAGGCCGTTGACCTTGCCGCCGGGCAACTGACCACCCTCGCCCGGCTTGGCGCCCTGGGCCACCTTGATCTGCAGCACTTCGGCATTGACCAGGTACTCCGGGGTGACGCCGAAGCGGCCGGTGGCCACCTGCTTGATCTTCGAGCTCTTCAGGGTGCCGTAACGCGCCGGGTCCTCACCGCCCTCGCCGGAGTTGGAGCGCCCGCCGATGCGGTTCATGGCTTCAGCGATGGCTTCGTGGGCCTCCGGCGACAGCGCGCCCAGCGAGATGCCGGCGGCGTCGAAGCGCTTGAAGATCGATTCCAGGGGCTCGACCTCGTCGAGGCTCAGCGGCTGGGCGGCCTCCTTGACCTTGAGCAGGTCGCGCAGCATGGACACCGGACGGCTGTCCACCAGCGCGGTGTATTCCTTGAAGGTTGCGTAGTTACCGGTCTGCACCGCAGCCTGCAGGGTGTTCACCACATCCGGGTTGAAGGCGTGGTACTCGCCGCCGTGCACGAACTTCAGCAGGCCGCCCTGCTGGATGCCCTTGCGCGGGGTCCAGGCTTCGGCGGCGAGCAGCTTCTGTTCGTTTTCCAGGTCGACGAAGCGCGCCCCCTTGATGCGACTGGCCACGCCACGGAAGCTCAGCTCGACCACCTCGTCGGCGAGGCCGACCGCTTCGAACAGCTGGGCGCCCCGGTAGGAGGCCACGGTGGAGATGCCCATCTTCGAGAGGATCTTCAGCAGGCCCTTGGAGATGCCCTTGCGGTAGTACTTGAAGACTTCGTAGACGTCGCCCAGCACTTCGCCGGTGCGGATCAGGTCGGCCAGCACTTCATAGGCCAGGTACGGGTACACGGCGGTGGCGCCGAAGCCCAGCAGCACACCGAAGTGGTGCGGGTCACGGGCGGTGCCGGTTTCCACCAGGATGTTGCAGTCGCAGCGCAGGCCCTTCTCCACCAGGCGGTGGTGCACGGCGCCCACGGCCAGCGCGGCGTGCGCCGGCAGCTTGCCCGGGGCGATGTGGCGGTCGCTGAGGATCAGCAGCACCTTGCCGGCCTTGACCGCCGCTTCGGCCTGATCGGCGAAGCTGCGCACGGCGGCTTCCAGACCCACCGACTCGTCGTAGTTCAGCTCGATGACATGCCGTTCGAAGCCGGGACGGTCCAGCTCCATGATGGTCCGCCACTTGGCCGGGGAGATCACCGGGTTGCTGAGGATCGCGCGGTTGGCGTGTTCGGGGGTTTCCTCGAACACGTTGCGCTCGGCACCCAGGCAGGTTTCCAGCGACATGACGATGGCTTCGCGCAGCGGGTCGATCGGCGGGTTGGTGACCTGCGCGAACTGCTGGCGGAAGTAGTCGTACGGCGAGCGCACGCGGCGCGACAGCACGGCCATCGGCGTGTCGTCGCCCATCGAGCCCACGGCCTCCTGGCCCTGCTCGGCCAGCGGACGCAGCACCTGGTCACGCTCCTCGAAGGTGACCTGGAACATCTTCATGTAGCTCTTGAGCTGCTCGCTGCTGTACTGCGGGCCGCCGTGGTCGTTGTCGTCCAGGGTCGACTGGATGCGCAGGGCGTTCTGGCGCAGCCACTTCTTGTAGGGGTGGCGCGACTTCAGGCGGCTGTCGATGTCGTCGGTGTGCAGTACGTCGCCAGTGTGGGTATCCACGGCGAGGATCTGCCCCGGACCGACGCGCCCCTTGGCCAGCACGTCTTCGGGCTGGTAGTCCCAGACGCCGACTTCCGAGGCCAGGGTGATGTAGCCGTTCTTGGTGGTGACCCAGCGGGCCGGACGCAGGCCGTTGCGGTCGAGCAGGCAGACGGCGTGGCGACCGTCGGTGAGCACGATGCCGGCCGGGCCGTCCCACGGCTCCATGTGCATGGAGTTGTATTCGTAGAAGGCGCGGCGGTCGGCATCCATGGTGTCGACGTTTTGCCAGGCCGGCGGCATCAGCATGCGCAGGCCGCGGAACAGGTCCATGCCACCGGTCACCAGCAGCTCCAGCATGTTGTCCATGCTCGAGGAGTCGGAACCGACGCGGTTGACCAGCGGGCCCAGCTCCTGCAGGTCGGGGATCAGGTCGTTGGCGAACTTCAGGCGACGTGCCTGCGCCCAGTTGCGGTTGCCGGGAATGGTGTTGATCTCGCCGTTGTGGGCGAGGAAGCGGAACGGCTGGGCCAGCGGCCACTTCGGCAGGGTGTTGGTCGAGAAGCGCTGGTGGAACACCGCAATGGCGGTCTGCAGACGCTCGTCGTTGAGATCCGGGAAGAATGCCTGCAGGTCCTTCGGCATCATCAGGCCCTTGTAGATCAGGGTCTGCGCCGAAAAGCTGCACACGTAGTGGTCGGTATCGGCGGCGTTGGCCACCGAGGAGCGGCGCCGGGCGCGGAACAGCTGCACGGCGAACGCCGTGTCGGACAAGCCTGCGCCGCCTACGAACACCTGCTCGATCTGCGGCAGGCGTGCCAGCGCCAGTTCACCGAGCACGGAGGTATCCACCGGCACCTTGCGCCAGCCGATCAGCTGCAGGCCGGCGGCCTGGATCTCGCGGTTCATGTTGGCGCGCGCCGCTTCGGCCTTCACCGGGTCGGCGTTGAGGAACACCATGCCCACCGCGTACTGGGCCGGCAGCTCGACATTGAATTCCTCACGGGCCACCGCGCGCAGGAAGAGGTCGGGCTTCTGGATGAGCAGGCCACAACCGTCGCCGGTCTTGCCGTCGGCATTGATGCCGCCGCGGTGGGTCATGCAGGTCAGCGCCTGAATGGCAGTCTTGAGCAGGTGATGACTGGCCTCGCCCTGCATGTGGGCAATCAGGCCGAAGCCGCAGTTGTCCTTGAACGCTTCGGGTTGGTACAGACCTGCTTTCATAGGGGAATCTCGCCTGGCGGCCCTCACCGGGAAGGCACATTGCTTTCAAAATCAATCACTTGGCGCAGTGTTTCGGCCCCACTTGACAGGGACCGCAACGACTGAAACGGACGCCATCTTACACAGCGCCCCTGAGCCTCACAACGCAAAAATGACCGAAAACCGAAAGTTAATGTCGCAAAAGCGAACGATGCAGGGAGAGCAGGTTGACACTGGGGATGCCTGAACGCCAGGCGCGGCGCGGCCTCCAGCTCGCTCCAGAGTCAGAAAGGCGAAATTTAATATCAGAAAAGCGACAGAGAGGGGAGTCCGCATGTCGCCCCTGCGACATGCGGGACAGGCCGGTCAGGGCCGGCCGATTTCCTGCTGGATGCCGGCGAAGCTGCGCGCCCAAGGCTTGCCCGCGCGCACCTTGGCGGGCAGGCCGTCGATGGCTGCCTTGGCGGCCGCCTGATCGGCAAAGCTGCCGGTGGTTACCACGAACAGCGCCTTGCCCTGCTGGACCTTGCGGTAATAGCGATACTCGCTGCCCAGCTCGCGGACGAAGTCGCGAGCTGCCTGTTCGGAGCTGACCGCCAGCACCTGCAGCGCATAGTGCTGCGCCGACTGGGCCAGGTACCAGTCAACGGAGGGCGCCTGGGGCGTTGGCAGCGGCAGGCTGGCGATCTGCGTGGCGGCCGGCCGGGGAGGCTGGGCGGCCGGGGCGTTGCTCTCCGGTTCGGGCAGCGGCAGGGACACCCTGGCCGGCGCCGGCTCGCTCGCGGCGGGTGCCGGGGCAGCAGGCGCCGCCACCGGCTGGGCGCTCGCGAGTGGCTGCGGCGTGGGCGGCTCGGGCGGTAACGGCAGGGCCGTGACTGCGGGGGCGGCTTGCGGGGCAACCGCCGGAGCAGCCGGGGCAGGTGGCTGGGCCGGGCGATTCGGCGCACTCGGCAACGGCAGCGGCTGTGGCGTATTGGCGAATTCCACGCGCGGCACCGCCGGCTCGGCCGCCCGCGTCACCGCATGGCGCTCGACCGGTGCGGCGGCAGGCGACACCTGCGCATCAGTGGCAGGTTCGTCACCACTGCCCAGCCACAGCCAACCGGCCGCCACGGCCAGCAGAATACCGAGCAGACCGAGCTGATGCTTGCGCGGCAGGTTGAACTGGAAGCCCGCCGGGCGCAGCAGACCGCGCTCCTCCAGCATGGCCTCGACCATCAGGTCACGAGCAGCCTCGTTGATCGGCCCCGGCCAGCCGCCGGAGCGCTGGTGAATCTCCCGCACCTGCTCGTCGCTGAGCAGGCCGATGCCCTGACCGGCGCCGTCCAGGCGCAACGCCAGGTAATCCCGGGTTTCCTCCTCGCTGTAGGGCTGCAGCTCGATGACATGGAAACGCTCCTCCTGATCGTCACCGCTCAGCGCCGTCAGGCGTTCGACGGTCTGTGCCTCGCCGAACAGGAACACGTGGGCACGCCCTTCCTCAGGCCCCTGTGCCAGCACCAGCAGCTCGGCCAGGGCTTCACTGCTCAGCAGTTCGGCATCGTCCACCAGCAGGAACACCGCCTGGCCGGTGAGCGCCAGTTGCTCGACATGTCGCTGGATAGTCGTCGAGTCCGCATCCGGCAGCCCGAGCACCTGGGAAATCTGCAACAACAGCGCCTGGGCGCTGCCGCCGGAATTCGCATTGAGCACCACCGGCAGCACCGTCTGCTTGTTGCAGGTGGCGACCAGCGCCTGGCGGAGCAGGGTCTTGCCACTGCCCAGCGGCCCGGTCACCAGCAGCAGCAGCTGGCTGTAGCGCGCCAGGTGCAGCAGCTGGGCAAGCAGCGGCTTGCGTTGCGCCGGGAAGAACTTGAAGTTGGGCACCCGCGCGGCGAAGGGGTCATGGCTGAACTGGTAGTGGCTGAGGAACACGTCCTCGGCGTGAAGGCTGCTCATGAATCAGGCGTCTCCTAGCGAGTCGACAAGGCCGGCGTAATCGGTAGTCAGGGTAGCCTGCAAGGCCTCACGTGGATAATCGGCGGTGACGACCGCCTCGCCCAGCCGCTGCAGCAGCACCAGGCGCAGCTGGCCGTCGAGCACCTTCTTGTCCACCGCCATGTGTTCGAGGAAGTGTTCGGAAGTCATCTCCTGCGGCGGTACCACCGGCAGGCCCGCACGACGCAGCAGGCGGATGCCGCGGTCGCGCTCGGCTTCGGAAATCCAGCCCAGGCGACGGGACATCTCCAGCGCCATAACGGTGCCAGCACCGACGGCCTCGCCATGCAGCCACACGCCATACCCCATGTGGGTTTCGATGGCGTGGCCGAAGGTATGGCCGAGGTTCAGGGTGGCGCGAATGCCTGATTCGCGCTCGTCGGCACCCACCACCCGGGCCTTCGCCGCGCAGGAACGCTCGATCGCCTCGCTGAGGGCGGCATCGTCGAGCTGGCGCAGCGCGTCGATGTTGGTTTCCAGCCAGCCGAGAAAAGGCTCGTCGCAGATCAACCCGTACTTGATCACCTCGGCCAGGCCGGCGGAAAGCTCACGCGCCGGCAGGGTGGCCAGGCTGGCGGTGTCGATCAGCACCGCCTGCGGCTGGTAGAAGGCGCCGATCATGTTCTTGCCCAGCGGGTGGTTGATGCCCGTCTTGCCGCCCACCGAGGAATCGACCTGGGACAATAGCGTGGTGGGCACCTGGATGAAGTTCACGCCGCGCTGGTAACAGGCGGCGGCAAAGCCGGCCATGTCGCCGATTACCCCGCCGCCCAGGGCGATCACCGTGGTGCGCCGGTCGTGTCGGGCCTGCAGCAGGCCGTCGAAGATCAGCTGCAGGGTTTCCCAGTTCTTGTGGGCTTCGCCATCGGGCAGGACGATGTGGGTCTGCTTGAAATCGGCGAGTGCCGCTGACAGGCGCTGGAGATAGAGAGGCGCCACCGTCTCGTTGCTGACGATGGCCACCTGGCGGCCGACGATATGGCGGGCCAGCAGCGCGCCGTCGTCGAGCAGGCCGCGGCCAATATAGATGGGATAACTGCGCGTTCCGAGATCGACCTGAAGAGTCTGCATGGGGCCCCCGATTTGATCAGGGAGCTAGGATACCCCAGTTAGACGCCGGCATTAACGCTCGGGAAGCTCCTTGAGGCGCGCGAGGATTTCCAGCACCACCAGGCGCGGCGGTCGCTCGTCGGTCTCGATGATCAGGTCGGCGATCTCGCGGTACAGCGGATCGCGGATGGCCAGCAAGTCGCTCAGCACCTGCCCGGGGTTGGCGGTGCGCAGCAGCGGGCGGTTGCGATCGCGGGCGGTGCGCGCCAGTTGCTGCTCAACCGAGGTGTGCAGGTAGATCACCCGGCCGCCGGCGCGCAGAGCCTGGCGGTTCTCGGGGCGCATCACCGCGCCGCCGCCGGTGGCAATCACCAGCCCCTGCTCCTGGCAGAGGTCGGCCAGCACGGCCTGTTCGCGGTCGCGGAAGCCCTGCTCGCCCTCGACGTCGAAGATCCAGGGGATGTTCGCGCCGGTACGCACCTCGATCTCCTTGTCGGAGTCCTTGAAGTCCAGACGCAGTTCCTTGGCAAGCAGACGCCCGATGGTGCTTTTGCCAGCCCCCATCGGGCCCACGATGATCAGATTTTGCACAACCCTAACGACTCACAGCTAACGCCTGGCTGTGCATGATACGCGGAGTCAGGAAGACCAGCAGCTCGGATTTCTTGTCCTGCACGATGTCGCGGCGGAACAGTCGGCCGATGAAGGGCACGTCGCCCAGGAAGGGCACCTTCTCCACACCCTTTATCTGGGTATTGGAGAACACACCGCCGATGACGATGGTCTCGCCGTCGGCCACCAGCACCTTGGCGTTGACTTCGTTCTTGTTGATCGGCGGCACGCCGTTCATGGCGTTGGCGAAATCCGGGGCGTCCTTGTTGACCTTCACTTCCATGATGATGCGGTTGTCCGGGGTGATCTGCGGGGTCACCTCCAGCGACAGCGCCGCTTCCTTGAACGAGGTCGAGGTGGCGCCGCTGGAGCTGGCTTCCTGGTAGGGAATCTCCGCGCCCTTGAGGATCTTGGCAGTTTCCTTGTCGGCGGTGACCACCTTGGGCTGGGAGACGATCTCGCCGTTGCCGGTCTTCTCCATGGCCGTCAGTTCGAGGTCGAGGATCAGGTTGTCGGTCACGTAGCCAATGCCGAAGCCCGAGGTGCGACCCAGCACGCCCAGGTCGACGAAGGGGAAGTTGCCGCTGCTGTCCGCGCCGCTCTTGCCGCCCTCGTCGCCACGGTCATCGTTGCCATAGAAGACGCCACGGTCGTTGGCGAACGTCTGGCTGCCGCCCCAGCGCACGCCGAGGCTCTTGTCGTAGTCGACGTTGGCTTCGACGATACGCGCCTCGATCATCACCTGGCGCACCGGCACGTCCAGCAAGGTGACGATGCGCCGCAACTCGTCGATGCGCTCCTGGGTCAGGGTCACCAGCAGGCTGTTGGTGCGGTCGTCGAAGATCACCGAGCCGCGCATGTCGTCCTTGAGAGTGCCCTTGGCGGCTTCCGACTCGTACAGCTTGGCGATCTCGGAAGCCTTGGCATAGTTCAGCTGGATCACGTCCTTGCGCAGCGGGGCCAGCTCGGCCACCTGGCGCTGGGCTTCCAGTTCCTGGCGCTCGCGCTCGGCGATCTCGGCGGCCGGCGCCACCAGCAGCACGTTGCCCACCTGGCGCTTGTCGAGGCCCTTGGTCTTGAGGACAAGGTCCAGCGCCTGGTCCCAGGGCACGTTCTGCAGGCGCAGGGTGATGTTGCCCTGCACGGTGTCACTGGCCACCAGGTTCAGGTTGGTGAAGTCGGCGATCAGCTGCAGCACCGAGCGCACTTCGATGTCCTGGAAGTTCAGCGAGAGCTTCTGGCCGGTGTAGGCGAAACGCTCCGCCTTGCGGCGTTCCATTTCGCGATCGGTCAGCGGCTTGACGCTAAGGGTCAGGCGCCGGTCGGTCTGGAAGGCCATGTAATCGTACTGCCCGCTGGGCTCGACGCTGATCACCACCTTGTCACCCTGCACCGCGCTGCTGACGAACTGCACCGGGGTGGCGAAATCCTTGACGTCCAGACGCAGGCGCAGCGATTCGGGCAACTGGGCGCGGGCGAACTCCAGGCGGATGCGTCCGCCCTGCTCCTGGATGTCCGGCGCCATGGCCGGGTCCCCCAGGTCGATGATGACGTTGCCTTCACCCTGCTCGCCGCGCTGGAAATCGACGCCACGAATCACCCGCCCGCCGGCCGCCGCAGCCTGCGGCGTCGGCACACTGGCAACCAGCGGCACCTGCGCCGCGCCCGCGACGGCGTTCTCGCCGAGCACCACATACAGATGATTGCCGTCGGCCCGGGTGCTGTAGGGCGTCAGCCGGTCGAGGTTGACGATCAGCCGGGTGCGGTCCTTGACCTCCATGATGTTCAGGCTGCGCGCATTGCCCATGCCCAGCTCGCGGTTCTTCACGCCGATCTGGCTGGTCACGCCGGGCAGGTCGAGCGCGATGCGCGCCGGCTGATCGATGGTGTAGCCGCGCGGCGCGGACACCGGCTGGTCGAAGCCGAGCTTTAGTTCGACCCGATCGCCCGGCAAGGCTGCGACATCCAGGCTTTGCAGGGTGGCCGCCAGTGCGTGCGGGGCGAGCAGGGTCGCCAGCAGCGACAGACCGAGGCGCGGGAAAATGCTGTTCATGCGTGCGTTCCGTTGTACAGACAGGCTGTTGTTAGTGATCATCAGGAGCGCTCCTTGAGCGTCATGCTGCGCGGCCGCTCGAGCCAGCCGCCATCGCCGTCGGGGACGATCTCCAGCACATCGACCTTGCCGGTCTCAATCGCCACCACCTTTCCGTGGTTGCGCCCCAGGTAGTCGCCGATGCGAATCCGGTGCACGCCGCCAGCGCCCCGCACCAGGGCGAACATGCCCTCGGCGTTGGACAGGCTGCCCACCATCTCGAACATCTCGATGTTGAAGCCCTCCAGGAACTGCCGGACGCGATTCTCGTCGGGCTTGATGTCCTTCGAGCCGCGCTGCTGACGCGCCAGGTCGACGGGGATCGGCGGCTGGAATGGGCTGCGCAGATTGGCGGCGCTGTAGGTAAAGGCCTCGTAGGGCTGGAAGCTGGGAATCGGCTCGATGCGCCCCTTCGGACGGGCGCGCACTTCATCCATGTAGCCCTGCAGGTCATGAAAATCGTGGCCGGCACCGCAGCCCGCCAGGCTGGCAAGCACTGCGGCTACCGTCACGGCGCGAAGGCGGCTCATGGCGTCACCCCCTTGTCGTTGTAGCGGTAGGTCTTGGCGGTGATGGCCATGCGCAGCTTGCTGGCGCTGCCATCCTTGAGCGGCTTGATCTCGAAATCATGCAGCGTGACGATGCGCGACAGGCTGGCCACGCCGCTGACGAAGGTCGCCAGGTCGTGGTAGCCGCCCACCACGCTGATCTTGATCGGCAGCTCGATATAGAACTGCTGCACGACCTCGGGCTGCAGTTTGATCTCCTCGAACTCCAGGCCGCTGCCCAGGCCGGTGCGGGTGATGTCTTCCAGCAGCCCCGGCACCTCGGTGTCGCTGGGCAGCTGGCGCAGCATGACGCCGAAGGATTCCTCCATCTGCACCAACTGAGCCCGATAGGCCTCCAGGTTGGCGGCCTGGAAGGCCTTGGTGGAGAACTGCTCCTTGAGAGTGATTTCCTCGTTGCGCTGCTGATCCAGGCGTTCCTGCAGCTCCTTGAGATGCAACTGGTAGCCCATGAACAGCGTCAGCGCGAACAGCAGCACGGCAGCCACGGCCTTGACCGGCGCCGGCCAGGAACCCAGGTTGTTGAGGTCCAGGTCGGCAAGGTCGATCTTGCGCAGCCCTTCCAGGGATTGGGCGAGACTCATTTCTTCACCTCTTTTTCCTCACGCACCTCGGGTACCACCTGTTGCACCGTCAGTTGGAAGACGTTGGCCTGTTCGACCGCGCCGGAAGTCACGGCCTTGACCTCGGTGAGGTTCGGCCCGGCCAGCCAGTCGGAGCCATCCAGGTTGCGCATCAGGCTGGACACCTTGCTGTTGGATTCGGCGGCGCCGCGAATGGCGATGCTCTTGCCGGTCATGCTCAGCTCGCTGAAATGCACGCCCTCGGGCAAGGTCCGCGCCATCTGGTCGAAGACCCGCACGATGATCGGACGGTTGCCCTGCAGATCCTGGATGATCTTCATGCGCTCCAGCAGTTGCTGACGGCGGGTGCGCAGCTCGCTGATTTCCTTGATGCGGGCATCCAGCACGGCGATTTCCTTGCGCAGGTAATCGTTGCGCGCGCTCTGCTGCTCGATGGACAGGCTCAGGTACTGGTCGCTGAGGAACAGCAGGCCGGCCGCGGCGACCAGCACGCCGCCAAGCGTTGCCAGGAAGCGCTTGCGGCGCTCTTCGCGCAGCTTCTCGCGCCACGGAAGCAGGTTGATGCGAGCCATCAGTCAAAACTCCTCATCGCCAGGCCGCAGGCGATCATCAGCGCTGGCGCGTCGGCGGCGAGCGCCGCGGCATTGATGCGGCTGTTGAGCGTCATGTCGGTAAACGGGTTGGCCACCCGCGTGGTCGTGCCGAGTTTTTCCTCGATCAGACGGGCAAGGCCGGGAATGGAGGCGGTACCGCCGGCCAGCAGGATGCAATCCACCTCATGCAGCTGGCCGGATGCAAAGAAGAACTGCAGGGAGCGAGAGACCTGCTGCACCACCGCTTCGCGAAACGGTTGCAGCACTTCGCGCTCGTAATCCTCGGGCAGCCCGCCCTGGCGCTTGGCCAGGCCTGCCTCCTCGAGCGTCAGTCCGTAACGGCGCTGGATTTCCTCGGTGAGCTGGCGACCGCCAAACAGCTGCTCGCGGGTATATAAGGTACGGCCATTGAGCAGCACGCTCAGGGTGGTCATGGTGGCGCCGATGTCCACCACCGCGACGGCCAGGTTCTCGCCCCGCTTGCCGAGCTGCGGCGCCAGCAGGTCGTAGGTGCGCTCCAGGGCATAGGCCTCGACATCCACCACCCGGGTAGACAGGCCGGCCAGCGACAGTGCCGCCTCGCGCGCCTCGACGTTCTCCTTGCGGCAGGCCGCCAGCAGAACCTCGACCCGCTCCGGATTGCGCGGCGCCGGACCCTGCACTTCGAAGTCGATGGCAACCTCTTCCAGCGGATAGGGGATGTACTGGTCCGCCTCCAGCTTGAGCTGGGTCTCCAGCTCCTCATCGCTCAGGCCGGCATCCATTTCCACCAGCTTGGTAATGACGGCGGAGCCGGCGACCGCGACCGCCGCCTGGCGCGCACTGGCCCGCGACTTGCCGAGCACGCGGGCGAGCGCCAGACCGACGCCCTCCACCTCGACGATGTTCTTCTCCACCACCGCGTTGGCCGGCAGCGGCTCGACCGCATAGGCCTCGACCTTGTAGCGGTTCCCCGAACGACTCAATTCGAGCAGCTTGACCGAAGTCGAACTGATATCGACGCCGAGCACCGCGTTGGCCTTTTTACTGAAGAGTCCTGGCACGCCCGTTTTTCCCTATGTGCATCCGCGACTTACGAACACTGTGATGCCGCTCGACATCCAGCAGCCCTCTTGACAGGCGGCCAAATGGCTCGCAGGAAGGGAAAGCGCTTATAATGCGACCCGCTTTTCCCGGCCCGTCGGCCTGACGCCCACCCTTTACCCTGGAAATCCGCCACCTTGATTCGCCTGCTGAAATTCGTCGTGTGGTCCGGCTTCGCCGTCGTATGCGGTCTGGCGCTGAGCCTCAGCGGCGCCTTCCTCTACATCAATCCCACACTCCCCTCCGTCGAAGCGCTGCGCAGCATCCAGCTGCAGATTCCCCTGCGCATCTACAGCAGCGACGGCAAGCTCATCGCCGAGTACGGCGAAATGCGGCGAACGCCTATCGAATTCGAAGCCATCCCCCGCGATTTCATCGACGCCTTGCTGGCTGCGGAGGACGACAATTTTGCGAATCATTATGGCGTTGACATCAGCGGCCTGATGCGCGCTGCCACGCAATTATTGAAATCGGGCCAGATCCAGTCGGGCGGCAGCACCATCACCATGCAGGTGGCGAAGAACTACTTCCTCACCAGTGAGAAGAGCTTCTCGCGCAAGATCACCGAAATCCTCCTGGCCCTGCAGATCGAGCGCGACCTGAGCAAGGACGAGATCTTCGAGCTGTATGTGAACAAGATCTATCTGGGCAACCGCGCCTACGGCATCGAAGCCGCCGCGCAGATCTACTACGGCAAATCCATCCAGGAACTGAACCTGGCCCAGCTGGCGATGATCGCCGGCCTGCCCAAGGCGCCTTCGCGCTACAACCCGGTGGTCAATCCCGAGCGCAGCAAGGAGCGTCGCGACTGGATCCTCGGCCGCATGTACCGCCTGGGCAAGATCGACCAGCAGCGTTACCTGGACGCCCTGGCCGAGCCGGTCGAGGTGCGCCTGCACATCCCGACCCCGGAACTGAACGCGCCCTACGTGGCCGAGATGGTCCGCGCGGAAATGGTCGGCCTGTATGGCAGCGAGGCGTATACCGAGGGCTTCCGGGTCTACACCACGGTGCCCAGCGACCTGCAGAGCTTCGCCAACAGCGCCGTACACCTGGGCCTGCAGAGCTACGACCAGCGCCACGGCTATCGCGGGCCGGAAACCCGCTACCGCGGCCAGACCCGTGAAGCCTGGGAACAACGCCTGGCCGAGCAGCGCAGCATTGGCGGCCTGCTGCCCGCCATCGTCACCGAGCTGACTGACGACGGAATCCTGGTACTGACCAGCCAGGGCGAGGAGCCGGTGAGCTGGGAAACCATGAAATGGGCCCGCCCCTACCTGGACACCGACAACGTCGGCGACTGGCCGAAGAAGCCGGGCGACGTGGTGCAGCCCGGCGACCTGATCCGCGTGCAGCGCAAACCGGATGAAAGCCTGGCCTTCAGCCAGCTGCCGACCGCGCAAAGCGCGCTGGTTTCACTGAATCCGCAGGATGGCGCCATCCTCGCCCTGGTGGGCGGCTTCTCCTTCGAGCAGAGCAACTACAACCGCGTGGTACAGGCCCGGCGCCAGCCCGGCTCCAGCTTCAAGCCGTTCCTGTACAGCGCCGCGCTGGATCGCGGCTACACGCCGGCCACGCTGGTCAACGACGCGCCGATCGTCTACCACGACTCCAGCATGGACGAGGCCTGGCGGCCGAAGAACGACAACAACACCTTCCTCGGTCCGATCCGCCTGCGTGAGGCGCTCTACCGCTCGCGCAACCTGGTGTCGATCCGGCTGCTGCAGAACATCGGCATCCAGTACGCCCTGAACTACATGGACCGCTTCGGCTTCCCGCGCGAAAACCTGCCCCGCGACCTGTCGCTGGCGCTGGGTACCGCCGCGCTGACGCCGCTGGAGATCACCGCGGGCTGGAGCGTGTTCGCCAACGGCGGCTACAAGGTCACGCCCTACCTGATCCAGCGCGTCGAGAATCGTGACGCCGAGATCATCTACCAGGCCAATCCGGCCCGCGCCCCGAAACCGGGCGAAGTCGTTGCCGATCAGGCCGGGACCGAAAACCTGCGCACGGTCAGCGATGCGGCGCCAGCAGACGACACGCAGCAGCCGCGCATCGCCGAACAGATTGTCGACTCGCGAACCGTCTTCATCCTCGACAGCATGCTCAAGGACGTGGTCACCAAGGGCACCGGCCGCCGCGCCCTGGCGCTGGAGCGCGACGACCTGGCCGGCAAGACCGGCACCACCAACGACTCCAAGGACGCCTGGTTCACCGGCTACAACGGCGACTACGTGACCACCGTCTGGGCCGGTTTCGACCAGCCGGAGAGCCTCGGCCGCTGGGAGTACGGCGGCACCGTGGCGCTGCCGATCTGGATGAGCTACATGGGTCCGGCTCTCAGCGGCAAGCCGTCGCGCACCCTGCCCGAACCCGGCGGTCTGCTGAGCCTGCGCATCGACCCGGTCACCGGCCGCGCCGCGTCGGCCGCCACGCCGAATGCCTACTTCGAGATCTTCAAGAGCGAGGACTCACCGCCGCCGCTGGGTGAGCTGGACGCCGGCGCCCCCGGCAGCCCGCTGCCGGCCGACGAGGTGGCACCGATCGACCTGTTCTAGGCAGGGTGCCGCCCCGCAGGCCTTGCGGGGGCGATGCATTCGCCACCTTTGGTGCTCGGGGCCACAGGCCGGTGGCCGGCGCGAAGAGCTCGCGAACGCGTCCGCTCCCACCGAGTCCGTCGCGAATCCCGCCCACAAAAAACCCGCCTCTCGGCGGGTTTTTTGTTTCTGCTCAGGGCATCAGACGTTGAACACGTCATCCACCGACTTGAGCGGGTAGTTCTTAGGGTAGGGCAGCGTAGCCACGCCACTCTCGATGGCGGCCTTGGCCACCGCGTCGGACACCAGGGTGATCAGGCGCGGATCCATCGGCTTGGGAATGATGTACTCGCGACCGAACTCCAGACCGCACAGGCCGTAGGCAGCGCAGACTTCCTGGGGCACCGGCAGCTTGGCCAGGTCACGCAGGGCCAGCGCGGCGGCGATCTTCATTTCCTCATTGATGCGCTTGGCGCGTACGTCCAGGGCACCGCGGAAGATGAAGGGGAAGCCCAGCACGTTGTTGACCTGGTTCGGGTAGTCCGAACGGCCGGTGGCCATGATCACGTCGCTACGGGTGGCATGGGCCAGTTCCGGCTTGATCTCCGGATCCGGGTTGGAGCAGGCGAACACGATCGGGTTGGCCGCCATGCGCTTGAGGCCCTCAGGGCTCAGCAGGTCCGGACCGGACAGGCCGACGAACACGTCGGCGCCTTCCAGGGCGTCGTCCAGGGTGCGCTTGTCGGTCTCGTGGGCGAACATCGCCTTGTACTGGTTCAGGTCGTCGCGACCGGCATGGATCACGCCCTTGCGGTCGATCATGTAGATGTTCTCGACCTTGGCGCCCATGCTGATCAGCAGCTTCATACAGGAGGTGGCGGCGGCGCCGGCACCCAGGCAGACGATCTTCGCGTTTTCCAGGGTCTTGCCGGCGATTTCCAGCGCGTTGAGCATGCCGGCCGCGGTGACGATGGCGGTGCCATGCTGGTCATCGTGGAACACCGGAATGTCGCACTGCTCGATCAGCGTGCGCTCGATCTCGAAGCACTCGGGTGCCTTGATGTCTTCCAGGTTGATGCCGCCGAAGGTGATGGAGATGCGCTTGACGGTGTCGATGAAGGCCTGGGGGCTTTCCGCGTCTACCTCGATGTCGAACACATCGACGCCGGCGAAGCGCTTGAACAGCACGCCCTTGCCTTCCATGACCGGCTTGGACGCCAGCGGGCCCAGGTTGCCCAGGCCGAGAATCGCCGTGCCGTCGGAAATCACCGCTACCAGGTTGCCCTTGCCGGTGTAGCGATAGGCCAGGTCCGCATCACGGGCAATTTCCCGTACCGGCTCAGCCACGCCGGGGCTGTAGGCCAGGGCCAGATCGCGAGCGGTGGCAGTAGGCTTGGTCAGTTCCACGCTCAGCTTCCCGGGGCGGGGCTGGGCATGGTAGTCGAGAGCGGCTGTTTTCAAATCAGACATGGTGGAGGTATCCGCTTTTTTTTGTGCAGGGCAGCGAGCATACGAAAGAAGAATACCCCCCCACAAGCCGGCGCCGAACGGTGCGTAAAAAGGTCGCGAAAATCCAGAAAGCAATGCGACAGGGCGTCACATCCCGACGCGCTCGACGGGTCGCAGCAACACCGGATGATCCAGCTCGAGCAACCAGCGCGCCTGCCCGGGCCCCGGGCGCATGCGTTCCAGCACCCAGCCGCGCGCCTCCACCGTGCGCCCGCTCACACTATCCAGATCCAGGGCGCGGAAGCGCGCCTGATGCTGCGGCCGGATACGCAGCGCCAGGCCGCCGTCCAGCTCCAGCCAGGTCCCGCCGCGGTTGCGCGCCACCCGGGTGACTCGCCCGTGCACCAGCGCGAAACCCGGACGCCGCAGTTGCGCAGGCGCGAGCGCGGCCATATTCCGCCAGAGGCCCTTGCCGGCAAGGCGGGCCTCGGCCTCGACCTGGTAATGGCAGTCCACCAGGCGCAGGTTGGGCGCCACCGCCACCTGCAGCGCCAGCCCCTCGCGCAGCAACAACGCGGCCAGGTTGCGCCCCTGGCGGTCGTACAGGTGTGCCAGTTCGCGGCCATGCCCGTCGCGGCGCTCGACCCCGGGCAGCATCCGCAGGCGCCCCGCGCTTTCCTGGACCTGCTCGACCAGGAAGCGCCGCGCCGCCTGCGCATAAGGCTCGGCAGGCCGGCCCTGCCCGGCCAGCTCAGGCGCGTTCACGCCGATCAAGCGCACCCGGCGACCATCCACCAGGCGCAGGGTGTCACCATCCACCACGCGTTCGACGCGCACCGTCTCGCCCTCGCCCGGCAGCGCGCAGAGGGCGGCGACTGGCCGGACGAACAGAACGGCAATAAAAAAGGCGCCCCACAGGGGCGCCTTTTTCTGCAGCACGGAAATACCCACCAGGGCTTCCCGAATGTCGGGCCTTACTTGGCGCCGAACACGCCGAAGCGCTGCTTGAAGCGATCGATACGGCCGCCGGTGTCCAGCACCTTCTGCTTGCCGGTGTAGAACGGGTGGCACTCGTTGCACACGTCGATGCTCAGATCCTTGCCCAGGGTGGAGCGGGTCTTGATCACGTTGCCGCAGGAGCAGGTCGCAGTGACCTCGACGTAGTTCGGATGGATATCGGCTTTCATGGTACGTCCTCGAGTCGGCGTGCCGCCATCCGGCCCTATGCCGAATACCGCACGCAAAACAGGCGGCGGATGATACCAGAGCAGACCCTCGTTGCAAGAGCGCCCGCCACCGGCGTGCGCTTGTTAAGATCGCCGGCAATCTGCCAGGGATCGACCGTGACCAACCTCATTCTCCGCCTCGCCCTCCCCTCGCCGCTGCGCCGGTTGTTCGACTACCGAGCGCCGCCCGGCGTGCCGGCGTCCGCGCTCCAACCTGGCACGCGCCTGCGCGTGCCGTTCGGCCGGCGCGAGGTGGTCGGCGTGCTGGTGGAAACCGCCCCGCACAGCGACGTGCCCGAGGACAAGCTCAAGGCCGCCCTGCAACTGCTAGACAGCCGCCCCCTGCTGCCCCCGGCGCTGTTCCGGCTATGCCTGTGGACGGCGCAGTACTACCAGCACAGCCTGGGCGACACCCTCAGCTGGGCCCTGCCGGTGCTGCTGCGCCAGGGCGAACCGGCCGAGGTACGCCAGGAACAGGTGTGGACTCAGGTCCCGGGCGCCAGCCTGGACGATCCGCGCCTGAGTCGCGCTCCGCGCCAGCGCGAGGCGCTGCGCACGCTGGCCCAGCATCCGCAGGGCGTGCCGCACAGCCTGCTCGGCAAGCTGGAGCTCAACCGCGACAGCCTAGAGCTGCTGCGCGACAAGGGCCTGGTGCAGGTCAGCGTGCGCGCACGCACGGTCAAGCCGCACCACGGCGGTTGGCTGGCGCAGGCAGAGCTGCCGCTGAACGCCGAGCAGAGCGCCGCTACCGAAGCGGTGCGCGCCAGCTTCGGCGGCTTCCGGCCCTTCCTGCTGGCCGGGGTGACCGGCAGCGGCAAGACCGAGGTCTACCTGCAGCTGATCCGCCAGACCCTGGAGGCCGGCAAGCAGGCGCTGGTGCTGATTCCGGAAATCAACCTGGGGCCGCAGACCCTGGACCGCTTTGCCCGCCGTTTCAACGCGCGCATCGCCCTGCTGCATTCGGGACTCAACGACCGCGAGCGCCTCGACGCCTGGCTGGCCGCGCGCGACGGCGACGCGGAGATCGTCATTGGCACCCGCTCGGCGCTGTTCACACCGCTGAAGAACCCGGGACTGATCATCGTCGACGAGGAACACGACGCCTCCTACAAGCAGCAGGAGGGCCTGCGCTATCACGCCCGCGACCTGGCGCTGATGCGCGCCCGCCAGGAGAACCTGCCGATCCTGCTCGGCTCGGCCACGCCATCGCTGGAAAGCCTGCACAATGCCGCAACCGGCCGTTACGCGCTGCTCAAGCTGACCCAGCGCGCCGGCGGCGCCCAGGCGCCGCGCTTCCTGCGCCTGGACGTGAAAAGCCTGCCGCTGGACAGCGGTATTTCCGGCCCGCTGCAGCAGGCCATGCGCCAGACACTGGAAGCGGGCCAGCAGGTACTGGTGTTCCTCAACCGCCGCGGCTTCGCGCCAACCCTGTTCTGCCAGGACTGCGGCTGGATCAGCCAGTGCCCGCGCTGCGACGCACGCATGACCGTGCACCAGCGCCACCACGAGCTGCGCTGCCACCATTGCGGGCATGCCGAGCGCACGCCGCACAACTGCCCCAAGTGCAACCATGTGGACCTGCGCCCGCTGGGCACCGGCACCGAGCGCGCCGAGGAACGCCTCAACACCCTGTTTCCCGACTACCCTGTGCTGCGCATCGACCGCGACAGCACGGCGCGCAAGGGCGCCATGGAGCAGTTGTTCACCACCATCAACAAGGGCGAGCCCTGCGTGCTGGTCGGCACCCAGATGCTTGCCAAGGGACACCACTTCCCGCGCGTCACCCTGGTGGCGATCCTCGATGCCGATGGCGGACTGTTCTCCGCCGATTTCCGCGCACCGGAACGCATGGCCCAGATGATCGTCCAGGTCGCCGGACGGGCCGGACGGGCCGACCAGCCCGGACGGGTGATCATCCAGAGCCAGCTGGCCGACCATCCTTTATTGGTGCAGCTCACCGAACAGGGTTACTTCGCCTTCGCCGAACAGGCGCTGGCCGAACGGCGCGCCGCCGGCCTGCCGCCGTTCAGCCACCTGGCGCTGCTGCGCGCCGAGGCGCACCGTCCCGGCCAGGCCGAGGGCTTCCTCGACCTGGCCTGCGTCGAAGCCGAAGCGCTGCTTGAGGAACTGCAGGTCGCCGGCGGCATCGAACTGCTCGGTCCGGTACCGGCGCCGATGGAGCGCCGCGCCGGCCGTTACCGCGCGCAGCTGCTGCTGCAGGGCAACAGCCGGGCACCGCTGCACAGGCTGCTGCACGCCTGGCTGCCACGCCTGGAGCAGTTGCCGGACAGCCGCGCGGTGCGCTGGTCGCTGGACGTCGATCCGATCGACCTGTTTTGAGCAACGGCGGCCGGGAAAGCGCCAACCGCCCTACGATCTCGCCCGCGCACCAGCCCACCACGCAGGGCGGTCAACGCTGTTTGTGGCCGCCGGGCGGGGGGGGGGGCACGCGGCGGCCAGGAACGCGCCGACCGACCGGGCGTCGCCACGCCCTTGCCTGTGGCCTGACCCTTGCCGCTGCTTCTATAATGCGCGGTTTTCGAGCAGCCCCGCCGACCGAGCCTTCCGATGAAAGACAGCATTCGCCACCTGATCCAGCAAGCCCTTGACCGCCTCACCGCCGATGGCGTGCTGCCCGCGGGCCTGACCCCGGCCATCCAGGTGGAGAACACCAAGGACAAGAGCCACGGCGACTTCGCCAGCAACATCGCCATGATGCTGGCCAAGCCCGCCGGCATGAAGCCCCGCGACCTGGCCGAGAAGCTGATCGCCGCCCTGCCGGCCGATCCGTCCATCAGCAAGGTGGACATCGCCGGCCCCGGTTTCCTGAATTTCTTCCAGAACACCGACGCCCTGGCCCAGCGCCTGGAGGTCGCCCTGGCCGATGAGCACCTGGGCGTGCGCAAGGCCGGCGCGGCGCAGCGCGTGGTCATCGACCTGTCCTCGCCGAACCTGGCCAAGGAAATGCACGTGGGCCACCTGCGTTCCACCATCATTGGCGACGCCGTGGGCCGCGTGCTGGAGTTCCTCGGCGACGAGGTGATCCGCCAGAACCACGTGGGCGACTGGGGCACCCAGTTCGGCATGCTGCTGGCCTACCTGGAAGAGAACCCGGCGTCGGCGGAAACCGAGCTGTCCGACCTGGAGCAGTTCTACCGTGCCGCCAAGCAGCGCTTCGACGACTCTGAAACCTTCGCCAACCGTGCCCGCGAGCTGGTGGTCAAGCTGCAGGCCGGCGATGCCGAGTGCCTGCGCCTGTGGGCGCGCTTCAACGAGATATCCCTGTCGCATTGCCAGAAGGTCTACGACCGCCTCAACGTGCGCCTGACCCCGGCCGACGTGAAGGGCGAAAGCGCCTACAACGCCGAGCTGCCCGGCATCATTGAGGCGCTGCGCGCCCAGGGCCTGCTCACCGAGGACCAGGGCGCCCAGTGCGTGTTCCTCGACGAATTCAAGAATGCCGAAGGCAACCCGCTACCGGTGATCGTGCAGAAGGCCGGCGGCGGCTATCTGTACGCCACCACCGACCTGGCCGCCATGCGCTACCGCAGCCAGCAACTGAAGGCTGACCGCGCGCTGTACTTCGTCGACCAGCGCCAGGCCCTGCACTTCCAGATGGCCTTCGAAGTGGCCCGTCGCGCCGGTTTCGTGCACGCCGGCATGCAGCTGGAGCACATGGGCTTCGGCACCATGAACGGCGCCGACGGCCGTCCGTTCAAGACCCGCGACGGCGGCACCGTGAAGCTGATCGACCTGCTCGACGAAGCCGAGCAACGCGCCTACGCCCTGGTGAAAGGCAAGAACCCCGAACTGGACGAAGCCGAGCTGCGCACCATCGCGCGCGCCGTCGGCATCGGTGCCGTCAAGTACGCTGATCTGTCCAAGCACCGCACCAGTGACTACAGCTTCAACTTCGAACTGATGCTGAGCTTCGAGGGCAACACCGCGCCCTACCTGCTGTATGCCTACACCCGTGTGGCCAGCGTGTTCCGCAAGCTGGGCAAGGGCCTCGACGAGGTGGACGGCCAGATTCATATCCAGGCCGAACAGGAGCAGGCCCTGGCCGCCAAGCTGGCGCAGTTTGGTGAAGTGCTCAACAGTGTTGGCGAAAAGGGCGTGCCGCACCTGCTGTGCGCCTATCTGTACGACCTGGCCGGACTATTCTCGAGCTTCTACGAGCACTGCCCGATCCTCACCGCCGAGGACGAAGCCACCCAGCAAAGCCGTCTGCGCCTGGCCGCCCTGACCGGCCGCACCCTCAAGCAGGGGCTCGAACTGCTCGGCCTGGAACCTCTGGAGCGCATGTAAATGGCTGCCGCCGCACGCAAGAAACCTGCCCCCAAGCGTGGCGCCAGCCGCCCGCAGGCGCCTGCGAGCAAAAAGCAGCTGCCGGCCTGGGCCTGGCTGGCGTGCGGCCTGCTGATCGGCGGTTTCGTCGTGTTTCTCGCCACCCTCGAGCCCGGCAACGAGGCGGTGAAGCGCCCAAGGGAAACCACCGCCCCGAAACAACCGACTGAACCCGCGGCGCCCAAGCCCAAGTACGACTTCTATACCCTGCTGCCCGAGTCGGAAGTCATCGTCCCGCCGGAGCCGGTCAAGCCACCGCCCAAACCGGCGCCCAAACCGGTCACCCCGCAGGAGGCCGCACGCATCGACACCCAACGCGCCGAGATGGCCCTGCAGGGCAAGGTGCCGCCCCCTCCGCCACCGGTGGTTGCCAGCGCTGCCACCGGCAGCACCAGTCAGTTTTTCCTGCAGGCCGGTTCCTTCCCCACCAAGGCCCAGGCGGAGAGCGTGCGCGCGCAGATCACCCTGCTGGGCCAGATCGCCCGCCTGGAGTCCGGCACGGTTGGCGATCGCACCTGGCACCGCGTGCTGGTCGGCCCGTTCAGCAATCGCGAGCAGATGGGCCAGGCGCAGCAGGTGCTCACCAGCAATGGGTTCAGCAACCTCCTGCCGCAACAGCGCAAGGTGAATTGACGCGCCTCGCGCCGCACCGCCTTCGACGTTCGTCGCCCTTCGCTTGAAGCCTCCACCCGGCACCCCCATATCGGCTTGCATTCGGGCCGTCGGCCCCGCTGCGTGGAGATTTTCCCCTTGACCACCATCGTTTCAGTGCGCCGCAACGGCAAAGTCGTCATGGGTGGCGACGGCCAGGTTTCCCTGGGCAACACCGTGATGAAAGGCAACGCCAAGAAGGTCCGCCACCTCTACCACGGCCAGGTGCTGGCCGGTTTCGCCGGCGCCACCGCCGATGCCTTCACCCTGTTCGAGCGTTTCGAAGGCCAGCTGGAGAAGCACCAGGGCCACCTGGTGCGCGCCGCCGTGGAGCTGGCCAAGGACTGGCGCACCGACCGCTCGCTGAGCCGCCTGGAGGCCATGCTGGCGGTGGCCAACAAGGACGCCTCGCTGATCATCACCGGCAACGGCGACGTGGTCGAACCCGAGCACGGCCTGATCGCCATGGGCTCCGGAGGCGGCTTCGCCCAGGCGGCCGCCATGGCCCTGCTGCAGAAGGGCGACCCGGCGCTGTCCGCCCGCGAGATCGCGGAAACCGCGCTGAACATCGCCGGCAGCATCTGTGTCTTTACCAATCAGAACCTGACCCTCGAAGAGCTGGACTCCGCGGTCTGACCCGATCGCGCCCACTCCGGAGTAACCGAATGTCCATGACCCCCCGCGAGATCGTCCACGAACTCAACCGCCACATCATCGGCCAGGACGAGGCCAAGCGCGCCGTCGCCATCGCCCTGCGCAACCGCTGGCGGCGCATGCAGCTGCCCGCCGAGCTGCGCCAGGAAGTCACCCCCAAGAACATCCTGATGATCGGCCCGACCGGTGTCGGCAAGACCGAGATCGCCCGCCGGCTGGCTCGCCTGGCCAACGCGCCCTTCATCAAGGTCGAGGCGACCAAGTTCACCGAGGTTGGCTATGTCGGGCGCGACGTGGAATCCATCATTCGCGACCTGGCCGACGCCGCGCTGAAGATGTTCCGCGAGCAGGAAGTGGCGAAGATGCGCCACCGCGCCGAGGACGCCGCCGAGGAGCGCATCCTCGACGCCCTGCTGCCGCCGGCGCGCAGCTTTGGCGAGGAAACCGCACCGGCGCAGGATTCCAACACCCGCCAGCTGTTCCGCAAGCGCCTGCGCGAAGGCCAGCTGGACGACAAGGAAATCGACATCGAGGTGGCCGACGGGCCGACCGGCATCGAGATCATGACCCCGCCGGGCATGGAGGAGATGACCAACCAGCTGCAGAGCCTGTTCGCCGGCATGGCCAAGGGCAAGAAGAAAACCCGCAAGCTGAAGATCAAGGATGCGCTCAAGCTGATCCGCGACGAGGAAGCCGCACGGCTGGTCAACGAGGAGGAACTCAAGGCGCGCGCCCTGGAGGCCGTCGAGCAGAACGGCATCGTGTTCATCGACGAGATCGACAAGGTGGCCAAGCGCGGCAATGTCGGCGGTGCCGACGTGTCCCGCGAGGGCGTGCAGCGCGACCTGCTGCCACTGATCGAGGGCTGCACGGTCAACACCAAGCTGGGCATGGTGAAGACCGACCATATCCTGTTCATCGCCTCCGGCGCCTTCCACCTGTCCAAGCCCAGCGACCTGGTGCCGGAGCTGCAGGGCCGCCTGCCGATCCGCGTCGAGCTCAAGGCCCTCTCGCCACAGGACTTCGAACGCATCCTCAGCGAACCCCATGCCTCGCTCACCGAGCAGTACTGCGAACTGCTGAAGACCGAAGGGCTGGACATCGAATTCGCCGCCGATGGCATCAAGCGCATCGCCGAGATCGCCTGGCAGGTCAACGAGAAGACCGAGAACATCGGGGCGCGACGCCTGCACACACTGCTGGAGCGCCTGCTCGAGGAAGTCTCGTTCAGCGCCGGTGACCTCGCCGCGGCCCACGGCGAGCAGCCGATCCGCATCGACGCCGCCTACGTCAACCAGCACCTGGGCGAGCTGGCCAAGGACGAGGACCTGTCGCGCTATATCCTTTGATGGAAAAGCGTAGGGTGGAAAACCCGCACAGCGGTTTTCCACCACCTTCGCTCCCCGCCTCGAGCGGTGGACAATCGCTATGCGAGTTGTTCACCCTTCCGGCTTCCCGCTTTCAGCGAGTCTCTCCATGCATATCCCCACCGCGATCAAGCTGCACAAGGCCTCGAAAACCCTGGAGCTGCGCTACGGCGAGCAACGCTACCTGCTCAGCGCCGAATTCCTGCGCGTGCACTCGCCCTCGGCCGAGGTGCAGGGGCATGGCAATCCGGTGCTGCAATACGGCAAGCAGCAGGTGGCCCTCACCGGCCTCGAGCCGGCCGGCAACTATGCCCTCAAGCTGATGTTCGACGACGGCCATGACAGCGGCCTGTACAGCTGGGACTACCTGCACCAGCTGGCCACCCATCAGGACGAACTCTGGCAGGACTACCTGCAGCGACTGAATGCCGCAGGCCGCTCCCGCGACCCCGACGAATCGGCCGTGCGCCTGATGCTCTGACCTCCGCTCCACGCCCCATTCCAGGGCCTGCGCCCGGCCAACGCCCCAGGCCGGCGCAGCCCTGTTCGGCATCTGTGCCGTTTCGCACACCAGACCACCATTCGGCGTAAAAAAACCGCCTGAAACTGGCAAGTGCGCGAATGTCGCCTATACACCTGATGCGGTTCGACCCGGCCCCTGCGCCAGGGCCGCTCACCGCCCACGCTGTACGCCCCATTCCGGGTCGCGCGGCATTCTCGCATCAGGAGATGGAGCTTCATTTCGATGAGCACGGACATGCAACAACCCCTCGCCCTGCACGGCTGCAAACCCCATCCGATTGCCGGACTGCGCGGAAAGGATCTGCTCAATTCTTCCCGCCAGGTTCTCACCCAGACCGTTCGCCAGCCGGTGCACAGCGCCCGGCACCTGCTGCGTTTGGGCAGCGCCCTCAAGGATGTCCTGCTGGACAGGTCCGACCTGCGCCCCGACCCGGACGACCGCCGCTTCAGCGACCCGGCCTGGAAGCTCAACCCCATCTACCGCCGTTATCAGCAGGCCTACCTGGCGTGGCGCAAGGAACTGCATGACTGGCTGGAGACCAGCAACTTGCCCGCCGACGATATCCGCCGCGGTCACTTCATCCTCAACCTGCTCACCGAGGCCATGGCGCCCACCAACAGCCTGGCCAACCCGGCAGCGGTCAAGCGCCTGTTCGAGACTGGAGGCGCCAGTCTGCTCAAAGGGTTGTCGCAGCTGTCCCGCGATATGGTCAGCAACGGCGGGCTGCCGTCCCAGGTCAACAAGGCGGCCTTCGAAGTCGGCCGCAACCTGGGCACCACACCGGGCTCGGTGGTGTTCCGCAACGAGCTGCTGGAACTGATCCAGTACCAGCCGACCACCGAGCAGGTGCACACCCGACCGGTACTGGTGGTGCCGCCGCAGATCAACAAGTTCTATATCTTCGACCTGAGCCCGGACAAGAGCCTGGCCCGCTTCAGCCTGGACAGCGGGCTGCAGACCTTCATCATCAGCTGGCGCAACCCGACCCGGCAGCACAGCCACTGGGACCTGAACCGCTACATCGAGGCGCTCAAGGAAGCCGTGGACGCCGTGCTGGCGATCACCGGGAGCCCGGATCTGAACATGCTCGGCGCCTGCTCCGGCGGGGTTACGGCCGCCGTGTTGCTGGGCCACTACGCCGCGCTGGGGGACAACCGGATCAAGGCGCTGACCCTGATGGTCAGCGTGCTGGACACCGACTTCGACAGTCAGTACGCGCTGTTCGTCGACGACAAGACCCTGGACGCCGCCAAGCGCCGCTCCAGCGAAGCCGGTGTGCTGGAAGGCCGCGATCTGGCCCGGGTGTTCGCCTGGATGCGCCCCAACGACCTGATCTGGAATTACTGGGTGAACAACTACCTGCTCGGCAACCTGCCGCCGGAGTTCGACATCCTCTACTGGAACAACGACACCACCCGCCTGCCGGCCGGCCTGCACCATGACATGATCGAGCTGTTTCGCAACAACCCGTTGCGCACGCCCGGCGCGCTGGAGGTGTGCGGCACGCCCATCGACCTGAAGTCCATCGAGGCCGAGGTGTTCTGCATCGCCGGCACCACCGACCACATCACGCCCTGGCAGGCCAGCTACAGGTCCGCCCGGCTGTTCGGCGAACACTGCGAATTCGTGCTCTCCAACAGCGGTCATATCCAGAGCATTCTCAATCCGCCCGGCAATCCCAAGGCGCGCTTCCTGCACGGCGCAGCCCTGGAGGAGGACCCGGATGCCTGGAAGGCCGGCGCCACTGAACAGCGCGACAGCTGGTGGCTGTACTGGCGCGACTGGCTGCAGGCGCGCTCCGGTGAGCTGAAGAAGGCGCCGCGCCGCACCGGCAACCGTGCCTTCCCGGCGGCCGAACCGGCGCCGGGTACCTACGTCCACGAGTGCTGATGCACCGGGGCGGGCCGTATCGCCCCCTGAAGGAGTGCCGCCGCCCCGGCGGCGGCACCGGACGCAGCACGCCCACCGACCGGAGGATTGGCGCATGTCGCAGTCATTCGTTTTCCGCACCATCATCCTCGACACACAGACGCTGCGCACCGCGGTGCGCCCGGGGTCGTCCCATCTGCCACCCCTGCTGATCTGCAACGGCATCGGCGCCAACCTGGAGCTGGTGCTGCCCTTCGTCAACGCGCTACCCGCGGACCTGGAGGTCATTGCCTTCGACGTGCCCGGCGTGGGGGGCTCCTCCACGCCGTTGCTGCCCTATCGTTTCGGCGGCCTGGCGCGCCTGATGGCACGCATGCTCGACTACCTGAACTATGGGCAGGTGAATGTCATCGGCGTTTCCTGGGGGGGCGCACTGGCCCAGCAGTTCGCCCACGACTTTCCCGAGCGCTGCAAGAAACTGGTGCTGGCGGCCACCTCCGCCGGCGCCTTCATGGTGCCCGGCAAACCGAAGGTGCTGCTGCGCATGGCCAGCCCACGGCGCTACCTGCAGCCTTCCTACGGCGCGAAGATCGCCCCGCACATCTATGGCGGCGCCTTCCGCCGCGATCCGGAGCTGGCGCTCGAGCACGCCAGCAAGATCCGCTCCGGCGGCAAGCTGGGTTACTACTGGCAACTGTTCGCCGGCCTGGGCTGGACCAGCCTGCCCTGGCTGCATCGCATCCGCCAGCCGACCCTGATCCTCGCCGGCGACGATGACCCGATCATCCCGCTGGTCAACATGCGCCTGCTGGCCTGGCGCATTCCCAATGCCGAACTGCATGTCATCGATGACGGCCACCTGTTCCTGATAACCCGGGCCCGCGCGGTTGCGCCGATCATCATGGCCTTTCTCGAAGAAGAGCCGAAGCGCGCGGTCATGCACCCGCCCGGCGGGCTGGCGCGCGCCAGCTGAGTGATGACAAGGAGTGTTGCCCATGCACGAGCCCAGGCCGGCCAGCGCCGACTTTCCCCCAACGCGTTTCACCGCCCGGCAGGCGATCATCGGCCTGCGCGGGCGCGATCTTCGTTCCAGCCTCGGCCTGCTGCTCGGCCAGGGGCTGCGTCAGCCGCTGCATACCCTGCGCAACGGCCTGGCGCTGACCGGCAAGCTGGCCCGCGTGCTACGGGGCGAAACCCTTCACACGGTGGGCGACGACCCGCGATTCGCCGACCCGACCTGGCATGACAACCCGGTGTACCGGCGCACCCTGCAGGCCTACCTGGCCTGCCAGCAGCAATGGCTCAGCTGGCTGGAACAGAGCAACCTGCCCAGCGACGACCGCGACCGTGCATTATTCCTGGCCACCCAGTTGAGCCATGCGCTGTCGCCCTCCAACAGCCCCCTCAATCCGCTGGTGGTCAAGGAGTGCTTCGACACGGGGGGCGCCAGCCTGCTGCGCGGCTTGCGCCAGCTGGCCCATGACCTGCCGAGGGGCCTGCCCAACCAGGTGCCTGCCGATGTCTTCCAGCTCGGTGTCAACCTGGCCACCACCGCCGGCACGGTGGTGTTGCGCAACGAGGTACTGGAGCTGATCCAGTACCACCCGATGACCGAGCAGCAGCACGCCGTGCCGTTGCTGATCGTGCCGCCGCAGCTCAACAAGTTCTACATCTTCGACCTCAATGCGAAGAAGAGCTTCGTGCAGTACTGCCTAAAACAGGGCATCCAGGTGTTCATGGTCAGCTGGCGCAACCCCGGCCGCGCACAGCGCGAGTGGGGCCTGTCCAGCTACGTGCAGGCCCTGGAGGAGGCCATGGATGCCTGCCGCTCCCTCTGCGCCGCCGAACAGGTCAACCTGCTCGGCGCCTGTGCCGGCGGCCTGACCATCGCCGCCCTGCAAGGCTACCTGCAGGCGGTCGGCCGTCTCGGCCAGGTGGCCAGCGCCACGTACCTGGTCAGCCTGCTGGACAGCCAGCTCGATGCCACGCCCCTGCTGTTCGTCGACGAGGAAGGCCTGGAGGCCGCCAAGCGCCACTCCTACCAGCAGGGCGTGCTGGACGGCCGCGAGATGGCACGCCTGTTCGCCTGGATGCGACCCAACGAGCTGATCTGGCCGTTCTGGGTGAACAACTACCTTCTCGGCCGGCAGCCGCCACCCAACGACATCCTCTACTGGAACAACGACAACACGCGCCTGCCCGCCGCCCTGCACGGCGAGCTGCTGGATTTCTTCAAATTCAATCCGCTGGCGCGGCCCGGGGGCCTGGAAGTGTGCGGCCAGCCGGTGGACCTGTCGCAGGTGACAGTGGACAGTTTCAGCGTGGCCGGCCGCAACGACCACATCACGCCCTGGCAGGCCGCCTACCGCTCGGCACGCCTGCTCGGCGGCCAGCGCCGCTTCCTGCTGGTCAACAGTGGGCACGTACAGAGCATCGTCAATCCGCCCGGGCACCCGAAGGCCCACTACCAGGAAACCGATCGTCTGGATGCCGAGCCGCAGACCTGGCAGGCGATCAGCCAGACGCGTGCAGGCAGTTGGTGGCCGCGCTGGATGGAGTGGCTGCAGGCGCATGCCGGCCCGCTGCAGGCAGCACACGACACGGCGGGAAACGACGACTATCCGGCGCTGGACCCGGCCCCGGGACGCTACGTGCATCAGCGTCTGGAGACCCACGCATGAAAACCCGGGAGCGCATCCTGGAATGTGCACTGCAGTGCTTCAATGCACGCGGCGAGGCCAATGTCTCGGTGCTGGAGATCGCCACCGAGCTGGGCATCAGCCCAGGCAATCTCTATTACCACTTTCGCGGCAAGGAGCCCCTGGTGCTGGCGCTGTTCGAGCGCTTCCGCCAGGAGCTGGCGCCACTGCTGCAGCCGCCGCCGAACGATGCACGGCTGGCCATCGAGGATTACTGGCTGTTCCTGCAGCTGCTGGTGGAGCGCCTGGAAGCCTATCGCTTCCTGTTCCAGGACCTGGCCAACCTGGCCGAGCGCCAACCCACCCTGGCCCGCGGGGTACGGGCCTGGCTGGCACAGCTCAAGCACTGCCTGGCCAGCCTGCTCGCCCAGTTGCAGGGGCAGGCACGCCTGCAGGGCGAGCCTTCTGTGATCAGCGAGCTGGTGGAGCAGATCACCCTGACCCTGCTGTTTGCTCTGGACTACCAGCGCATCCTGGGGCGCCGGGCCGACATCGAACAGGTGGTCTATCAGCTGATGATGCTGGTCTCGCCGCACCTGTCGGACGCGTCGCGCCAGGACACGGCCAGTCTGGCGCGGCGCTATCGAGGGTAACGGCCAGCGGTTGGCACTGGAAGCGAAACGCCCCGCGCAGGCGGGGCGTTCAGGCCTCCTTATTGCGAGGCGGTTTCCGGCGTTTCGGCCTGCGGCGCTTCGACCACAGCCTTGGGCTTGCGCGCACGCGGCTTGCTCTCGCCGCTGCGCGCGGGCCTGCTGGCCCGGGTTGCCTTCTTCGGCGCCTCGTCCGCCGGCCTGGCGGGCTCGTCCTGCACCAGCCGCAACGCGCTCAGCCGGTCCAGCTGACGATTCAGGGCCTCGATCTTGTCGTCCAGGGCCAGGATTTCGTGGCGGCTCGGTACCCCCAGGCGCGTGATCGCGCTGTTCAGGCGCTTGTCGAACGCCTCCTCCAGCGCATTCCACTTGCCCAGCGCCTTGTCCCTGGCCTCGGCAACCCGGCTGCGTGCGCCGTTCTTCACCGCCTCGACCTCGTCGCGGACCATTTGCTCGGTTCTTTCGCCTTCGCGCACCAGCGACTCGAACAGCTTGCTGCCGTCTTCGCCGATTTTCGCGTAGGCGCCCAGACCGGCTAGCCAGATCTGCCGCGAATACTTCTCGACATCCTCGCTCCAGCCGCTCTGCTTGCGCTTGTCAGCCATGATGGCCTCCTTGTTACGGCTTGGCCGTACGCACCAGCATTTCGTTCAGACCGTCGAGCTTGTCCGACAGCGCCTCGATATCGGCGCGGCTCGGTACGCCGGCCCGCTTGAGCACACGGCCCACGCGCGCACCGACCCGCTCCTCGACCTTTTCCAGTCGGGAGTCGACCCGGCGACGGACCGACTTGAACCGGTCGGTGGCCTGCTCGAGCTTCTCGCTGACCAGTTGCTTGCCCTGGGTCTCGGCTTCTTCGCCACTGCGTACCAGATCGCGGAAGTAGCTCAGGCCCTGGCGACCCAGGCTGGCGTAGACACCGATGCCGGCCAGCCACAGCTGGCGAGCGGAATAGCGGACACCCTCCAGCACCGGGCGGGCGGCTTCTTCATTCACTTTCTTCAATGCTGTCTTGACCATGTTGCACCTCTCCACTGGTGGGTAAGAACACGCCCGTTTCGCTGGGCTCGTGGTGCACGCTAGTCGGCAGGATTAGAAATCTCATACTAGAAGCGACAAAAACGGATAGCGGTGAGTCATGCGTCTCCAGTTTCGCGTCCGCTGGACGAAACAGGCGGGTCACCCCCGCCGCAGAGCGAGGGGGAGTAACCCGAGACAGGAGTCCTCATGTCCCTTTTCCATCGCCTGCTGGCGAACCTGCCCATGACCCGCAAGCTCGGCCTCGGCTTCGGCTTCGCGATCCTCTTCACCCTGCTGGGCAACCTGTATGGATTGCGCAGCCTGGACCAGCTGATCGACGGCAGCCTGTTGCAGAACCGTCTGGCTGAGGCGGCTCGCCTGGCGGAAACCATTCCGCCGCTGCAGCTGCGCTTCGACAAGGATGCCCACCCCCGCCACGCCGAGCAGCTTGCCGCACTGGAAGGGGGCATTGCCGAACTGCTGCGCGGCGCGCGTCAGGATGACCCGCGCATCCACCGCGAGATCGACGCCAACCTGCAGCGTCTGGCCGCCATCCGCACCGCGTTCGATGCCCTGATCGCGGCCCGCGCGTCGCGCGAGCAGAGCCGCCAGGTAATGATCGGCAACGGCAACAAGGCCATGGCCGCGCTGACCGCACTGGAGGAACAGATCGACGCCGCGCTGCAGGCCAACCCCACGGACACCGCCCTGCATCGCCAGAACCGCGCGCTGGGCGACCTGGTCAAGCGTGTGCTGGAAACCCGCTACCTGGTCCGCGGCTTCGTGTTCCAGCACACCGACGCCTCCTTCGAGCTGGCCATTCCGGGCTTCCAGCGCGCCCTGGACCAGGCGGCGACCCTGCGCCAGCTGCTGCCTGCGCGGCATGTCCCCTATCTCGATGAGCTCAGCCAGTACCTCACCCTGTATCGCCAGGGCATCGAATCCTTCAAGGACGGCCTGGCACAAACCGCCGCCGCCCACGCCGCCCTGCTGGAACACCAGAGCGAGTCGGTGCGCGCCATCGGCGAGCTGAACGCGCAGGTTCGCGAGCGCATGGAGGCGCAACTGTCCCTGGCCTTCCAGGTCACCCTCGGCCTGATGCTGCTGGCCATCCTGCTCGGCACCGTGGCGGCCGTGGTGATCGCCCGCCAGGTGACCGAGCCGCTGCGCAAGACCCTGGAGTTCGCCCAGCGCATCACCAGCGGCGACCTGCGCGCCGACCTGGTCAGCGACCGCCACGACGAGCTCGGCTTGCTGCAGCGGGCCATGCACCAGATGCGCGAAAGCCTGCGTGAACTGATCGGCAGCATCGACGGCAGCGTCACCCGCATCGCCAGCTCCGCCGAGGAGCTGTCGGCGATCAGCGCACAGACCAGCAGCGGCGTGCAGCATCAGAAGGCGGAGACCGAGCAGGTCGCCACCGCCATCAACGAGATGGCCGCCACGGTGCAGGAGGTGGCCCGCAACGCGGCCAGCGCCGCCGCGTCCAGCAACCAGGCCGAACAACAGGCGCACGCCGGTCAGCGTGTGGTGGCCGCCGCGCTCGAGCAGATCGAGCGCATGGCCGCACAAGCCAGCCGCTCGGCCGAAGCCATGCAGCGCCTGCGGCACGACAGCCAGGCCATCGGAAGCGTGCTGGATGTGATCAAGAACGTCGCCGAGCAGACCAACCTGCTGGCGCTCAACGCAGCGATCGAAGCGGCGCGTGCCGGCGAAGCCGGACGCGGTTTCGCAGTGGTCGCCGATGAGGTGCGCGGCCTGGCGCAGCGCACCCAGCAGTCGACCCGGGAGATCGAGCAACTGATCGCCAGCCTGCAGGAGGCTGCCCAGCACGCGGGACAGTCGATGGACGAGAACCGCACCCTGAGCGAGGACACCGTGACCCTGGCCCGTGACGTCGGGCAAGCCTTGCGCGACATCACCGCACAGGTGTCGCAGCTCCAGGACATGAGCCAGCAGATCGCGGCGGCGGCCGAGGAGCAGAGCGCGGTCGCCGAGGAGATCAACCGCAGCGTGACGCAGGTGCAGGACATTTCACAGCAGACTGCCTCGGCCAGCGAGCAGGCCGCCACCTCGACGGTGGAACTGGCGCGCCTGGGCGGCGACCTGCGCCAGCTGACCCAGCGCTTCCGGCTGTAGCCTGGCCGTTGCGGCAGCGCCGGCCTGGCTCTCGCGCAGCGTCAGGCCAGCTCGCGGTCCAGGGCCGACTCGATCTCGCTCTGCAGCGGCCCGCGCATCGCCGACAGCAGCAGCCCGAGGCTCAGTTCGATGCGCACCGCGCGTTCATCGATGGCGATGTGACCCTTCACCCCGCTGCGCTCGACATCCAGCCGGTCGCCGCGCCACTGGCAGCGCAGCTGATACTCGCGCGCCAGGCGCGCGGCCAGCGCCTCGACCTTGTCGCGCACGGCCTCGCGGCCAAGCTGGTGGGATCGTTCGACACGAATGGTGGCCATCGCATACTCCGGGGTCGGGCAAAAAAACGCGCCAATATACTCCAGTTCGCCACGCCGGGTTGCTGATCGCATACATGGTCGGCTCCGGCGCCAGCGGTTAGAATGCCCGCCACTTTTCATCAGGTGACCGACATGAACGATTCCCGCAAGCCCGAGGCCGAACCGACCACCCACTTCGGTTATCAGACCGTGCCCGAGAGCGAGAAGGCGAAGAAGGTCGCCGAGGTGTTCCACTCCGTGGCCGCCAAGTACGACCTGATGAACGACCTGATGTCCGGCGGCGTGCATCGCCTGTGGAAGCGTTTCACCATCGAGCTGTCCGGCGCGCGCCCGGGCAACCGCGTGCTGGATATCGCCGGCGGCACGGGCGACCTGACCCGTCAGTTCTCGCGCATCGTCGGCCCAACCGGCGAAGTGGTGCTGGCCGACATCAACGCCTCGATGCTCATGGTCGGCCGCGACAAGCTGCTGGACAGCGGCGTGGCCGGTAACGTCAGCTTCGTGCAGGCCGATGCCGAGGCGCTGCCCTTCCCGGACAACTACTTCGATGTGGTGACCATCGCCTTCGGCCTGCGCAACGTCACCCACAAGGACGCCGCCATCCGCTCCATGCTGCGGGTGCTCAAGCCGGGCGGCCGCCTGCTGGTGCTGGAGTTCTCCAAGCCCACCAACCCGCTGTTCGGCAAGGTCTACGACCTGTATTCCTTCACCGCCCTGCCGCTGTTCGGCAAGCTGATCACCCAGGATTCCGAGAGCTACCGCTACCTGGCCGAATCGATCCGCATGCACCCCGATCAGGAAACCCTCAAGGGCATGATGCAGGAGGCCGGTTTCGAGCGGGTCACCTACCACAACATGACCGGCGGCATCGTCGCCCTGCACCGCGGCATCAAGCCCTGATGCTGAGCACCGCCCTGCTCGCCGCCGTCGAGCGCGGCCTGAATCCGCTGCTGGCGCTGGATGCTGTGGCGCTGACCCGGCTGGCGCGCCTGGAAGGCAAGGTGCTGGCCATCGACTGCCCGGCGCCGGCGCTGCGGATCCACCTGCTGCCCGGTGCCAACGGCCTGCGCCTGGCCAGCCACTGGGAAGCACCCGCCGACTGCACCCTGCGCGCTCCAGCCAGCGAGCTGCTGCGCCTGGCCGTGAGTCGCGACAAGGTCGCCGTGCTGCACGGCCCGCAGGTGGAGCTGGACGGTGACGCCAGCGCACTCACCGAGCTGGCGGACATCCTGCAATCCCTGGAACTGGACTGGGAGTACCAGCTCGGCCGCTGGGTCGGCCCGCTGGGGGCTGCCCTGCTGGGCGGCCGCCTGCGCAGCGCCGCCGGCTGGACCGGCGACAGCCTGGGCAGCCTGCGCCAGGACCTGGCCGACTACCTGACCGAGGAAGCCCGCAGCCTGGTGGGCAACCGCGAGGCGGAGGCCCGCTTCGCCGAACTCGACCAGATGAAAATGGCCCTCGACCGTCTTGAGGCCCGGGTCGAACGCCTGAGCCGAGGAAACCGGACTTCATGAAGCTGTTCGCCGCCCTGCGCCGCCTGCTGCGCATCCTGCTGGTCGTCATCCGCTATCGCCTCGACGACCTGCTGTACGCCCTGCCGCTGCCCTGGTGGCTGGCCGCTACCCGCTACGCCTTGCCCTGGCGCTGGCTGCCGCGCCGGCGCAGCGACTTCTCGCGCGGTGCGCGGCTGCGCCTGGCGCTGCAGGACCTGGGCCCGGTGTTCATCAAGTTCGGGCAGATTCTCTCCACCCGCCGCGACCTGCTACCCGAGGACATCGCCGACGAACTGGCGCTGCTGCAGGACCAGGTGCCGCCGTTCGAGCCGGCCAGGGCCGTGGCGCTGATCGAGGAACAGTTGGGCGCGCCCATTGCCAAGGTGTTCGCCAGCTTCGAGCAGCAGCCGCTGGCCTCGGCCTCGGTCGCCCAGGTGCACGCCGCGCGCCTGCACAGCGGCGAAGACGTGGTGGTCAAGGTGATCCGCCCGGGGCTGCGGCCGATCATCGCCCAGGACCTGGCCTGGCTGTTCCTGCTCGCACGTATCGCCGAAGGCGTGTCCAGCGAGGCGCGTCGCCTGCACCCGGTGGAAGTGGTCAGCGACTACGAGAAGGTCATCTACGACGAGCTCGACCTGCTGCGCGAAGCGGCCAACGCCAGCCAGCTCAAGCGCAATTTCGAAGGCTCGCCGCTGATCTACGTGCCGCAGATCCACTGGGACTACTGCCGGCCCAAGGTGCTGGTCATGGAGCGCATCTACGGCGTGCCGGTGACCGACATCGCCGCCCTGCGCGCGCAGAACACCGACATGAAGCTGCTGGCCGAACGCGGCGTGGAGATTTTCTTCACCCAGGTGTTCCGCGACAGCTTCTTCCACGCCGACATGCACCCGGGCAACATCTTCGTCAGCACCCGGCAGCCGCGCAATCCGCAGTACATCGCCATCGACTGCGGCATCGTCGGCAGCCTGACCCCCGAGGACCAGGACTACCTGGCACGCAACCTGGTGGCCTTCTTCAAGCGCGACTACCGCAAGGTGGCGCAGTTGCACATCGACTCCGGCTGGGTGCCGGCCGACACCAAGGTGAACGAGTTCGAGGCGGCGATCCGCACCGTGTGCGAGCCGATCTTCGAGAAGCCGCTCAAGGACATTTCCTTCGGCCAGCTGCTGCTGCGCCTGTTCCAGACCGCCCGGCGCTTCAACATGGAAATCCAGCCGCAGCTGGTGCTGCTGCAGAAGACCTTGCTGAACATCGAGGGCCTCGGCCGCCAGCTGTACCCTGACCTGGACCTGTGGACCACCGCCAAGCCGTTCCTGGAGCGCTGGATGCGCGAGCGCATGAGCCCGCTGAACCTGGCCATGCAGGCCAAGTCGCAGCTCGAACAGCTGCCGCACCTGGCCAACATGACCCGCGACCTGCTGGAGCGCCTGTCGCGCCCGCACCTGAACGATCCGCCCGAGCCCTGGCGGCGTCGCGACAGCTGGGTGCTGCGCCTGACCGGCGCCGCATTGTTGGTAGGTGGCGCGCTTTTTGCTGTAGCTAACAGCCAGACCCTGGACAACCTGGAAGCCTGGCCGATCTGGCTGATGGCGACCGCCGGCCTTTATCTGATCATCCGCCGATAGCCAGCAGCGCGCTGGCGGTGGCACACTCAACACCCGGTCGGACCACCGGCCTCACCGAAAGCAGTAGCGAACACGCAATGACCGATTGGCTGGAAGAGATCAACTGGAACGACGACGGCCTGGTGCCGGCGATCGCCCAGGACCACACGACGGGCCGCATCCTGATGATGGCCTGGATGAACCGCGAATCCCTGCGCCTGAGCGTCCAGGAAGGTCGTGCCATCTACTGGTCCCGGTCGCGCGGCAAGCTGTGGCGCAAGGGTGAGGAATCGGGTCACGTGCAGAAGCTGCACGAGCTGCGCCTGGACTGCGACGCCGACGTGCTCGTGCTGCAGGTGGAGCAGCTGGGCGGCATCGCCTGCCACACCGGCCGGGAAAGCTGCTTCTACCGCGTCTATCGCGACGGCGCCTGGCACACGGTGGACGCCCAGTTGAAGAACCCCGACGCCATCTATCACAAGGCACACAGCCATGAGTGACACCCTGAACCGTCTAGCCGAGGTGCTGGAGTCGCGCAAGAACGCGGCGCCTGACAGCTCCTATGTGGCCAGCCTGTACCACAAGGGCCTGAACAAGATTCTGGAAAAGGTCGGCGAGGAGTCGGTGGAAACCATCCTGGCCGCCAAGGACGCCGCGCAGAGTGGCGACTGCAGCGATGTGATCTACGAGACCGCCGACCTGTGGTTCCACAGCCTGGTGATGCTGGCCGCCCTCGGCCAGCACCCTCAGGCGGTACTCGACGAACTGGAGCGCCGTTTCGGCCTCTCCGGGCACGCGGAAAAGGCCGCGCGCCCGCAATCCTGACATTAACTTGGGAGATTCCATCATGGGATTCGGCGGCATCAGCATCTGGCAACTGCTCATCATCCTGCTCATCGTCGTCATGCTGTTCGGCACCAAGCGCCTGAAGAGCCTCGGTTCCGACCTGGGTGACGCGATCAAGGGCTTCCGCAAATCGGTGGGCGCTGACGAAGAAAAGGCCAGCGAAGAGCAGAAGCACAACCAGCAGGTTCCGAACCAGCAGGCACAACAGGGCACCGTCATCAATGGCGAAGCCCGCAAGGTCGAAGACCCGGTCAAGAAAGACTAAGCCCCAGCCAAGGTCCGCTCATGTTCGATATCGGCTTCAGCGAACTGCTACTGGTCGGCCTTGTGGCCCTGCTGGTGCTCGGCCCCGAGCGCCTGCCGGGAGCCGCGCGCACTGCCGGGCTGTGGATCGGGCGTATCAAGCGCAGCTTCCTGTCCATCAAGACGGAAGTAGAGCGTGAGATCGGCGCCGACGAGATTCGTCGCCAGCTGCATAACGAGAACATTCTCGATATGGAGCGCAAGATGAAGGAAAACCTGGGCCTGCAACCGGCGGACAAGCCTGCCGACACGCCTGCGGCGCCCGCCGCCGAGGCGACGGCAGCCGCTGGGCCCCAGCCGACCCCGGTGGCGCCCACCGAGCCGGCGCCGACCGGCACCTCCGCCTCCACCACCCCGGACAAACCGCAGCAATCATGAGTACGCGCCAACCCGGCGACCAGGAAATGCCGCTGGTCTCGCACCTCACCGAACTGCGCACGCGCCTGCTGCGCTGCGTGATCGCCGTGCTGGTGATCTTCGTCAGCCTGTTCTACTTCGCCCAGGACATCTACGCGCTGGTGGCCGCGCCGCTGCGTGCCTACCTGCCCGAAGGCGCGACGATGATCGCCACCGGGGTGGCCTCGCCGTTCCTCACGCCGTTCAAGCTGACCCTGGTGGTGTCGCTGTTCCTGGGCATGCCGGTGGTGCTGCAACAGGCCTGGGGCTTCATCGCGCCGGGCCTGTATACCCACGAGAAACGCATCGCCGTGCCGCTGCTGGTGTCCAGCATCCTGCTGTTCTACGCCGGCATGGCCTTCGCCTACTTCGTGGTGTTCCCGATCATGTTCGGCTTCTTCGCCAGCGTGACCCCGGAAGGGGTGGCGATGATGACCGACATCGGCCAGTACCTGGATTTCGTGCTCACGCTGTTCTTCGCCTTCGGCGTGGCCTTCGAGATCCCCATCGCCACCTTCCTGCTCATCTGGGTCGGCATCGTCGATGTGGCCACCCTGCGCAAGAGCCGGCCGTACGTGGTGGTCGGCTGCTTCGTGGTCGGCATGCTGCTGACGCCGCCGGACGTGTTCTCGCAGACCCTGCTAGCGGTACCCATGTGGATGCTGTTCGAGGTGGGTCTGTTCTTCGGCGCGATGATCCGTCGCGAGAAGGAAGAGGCCGAAAAGGAAAGCGAAACCTCGACCGAGGTCGAAACGACCGAGCACAACGATCAGCCACCCAGCGCCCAGCCGTGAACCTGCTGCTGCTCGAAGAGGCCGATTTCATTGCCGCCGACCGTGTGATCCTGCGCGATCGGCGGCTGGTCCATCTGCATGAAGTCCACCGCGCCGACGAAGGCGACAGCCTGCGCGTCGGCCGCCTGGCGGGCCTGATGGGCAAAGGTCGCATCCTGCGTCTTGGTCCGCAGGAAGCCGAGCTGCAGGTGACCTTCGACCAGCCGCCGCCACCCAAGCTGCCCATCACCCTGCTGCTCGCCCTGCCCCGCCCGAAGATGCTCAAGCGCACCCTGCAGACCGTGGCCACCCTGGGCGTGGCGCGGCTGGTGTTGCTCAACAGCTACCGGGTGGAGAAAAGCTTCTGGCAGACGCCATTCCTGGAGCCTGCGGCGATCCGCGAACAGCTGATCCTCGGCCTGGAGCAGGCCCGCGACACCGTGCTGCCCGAGATCAGCATCGAAAAGCGCTTCAAGCCGTTCGTGGAAGACCGCCTGCCAGCCCTGGCGGACGGCACCCTCGGCCTGGTCGGCCACCCCGGCGACTTCCCCGCCTGCCCGCGCGGCCTGCCCCTGGATCAGCCGGTGACCCTGGCCATCGGCCCGGAAGGCGGCTGGATTCCCTACGAGGTGGACAAGCTGCGCGACGCCGGCCTGCAGCCGGTGCAGCTGGGCGAACGCATCCTGCGCGTGGAAACCGCCGTCACCGCGCTGCTGGCGCGGTTGTATTAAGCACGGCGCCTGACCGCCAGGGATGTAGGGTGGATCGCGCTTCATCGATCCACCGAGCGGGGCCACGGTGGATGTGAAATACGACATCCACCCTACGCGGCCGCGATCAGCGCCTTTCTGGCCGCCGTTCCGCCCGTGCAACCCGTCAGGTTTCCAGCAGGAAGGTCACCGGCCCGTCGTTGATCAGGTGCACCTGCATGTCGGCGCCGAAGCGGCCGCTGGCCACCTGGCCGTGGCGGGCGCGGGCCTTGGCCAGCAGGTCATCGAACAGCTGCTCGCCCAGCGCCGGCGGCGCGGCGGTGGAGAAGCTCGGGCGCAGGCCGCTCTTGGTGTCCGCCGCCAGGGTGAACTGCGAGACCAGCAGCAGCCCGCCGTCCACATCCGTCAGCGAGCGGTTCATCTTGCCGTCGGCATCGGCGAACACCCGGTAGTTGAGCAGCTTGTGCAGCAGCTTGTCGGCGCTGGCCGGAGTGTCGTGCGGCTCGACGCCGACCAGCGCCAGCAGTCCCTGGTCGATGGCGCCGACCACCTCGCCGGCCACTTCCACCCGCGCGGCGCGCACCCGCTGGATCAGGGCCTTCATGCGTCACCGCCGTTGGGCAGGCGCAGCAGGCGGCGGGCCATGGCGTCGGTGGCGCGCACCAGCGCATCGACGATGCCCGGCTCGCCCGCCGAATGGCCGGCGTCGCGGATGATCTGCAGCTCGCTGTTCGGCCAGGCCTGGTGCAGCGCCCAGGCGTTGTCCAGCGGGCAGATCACGTCGTAGCGGCCGTGCACGATGATCCCCGGCAGGTGGGCGATGCGTTCCATGTCGCGCAGCAGCTGGTTGGGCTCCAGGAAGGCATCGTTGACGAAGTAGTGGCATTCGATGCGGGCGATGGACAGCGCGCGCTCGTGGAAACGTTCCACCACCTCGTGGTTGGGACGCAGCGTGGCGGTGCGGCCTTCCCAGCCCGCCCAGGCCTTGGCGGCCTGCATCTGGGCGATCTGGTCCTCGCCGGTCAGGCGCCGGTAGTAGGCCTGCATCAGCTCGCCGCGCTCGGCCGGCGGGATCGGCGCCAGGTAATCCTGCCAGTAGTCCGGGAACAGGCGGCTGGCGCCTTCCTGATAGAACCAGTGAAACTCCTGCGGACGGCACAGGAAGATGCCGCGCAACACCAGCCCCAGCACCCGATCCGGGTGTTTCTGCGCATAGGCCAGCGCCAGGGTCGAACCCCAGGAGCCGCCGAACAGCAGCCACTTGTCGATGCCCAGCTGTTCGCGGATGCGCTCCATGTCCTCCACCAGGTGCCAGGTGCTGTTGTTCTCCAGGCTGGCGAACGGCGTGGAGCGGCCGCAGCCGCGCTGGTCGAAGGTGACGATGCGGTACAGGGTCGGATCGAAGTAGCAGCGCGAACTGGCATCGCAGCCAGCGCCGGGCCCGCCGTGCACGAACAGCGCCGGCAGGCCGTCCGGCGTGCCGCTCTCCTCGACGTGCAGGGTGTGGGTGTCATCGACCGCCAGCGCATGGCAGGCGTAGGGCTTGATGTCCGGGTAGAGGGGTTGCATGGGTTGCTCCCGAGGCGTGGCTGCGGATCACGGGATGATAGCGAGGAAACGTCAGCGCAGTCCCTTGCCGGAGAACAGCAGCACCTGGTCGCCGGCGAACTGCACGCTCACGTAGCGCTCGCTGTCGCCCCAGGTGCAGCTGGACAGGCCCAGCGCGCCGGAACACTGCGTCGGCTTGCCCAGCAGCGCCTCGACCTCGGCCCGCGGCATACCGGCTTCGAGCCGGGCGTAGTTTTCCTGGGTCAGCTTGCTGCAGGCGGCCAGCAACAGGCACAGCGGCAGGATGGCGAGACGTGACAACATGGCGCAACTCCTCGATAAAACTATGGGCGGCAGCCTAACGGGAAAGCCCGCGAGCGGCGAGCCTGGGGAGGTGGCGCGGCGATGAAGGGTCGCGCTCAGAACGACGAACCGGGCTCGGCGAGAAAGGCCCGCTCGGCGCCGCTACTCGGTCGGCCGAGGATGGCGTTGCGGTGCGGAAAGCGCCCAAAGCGGGCAATCACCCGGCGATGCGCCTCGGCGTAGTCGTGGAAGGACTGGAAGGCCGCGCGGTCGGCCTCGGCCTGGCGCGCCAGCAACTCGGCGAAGGCCGCCACGGCGCGCTCCTGGAGGAGCAAGCCTTCGGCATGCTCCAGCACCAGGTAGCAGAACACCCGTTCCAGGTCGGACAGCTGGCGATCCCAGCCCTGGCGCAGCCCGACATCGAGCAGCGCCTGGGCCCGGGCATCACCGGCAAACGCGGCGGGCGTGCCCCGGTGAATCATGCGAGTCAGCTGGTCCAGGCAGATCAGCTCGGCCAGCCAGCCGTGCGGCTCCGTTGCCCAGTGCAGCTCGCCGCGCAGGGCCTGCTCGACCCACCCGCCGAAGCGCTCGCGCGCCTCGGCATCCTGCTCGGGCCGGTAGCCAAACCACAACCCGTTCTGGCGCGCCGCCTGCTCGCCCGGCGCGGCGGGTGCGCCGAACCACCAGTCGAGCAGCGGCTGCCAGGGTTGCATGGCGTCAGGCCTGGTTGTGGTAGGCGGTGATGCGCTCGACCTCTTCCTTCGAGCCGAGGAACACCGCCACGCGCTGGTGCAGGGAGTCGGGCTGGATGTCGAGGATGCGCTGGGTACCGTTGGTGGCGGCACCGCCGGCCTGCTCGATGATCATCGACATCGGGTTGGCTTCGTACATCAGGCGCAGCTTGCCGGGCTTTTCCGGCTCGCGGGCGTCGCGCGGGTACATGAAGATGCCGCCACGGGTGAGGATGCGGTGCACGTCGGCCACCATCGAGGCGATCCAGCGCATGTTGTAGTTCTTGCCCAGCGGGCCTTCCTTGCCGGCCAGCAGTTCGCTGACGTAGCGCTTGACCGGGGCTTCCCAATGGCGCTGGTTGGACATGTTGATGGCGAACTCGGCGGTCTGTTCCGGCACGCGGATGTTGTCGTGGGTCAGCACCCAGTTGCCCATGTGCGGGTCGAGGGTAAAGCCCTTCACGCCGTTGCCCAGGGTCAGCACCAGCATGGTCTGCGGGCCGTAGATGGCGTAGCCGGCGCACACCTGCTCGGTGCCCTTCTGCAGGAAGGCCTCCTCGGACAGATCGCCCTTGCCGTTGTGGCCGTTCGGGCAGCGCAGCACCGAGAAGATGGTGCCCACCGAGACGTTCACGTCGATGTTCGAGGAGCCGTCCAGCGGGTCGAACACCAGCAGGTAGGCGCCCTTCGGGTACTTGCCGGGAATCTGGTAGGCCTGCTCCATTTCCTCGGAGGCCATGCCGGCCAGGTGGCCGCCCCACTCGTTGGCTTCCAGGAGGATGTCGTTGGACAGCACGTCCAGCTTCTTCTGCACTTCGCCCTGCACGTTCTCGGTGCCCATGCTGCCCAGCACCCCGCCCAGCGCGCCCAGCGACACCTCGTGGCTGATCTGCCGGCAAGCGCGTGCCACCACTTCGATCAGGAAACGCAGGTCGGCCGGGGTGTTGAAGTTGCGAGTCTGCTCGATCAGGTAGCGACTCAGGGTGATGCTGGACATGAAGGGGCTCCGGGAGGGCGAGAGTTAAAGTGCAGCATTTTAGCCTGTGTTGCCCCCCCAGCGCCCACCGTGCGCACGCCTTTTCTCAGTCCTGCTGTCGCAGGCGGATGCGCTTGCCGGGTCGCACGCTCACCTCAGGCGCCTGCCCATCGCGCTGCGCACCCATGCGCGCCTGCACCAATAGCGCGGGAATCAGCCGCCCCTCCGGCACCTGCTGCCACAGGCGCTGCGGCAGGTGCTGGCGCAGCGCCTGCGGATTCACCCGTGTGGGGTTGAAGGTGCTGCGGTAGTAGGCCAGCCATAGTGCCTGCCCCTCGGGGTCGGGCGTGCGCGCCAGCGTTTGCCATTCGTCCGGCGCCTCGGCGCGGTAGTCGAAGCGCTCGCCGTCGTACCACACGCCGTCGCGCGACGTGGCGATCAACCAGCTGTGCCGCCCCATGCGTTCGGCGAAATGCCCGCAGGCGACGTCCAGCACCTCGTGCTCCGGCTCGAACCAGGCCACGTAGTCGGGCAGGCCCGCGCCGCCCAGCGGCACGAAACGCAGCAGCGCATGCAGCTGATGAATCTCCCGGCCCACCGCCTTGATGCGCAGGTGCAGCTCGCTGCCGTCCGGGTCGCCCGGCAGCGCGGCGGCCGCATCGCCCAGCGCCACGCGCCAGAGGATGCGATAGAGCAACGCCCAGCGCTCCGCCACCCGAAAGCGCGCGGCCCGTTCGAGCAGTTCCAGCACCTGGCGCGGCACGGTGACCTGCGACCCGGGCGCGTAGCGGGCCAGCGCCTCCTCGGCGAACAGGTCGGCCGGCATCAACTCGTCGCGCCAGCTGACCAACGCTGGCGGCACGCCCTCGTGCAGCAGCGTGCGCGCCTTGTCGCGCCAGTCGGCGAAGCCGCCATCAACCCGTACGCAGCGCATCACCAGAGCGCCATCTGCTGTGCCGGCCGCTCGGCCAGTTGCTGGCGCAGGCGCAGGGACTCGCTGCTGTCCTGCCGCGGGCGGTAGTCGGCGGTGACGATGAACGGGCCGGCCTTGTCCAGCGCGCAGCGCAGCCGGCGCAGGTCCTCGTAGCGGATCTTGCGCTGGCGGCGCAGCTGCTCGATACGCTGCGCGCTGAGCACGCCGATGCCTGGCACGCGGGCGATCAGGCTCGGCTCGGCGCGGTTGAGATCGACCGGGAACTGCTCGCGATGCTCCAGCGCCCAGGCCAGCTTGGGGTCGATGTCCAGCGCCAGGTTGCCCGGCTTGCCGAGCAGCTCCTCGGCGCGAAAGCCGTAGCCACGCATCAGGAAGTCCGCCTGGTACAGCCGGTGCTCGCGCAGCAGCGGCGGCGCCGCCTGCGGCACCGTGGCCGGGCTGTGGGGAATCGGGCTGAAGGCCGAGTAGTAGACGCGCTTGAGGCGAAAGCGCCGGTACAGCGATTGCGAGGTGTGCAGGATGCGGTGGTCGTCGCTGTCGTCGGCGCCGACGATCATCTGCGTGCTCTGCCCGGCCGGCGCGAACGCGGGTGCCCGCGCCTCGCCTTCCACCGCCTGCTGGCGATAGCGGATAGTGCCCATGGCGCGCTGGATGCCCGCGACGGTCTTTTCCGGCGCCAGGCGCACCAGGCTGGTGTCGCTGGGCAGCTCGATGTTCACGCTCAGGCGGTCGGCGTACTGGCCGGCCTGCTCGATCAGCGCCGGATCGGCGTCGGGAATGGTCTTCAGGTGGATGTAGCCGCGGAATTCGTGCACCTCGCGCAGCAGGCGCGCCACCTCTACGAGTTGTTCCATGGTGTAGTCCGCCGAGCGGATGATCCCCGAGCTGAGAAACAGCCCGCTGACGCAGTTGCGCCGGTACAGGTCCAGGGTCAACGCCACCACTTCCTCGGGGCTGAAACGGGCGCGCGGCACGTCGCTGGAGCGGCGGTTGACGCAGTACTGGCAGTCGTACAGGCAGAAGTTGGTAAGCAGGATCTTCAACAGCGACACGCAGCGGCCATCCGGCGTGAAGCTGTGGCAGATGCCCGGGCCGGCGGAACCGATGCCCGACTGCCCCTTCGAACCGCGCCGGGGCGCGCCGCTACTGGCGCAGGACACATCGTACTTGGCGGCATCGGCGAGGATGCTCAGCTTGTCGATGAGTTGCACGATGGGCCCTCCGCGAATACTGTATATGCAAACAGTATACGAAGCACCGACCACACCGCCAGCCCCCGCTCAAGGAAACTCCATGCAAGCACCCCACCTCTCCATCGCCGCCGCCCTGATCTACAACGCCAGGCACCAGCTGTTGCTGGTGCGCAAGGCCGGCACCACGGCCTTCATGCAGGCCGGTGGCAAGCTGGAAGCGGATGAGCGCCCGGTCGACACCCTGTGCCGCGAACTGCACGAAGAACTCGGCCTGCGGATCGACGCCGCGCAGGCCACCTACCTGGGCAACTTCAGCGCCCCGGCGGCCAACGAGCCCGGCCTGGAGGTGGTCGCCGAACTGTTCGCCCTGCCCCTCGACCAGACCATCACCGCCCGCGCCGAAATCGCCGAGGCGCGCTGGGTTGACCTGCACGACGCCGAACAGCTGCCGCTGGCGCCCCTGACCCGCGACCAGGTGCTGCCGCTGGCGCGGCAGCTGTTGGCGGCACGTTGATTGCCATGCCAACTCCCTTGCGGCCCACGGTTGATGCGCATAGCCTGTGCGCATCAAATACCGTGGAGATGGCACGCATGAGTTCCCTATTCGATACGCAGGCCACAAAGAAGCCCACCAATGTCAGCATCAACAGCGATCTGCTCGCCAAGGCCAGGGCGTTGAAGATCAATCTTTCCGCAACGCTCGAAGCGGCTCTGGAAGAACAGGTGAGCGCCAAACAGCGCGAAGCGTGGAAACGAGACAACCAGGCCGCCATCGAGGCCTATAACCGGATGGTCGAGGCTCAGGGAACCTTCGGCGACAGCTTGAGAGGATTCTGATGGCCCAGTTCAAGGTTTATGAAAATCCGAACGATGCCACCCGCCAGACCTACCCGTACCTCCTGGATATCCAGTCCAACCTGCTGGACGAACTCCGGACCACGGTCGTGATTCCGCTCAGTCCCGCACGCATTGCCGGAACGGCAACCCTGACGAAGCTCTGCCCAACAGTCGAAATCGAAGGCGAGGCGTTCCTTGCCGTTACTCAGCAAATCGCTGGGATCGACAGGAAACATATGGGAAGAGAGGTCTGTGACTTGGCACCACAGCGAGCCGAGATCATTGCCGCGATGGATTTCCTGGTCTCGGGAATCTGAACCACGAACCGCCGCTCTGACGCACCTGCCTAAATCTGCAAATGCCATCTGGTTGTCACTTTCGCCTGGGCGAAGTCAGAGGGTGTATTGCATGGGATCTTGTGGCGGTGGCTGGTTGTCCGGTTCCGCGCAATAAGCTCCCAGCTCGGCATTGGCCCCACAAATAAATCTGTCCCTTTTATTAACACCGCCAGGGTCAACACCGGGCCTTCCTCACCGGCCACCTGCTGCACCATGGTTGCCTCCCGGTATCACTGTGCATAGGGGGCGCGCAGCAGCTCAGTGAGGTGCTCGATTTGCCGCCAAAGGGCGGGGTCTGCGGGCTCAGGCTCGGCCTGCGCCGAGGCGAATGGACCGATCAACGTCAACCAAAGACCTGCCAAGAACGCTAACGACCGGATAGCACCATGACTCGTCATATACAGCCCCAGGAGAGGTAACCGGAAAACCAAGGAAGGCGTTGCAAAACGGCTCCTCGAACCGCGCCAGTGCCGGGCCGCCTGGAATCAATAGCGGACCCGCCGCTCGACAAACCGATAGTCCTCCTGGCACTCCGCCGTTGGTCCCCGCGCCAAGTTGATGTACTCAATGGTATCCGCGTCGATCAGGCGGTAGTCGTACTCATCCGGCACCTTGACGCCCTTCGGCATAAGCCGGCTCTTGCCATTCATGGCCATCCAGAACCCGGTCTGCACCAGGATCTGCCGGCTCATTTCGGCGTCGGAATAGAAGACGATTTCGTATCGGGCATCGGGGTGAAAGGTGGACTGCCAGGCCAGGAACTCACAGGAAGTATCCGAACCGCGCATCCCACGCCAGGTGCCCACGATGCGCTGATCCAGATCGGCGATCATCCGGTCGATACCCGCGAGGGAGTCGCGCATGAAAGCTCGGGCGAGTGAAGTCGACGAATTTTGCCAAATCAGGAAGTCTTTTTCAGAGTTTCCCTAGCCTTCGGCTCTGCGAAAACCTGGCTGCCGGACTTTCACCGACATAGTTACGTGCCATGCCCGGCACACACGTTTGGTTAAGGGGCGGGCTTTAGCCCGTCCCAGTGAGCGAAGCGAACGATTTGAACCACTAGTTAGCTGGACGGTTAAAAACGTTTTTCATATTCTTCACGCATGCTTGCCAGATTTATTTGGTTGGTCTTGCTGATATATTCTGCTCCGACAAGCAATGGTTGGTGTCTCGTTCGGAATTTCTTCGATAAATCAGATGCGCGCCCCACCATTATTGGTGGCATGAACTGCTCAGGAAATCGATAATTTTTAATTACTCTATCTGGAAGGCCTGCGTCTATTATGGAATCCCCGCCAAGAGAAACCCATGCGTGTATGAGTTGACCTCCTATTGGTGGAGTTTCACTTAAATACTCTTGCTGTAGGTTTTCTAGGGTTGCATCGCACTCTGGCGTGCCATTTATTTCTACTTCACCGACTACGATGTCGCAGTTAATTCCCATGGATTTTAGGCAGGAAAAAATATGTGCGGATAAGATTTGGCAGCTGTTCCCCCAGTACGCAGGAAGGATGCGATATAAGTGTGGGTAGAGGTTTTCAAATATGAAGCCCTGAAGAGACTCTAGGAGTTCATCTTCTGCTGCTTCATTAAACCATGCTTCAGGGGGAGGAAGACCAAGTGCTAAAGATTTATCCTGGGCTATTTGTAGTAGCTCAAGATACTGTTCGGAGTAGTTTTCTTGCGTGTATTTTTCGGTCAGCATCGTTTTCGTGTGGTTCTGTAAGCTAATTGGGATAGGGAGACGCCTCACGGCGCCTCTCCTCCCACACCACCGTGCATACGGGTCACGTACACGGCGGTTCGATGAATATATTCCTGCCGCACCGCAATGGCCGGCAGCCCCAAGTTGCGTATACACA